>OY782761.1:0-1200000 GCA_963678265.1 uncultured Microbacter sp.
GTCTTCACCAAAGCACTCACCACCGATGTCTTTCCTGTCCCGGCATATCCTTTCAGCAAAAATGCTTTTTCCCGCTCTTGTGAAGTCAGAAAAACAGATAACGATTCGATCAGAGACGACTGTTGTGCCGTCGGCTCGAACGGAAGTTTGGAAAGAATTTTATCTAAAAGGAAACGATTAAGCATAAATTTTAACTCCTTCTGTCGTGCCGTTTAACCCGGATCGGTCGTCGGGACACAACCCGCCAGCGCGACATAAAAAACAATAGACAAGTCGATTAAACAACAAACCCAACCTTAGCTCCGAGTCTCGCTTGGTTAAAGTTAATTAAAATACAAGTCATCGGGTTTGAGGCTATAAAACTTACTTTATCTTTGCAGTGTATTATTGTAGTAATACAATGATACGATAAAACACATTAACCTTGATTTGTTGTTGAATTACCGGCCAGAACTACAAATGTACGGTTTTATTCGCAACCCGCAGTAAGGGCGGTAATTATTCAGGCAAAAAGTGCTATTACAATCGAAAGCAAACATTTACATACAATGATAACACTACGCGACGTAAACAAAACCTACTACACCGAAGCAACTTCGCTGCATGTACTGAAAGGCATCGACCTTCACATCGAACAGGGAGACTATGTGTCGATAATGGGAGCTTCGGGTTCCGGCAAATCGACCTTGCTGAACATATTGGGAATTTTGGATAATTACGATACCGGCGATTACTACCTCAACAACAAACTGATCAAAGACTTGTCGGAAACACAGGCGGCCGCTTACCGCAACGAGATGATCGGCTTTGTGTTTCAATCGTTCAATCTGATCAACTTCAAAAATGCGATGGAGAATGTGGCTCTGCCGCTCTACTATAAAAATGTCAGCCGTAAAAAACGCAACGCCATGGCACTGGAATACCTCGACCGCATGGGTCTGAAAGATTGGGCATACCATCTTCCGAACGAGATGTCGGGTGGACAAAAACAGCGGGTAGCTCTTGCACGCGCCATCATTTCGCAACCCAAAATTCTGCTGGCCGACGAACCGACCGGAGCCCTAGACAGCCAAACCACCGAAGAGGTAATGCAGCTACTCGGAGAACTTAACCAGACCGGCATCACGACCATCATCGTTACACACGAAAAGGCCGTAGCCGACGAAACGCGCAAAGTAATCCACATCAAAGACGGACTGATACAGAACATCCGACACAACTAACCTTTCAACCGGACACATTCATAATCTTCATTCGATGAATACACTTCAGGAAATATGGTCGAGCCTCCGACACAACAAACTACGCACCATGCTTACGGGCCTATCTGTTTCGTGGGGCATCTTTATCCTGATTGTATTACTTGGTGCCGGTAATGGTTTAAGCAATGGCGTCCGTAGTAATTTTAATGCACGGGCAACCAATTCCGTTCAATTGTGGTCGGGCAAATCGTCTATGCCCTATCACGGTTTGATGGCCAACCGCACCCTGGATTTTTCGGACAAGCAGGTGAAAGACATCGATGCACAGTTGCGCGAACCGGACAAAAAGAGCGGCATCATCGACAAACAATCGACGGTAACCTATCAAAACGAGTATGGCAACTATTCATTGCGTGGTGTCGACCCGTCCTACAAAGATATTTTCAATTTGAAGTTCGAACCCGAAAGCGGACGTTTTATCAATCAAATCGACTTGAAAAATCACAGCAAAGTGGTGGTCATCGACAAAAAAATCGCAGAGGTGCTTTTCAAAAAAGAAACGGCATTGGGCAAGTACGTCAAGGTCGGGTCGGTTATGTTTCGCGTTATCGGCATCAATTCAAAGAAAGAACAATACGGCAATCCTACCTGCTACATTCCCTTTACTACGGCACAACTGATTTACAACCCCAACCAAAAGTTCGGCAGCATTGCCATGACGGTAAATGGCCTGGACTCGAAAGCCGAGAACGATTCGTTCAACACGAAACTGATCGGGGTAATGTCGCGCAGCCTCTATTTCGACCCGAAAGACGAACAGGCCATCAACATCCGCAATGCGCAGCGCGACTACCTCCAAACGATGAAAATATTCAACGGCATCACGTTGTTTGTCTTTATCATCGGGATATTTACGCTGATTGCCGGCATCGTGGGTGTGAGTAATATTATGCTGGTATCGGTCAAAGAGCGTACCCGCGAAATCGGTATCCGCAAAGCGATAGGCGCACCGCCGGGATCGATCCTGCGCTCCATCATCATCGAGTCGATTCTGATTACCGGCATATTCGGATACTTCGGCATGGTGTTAGGCATCGGACTGACGGAACTGGTCAACTATATTATGGTGCAAACGGCAGCGCAAAGCACCTCGGAAAACGATATGACCATATTTATGAATCCGACCGTGTCGCTGACCTATGTATTCATTTCGACCCTTATTTTGATTATCTCCGGTATCATTGCCGGGTATATGCCGGCCCGCAGGGCTGTCCGCATCAAGCCCATAGAAGCAATGCGCGAAGAATAAAACGCCAATATGCCAATATGGATTTGAAGATGTGGAGATTTGAAAATGTGAAGATTAACTGATTGTAACTTCCACATTTTCCTTAACTGCACCTGTAAATAGTAAATGATTAAATTGTAAATAAATACACATGTTTGACTTAGATCGCTGGCAAGAGATATGGTACACCATCAAGCACAACAAATCGCGAAGTGTGATGACGGCTTTCGGTGTATTCTGGGGCATGTTTATGCTCGTCTGCATGGTGGGTGCCGGTTCCGCGCTCAAAAACGGCATGGGAGCTGCCATCGACGGATTTGCCACCAACTCCTGTTTTATCTACGATCAACAGACGACCGAACCCTACAAAGGCTTCAAAAAAGGGAGAAACTGGTCGATACAGAACGAAGACATTCCGTTGCTGCTGAAAGGAGTTCCCGAGATACAGTATCTGGCTCCCGTGCTTTTTGGCGGACAGGGGGGATCCAACAATGTGGTACGCAAAGATAAATCGGGAACGTTCAACGTAAAAGGCAACTACCCGAGCTACAACAAAATAGAAGAAAACAAGCTGATTTACGGACGCTATATCAACGACATCGATATTGCCGAAAAACGGAAAACCTGCGTGATCGGTGAACGTGTGAGCGAGGTGTTGTTTGGCAAAAACATCAACCCGGTAGGTCAAAACGTAAAGGTGATGGGCATCTATTTTCAGGTGATCGGTGTAGCGCGCAGCATTTCGCAGGTCAACCTCGGTGGGCGCGGTGAAGAATCGGTTGTGCTTCCGTTTACCACCATGCAACAAGCCTTCAACATGGGCAACAAGGTACACTTTATCGCCGCAACGGCACAACCCGGTGTTCGCGTAAAAGTGATTGAAGAGAAAATGAATCAGATTTTAAAAAAGCAGCACAACATAGCACCCTCCGATAAAGCCGCGATAGGCGGATTCAACATCGAAGAGCAGTTCACCATGTTCCTCTACCTGGGAATCGGCATCGCGGTACTCATCTGG
Source organism: uncultured Microbacter sp. (assembly GCA_963678265.1). GTDB lineage: Bacteria > Bacteroidota > Bacteroidia > Bacteroidales > Paludibacteraceae > Microbacter. The sequence goes on from OY782761.1 coordinate 3,509, forward strand.
ATTGTGGGAGCCGGAACGCTGTTTGCCGGAGGCATCGGCGTAAGTAACATCATGCTGGTAACGGTGCGCGAACGAACCAAAGAGATCGGAATACGACGTGCGCTGGGGGCGACACCCCGCACCATCATCCAGCAGATTATCAGCGAAAGCATTGTGCTCACGCTGATGGCCGGTATTGCAGGACTGATGCTCGGTGTCGGACTGCTATCGTTGGTGGGGTTAGTACTAAGCCAAACCGACAGTTTCTTTCAGGAGCCTCAGATCAGCTTTGCAGTGGCCATCGTATCGTTAGTCATACTGCTCGTTATCGGCACATTGGCCGGGCTCGTTCCCGCCAACCGGGCCATGACCATCAAGCCCATCGAAGCAATCCGGGAGGAGTAAAAGCAGTGTTGGATCGTTGAATCGTGTAATTGTTTAATTGCGTAATCGCTTAATTTTAAAATTGTTCCAAATAATAGTTTTCCCATGAAAAAATTCTTCAAAATCTTTTTTTTAGTACTATTGGGCGTTATAGTACTCGGTACTTTTTTCTTTCTATGGAAAAAATCGCAACCGGTAGTAAAGAAATATGAAATTGCCGAAGTAACGATAGGTAATATCGAAAAACGCATCGTGGCTACCGGTAAAATATCTCCGCGCAACGAAGTGTTGATCAAGCCGCAAATGTCGGGTATTATTGCCGAGATCTATAAAAAAGCGGGCGACAAGGTAAAGGTAGGCGATTTGATTGCCAAAATAAAAGTCATCCCCGATATGGTAAGCCTCAACAGCGCCGAATCACGGGTAACCCGTGCACAATTGGCCTACGACCAGTCGAAGAAAAACTACGACCGCGATGCCAAATTAATGAAAGAAAAGGTAATATCGAAAGAGGAATTCGACAAAACCCGCCTGCAATACGAAAACGACAAAGAAGAGTTGACAGCCGCCAAAGACAATCTGAGTCTGGTACGCGACGGCATCACAAGCAAATCATCGCAAACAAGCAATACGCTGGTTCGCTCCACCATCAACGGTACGATTCTCGATATTCCGGTGAAAGTAGGAAACTCCGTAATTCAATCCAACAGTTTCAACGACGGAACAACAATTGCTACCGTGGCTAATATGAGCGACATGCTGTTTGTGGGAAAACTGGACGAAACGGAAGTGGGCAAACTGAAAACCGGCATGTTGATGGACATTACCATCGGTGCCATGCAGGATCAGAAACTGACCGCAACATTGGAATACATTTCTCCAAAGGGAACGGAAGAGAACGGTGCTATCATGTTTGAAATGAAGGCTGCCCTCAAAATCCCAGCCTCAGCATTCGTACGTGCGGGTTATAGTGCCAACGCTGAAATATTGCTCAACAGGTTATCCAATGTCCTGACTCTTCCCGAAAATTGTATAGAATTCAGCGGCGACACCTCGTATGTTTATGTTTTGAAAACAAAAGAACCGCAGGCATTCGACAAAAAGGTGGTCAAAGTAGGATTGTCCGATGGCATCAAAATCGAAGTACAATCGGGTTTGAAAGCGAAGGATAAAGTACGCGGAGCTGAAATAATAGCGAAGAAAAAGGAGCAAAAATCGGATGAAAAGTCGGACGACAGATAACCTGACAACCGGGGCATACGATCCCTTACAGCACATACAAGGCGTTCCGGCTCCGAAGTTACATCACTCCATTAACACACGCATCTCATGATAAAGAAAATTATACTGATCGGCCTGATCTTCCTTCCATTGACCTCTTTTGCTCAAAAGGCGTGGACCCTGGAACAGTGTGTCGATACTGCATGGAACAACAACCTGAAAATACGGCAGCAACAAAATACGGCGCAAAACCGCGAGATCAATTACCGGCAGGCACGCCTCAACCTCCTGCCCAACCTCAACGGGTCGATTGGTCAAAGTTTTGTATTTGGACGCTCGCTAACGGCCGCCAACACTTATGCAAGTTCCAACTCGAAGCAAACTTCGTTGAACCTGTCGAGCAATGTAACACTGTTCGACGGACTACGAATGAAGTACAACATCGATGCCCGCAAGGCCGACTGGATGGCATCCAAAGCCGATCTGGAAAAGATACGCAAAGACATTGCCCTGAGTGTGGCCACGGCATACATGCAGGTGTTGCTCAACAAAGAGCTGTTGCAAATTGCCAACGACCAACTGGCATTGACCAAAACGAAGATAGAACAGCGTCAGGCATTAGTCTCCAACGGCAAAATGGCCGAAGGCGAAATGTACGAATTGCAAGCACAAGCTGCTAAAGAGGAGCTGAGCCGTACGCAAAACGAAAACGCGTTGAAACTGTCGTTGCTCGATCTGGCCCAGATCATGGAGATCGACAATTTTGAACAGCTGGATGTGGTGGTACCGGAAAACCTTATCGACAAAAATGCCATGATTATCTCCGCGCAAACGATCTACGAAAGCGCCATTACTCACCGCCCCGAGATTAAAAGTGCAGAATACCACCTATTAAGCGGATCGAAAGATATGCTGGCCACCAAAGCCGAGCTCTACCCTTCGCTGAGTTTTGGAGCCAATTCGGGCACCGGATATTACAATATGAGCCATGCCAACAACGAGGCGTTCGGGAAACAGTTGAAAAACAATCTCACGACATCCGTCGGACTGACCCTCTCCATTCCTATCTTCAACAAGTTTGACGTGCAAAACCGGGTGAAGATTGCGCAAAATGGTGTTGAAAACAGCAAGCTCGATATCCAGAACACCAAACTGGAGATGAAGAAATCGATTCAACAGGCCTACTACAATGCGTTGGCAGCCCAAAGCCGCTGGGAAGCTGCCCAGAAATCGGAAGTAGCCAGTCAGGAAGCATACCGTTTTGCCAACCAGAAGTACGAAGCCGGACGGGCATCGGTCTACGAACTCTATCAGGCCAAAAGCAACCTCACGCAGGTGCTCTCCGAAAAGACACAGGCCAAATACGAATATGCCTTCCGCGTCAAGATTCTGGAATTGCTGAAATGAAATTGATTTGAAAATGTGGAAATTTGAGAATTTGAAGATGAAATCTGCATTTCGATACTCTTCAATACTGAATTTAAGGTTACAGTAGGGGACTAAGCAAAAGGACATGCTTTTGAAGCAACTCGCTTGTCACTATCCGACAGGTGGCCTTAATCCTCAAATCTCCACATTTTCAAATTTTCAAATTGTTTCCGTACCTTTGCGGAAAATTTTTCAGCGATGCAAAAACCCTCCATACCCAAAGGAACACGCGACTTTTCGCCCGAAGAGATGGCGAACCGCAACTATATTTTCAACACCATTAAGTCTGTTTTTCAACTCTATGGCTTTCGCCAGATCGAGACCCCCGCACAGGAGAACCTTTCAACCCTCATGGGAAAGTACGGAGAAGAGGGTGACAAGCTTTTGTTCAAAATCTTGAATTCGGGCGATTTTGCCGGTGGCGTTGCCGATGAAGAGTGGGCTGCCAAGAACAGCGTAAAACTAACTTCAAAGATCTCCGAAAAAGGTCTTCGTTACGACCTCACCGTTCCTTTCGCCCGTTACGTGGTGCAGCACCGCGACCAGATTACCTTTCCTTTCAAACGTTACCAGATACAGCCGGTATGGCGCGCCGATCGTCCACAAAAAGGGCGCTATCGTGAATTCTATCAGTGCGATGCCGACGTGGTGGGCAGCAACTCGCTGGTGAACGAAGCCGAGCTGCTGCAGATGATCGACGAAGTATTTCATCGCCTGAGCATCAATGTTACCATCAAACTCAACAACCGCAAAATATTGGCCGGTATTGCCGAAATCATCGGACAGTCCGACAAGATTGTCGACATCACCGTAGCCATCGACAAATTGGATAAGATCGGACTCGCCAACGTGAATACCGAACTGATCGAAAAAGGCATTCCGCAGGATGCGATCGACCGCCTGCAACCGGTACTGTTGCTTCAGGGTAGCAACGCCGAAAAATTGGACACGCTGAAAACAGTTTTGGCGGCTTCAGAAACAGGCCTGAAAGGTGTAGAGGAGTTGGAAACCATCTTCGATCTGGTATCGTTGACTCAAGTTGCCACCACCATCGAACTCGACCTGACGTTGGCCCGTGGTTTGAACTACTACACCGGTGCCATCATCGAAGTGAAAGCGAACGACGTACAGATCGGCAGCATCAGCGGTGGCGGTCGTTACGACAACCTGACCGGTGTATTCGGCATGGACGGCGTTTCGGGCGTGGGCATCTCCTTCGGTGCCGACCGCATCTACGACGTACTCAACCAGTTGAACGGCTTCCCGGCTATGTCGGAAGAGAATACACGCTTGCTGTTTATCAACTTCGGCGACAAGGAACAACGCTTCTGCCTGCCGTTGCTGAAAGCCGTACGCGCAGCCGGTATCAATGCCGAAATCTTCCCCGAGGCGGCGAAAATCAAGAAACAGATGAGCTATGCCGACAGCAAAAAGATCCCCTTCGTGGCGATTGTCGGCGAAAACGAGATCAACGCCAATGCTGTTATGCTCAAGAACATGACGAGCGGCGAACAGCAGTTGGTTCCGGTCGACGAGTTGGTCGGCAAGATGAACGCTCAGTAAAAGATAGAGAAAGGATAACGACGGTTATCCTTTTTTTGTAATATGATTATCTGATATTTTGCCAAATGGCTTGAAAATCCCAATTTGCATAACCACAGGTCTGTGACCTGTGTGAATATAAGCCGCCAAACTATACGACCTGAAAGGTCGGACAAGGGTCAAAGTGATGCCTTTCAGGCACGACAGAGTGAGTCATTGATAATCCGTACGCCATTGGCATCCGGTTATGAAAATAATGTCTTTCAGGCTGTATGAAACACGATTAAGTGATATTCCGATAATCATATGTTGTAATAAATACCCTTACCATTAAGACATTAAGAATATTGAGAATACAACTTCATGCTCCTTAATTTTTTAATGGTTTATGTCAGATAGAAAAGATGAAGCAGGAAGGATTGGTAAAAAGATGTGTATTGTTGGTAGCCGGGCTGTTTATAATGGCTCTGGGGGTAGTGTTATCGGTCAAGGCAAATCTGGGCACTTCGCCCATCTCCGCCCCACCCTACGTCTACAGCCAGGCATTCCCGCTTACTATGGGCACCACCACCATCCTGATGAACATGGGGCTGATTCTGCTGCAAATCGTGCTGTTGCGCAAGCAATACGAATGGATTCAGCTCACACAAATCATCGCCGTCTCCGTCTTCGGACTCTTCATCGACCTTACCATGCCGCTGCTCTCCTGGATTCACACCTCCAACTATTTCGCGCAATGGGCACTCTGCCTGTTGAGCTGCGTGGTACTGGGCTTCGGGGTCTTTCTCGAAGTGAAAGCGAAGGTAACCTACCTTGCCGGTGAGGGGTTGTCGCTTGCCCTTGCCAAAGTGTTCAGGCTGGAGTTCGGCAAAGCCAAAGTGAGTGTCGACTGCTCGTTAGTCGTACTTGGTGTGGCGAGCTCTTTTTTGCTGTTGCACAGACTGGAAGGAGTACGCGAAGGCACGGTGGCGGCTGCGCTCTTAGTGGGTACCATTGTCCGCTTTTATGCCAAACACGTTTCGTTTATCGATCAATGGCTGGGCAACAAACCGGTTGAAGCAGAAGAAGCTCCTGCTTTAACCGTTGCCGAACCCAAACAACAACTCATCATCACCATTGCCCGCGAATACGGCAGCGGTGGGCATGAAATAGGTGAAATACTGGCCCACAAATTAGGCATCGCTTTCTACGACAGCAAACTGATCGACCTCACGGCGCTCGAAGGCGGATTTACACCGGAATATGTGCAGGAGCACGAACAGAAGCTGGCCAATACGCTGCTCTACGACCTGTACGAGCAGAACTATGCCTATGTCAACGAAGAGATGCCCCCGCTCGATTCGCTCTTTATGGTGCAAAGCAAGGTGATACGCGACATTGCCGCACGGGAATCGTGCGTCATTGTGGGTCGTTGCGCCGACTTTATCCTCAAGAGCCAGCCCACTTTCAACGTCTTTGTCCACGCGGGCAAAGAGTTTCGCATCGACCGTATTATTCACAACTACCGCATTGCGCCCGAACAACTGGCCGCGAAAGAGCTGGAGCGCAAAGACCGCGAACGCATCAACTACTGCCGTCGTTACACCCACAAAACATGGGGCGATGCAGCGAATTACCACCTCACCGTAGACAGCTCGCTCTTCGGCACCGAAGGCTGTGCGGACCTGATTATCGATTCCGTGCAACGGTGGAGACAAAGTCGGTAATAGCTTGCTGTTCCTCTTACCTCGTTTGATACAGGCCAAGGCTCATTTTGTTTTAAAATGATTTGCTTTACCTGTGTCCTGATTTTGTATCCCCCCAAAAAACCATTTGGTGCGCCATCCCACTCCGGCGATCAAAAAATCTGCCAATTTAATGCATATATTCTTTTAGTATGTTAATTATTTGTAGTACGTTTGCATTGATGTTTACGATTGCCTGAAAATGAGAAGTGTCCTTTGCTAAATAGTCGATATAATCGGTAAAGGAATTGATCGAAAAAAGAACCCGTTAGACAAATTGGATATGGATTAACAATGAACAAATTGCATCATTAACAAGCTAAATATGGGTTATTTTAAGACGAAGCATTTTTATTAATTCGACTATAAAGTTATAAATATGGATATTGAAAAAATAGAAGAACAAGCTAAATATACAGATCAATATTTAAATATTCTTTACAAATCATATTATCCAATCTCTTTGGCAGAAGGGATTGAAAATAAACAACTACCCTCTAGTGAAAATAAAGAAAAATTTAAGACTCTTGAGTATATTCTTGAAGAATTAGATTTAGTAGAATTTGTAAGGGGAAGAGATAATTCTACTTTATCCGGACAATGTGAATATAAAATAAGTCTTAAAGGGAGAGAACTCATAGAAGAGAAAGGGTCAAGTCTTGAATTATTATTGGCAAGAGAATTTAGAAAAATATATCCATTGCCTAACGAAAAAGAATGGGAAGAATTTTATAATCCCAAACTGGAGAAAAGAGCTTCTCAAGCTGATTTCTTTCTCGATTTATTAATATCTGAGAATGTAATTAATCTTGACAAAGATGCTATTCGAACACATTTTAAACGTTGGTTTAAAGAAAATCACGAATTAGATTTACAAATAAGAAACGGTAGTATGGTGATTGAGGATGGAGCAATTCAATTATTACCGGATTTTAAAAACGACAATATTCTTGATTTTATAAAGTGGTTTAATTCAGAGAAAGATCAATTTATAAATTATCTCAAGGCAAATGGAATCCCAATTGAAAAGAATATAAAAAACAAGACTATAAATATGGTTATTAATGAAAACTCAACGATTAAAAGACAGTCTAACTTCTCTGAGGAACATGATAAAGTAAATATCTGGAACAAAACGAATGTCATTATAGCATTAATTGTTGGAATTGTAACAATTATAGGAATAGTTTGGAATATAATAAAAAACAACCAATAACACACCCCCTCGCTGCCGCACGATTAGCGAAGCGTATCGTGTGGCCAAACCATACGGTGGAGCAAACTTGAAACACAAGCCACCCGCTCCGGAAGGACGGAATTACGATGTAAATGCCGGTTTGTACACATACCATTGAAACACTTATATTTTGTCCCTTAATAAAAATACCCCCATGAAAAAACTCACGTTACTTTGTCTGGCCGGAATGGTCTGTTCGGCACTGGCATCGGGTCAGGTGCCTTCACTCTGTGACTTCAAAACGGAACCGGTAACGGTGACTACCGGCTACTCGCTGAAATTCCATTCGAACATTCTTAACGAGGATCGCACCATCAATATCTCCCTGCCGGAGGGCTACGAGAAGAGTACGAAGAAATATCCGGTGCTCTATATGCTCGATGCGCAGTGGAACTTCAACCATACGGCGCAAAACCTCGGTTGGCTCTCCAATTCCGACATCAAGAGCATTCCGCAAACTATTGTGGTAGGCATCGTAACCGGTGGCGACAGGCGCGAACACGATCTTACCCCTACACCGGGCGATAGCCACAAGGGCGGCGGTGGTGATAGCCTCTACCGCTTCATCAAAGAGGAGCTGATTCCGTTCGTAGAGAAGAACTACCGTACCTACAACTACCGGCTGTTGGGTGGCGTGTCGTACGGAGGCCTGTTTGTGATGAACGCCTTTGTCAACGATCCGCTCTACTTCAACGGCTACCTCTCCCTCAGTCCGAGCATGTGGTGGGACAACAATATCATTCTGAACAAAACGAGTGCACTGCTCTCCAAAACACCCGAGTTCCCCACCCGGCTCTACCTGACCATGGCCAACGAAGGGCTGTCGATGGGTGTTGATTCGCTGGACGCCCTGCTGAAAAAATACGCGCCCAAAAACTTTGCATGGAAATTCGACAAGCACCCCGACGAAGTACACAACACCATCCACTTCAAAGGCATCTGGGACGGCATAAAGTTTCTGCTGGCCGACTGGCACTACCCCTTTATCGATTTCGGAACGAAGGAAAAACCGTTCACTGCTTCCGGCGCAACGGGTTCGGCATCAGCAGCTCCTAAAGTTGTAAAACTGCCTTCCGCGACTATCACCGGTTACAGCGGGCTCTACCAGGATTCGTTTGGCAGACTGCTATTGCTCACAAAGACTGACAACGCCCTGCAACTGTCGTGCGACCAGTTGCCCGGTCTCACACTTTATCCCGAAACGACAAACAGATTTTTTCTATCGGCTAATGCCGCGCTTGAGAAGCTCCATTTGAACAATGTACAGGTACAGTTCGAATTTGCACAAAACGACTCGCTGATGATAACCACAAACGGAAAAATCGAGTGTACGGCAAAAAAGCTAACGCATGCTCCGCTTGTAACGTTACCCGACGAAGTGTTACAACAGTTTGTGGGAACCTATACCTCGTCGACACCCAAGAACAATTTCCGAATTGCGAAGAAGGAGCATACATTGATGCTTTACGTCGACACCACCCCTTTCACGTTGTATACGATGAGCGCCAACAAACTCTTTGTTTTTGTCAACGGCATGGGATTGGAGCTGGAGTTCGTAAAAGACACTTCTACCAACACCACCAAAATAAATGTCACCAAAGACGGCAAAGTGATGATGGAAGCAAAAAAGACGAACTGAAAATGCACATCGGCATGTTATGTTTTGCAACTTTGCCCGTCATTACGGAGACAAGTTATATTTTACACTCATAAAAACGACCCCTAATGCCAAAGAAGAACTATTGCTTTGTGTTGCTTATTTTATTGTTATCACTACCCCTAAAAGCGCAAGAAGTCAAGAACTACAATCTATCCGTCAATCTCGACATAAAACAGAACACTGTTCATGTGGAAGGTGCTATGAAAATAGATTTTAAAGATAAGGACACCATTGCATTGGTCTTATGGAAACAAACCACAATTCGTACCATTAAAGGAAAGCGCACTAAAATAGCATTCAGGTTCGATACCGTCGCACCATCACCTATACTGTTTGTTTCTAATGGCAGAGTACTCACGCTAACGAAAAAAGCCGGCTCTCCGGCTTTGCAAACGGTTCGGGTAAGTTACGACTGTCGCATGAAAGGGCTGGATCGATGGGCGCAGACATTTCTGGATGAATGGGTCGAGCTCAACATGTACAGTGCATGGTATCCGCTGAACAACGAAAGCAAAAGCTTCACCTCCACTATCGATATCACCATGAACAAAGCCTATAAGGTAACCGGTTCGGGTATCATTTCGGGCAAAAACGGCCACTGGCTGATGAAGCAACCGTGGCCGGCTTACGACAATGTGATTGTGGCATCGAGAGATCTAAAAACGAAGCAAAATCATACTCCAAAATCGCATATTGAACTCAGCCATAGCAATCTGAAAGATAACGAGGCTGATTCTGTTTTTACGGAGTGTAAGTTTGTATTCGATTTCTACAGTAAACTATTCGGGCCGCAAGACAACATCTATTTCAAACTGGTGCTTGTTCCTGTCGATGCAGGAGGCGGTTATTCGAGAAAAAACTTTGTTTCCTGGCGAACCAATCATTTTAATTCCAGCACCCGCTACGGCCTGGGACATGAGATAGCTCACTTCTGGTGGAACCATGCCAATACAACAACCTGGGAAGATTGGTTGAACGAAGCGTTTGCGAATTACAGCATGGTGCTCTATTTCAGAGAACGGCTTGGAATCAGCGTTTTCCAAAGCAGATTAGATGAATTTAGAAAGAGGAGCAAAGATACACCTCCAATATGGGGAATCAGTCGCAGCGACGCGAAGGCAGAAACCGTATTATATGAAAAAGGAGCTTTGATCTTGTATGACCTCTCGCAAAAAGTGGGCGAAGCGAAATTCTTTGAGTTTCTAAAAGAGGTAGCGGCCACCAAAGTAAATACCACCGACCGGTTGCTTTCGTTGGTCGAACTGAGGTTTTCAAAAGAGATTCGGGAGTGGCTGGAGACACAACTGAAAACAGCATAAACTGGTGCCGATAGGCGTTCCGGTCTGTATACACAACGAAACAAGAGGATGCCTTTTTGAAAGACATCCTCTTGTTTGATTATGGAGAGGAAATTAATCAGTACTTGATAACTACCCCCAGGTTGAACGAACTTCCACGCCCTTTGCCATACAATGTATTGAGCACATAATATTGCGAGCGGGCAAGAAAATAATCGGTATTAAACAGATTGTCGATGCCGAGGGTGAGCGAAACATTCCGATTGACAGCATACGATCCGTTGAAACTGAACACGTGATAGGCTCTGACTGGGCCTTCGTAAGGATTGTACAAACCGGATGATAGTTGGGCAAACCGGTTCCGCGACAACACTCCCAGGTATTGCAGGCGGAGGCTAAGACCCGTTAAAGGAGCATAAGCGATGTAGGAGGTTACTTTCGGAGCAGAGATGCGCCGTCCGTTCATATAGGCATTGTAATGCCCGGTGGATGCCGTATCTTGTTTGCCTTCAATATAGCTGAAAGTCGCGTTGGCTTCCAAACGGGAGTTAAAACGGTAATTGGCCAATGCCTCGAATCCGTAAATGTGTTCGGGTGTCCTATTCAGCACAAATACTCCGGTAGCATTATCATAGGTCATTTCGGTGCCGAGTTTGGAGGTGCTGTAAAACGCGCTGAGTTCGAGGCGGAGGTTTCCGAGTTGACTGATGGAACCTATTTCAAAGTTATTTACTTTCACGGCGGTTGTGTTGATATCACGAATATCCTTCACTTTGGATGCCCGTAGAGCCAATCCGATGTCGGCGACCGAAAAGCCCTGCGAAAAGCTCACGAACGGAGAGAAGGCTTTGAACCGGTTGAACCGGATGCCGATGTTGTAGAGCGCGGCGTTGTATGACAGATCGCCACCCTTCACCGGAATGCTGGGAGTAACCGTTTTCCCATTGGCATTGGTAAGCCGGAGTGTCTGGTAGTCGTCCACACCGATATGGGTATTTTCGAACCGGAATCCTCCGTTGATGATAATATCGTTGTGTATAATCCACTCCGTTTCAACGAAAGGAGCCAGGTTGTTCATGTGCATTTTCGGCACCCAGATGCGGCCATCCAGCAGCGGTTGCGAAGTAACATCATTGAGCGCATCCAATCCATATGTAAAGGTTGTGTAGAACGTGTCATTATAGAGTACCCGCGAATTGAAGGCACCCCGCACCCCTTTTTTACTGTCGTATATCTCACTTTGTCCGTCCACCCCGTCAAACCGGCCGGCAGAGTAGTAAAACACATCGTGGCGGGAGGTATAATAGGCATCGGCCACGAACGAGGTGTTCTGCCAAATCTGGTCGTGGGTGTATTGCAAATGCGCATTGTGATTGCCGCGCGTACCGGTAGGGGCTCCCGGTTGTGCACCCAGGACACCCGATGTTGGTGTGCCGGTAAGATAATCGCCATTTACCACCGCGTAATTGGTGTGCTGCTGGGTTTTATTGAAATTGTAGGTAGCCAGAATCCTTTGTCTGGGAGAGATTTGATAGCCCAGTTTGGCAAAGACATTCGAAAAATCGGTCTCTCCAAAGCTATAGTTCGGCACAACGATTCTTCCCTTCGAGTCTTTGTACTCTCCGGTTTGTTCGAAGTTGGCCGAAACCACTCCGCTCCATTTACCCCAACTACCACCCAATAGTTGTCCTACCTTTCCGCCAACGGTATTGGCGGTATAGGCCAGTCCACCGGTGAGGTTGATGTTGGTTTGTCCGTACAACCCTTGCTTCGGCTCAGGTAGCTTGGTGATGTAGTTGATAATACCACCCGTGGCTCCGTTGCCGTAAATGGCGGTGGCACCTTTAATTACCTCTACCCGTTCCACCACTGCCGGATCGATGGATCGAATATCCACCTCGCCATTCCGCAGGGGAGTGGTTTGCGGAACTCCATCGATCATGATCAACGCCGAACGCCCCCTCAGGCTTTGACCCGAGTTGCTTCGGCTTTGTGCTCCGGGCGCCAGACCCGGCACCTCCTTGCCCAACAGATCGGTTATGTCGGTAGAAATAGAGAGATCTTCTGCCAGCGATTTCGGAGATAAAATATAGACCGAATGCGGAATATTCTTCAACGGGCGAACAGATCGGCTGGCCGATACCGTCACTTCATTCAGATATTGTGTCTTGATAGAATCGGGCTCCTGAGCGTGCATATCTATCCATGAAAATAAAGCAATTGCAACGACAAACACTGCACGAATAATACTCCTTGTATACTTCAATACCATAGTACATTTATTTTAATTTAGTTATAAGAGTTTGATGCCGCGAAGATAGACACCGCCCACATCACGGGCAATCCCATACTATAGGTAAGTTTCACCCGAAAATACTTATTAGTAGTGATTGAGAAGAGGTGCGGATAACCAATTAACAAAATCAGGATGTTATATAACAATAGCTCCATAGCATTATTTTTAGTTATCTTTTCGTAGCTTTGCCTATGCTATAAAATATTCGACCATTAAGGAATTACGCAATAAGCAGAAAATATATTCGTTTATTTCTCAATCAACGTCTTAAGCGTCTTAATATCTTAATGGTTATCAAACTAAACACTCATGCTATGAAAATAAAATTTATCGGCGCTGCCCGCGAAGTAACCGGCAGCAAACATTTGATAACTACCAAAGAGGGCAAAAAAATATTGCTCGACTGCGGTATGTTTCAGGGCAAGGGAATGGAAACCGATGCCATGAACCGTAACCTCGGCTTCGATCCGGCAGAGATCGACAACATTATTCTGACTCATGCCCATATCGACCACTCGGGTTTAATTCCTTACATGTACAACAATGGCTTCGAAGGTTCGGTAATCTGCACGAATGCCACCCGCGATCTCTGTGCCATTATGCTGGCCGATAGCGGTCACATTCAGGAACTCGATATAAAATGGTACAACAAGAAACTGGCAAAAAAAGGATTACCGTCAGTACAACCGATCTATAACGACATGGATGCCGAAGAGTGTATGAAACTCTTTATCGGTGTCGCCTACGATCGTAGGTTCTATTTCAACGACAAAAAAAGCCACAATGGTATCAACGTAAAGTTTACCAACACCGGACATATGCTGGGCAGCTCGGTGGTGAACCTCGAAATAAAAGAAGGAGATAAGATTATACGGCTGGCTTATACCGGCGATATAGGTCGTCCGCACAACCATATCATTCAACCACCCCAACCGTTTCCGCAATGCGACTACCTGATTACCGAATCCACCTACGGCGACCGGTTGCATAAACCAGACAAAGAGTCGGAAGAGGATCTGTTGCGCATTATTACCGAAACATGCGTCGAAAAAGGCGGAAAACTGATTATTCCTTCGTTCTCCATCGGGCGCACACAAGAGATTATTTTTGTACTCAACAATTTGTACAATGCTGGCAAACTGCCGCTGATCGACATATTTGTCGATAGCCCGCTTTCGGTCAACGCCACCGACGTATTCCGGATGCATACCGAGTGCATGAACGATCATGTAAAAGAGGTGCTGAAATATGATCCCGATCCGTTCGGGTTCAATACGCTGCACTACATCAAGAATGTTGACGAGTCGAAAAAACTGAACGACTACAAAAAACCTTGCGTTATCATCTCTTCCTCGGGCATGATGGAAGCCGGGCGCATCAAGCACCACGTGGCCAACAACATCTCCGATCCGAACAACACCCTGCTTATCGTGGGCTATTGCTCTCCCACCTCTCTGGGCGCGCGCATTCAGCAACCCGGTTTGAAGGAGATTTCGATATTTGGCGAAATGCATCCGCTCAAGGCAAAGATCGAGAAGATCGAAGCCTTCTCTGGTCATGGTGACTACAGCGAAATGAGTAGTTTTCTGGGTTGTCAGAACCCCTATCAGATTAAGAAAACCTTTCTGGTACACGGAGAGTATAAAACCCAGCAATTCTACCGCGAGATTCTTGGCAAAAAGGGCTTTACAAATATTGAAATTCCGGCTCCGGGAGAGGAGTTCGAATTATAGTAAACAGAGAAACTATGGGCTTGTTCAGAGTAATTCTTGCTATTTTTTTTCCACCACTTGCAGTCCTCGACAAAGGCTGCGGTAGTTTTCTGATCATTTTTTTACTTACTCTTTGCGGTTGGGTTCCGGGAGTAATCGGCGCTTTAATTATACTCAACAAGCGGAAGTAAAGCATAGCATACGTCACAAAAAAAGCCTGCAACTCAACCGAGCGCAGGCTTTTTTGTATTTTACAAGAGAACCTCTTATTTAATATTCAGTTTCTTTTTAACCAAAGGCAACACATCTACACTTTGATCGGAATGATAGAGAATAGACTGCGCCTGTAAATCAAAAATATAAATAAAGCCATTTTCAAGACCTACGTCATTAATTGCTTTTTTGATTTTCTCTACAATCGGTTGAACCAGCTCACTGTTTTTCTTTTGCATGTCTGTCTGAGCTGTTTGATTCAGGGTACTGATACGTTGTTCCATATCAACAATTTCACTCTGACGGGCTTGCAACACAGATTGCGGCATACTATCCTTTTTATCAACAAATTCTTTTACCTTTTTGTTATACTCTTCGCGCATACCATTCAACTCCTTTTCATAATTCGAAGCAAGATCCTGAAGAGTTTTTTCTACGGTTGCTTTTTCAGGCATTGCATTATACACATCCTGCGTATTGATGTGCCCGAATTTATTCTGGGCAAAAGCCATGATAGGTGCAACGCACAAAACCAGCACAATAATTTTCTTAAGCATAGGTCGATTTTTTAATGTTGAAATTTTTTTCGCAAAAATAGGGATTTATTTTGAATATCCAAGTTTAACTAACACTTCGTCGCTAATATCGATTTTAGGCGATGAAAATATAATATTCATTGCCGATGACTTATCGAATACCAGCTGATAACCTTTATCGTTAGAAACCGTCTGAATGGCATTATACACTTCATCCTGTATCGGTTTCATCAGGCTTTGTCTTTTTTTGAACAGTTCTCCTTCCGGTCCGAAATACTGTTTCTTCAACTCCTGAGCAGCCTTCTCCTTATCCACGATTTCATTCTCACGCTTGGTCTTCATTTCCGGAGACATAAACACAACCTCAGTTTGGTATGTTTTATAAAGTCCCTGAACGGCTTGCATTTTCGTCTCTACCTCCGACTGCCATTTTTTCGACACCTGATTCAATTGCTCATTTGCCGATTCATAAGCTGGTACATGTTTGAGTATATACTCCATATCAACAATGGCAAACTTTTGGGCATTTGTAAAACCCACAGTTCCCATCAACAATAGAAATAACGCAACAAGTTTTTTCATAATCGTTTGATTTTAACCCACAAATAAAATTCAAAAATTAAAATTCCTGCCCGATAATGAAGTGGAAGTGGCTTCCACCGTACGTTGAGCTACCGTTCACTTTATCGAAACCATAGGCCCAGTCGATACCCAACAACCCGAACATCGGGAGGAAGATACGGACACCCACTCCGGCCGACCGTTTCAGATCGAATGGACTGAATTCTTTTCCTGTACTCCAGCAGTTTCCCGCATCCATAAAGGTAAGGGCATAAATATTGGTCGTTTGTTCCAGCAATAACGGATACCGCAGTTCCACTCCGACCCGGGTATAGACATAACCGATCTGAGCGCTCTGCAACGAACCGTTGCGGTAATAAGAGGCCGTTGGTGTAAGAGATCCGTTCTCATATCCGCGTAAACCAATAGTTTCCGTTCCGTAAGTAGTATAACCCGTCATACCGTCACCACCCATGTAGAATGTTTCAAACGGAGAACGTTTGTATTTGTTGTAGTGACCTAAAAATCCATACTCGGTCCGACCCATCAACACGAAAGTTTTGCTCGCATTCGAGAGCGGAATAAAGAACTTCCCTTTGAATTTAAGCTTATAAAACTCTACCCATCTGTAGCGATCCTGATCGCTCATGGATGCCGAATAGTCTTTACCATCGAATGCCGAATAGGGAGGTGTAAACTGACCCGACAAGGTAAATGTCGATCCGCTACGGGTGTAAATCGGATTATCCGTCGAGTTTCTACTCAGAATAACATTCAAACTGGCCAGATTAGCCGTACCGTCAGACATCAGGAAGTAGCTCCAGTTTTTTAACGAATATCGTTGGTACTCCAATCCCAAATTCAACTGAAAATAATCGTCGGGCCATTGCAGGCGCTTGCCCCAGCTGGCCGAAATACCGAATGTATGAATATATTTATCCGGATCGGCCTCATAAGCATAATTATTACCATAACCACCATAACTGCTGCCGTAACTGCCGCCATAGCCGCCATAACCACCATACGGATTGTAATAGCTATTATTCAAATAACTGGAATAGCGATTGCTGACCCCTGTTTGTATCGAATAATAGGCTGAAAGTGATAATGAATTCGGTCGTTTGCCACCCAACCATGGTTCCATGAACGAAACGCTGTATGATTGGTAGTAGCTACCATTTGTTTGTCCGGAGATTGAGAACGTTTGGCCTTCACCTTCTGGCACAAAACGGTACGTAGAGGGTTTGAAAAGATTCTGAATCGCAAAATTGCTGAATTTCAATCCGAGACTTCCCACAACACCGGTTTGACCCCAACCCGCAGAGAATTCTATCTGGTCGTTCGATTTGGAAACCAAAGGCCAGCTGATATCTACATTTCCCTCTTCAGGGTTTGGCTGAACATCCGGGAGCAATTTTTCCTGTTCGAAATTACCCAACTGAGCCAATTCACGCATCGTACGCATCAAATCGGCTTCACTGTAATATTGTCCCGGAACGACATACATCTCACGACGAATCACATGTTCGTACACATGAGTATTTCCACTAATTTTTACGTCATTAATCGTAGCCGGTTTTCCTTCGCCGATACGCATTTCGAAGTCGATAGAGTCATTGGAGGTATTTACTTCCACCGGATCGACAGACATAAAAAGATATCCTTTGTTTTTATAATACTTGGCAATTGCATCGTCATCCGTATTCAACCGTTTATTCAGCAATTTAGCATTGTACGTTTCTCCCTTCTTCAATCCCAATACCAAACCCAGATAATCGCTCGGGTAGATAGTGTTACCAACCCATGAAATATTGCGGATATAATATTTTTTTCCTTCGTCCACTTTCAGGTAGACATTGACACTACGATCATCAAATCGCGCAACGCTATCCCACACAACCACTGCATCACGAAAACCTTTCTCATTATATCGCTCTACGATAAGGTTTTTATCGGCAGCAAAGTTTTCATCCACAAACTTTTTAGTCTTGAACAGGTTGACCAGCTTCGGTTCGTTGGTTTTTTTCATTGCGCCAACCACCTGATTGAACGACAACGCTTTGTTTCCTTCGAGGAAGATTTCGTGCACCTTCACTTTACTTCCCGGATCGACGTCTACATCGACGATTACCATTCCTTTCTGCAAAGTATCGTTTTTTTGAATGACTTTGACAGTCGCATAGCGAAAACCTTTCTCATTCAAATATTTTTTGATAACGGTCACCGCTTTATCTTTCAGGTCGGGTGTCAACTGACTTCCCTTTATCATACCGATTTTCGGATCGATATCACTGATATACGATTTTTTCAACCCGCTGTAATTCACCTTAGAGATTTTCGGACGCTGTTGTACCACAATCTCAATCCATACTTTATTGGCTTCTATTTTCGATGCCAAAATCTTAACATCAGAGAAAAAGCCCTGCTTCCAAAAACGTTTCAAAGCATTTGTCAGGTCATCACCGGGCACCCTTACCTTTTGTCCTACCGAAAGTCCGGAAAAGCCGACCAGTACATACTCTTCATACATCGTGTTTCCGGATACCTTAATGCCGGCAATTTCATATTCCCGGGGATTTTGGGTGTAGGTAATATTCGGGGTGGTTGATTTTACCGTGTCCGTAGCTGCAGATTGTGTTCCGGTTTGCTGAGCAAAAGTCAATACAGAAGAAATCAGGGTAATGAACGCAAATACTGTTCGTTTTAACATATGCTTTTTAGATAAAGTAGCTTAGTAAAATAAATCATCAATCGGTTTTCAATTGCTGCCCGGTTTTGCCGAAACGGCGTTCGCGGCTTTGATAATCGCAAATAGCTTCAAAAAATTGTTCTTTGTCGAAATCAGGCCAAAGCGTATTAGTAAAATAAAGTTCGGAATAAGCCAATTGCCACAGTAGAAAATTACTGATACGCATTTCGCCGCTGGTACGAATCAACAAATCAGGATCCGGTATTCCTTTAGTTGTAAGATATGTAGCAAACAATTCGTCATTCATATCTTCTGGTTTGGCTTTTCCGGATTGCACATCCTGACAAAATAATTTTACCGCATTCATTATCTCCCATCGTGCAGAATAACTCAGAGCCAACACTAAGGTCAACCCAGTATTTTGTGCTGTAATCTCAATACTTTTCTTTAACCTTTTCTGTGCATCTTCCGGTAAACGATCATGATCTCCGATAGATACCAGACGCACATTATTTTTATGAAGATCTGGGGTCTCTTTTTCGATAGTTACTGCAAACAACTCCATTAAGGCTTTGATTTCATCCTCCGGTCGGTTCCAGTTCTCGGTCGAAAAGGTATATAGTGTCAAATATTGTACTCCAAGTTCGGTTGCAGCTTTTGTTGCAGCACGTACCGCACCTATAGCGCTCTGATGACCAAAAGCACGAGCCATACCCTGCTGCATTGCCCAACGCCCGTTTCCATCCATAATAATAGCTACATGGCGCGGAATACGGGTTTTGTCAATTTGTTCCAAAAATGAACTCATGTTTATTTTGTCTGTTAATACGTCATCGACCTTTCTTCATGTCCGTTCGGCAATCACACCGCTGAGTATAAATAGCAAACGTGATAGCGACTGTCAGCGTCGAATAAAAATCATTATTGAATGTCATCTTTTGATTCAATGCATACGGATTATTTAGTTCCGAAACACCTTCCAATCTGTCTGACAACGCTTTATTTATAGTCCACTCCAGATTCAGATCAACGCGACTGTTTATTTTCAGTTTTCCGCCTACCCCGCAACTCAACACCACGGCCCGCGCGGGAGAAATCGGATCGGTAACCATTGTCGCATTCTTTTTTTGTTTACCACAAGCTATTATACCAACACCGCCTAAAATGTACGGCGTGATAATTGAGCTTTCTATGTTGTAATCCGACCGTTCGTACGGAAAGAAATTAAACTCTCCCTGCAGCGTAGCGAACAGATAATGATGATCAAATGCAACCTGATAGGTGTCGGAATATCCTTTTATACCACTAATTGATAAAGCACTCTTCAACGCGATCCGGTTATTCAACGGATACCGGATCAATCCTCCGATCAAAATTTTGTTGTATGCAAACAACTTTTGATTGGCATCGCCCAAATAAAACGATGTTCCCGCTACGGGACCAACCTCAATTGTATGTTCAAAATCCTGACTATAAATTAATTGCGTAACACTTAACAGCCCTATCAAAAAAAACAATCCTCGAGTCATCTGTGCCGCTTTTAGTATTTCACTTCAATAACGCAGAAATGCCTGTCTAAGTATTACTCCAATAAAATTTGCCCACAAAAGTAGCAAATATCTTTCTATCGCAACAGGCTGTATTTTCTTTTGCCTTGACATTTAACATAAAATCACAAAGTTCCAAACAGGACAATGGACAAATCGGATTCTACTACAAGTCGTCAGACAAATGGAATTTTTCACCTATCCACGATAAGAAACAGACGTTGTTGGTAAAGATCAAAGCTTCCATTCAAAGCCATCTTTCGTATCTTTAACATCAAATCCGAAGGATGCCAATTGATTACGAATCTTGTCGGCTGTAGCCCAATCTTTATTGGATTTTGCTTCCAGACGTATATCGAGTAATAAATCGATTGCTTTTTTATATGCTTCGGTCGACGAATCGACATCCGACAGCTGCGTTTTCAAGCCCAAAATCTCTTCCACAAAAAGCTTCATAACAGACTTTAACTCATCCAGATCGGACTGAGAGATGGTTCCATTCCCATCATGCACCGTATTTATAGCCTTCACGGCTTCAAATAACTGAGCAATCACTACCGGCGTATTCAGATCGTCGCACATAGCAGCCTCGCACCGATCACGCAAACCAGATACCTCGACCGTGGTTGCCGACGCAGCCGACAATTTCTGCAAGCGGGAATAACCCTTCAGTAACCGGGAGAGCCCCTTTTCGGATGCCACCAATGCTTCGCTGCTAAAATCGACCGTACCGCGGTAATGCGCCTGAAGAATAAAGAAACGAATGGTCATCGGGCTAAATGGTTGCGATAGCAGCTTATGATTTCCGGTAAAAAACTCTTCAAGTGTAATGAAGTTGCCCAACGATTTACCCATCTTTTGTCCGTTGATGGTAATCATATTGTTGTGCATCCAGTAATGCACCGACTCGTGTCCCAACGCGGCAGTCGACTGGGCTATTTCGCATTCGTGGTGCGGGAATACCAGATCCATTCCGCCACCGTGAATATCGAATGTTTCGCCCAGATACTTGGTTCCCATCACCGAGCATTCGAGATGCCATCCCGGAAAACCATCGCTCCAGGGCGACGGCCAACGCATGATGTGCTCAGGCATCGCTTTTTTCCAGAGAGCGAAATCCACGCTTTTCCGTTTTTCGGTCTGCCCGTCCAGATCACGTGTAGTCTCGAGCAATTCGTCGATATTGCGCCCCGACAATTTTCCATAGTGATGCGATTTGTTGTATTTTTCAACATCAAAATAGATAGATCCCTGACTTTCGTAAGCGAACCCGGCATCCAGTATCTTTTTTACAAATTCTATTTGTTCGATAATATGTCCCGAAGCATGAGGTTCGATGCTGGGTGGCAACACATTGAGTGCCTCCATGGCCTTGTGGTAGCGGTTGGTATAATACTGCACTACCTCCATCGGTTCAAGCTGTTCAAGACGGGCTTTCTTGGCAATTTTATCTTCTCCGCTATCAGCGTCATGTTCCAAATGGCCCACATCCGTTATATTTCTCACATAACGAACCTTATAGCCCAAATGTGTCAGGTAACGAAACACCAGATCGAACGTAATTGCCGGACGTGCATGTCCCAAATGAGCATCGCCATACACGGTCGGACCACACACATACATTCCAACATGAGGGGCATGTAGTGGTTGAAACAGCTCTTTTTTCCTATTTAATGTGTTGTAAATAAACAATTTATTTCCCATATCACCTCTGTTTTCTTCTGTAACATTGAAAGAACAAAGATAGCTTTTTTTTTCAACCCGTGCAATCGAACATCATATCAATTTGATTATTTGAGAATTACACAAACAATCATTTATTTCAGGACCCTATACTATCCCAGAATCTCACATCCGGCAAACATCCGTTACAGCAACGGCAGAGTAACGTTTACACACCAAAATGTTGGACTAAAATGATAGAGAAGCGGCAAAAAAAGTGTACATTTGCATTCGCATTTCTACTATATTTATGACTAAAAGTAAATTAACCGGAATGGGCATTGCCCTGATTACTCCTTTTAAGACAGACGATTCCATCGACTTCGATGCGCTCGCCAAATTGGTAGAGCATTTGATAAAGAACGGCTCTGACTATCTGGTTGTTTGCGGCACAACTGCCGAAGCCGTTACCATGACAAAACAGGAGAGAGACGAAGTAACCCGCTTTGTGATTCGTGTAAACGCAGGACGGCTACCAATCGTACTGGGCATCGGAGGCAACAACACACAGGCAGTGATCGACCAGATTCAAACCGACGATTTAAGCGGTGTAGATGCCATTCTGTCGGTAACTCCGTACTACAATAAACCGTCGCAGGAGGGGTTATACCAACATTTCAAAGCTATCGCAACAGCATCCAGTTTACCGATCATTCTCTATAACGTTCCCGGGAGAACGGGCGTTAACATGACGGCCGAAACGACCCTGCGTTTAGCCAACGATTTCAAAAACATTGTTGCCATAAAAGAGGCTTCGGGTATTTTCACCCAAATCGACGATATCATCAAAAACAAACCGGAGAATTTCGTTGTCATTTCCGGCGACGATGGCATCACCTTTCCCCTGATTACACTGGGAGCTGTAGGTGTCATTTCGGTTATCGGAAATGCTTTCCCATATGAATTCAGCCGCATGGTACGTTTGGCTCTAAACGGGCAATACGATGCCGCACGTGAGATTCATTACCGGTTTAACGAACTCTTCAAACTGTTGTTTGTGGATGGAAATCCGGCCGGAGTAAAAAGCATCTTGTCAGTAATGGGAATGATCGAAAACAAACTCAGACTTCCGCTGGTACCAACCACCATTACGACGTTCGAAAAAATAAGAACCGTACTTAACAGTTTAAATGTAAAGTACTAAAAATCATATCCTTCACCTAAAATAACAATTGCTATGACAGATGTAAAGGTATTTCTAAAAGCTGCCGAAGATAAAATGGACGGAGCAGTCCGTTTCTTAGACGAATCACTGGCTCATATCCGCGCCGGGAAAGCCAATCCGCGGATTCTCGACGGAGTAAATGTAGAATATTACGGTAACCACGTGCCCATCTCGGGTGTTGCTACGGTTACCACCCCGGATGCAAAAACAATTACCATTCAACCGTGGGAAAAAGCGATGATTCCGGTAATTGAAAAAGCCATCATGGCATCCGAAGTGGGTATCACCCCGGTTAATAACGGAGAAACGATCCGTCTTGGTATTCCCCCACTGACAGAGGAACGTCGTAAACAATTGGTAAAACAGGCGAAACAAGAGGTGGAAGATGCCAAAGTAAGCATCCGTAACGCTCGACGCGACGCTATCGAACATATCAAGAAAGCCGTTAAAGACGGTGTACCTGAAGATGTAGCCAAAGACACGGAAAATGATGCTCAGAAACTACACGACAAGTTCATCAAAAAGGTAGACGACATGATGGTCGCCAAAGAGAAAGAGATCATGACGGTCTGATTTCTAAGCGACTTCCGATCATACAAAAAATGCGAACTGACGATAAGCCGGTTCGCATTTTTTATTTTTTATTTCTGGGATGAAAGCTCAACACAGTATCACGGAGGAGTTCCACATCGATATGGGTGTAAATTTCGGTAGTCATTATCGACTCATGACCAAGTAGTTGCTGAATAACCCGGAGATTGGCTCCTCCTTCGAGCAGATGAGTGGCAAACGAGTGGCGAAAGGTGTGGGGACTGATATTTTTTTTAATTCCGGCCAATTGAGCCAGCTGTTTGACGATGGTAAAAATCATTACCCGTGTCAACTTTGCCCCGCGGCGATTCAGGAACAGATAATCCTCAAATCCCTTTCGAATAACCATTTCGTTGCGAATCAGGAGCCAAAGCTTCATCTGCGTTTCCGATTCTTCAGACAAAGGTACCAAACGCTGCTTACTCCCCTTCCCGTCCACTTTCATAAACGAATGTTCCAGATCGATATTCGACAGTTTTACCTCTATCAACTCCGAAACCCGCAGTCCCGATCCGTACATCATCTCAATCATGGCGCGGTTGCGTTGCCCTTCGGGAGTCGACAAATCAATTACATCGACAATGGCATTGATCTCTTCAACAGAAAGCACTTCGGGCAAATGAAGCCCTATTTTGGGCAATTCGAGCAGCTCCGTCGGATCTTCCTCCAGCTTATTGGTAAGTATCAGGAAGCCGTAAAACGATTTGATTCCCGACACAATACGAGCTTGGGAACGGGGAGAAATCCCCAAATCGGCTAAATCGATCAGAAAATCCTGCAAGTGCGCAATAGTAACCTGCAAAAAATCGACGTGGGCATCCGAAAGAAAAACAAGCAATTTCTCTATATCGCTCAAATATGCTGCCACCGTGTTGGGAGACAGCGATTTTTCGAGCTGCAGGAACATTTTATACTCTTTGAGAACCGGCTGCATATGCCAGTTGGTTTATTATTTTGCCAAACGGAAACTGGCCTGACCGATCAGATTACCATCGGCAAAGAGATCTACGCGATAAGAGCCCGGAAACAGCAATTCATTGACTTTCCAGTAAAGCACATCCGAAAGATCTTCGCCCTGATATTCAACACCTTTTTTGCACGAATACTGAATTTGACGGTTTTCATAGGGAAAGACATCGCCGGCACTTCGGGAGAGAACCTCATTATCGGGAGTCATAATCCGGGCATAAACATGTTTATTGCCGGGCGCGGCCGTTACATTCTTCGCAATGGTAAAATTGATACGAATCATCGAAGTCTTATTGACCTTGTCGGTTCGTTTATTTCGGTCGGTCAAGGTCTCCACACTCATTGATTTTATATCCAATCGTGCGGCACGTGTCACCTTCTCCTGAAGCGAGCTTTTCTCTTTCGACAACTGTTCCGCTTGCAGAGATGCCTGTGTGTATTTTTGTTTTACTTCGTGATTTTCGGCGGTCAAAGCCTGATTTTGCCGATTGAGCGAATCGACCATAATTACGTATTGGCGCAACACTTTACGTACCGTTGCCAGTTCTTGCTTCAACTGATTTATCTTCTGTACGTCAGTTACTTTTACTGTTTTCAACTCTTCCATCAACGATTGAATACGTTGTTTTTGCTTCACAATCTGATGAGATAACGAATCGTTCGTCGTCTTAAATTGCAGACCATCTGTCGATTTGGAAAAATCTTCGTATTCTTGCTGTAGCTGGCTTTTCTCATACGTCATCTGAGCCACCATCCCCTTCATTTCGGTATCCTTATCCGAAGATTTTTTCACAAAAAATATAAGAGCGACCGCCATACCCAATATAAGTACGCCCAAGCCACCGTAAATGATTACTTTCTTCCGTTCTGCCATTGTGTATAATATTGATATTTTGAAACTTACAAAAAAGGCAATCCATTAAAGGTTGCCTTAATTATCTACTGCAAAAGTAGAAATATTGTTCGATAGTTCAAAAGATTAATCTCATTCTCTGATTACTTTCACTAAGCTTCCGGGGCCCAGTTTGATAATAGAAGAGGGAGCCGGTTCCGACAGATCATCCTGGCGGTATTGCACCACATAATCGACGGCATCAATAATCATTTGAGAAATTTGCACAAAATTACGGGGAGTAGGTTCTCCGCTGATATTGGCTGAAGTAGACACAATCGGACGGCGCAACATTTCGCAAACCTTCTTGGAAAACTCTTCGTTGGATACACGAATACCGATACTTCCATCCCCGCCCAAAAGGTTTGCTGCCAGATTTTTCCCCTGAGGATAGATAATAGTCAATGGTTTGGCACTCATTTCAATCAAGTCATACGCCAAATCAGGAATATCAGCCACATATCCCTGCAGCTTAGCCGTACTATCCAGCAACACCAACATCGCCTTATTGTCGGCCCGTTGTTTTATTTCGTAAATCCGCTTCACAGCCTCTTCGTTTGTTGCATCGCAACCCAGCCCCCAAACCGTATCCGTCGGATACAACACAACTCCACCCTTACGCAGGACTTCTACCACCTGCTTTACTTCCTGTATCATTACTATTTATTTTGTATTTGATTACTTCCAATGTACCTTACAAAAGAGGCCCGAAACGGCAACATAACAGACATAAAACGGATAAATTACCGCTAACAGAAGAACTATTGTCATTCGCGATTGTGTACTGAAAAATGAGGAGAAACGCCCCACAAGCCAGCCATCTGCCACTGTTTTGACACACCAAAACAACAAACAGGACAACACATGCCCCGCAATCATCAGGAAAACCGGGGCCAAAGTTACCAAAAATGTTATCAATGCCAGAACAATAGTTTCGATATCATTGTACGATTTACTCTTGGAAATCCATCGTCGCCTCTGGTTGAAGAATTGTGTCAGCGTCTCATTAGGCTCAATGGAAACCATTGCTCCGGGTGATTTCAGATACCGGATCGACTCACCCTGTCTTTTACAATACATCATAAAAAACATATCATCGCCCGAAGGTTCTTCCATTTTCAAATCGCCAAAAGATTGCAGCCACACCTCTCTTCTGAAAGCCAAATTCGCTCCATTACACATCGTTGGATGCCCCAGCAAAGCCGACCCTGCAGTAACCGCGGCCAAAGAAATAAACTCTACCGCTTGCAATTGCTGCCACCAGGTATGATCAGCGGTCATACGAACCGGGGCTATAATCAGAGAAGGGTTATATGTAGCAAAGCAGGAGGCGATGGCCTGCAACCATGTGTCGGGTACACTACAGTCGGCATCTGTACAAACGATCAAATCGCATGTCGCAGCTTCCACCCCAAGTTTAAGCGCTCTTTTCTTACCTATTCCCGATGTTCGGATCAATTTTACCGTTGGAAAAGACGCTACAATTTCGGCAGTCCGGTCAACCGATCCATCGTCTACAACAATAATTTCTTTCGCCCGACAGATTTGCTGCATAAGTTCATCCAACAAAACTCCGATCGTTCTTTCTTCATTGCGTGCACAAATAATTACCGACAGCTCCGTGTTCAGATTCGCATCTGTTTTTTCCATTCCATTTTTATGCCACACATAAACGCAACCGCATAAAAATAAAACATATAAACCAAGAAAGACAAACAGAACTGTTACCATCACGAAAAATTTCTCAAAGATAGCACGAATGGCGCATAGCGACAATGACTTCACGAATATTCAAACAACAAATACCATCCATCAGTAGCGAAGATTTAAAAAGCAAAATGCTTCACATCGTTAAGATGCGAAGCATTTTGTAAAATTGGCGGCTACCTACTCTCCCACATTGTGTGCAGTACCATCGGCGTAGTTGGGCTTAACTTCTCTGTTCGGAATGGGAAGAGGTGGAACCCCAGCGCTATAGCCACCTAAAAGTTTTAAGTAGTCAGTAGTGAGTAGATGGTATTCAGTAGTTTTACTGATAACTGTTTACTGTTTACTGTCGACTTTATAATGTTGACTTACTGGAAAGAGAGCTAACAAAGCAAGCTAAATTTGATAGCATTACTATAATAGTTAAGAGTTTTAAGAGAAGAAAAGTTTCGGGCTATTAGTACTGCTCGGCTTTGACATTACTGCCTTTAGACCTACAGCCTATCAACGTTGTCGTCTACAACGGCCCTTAGAAGAAATCTCATCTTGAAGTTGGTTTCGCGCTTAGATGCTTTCAGCGCTTATCCTATCCGAACGCGGATACCCGGCGGTGCTCCTGGCGGAACAACCGGTAAACCGTAGGTTCGTCCAACACGGTCCTCTCGTACTAGTGTCAGATCTCCTCAAATTTCTTACGCCCACAACAGATAGGGACCGAACTGTCTCACGACGTTCTGAACCCAGCTCGCGTGCCACTTTAATGGGCGAACAGCCCAACCCTTGGGACCTTCTCCAGCCCCGGGATGTGACGAGCCGACATCGAGGTGCCAAACCATTCCGTCGATTTGAGCTCTTGGGAATGATCAGCCTGTTATCCCCGGAGTACCTTTTATCCTTTGAGCGATGGCCCTTCCATGCGGAACCACCGGATCACTATGCCCTAGTTTCCTACCTGATCGACTTGTCGGTCTCTCAGTCAAGCGCGCTTATACCATTACACTCTGTTGGCGGTTACCAATCGCCATGAGCGCACCTTTGGGAGCCTCCGTTACTCTTTTGGAGGCGACCACCCCAGTCAAACTACCCACCATACAGTGTCCTCCCGTCCGGGAGTTAGAATTCAAATAATTAAAGGGCCGTATTTCAAGGTTGGCTCCACCTGCGCTAGCGCGCCTGCTTCAAAGCCTCCGGCCTATCCTACACATTAAGTACCCAAATTCAATGTAAAGTTGCAGTAAAGGTTCACGGGGTCTTTCCGTCCCGTTGCGGGTAATCGGCATCTTCACCGATACTACAATTTCACCGAGCTCACAGCTGAGACAGTGCTCAGATCGTTACACCATTCGTGCAGGTCGGAACTTACCCGACAAGGAATTTCGCTACCTTAGGACCGTTATAGTTACGGCCGCCGTTTACTGGGGCTTCAATTCAAAGCTTCTCTTGCGATGACTTCTCCTCTTAACCTTCCAGCACCGGGCAGGTGTCAGGCCTTATACTTCATCTTTCGATTTTGCAAAGCCCTTTGTTTTTGTTAAACAGTCGCCTGAGCCATTTCTCTGCGGCCAACATTGCTGCTGGCGCCCCTTATCCCGAAGTTACGGGGCTATTTTGCCTAGTTCCTTAGCTGTGAATCACTCGAGCGCCTTAGTATTTTCTACTTGACCACGTGTGTCCGTTTAGAGTACGGGTACCTTATAGATTAACGCTAGCGGATTTTCTTGGAAGCCTGATTAGGTCCTTATCAGATCACCCGAGGGCTCTCTGTACTGTCAGGTTCGACTCGAAGTGCGGATTTGCCTACACCTCTCAACATCTACACCCTTTAACCTCCTATTCCGTCAGGAGGCCGGACTTTCACTTCTTCGTCCCCACTTCACTCTATAAGGTAGTACCGGAATATTAACCGGTTCTTCCATCGACTTCCCCCCTCAAGAGGTACGCCTTAGGTCCCGACTGACCCTGATCCGATTAGCGTTGATCAGGAACCCTCAGTCTTCCGGCGGGAGGGTTTCTCGCCCTCCTTATCGTTACTCATACCTACATCTGCTTTTCCTGCCGCTCCAATCTCTCTTACGAGAAACCTTCGACGCTGTACAGGAATGCTCCCCTACCATTCTTATTTGAATCCATAGCTTCGGTATAATGCTTATGCCCGATTATTATCCATGCCTGACCGCTCGACTAGTGAGCTGTTACGCACTCTTTAAATGAATGGCTGCTTCCAAGCCAACATCCTAGCTGTCTCTGCAGTCTGACTTCGTTAGTTCAACTTAGCATTAATTTGGGGACCTTAGCTGATGGTCTGGATTCTTCTCCTTTCGGACATGGACCTTAGCACCCATGCCCTCACTGCCAAAAACCATTTACATGCATTCGGAGTTTATCAGGACTTGATAGGCGGTGAAACCCTCGCATCCAATCAGTCGCTCTACCTCATGTAAACTATTTTGACGCTGCCCCTAAAGGCATTTCGGGGAGTACGAGCTATCTCCAAGTTTGATTAGCCTTTCACCCCTACCCACAAGTCATCCGAAAGCTTTTCAACGCTCACCGGTTCGGTCCTCCATTCCGTGTTACCGGAACTTCAACCTGCTCATGGGTAGATCACTTGGTTTCGCGTCTACTCCCACCGACTAATTCGCCCTATTCAGACTCGCTTTCGCTTCGGCTTCGCCCCTGAAGGGCTTAACCTTGCCGGTGAAAGTAACTCGTAGGTTCATTATGCAATAGGCACGCCGTCATCCCGTAAACGGGACTCCGACCGCTTGTAAGCGCACGGTTTCAGGTTCTTTTTCACTCCTCTATTCGAGGTGCTTTTCACCTTTCCTTCACAGTACTTGTTCGCTATCGGTCTCTCGGGAGTATTTAGCCTTACCGGATGGTCCCGGCAGTTTCACACAGGATTTCTCGTGTCCCGCGCTACTCAGGATACCACTAACAATTGTAAACATTACCAGTACGGGACTATCACCCTCTTTGGTACAAAGTTCCATTACGTTTCCTGTTCCTTTTACAATCATATGTCGTGGTCCTACAACCCCAACAATGCCGAAACACTGTTGGTTTGGGCTGTTCCCCGTTCGCTCGCCACTACTTAGGGAATCACGTTTGTTTTCTTCTCCTACAGGTACTAAGATGTTTCAGTTCCCTGCGTTCGCCCCCAGCTATGCTGAGTAATACTGCTTCACAGTATTGGGTTGTCCCATTCGGAAATCCGCGGATCAAAGGTCATTTGCACCTCCCCACGGCTTATCGCAGCTTATCACGTCCTTCATCGCCTCCGAGAGCCAAGGCATCCACCCTGCGCTCTTACTTACTTTTCTTCTCGTGCGGTTAATTGTCACCAACTAACCTGCGCTCTTAAATTATTATAGTATCGCTACCTTTTATTAGTGGTAAGTCTTTAGTGATATGTGTTAAGGTTGCCCTTACTACCTATTACCTCTTCCTTACTACTTTAATTTAACTTTACTCGTTATCTCTCTACTTTCCAATATGTCAAAGAACTTTCGATAATTAATAATTAACAATTAATAATTGATAACTAATGTATTATCAGTGGTGAAACTTTGCGGGGTTGAACCGCTTTTCAGTTGATAACCGCTCTGGTCATCTCTCATCTGATCCCCTGTGGATCTGAAGTTTCTTTCAATAAGTATGTTTTTTTCTCATCACTCGCTCGTGATGGTGTCTTGTTTGTGGAGAATAACGGATTCGAACCGTTGACCCTCTGCGTGCAAGGCAGATGCTCTAGCCAGCTGAGCTAATCCCCCTTCTTTAGTTATCAGTCTACGGTTATCAGTTATCAGTTGAATCTACTTTACAGCCATTCAACGGTTCACTGTTTACTGTAAACTGTTTGTAGTCCCAGGCAGAGTTGAACTGCCGACCTCTACATTATCAGTGTAGCGCTCTAACCAACTGAGCTATAGGACTGAATTTCAGTTATCAGTCGTCAGTTAGCAGTTAGCTCGTCACTCTTTCTTCTCTTGTAACTGTCGTCGTTAACTGTTTGTTGTTAACTGTTAACTGGTTACTGTATATATAACAAATGTAGTAAAGGTAAGTTTAATGTATAACTAACCTATAATGTCACTTACTCTCATCACGTCGTCATCTCTCCAGAAAGGAGGTGTTCCAGCCGCACCTTCCGGTACGGCTACCTTGTTACGACTTAGCCCCAGTCACTGGTTTTGCCCTAAATCGCTCCTTACGGTCACAATCTTTAGGCACCCCCAACTCCCATGGCTTGACGGGCGGTGTGTACAAGGCCCGGGAACGTATTCACCGCGCCATGGCTGATGCGCGATTACTAGCGAATCCAGCTTCACGGAGTCGAGTTGCAGACTCCGATCCGAACTACGAAAGGCTTTAGAGATTAGCATCCTATCACTAGGTAGCGACCCTCTGTACCCCCCATTGTAACACGTGTGTCGCCCCGGACGTAAGGGCCGTGCTGATTTGACGTCATCCCCACCTTCCTCACATCTTACGATGGCAGTATCATTAGAGTCCTCAGCTTAACCTGTTAGTAACTAATGACAAGGGTTGCGCTCGTTATGGCACTTAAGCCGACACCTCACGGCACGAGCTGACGACAACCATGCAGCACCTACACATCTGCTATTGCTAGAAAACCTGTTTCCAAGTTCGTCAGATGCATTTCAAGCCCGGGTAAGGTTCCTCGCGTATCATCGAATTAAACCACATGTTCCTCCGCTTGTGCGGGCCCCCGTCAATTCCTTTGAGTTTCATTCTTGCGAACGTACTCCCCAGGTGGATTACTTATCGCTTTCGCTTAGCCACTGACATTCTATCGCCAACAGCTAGTAATCATCGTTTACTGCGTGGACTACCAGGGTATCTAATCCTGTTTGATCCCCACGCTTTCGTGCCTCAGCGTCAGTTACATTCCAGCAAGCTGCCTTCGCAATCGGTGTTCTGTGTCATATCTATGCATTTCACCGCTACACAACACATTCCGCCTGCCTCATTTGCACTCAAGACTACCAGTTTCAATGGCAATGTTAACGTTAAGCGTCAACCTTTCACCACTGACTTAATAATCCGCCTACGCACCCTTTAAACCCAATAAATCCGGATAACGCTTGGATCCTCCGTATTACCGCGGCTGCTGGCACGGAGTTAGCCGATCCTTATTCGTAGGGTACCTACAAGAGAGTACACGTACTCTTTTTTATCCCCCTACAAAAGAAGTTTACAACCCGTAGGGCCGTCTTCCTTCACGCGACTTGGCTGGTTCAGGCTCTCGCCCATTGACCAATATTCCTCACTGCTGCCTCCCGTAGGAGTCCGGACCGTGTCTCAGTTCCGGTGTGGGGGACCTTCCTCTCAGAACCCCTACTGATCGCAGACTTGGTAGGCCGTTACCCTACCAACTATCTAATCAGACGCATGCCCATCTATAATCTATAAATATTTAACAACTGCTCCATGCAGAGCTATTGTCTTATGCGGTGTTAATCTCCTTTTCAGAAGGCTATCCCCCAATTATAGGTAGGTTGCATACGCGTTACGCACCCGTGCGCCGGTCGCCACCAAAGTATTGCTACCTCGTGCTGCCCCTCGACTTGCATGTGTTAGGCCTGTCGCTAGCGTTCATCCTGAGCCAGGATCAAACTCTTCATTGTATAAATAGTTTTTGTTCCTTGTGATAACTAATATCGCTACTAATTATCGTGTTCTTCTCAAGATGACTTCCTTTATTTTATTAAAGGTGTAATTTAAGTAAATTGACGGTTAGCTCTCACACTAACCTTTCCTTATACTACATTTTGTTGTTTCAATTATATTCAAAGATCTCTTGTTTTGACCGCCTCTCTTTTCTGAGCGAAACGGACTGCAAAGGTACTGCTATTTTTTGAACTACCAAATGTCTTTGCAACTTTTTTCAAAACTTTTTTCTCAGCTTTGACCTCTGCAACACCTCCGTGTTACTCTCTCAAAGCGGCTGCAAAGTAACGCCCTTTTTCTCATACTTCCAAACTACAACCCCCTTTTTTTAGCAGAAAAACAGAACTTTGTTTTACACCTCTATATTTCAACAATTTACAATAAAAAAGCGAACATTTAACCATCTAATTATCTATCAATAAACGGATTGAACAGTACTTTTTCTGCATTACAAACACAAAAAAACGAGTCGTTTTTTTCGTAAAACAGATTCAAACGTACTATTTTTTAGTGTTTTACCCCCCTATCCCACTGTTCACATGCTGAGACTCACAAAAAACAGGTCGTGGCATCATTTTCGCCACGAAACCGGAAGATATACCTCCCGAATGACGTTACTTATCACCCCAAAAAGAGCATATTTTGCCCGACACATGGCAATTTTCTTCTCAAAGAGGTTCCATTGACGCTCAAAAATAGTGCCTGTCCCTCCATTTTTTTCCTTCTCGCTCCTGTAAAACGCAAAAAAGCGCGTCCCAACAGCCATTTTATTTCTTCTTTCATTTCCGGATACCACCAAAAAGAAACGGTCAGGTGTTTATTGACACCCGACCGTTCTCTTTTCTTTTGTATATGATACGCTATTTTTGCTCCGTCTGCACAGGAGTTGGATATACAATCCGGCTATGATAGATATTACGAAGCTTATCTTTAAACACTGCTTTGACCGTTTCTATATCGCGCAGAGTGATCGGTGCATCACGAAATGCCCCTTCGTTGATCTGCGTCTGCACAATTCGTTCTACCAGGCATGAAATGCTCTCTTCCGTATACTCCTTCAGACTGCGTGACGCGGCTTCCACCGCATCGGCCATCATCAGAAGAGCCGTCTCTTTGGTACGCGGATTCGGCCCGGGATAGGTAAAGGCTGCGTCATTCGGAGAGGTCGTCGGGAACTGCGTGCAAAATCGTTGATAGAAATAACGCACCTTTCCCTTGCCGTGGTGCATCCGAATAAATTGTATGATTTGACGGGGCAGATTATTCTTTGTTGCAATTTTCACCCCTTCGGTTACGTGGTTAATCACAATTTTAGCTGCCGCTTCATCGGGCAACGACTCCAACGGATTGACTCCGCCCACCTGATTTTCGGTAAAATAGGAAGGCGCGGACATCTTCCCTATGTCGTGATATAAGGCTCCGGTACGTACCAGCAAAGTATTGGCATTGATTTTTTGTGCAGCTTCGGTGGCAAGATTGGATACCTGAAGCGAATGCTGGAAGGTACCCGGAGCCTGCTCCGAGAAACGAACCATCAGCGGGCTGTTGATGTTGGCAAGCTCTATAAGTGTAACATTCGACAAAAAACCGAATGATTTTTCGACTACATATATGAACGCGTAGGCGAACAACAGCAACAATGCATTGATGCCGAACAGCAGAAAACGCACCCACAATATTTTTTCAAAGCTATGATCCTGAACCAAAGAGATTCCCAGATAACCCACACTATAAGTTACAAAGATCAATCCTGCCGTTTTGACTAATTGCGATCGCTGTGTCAGGTCGCGCAGACTGGTAATGACGGTCATGCCCACGGCAATTTGCAGCACTACAAACTCAAATTGAGACGAACGCACCACAAAAGAGACCATCAACACCGTAATAATATGGGCGAACAGCGCCGAACGGGAATCGAAAAAGGTGCAAATCATTACCGGAAGCAATGCAAATGGCACCAGATAAATGCTAAAACTGGTAAAGGATATTACTGAAAAAGCACATCCTACTATCAGCACGATCATCATTACAATGAACAGGACGTTTTTAAACCGGGCAAAAATCTCGCGACGACGAAACAAGAAGATATAGAGAAAAAGCAACGTCATGAGACCCGTCACGATAAGAATTTCGCCCAACAATATAATCCACGACTGCGAGGCTTCTCCCTGCATTTTGTTCATCGCGATTTGCAACGAAGTCAATACCCGGTAGGACGATTCAGTAACGAGATCTCCTTTATCGATCACACGCTCACCGGTTTGTACCAGACCTTCGGTTTGAGATACGGTACGCAACACTTCATTCTTCACCTGTTCGGACACAAAGACATCATACGTCAAGTTATCGGTAAGGTAGCCATTCAAATTACACGACTGCAACACACGGTTGCTCAGCCCCCCGGTAGCATGGGACAAAATATACTCATACGCAGTTTTGACCGTGAATAATTCGGCAAGCGGTACTGTTGTTGCCACATTGTTTTTGACCACCGCCACCATCTGCACCTTATCTTTCTGCATTTTTTCATAATCGTCAACCCGCATGATGCCTTTACTATA
The DNA here is from genome assembly GCA_963678265.1 of uncultured Microbacter sp. Classification (GTDB taxonomy): domain Bacteria; phylum Bacteroidota; class Bacteroidia; order Bacteroidales; family Paludibacteraceae; genus Microbacter. The sequence continues at coordinate 38,837 of OY782761.1, forward strand.
GACATATTCAAACTGGCTACGAATATATTGCCGGTAAGGGGTTGCCATCGACAGAATCAAAGAGCCGGAGTGCTCCAGTTCTGCCATTTTGGTATCCAACAACGACGAATTAGAACGAAAATAGGGTGTATATTGACGTAAAGCGCTATCCTGTTCTATCCTCAATTGCTTGGGATCTTTATAAACAGGGAAATCAAATGCTGCCGTAATCAGTTCGTAATGCCAGGGTTTACCTACACTGAACGTATAATTAAAGCGGTTCTGACGCGGAAAGAATTCTACGATCAAAGCAATGGCCAAAAGAAAAAGAGTAATCTTCAGCCACAGTTTTTTACTTTCCCCAAAATTAAGATTCATTGATTATGATTTTTGAAACGACACACAAATATAACGATTTAGTTATGGGTTTGAACGGATTTAGCTATACAAATACGCTCTTTTTACACGGAGCGTCAGATACTACCGAACGACCTTGTCCTGATTTTTCTGCACGAAATCTTTCCATCCCTGATACTTTTTATCGCTATGAGGCCGATTGGTTTGGTAGAAATGACAAAGCGCCGCGCCCAACGCATCGGTAGCATCGAGTCTGGCCTGCATATCGTCGGGCGAAATAGAAAGGATACGGCGCAACATATCGGCCACCTGCTCCTTCGACGCCTTTCCGTTACCGGTAATGGCCATCTTAATCTTCAGCGGAGCATACTCCGTGATCTCCATATTACGATGTAACGCAGCGGCCATTGCAATACCCTGTCCTCTGCCGAGTTTAAGCATCGACTGTACATTCTTTCCGAAAAAAGGAGCTTCGATAGCCAGTTCTGCCGGATGAAATTCATCGATCAGCGAAAGTGTTCGTTCAAAAATACGGTGCAAACGGGCATAGTGATCCGATATTTTGCGTAAATCGATCACACCCATTGCCAACAGAGAGGGATTATTTTGGTTAATCCGGAGTAGCGCATAACCCATCACCGTAGTTCCAGGGTCGACACCCATAATAATCCGGTCGTCTGCTATCGTCGTCATACCAACACCTCCAGAACTGTAGAGAAATAGAGCACTTTGGTACCGAACAACCGGTTAACAGATGCAGCCAACAGTTGCTCTTGTTCTTTTCTCCAGCGATCGACAGCGACCAACGTCCCGACCGAGAATTGTACCGATATAGAGATGGAATCACCGGCATTCTCGGTCAGTACACGAAAGATGTGCAGGTCGGTAAAGGCCCCGCCGGCCATCATAAAGGGTATATATTCGTCGTCGAGCCAGCTTTTCCAGGCTTCTAAAACGCTATCTTCCAGGCAAAAAGTTGTGTTATAGATATACATATCAATATTTTTGACAAAAGTAGCATTTTATTTCGGATTAAAATAGTATCTTTGCGTCGCTAAAAAGCAGGGGTATTAGCTCATCTGGCTAGAGCGCGACACTGGCAGTGTCGAGGTGAGCGGTTCGAGTCCGCTATACTCCACTTACAAGCGGTCAGGAATTTTACCGACCGCTTTTTTTATGCAAAAAAACGGCCGGAGCAAACGCTCCGACCGCTTGTAACCACAACTACTTACACATACTCTCAACTCAAATGATCTTCGGTTGCGGGTTGAGCAACTCTTTCGCTTCGCTGTCACTTAAATCGTAATGATAGAATTTATGGAAATATTCCTTCGCTACCTTCACCATATCGAAAGGAAAGCGTTCGGGATACATCAGATGAGCCAGCCAGATATATCCGATGATGCGGTTTATTCCCGGCGGCCGGTCGATCCAACCAAACGGACGCCACGGAACCTGATATACTTTGTTATTTTGTACCGCATGCAACAGCTCCCACTTAGGCGACGTTTTGACGGCTTTATAGGATGACATTTCATCGAAGTTGCCCGACCACACCAGAATAATTTCCGGCTGCCATACGTACAGTTGCTCCATCGAAACGACGGTCATCCCTTTGCCGGACAACACCTCCACCTGTGCGACATTTTTCACCCCGATGGAATCGAGCAGCACACTGTGTACCGAACCGGTAGGATCGGTCCGCAACCCGTCGTCTCCTTCGGCATAATAAACCCGGTGGCGCTTATCGGCCGGAATTTTTCCTGCCACGGCAGGAATGGAATCGATATAGTGATGAACGAATTCCGCCAGCTCTTCGGCTTTGGCTTGCTTGTGAAGCAGGTTACCCACAAACCGGAAAATCTCCTTATACCGATTCACCCGCATATCGACCAATACTACCGGAATGTGCAATTTGGCCTGCAACTTGTTTGCCTGATCGATTTTTTGAGGCGACAGATCGTTGGCATAGAGTATAATATCCGGCTTCAGCCTCACAATCTCTTCGTCGGATCCCTCCTCAATAACATACGGTTTCCCTTCGTAAAACGATTTCTTCAAATACTTCTTTTCCGAATCGTTGTAATGAAACACGGCATTGACCGTCATTACCGTATCGAAAGCGTAGACAAGCGTTGCCGAATGGCGGTCGATAAATACCGAATGAACAGAATCGGGAATTTCCACCTGTCGACCTGCCATATCGGTGATGATTCTTGTTCCTCCTTTACTACCGGTTTTCCCTCCACTACACCCGCATAGGACAAGGAATAATAATCCGAGAACATAATAGATTGATTGACGCATGAAGTTTGAATTTAGAATTTATATTTCAACAGAAACTGAAAGGTACGTCCCTCTTCGGGATAACCTTCAACAACGGCATAGTTCTTATCCAGAATATTGTTCACCAGAAACTCCAACGCAAGCGGTTTGAACAGCGACGCATGAAGTTTGGCATGAAGCAATAAATAGGATGGAGCCTTGTATTTTCCGTCGCTGGTACTGATTCGTTCCGAATTATACTCTCCGCTAACCTGCAGATAACTGCCGGCATCGCACAAATGCAATTGAGCATAGGCAAAAACCTTGTTTTTAGGCACATCCGTAAAAATAACAGAAGGATTGGAATTGTTCTTTCGCTCGATATAGCTGTAGCTTAAACCGGCATTGATCGCTTTGACAGGTGCCCAACCAGCCTGTAATTCAAAGCCTTTGAAGGTGGCCTTTCCCGTGTTCTGCATCTGCGTAAGATTTGTTCCAATGGTAACTGCCTGAATGGCATCCTGCAATTTATTGAGAAACACGGCTGCCTCCACCTGTAGTTTGTCGGTCAATGTAGCAGCGTAGTTCAACTCGAAATTCCAGCTGTATTCGGCTTTCAGTGCCGGATTTGGAATGGCAGTTCCCATTTTGTACGAATAGCGGTCCTTCAGCGTCGGAAAGCGGGATTTGCGGGATGCCGAAAGCGTTATCTGCTGATCGCTTGCCGGATTGTAGATCAATCCCAACTGATAATTGAAATTGTTGCTTGAGCTGGTAGTGAACTGAATATTGGAGGTCGAGGTTACCACCGAGTCGGCTTTCACACTGCTTCGTGTATTGTAGCTGATACCGGCGATGGCATTCAGTTTCGAAGACAGGCGGTAGCTGTCTTCCGCACCGATCGACAGTGTATTATCGGCAAAATGTTTGTTAATTGCCCCCACGTTGTGTTCGTTGTGCACATCATATTTCTCATGAATGGCAAACCGCAGGGTGTTATTTGCAAAATAATCTGTCGACAACTCGGCAGAACCACCAGCCGTATAATCGTCATAAATACTGATGAATGACGACTTTTTATTCATTGTCGTATAGGTAGAATCGTCCCATGCATTCAGTTTATTGTAATACTTATCGTAAAAAGCGTTGGCTTTAATATAGGTAGACGACGATACTTTTGTTTTGGAGATAAAATAGAGGCTCGATTTGTCCCAATCGGGATATTCCCAATATTTATACGACGACATTGCCGTGTTTAATCCGCAATAGGTCGGGATTCCCTTTTCGGCATGTTGCACAATGTAGTTGATCGAGTATTCGTCGGTAGCATTCGGCGTATAACCCAATTTCAGATTGGTCTTGAAATCTTTCGATTCGGAGTGATCGCGTCGTCCCCCATTCTCACCTTTCCGCTTCGCAAAGTCGTTGGAAAGCGACATAAAATCCTTTTTCAATAATGAAATATTTCCCAGAAAATAAAACTTGTCGAACCTGCTTCCGATACTCAGTGCCGAGTGGTAACCGTTGAATCCCTGATTACTCAGTTTGATACCGCTTTCACCACCCGCTTCGAATTTGTCGACCGGCTTTCGGGAGATAAGATTGATTGCACCGCCCAGCGTATTGGATCCGTACAGGATAGAAGTAAATCCTTTTGAAACAGCTATTTTCGACAGGTCGTAAGTAGTAAATCGTGACAGGTCGATGTATCCGTCATAAGGAACATAAATAGGTACTCCGTCGGCATAGATAGGAACCTGACGCAGATCGAATCCCCGCAGATAGAGCATTGCCTCATTCCGGCCACCTACGTTTGTAATGTTCAGTCCCGGCAATAATTTCAGCGCCGAAGCGAGATCGTCGCGGTTGAATTGTTGCAATTGCTGCATATCCACCTGCTGAAACTGCGAACTGGTTTTCAGCGCGCTGACTGACACTTCGCCCAAAGTGTACACTCTCGAAATAGAATCGTTTTTATCATCACTACCGGCAGCATACAACTTACATACTGTCAATGTCATAAACAATAGTAAAAATTTAGTCTTCATAAGCTTTTGGGATTAATTATTAACGGGTTGATCAACACATTTGAGTTATTCGGGCCGAATCGCGTTCGGCCTGTGACTTAGGCGAGAGATAGTGTGTAACATATTTCCCGATAAAAAAGGTAAAAGGGGCCACCATCTCCCGACTCTCCATTTTTTGTAAAATATTCCGCATGGTTCCTTCCACGCAATCTTCGTCGGACAACGAAATCATGGAGGTAGCCACCACCGGCAGACCGGATGTCAAACCCTCCTCTTCGAAAAGAGCAAAAATCTCCCAGAGGTGATCATAGGCCATATAAAGCACCACTGTAGCATCCTGATCGCGCATCATACGGGCAGCACTCCTGATCAGATCAACCCGATCATCCAGCTGATCTGCGATCAGATAGAGCGTTGCGTTGGTCTCACCTTTTTCATTGAGCGGGATGGCAAACAGGTTGGATCCGGCGGTACCTGCCGTGATGCCCGGGATAATCTCAAACGGGATACCTCTCTCTTTCAGCTTTTTTGCTTCGTATCCACCCCCATTGAACATCAGCGCATCTCCGGCCTTCAGGCGAACCACCTTTTTGCCTTCATTGTAATGCTGCTCCAGCACATCGAGCATATCCACCCGTCTGGCCGGATCGTCATTGTGCTTGTCTATAAATCGGACCACTGTTTTGGGAGAAGCAACCTCGGTCACATGCACAGCCGGCAGGCAATCGTACAATAATACATCGGCCTCTTCAATACTGCGGTAAGCTTTTACCGTCAACAAATCGGGATCTCCCGGTCCGGCTCCGACAATTTTAACCGGATAGCGTTCTTTTGTCTTTTCATTCATATGTAATCTGTTTTGGTATCTATTTATTTATCAATCTGTTTCGCATCGTTATCCTAAAAATGAATAACGACAGGTAAAAAAAGAGGATGAAAAGACATCCTGATTTTTAGAGCATTATAGAAAGAATATAAGACAAAGTGTATGCCAGAGTTATCGCGAAAAAGCATATCAAGCTATATTTCAAAACATTAAAGACACATCCGAGCCTATTCCACTCTCCATATCTTACATTCAGGTAGCGAATAACGGACGATCTACACAAAAATGTAGAATGCGTTACCTCGGAAACGCAAGAAATCGAGCCGACTGTCGATCCGCATCACCAACCGGGGTATAAAACAGGAGTGAAGTTTCATTTTTCAAGGCCGGCCAATCGTTATCCTACCCTTCGAAACGATGGCTCCAACAAACCAGATACGGCTTTTTATCCGTAACCGAACCACCGACAGATGACAGGTCTCAGCAACGTTACCATTTTGTAGAAATAGCCTACTGACTACCACGAAAACGTAGGCTCTTCACTTTCTGAAAATCCGCCTCAATTATATAAAACGCTAATATTGTTACCATTACGAACAATGGCACGATAATTGCTTATTTTCAAAAAAACAATAGCACTACAAACAGCTTATTTACCGTCAAGCACTGCTGCTTTTTGCACGCACAACGACATTCAAACCTGCTGATTCTTTGGAGTAATCTTACTCCTTCTTTTTTGATTTTCGTTATCTTTTAAAATAATAACGGCATTAACAACGATAAGACAGAAGCATATAAATTATTACTAACCAATTAACTAAAGGCAAAAATGAAACATGTATTGAAAGGCATTATGTGTGTTGTGTTACTGATGGCCGGCATAACTGTCTGCTGGGGACAAACCGAAACGATAAAGGGAACAGTGGTTAATGAGCACACACAGGCTCCGCTACCCAATATTTCAGTACGGATAAAGGGAAGCTCACTGGCAACATCTACCGACAGTATCGGACAATTTAAACTTGACAAGCTGCAACAAAAAGAGTACACACTGATCTTTACCTGCATCGGGTTCAAACCTGTTGAAAAGAAGGTTACTGCCGGCGCAGCTCCTTTGACGGTATCTATAGTTCCGGGATTTACCGAACTAACGGAAGTCTCCGTATTCGGCAACAAAAAAGAGTCGCCACTGATCAACACAGCAGTACAACCATCGGCCTGGGAGTCGTCCATTACCCATATTCAGGCTGCCGATATGCAGAATATCGGAGCGACCAATATTGCCAGTGCACTGAAATACAATGTGGGTGGTAACGTTACCGAACAGGGCCGTAAGCGCAAAGAGTTCTATTCGGTTCGGGGTCAGATGACCAACGCCGACTTTGCTATCGATGGCGTATCGATGTACTATTTTCTGGAGGGGCCGAGCGCGTTATCCACTTCCGCCATCGACGAAATCGAGATCGTGCGGTCGTCCAACGCGTTGCTCTACGGATACAGTGGAATGAACGGGGTAGTCAACCTCAAGACAAAGACCTTTGATAAATTTCACACCGATGTTGCCGCCGAATATGGCACCTTCAACACTTTACACGCAGAGTTGACCCATGGCGGCAAAGTGGGCAATTTTCATTATCTGTTGTCGGCAACAAGAGATCAAACGGATGGCCCTAAAAACAGAAATGCAGCCGAAAGAGCATGGAATTTTTTCGGTAAAATATCCTATTCGCTGAAAGATTGGCTCAATGTAGAGTTGCAACAATTTTACATCAAAAGTATGCGCGAATTTGCACAGGTTGTCAGTACTGCCGAATATCCGGTAGCCATTGGCACTCAGTCTCAGATTTGGAAATACGATCCGCTGAACCTATCACTAACACAAGGCAAAATCAAAATCAAGGAGAGTGCAAACGCCACCACCGAGTTACGCTACTATTACATTCAAAACAAAGAAGAGTGGCACAACCGTACCTACGTCATTGCCAAAGTAAAAGGAGTGCAAACCCTTACCAGCACCATCAAGGATGTTGTGACACAGGAACCGAGTTTTGTGAATGCGGTAGGATTTACACAGGTGTGGAAACCTGTAAGCGAAAATACATTGCGGATTGTAGGCGACTACTACAAAGGAGACATGTGGACAAACGGAGCACAACGAAAAAGTACATTGTCAGGCGTAATCCTCGATGAACACGATTTTGGAAAGCTTAGTGTGAATGCCGGAATAAAAGTTCTGCGGGATTATTACAAATACTATAATCCCGGCACCGCGCTGATTCAAAACCAATGGCAACCGGCTTATGCAAACATCAGTGCGGGAGCTGCATACAAATTATGCAAAAACACAACACTCAACTACATCTTCAACGCAGGAACGGTACCTGTTCCCGACGGTTCGTTGCAACAAGTGAACGGGGTAGCTACAACGGTTAACAACGAAAAGCGCGTCAGCATGGATTTGGGCATTACCAAACAATGTAAAGAGGCCGGAGATGTAAGCCTGACCGCCTTCTTTTCGAACCGTAAAAACGCGTTTCAATATACCGGCGTACTTTACACCAATACCGCAGGAACGCAATCGGAATACTTACAAAATCTGGACTTAAAAAGCTATGGAGTTGAATTTGAATATAAAAGTCCGGTAGTACTCGGTTTCCTGAGCGGTTTCACCAACATTATGTGGCAACATACCACTACCGCGACCGATGGTACCACCACCAAATATCTTAATGTCCCCGATTTTATTGCAAGCGCAGGTATCAATGCTCAGAAAAGCGGCTTCACCTTCAACGCGCTGGGTCGCTTTGTAAACAAGTATATCGGCAACCGCTTTATCGTAACAACACCCGGACAAATGGTTTACGTTGGAAATTATTTCAATCTGGATGCCAATTTGGGCTACACGCTACCGAAATGGCCGGTTACTGCCTATGTAAAAATAGTCAACGCATTCGATGTTCGCTATGCCACCATGACTCCAGCCTATCCCGATTACGGGCGCAAATTTTCGGTCGGACTAAGGGCCTCGTTCTGATGAAAGCTCTGATCAATCGAAGAGCAAATAAAAGAATTACAACGACATAATTACTTCGCTTATGTATGAAATGAATGCCCGCGAGTACAGCGAAAACGTGATGAAAGGACATTTCAAAAAGGTCTATCCGGTCATTGCGCAACAAATACTCGACTACACGGGAGTAACGGAGGGGAAATGTATCGATCTGGGTGGCGGTCCGGGCATGTTGGGTATTTCGATGGCCGCCATCACCAACTTAGAGGTGGTTATTTACGACCTGCTTCCCGAGTGCATCGAAGTGGCCAAAGAAAACATTGCAGAACGAAATCTCAGCCTACGAGTGACCGCCCGGCAGGGAAAGGCGGAAGATATACAATTTCCGGATAGTTCCATCGACCTGGTGATCAGCCGCGGATCCATCTTTTTCTGGGAAGATCAGAAGAAGGGAATTGCGGAAGTACACCGTGTATTGAAACCGGGTGGCTGGGCCTACATCGGTGGGGGTTTCGGCACGCCCGAGCTGCTTGCAGAAGTAATGGAGGCCCGTAAAGACGATCCCGAATGGGAAAAAGGGCGGGCTTGCCGAATGAAGAAAAATCCGCCCGAACATTATCAGAAGATATTGGAAGAGTTGGAAATCCCCGGCGGTATTCAATACGGACCAGCCGGCACATGGATCATATTTCAAAAACAAGAATAACAATGAAAAACAAACAACTGAAAAGCTTTTACACCCTGCTGTTGCTGACGCTCTGCTGCTCGTTCGCCGGCGGACAACAGACACGTGTCATTACCGACATGGGTGGGCGGAAAGTAACCGTTCCGAAAATCATCAAGCGGGTTTACATCGATAAACATTGCGCCATGATGGTGAATGCTATTGCTCCGGAATTGACCGTAAACGTGGCTTTTAATCCGTCGAACGAAGCGAAACAACTGCTATCGCCGGCTATCTGGAAAGGCAAGCCCTACACACAAGGATCGGTCGAAGAGATTCTCAAACTACACCCCGACATTGTCTTTATGTCGGACGAACTGAGTCCGGGCGTGGTGGATAAAGCCAATAAAATGCAGGCACAACTGAAATTGCCGGTAGTCCTGCTGGAGATGAATATGGAGGGATACAAGCCGAATCTCGCGTTTTTGGGCAACCTGTTCGGAAAGCAACAGAAGGCTGCCGAACTGATCGGGTTTATCAAAACATATCTCGATGTCATCGAAAAGAGGGCGAAACAGATACCGCCAAAGGCCCGCAGGCAAGTCTATTATGCCGAAGGCCCCAACGGATTGAGCACCGATCCTTCCGGTTCGAAACACAGCCAGATTATCGACTTCGTGGGAGCCACCAACATTGCCAGAGCGGAAATTATCCCCGGCAAAGGGATGTCGGTGGTCTCGATGGAACAGGTAATGGTGTGGAATCCGGAGGTAATCTTAGTCTGGACCGGTAGTGCCGAAAATCTGGTGACCTATAAATATGTCAATTCCGATCCGCTCTGGGCCAATATCAGAGCCGTCAAAAACAAGCTGGTGTATCAGATTCCATGGCTTCCCTACGGCTGGTTCGATCGCCCTCCGGGAACCAACCGTATTCTGGGCACCATCTGGACGGCCAACCTGCTCTACCCTGCCATTTTCAAATACGACATGGTGAAGGTAACACAGGAATATTTCCGGAAGTTCTATCACGTCAACCTGTCGGCAGCAAAAGCAAAAGAGCTGATCAATCCGAAACCGAAACAATAAATCGTATTGAAAATCATGGCATTTACATATAGGAAACGTATTTTTCAGGCTACATGGCTGTTGCTTTTGTTATGCAGCATCCACGGTATGGCAACGGGGCAACCGACGCGGCTTATCCGCGATATGGGGGGACGCTCCGTTCGGATTCCCGACAAAATCAAATCCGTTTATGTCAATAACCATTGCGATATTCTGGTATATGCCTTCGATCCGGCAATTGCCGTCAACCGGATTTCCAAGATTTCGGATGCGGCTTCCCGTTTTTTCCCGAAGCAATTTCTTGCCAAACCGGTGACCGATCCGCAAGGCGCATTGGAAGAGATTATCAAACTGCACCCCGATGTGGTGCTATGGTCGGTCGAGGTGAGCCCACAGGCAATTGACGAAGCCAACCGCCTGCAGGCAAAAATCAATATTCCGGTGGTGTTGCTGGAGTTGAATATGACAAAATACAAGAGCACTTTTGCGTTTCTCGGGCAACTTCTGTCGCGACCGGCAAAGGCGCAGGAGCTGATCAGTTTTGTTAAAACCTATATCGATGCTATCCAACAACGTGCCCGGCAAATTCCGGCAAATCGCAGGGTACGTATCTACTATGCCGAGAGTCCCGACGGATTAAGCACCGATCCTTCGGGCTCCAAGCACAGCCAGATCATTGATTTTGTAGGTGCCTCTAACGTTGCCAAAGTCGGCATTGCCCCGGGAACCGGTCTGGCGAAAGTATCGATGGAACAGGTGATGATCTGGCAACCGGAGGTCATTCTGGTTTGGACGGTAAATGCCGACAGACTGGTCACCTACAAACATATTTTGTCCGATCCGTTGTGGAAAAATATTCGTGCGGTAAAATCCGGCAGAGTGTATCAGATTCCATGGCTACCCTTCGGCTGGTTCGATCGCCCACCGGGACCGAATCGCATTTTGGGTACCATCTGGACGGCCAACCTGCTCTACCCTGCTATTTTTAAATACGATATGGTGAAGGTGACGCAGGAATATTTCCAAAAATTTTATCATGTCCATTTATCGGCTGCACAAGCCAAAACAGTATTAAATCCTAAACCTCAATTATAATTCACAATGGCAAGTTGTATTCCCTCTATAGAAGAAAATATTTTAATGACTTGCGGGCCACGACCGCACATGTCGAAACGGGTGAGCGAACACGGCATTCCGGTGCTGCAACAGGGCGCGCTAAATGTCTACACAATCCTGCCCTGCCCGCTGAAAGTTCGGTTCAAGCAGGCATTCGAGCAATTTATGGCAGAGCACAACAGCAGGAGTGCCACACCTATTTATTGCCCTACCATTCTCGACGGCTCCCCCAAAAGCATCGAAGCGCAAATGCAGGATGCAAACGGAGAAGACGATCTGCCCGAGATGCTGATCACCACCGGATTTCACACTATTTTCTCCAAACCGTTTAAGCAGAAATACCTCGAAACAGGTATCTACACCGGACTCACCAAACCGGAATTTCTGGATAAAATGCCTGCCGACTACCGCCGCATTGCCGCTCAGTACAACATCGGATTTCTGGCTTTCGGAGCATGGAGCCTCATCTTCGATATGTCGGTAGAGAACGCCGGTAGCTATCCGAAGCGTTGGACCGATCTGGCCAAGCCCGAGTTCCGCAACAAATTGTCGATGCACGGTTACCACGGCAAAGCCAGCGGAACCAGCCTGTTGCTGGTACTGAAAGAGCGGATGGGCGAACAAGCGATCGGACAGTTCGCGCAAAATATCAAAAATATCAAGCACTTTGCCGAAGTGATCAAAAGCATCGACTCGCCCGATCCCGACAGGGTGCCGTTCAACATTTTGCCCAATGCGGCTTCGGTACAGATACCGTCGCGCAAAAACGCGGCCATGATCGAATTCAAAGACGGTCCGTTGATGGCGCCACTGCTGCTATTTGTCAAAAAGAGCAAGATGGAAGCCTGCCGACCGCTGATCGACTTTTTCTGGGGAGATACCTTCCGGGAGATTCTGGGAAAGGGCGATTTCCATATGCCCGACGAGATGGACTGGAGCCTGAACTACAGTTTCCCGAGCTGGGATTATCTGGCCACACACGATTTCACGGAACTATCGGCCGAGCTGGACGTGATGTTCCAGCAAGGTTTGAACGTGCCGAAAGAATAACGATTGAAGCAGACCGATTCTACCTCAATCATTACGTATTAATTTTTAATTATTAATTAGATGAAGCTGATAACCGTATCCGGGCCACCGTCGTCCGGCAAAACATCCATACTACTTAATGCCATTAAGGCGCTGTTGACCGACAATAAAAAGGTAGGCGTGGTAAAATTCGACTGTCTGAGCACCGATGACGATAAACTATACGCAGCGCTCGGCGTTCTCGTCCGCGTGGGATTGTCGGGTAACCTCTGTCCCGACCACTATTTTGTAAGTAATATCGACGACTGCATCGAATGGGGCAAAGAGATCGGACTCGATTTCCTGCTGTCGGAAAGTGCCGGCCTCTGCAACCGCTGTTCGCCCCACGCCAAAAACGTGCTGGCCGTGTGCGTCATCGACAACCTGATGGGAATCAATACGCCTAAAAAAGTGGGACCGATGCTTAAGTTTGCCGACATTGTCATTATCTCGAAAGGCGACATCGTTTCGCAGGCCGAACGCGAGGTGTTTGCCTTCAAGGTACGTCAATCGAATACCAAGGCAAAGATTATCCACGTTAACGGCATTACCGGACAGGGAGCCTACGAGCTCACTTCCCTGTTTTACGAGGCCAACGAAACCGAAACGCTTAACGGCGGCACCCTGCGCTTCTCCATGCCGGCCGCCCTCTGCTCTTATTGCCTGGGTGAAACCAAAATAGGGAAGGATTACCAGATGGGGAACATCAAAAAAATAAAAGTTTAACCACCAACAAACGATCGGAAATAAATAGTATGGAACTACTTGAAAAAGAAATAACAACGATAATAAAAGAGATTCCGTATATCGGCACTCTCTTTGAAACCTATGGCATCCGGCCTCAAAACGATTCGGTTCGGCTGGGGCAATATCTCGACACGCTGACGGACGAATTCTACGAAGATATCGGTATCGACAGAACCCAACTCATCAGCAATTTGGTGGGATTCATTGCTCTTGCCGATCAGCAACCGGCCTTTAAGGTCAGCTCCGTTACCATTATCGGCGGCCACGACAAAAGCGGTAAGCCGGAAGATAAAACCATTACGCTCCATGTGGGAAGCATCACCAGTATCGTGGGGCCGACCGGTTCGGGAAAAAGCCGCCTGCTGGGTGATATAGAATGGCTGGCACAGGGCGATACGCCCACCGGTCGCTCCATCCGTATTAATAATGCGACGCCCGATACGAATCTGCGTTTTTCGCTCGAACACAAACTGGTGGCACAGCTTTCGCAAAACATGAATTTTGTGATGGACGCCTCCGTAAGTGAATTTATCGCCATGCACGCCGAAAGCCGGAGGATAAAGAATGTGGAGCAGATAGTGGACGAAATTATCCGTCAGGCCAATCTGCTGGCCGGCGAGCAGTTTACATACGACACCGCGCTGACAGCGCTTTCCGGCGGCCAGTCGCGGGCGCTGATGATTGCCGACACTGCCCTGCTGAGCACCTCACCGGTGGTTTTGATCGACGAGATTGAAAATGCCGGTATCGACCGCAAGCGGGCGCTCCAGCTACTGGTAAAAAACGAGAAGATAATCCTTATTGCCACCCACGACCCGATTCTGGCGCTGATGGCCGAACAACGGATGGTGATTAAAAACGGAGGCATTCACAAACTGATTACCACCACGCCGCAGGAGAAGTCCAACCTGGTGGCATTGGAAGAACTGGACTCCAAAATGCTGGCACTACGCAACCGCCTGCGTAGCGGCGAAATAATCGATAATGCAGAATAACGACCTCTCCCCAACCCCTCTCCCAAGGAGAGGGGCAATCGGCTGTAAATAAATGGATTGATTTTTATTCACATAATTTAAATTCTTCGATTAGATTGGAAAATGCGGATCAAAAATCAATAAAATTCGATTTCAAACTTTAGCCGTCAATGAATTTATTGCAGCTTCTATTTTCAAATTACAGACATTATGGAAAAAATTATCATACAACCTATCGGCGTTATTCATACGCCACACAGCGATGTGAAAAACATGCCGATACAGCCCATCGCCGCCGAAGGCATCAAAGGGTATATCGAACTATTGCCCGAATATGCCGCCGGACTGAAAGATATCGAAGGCTTTTCGCATATCACACTGCTCTACCATTTTCATAAAATAAAAGGGCACGAATTGGTGGTGGTTCCCTTTATGGATACGCAGGAACGGGGAATTTTTGCCTGCAAAGCGCCGAAACGTCCCAACGCCATCGGGGTATCGACGGTGAAACTAACCGGTGTGGAGGGGAATATCGTTTATATCGAGCAGGTTGATATGCTCGACGGCACTCCGCTAATCGACATCAAGCCCTTCTATCCGCGCTACGACAACCGCATAGAAGGCGTGGCACTGGGATGGCTCGAGAAAAACAAGGATCTGCCGCTGGAAGCGCTGCGATCGGACGAACGGTTTAAATAGGAGAAAGAACAAAGAGCAAAGAGCAAAGAACAAAGACAAATAGGCTTGAGATCCGAACGACAAACGTAGCGATATCCGGCGCTATCTCTGGTAATTTTTGCTATGAATGCATTTTGACTTTTTCAACAATGCCGATGATTCGCCACAATGAACAGCTTCAGCCGCTTTTATATATCAACATGTGCCATTCCTACGGAGCTTTTTACCTGATGTGTTAATCATTTTCTATAAACCCCTCATGCCTATGGCATTTTAAGTCCCTTCGGGACGATAGGTTTATAGAAAAGCAAATTCTACATAAAATAGAGTACCGTAGGTACGACACAAAGTAACACGATGTAATCTTGGCGTTCTTGACTGCAAAATAAAAAATACGAAATCGGAAACATTGAACGCAAAATATCACTCCGCAAAATGAACGAAACTTCCAAACAGTCTCCGTACCGGATACACCGGTTCTCCGGCTTACTTTTCGTGGTGCTGGGTCTATTACTGGTGGCAACCATTCTGTTTTCCATCTGCCTGGGTCGTTATCCGCTAACGGTAACCGACCTGCTGACCTATATTTTCACGGGGAAAAGCACAGACCCTATGCTCCCTACCGTACTTATTAATGTACGGCTACCGCGCATTATCGGGGCGATATTGGTGGGCGGAGCGCTCTCCATATCGGGAGCGGCCTATCAGGGGTTGTTTCGCAACCCGATGGTCAGTCCCGATATTCTGGGTGTCAGTTCCGGTGCGGGCTTCGGGGCATCCATCGGCATCCTGATGTCGTTCACCGTGCTGGGAATACAGGCCATGGCTTTTATCTTCGGCGTAGGAGCGGTCTTTTTGGCACTATCTGTCAGTAAAGCCATCGGCAAAAATCATGATAAAATATTGATGCTGGTATTGTCGGGTATGGTTACCGCCGCCATTTTCAACGCGCTGGTATCGCTCACAAAATACATTGCCGATACCGATTCCAAATTGCCCGACATCACCTTTTGGCTTATGGGCACGCTCTCGCGCATTACGGTGGCCGAACTACAAATTGTGGTGCCGGTGGTACTGATCGGCATCATTCCCATTCTGCTGCTGGGCTGGCGGCTCAACGTGCTCTCTTTCGGCGACGAAGAGGCCAAAGCGCTCGGCGTCAACACCGGGCGATTGCGCTTTGTCATCATCTGCTGCGCATCGCTTATCACGGCATCGGTGGTATGCATCGTCGGGCTGATCGGTTGGATCGGGTTGATTATTCCCCACTTTGCGCGGTTTCTGGTGGGGCCCAACCACAAGGTACTGCTGCCGGCCTCTTTTCTGTCGGGCAGCATTTTTATTCTATGGGTCGATAATGTGGCACGGTCGGCTACTACGCTCGAAATACCGATCGGCATTCTGATTTCGTTGATCGGAGCGCCGCTCTTTCTGCTCTTTCTGCGAAAATCATCGAAAAAAACATGGTAAACAGGTAACTGAACAGCGTTTGTATTGAATAGAATATGATGAGAATGAGTTATATGATTTTGTTTCGACCTCTCCTCCCAACCTCCTCCCCCGAGGGGAGGAGGAACACGACAGTAACAATAGGAGATTAAACACATTTATGCAGACGGGAAGGAAGTTGTCTGACAAGTAAATGTTTTTATGGATAAACGTATAGATGAAAAGACTATCTTACTTTTTTACCCCAAACCCATTAAGAGGCTATAAATCTGCTGTTTTTAGTGACGTAAAAGTCCCCTTTAGGGGATTTAGGGGTAAAAAAACAAAGAGCTACTTTTAATTCGTACGTAATGATAAGATCAATATCTCTTTTGAGACAGACTCGCGAGTCAGACGATAAATATCAGACTCCGACACGAAGTCGTCGTGAGGAGAGGTCACATGCTAAAAACAATTCAAACAGTATAATGTCCAATAATTATGATTCTTGAAATAAAACAGGGCACTATCGGATACGGACATCAAGCCGTTTTGTCCGATGTCAATTTTGAACTGAACACCGGGGAAACCGTTTGCCTGCTGGGGAAAAACGGGGCCGGAAAGACGACGCTATTCAAAGCGCTGCTGGGTGTTCTGAAACCCTTCGCCGGTACTATTCTGCTCAACGGTACCCCAATCGACCACTGGAACCGCCGCAAATTCGCGCAATTGGTGGGATATATTCCGCAGGCACGGGCGCTGCCTTTTCCATTCAGGGTAATGGATGTCGTACTCTTCGGTCGTACGGCTCATCTGGGAGCCTTTGCATCGCCCGGTAAAAAAGACCGGCTGATTGCGGACGAATGTCTCGATATGCTCAACATCGTTCACCTGAAGGATCGCATCTTTACACAACTGAGCGGGGGAGAACAACAGATGGTGATCGTAGCACGGGCACTGGCGCAACAACCCGCTTTCCTTATTATGGACGAACCCACTTCGAGTCTCGACTTCGGCAACCAGATCAAAATCATTCAACGGATCAACTCCCTTAAAAATAACGAGCTCGGCATCCTGATGGCCACCCACTCGCCCGACCACGCCTTTATGTGCGATGCCAACGTAGCCATCGTTCACGAACAGAGCATCTGGAAATACGGCTATTCCAACGATATTATCACCGAAGAGATTTTAAAGACTATCTACGGAGTAGACGTTAAAGTGCGGGCCATGTCGGGCAACGACGATACGGCGCGGATGGTATGTGTGCCTAAGGTATAAACTTCGGTTTTGATTAAGTATCGATGGCATACGCCGGTTTTACACGCAACGCAATCGACCGGTAAGTCGTTACTTCGCAATCTTCGCCATAAATTTGGCACAATCCACCACAAAGCGTTCGTGGATACCCTCTCCGATCAGTCCGTGATCGTCGAAAGCTTTTACATCGTACACCAAACGGCGACCGTCTACTTCGGTAATCGTAGCTTCGCAGGTAATGGTCGCTCCCAGCGGAGAGGCCTTCACATGTTTTACGTTGACGAGCGTTCCGACCGTACTGGATGTTTCGGGCAAAAACTCCTGAGCCACCTGCAGGGCTGTACCCTCCATAAATGCAATCATTGCAGGGGTTGCAAACACGTCGAGACCACCGGAGCCCACACGACTGGCAAGATGTTCGTCACCGACTGTCATTGTTCTTTTGAGCGTAGATCCAACAGTAATATCCATAAGTTGATTTGAAAATATAATTTGAGCACACGGAAAACACGGATAGAACGAAATTTCACGGATTAAATTTTGGGAGTTATCCGGTCATTCAGTGGCTTCTGCATGTGATCGGTTAAATACATAGAACAGATATAGTTTCTAATTCTTTGAAAATGTAATCCGAGTACACGAAAAACACGGATAAAACTGAATTTCACGGATTTAATTAAAACAACAGATTGCAATTGTTACTTGTGATTATCCGTTAACTCCGTGTTTTCCGTGTGCCACCAGCTTTAAAATTCCGAACTGAAGTGGAAACGGATGTTCCGGAAATCGTTCTGCGCCATTTGCAGGATATAGCCCGAGTCAGCCAGAAAGACATCGCGACCCTCTTTATCGACAGCCATATACTGGAATTTTCGTTTTTTGAAATTTTCCAGTTCGGCAGGATCGTCACTCTCTATCCAGCAGGCTTTGTAGAGCGAGATCGGTTCCCAACGGCATTGAGCGTTGTATTCGTGCAAGAGGCGGTATTGAATCACCTCGAACTGAAGTTGACCTACCGTTCCGATAATTTTCCGTCCGCTGTTTTGATGAATAAACACCTGTGCGACACCCTCATCCATCAACTGATCAATACCCTTATTCAGCTGTTTGGCTTTCATCGGATCGGAATTTTCGATATATTTAAACATCTCGGGAGAGAAACTCGGAAGTCCTTTGAAATGAATCTCTTCACCGGAGGTAAGACTATCCCCGATTTTGAAGTTCCCGGTGTCGGGCAAGCCCACGATGTCGCCGGGATATGCCTCATCCACCACCTCTTTCTTTTGAGCCATAAAGGCCGTTGGACTGGAAAAACGGAGCAATTTATTGTGACGAACGTGTTTGTAGTTGACGTTACGCTCAAATTTTCCGGAACAGATCTTTACAAAGGCGATACAACTGCGATGGTTCGGATCCATGTTGGCATGAATCTTAAAAATGAAGCCTGAAAATCCCTCTTCTTCCGGGTTCACCACTCTTTCGAGCGTCTGTACCGGGCGAGGACTTGGGGCAATCTTCACAAAACAATCCAACAACTCCTTTACCCCGAAGTTGTTCAGCGCGCTACCGAAAAATACGGGAGCAATATCACCGGCAAGGTAAGGTTCCGGAGTAAATTCGGGATAAACACCCTCGATCAGCTCCATATCCTCGCGCAATTTGGCTGCATCTTCTGCTCCAATATAATTTTCAAGCTCGGGATTGTTGATATCGTCGAAAGCAATCGATTCGGTAATGGTCTGTTTGCTGGGAGTATATAAATCGAGATGATGCTCGAACAGGTTGTAAACCCCTTTGAAACGTTGTCCGATATTGATCGGCCAGCTCAGCGGGCGTACTTTTATAGAGAGTTCGGCTTCCACCTCATCGAGCAAATCGAACGGATCTTTACCTTCGCGGTCCATCTTGTTGACAAAGACGATAACCGGCGTTTTACGCATACGGCACACCTCCATCAACTTGCGGGTTTGCGCCTCAACCCCTTTCGCGGCATCGATCACGATGATAACGCTATCGACGGCAGTCAGGGTGCGGAAAGTGTCTTCCGCAAAGTCCTGGTGACCCGGAGTATCGAGAATATTCACCTTGTAGTCGCCATATTCGAAACCCATCACGGAGGTAGCGACGGAGATACCACGCTGTTTTTCGATCTCCATCCAGTCGGATGTAGCGGTCTTCTTAATCTTGTTCGATTTAACAGCACCGGCTACGTGGATGGCGCCACCAAAGAGCAGAAGTTTCTCTGTCAGAGTTGTTTTACCCGCATCCGGGTGACTGATAATAGCAAATGTACGTCGGCGTTTGATCTCTTCCTGAAAGGTCATAATAGCAGTTTGATTTTGGAGTGCAAAATTACGGCAATACGGGCAAAATAGCAAACGGAGAATCAACCGCCCGGTTTGATTTGTCGAACAAAGACTTCATTTGAACTTTGGAGCTACAAATATATCCCAATATTGAGGGTAAATACGTATAAAAAAAGAAGAGATCAGCTTGCCCGCATTTTTTTGCGGTACGACCCCGGAGGAATACCTGTTTGTGTCCGAAACACCCGCGAAAAGTGATGGCGGTCGTAAAACCCGCATTGCGATGAGATCTCTTCGATAGACAAATCGGAGTGATGAAGCAGAATAATGGCGTGGTCGATACGTCGTTGCTGAATATACTGCTGCACCGAACTGTTCATCTGTTCCCGGAAAAGACGCGTAAATGAATTGGTCGCAAGATTGGCCATTTTACTCAACTTTTCGTTTGTCAACTGCTTATCCAGATTTTTATCGATATACTGAATGGCCTTCAAAATACGACTGTCGGTTTCGGGATTGTTCCAGAGTGTCGGAGAAAATTCCTGCAATGCAAACAAAATCAACGTGACAATTTTCAGGTTCGATTGAAAACAGATCGTATTGGGCTCCTCTAAACGGTCAGACTCTATTTTCCGAATCAAATTCTCCGTGACGTCATCAATGGATATTTCATACACATCCTGTTGAACCTGATCATACGGATAACCCAGATTGAAATGGATAAACATCTGGTCGGTCATCCCCTGATTCCGGTAAAACAAAATTTCAGCCTCCTCTTTTATACGCACTCCCTTAATGCTCTCGCTACCGGAAGATCCTTTCAGATGTGTGGAGAACGAGGTGTATGGCGGAATAATAATCATTTTTTCGGGAGACAAATGAATTGTTTTTCCACCCAAAGAGACATCCGCTCCGCCAAGACGGCTATGGTACAATCGCCAAAAGGGGAAAGACATATTTTCGCACTCCCATTCCGATAACATCCAGTAGCGGCAGCAATGAATGGTAACCTTAAAATTGGAAACCTCTTGTTGCAGTTCCCACGGGTCATATTTTTGTTGTTCCGATAAGTTGGTCGACATAAATTCGGGTTTAAACAAACGAGTAAAGAATAAAAGGCATATACGTTAAACTAACAGTCAAATAGAATTGAGTCGGATATTCTGAAGACAGTGTATTAAAATGAGGCTCTTGAGTTATTCAAGCGCCGGAATCTCAGCGTCCGTCTTTATTCTTTGTTCTTTGCTCTTTAATCTCATTAAAATTCTTCTGCAAAATTAAAAATGTTTGTTCTATACACAAAATTGATTTTTACATACAACTCTTACAACTGATTTACAAGTATATTTGTGGTCGCTAAAATGGGATATTACACAAACGCATTGTTTTTAGAACTCCACTTTCTAACCTGATACGTCGATGAACAAACATTTTCTTAAAAAGCTTGTCCCGATTGTTCTTCTTGGGACCATTTGCCTGCCGTCAATTGCCCAACAGCACGATCTGCCAATTGCACCGGGAAAATTTAAACCCACCGATGCCTCTCTGAAACAATACCAGTATCCCGAATGGTTTCGTGATGCCAAATTCGGCATCTGGGCACACTGGGGCCCACAAGCAGCCCCCCGTCAGGGTGATTGGTACGCCAGAAACATGTACATACAGGAGGGACAATCGTGGGAAAAAGGCTATTACCAGGACCATTTGAAACGTTACGGACATCCTTCCGAACAAGGATACAAAGATATTATCCCTTTGTGGAAAGCCGAGAAATGGGAACCTGACGCGTTGATGAAACTCTACAAGGAGACGGGTGCGAAATATTTCGTCTCGATGGGAACGCACCACGACAATTTCTTTTTATGGAATTCAAAGCTGCACAAATGGAATTCGGTGAATATGGGGCCTCACAAAGATGTGGTCGGTCTCTGGCAGGCAGCGGCTAAAAAAGAGGGGTTGCGTTTTGGCGTTTCCGAACATCTTGCCGCAAGTTACACCTGGTTTCAGAAAGCACATAGCGCCGACAAAACCGGAGAAAAAGCGGGCGTTCCATACGATGGCAACGATCCGCGTTACGAAGACTTGTATCACGGCAAAGCAGCTGCCAACGATACCTGCTGGATGACAAACAATCCCGTTTGGCAAAAAGAGTGGTTCGATCGTATCAGGGAGTTGGTGGATATGTATCATCCCGATTTTCTCTATTCCGACAGCAAAATCCCCTTTGAAAACGAGGTAGGCAGAAGCCTGATCGCGCATTTCTACAATCAGAACATTTCGCAGCACAACGGAAAACTCGAAGCGGTGTACACCTGCAAGGAGCCGTCGAAACATCGTTTTGTACAGGACGTGGAACGTGGCGTGCTCGATTCGATCAGTGTTTATCCGTGGCAGACCGACACCTCTATCGGCGATTGGTTTTACCGCACAGGACAGCAATACAAAACCGCGCCTGAGGTTATTCAGATGTTGGTGGACATTGTCAGCAAAAACGGAAACTTGCTGCTGAACGTGGTGCAGACACCCGAAGGCAATCTGGAGCCCGACGTGGTTGCCATCCTCAAAGGCATTGGCGCCTGGATCAAAGACAACGGCGAGGGAATTTACGGCTCACGCCCGTGGAAAGTCTACGGTGAAGGGCCATCGACCACCCAGTCGCAGGAGAAAGGACAATTCGGCGGATTGAAAGATGTGCGCAAATATACCGGTGACGATATTCGTTACACCACAAAACAGGGATCTGTTTACGCGTTTTGCATGGAAAACCCGACGCAAAATATTCGTTTGAAATCGTTGGGCAAAAACGGCAAATTGGCCGGAAAGAAAATCGCATCTGTTACACTGCTTGGAAGCGGAGAGAAAATCAGCTGGACGCAGAACAACGACGCGCTGGTCATCAAAAAGCCCGCGAAACTTCCTGATTATTCGGTTGTAGCGTTCAAAATTGCATTCAAAAAATAAATTCAACGAAACGAGCTATGTCGAATAACTCCGTCCTTCAGGGCGGAGAGAAAAGAAAAAAACGTTTAGGCTTTAGCCATGACACCAATTTGCAAGGGAAAAGTAAATTTGCATTTATCAAGGCTAAAGCCAAATTGGAATCGTCCCATTTTGACTCCGCCCTGAAGGACGGAGTTATATGAATTTGAGTCAAATTCAAACAAATATAATTATCTAACATAAAAAGCAATATGGAATACAGAGAGATCGGGAAAACCGGAATGAAAGTCTCCAATATCAGTTTCGGCGCTTCGTCGCTGGGTGGAGTTTTTCATTCGTTGAAAGAAGAGGCGGGCATTGCTGCCGTTCATACCGCGGTTGATAACGGCATTAATTTTATCGACGTGTCGCCTTACTACGGACATTTGAAGGCCGAACAGGTACTCGGGAAGGCATTGAAAGAGATCGACCGCAGCAAATATTATTTGTCCACCAAAGTAGGCCGTTACGGCAAAGACGGCGTAAACTACTGGGACTATTCGGCTCAACGGGCTACCGAAAGCGTTTACGAAAGCATGGAACGCCTCAACGTGGACTATATCGACCTGATTAATGTGCACGATATCGAATTTTCCGATCTGGAAATGGTAATCAAGGAGACATTGCCTGCTTTGGTGGAATTGAGAAACAAAGGCATTGTGAAACACGTGGGCATCACCAACCTGACGCTCCGTCACTTCAAATATGTGATCGATCACGTGCCGGCCGGTACGGTGGAAAGCGTCCTTTCGTTTTGCCACTACTGTCTCAACGACGATGCGCTGGCCGATTATCTCGGCTATTTCGAAGAAAAAGGTATCGGTGTAATCAACGCTTCTCCCTTTTCGATGGGATTGCTGACCGACCGTGGCGCTCCCGCCTGGCATCCGGCTCCGAAACCATTGCAGGATCTTTGCCGCAAGGCGGTAGCTCACTGCCAGAGTAAAGGAGCTTCAATTGAACAGCTTGCCGTAAAATTCTCGGCTGCTAACCCGCGCATCGCTACGACACTGTTCAGCACCACCCGCTCCGAAGCGGTGCTCGACAATATCCGCTGGGCCGACGCACCATTGGACGAAACGTTATTGAAAGAGGTACAGGAAATCCTTGAACCGCGATTCAGAGATACCTGGTTGAACAGCTAATTATAGTAGATAGTAGTGGGTAGTCAGTAGACAGTAGGAATCTGAAATAGCAAAACAGATAACTATTGTTTGCGCTTAAGTAAGCCTTGCAATCTGCCGATTAACTCCTCACTACCATCTACTCACTTCTCACTACTTGAATTATGAAAATTATCGACGCTCATGCTCACCTCTGGCTTCATCAGGATACCGAGGTGAACGGAATGAAAATAAAGACGCTGGAGAACGGACGTTCGCTTTTTATGGGCGAAATCCGGCAAATGGTACCGCCATTTATTACCGACGGGCGCAATACTGCCGAGATTTTCCTCTCCAACATGGACTATGCGCAGGTATCGGCGGCCGTCATCACTCAGGAATATATCGACGGAGTGCAAAACGACTACCTGTGGGAGGTTCAGAAGAAATACCCGAACCGTTTTCTCTGTTGCGGCATGGTGGATGCCCGTGTGCCGGGCTACCTGAAACATGGAGAAGAGCTTATCAAGCAAGGTTTTGGCGCCATAAAGCTACCTGCCGGACGGCTGATTATGTCTGATAAACGGGTGTGGCTGACCTGCGACGAGATGATGCAGCTTTTCCGCCTGATGGAGCAAAACGATGTGCTCTTCTCGGTCGATCTGGCCGACGGCAACGAGCAGGTAGCCGAGATGGAGGAGATCATCAAAGAGTTTCCGAAACTGCGCATCGCTATCGGGCACTTCGGCATGGTCACTCAACCCAACTGGCTGGATCAAATCCGGTTGGCGCGTCATCCAAACGTGCGCATCGAATCGGGAGGCATTACCTGGCTCTTCAACTCCGAGTTTTATCCTTTCAAAGGAGCGGTGAAAGCCATCAAAGAGGCGGCGGATGAAGTGGGTATCGAAAAGCTGATGTGGGGCTCGGACTATCCGCGCACCATCACGGCAATTACCTACCGTATGTCGTACGATTTTGTACTGAAAACTGATGAGCTGACTCAGGAAGAGAAAGAAGCCTTCCTTGGCAAAAACGCCGCAGCGTTCTATGGCTTTACCGATTTGGTAAAGTTACCCTATATTAAAAATATGTCCGAATAACCATTTATTGAAAATCATTTTTATGTCTAAACGACCTTATGCCTTGCCCTTGCTGTTGATATTCAGCCTCTTTTTTATCTGGGCCATCAGCAGCAATCTTTTGCCTACCATGATACGGCAATTGATGAAAACATGCGAACTCTCAACTTTTGAAGCCTCCTTTACCGAATCGGCTTACTGGTTGGCTTACTTCATCTTCCCGATTCCGATTGCCATGTTTATGAAACGCTACAGCTACAAATCCGGTATTATCTTCGGGTTGGTGCTGGCAGCTTTCGGCGGATTGTTATTCTTTCCCGGAGTAATGATTAAGGAGTATTGGGCTTATCTTTGTATCTTTTTTATTATTGCCACCGGCATGTGTTTCCTCGAAACAGCCGCCAATCCCTACGTTACGGTGCTGGGCGATCCGGCTACGGCTCCCCGTCGGTTGAATCTGGCGCAGTCGTTCAATGGTCTGGGCGCGTTTATTTCGGCCATGTTCCTGAGCAAACTGGTGTTGAGCGGTCATAAATTCACCCGAGAAACCCTGCCAACCGATTTCCCCGACGGATGGACCGGTTACATACAGCAGGAGTCGGACGCGATGAAACTGCCGTACCTGATTCTGGCAACGGTGCTGATTGTGATCGCCGTTGTTTTCATCTTTTCCAAATTGCCTAAAATCAAGGAGGGCGACCATGTGGAAGGTGAAGTATCGCACGATAAACTGATCGATTTTTCAGTATTGAAACGCTCGCATTTGCGTTGGGGTGTTATCGCGCAGTTTTTCTATAACGGTGGACAGACGGCTATCAACAGCCTGTTCCTGGTCTATTGTTGTACGTATGCCGGCTTATCGGAAGCGACAGCTACCACATTCTTTGGCTTATATATGCTTGCATTCCTTTCCGGACGCTGGATCGGAACATTGCTGATGGTGAAATTCCGCCCGCAAAATATGTTGGTGGTTTATGCTTTGCTGAACGTCTTGCTCTGTATCGTGATTATGGTTTGTGGCGGAATGGTCGGCCTGTATGCGATGTTGGCTATTGCCTTCTTCATGTCGATTATCTATCCCACCCAATTCTCGCTGGCGCTTACCGATCTGGGCAAGAACACGAAGAGCGGTTCGGCCTTTTTGGTAATGGCGATTGTGGGTAATGCCTGTCTGCCGCAGTTGACGGCCTACATCATGGACCGGAATAGTGCGGTTTATTATATTGCCTATGTTATTCCGATGATTTGTTTTGCAATTTGTGCATACTACGGCTGGAAAGGCTATAAAGTGGTCGATTAATTATTGATTCTAAAATATTAAACCATGAAATGAACATGTTGTTTTACAATATAAACAGAAATGAGAATAATTTGTAGCAACATGGAATTAGCTAACGCTGAATTACATTTCCATTTAACCTTAGATAAAAATTATTTACAAATGAAAGCAAAATTCTTATTAGTAGTAAGTTTCCTCTTTGCTGTCGTATGCGGATGGGCGCAGCAGGGAGGCAAACTGAAGATGTGGTACGATAAACCCGCCACCGTTTGGAACGAAGCGCTTCCGATCGGAAACGGACGTATCGCGGCAATGGTATTCGGCGATCCGGCCAACGAAAAACTGCAACTCAACGAGAGTTCGTTCTGGTCGGGAGGCCCGTCGCGCAACGACAACCCCGATGGATTGAAAGGGCTCGACTCGATTCGTCAGGCTATTTTTGCCGCTAATTATAAATTGGCAAACAACCTTTCCAACAAATACCTGACGGCAAAGAAACTGCACGGTTCCATGTTTCAGTGCGTTGGCAATCTGAACCTGACGTTTGACGGCAACAGCGGTTACACAAAGTACTATCGGGAACTGGATCTTGAAAAAGCACTGTTTACCACCACCTTCGTATCCAACGGAGTAACTTACAAACGTGAAGTTTTTTCCTCGCAACCCGATCAGGTGATTGTTGTACGCCTAACGGCCAGCAAGCCCGGAAGCCTCAGTTTTGTAGCCGGTTTCGATAGAGAGCTGACAAAATCGAATCAACCGATCGACAAAAACACACTGGAGATGACCGGCTTGTCCGGCTCACACGAAGGTGTAACGGGACAGGTAAAAGTAGATAGCCGCGCCCGCATCATCAACAAGGGAGGTTCTACCACCATCGAAGGGAGCAAAATCAGAGTCAGCAAGGCCAACGAAGTGGTTATCCTTATTTCGATGGCAACCAATTTTACCGATTACAAATCGCTGACTGCCAACGAAACCGAACGCTGTCAGAAATACCTGTCTACCGTTGGCAACAAACCTTACGCTAACTTGTTGGCAAGCCATATTGCTGCTTATCAAAAGTATTTCAAGCGGGTAAATCTCGACCTCGGTACTTCGGAAGCTGCCAAACAACCGACCAACGTTCGTATTCAGAATTTCTCCAAATCGTACGATCCCGAACTGGTCTCCATGTACTATCAATTTGGACGCTACCTGCTTATCTGTAGCTCTCAGCCCGGCGGGCAGGCTGCCAACCTTCAGGGAATCTGGAACGGGAGCAACAACCCAATGTGGGACAGCAAGTATACCATCAACATCAATACGGAGATGAACTACTGGCCGGCAGAGAAGTGCAACCTGACCGAACTGGCCGAACCGTTGATGAAGTTGATTCAGGAGCTTTCTCAGGCCGGACAGGAGACTGCCAAAGTAATGTATGGAAGTCGCGGATGGGTAGCCCATCACAACACCGACATCTGGCGTATTTCGGGAGTGGTTGACTTTGCCGATGCGGGACAGTGGCCGATGGGTGGCGCCTGGTTATCGCAACACCTCTGGGAAAAATATCTCTATGGTGGCGACAAAAAATTCCTCGAATTCGCCTACCCGATTCTCAAATCGGCCTGCGAATTTTATCAGGATTTTTTGATTGAAGAACCGACACACAAATGGTTGGTGGTTAGCCCCTCCAACTCTCCCGAGAACACACCTCCGGGTCATCCGAGCGCATTGGTGGCAGGTGCTACCATGGACAATCAGTTGCTATTCGACCTCTTTACCAAAACCATTGCGACAGCTAAGATACTGAATAAAGATGCCGATCTGATGGTTAAATTCCAGCAAATCAAAGATCGTCTGGCACCGATGCAAATCGGCCGTTTGGGTCAATTGCAGGAGTGGATGGGCGATTGGGATAGTCCCAGCGACCACAACCGACACGTATCACACCTGTATGGCATGTATCCGAGTAACCAGATTTCGGCATACAGAACGCCCGAACTGTTCGATGCGGTAAAAACATCGTTGAATTACCGTGGCGACGTTTCCACCGGTTGGTCGATGGGTTGGAAAGTGAACCTGTGGGCACGCCTGCTCGACGGAAACCACGCCAAGAAACTGATCACCGATCAGTTGACATTGGTCGATCCGAAAGGTGGCTTCCGCAGTGGTGGAGGTACCTATCCTAACCTGTTCGATGCACATCCGCCTTTCCAGATCGACGGCAACTTCGGTTGTACTTCGGGAATCACCGAAATGCTGCTGCAGACGCAGGACGGAGCAATTCATATCCTGCCCGCTCTGCCCGACGACTGGAAGAAAGGTACCATCTCCGGTTTGAGAGCTTACGGAGGATTTGAAGTAAGCATCGGCTGGGACGAAAACAAAGCGCAAAAAATCACCATCAAATCGAAACTCGGAGGCAACTGCCGCATCCGTGTAGCGAATGAATTAGTTCAGGCAGGTGGCAAAAGCATCAAACCGGCCAACGGCGAAAATCCGAACCCGTTCTTTGCAGTCAACAAGGTGAAAGATCCGTTGATTTCGCCGGATGCCAAATTGAATCCGGTAAAACTGGCTCCTACATTCGTTTACGATCTTCCGACCGAAGCCGGCAAAACGTATGTACTGGTGATTAAAAAATAAACCATAAAGTTCCAGAGCAGCGCATCGATACAATGCGCTGCCTGCTACATTTTTTATTCGGCAGAAATGGCGTTGTACTCCGGCACACTCAACGTAAAGAGCAAACCGCCACTTCTTATTTGATTATATTGTTATAATAATGAAAGCATTACAAATTGTTCAACCCGGCGAGATGAAGGTTGTCTCGGTAGAAAAACCTGTTGCAAAAGCAGGTGAAGTATTGGTAAAATTGTGCTACGTAGGTTTCTGCGGTTCCGACCTCAACACCTACTCAGGCAAAAATCCGATGGTAAAACTGCCCGTCATTCCGGGTCATGAAATTGGCGCGGTTATCGAAGCCGTGGGTGAAGGTGTTCCCGCACATATTCAACCGGGCACACCCTGCACCATCAATCCCTACACCGCTTGCGGCAGTTGCCCTTCGTGCCGTAACGGCCGACCCAATGCCTGTCAGTTCAACCAGACTTTCGGCGTACAACGCGATGGTGCTATGAGCGAATACATCTCAGTACCCTGGGGCAAGGTAATTCCCGACGCGGAGATCAGTTCCAAAGATTTTGCGCTGATAGAGCCGATGAGCGTCGGTTTTCATGCCGTGTCGCGCGGTCAGGTTACCGATCTCGATGTGGTGATGGTAATCGGTTGCGGCATGATCGGCGTGGGAGCCATTGTCCGTTCGGCCCTGCGCGGCGCACGCGTCATTGCCGTCGATGTGGATGACAGCAAGCTGGCTTTGGCAAAACGTTTGGGCGCGGCTTATACCATCAACTCCAAAACGGAAGATGTACATGCCCGCTTGCAAGAGATAACCAATAACTTTGGCCCCGACGTGGTGATCGAAGCTGTGGGTGCACCTCCTACCTACCAAATGGCAATCAACGAAGTAGCCTTCACCGGTCGCGTGGTGTGCATCGGTTATGCCAAGACGGAGATTGCTTTCGAAACCAAATACTTCGTACAGAAAGAGTTGGATATTCGCGGTTCGCGCAACGCTTTGCCCGAAGATTTCCGTGCCGTAATCGAATACATGAAACGCGGTACCTGTCCGAAAGAGGAGCTGATCAGCGGCGTTTACGCCCCGGAACAGGCGCAGGAAGCTATGAAACAGTGGCAAGCCAACCCCGGCAAGGTATTCCGTATCTTTGTGAAATTTTAAAAACAGGTCTTCTACTAAGCATAAAACCTCTCTCTTAGGACGGAGGTTTTATGCTTTTAAAAGTTTACGACGCTTTACGAATCATCATACTAAATTTTCTTCTCATACCATTAGCAAATATGACGAGTTGATCATAACTTTGTAGCAAGAACATTCTTTTTAAAATTACTCAACCAATCTAACCATTTATCCGATATGCAACCACGAAATCTGACTCTACCTTCGCTTATTTTACTCGCTTTTTGCGCATTGTTTACAAGTTCATGTTCTTCGCCGGGAGACGGCATTATCAGCAAATTCAATAAAGAGATCGGGACGAATGCTATCGCCAAAGAGTTCAAAAAGACTGACGTATTGTACACATGGAACAATGTGGATGTAGCAAAAGACGCTGAATTAAAAAAGGTGGTAGATAATTACATGAAGATTGATCCCTTCGAAACGCAACCACTTTCACCCTATTACAATACGGATGGAAAAGTCGTACCCGGGAAATTTTTGAAATACTGGGTATATGAAAAAGCGAAATTCGGAGTAGAGCTCAACTATATCATTACCGGGAAAACAATGAGCGTGGAGGTGCGGGTAACAGAAAAGATCGGAGCACAATAAATAACCGGCAGCAATGTGACCGACTGGCAAGGCTTCACACATTTCCGATAAAAGAAACAGGGCAAATGAATAATTGTTTTCATTTGCCCTGTTACTAAATTACCAATTCAAAATCACTTTTCCGCACTCTCCTTTTTCCATCACATCAAATCCCTTTTGGAATTCGTTGATCGAAAAGCGATGCGTTATGATCGGATTCAGATCGATACCGGTTATCAGCATCTGTTCCATCTGATACCAGGTTTCCCACATCTCGCGTCCATAAATACCCTTCAATGTCAATGCCTTGAAGATAATTTTATTCCAGTCGGCAGCGGTAGAATTAGGTAAAATTCCGAGCAAGGCAATCTTCGATCCGTTGTACATATTGTCGACCATGCTTTTGAACGCGGCCGGCGATCCCGACATCTCCAGCCCGATATCGAACCCGTGCATCTTCAGGTCTTTCACAGCCTGCTCAATGGTATCGCCCTGAGAGAGGTTGACCGTCAGCGTAGCTCCCATTTTCTTCGCAATTTTGAGGCGGTATTCGCTCAGATCGCTCACCACAATATTGCGCGCTCCGGCAAAGCGGCAAATAGCCGTAGCCATCGAGCCTATCAGTCCTGCACCGGTAATCAGCACATCTTCACCGAGTAATGGAAAAGACAGCGCCGTGTGCGTAGCATTACCGAACGGATCCATGATGGCAGCCATTTCATCGGAGATACGGTGATCGAGCTTTACCACGTTTTGGGCCGGAAGCGAAAGATATTCAGCAAAAGCGCCGTCGCGGTTCACTCCCACACCGATAGTATTCTCGCACACATGCAGTTTTCCCCGGCGACAGTTGCGGCAGTGTCCACAGGCAATATGCCCTTCTCCGGTCACCCGGTCGCCGATCTGGATATTGCGCACCCCGCGCCCTTTATCGACCACCTCGCCCACATACTCGTGGCCAATGGTCATCGATGTTTTGATGGTTTGCTGCGACCATTCGTCCCATTTGTAGATGTGCAGGTCGGTACCGCAAATCGCCGTTTTCCGTATCTTTATCAACACATCGTTAATGCCCACGTGCGGCATGGGAATATCTTCCATCCAAATTCCCTTTTCGGGTCGAAGTTTTACTAAAGCCTTCATTTATTTACGATTTAGTCATTTACGATTTACGATTGGAATCTGAGGTTGGGTTTAGCGGATACGCTCAAAAAAAAACAGGATGACAACAAAAATATTGTGAACTTTGTGATATTCTTTGCGTTCTCTGTGGTAAGCAGATTCCATTTTCAAATTCTCAAATTCCCTCATTCTCAAATTATCTTCAGCTCTTTCCCGATCTTGGTAAATGCTGCTATTGCTTTATCCAGATGTTCGGTTTCGTGTGCTGCAGACACTTGTACGCGGATGCGGGCCTGTCCCTGAGGAACTACCGGATAGTAGAATCCCGTCACATAAATACCTTCCTCAAGCATTTTGGCAGCAAAATCCTGCGACAAACGGGCATCGTACAACATCACCGCGCAGATAGCCGATTCGGTCGGTTTAATATCAAAACCGGCAGCTTTCATGCGCGACACGAAATAGTCGGTATTGGCGTGTAACTTATCCTGCAATTCGTTAGTTTCATCCATCATCTCAAACATTTTGATGCCCGCGGCAGCTACCGAAGGCGGCAGCGAGTTGGAGAAGAGATACGGTCGCGAACGTTGACGCAGCAGGTCGATAATCTCCTTTTTGCCGGTTGTAAAGCCACCGATAGCACCTCCGAAAGCTTTTCCGAGCGTACCGGTAATGATTTCCACCTTGCCGCGCAGGGCAAACCGTTCGGTCACTCCCCTTCCCGTTTTACCGACCACACCAGCCGAGTGCGACTCGTCGACCATGACCATGGCATCGTATCTGTTTGCCAGTTCGTAAATTTTATCAAGCGGAGCCACGTTGCCATCCATCGAAAAAACACCGTCGGTAACCACCAGGCGGAAACGACACGATTGCGCTGCCTGCAACTGTTTTTCAAGATCAGCCATATCGGCATTAGCATAACGAAAACGCTGCGCCTTGCACAGACGTACCCCGTCAATAATCGAAGCGTGATTCAGCGAATCGGAGATAATTGCATCTTCTTCGCCCAGCAAGGGTTCAAACACGCCACCGTTGGCATCGAAGCAGGCCGCATATAAAATAGTATCCTCCGTGCCAAAGAACTGAGCGATCTTCGCCTCGAGTGCTTTATGAGTATCCTGCGTACCGCAAATAAAACGAACGGAGGCCATTCCGTAACCTCTGCCATCAAATGCATGTTTGGCAGCTTCAATCAACTTCGGATTATTAGCCAAACCGAGGTAATTGTTGGCACAAAAGTTCAGTACCTTACGTCCATTCACCTCAATTTCAGCTCCCTGAGCCGATTCTATTATCCTTTCATTTTTATACAAACCGGCCGATTTTATGGCTGAAAGTTCATTTTGAAGATGTTGTTGAAATTTTGAATACATTGAAATATAAGCTGTTAATTATTTGAATTAAAAAATATAGATTGATACAAATTTACAATTTAAAATAGCCGGTTGTCTATCGTAGCGCTGCTTTTTTTACCCTGTTTATGATATTTTTCATCCGAAAAGAGCACCCCCTCGAAACGGTCAAAAAAGCAGTTTTTGATAAAAAAGGAGATTTGGAAAAATATTTATCGATTTTGTTGGTGGTTTTATAATAAATCTCTACTTTTGCAGTCGAAAACATAACGATTTTGTTGATGACACACTATTTCGCATATTACTTTTTTTACTTTTACTTTTTTAGCCAAAGTAAGAGCGGGAGTTTGTGTCTTAACCATAAGTAATCAATTTTAAGGTTGTTCAAAAATCCCGCTCACACAGCGGGATTTTTTTTTATCTGTCCTCCGGGCATCTTCTTCCAAAGAAAAGAGGAATTTTGTCAATGGATAATACGTTTAAAAGAACAACCTCAACCTATTTTGAACAGTAAACAATTAACAGAAACATATTCATGGTAAAAGTAGCTATTCAGGGAATCGCCGGTTCGTTTCACGATATTGCCGCACAATGTTATTTCGGACAGGAAAACATCGAGTTGGTACCCTGCAACACGTTCAAGGATCTGTTCTCCTGCCTTACGGAAAACGCATCGATGGTAGGCATCGTGGCCATTGAAAATACCATTGCCGGTAGTTTGCTTCCAAACTACAATTTATTAAAAGATAGCAGACTGACCATTATCGGCGAACACAAATTGCGTATCAAACACAATCTGGTGGCCATGCCGGGACAAACCATCGGCGACATCAGGGAAGTACATACGCACTACATGGCGCTTCTGCAATGCGAGGAATTTCTCGAAACTCATCCGCATATCAAACACGTGGAGGCCGAAGATACTGCTGCCGAAGGGCTCCGCATTTCGCAGGAAAAGACGATGGGACAGGCAGCTATCTGTAGCAAATATGCCGCCGAGCTATTCGGACTGGAGATTCTGGCAAAAGGAATCGAGACCAACAAGCACAATTTCACCCGTTTTCTGATTATCGGCAACGAAATTATGCGCGACAAACTGGCCGGAGATCGTGAAAAGAACAAAGCATCGCTCGTCTTTTCATTACCACACGAAGAGGGCAGCCTCTCCAAAGTACTTACCATCCTCTCCTTTTACAACATCAATCTCACAAAAATACAGTCGCTTCCAATCGTCGGACAGGAGTGGGAATATCTCTTTTATATCGACGTAAAATTCGACGACTTTGTCCGATACCGCCAATCGCTCGACGCCATCATTCCGTTAACGAAGAAGCTGCGGATTTTGGGCGAATACGCGGAAGGAGAACAGACAATTTAATTTGGGAATTTGGAGATTTGAAAATTTGAAAATGTAATCTGAAATCTTGAATCTTCAGATTCCTAAATGGTAAATCGTAAATGACTAAATTGTAAATACTAAGATATGTCACTCAACATAAAGCCGGCCAACCGGTTAAACACCGTCAGCGAATACTATTTCTCGAAAAAGCTTCGCGAAATAGACGAGATGAACAAAGCAGGCAAGAACATTATCAGCCTGGGAATCGGGAAACCCGACCTGCCTCCGTCCGAAAGTACCATCAAAGCGTTGAACGAAGAGTCGCTCAAACCGGACGTTCACGGCTATCAGAGCTATATCGGCATTCCCGAGTTGCGCAAAGGTTTCGCCGACTGGTACCAAAAATGGTTCGGTGTGGAGCTGAATCCGGCAAACGAAATTCAACCGCTCTTCGGATCGAAGGAGGGTATTCTCCATATTTCGCTGGCATTCCTCAATCCGGGCGACGGCGTGCTGGTACCCAATCCGGGCTACCCTACCTATACATCGGTGAGCCGTCTGGCCGAAGCCAACGTCATCAGCTACGATCTGGACGAAAACAACGGCTGGCAACCCGATTTCGAGGCTATCGAAAAGCTCGACCTGACCAATGTAAAACTGATGTGGGTGAACTATCCCAATATGCCGACCGGTGCGCCGGCCACCAAAGAGCTGTTCGACAAACTGGTAGCCTTTGGCAAAAAGCACAGCATCGTGATTTGTAACGACAACCCCTACAGCTTCATCCTCAACGAAAACCGTCTGAGCCTGTTGGCTGCCGAAGGGGCGAAAGATATTTGCATCGAACTCAACTCCATGAGCAAATCGCACAACATGTCGGGCTGGCGTATGGGACTGGTGGCCTCCAATCCGCAGTTTATCGAATGGATTTTGCGCGTGAAGAGCAATATCGATTCCGGTATGTTCCGCCCCATGATGGTGGCTGCTGCCGAAGCGTTGAAAAATACGGAAGAGTGGCACCACGAGAAAAACATTGAGGTTTACCGGAGACGCCGTGTCATTGCCGAAAAGATAATGCGACAAATGGGTTGTATCTTTGACCCCAAACAGGTGGGCATGTTCCTTTGGGGCAAAATTCCCGACCAATACAAAGACGCAGGCGAACTGGCCGACAAAGTGCTGTACAACGCGCATGTATTTGTAACACCCGGATTTATCTTCGGCGACAAAGGCAACCGCTACGTACGCCTTTCGCTCTGCGCAACGGAGAAGATGCTGGAAGAATCGCTTGAACGCATTAAAACAAGCCTCCCCTAACCCCTCCTCAAGAGGGGAATAAGAGTCTGCACTAACAAAATGATCAGGCAAACGATAAAAAGATAATGTATAAATAACCAAAACATCCTCCTGTACACAGATTTATTCTCCTCCCTTGTGGGGAGATCAGGAGTCGCTTTTAATTGAACGTATAAAGACAAGCTCTTCTACCCTCCTCAAGAGGGAAACAGAAATCTGTACCAACATAAATCGTAAGACAGACAAAAAGATAATGTATAAATAACCAAAACATCCTCCTGCATACAGATTTATTCTCCTCCCTTGTGGGGAGGTCGGGAGGGGCTTTTAACTAAACAATATGGACTTACAACCTATTTTCGAACCGATTACCGAAGAGAACCGTCCTTTGGTGATTGCCGGCCCCTGTAGCGCCGAAACAGAAGAACAAACCGTGGAAACGGCGAAACAGCTTTCCGCGAAAGGCATCAAAATATTTCGTGCCGGCATCTGGAAACCCCGCACCAAACCGGGTGGATTCGAAGGCGTGGGCAGCGAAGGGCTTCCCTGGCTGAAAACAGTGAAACAGGAGACCGGTATGCTCACCGCTACCGAAGTGGCTACCGGTAAACACGTCTACGAAGCCCTGAAATTCGGCGTCGATCTGTTGTGGATCGGAGCCCGCACCACTGCCAATCCTTTTGCCGTACAGGAAGTTGCCGATGCGTTGAAAGGTGTCGATGTGCCCGTACTAATTAAAAACCCGGTGAACCCCGACCTCGAACTCTGGATCGGAGCATTGGAACGTGTTTATAACGCCGGTCTGCGCCGTCTGGGTGTTATCCACCGCGGATTCAGCACCTACGACAAAACCATCTACCGCAACACGCCGCAATGGCACATCCCCATCGAGTTGCGTCGCCGTATGCCACAGGTACCCATCGTTTGCGACCCGAGCCATATCGGTGGCCGTCGCGAACTGATCGCCTCCATCTCGCAACAGGCGCTCGACCTCAACTTTGAAGGGTTGATCATCGAATCGCACTGCACGCCCGACGAGGCCTGGAGCGATAAAAATCAGCAGATAACGCCCGACGTGCTGGCCGAAATCCTCACCCATCTGGTAGTTCGCAAAACAAACCAGACTACCGAAGACTTGTCTATTCTCCGTCGCCAGATCGACGATTTGGACAACCGCCTGCTGGAGGTCCTGGCAAAACGTTTCCGCATTTCGCGCGAAATAGGTACCTACAAAAAAGAGCACAACATGGCCGTGCTGCAAGCTACCCGTTACGATGAGATTCTGAAAGACCGCATCTCGCAGGCCGAAAGCATGGATATTAACGGCGAATTTATGAAAACCATACTCGAAGCCATCCACGAAGAATCGGTACGGGTACAGCTCGAATTAATCAATAAAAAATAAATCAATAGGGGTAAGTTGTAAGTGATAAGGTATAAGTCTGGCTACAAACCGTTTACTAATCACTTACCACTTATCACTTATCACTAACTATCATGCGCATTTTGATTCTCGGAGCCGGAAAGATGGGCTCCTTCTTTACCGATGTATTGAGTTTTCAGCACGAAGTTGCAGTGTACGATGCCGACCCAAAGCGTCTGCGTTTTGTCTACAACACCATCCGCATGTCGCAACTGGAGGAGATCAAAGAGTTTGATCCCGAACTGGTTATCAACGCAGTGACCATCAAACACACGCTGGCAGCATTTAACAACGTAATGCCGTTTCTTTCTAAGAATTGTATCCTGTCCGATATTGCTTCGGTAAAAACCGGACTGCCTGAGTTTTACCAGAACTGCGGTTTCCGTTTCGTCTCGTCGCACCCCATGTTCGGCCCCACCTTTGCAAGCCTGAGCGACCTCTCCACGCAGAGCGCCATCATCATTGCCGAGTCCGACCACCTGGGCAAGGTATTCTTCAAAGACCTCTACAGTTCACTGAAACTGAACATTTTTGAATACACCTTCCGCGAACACGACGAAACAACGGCCTATTCGCTCTCCATCCCGTTTGCCTCCACACTGGTGTTTGCCTCGGTGATGAAGCACCAGGAAGCGCCGGGCACCACCTTCAAGCGCCATCTGGCCATTGCCCACGGACTGCTGTCGGAAGACGATTACCTGCTGCAGGAGATCCTCTTCAACCCCTATACGCCCGAGCAACTGACCAACATTCGCGAAGAGCTCGGCAACCTGCTCGACATTATCGAACACAAGGATGCCGACCGCATGAAGGCCTATCTGAAAAAGGTACGCGAAAATATTCAGTAAACGTTACGCTACCAACCGTACACCGTAGAGGCAAGGCAATGTCGTGCCTCTACAAAACGTCCAATCAGCGAATCATAAAATGGTTCGCTTTTTTGTTTCTTACACCTCTCCGATTCCAATATTTATTTACACAAAAACCACTTTTACATAATTATTTTTTACATTTGCAAAGCTGATTTATAGCAATTAGCGCAAGGATTGCACGTATCTGCGATAAAAGATAGGTACAAATAAGATAGTTGTAAATATATTTTGTTAACTGGCAAGCTAAAAAAAGAAATATGAAACGATATTATAGAAGCATCATTTTTTCAAAGACTCCATTAAAAACGCAATATAACTACAGAAATATTTTTCAAATTTTACCAATTGACTCAAACATTGCCCCAACGAATCCTTATGCAGAGGATTTTCCTCTATTTTTAGAATATTATATTGATTTCAAAGAAGATGAAGCAATTGTAAACATTGACATTTTGACAGAAGTTGCTACTCGACAAAAAAAAGAGTTTGAAATAGTCAATTTGCTTTCAGTCCTTACCAATCATAGATTTTTCAAGTATCAAACAGACAGAGAAAGCTGGGCGATTCCAACGCCCAACATTGGTTATGACAAATTAGACGAAGAGGCGAGAAAGCTTTTCAACAACCAGTATAGTTCTTGGAGTATTGCTGGTTATATGTACCCTGGATTGAAAAACGAACTTGACATTATCAATTTTACTGAAGAAAAATTCTCCAAAACAAATCTATTATCTCCTTATTATGCATACTTTACAAACAACCCCATTGAAAAAAAAGACGGAGAAATACAATTTCCTGAAACAATAACTGATTGTTTGGATAGTTATTTCGAGCTATCTAACAAAACCAAACATAAAGTTAAATCCTGTATTTACCTTGCTTGTGATGGAATTGATATTGCAGACAGAAAAAGAAGTCTAGGTTTTCTATCTTTTATTTCAGCAATTGAAGGCTTAGTCGGATTAGAAGTATCAGACGACGAAATAACTTTTGATTGTAAAAGTTGTAACGCAATTCAGGATTCTCCGTACCATTGTCCTCAATGCGGCAAACCTATTTGGGGTATTAAAACGAAATTTGTTGAATTTCTAAAAAAATTTGTTGCTGGAAGTGATAATTCAGCACGAACATATAAAGACATCTATAATTTGCGTTCTAAAATAAGTCATAGGAGTCAGTTGTTTACAGGCGATTATGAATTATCATTAGAAGAGAAACATTTAAATATTGAACGTACGGACTGGCTTATGCGACTACAAACATTACAATTATTCAGATTGAGTATCTCAAATTGGTTACTTTATCCAAAAAAACGAAACAACTAAATACACCTGATAGCGCAGATTTGCCACTGGCGCACTTTTGTAAAGCATGTCTATTCCATACAGTAAGGTTTATTATAGTTCGAAGAGAGCAAGTACTGCCTTACAGGCAGAGGTAGCACTTCAGCCTTTTGCCGTAGGTCAATGGCCCACGGTTATGAAAGTGAAGTCTTTCAGACTCTTGAATAACGTTTGTACGCAATACAAATGCAGAAGCAAATGACTTGAAAAGTCATATCTTCATAACCGCAAGTCTTCGACCTGCGGAAGAATAGACCATCGAATTTATTTGCCTGTAAGGCAAGACTAAAATAAAATAAAATAAGATACAACGCCGTACATCTGGCATGCAAAAAATGCGAGTCGGAGATCGCATCACCCTCGGGTCGTATAAAAAGCAAGTCTTTCAGACTTTGGAATAACGTTCGCCAGCAATATAAACGTAGAAGCCATGGACTTGAAAAGTCAAATCTCCATAACCGCGGGTCGTAGACCTGCGGAAGAACAGAATACCAAACTTATTTGCCTGTAAGGCAAGACAAATATTGAATTCCATGAGTTACACACGCCTATTATACCACATCGTATTCCGGACAAAAAACAGTAAAAACACTATTCCGGAAACTCATGAAAAAGAGTTGTATGCCTACCTTATGGGCATTATCAACAACAAAAAATCGACGCTGTATCGCATTGGAGGCACAGCCAACCACATCCATCTGCTGATAGACCTGCATCCCACCATTGCGCTATCTGACTTCATGAAAGACTTGAAGGAGTATTCCAGTAAATGGATGGCTAAGAACCCGAACTTTCCTCACTTTGAAGGTTGGGCAGTCAGCTTTGCCGGCTTTACATACAACCTGAAGGAGAAGGAGACCATCATAAACTATATCAAAAACCAGAAAGAACACCACAAGTCGGTTTCATTCGAAGAAGAACTCCGCAGTTTTTTGATAGAAAACGGTGTGGAGATCGATGAGCGTTACTTTCTGAAAGAGTAACACAGTCCTGCCTTACAGGCAGAAATTGAGGGTTGCTTTCTACCGCAGGTCTTCGACCCACGGTTATGGAAATCCGGTCTTTCAGACCATAGACAAACGCCTATCCGTAGTATAAAGAATAGACACACAAATTTAATAAACAGCATTTTACATCCTTAATACAGCTAAAACAAGCGATTTAAAAAACAAGATTTCACTTCTCATATGCAGCAGGCGCAAATGACTTGGAAAGTCGAATCTCCATAACCGCAGGTCATAGACCTGCGGATCGACACACTCCGGCCTCATTTGCCTGTAAGGTAAGACTAAAACAACATGCCACAATGCGAGTCTAAGCTCGCATCACCCAGCAGTATCACCCATGTGGGTCGTGCGACTTCCAAGTCGCACAAAAAGCACACTCTATTTAGTTGGAACTCCGTTTGGCAATAGTCGCATAAGTTCGTATTTTTGCAGAGAGACTACTACTATTTTAAACACACGAAAAGCCACTCCCGCTCATGAAAAAAACGCTGTTCTACACTGCCTGCGCACTACTGCTGGCCAATCCCATCACCGCTCAAACTGTCAACAAAACCGTTCCGACATTGAAAGAGGCCTACAAAGGCGCTTTTAAAATCGGTTGTTCCGTCAATGACGCGATCGTCAGGGGTTCCGACTCCATCTCGCGCCGGTTGGTACTTCAGCAGTTCAACGCGATTACACCCGAAAACGTACTGAAAGCCGAGACCGTGCACCCGAGTCCGGATGTATGGAATTTTGCTCCGGGCGATGCCTATGTCAAGATGGGAGAAGCCAACCACCTGTTTGTGGTGGGGCACACGCTGATATGGCACAACCAAACGCCCGACTGGTTTTTCAAAGATGCCGAAGGACATCCAAAGTCGCACGATGCCATGGTGGAACAGATGCGAAGCTACATTGCCACGGTAGTGGGAAGATATAAAAACCGTATCAACGCGTGGGACGTGGTCAACGAGCAGATAGACGAAAACGGGGCCTACCGCTCCACCTCGTGGGTAAACGCCATCGGCAACGGAGACGAGCTGATGAAACTGGCTTTTAAATTTGCCCATCAATATGCGCCGGATGCTGAGCTCTATTACAACGACTTCAACGTGTGGCGCCCGTCAAAACGCGATGGCATTGCCCGCATGGTGCGTATGCTCAAAAAAGAGGGAATCCGCATCGACGGTATCGGCATACAGGGGCACTGGGGACTTAATTTCCCAAAAAAGGAATACATTGAAGCAGCCATCGATACCTTTGCCACGCTGGGCGTGAAGGTGATGATTACCGAACTGGATGTGGATGTGTTGCCCATCACCAAAGAGGGGCAGCTTATCGGCAAAATAATGAGCGACCCGCAATGGCAATACGAAGAGTTTAAGACCTTCCTCGATCCGTATCGCAACGGCCTCCCGGCTGATGTGGAGACGCAACTGGCCGACCGCTATGCCGAACTGTTCGGCATCTTCTACAACAAACGCGACAAGATAGACCGCGTTACCGTGTGGGGACTGCACGACGGCATGTCGTGGAAAAACGACTACCCGGTTCCCGGCCGCATCAACTACCCCCTGCTCTATCGACGCGACAAGACGCTAAAACCGGCTCTGGAAGCGGTATTGGCCGTTCCTGAGAAGGCAAAAAAGAAGTAATGCGAATCGGCAGTCGTATTACCCACATGTCATAAGACTGTCAAATCAACAGTCAAACGTCCAATAAAACAGCAAAAAGTAATTTTTTTGAAAAATTTCCGACGAATTATTTGCCGGTTCAAAAAATAGCTCTACCTTTGCCCTCACAAAACAACGAAAGTATGTCATTTCAAACAGTAAATAAATTTTGGTGGTGGCGCTTACAACTTCAAAAAGTCGTGAGTAGCACCGTCGCATATCTGTTTGAACGCTAAATAATCATTATTAGGTAAAAAGATAAAGCCCGTCGCAATCACGACGGGCTTTTTTTGTTCTCAAAAATGGTGCACACAGAACACACTGAATCGACAGACAAACACTGAAAATAATTCAAAAACACAAATACAAGCATACCGCAAACCGGAACTATCAATCAATTTCCTTCCGTGTATTCCGTGTGCAAAACATGCTCAAGATTATGAACTACAACGTAAATAAAAACGGCTACTACGGCGAATTCGGTGGAGCTTACATTCCCGAAATTCTCCACGTCAATGTTGAAAATCTGAGAAATAACTACCTGAAAATTCTCAGCGATCCCTCTTTTCAGAAAGAATTTAACGGTCTGATGCGCGACTACGTGGGTCGTCCCTCTCCGCTCTATTTTGCAAAACGATTATCGGAGAAGTACGGTGCAAAGGTCTACCTCAAACGTGAAGACCTCAACCATACAGGAGCACACAAAATCAACAACTCATTGGGTCAGGTACTTTTGGCACGCCGCATGGGCAAAACCCGCATCATTGCCGAAACCGGTGCCGGTCAGCACGGAGTGGCCACCGCGACAGTTTGCGCCCTGCTCAACATGCCCTGCTTCGTCTATATGGGAGAACTCGATGTACAACGCCAGCACCTCAACGTACAGAAAATGGAGATGCTGGGAGCAACGGTCGTTCCGGTGCACAGTGGAAACAAAACGCTGAAAGATGCGACTAACGAGGCCATCCGCGACTGGTGCTGTAACCCGGAGGATACCTACTACGTAATCGGGTCCACCATCGGTCCGCACCCCTACCCCGACATGGTGGCTCGCCTGCAATCGGTAATCAGCGAGGAGATGCAAAAACAGTTGCTGGAACACGAGGGACGTGACTATCCCGATTATATTCTGGCCTGCGTGGGAGGTGGAAGTAACGCCGCCGGAGCATTTTATCACTACCTGCACAACGACAAAGTGCAACTCATCGAAGCGGAAGCTGCCGGAAAAGGCATCGACACGCCCTACTCCGCCGCCACCATCCACCTGGGACGTGAAGGAATTATCCACGGCTGCCGCACGCTGATTATGCAATCGGAAGACGGACAGATCGAAGAGCCCTACTCCATTTCGGCCGGGCTCGATTATCCGGGCATCGGTCCGATACATGCCTACCTGTCCAAAACAAAACGGTCGACCGTCTTGGCCATTACTGACGACGAAGCGCTGGCAGCAGCATTTCTACTGACTAAAATAGAGGGCATCATTCCGGCAATGGAGTCGGCTCATGCACTGGCAGCACTCGAAAGACTCACCTTCAAACCCGATGATGTGGTGGTAGTCAATCTTTCGGGACGCGGTGACAAAGACATGGAAACCTATATCAATAGCCTCCCCCCTACCCCCTCCTCAAGAGGGGGAGAATAAAGGGCAAACAAAAAATAAGTGTCTGTCTAGTCCTGAAATAGGTTTACAGCATTAGTAAACAAAAACCAGGACACTTATGAGACAAGTAAATGTATTTACGGACGAAACAAGATTAGCCGTAATTCAGGAGTATTTGCAAGGAGGCAAAACACAAGAAGAATTGATGTTAAAATATAACATCCGAGGGAAGGCTTGTATAACCAATTGGATGCGTAAATTTGGGGTATATCAAACGTCCACTATTTCTTCCATGAAAGAGCCATTAAAGAAGAGTACAAAGGAACAACAGTTAGAACAGAAGGTCAGGCAATTAGAGTCAGACTTAAAGAAAGAACAGTTACGAAGTACAGCCCTCAGTACGATGATAGATATTGCCGAGAGGGAGTTAAAAATTGACATCAGAAAAAAATCTGGAGCCAAACGGTAAGTGAGCTGCACACAAAAGATTCATCGATAGAGATAGCTCTTTTGTGTGGGCTGTTTGGCAAAAGTAGGCAAGCCTACTATCAGCACAGCAAGTATAATTACAAGGAAGTGATCAAAGAAGATTTGTTGCTTCACCAGATAGAGAAAGAACGCAGACTGATGCCCCGTATAGGCGGAAGAAAACTATTAAAGTTGCTGGAGGACCATTTACCCAAAGCATATCTTCCGGGCAGAGATCGTTTGTTTGATTTTATGCGAGAACATCATCTGCTAATCAACAAACGAAGAAGACGGGTACGTACCACTTACAGCAATCATTGGTTGCATAAGTATCCTAATCTGATTAAAGATGTTGTACCCATGCGAGCAAATGAATTGTGGGTAAGTGATATTACTTATGTTGAAACGTCAGAAGGCTTCATCTTTCTAAACTTGATAACCGATGCTTATTCTCGCAAGATTATAGGTTGGTCTATAGGAGAGACCTTAGCTGCAATCTATACAGAGCAAGCCTTGGAGAAAGCATTAGCTCAATTACCAAGAGGGCATACAGGATTGATTCATCACTCAGACCGTGGCGTGCAATATTGCAGTCGGGGTTACGTCAAGAAACTGGAGAAGCGTAAGATTCTTATTAGCATGACCGA
This sequence comes from uncultured Microbacter sp., assembly GCA_963678265.1. Taxonomy (GTDB): domain Bacteria; phylum Bacteroidota; class Bacteroidia; order Bacteroidales; family Paludibacteraceae; genus Microbacter. The sequence goes on from OY782761.1 coordinate 83,557, forward strand.
GAATGGAGATCCACGAGAAAATGCGATAGCCGAGCGTGTGAATGGTATCCTGAAAGAAGAATGGTTGAATCACATGCAACTGAGAACAATAGAACAAACTAAGGCTGAACTGAAAAGAATCATTATGATCTATAATTGTTGTCGTCCACATGCAAGCCTTAATTTATTTACACCAGAGCAGGCTCATCTGCAATCGGGGGTATTAAAACAGAGATGGAAGAATTATTATAGAACAACAAAATGACAAAAGAAAACAAATGAAGAAAATTTGTAAGTTTACAAGTGAATTCAACTTGTAAACTTACATCAGGATTAATAACAATTATCTGTAAACATTTTTCAGGACGAGTCAGTCAATTACAAACCCTTAATATCCGCCCCGAAAGTCCCCCTGTGGGGGATATAGGGGGCTTTTACTTATGCAAACAACTATCAGAACATACTCCAAGAAACTGCTCGGTGATCTTCACACTCCGGTTTCCATTTATCTGAAAATACGGGATATTTATCCCGAATCGGTATTACTTGAAAGTTCCGATTACCATGGTGGCGAAAACAGCTACTCGTTTATCGGACTGCGCGCCGCGGCTAAATTCATTGTTGAAAACGGAGCTATTTCGGAGTATTATCCGAATGGAGAGATCATTCGCAAAGAAATAGACAACGACTATCCGTTGCCCGAGCACCTCAATACGTTTGTGAAATCGTTTGAGATTAAAGAGAATAACAATCGTCTACCTTTCAACGGTTTTTTCGGATTCACGGCTTATGATGCTGTCCGTTATTTCGAGAAAGTAGACATTGTTCCCGACAAAAACGAAGCGCAGGTTCCCGACATGTATTACATTCTTTACAAATACATTATCGTGGTGAATCACTTCAAAAACGAACTCGAAATCGTCGAAAACCTTTTTGATGGAGAACAAAGCGATATTGACTCTGTCGTGGAACTGCTGGATAACCGGAATTTTGCTTCGTATAACTTTGAACTGACAGATGCCGAAACCGCCAACATGAGCGACGAAGCATACCGCCAGTCGGTAGAAAAAGGCATCCAACACTGCAAACGGGGCGATACCTTCCAGATTGTTCTTTCGCGACGATTCAGTCAGCCGTTTGCCGGCGACGATTTCAAGGTGTACCGCGCGCTGCGCTCCATCAACCCCTCGCCCTACCTCTTCTATTTTGATTTCGGATCGTTCCGCATCTTCGGTTCTTCACCCGAGACACATGTTCAGATCAAAAACGGCAGGGCCTATATCGATCCCATTGCCGGCACCTTCCGCCGTACAGGCGATGACGACAAAGACCGTCAGTTGGCCGAAGCGCTGCTCAAAGACCCGAAAGAGAATGCCGAACACGTAATGCTGGTCGACCTGGCCCGCAACGATCTGAGTCGTAACACGTCGGATGTAGGTCTTGAGATTTACAAAGAGGTACAGTTCTATTCGCATGTCATTCATTTGGTTTCGCGAGTGAGCGGGAAACTGCTTCCCGGCGTTAATCCGATACAACTCTTTGCCGACACATTTCCGGCCGGAACACTCTCGGGAGCACCCAAAGTACGTGCCATGCAACTGATCAACGAAATAGAACCGACCACCCGGGGTATTTACGGAGGCTGCATCGGCTACATCGGCCTGAATGGAGATATTAATCAGGCAATTACCATCCGGACTTTCCTGAGCAAAAACAACAAACTTTACTATCAGGCCGGAGCCGGCATCGTTGCCAAATCGGTACCCGAAAGCGAACGGCTGGAGGTAAGCAACAAACTCGGCGCGCTGAAAACCGCTATCGACATGGCAGCAACGCTGAAAAACTAAAAGCCTCTCCCTATATCCCTCTCCACAATAGAGGGACTTAAATCGGACATTTATAATAACGGATAGCTTATTAATGAATAAAACTACTCACCCCAACCCCTCTCTTGAGGAGAGGGGTTGGGGTGAGGCTCTAAAAAAATCAACAATGAAAAAACTACTGATATTTGACAATTACGACTCGTTCACGTACAATCTGGTACATGCTATTCGTAAACTGGGATACACCAACATGGAGGTGATTCGCAACGACAAAATCGATCTCGACGAGGTAGATCGTTTCGACAAAATTCTTCTCTCGCCGGGACCCGGCATTCCTGCAGAAGCCGGAATTTTACTTCCATTGATAAAAAAATATGCGGCGACAAAATCGATTTTGGGCGTTTGTCTGGGTCATCAGGCTATTGCCGAAAGCTTTGGCGGTACACTCGAAAACACATCCGAAGTATTTCATGGTGTGAGCACTCCGGTACATGTGGTCGACCCCGACCTGCTGTTCGATGACATGCCCACCACCTTCGATGCAGGGCGTTATCACTCGTGGATTGTGAGCCGGGACAGCCTGCCCGAATGCATCCGCGTAACCGCCGTATCCGATGAAGGAACCATCATGGCACTGCGCCACAAGGAGTACGACGTACGCGGTGTACAGTTCCATCCCGAGTCGGTACTCACGCCACTGGGAGAAACTTTGATTGCCAACTGGCTGAAAACATCACAATTTACCAGTCTGACAATATAAAAAAACATACCCATTGAACGTTCAACATTAAACTTTGAACATTAAACACTAAAACAATGAAAGAAATTCTATACCGTTTATTTGAACACCAATACCTTGGCCGCGAGGAGGCTAAAACTGTGTTGACCAACATGGCCGAAGGCAAATACGACGAGGCTCAGATTGCCGCTTTTGTTACCGTCTACCTGATGCGCAGCATTACTGTTGACGAACTGATCGGATTCCGCGAAGCGCTGCTGGAGATGCGCGTGCCGGTCGATCTGAGCGACTACAACCCCATCGACATCGTGGGCACCGGAGGCGACAACCACAACACCTTCAACATTTCGACTCTAAGCTGTTTCGTTGTGGCCGGAGCCGGGTACAAGGTGGCCAAGCACGGCAACTTCGGAGCTACCTCGGTAAGCGGAGCCTCCAACGTAATGGAACAACACGGCGTGAAATTTACCAACGACAACGACCGGCTGCGTCGTTCTATCGAAGAGACCAATATCGCCTACCTCCACGCTCCGATGTTTAACCTCGCGTTGAAAACTGTGGCGCCGGTCCGCAAGGCTCTGCAGGTGCGTAGCTTTTTCAACGTACTCGGCCCGTTGGTGAACCCCATTCAGCCGAAGCGCAACATGCTGGGAGTCTTCAATCTGAAAATGGCTCGCCTCTACTATTACCTCTACCAGCAAACCGGAGGCGATTTTTCTATCGTGCACAGCCTCGACGGATACGATGAAATTTCGCTCACCAGCGATTTCAAAGTAATTACCAAATTCGGCGAAAAAATGTACACCCCCGAAGGTCTGGGTTTCAAACGAATTGCGCAGGAAGCTCTCGATGGGGGTCAAACGCCCGAAGATGCTGCCAAAATTTTTGATAATGTACTAAAAAACACGGCAACCGACGCGCAAAAAAATACGGTAATAATAAATGCAGCATTTGCCATACAGACAATTAAACCGGAACTTTCGATAGAAGAGTGTATCGATCAGGCAAAAAATTCGATCGAAAGTGAATCAGCGTTGAGAATATTGAAAAAATTTGTAGCTTTGAACAGTTAAAACATTATCATGGTTCAATTGTGTTTTTTTGTAATTAAACTCCAGACCTATATTCTTTAAATACATTCTGATTTAGTTGCAACCACACAGACCATTGGCTAATACCAAACTGCAAACACTCAACTATTTTGAATATGAACATTCTCGAAACCATCATTGCAAAAAAACGGCTTGAAATTGCAGCCGGAAAAGAAAACGGTTATCTCGAATCGCTTGACAACAATAATCGTCCCGTAGTTTCACTCAAAAAGGCTCTGCAGGAATCGCATACAGGCATTATCGCCGAGTTCAAACGTAAATCGCCCTCAAAAGGATGGATTTATCCGGATGCCGAAGCTACCGTGATTCCGGCTGCTTATGAAAATGCCGGAGCCACAGGCTTATCGATTCTTACCGACGAATCGTTTTTCGGGGGTTCTCTCAACGATTTGCAGGCTGCCCGTCCTTCCGTGAACATTCCTATTCTGCGAAAAGATTTTATTGTAGACCCATATCAACTACATGTAGCAAAAGCAGTTGGGGCCAATGTTATTTTGCTGATTGCGGCTGCCCTTGATAAAAAAACATGTACGGCATTAGCTAAAGAAGCCAGAAGTTTGGAACTGGAGGTGTTGCTTGAAGTGCATGAAGAATCAGAACTCGAGCACATCACTTCCGATATCGATATTGTAGGCATCAACAACCGGAATCTCAAATCATTCGTAACGGATATTGAAACCTCATTTAAATTGGGAGAAAAAATTCCGTCCGATTACCTGAGAATTTCAGAGAGCGGCATCAGCGACCCTCTCACGATCAAAGAGCTGAGAACTGCCGGGTTCAACGGATTTCTCATTGGCGAAACCTTTATGAAAGAAGATGACCCGGCTCTGGCTCTGACCCATTTCATCAAGGCATTAAACTAACAACAAACATCTTATCTGCGCAGCAGCGGGTTATAAAAATAGTATTCGGATCAAATTGACGCCTATTTATTATCTCCGCTAAAAAAGCAGACATCGTCTATGAGTGATATTTCAATTAAGGTTTGCGGGATGAAAGACCCCGAAAACATTCTGACCGTCGCGCAACTTGGTCCCGATTACATGGGTTTTATCTTTTACAAAGCCTCACCACGCTATGCAGGCACTCTCGACCCAGTCGTAATCAAACAGGTTCCTTCACACATATGCAAAGTGGGCGTTTTTGTGAACGAAACGGAGCAGGAAATCCGGACGATTGTCAACAAATATGACTTACAGGCAGTACAACTCCACGGGAACGAAACTCCTGACATGTGCCAAACCTTAAAAGAAGATGGCATCTGCACCATAAAGGCCTTACCTGTGACGGGAAAAGAGACCTTCGATCTGGCCAAAACATACGACACGGCATGTGATTATATACTATTCGACACACAAACGAAGCTGTATGGCGGATCTGGGCAAAAATTCGACTGGTCGTTACTCGATAAGTACAAGGGCAACTTGCCTTTTTTTCTGAGCGGAGGAATCGGGCCGGACGATACACATTCTATAATAAAATACCGGCACATGAAAATCCATGCCATCGATGTCAACAGTGGCTTTGAAATTTCACCCGGAATAAAAGATATTCAAAAACTGAGCAGTTTCATTCGTATGCTCCGGCATTGAACATAGCGTTGACTAATAAATTATATCAATAAAATGAACCGTTTACAACAACTTTTTCAGCAAAGACAAAACAACATTCTCTCCATCTATTTCACTGCCGGATTTCCCGCGTTGGAGGACACCACTAAAGTGTTGAGCGAACTGCAACGACAAGGGGTTGATCTGGCTGAAATCGGCATTCCGTTTTCCGATCCGATGGCCGACGGCCCTGTGATTCAGCAAAGCAGTCAGGAAGCATTGAATAATGGAATGACCCTGCGCGTCCTCTTCGATCAATTGAAAGATATCCGGAACGAAATTCACATGCCATTGATAATGATGGGTTATCTGAATCCCATTATGCAATATGGATTTGAAGCCTTTTGTAAAAAATGCAGTGAGGTGGGCATCGACGGCCTGATTGTGCCTGATCTGCCTTTCAAGGAATATGTAACGGAATTCAAACCGATAGCCGACAAATATGGCATTTCTGTGGTAATGCTTATCACCCCCCAAACAGAAGAAGAACGTATCCGGCTTATTGACAAGCACACGGACAGTTTTATCTACATGGTATCATCCGCTTCGACAACCGGCGCGCAAAGTAGCTTCAACGATGAAAAACAGGCCTATTTTCACAGGATTCATGCAATGAAACTCCACAATCCGTTGCTCATCGGCTTTGGCATTTCCAATGCGGAAACCTTACAGGCAGCCTATGCAAATGCTAACGGAGGAATTGTCGGCAGCCAGTTCATTAAGGAGCTGCAGCAATCGCCAGATCATATCGACATAGCCACCAACAATCTTTTGAAAAGATTAGAATTGGTGTAAAAAAACGGGGAGAAATTGTTTTGCAATAAAACGATTTCTCCCCGTTTTCTCCTCACACATACTCCTTCCATTCATCTGTTTCTTCCTCCCTATTTTCCGGGCATCAACCCAAAGCAAAACTTATATCCAAATACATTTTGCATCTAATTGTGGCTACTACCAACCGGACAAATTGTAAAAACAGCCCCATTAATGACCAGCGTCCTCTTAATTACATTTAGCATAAATACGTAAAGCTAATTTAAAAATACGTAAATACAATCATATAGCTAAATCTATTCTTCTCAATATAAACAATACCAACAATACCGATAAAAACAAATCCCCTCGTAAAAATGCAGTAAACAGAGACAAAACAATTTATATAGATTTATACAGTTTTCATAGCGGCTCACTTACCATCAACTAATTTAAAAATAGCAATTAATAAATAAAGTTAATACAGCCACAATCATGAACAAATCTTATTAAAATTCATATTATATTTGGAATTCATTTTATACTTGTTAATATAATGAAAAACGCCTTCTCTTCCTCTATTTGTGTATTTTTTGTTCTCTCTGTTTTTGTTCTCCCAGAGACAATTGTGCATGGGCAACGCCATTCCGATTCGGGGAAGCCAGCGTTCGTAACCCATTCCAATGGAACACAAAATACCATATACATTCCAAATCAAGAAAAATTTCATCAATTTCGAATCTATAAAAAAGAGAAGAAAGAGATTTTGTATTGTTTGGTTGCGACTATAAATAGTTCTCGTTCCGACAAAACAATTACACCGTACGATGTAATATGGACTGATACTGACCCCAACGCACTCACAGTAGACTATGTTATAGAGGCATACAACCATGACGAATCAAAAATTTGCAATATGAAGGTGATCTGGCAAGCGGCAAAAAAATAATTATCAATGCTTTTCGACGGACTACTCATAGGCTTAGCCTCATTTCTGATAATCGGATTATTTCATCCGTTGGTTATTAAAGGAGAATATTATTTCGGAGTAAAAATCTGGCCGGTTTTTCTCATTGCAGGTATTGCCTTATGCGGAGCCTCTCTCATTACCGGCAATTTTATTGCGCGAGCCATACTGGCAGTTGCAGGATTTTCTTCGCTCTGGAGCATTCTTGAACTTTTCGAACAACGCAAAAGAGTACAAAAGGGATGGTTTCCCAAAAATCCCAAAAGAAAAGAATAGCCACCTCTCATTCTTATCATAATCTCAGTTTCCATAACACAAAATCTCTGCGAGTCGCTGCTATGGAAATTTTCTTTTGACCGCAGCCAACCTGATTTTTTATCTTTGCATTATCTTTGCACCGGTTTACCATGAAATTTCAATGCCTTCGATAGTAAAGCCACAGTTTTACAGGCATGAATCCGTGATCACAATCGTCCGGTTATACGTATTACGGACAACCCAAACCACCCATTGAACCGTTTTTACATATAAAAACAGAGGCCGGATCTATTCCTTTCGGAGAGACAAGACTCCCGACCGATAGAAGCCAACATAATCATTTTCAGGAAAAATCTTTTTATTCAATCGAATTTTTATGAACCAGATAGAAGTCAGAAACGTAGAAAAATCATTCAAAGATACCAAAGCCGTACGCGGCGTATCGCTCACCATACAACCCGGCGAATTTGTAGCTCTCCTTGGCCCGAACGGAGCCGGGAAAACCACGCTGGTAGAGATGATGGAAGGGCTCAAAAAACCCGACAAAGGCGAAATCCTTATTCAGGGTAAAAACTGGCACAAGCACGAGAAAGAGCTCCGCAAAATTATCGGGCTCTCGCTGCAGGAGACCCGTTTCACCGAAAAGCTGTCCATCCGCGAAACGCTGCGCTTGTTTGCCAGTTTCTTCAAATTGGGCGACGACCGGGTGAACGAGGTAATTACTCTCACCGAACTCGCCAGCAAGGAAAAATCATTTGTCGGGACACTTTCGGGTGGACAACGGCAACGGCTGGCACTGGCGGTGGCACTTCTCAACCATCCCGAAGTGCTCTTTCTCGACGAGCCGACCACCGGTCTCGACCCGCATTCCCGCCTTGACCTATGGAACATTCTGAAAGGTTTGAAAGACCAGGGTAAAACAACGCTGATACTTACCACTCATTACATGGAAGAGGCCGAATCGTTGTGCGACCACATCATTATTCTTGACGAGGGTAAAATTCTCCGCGAGGGACAGTTGCACGAGTTACTCGATGAAAATTCACACAACCTCGACGAACTTTTCATCAACCTGACGGGCAAAAAACTAAATGAAGAAGCAGCTCAAATAAAATAAAATCCAGTTTCAAAATTCCAATATTTCAAGATTCCAAATCTCATTGGCACATTAGCATATTTTCAAATTAGCATATTATTTTATGAAATCAATAAAAACCAACCAACTATATCAACTCACGCTTACCCAGCTTCTGGAGACGGTGCGCGAACCGTCGGTACTCTTCTGGGGTATCGTCTTCCCCATTCTTATCTCCATCGGACTGGGACTGGCCTTCACGCAAACCTCCGAGTCGAAATTCCACATTGCCGTGGTTGAAAAGCAACCGACACAACTCGATTCGCTGCTCAAAATATATGCAAAGCCTACGCAGCATAAAGGCGTAACCGTACAAACATGGAAAGTTACCGATAAAATGCTGGGCAACACAGAGCTGAATTTTCATCGAACCGACTGGAAAGAGGCCATCGTCTCCCTCAAACGGGGCGAAGCCGACGTTATCATCTCCGACTCGCTGGGACAGGTATGTTACCGCTTCGACCCGCACAACTCGCAGGCGCAGCTTATCTACATGAAGCTCTCCTACCTGATGAAACATCCGACAACCATTGCCACAACCGATCAGGGACGCATCGAACCGTTGACTCTGAAAGGTGTCCGCTACATCGACTTTCTGATTCCGGGGCTTATCACGCTCGGCATTCTAAACGGCCTGATGTGGGGCATCAGTTATGCAATCATTGAACGACGCAATCAAAAACTGTTGCGACGGATGATAGCAACTCCGATGAAAAAATCCAACTTTCTCATTGCCATGATGCTGGTGCGCTTTGTAATGAATCTGATCGAGGCCGGCATCTTGTTCTTTTTCTCGTGGCTCTTTTTCGGCATCACCATCCAGGGAAATATCGGCGCGCTGATGACGGTACTGCTTGCCGGAAATATTGCTTTTGCCGGATTATCTGTATTGGTTGCCTGCCGCACAGCCAAAACCGAAGTCGGTCAGGGATGGATCAATGCCGTTACCATGCCGATGATGATCCTCTCCGGTATCTTCTTCAGCTACCACAACTTTCCAGACTTAGCAGTCAAGGCCATCAAATTATTACCCCTCACCGCCCTCACCGACGGTGTGCGCAGCATTTTCAACGAAGGTGCCGGATGGATGGATATTGCCACGCCTACGCTTGCTTTGTCAGCTTTCGGAGTACTCTGCTTTATTCTGGGATTAAGGTTTTTCAAGTGGGGATAAATGCGAACAACACGAATTATACAAATCGGCTCAAAACTATGAATAGTTTTGAGCCGATTTGCTTTCTTTTCAGACCCTCTGTCTGAAGAATTTTTTTTGTATCTTTGAATTACCGATGATAAAAACCGTGCGTTTTGTCTATCGGTTTCATTTCTAAGCAATAAATCACACTTCATACATGGAAAAGAAAGCGGTGGAGACACCCTTGATGAAACAATATTATCAGGTAAAAGAAAAACATCCCGACGCCATCCTGCTCTTCCGGGTGGGCGATTTCTACGAAACTTTTTCGGATGATGCTATCAAAGCGTCGGAAATTCTGGGTATTACCCTCACCCGTCGTGCCAATGGCTCGGCTCAATCGGTAGAACTGGCCGGATTTCCGCATCATGCACTCGACACCTACCTGCCTAAACTGGTTCGTGCAGGAATGCGTGTGGCCGTTTGCGATCAGCTGGAAGACCCCAAGAAGACGAAGACCATCGTCAAACGGGGAATCACCGAAGTGGTTACGCCAGGGGTTTCTATCAACGACAATGTATTGAATCACAAGGAAAACAACTTTCTGGCCAGCGTACACCTCAACGGAAAAACAGCCGGGGTAGCTTTTCTGGACATCTCTACCGGCGAATTTCTGACCGCAGAAGGCACGCCGGAATATGTAGACAAACTCATCAATAGCTTTTCACCGAAAGAGGTGTTGCACGAGCGCAACAAACGCAAAGAATTTGCCGATACTTTTGGAAATAAGCTCTACACCTACGAACAGGAAGACTGGATTTACACCGCCGATGCCGCCAAAGATCGGTTGCTGAAGCATTTCGAGACCTCCAACCTCAAAGGCTTCGGGGTAGACAACCTGCCGAACGGTATTATTGCTGCCGGAGCCATTCTCTACTATCTCGATCATACCCAACATACCAATATCGGCCACATTACACGTCTGGCCCGTATCGAGGAAGACCGCTTCGTCTGGCTCGACCGCTTCACGGTGCGCAATCTGGAACTATTCTCCGGACAACAGGAGGGTGCCATTTCGCTAACCGACGTGCTCGACAAGACCGTTACCCCGATGGGGAGCCGCCTGCTGAAACGTTGGGTCTCATTTCCACTCAAAAACCTAAAGCAGATCGAAGAACGTCACAACGTGGTAGAGCATTTCTTCAAAGACGTTGAGATGAAAGAGATGCTCAGTCAGCAACTGGCGCTGGTGGGCGATCTGGAACGGATTGTATCGAAAATTGCCGTCGGACGCGTCTCTCCCCGCGAAGTGGTGCAACTAAAAGTGGCGCTCTCTTCCATCGAGCCTATCAAAGAGGCTTGTCTGGCGACGCAAAATACTACGCTGCACAAAATCGGAGAGCAGTTCAACCCCTGCGAAAAAATCCGCGAACGCATTGCCGGTGAAATTCAAAACGATCCCCCCAATGCCGTAAACCGTGGTGGAGTGATTCAAAACGGCGTCAATGATGAGTTGGATAAATTGCGGGAGATTGCCTATTCAGGCAAAGATTACCTGCTCCACATCCAGCAACGCGAAAGCGAAACCACCGGCATTCCGAGCCTGAAGATCAGCTTCAATAATGTTTTCGGTTACTACATCGAGGTGCGTAACACCCACAAAGACAAAGTTCCTGAAAACTGGATCCGCAAGCAGACGCTGGTGGGTGCCGAACGCTATATCACCCAGGAGCTGAAAGAATATGAAGAAAAAATTCTGGGTGCCGAAGATAAAATTCTGGCGCTGGAGACCGAACTCTTCAACAATCTGGTCGTCGGCCTGACCGATTACATTACGGCATTTCAGCTCAATGCCAATCTGCTGGCACAACTCGACTGCCTGTTGTCGTTTGCCAAAGTATCGGCTCAAAACAAATACGTCCGTCCGCAAATGAACGACGGCTACGTAATCGACATCAAACAAGGTCGTCACCCGGTAATTGAAAGACAGTTGCCCGCCGGCGAAAGTTACATTGCCAACGATGTTTACCTCGACAACGAGCAGCAGCAGATTATCATCATCACCGGTCCGAATATGGCCGGTAAGTCGGCCTTACTGCGCCAAACGGCTCTGATCGTACTGATGGCACAAATCGGATGCTTCGTCCCCGTAGAAAGCGCCACGATCGGTCTGGTCGACAAAATATTTACCCGTGTGGGTGCCAGCGACAATATTTCCTTGGGAGAATCGACCTTTATGGTGGAGATGAACGAGGCAGCTAGCATCCTGAACAACATTTCCGACCGAAGTCTGGTGCTCTTTGACGAGCTCGGCCGCGGAACCAGTACCTACGACGGCATCTCCATTGCCTGGGCTATTGTGGAATACATTCACGAACATCCGTCGGCAAATGCAAAAACTTTGTTTGCCACGCACTACCACGAGTTGAACGAAATGGAAAAATCGTTCAAACGGGTGAAGAACTACAATGTTTCGGTGAAAGAGGTAGACAAAAAGGTAATTTTCATGCGTAAACTGGTACGCGGAGGCAGCGAACACAGTTTTGGTATTCACGTGGCCAAAATGGCCGGTATGCCGCAAAGCGTGGTAAAACGCGCCGACGAAATTCTGGAACAGCTGGAAAGCGACAACCGCAAATCGGGCATTGCCAAACCGGTCGACAAAATCGCCTCGACCCGCGAGGGCTTTCAAATGAGCTTTTTCCAGTTGGACGACCCCGTACTGGCGCAAATTCGAGACGAAATCAAGAGCACCGACATCAATAACCTGACTCCGGTAGAAGCGTTGAATAAACTCAACGAAATAAAGAAGATTATCACCGGCAAACAGTCGAAATAAAAGGATGAAATAATCTATATTTTCGGACAATCCCAGTACAATTTAAGCTCTTACACCATTATCTTTGAATTCTAAATCGTTTCATTACAAAAACCATTATGTCAGTGTGGAAAAAATATTACCCAGTGATTAAATGGCTGATTCTGATACTCTCTTACGGATTTTTAGCGTATAAGATTTACGAATTCATTCAAAGTCCCTCTTCGGCTGCCGGCTGGAGCGATTTGTCGTGGCACAAATGGGGATGGTTGTTATTAGCTGTTGTATTTATGCCGGTCAATTTCCTGATCGAGACAACCAAATGGCGTTATCTCATTTCCAGCCTTGAACATTTAAGTTTTCGCAAAGCCCTGAAATCGGTAATGAGCGGTTATGCCACCGGATTTTTCACTCCCAATCGTGTGGGTGAGTTTCCTGGCAGGGCGGTTTATCTTCAGGCCAACAACCGCTGGCAGGCTATCACCTTCGGGATGGTGGGAACACTGGCGCAAACGATCATTATCTCTCTGTTCGGCCTCTTCTCTTTTATGCTACTGATGGGGCACCGGCAAATGCCGTTTCTTGCAGACAAGACCTTGCTGATGGTGATTTTTATTATGGAGATGGCCATTGCTTTTTCCATTTACCTATCGCTCCCGAAACTTTCCCATTTCTTCAGCCGCTGGAATATTTCAGTCAAGGTCAACACCCTGCTTAAATGGCTAAGCACTTTCCGATCCAAACAACTGGCTTATGTGCTGCTGCTGGCTTTCGGACGCTACCTTGTCTTTTGCCTGCAACTTTACTGCATGTTGCGGTTTTGCAGCATCGACATCAATTTGTGGCAAGGAGTGGTTTCCATCTCAACATTTTACCTATTCCTCACTTTCACCCCTTCTATTGCCTTCTCCGAAGCTGCCATCCGGGGTTCTTATGCAGTAATTTTCGTAGGAATGTTCTCCGACAACAGCGTGGGCATTGCGTTGGCCGGAGTATTGGTTTGGTTTGTAAACGCGGTGATTCCGATGATTATCGGCTCCGTCTTTTTCTCAAAGACCAAAGTATAAAAAAACACACGGAATACACAGATCATACAGACAAACAACATTTAGAACTACTTTTTCTTTCGAAAAAATATCCGTGTTTCTCCGTTTATTCAGTGTATTCCGTGTGCTTATTCCTCTGTTATTTCTTGTTTTTCAAGCTTGTTTCAAGGAAATTGACGAATTTCTTCGGATCTTCGGTAAACGAGAAAGAACCGTTGAGCGGTTTACCTGTTGCATCCACCACCACGTAGAACGGCTGCGCATTTGCCCCGAATTTATAGCGTTGCAGATAGCTCCATTTATCGCCTATCGTTGTCAATAAAGACGACCGGCCGTTTTCGGTCACCTGCATCGACTGCGACAAAGCCGTTTTATCATCCACAAAAAGCGAGACCAAGATAAATTTATCGGTCAACAGGTTTTTCACCTCCGGGTCAGTCCAGACGGAAGCCTCCATTTTGCGGCAATTCACGCACCCGAAACCGGTAAAATCGATCAACACCGGCTTACCCGTTTGAACAGAAGCTGCAATAGCCTGATCGTAATTTTTGAATTCGGCATGAATTTCTTTGGTGTCGTTGGGCTTGAAATCCTGCGTGTAGAGGGGCGGAGCAAAAGCACTGATAGCTTTAAGCGGTGCACCCCACAAACCAGGAACCATGTAGATAGCAAAAGCGAAAGATATGATGGACAGAAACAGGCGGGTCACCGAAACGTGTTTCACATCGCTGTCGTGCGGCAATTTGATTTTTCCGAGCAGATAAGCACCTAGCAAAGCAAAAATCACGATGCTGATCACCAGAAACACTTCACGGTCAAGAATTCGCCAACCATACGCCAGGTCAGCAACCGACAGAAATTTCAGCGCGAAGAAAAGTTCCAGAAAACCGAGTACCACCTTAATAGTGTTGAGCCAGCCGCCCGATTTCGGGAGTGATTTCAACCAGGTTGGGAAGATGGCAAACAGCATAAACGGAATGGCCAAAGCAACAGCAAAGCCGAACATACCGATTGCCGGTCCGAGAATAGATCCCTTCACGGCAACGTCAACCAGCAACAAGCCGATGAGCGGCCCGGTACAGGAGAAAGAGACTAAGGCCAACGTAAATGCCATCAACAAAATGCTCAAAATTCCCGAAGTTGACTCGGACTTAGCATCCATTTTGGTGGACCAGGAGGAGGGCAATGCCAACTCAAAGGCGCCAAAGAACGAAATGGCAAACACCACCAGCAACGCAAAGAAAAAGAGATTAAAAAAGGCATTGGTTGCCAGATTGTTCAGCGAACTGGCTCCGAAAATAGCCGTAATCAGCAAGCCGAGTGTCAGGTAAATCACAATAATCGACAAACCGTACATAATTGCATCTTTGACTGCTTTTTTACGGTCGCTGGTTCTCTTCAGGAAGAAACTCACCGTCATCGGAATAATCGGCCAGATACACGGCATAAACAGTGCAAGCAAACCGCCTAACAATCCCCACAGAAAAATAGAAATCAAAGAGCCGCCCGCTTTATTTTCGGCACCGCCCGACGCGAACGTTTTCATCTGGTCGATAACCGGAGCCCAGGTAGGAGAAGACGGATTGGAAGATACGACAGCGGGCACAGCCACCGCGGCAACCGGCGTATCGGTTTTCAGGGGAGCAATAGCCTGCGTAGATGCCGGCTGTGCCGGATTGGAAGGCGGCGTTGAAGCAACCGTAGCCGGAGCTTTTCCGAAGGTAAAGGGTTCTTTCGTCGGTGGCAGACAGTTTTCATTATTACACGTCATGTACTCCACATAACCCGATACTCCAAACGATTTCGGATCGGCAACAACGGCTTTCTGTACAAAAACAGCCTGCCCTTCATACCATGAAAGTTTCATATCGAACGACTTGTCATACTCTTCAACCAGTCTGGATTGAGAAACAGGTTTACCTACCAGTTTCACTCCCGCTGTTTTATCGAAATGAATAGAAGTTGATATGGGACCGCCAGCCGGAATATTCATCCCGTAGATATGCCAGGGATGATCGATGGACGCTTTGAACACAAACTGAATCTCTTGTCCCTTGCCATTTTTCTGGTCGAACGACCAGGTAACGGGACGCTCGATCTGTCCGAAAGCAACGATTGCCAACAACAATGCGACGAATAATGCGCTGAATCTTCTCATTCTTTATCTGTCTTTGGTGATTTCTAACTAATATAAATTGAGCACAAAGATAATCTGCCAGGGAAACGATTCCTAATCGGGATCGTTGTATTTAGTAACTGTTTAGAAATTAGCTTCTATTTATTGGTCATGATTTCCAGAATCAACCGGTCGGTTTCGCACATACCGTCACGCCCTATTGTGGTCAGGTTTTGAATGGTTTTATCCACATTTTCATCGGTAATACCCTCCACTGCCGACACCACCTTGTTCTCCATGGCCATCATGGCCGAAAGGGTTGCCGTCGAAACCCCGTTTGAAACTTTTAACGCACAACTGGGTTTTGCTCCATCGCAAATCATCCCGGTTATGTTGCCAATCATATTCTTAATGGCATAGCCGATCTGTTCGCGGCTGCCCCCCATCAGGTAGGTGATTCCACAGGCCGAACCGGTAGCCGCAACCACCGCTCCGCACAGGCCCGACAAACGTCCGAGGCTTTGTTTGATATAGATCGTCATCAGGTGACTCAACGTAAGCGCCCGCGCGAGTTCTTCTTCCGACTTACCGGTCTCTTCGGCATAGACCGATACCGGCAAAGTAGCGGCAATACCCTGATTCCCGCTTCCCGAGTTACTCATCACCGGAAACATGGCCCCTGCCATACGGGCATCGCAGGCAGCAGCCGTTACCGACAACATGCGGGTAAATACGTTATTGCCCAGCATCCCGTTAGCCAGCGTATGCGACACACAGTGACCATATTCGCCCTTCATCGACTCCATCGCGGCCGCTTTGTTCATTTCACCGGCCTTAAGGATAAAATGAAGCTCATCGACCGGGGTTTCAAGTGCAAAATCGCACACCTTATCGAATGAAAGTTGCAATTCGGATTCAACAGCCACTGCACCCTCGGTCTCGCGCTTCTCTGCCATCACTATTTCTCCGTTGTTTTCCAGATGAACGAAATGAGTATGCTCATGACTGATCACAGCTTTCGCGGTTTTATTTTCCGCAGAGACAAGAACTTCGATGTACAATTTCTCGCTGATATTCTCTTTCAGGTGAACATTAATCCTCTTTTGGTCGATCATTCGTTTTCCCTCATCGAGAGTATCCGGCGTAATATCACGCAACACTTCCAATCCGTATTCCGATTTTCCAACCAATGCCCCCATCGCAATAGCGATAGGCAACCCTGCCATTCCGGTACCCGGAATTCCAACGCCCATCGCGTTTTTCAGCATATTGGCACTCAGATATACATCGATTTTTTGTGGCACAACGCCTAATATTTCTACTGCTTTAGCTACTGCCAAAGCAACAGCCATCGGTTCGGTACATCCGATAGCAGGAATAACTTCCTGCTGGATCAACCCGACTATTTCTTTCCGCTCCTTCTGTGATAACATTTCAATTATTCTATTATTTCCAAATTTTATACAAAGTTACTCAATTCCATGCTTTTGAGGCAACAGTTATCCGAAAACCGGATTTACTCCACGTCTTTCAATGACTCAATAGCATGAAAAACAATGGTTTCGTATTGCGCCAGCGATTTACATTTCTTGATCTGCTTCAACAATTTATGACTATTTTCAAAAGCCGCGGCGTGGTAACTCCACAACTCTTCGAGATGTTTCAGAAAATGGTGATCGCCCGAATATTTTTGTTGACAAAAGGCAATCAATTCCGCATGAAAATTTTTTAGCTTAGTCGCTTTTTCTTCCGCAGTGATCAGTTCGTTTCTTACTTCCGACAACAAAAAGGGATTTGTCAAAACACCCCGACCCAGCATCAGAGCCTGAAGCTCCGGCGCCTGTTGCAAAATACGAACCGCATCTTCGTAGCTATTGACATCTCCATTGTAACAAACCGGGGCTTTCAAAGCCGACGCATAATTGAGAAACGCGTTCAAATCAACATCACCCTTGTATTGTTGTCTGCCCACCCGCGGATGAATAATAATTTCTTCCAAAGGAAATTCGTTGAAAAGAGGAATCAATTGCTCGAATTCATCAGTGCACTCCAATCCCAAACGACATTTTACCGAAACCGTCAACTTCGCCGAACTGAAAATTTCGTTCAGTAACCTGGCTATTTCGTCCGGATAAGGCAACAATCCGGCGCCCATACGCCGGCCGGTCACCATCGGATAGGGGCATCCCATGTTGATATTTACTTCGGTATAACCGTACTGCAAGCATAGCTCTTCGAACCGGAAAAAGGAAGCGGCATCATTTCCAAGAAACTGAGGCACCGGTTTCTGAAAACAGTTATGTTCCGGCAACAAATCGTTGCATTGATTGGGACGGTAAAACTCTCCGTTTTGAACCCGCACAAACGGCGTGAACGTTTTGTCGAACAACCCGATGTGTTTTGAATAAGCTTCACGAAACAGCCAGTCGGTAAGACCCTGTAAAGGTGCCAGATATATTTTCATTTATAATTCATTTACAACAATTTGATCTCTTCCGAATAGTCGTATTGCAGATCTTCATGCAACGTTGCCACCGCTTTTTGGATAGTGAGATATTGCCTCAGATAGAGGTTTCCCAGAAAAGTGCTGGCCGATAACGTGATGCCCGTTTTCTTCATCTTCTGACAAAAATAGATACGCAGTTCTACCTCAGTACGCTTTAATCCGGAATATTTTATCTGCTTGTTGACAAAAGTGAGAATTTTCCGGATCTGTTTCTTTGCTTCATACGTCCGTCCTTTTTTCACCTCTTTGAACTGGTCGTCCATCTGCTCTTTGATCCCTTTGATATAGGTATCTTCGTCCTGAGATTCAAACAGGAGATAAGTCAACAACTCCTTATTTTCTTTCCTGAACTTAGCCATGCGGGTACACAGCTCCTTCAATTGTGCAGGATGCAACATCTCCAGTTCGGTTTTAATCTCTTTCAGGGAAGCCGCTTTCATTGTTTTCTATTTATTTGATATACTGAACCCGGCCTATTTCGCCCGACGTAAGTCTCACTTTAATGCCGTGAGGATGAAACATGCTGTTGGTAAGAATATCCTGCACGATTCCTTCGGTTATACGGCCCGATCGCTGATCTGCTTTCAACACAATGCCGACCTCCAGGCCTGCGCTTATATCATTTCTGTTTTGTCCGGTCATGCTATCTATATTTTTTGCAAAAGTAACGAATATTCATCAGGATAAACCGATCTACGGCATACTCCGCCTACAACGTCTCTATCACTGTTAAATTCTAACAATCATCTCATAAACATCCCGACTCGCTCAGAAGAGGAAATACTCTTACTTTGGTTTGACAAAATTTGCAGATTTCATCGGTAGAACAAAGCGAAATTATTACCTTTGTATGATAATTTGCATAACACCTATGGCTAAGACCAATTTTTCCAGAAAAAAAATACAATCTAAAGACTCCCAATCCAATACAACCCCGAATAAAGTGGTAAGGCTTTTGAAAGACGAACGCACACACTTTATTCTCGGACTGATCGTACTGGTAGGGGTTGTATACGTGACACTGTCGCTCATCTCTTTCTTCTACACGGGAGCCGCCGACCAAAGCAAAATACAGGAGTCGTGGTACTCGAACATGGGAGGTAACGACAAAAACATAGAAAACTGGACCGGAGCTATCGGTGCTCACATTGCCGAGGCGATGATTAACCGCGGATTCGGGGTTGCTGCATTTGCCTGGCTTATTTTTCCTATCGTGATCGGATTGCGCCTGATGTCGGTCAGAACGATCGAACTTTGGAAAGCCTTTATCTACCCTATGCTCATCATGATATGGCTTTCACTCTTTCTGGGCACTACCCTTTCGTATCTTTACAAAGACTCGTTTCTCTTTCTGGGTGGCGAACATGGATATTACCTCGGCGAATGGATGCGCAGCAAATTCGGATGGTCGGGAACCGTGCTGGTACTGGCGGTATCCTGTCTTATTTTCTGCATTATCATCTTCAGCGGCACCCTGCCCTTCTTAAGAGGTTTGTTTACGCGGAAACCGAAACCCGATGCGGCGGTTGCTGCGGAGTCAACGGCAGGTGTCATGGAAGCTATTGAAGTAGAGTCTGCAACAGAGACAGAAGCCAAAGAAAACACCCTGACCATTGAGGTGGACGATTTGGATGAAGATGAAGCTTTTGTCGTTAGCACCGAAGATACACCTGCTCATGAAGAAGGTGATTTTGAAGTAGTCGCGCCACAGCCAGAAGCTTACCAACCGGCTTTAAGCAATGCCGAAACGCATCATCTGTTCGACAACACCAAACCGCTTAACGATGAAGAGGAATACGATCAATCGTCGCTCGGCGAATACGACCCGACCATCGACTTGTCGCACTATCAATTTCCGGTTCTTGAACTGTTGAAAGAGTACAACAACGGCATCACCTCCGTAGACATGGATGAACAGAATGCCAACAAGCACAAAATCATCAACACCCTCAAAAACTACGGCATTGAAATCGACAGCATCAAAGCGACTGTCGGCCCGACCATTACACTTTACGAAATTGTTCCGAAAGCGGGTGTGCGTATCTCCAAGATCAAGAATCTGGAAGACGACATTGCGTTGAGTCTGGCCGCGTTAGGCATCCGTATCATAGCCCCGATTCCGGGCAAAGGCACCATCGGTATCGAAGTACCGAACCGCGATCCGCAGATTGTGTCGATGCGGTCGGTCATCAGCTCCAAGAAATTTCAGGAGTCGCGCTACGATTTGCCGGTTGCATTCGGAAGCACGATCACCAACGAAATTTTCATGCTCGACCTGTGCAAAATGCCTCACCTACTGGTAGCCGGAGCAACCGGACAGGGTAAATCGGTGGGTCTGAATGCCATTATCACTTCGCTGCTTTACAAAAAGCACCCGTCGACATTGAAATTTGTGTTGGTCGATCCGAAGAAGGTGGAATTCAACATCTATTCGGGCATCGAAAAGCATTTCCTTGCCAAGCTACCCGACGGAGAAGAGGCCATCATCACCGACGTTTCCAAGGTGGTGCAAACGCTCAACTCGCTCACCAAAGAGATGGACGACCGTTACGAGCTGCTCAAGAAAGCGCATGTGCGTAACATCAAAGAGTACAATTCAAAATTCGTTTCGCGCCACCTCAATCCCGAAAAAGGGCATAAGTTCCTGCCCTACATCGTGGTGATTATCGATGAGTTCGGCGACCTGATTATGCAGGCCGGCAAAGAGGTGGAACTCCCGATTGCACGTATCGCCCAGTTGGCTCGCGCGGTAGGTATTCACATGGTAATCGCGACACAACGTCCGTCTACAAACATCATCACCGGTGTGATCAAAGCAAACTTCCCTGCCCGCGTGGCTTTCCGCGTAATGGCGATGGTCGATTCGCGCACCATTCTGGACACGCCGGGTGCCAACCAGTTGATCGGACGCGGCGACATGCTCTTCTCGCAAGGTGGCGATCTGATTCGTGTGCAGTGCGCCTTTGTGGATACTCCTGAAGTAGAGAATATTGTAAAATATATTTCTCAGCAGCAATCCTATCCCACGGCATTTTATCTGCCCGAATATGTGGGAGGCGAAAGCGAAGGAAGCGACCTGTCGGATGTGGATCTTTCGAAACGCGATCCGCTGTTTGAAGAGGCTGCCCGCCTGATTGTGGCCAGCCAACAGGGATCGACCTCGCTGATTCAGCGAAAATTTTCTATCGGCTACAACCGTGCCGGACGCTTAGCCGACCAGCTTGAGGCCGCCGGTATTATCGGACCGCCCGATGGGAGCAAACCCCGTCAGGTTCTTATTTCCGACGAATATAATCTGGAGATGAAATTGAAAAACTTGTAGACACGAATTGCACAAATCAATAAAGAGAATATACTAATAAAAAAAGAGGCTAATAAAATTACCGGAGTATATAATTCGTGTAATTAGTGTCATTTGAACGCATGAAGAAATCCAATCTTGTAGATATAATCACTATGGGCTGCTCCAAAAACCTTGTGGATACGGAGCATGTGATGCGCCAGCTCGAGTCGAACGGCTATCGGGTAAAACACGATTCCAACGAACCTGAAGGCGGCACTGTTATTATCAATACCTGCGGTTTCATTGGCGATGCCAAAGAGGAATCGATCAATACCATCCTGCAATTTGCCGAACTGAAGCAAGCGAAAAAGATCGACAAGCTGATTGTGATGGGGTGCCTGTCGCAACGCTATCTGGAAGAGCTCAAACTCGAATTGCCGGAGGTGGATCATTTCTATGGCAAATTCGACTTCAAATCGATAATATCCGATTTGGGAAAAGCCTACCGGCCCGATCTTGAACTCGAAAGAACCTTAACCACGCCTCCGCATTATGCCTATGTCAAGATTTCGGAAGGTTGTGACCGCACCTGTTCCTATTGCGCCATCCCCATCATAACGGGTAAGCACCAGTCGCGCCCCATCGAAGAGATTGTTGACGAAGGAAAATGGCTTGTCAGCCAGGGCGTGAAGGAATTTCAGCTCATCGCGCAGGACCTCTCCTATTATGGCTACGATTTGTACAAGAAATCGACATTAGCCGAGCTGACACAACGTTTATCGGACATCAGCGGAGTGGAATGGATACGCCTTCATTATGCCTATCCGGCTCACTTCCCGTTCGATATTCTGCCGGTGATGTGTGAACGCGACAACGTATGCAACTATCTGGATATCGCCCTGCAACACAGCAGCGACCACATGTTGAAACTGATGCGTCGGAATGTAACGGCTGACGAAACCAGAGATTTACTGGCCCGTATTCGCAACGAAGTTCCGGGAATTCACCTGCGTACCACACTTCTGGTGGGGCATCCGGAGGAGACGGAAGAGGACATCGAACACCTGAAAGCATTTGTCAGCGAGCAAAAATTCGAACGACTCGGGGTATTCGCCTATTCGCACGAAGAGAGTACGTATGCCTACACACATTACAAAGACAATATTCCGGACGAGGTAAAGCAACGACGTGTGGATGAAATAATGGAGTTGCAACGCCCCATTTCGGCAAAACATAACGAAGCAAAAGTGGGTCAAACCTTCAAAGTCATTATCGACCGGGAAGAAAACGAGTACTACGTCGGTCGCACCGAATTCGACTCACCCGAAGTAGATCCCGAAGTGCTTATATCCAAGGATACGAAACTGGAAACCGGCCATTTTTACCCGGTAAACATCACCTCTTTTGACGATTATGACCTATTCGGTAAAACCATTAACCTGCGCCAACCATGAATAACAAAGAACTTGCAACAGAACTGACCCGTATACTGGAGCTACCGAAAGAGAAAGTCACGGCTTTGCTCGAAGCTACGGCTCAACTGATGGCCGAAGAGCTCAGCAAAGGGACTTCTGTCAATATGCAGGGATTCGGGGTCTTCGAATCGAGACGCAAAGAAGAGCGGGTATCCGTAAATCCCCGCACGAAAGTACGCACGCTGATACCGCCCAAACAGGTGTTGGTATTCAAGCCGAGTAATTTATTAAAAGAAAAAGCGAAACAAAGTAACCGTCATGAGTAACGACAAGATTTCATCTCTTGAGCTGATTTCAGCACTTGCAGAACAAACAGGCACCACCAAGAAGGTTGCCACTGCCTTTATGCGACAGTTTAGCGAAACTGTTGAAGAGGCGTTGTTGCGTGACGGAATTGTGAAGATTAAGGGATTCGGCACCTTCAAAATAACCTGGAACGAAAGCCGGTCGAGCATCAATGTAAACACCGGCGAACGATACGAGATTGCCGGGCACAATAAGATTACATTCACTCCCGACGACGAAGTCTCTGAAATTGTAAACCGCCCCTTTGCCCATCTCGAGCCGGTTAATCTGGACGGTTCTTCCGTAGAAAAAACAACCGAACTACCGGAAGAAGATCCACACATGAAGCGTTTCTCGGAGCAGGCATCCGAAATCGTCAGCATGATTGCCGACATGCAGGCTTTCAAACCCAAAAAGAGAGTCAGACCGGTCGTGCAGGAAGAACCGAAAACGGAATCCATCCCTACGGAAACGACCGAAACCATTACGGCACCGGAGCCCATACAAAAAGAACAACCTGATGTTGAAGCAGCACAACCGCAAGAGGAGATTCAGCGTGAAGAAACTAAAACAGAAAACATAAATCCGGAACCAGAACCGCAACAAGCGGAGGCGGAAGCGGAAACACCAAAAGCAGAACCGACACCCGAAATACCGGTTTCAACAGACGAACCAGCAGTTGAAGAAGAGGCTCCCGCGACAAAGAGTGCCGAATCGTTGCTACTTGAAAGAATGGAAGAGCAGCCCGCCCGGAGAAGCTTCAAATGGCTCTATATCTCAATAAGCATCATCATATTACTGGCAGGTGCAGGAGCCGTATGTTATTTCTGTTTTCCGGAACTATTTTCACATCCGGCAGAACCAAAACAACCTGTAGCCTCAGCCCTGTCCAAGCCCAAACCGACACCGCCGGTTCCGGTTGTACAAAAGAAAGATACTGTGGTTAAGTCCGAAACGGCTCCGGTTCAAAAAACAGCACCGGAAAAGCCGAAAGATGTTTTTTCCGAACCGCGTGTTTATAAAGAGTTTATCGCAACCGAGACTACCACCGAAGGAACCTGGCTGACCATGTTATCGTTAAAATATTATGGCCACAAGCTCTTTTGGGTCTATATTTACGAAGCCAACAAAAATAAACTGCGTGATCCTGGCGTTTTACCTCCGGGAACTAAAATACGGATTCCCAAACTGGATCCCCGCCTGATAGATAAACACGACGGGCGCTGTTTCCGGTTGGCCAGCAAGTTGCAAACATTGTATACCACCAACCAGTAATCGCTCATGGAACCTAAAACATCATTGATAATCTCGACCTACAACAACACGGAAGCGTTGGCGTTGCTGCTCAAAAGCGTACGCCTGCAATCCGTTTTGCCGGAAGAGGTAATTGTGGCCGATGACGGTTCCGGCGATACGACAAAAGAACTAATTAAAAAGGAAAAAGAGTCTTTTCCTGTGCCCCTGATTCATGTTTGGCAACCCGACGAAGGATTCCGGTTGGCGCATATCCGTAACAAAGCAATTGCTCAGACCCAGTACGATTACCTGATCTCTATCGACGGAGATATCATTCTGCATCACCACTTTATACGCGATCACAAAGCTTTTGCCGAAGCAGGATGTTTCATTCAGGGCGGTCGGGTTATTTTGTTTGAAACCGCGTCGAAAAAAATACTGAAGAATGGCGAAACGCATATTTCATTCTTCAATCCGGCTATTTACAATCGTCACAATACCATTTCAGCTCCATTTCTGGCCAGAATATTCACCAGGACTCACATTCAGAGTGTCAGACGCATACGGGGTTGCAACGCTTCGTTTTGGAAAAAGGATCTGATCAAAATCAATGGTTATAATGAACGTTTTGTCGGTTGGGGAAGCGAAGATAAAGAATTAGCCGTACGACTTTACAATGCAGGAATCAAACTTAAAGTAATCAAGTTCGGCGCTGTTTGCTACCACCTGCATCATAAATTAAAAATAAGCAACCGCCGACTCGAACGCAACAATCAATTATTAAGAGAAGCACAACGACTTAAGACCGTAGAATGCGAAGAAGGTATCAGTAAATACCTTCCATAGCCTTTCCAGTCTGTTTTTTTGTCAACTAATGAAAAAGTCTCATGTCAAAAAATACATATCCAATACTTGATAGAATAAATACTTCCGATGACCTAAAAAAAATACCGCTCAATGAACTTCCGAAAGTTTGCGATGAACTCAGGACTTTCATTATCGATGAATTATCGGAGCATCCGGGCCATCTTGCCGCCAGTCTGGGAGTAGTAGAAATCACAGTTGCATTACACTACGTAATGAAAACACCTTACGATCGCATTATCTGGGATGTCGGTCATCAGGCCTACGGGCATAAAATTTTAACCGGAAGAAGAGATCGTTTCCACACCAACCGCCAGTACAAAGGCATCAGTGGCTTTCCAAAACCGGAAGAGAGCGAATACGATTCGTTTGGTGTGGGTCACGCCTCTACCTCTATTTCGGCCGGTTTGGGCATGTCGGTAGCAGCCAATCTGAAACACGAAAAAAACCAGCACATCGTAGCCGTCATCGGTGACGGTTCCCTGACGGGAGGCCTAGCATTCGAGGGATTAAACAATGCTTCCATCAGCCCGAACAATCTTTTAATCATACTGAATGATAATCAGATAGCAATAGATCCTATTCGCGGAGGGATGCATCATTATCTGGTGAATATCACCACCTCGCGTACCTACAATCAATTACGCTTCAAGCTATCGCAGCTACTGGCCGATATGAACATTCTTACCTCGGGAAAGAAACGAAAAATCACCCAGATAAGCAATCAGATAAAAGCTTCATTCGCCCGTCAGAGCAATATCTTCGAGGGGATGAACATCCGTTACTTCGGTCCGGTCGATGGCCACGACTGCATCAATCTGGTACGCATACTGAACGAAATCAAAGATTATAACGGGCCCAAGGTCTTGCATATCGTAACCAAAAAGGGCAAAGGCTACAAACCGGCCGAAGAATCGGCCACCGAATGGCATGCACCAGGTAAGTTCAATAAAGAAACCGGAGAACGCATCATCAGCGATCCCTGCGGACAACCCTCGCTCTATCAGGACGTCTTTGGCAAAACGCTGGTTGAGCTGGCAGAAAAAAATGAAAAAATAATTGGTGTCACACCGGCGATGGTAAGCGGTTGCTCTCTCAATTTTCTGATGGAGAAGATGCCTCATCGTGCTTTCGATGTGGGCATTGCAGAAGGACACGCCGTTACTTTCTCGGCCGGTATGGCTGCCGAGGGGATGATTCCGTTTTGCAACATCTACTCCTCGTTCATGCAGCGTGCTTTCGACAACGTAATTCACGATGTTGCCCTGCAAAAACTACCCGTGGTATTCTGCCTCGACCGGTCCGGTTTGGTTGGCCCTGACGGAGCAACCCATCATGGCATGTTCGACCTTGCCTATTTTCGCTGTATCCCCCACCTCACCATTTCGGCTCCCCTCAACGAACTGGAGCTGCGCAACCTGATGTACACGGCTCAGTTGCCCGACAAAGGGGCGTTTGTCATCCGTTATCCAAAAGGGAATGGTGTATTCTGCCATTGCGAATGGGAACAACCGTTCAGTGAAATAGCCGTTGGCAAAGGCCGTTGTTTGAAGAATGGAAACGATTTGGCAATACTCTCACTCGGCACAATCGGCAATAGCGCTTCAAAAGCAATCACTGCCGTTGAAAATGCCCGGGGAATATCGATAGCGCATTACGACATGCGTTTTCTCAAACCACTCGACGAAGAATTATTACGCTCTGTTGCACAGAAATTCAAGAAAATAATAACCATCGAAGACGGCGTTATCAGTGGTGGATTTGGCAGTGCCGTACTCGAGTTTTTTGCCGACAACGGATATACCCCTTCTGTTAAACGACTCGGCTTACCCGACCGGTTTATCGAACAGGGCACTCAGGCCGAGCTCTATCACGAAGTAGAATTGGATGCCGAAGGAATTGCTCGTTCAATCAACGACTTTCTGTCAGCTTAAATAATCAGCATGAAAACATGATCGGCACAATCGTCAACACCGTAACCGTTCTGCTTGGTGGCACACTGGGAGTTATCTTCAAAAACCACATATCCAAGCGATTTACCGGCATCTTCTTTCAAGCTGTCGGGCTGTTTACGTTGGCACTCGGCATTAAAATGGCACTCGAAGGGCACGAGATCCTGCTGATCATCTTTTCGCTTATTCTCGGCTCGTTGACCGGCGAATGGTTGAAACTGGATAAGCGCATCGATCGGTTTGGAGAGTGGTGCAAAAAACGATTCAAAGGGAATAACGAAAAATTCAGCGAGGGATTGATTACCTCGTTCCTCCTATTCTGTTCCGGTTCGATGACAATTCTGGGTTCCATACAAGAGGGCCTGGGGCAGGGACACGAACTTTTATTTACCAAAGCGTTGATGGATGGTTTTTCGTCGTTGGTGCTGGCCACCACGTTTGGTGCGAGTGTTGCCATCACTGCCGTTCCGCTTTTCATCTTTCAGGGCGGACTTACCCTGATGGCCATGTTCTTCGGAGCAAATATATCGATGACCATTGTCAACGAACTGACAGCCGTCGGCGGCATTCTTTTAATAGGCGTTGCACTCTCTATTTTGGAGGTAAAAAAAATAAAAGTAACGAATATGTTGCCTGCTTTGATCTTCATTTGCCTTTTTGTTTGGTGCAAAATTCATCTTTTTTTGTAAGAAATAGCAGCAAAACAGGCCTACTTTATTCAGGAACAAAAGGTTAAAACAAACATTGAAAAACAGTCATTTTTTACGGTTTGATATTTGCAGGTTTCAAAATTTGTCGTATCTTTGCATCGCAATTGAGAGCAATAGCAACAACAAAATGGTGTGGTAGTTCAGCTGGTTAGAATACCTGCCTGTCACGCAGGGGGTCGCGGGTTCGAGTCCCGTCCATACCGCCATTAGTTGCAAAAGAGCGAGCCGATTTGGCTTGCTCTTTTTTTGTTTTATACCTTTAAATTTCACAGGCAAGCTACCCTCCATAGCCCCAATCGAATAAAACAATAAAGCTTCCAAATCGATAATAATATCGATTTGGAAGCTTTGTCAGGACACCTGCATGGGCGCTATTATCGCCCGTCAGAATCCACTCTTATTTAAGCGCCGCTAAGGCAGCCGCGTAATTCGGTTCGTGTGTCACTTCGGGAACCAGTTCTGTATACAACACCTTACCATCAGCACCAATAACCACTACCGAACGGGCCAACAAGCCCTTCAAGGGTCCGTCTTCCATCAGCACACCATAATTTTTTGCGAATTCGGGATTACGAAACGCCGAAACGGTAACTACATCCTCAATACCTTCGGCGGCACAAAAGCGTCCTGCGGCAAAAGGAAGATCGACCGAGACTCCCAAAACCACTGTATTTTCAAGCCCTGCAGCATCTTTATTAAACTGACGGACGGATGCAGCACACACCCCGGTATCGATACTGGGGAAAATATTGAGCAATATTTTCTTGCCCTTAAAATCGCTCAACGATACTTCGGAAAGGTCGCCCTTTACCAACACAAACTCCGGAGCCACACTACCTTTAGCAGGAAGCTCTCCACTTACTTTTACCTTTAATGAACCTTGTAATGTTACTGTTGCCATAATTGTTTTTTAATTTTAATTTTCAAATTGACACTATACTAATTTGCCTTTTACGGCAACAAACGCCTCTTGCCTGATACTAAAGTCATCTTGACTTTTAATTTTTTGACCTCCCAACCCTCCAAAGGAGGGCTGTAACATCGTGATACGAACAAAATATTCTAAATTTTGTGACCAAATTCCTCCCCTTGGGGGAGGTTAGGAGGGGTCAATAGGCAAAATTGAGAATAAAATATACTATCAAAAGTCAAGACGAGTTCACTATTTCGTTTCGAGTGTTGTTACCAATATTTTTTTTATATAATCGCGCAATGTAATAACCTCATAATCACTCATTTTAAGTCTGCATTTGATATGAGCAGGAATCTTTTCGGCATCAGCCTCCAGTTGCCGTCCTTTGTCAGTAACAGAAACTATGACCAAACGCTCATCTTCCGGTGAACGGTCACGGGCTATCAGCCCACTACTCTCCATCCGTTTCAGCAATGGGGTCAATGTTCCGCTATCCAGCCACAGCAGCTGACCCAACTGTTTAACGCTTACCGACTGTTGCTCCCACAGCACCATCATTACTAAGTATTGCGGATAGGTGAGTCCGAGATGCTCCAGTAAAGGCCGGTAGAATCCGGTGATTTGCCTCGATAGGGCATAAAGAGGAAAGCATAACTGATTATCGAGTCTTATATTTTCCGACATGTTCTATTGGCATTTTATATTTTGCAAAACTAATCACAGAACTATCAAATTGTACCAGTTGCATAGTTAAATAACAATAATAACCAGTCAAATACCGAATATAAAAACAGTTACGACACACCGGCAAAACAGGATTTAACCGGATTATTTCAATTGTGCACAATCGTTTATATTCATTAAGCAGATACTCTCACCCATTATTCGCGGCGTGCAGGCCTCAACCGGAATATCCGGTGTATGAAGAATTGATGAAGATTACAAAAGTGCGGGATAACGCTTGACGGTAAT
Organism: uncultured Microbacter sp.; assembly: GCA_963678265.1. GTDB lineage: Bacteria > Bacteroidota > Bacteroidia > Bacteroidales > Paludibacteraceae > Microbacter. Next base: position 113,250 of record OY782761.1, read on the forward strand.
CCGATTTTCCACTACCTTCGTGCTGTTTTTATAACTATATTTTCAGCATCCCGACACCGATAAAACCGGGGCCGGGCCTATCTGCTTTTATATTCTAACTATGACATTATGACTAAAAAATGGCTTACACTTCCACTCATGTTGATTGCAACCTGTGCGCTACTATCGGCACAGAAAAGTTCATCCACACCAACACAACTCGAACGGCCCAAACTGGTCGTTGGCATCGTTGTCGACCAGATGCGATGGGATTACCTCTACCGCTTCTATAGTAAATACGGGAACGGAGGATTCAAACGGTTGTTGAATGACGGCTTTGCTTGCCAGAACACGATGATCAACTACATTCCCTCGGTAACTGCTATTGGGCACTCCACGATCTTTACAGGCTCCGTACCTTCGATTCATGGCATTGCGGGCAACGACTGGATAGATACAAAAACAAATAAATCGGTCTATTGCACCGACGATCCGACTGAAAAAGGAGTTGGTTCCGACACGAAAGCCGGCAAAATGTCGCCCCGCAAATTACTGGCTACCACTATCACCGACGAATTACGGATGGCCACCAACTTTCAATCGAAAGTGGTAGGCGTTTCGCTGAAAGACCGGGCATCGATTATTCCCGCGGGGCATAACCCCACAGGAGCTTTCTGGCTCGACGACGCAACAGGTCGCTTCATCACCAGCACATACTACATGAACGAACTGCCTGCCTGGGTGAACGCTTTCAACGAATCAAAACCCATCGACAAGCTGCTTTCCAACGGATGGAACACCCTCTTGCCCATCGATAAATATACCGAGAGCACTGCCGACGATGTTCCGTGGGAAGGCATCCTGAAAGGAGCTAACCGCCCCGCATTTCCATACGATGTAAAGAAAGCATACGATCTCGATCACGGCTCGTTACGTCAGATGCCTTTCGGCAATACGCTTACACTTCAGTTTGCACGTGCCGCCGTCGACGGATACCAGTTGGGACAAACCAACACCTGCGATTTCCTTACCATCAATTGTGCTTCGACCGATTATTCCGGACACTTGGTCGGCCCCAATGCCATTGAAATAGAAGATGTGTATCTCCGTCTCGATCGCGATTTGGCCGCTTTTTTCAGCTATCTGGATCAAAAAGTAGGAAAGGGCAATTTCCTCGTATTCCTTACAGCCGATCACGGAGCCGCTCATGCAGAGGGTTTTCTCGAAGCTAACAAAATGCCCACCGGCCTGCTTTCAAAAGGGTTTGACAATGCTATCGGCGATATGCTGCAAAAACGGTTCGGTGCCAACGGACTGGTATCGGCTGTCGATAATTTTCAGGTATATTTCAACAAAGACCGCATCGACAGTCTCGCTCTTGACTTTGACAAGATAAAAGCGGCGACAGTAGAATTTCTACAGAAACAGGAGGGCATTCAGTATGCCGCCGATCAGGATAAAATTGCCACGAACTCCATTCCGGGCGTTATCAAAGAGATGATGATTAACGGCTATAATCAGCAACGCAGTGGCTCTGTGGTTATGATTACCAAACCGGGATGGCTACCTTACTACTCCAAAACCGGCACCACCCACAGCGTATGGAATCCGTACGACACCCACATCCCGCTTATTTTCATGGGCTGGAAAGTACGACCCGGACAGACAACGCAAGCGCTCCACATGACCGATATATCGGCAACAATTGCAGCCATGCTGCACATACAAATGCCAAGCGGTTGCATCGGACATCCGATTACCGCCATTACCGACAAATAACCGCCGATACGCCCTGTCTGACCAATTTCAGACAGGGCGTATTGTTTTAAGGTATTAAACGCCCTACTCCGCCTCAACACTCCGAACCGTTTCAATAAAGGAGAACACAAGAGGTTTTTCCGTCACAAAATAAAAATAATCAATGGTTTTTGCATAAAACACTTTCTGCCCCGACACGCGTATCTCACCATTTTCAAAGTCAACAGCAGAGAGTCTCCGTCAGTTTCAGCTCATTCGGATCACGAATACTTCTATTAGTAAAGCGATTAAGCAAAAAGATACATTTTAACCATTCGAAGAGACGCATTTCCTCTGAATTTACATATATTTGCGTTATCAAGTAATATCACACTCATCACATCATAGTCACTATGAAAAAAGCCCTATTAATCACAGTTCTTTGTTGCCTCTCCATTTCGTTATTCTCCGAATCGCGCATTTCATACCTCTCCTGGGCCGCTAACGTTGCTAAATCGGACATAAAACGAAACCCGGAAGGATGGATGATCGGATTCAACACAACTCCGAAATGGGACTATTGTCAGGGGCTGATGTACACTGCATTCCTTAAGCTGAATGCCATTACCAAAGACAACGCATACTACGACTACGCACGTACATTCGGCGACTACATGGTCGATAACAATGGAAATGTACGCACTTACAATGCTTCAGACAACAATCTCAACCAAATCAATGGAGCGAAATTCATCTTCACTCTTTACGACAAAACGCTTAAAATAAAATACTTCAAAGCCATCGAAGCATTCAGAGCCCAGCTCAAGACACAACCCCGCGTCGGCGAAGGAGGATTTTGGCACGACGCGGCCTATCCCAATCAGATGTGGCTCGACGATATTTATATGGCTTCTCCATTTCTGGCCGAATATGCCAAACGCTTTAATGAAAAGGAGACTCTTGACGATGTGATCAAACAGATCGCGCTCATTACAAAACACACCTGCGACCCCAAAACCGGACTCTACTATCACGCATGGAACGAAAGCAAAACAGAGGATTGGGCAAATAAAACCACCGGATGCTCGCCTACCTTCTTTAGCCGCGGCATGGGTTGGTACATGATGGCCTTAGTCGATGTACTTGATTATATGCCGCTCAACCATCCGAAACGTCCGGCGATGAAACGCGCCCTCAGCAATCTGGCTAAAAGCTTACTGAAATATCAGGACAAAACTACCGGTTTGTGGTATCAGGTAACCGATAAACCCGGAGCCGAAGGCAACTATCTTGAGAGTTCGTCGACGGCCATGTTTATGTACGCAATCACCAAAGCCGCCAACAAAGGATACATCGATCCGAGTTATTTTATGCTATCGAAGAAAACGTTCAATCTCTTCATTAAAAACGCTATCCGCATCGATGCCGATGGCTCGTACAACGTAACGAAAGCCTGTGCCGTTGCCGGATTAGGAGGAAAACCCTACCGGGATGGTTCATATGATTACTACATCCACGAGCCGCAACGCGACAATGACCCGACAGTTATCGGCCCGTTTATTCTCTGGTGCTGCCAACTGGCTATGATTAAGTAAAGGCTCTTTACCAACCTTTTCAACACATAACAACTCATTGGACGATTTTTTTACATTTCGTTCAATGAGTTTGTTCGTTAACCGCAGCCGGCATTCTCTAAAAATGCGTAATTTTGAAATCTCAATTTCCAATTACCACAATTATGCTCAAGAAATCTCTTTTAGTCGTTTGTATCGGCATTTTTATTTCCGCATCTGCTCAAAATACATCCGACATTCCCCAATACCTCTACGCCAATCTTCCTTTTCAGATGGCACGCATAAAAGCCCCGGTTTTTCCGGCCAATAGCGTATCTGTAACCGACTTCGGAGCCAAAGGAGATGGAAAAACGGACAACACACAGGCTTTTGCCAAAGCCATCGATGCCGTTGTTGCCAAAGGTGGCGGAACGGTGGAGATTCCCGCCGGAACGTGGGTCACCGGTCCTGTTGTATTGAAGAGTAACGTACGCATCAATACGGCAAAGGGAGCCACCGTCCTCTTTTCGACTGACAAGAACCTCTACCCCATTACCAAAGCCAACTTTGAAGAAGTGGAAACATATCGTTGCCAACAACCCATCTCGGCCGATGGCGCTGAAAATATCGCCATCACCGGTGAAGGCACATTCGACGGCTCGGGACAGGTGTGGCGCCCGGTAAAAAAATCAGCCGTGAGCGATGCCGAATGGAATGCACTGGTAGCTTCCGGAGGCGTACTTAGCGACAACAAAGCCACCTGGTGGCCATCGGAAGGTGCATACAAAGGAAGCCTGCTATCTGGCGACCAGAATGTTCCGGAGGTAAAAAACGAAGCCGATTGGCAAACGATCAAAGATTACCTGCGCCCCATCATGGTCGACCTCATTAACTGCAAAAATGTACTGATCGCGGGAGTTACCATCCGCAATTCACCTTCGTGGACCATTCACCCACTGATGTGTCAGGATGTGATTGTTTCCAACGTCAACATACAGAATCCCGAATGGGGACAAAACACCGATGGCATCGACATCGAATCATGCAGGAATGTTTTGCTGTATAAAAGCACGTTCGATGTAGGCGACGATGCCATTTGCGTAAAATCGGGCAAAAACGAATCGGGTCGTAAACGCGGCATTCCAACGGAAAACCTGATTGTGGATGGATGTACCGTTTTTCACGGACACGGAGGATTCGTCGTCGGCAGCGAAATGTCGGGTGGTGTAAAAAACATTAAGGTATCCAATTGCATCTTCAAAGGTACCGATGCCGGACTTCGCTTTAAAAGCGCCCGTGGCCGGGGTGGCGTAGTCGAAAATATTACGATAGAGAACATCAACATGAGCCATATCGGAGGCGATGCCATTGTATTCGATCTCTTCTACGGCAGTTCCAAAGAGAAAGGCGACAAAGTAAAGGCCGACGAAACGACTCCGGCATTCAAAGACATTACCATGAGAAATATCTCGTGCGATGGAGCCAAACGGGCGCTGTTTCTTAACGGATTGCCGGAGATGAATCTGGAAAACATCTCACTCGAAAGCGGGCTATTTATTGCCGATGAAGGGGGAAAAATAAGTGAATCGATGAATGTAACGCTAACCGACGTCGTACTAAAAACTCCATCGACGCCGAATCTGACTATTCACAATTCGCAATATATCAATTTAGTAAACATACAGTTCCCCAATACAGGGAAACCGGTCATCAATATCAGCGGCACCTCCAGCCAATATATCTCCATTCAGCGATCAATCGGCATTACCTACAAAAATATCAACTGGAGCGAACACGCGTCCAAAGATTCCGTTGAAATAAGAGGATGGTAATCTGTCTTTTATACATCACCGGGTACCGTTCTACGGAATCTTTCGACCGGTTTGTTGATTATATCTATAAACTAGTCATACCTGTGGCATGTTAAGTCCCATCTGGACGATCGGTTTATAGAAAAGCTTCTCCTCTGAATAGAATAAAGTACCTTAGGCACGACACTTGATGCCGGTTTTATTCAAATTGGAGCACGTGGAGAAAAGTCAGGACGACTCCACCGGTTCAATGAGAATCAAGCCATCACAACGAATCTAAATTCAGTCCATGGAGATGTTTTGTCTCGTCCATTACAAATATACTTTGTAGTGATGCCAAACTATCCACCATGCCCAACCGCTCCATAATAAACGTACGGTAAGCAGCCATATCGTTCACTCTGATTTTCAACAAGTAATCAAACTCACCCGAGGTGTTATAGCACTCCACTACTTCCGGCATTGTATTGATGGCCGTAGTAAATTCCTGCGCGATCCGGTTGTTAACCTGCTTCAGCTTAATCTGGCAAAAGACAATAAATCCGCAATGCAGTTTATCGGCATTCAGAATAGCAACATATTGCTGAATATACCCCTCTTTCTCAAGTCGTTTCAACCGCTCAAAAACAGGCGTTGTACTCAAATGAACACGCTCGGCCAACTCTTTTGTCGTCAAGTTGGAGTTAGTCTGCACAATACGCAGGATGTTGAGATCCGTTTCGTCCAACTTATTCATACTATACTATTTTTAAAAAAGGTTGTATGGAACTCCATATCGCTGAAATTATTTCCCGATAGCTATCGGGAACCCTCAGATATTACGAAGCGACAGGATCGTTTCATAGAAAATTTTTCTTTATGGTTTTATATTTGGAAACGATTGTAAAAAATAGATCTATTCAAAACGCAAATTTAGTTTTTTATTCTGATTTTTAGATGATTGTTTCATGTTTTATTCCTTATATATAACTTTGTTGCAGAAAATAATTCTAATACAATACAATTATGAGAACAAAGAAACTTCATTTTGAGACATTGCAACTGCATGTAGGGCAGGAGAACGCCGATCCGGCTACCGATTCGCGTGCCGTACCTATTTACCAAACGACATCGTATGTATTTCATAACTCGGAACATGCGGCCGCTCGCTTCGGCTTGCGCGACGCAGGCAACATCTACGGACGCCTCACCAACTCTACTCAGGGGGTATTCGAAGACAGAGTTACGGCACTGGAAGGTGGAGTTGCCGGACTTGCCGTGGCTTCGGGTGCTGCTGCGGTAACGTATGCGATAATCAACATTGCAAAGGCCGGCGATCACATCGTATCGGCAAAAACAATTTATGGAGGTTCATACAATCTGTTTGCCCATACACTCGCGAATTATGGCATAAAGACCACTTTTGTCGATCCGGATGATCCTCAAAATTTTGAGAAAGCGATTCAAAGCAACACGAAAGCTGTGTTCATCGAGACATTAGGGAACCCGAATTCCAACATTATCGATATAGAAGCAACCTCCGCTATTGCCCATAAACATAGCATTCCCCTTATTATTGACAATACGTTCGGGACTCCCTATCTGATTCGGCCTATCGAACACGGAGCCGATATTGTTGTGCACAGCGCGACCAAGTTTATCGGAGGACATGGAAGTTCTCTCGGCGGAGTCATTGTCGATTCCGGTAACTTCGACTGGGTAGCATCGGGTAAATTTCCGCAACTCACGGAACCAGATCCGAGTTATCACGGAGTTCGCTTCGTGGATGCCGCAGGAAAAGCCGCTTACGTGACCCGCATCAGGGCTGTGCTTCTGCGCGATACCGGTTCGACCATCAGTCCGTTTAACGCTTTTATTCTGCTACAGGGTTTGGAAACACTTTCGTTGCGCGTCGAACGTCACGTTGCGAATGCGTCGAAAGTTGTGGATTATCTGAGTCACCATCCGAAAGTAACCCGGGTTTACCACCCCTCGTTGCCCGACCACCCGAATCACGATCTCTACAAACTCTATTTTCCAAACGGAGGAGGCTCTATCTTTACATTCGACGTGAAGGGTGGAGAAAAAGAGGCTCAATCTTTTATCGACCACTTAGAGATCTTTTCGTTACTGGCAAATGTCGCCGATGTAAAAAGTTTAGTTATCCATCCTGCCAGTACAACTCACAGCCAACTTAGTGCAGAAGAGCTGGAAGATCAGGGTATTCATCCGTCGACCGTACGTTTAAGCATTGGCACGGAACATATCGAAGACATTATAGACGATCTCGATCAGGCGCTTCAACAGATCTGATAAACAGATTTGACCCATAAAAAAAGCACTTTACTGTTCGGTGGTTATCATTAAACCACACGAAAGTAAAGTGCTTCTGTTTTTTAATTAAATGGTTATCCGCAAAGCGTACTAAGTAATAGATGGCATTGAAAATTCATTATTGCCGTCTGCTTTAGCTGACGGTGGAAGCAATAGCCATTTCTACGGGGCTTTAGCCCAACTGCCATTCGGCTAAAGCCGTATCGGATTACAGAGCAGCTATCCGTCGGTTGAAACCGACGGCAATAATGTACATTATCCGAGATTCACCGCTTGCTTAGGACATCTTGCGGATAATCAGATTAATTATATCCGAATCTCATTCCGTTACCGGCAGAGAGTCGTGTCGCGAGTTATTTATCGGCACTGACGTATGACGAAACCTGATCGGTAGGCCCGCCGACATATTTCGGATAGTTAGGATAAGAGCACAACAGGTAACCGGCACCTTGTTGTTTCGGGCTGATTCGGCCTTTGGTATCCACCATCAACGTTTTAGAGGGAGCTTCCTTCTTTTCCACCCAGTTAACCAGCATATCCATATTATCATCACCATTCGGAGATGGAATATTCTTTACGTCGACCGGTTTGCCCTCTCCATTCATTTTATAGCTTCGTCCCGACAATCCGTGACCGGCTTGCGGCACCACATACAAACGGGCAAATTTATCGACAATAGGCCGTCCCATCTTATTGAGCAACGACTGGTAGTAATCGAGTTGTGCGCCCGGCGATGCGATATTATCCATCGTGCCAATGGTAAGAATCATTTTACCACCGTTTTTATAGAAAGCCGAAAGATCGGGATTGGTAGAATCGAGCCATCCGGAAAGCAGTTCGCGGCGATCATTCCATTTTCCACCTTCGACATAATCGAGCGGATTGGCTTTAATATCCTGCATCAAAAATCCGGTTACGCCCAGTGTCCCCATAAAATTATGGATCTGTGCGTTTGCATCTGCACCCTCCTGCCCTTTGTAACGACGGCTGTCAATCATGCCAAAACCGTCGGGTTCGGTGGTGGGAAGCCACATGCCGAAACTTTTTACACCGTTGGCCAAAGGAGTAGCAAACTTGTAGTTACTGTAGACAAACTCCATCGTTTTGATCTGCTCGTTGGTAAGTTTGGCTGAGGTCGATTTATCCGACGGATCGGGATCGACATTGTTCGGAGCACGCAAAGCAGCCCAGGGATCTTTCGTACCGATGCCATCGTTTACGTTGAAAATAGCACGGGCAGCCATGTAGTTGTTGATAATGCCGTCGGAGAGGCCATCGAGGGCATCACACTGGCGTAGGAATTCGGCCCGGATGGCATTCACCTTGGCCGGAGTAACCCAGTTCTTTGCCGGTATTTCCTGAATACGGATCAACTCGGGAGCCAACATCAGGCTCGAGAAGCTGAGAATAGGCACATTTGCAATAATACCGTTATAATCTTTCGGGTAACGTTGAGCTACGGTCAAAGCCTCCAATCCTCCATGCGACATTCCTACATAGTAATTGTAGGCAGGACGTTTTCCGTATAATCTTTCCATAATCACCATGGCAGCATCGTGCGTTTTTTTCATCTGCATGTACCCCATGTTTTTGATCGCCTCATCGTTCATTGCCCATTCATCGCCCGAAGTAGGACCCGAAGCCAATGGCTTTTGTTGTGGCCCACCGAAGCCCATTCCGCCGGCCTGGTGTCCCGAATCGCTTCCATAAAGAGCAAATCCTTTATTTATCAACGGATTTTTACCTTCTCTTACGGTAATGGTTCCGTTCATACCGCCACCACCGGCTTGCATAGCATGTTGCGTCCAACTGGCCGGAAGAATCACCCGGAAATTGATAGGCCATCCTTTCGGATCGACCGGAAAGATAGATCCCTCGACGACAGCATAGGCCGGTGTTGCCTCTGTAGCTTCGATCCAGCGTGGTTCATACAGCTTTACCGACCCCACAGGCTCTCCTATCTGAGAAGGAGCTATGGAGGTACCGACTTTTGTCAAATCGGCCTTTGTAATGGAAATAGTCTTGTTCTGTGCAAAAGAGATATTTCCAATCAAAAAAAACAATACAAGAGTAATGCAACCTGTTTTTTTCATGTTTTTAAGATTAATTCCGGATGGGAAACGCATGATGAGATCACACCCTTATACATATATTAAACGAATCATGCTCGTCCGCATTGGCAATTGGTTATCGGCACCAATACGCAAGTCTTATTTATTTACTTAAGATATTCTAATTAACCTGTCTGCAAATATACTGTTTTACCATCAAATTTTGATGAATTTTTAAACACGATAGCAGGACAACAAATCAATTGTTGTCCTGTTACAAACAATATTCAAACACGAATAACCCTTTACTTTTGAATATGGAGTTGCAAAATATTGACCGAATAAGGAGCCAGTTTTTGCGAGAACGTCGTGCCGATTCCCCTGATAGCAAGGGTAGCCGGCATAATCTTTTGTGGTTCGGTTATGGTATTGGTATCTTCCGCCTTTGCACCTTTGATTACTACCATTGTTCCGCTTTTGTCTACTTTAGCCAACCCTTTCAGGTTGATCTCCACAGGCTGCGTTTTGCCCGAAGCGTTTACCACTTTCAGGTAAACAGTACCGGTTTTATCATCCTGCGTAGCCGAGTAGAAGACCGAAGGAACCGGAGCCGGTTTGGTTCCGCTAATGCTGTCTCTTTTAGAAAGAGGCGGATTTTGAGTCGGAATATTCATCGCCGTTGTCGGTACGATTTTATTGCCCAGATATTCGCTAAATGCTTTCTGAACGTAGTAAGAGGGCGATCCGAAAGCGCTCAGGGCATTGTAACCGATCAGATCGGAATCCCATTGCCAGGCTTTGGGCGCGGTGGCTGTGGCGGTATTCACATTGACAAAAAGCGGTGCATAACACGACATGATAATAAGATCGGAGTTGCGTTCCATACCTGTCATCCAGGCGGCATCGCCCAACGCGGCATGAAGGTTGGTGGTGGGAGCTCCTTCGCGGGTAGCCCATTCGCCTACAAAAATCTTTGAACTTTTGCGGTCGTATTTATCGTATTGCGAGGCATTGGCAAACATCTCCCACGAACTGCGGTAGTAGTGTTCGTCCATCACGTCCGGCTTTTTACCCGTCACTTTCAGATCGGGATTTTGCGTATCGGTAATGGTCGAGATGCAGGTCAGCTGCGGGTACTTCTTTTCGATAGCTTCGCGGAACTGTTTGAAACGTCCGTCGTAACTATTGGAGCGGTCAAACCAATCTTCGTTACCAATCTCCACATAGGTAAGCTTGAATGGTTCGGGATGTCCGTCGGCAACACGTTTGGCGCCCCAGTAGGTCGACTTATCGCCGATAACATACTCGATTTCATCCAAAGCATCTTCCACATAGGGTTTGAGCAACGGTCCGGCATCCACGTGGTCGCCATTGAGCGAATATCCGGCATATACTGCCAACACAGGTTCGGCACCCATCTCTTCACACCACATCAGGAATTCGTAAAGGCCCATCCCGTCGGTCGGACGATAACTCCAGGAGCCTTTATGCCCCGGACGGTTATCGATAGGGCCTAACGTCGTTTTCCAGGGGAACGCATTTTCAAAGTCGGGTCCTTCGAGGAAATTACCACCGGGAAAACGCAGGAACTTCGGTTTCATATCCACCATCATCTGCATCAGGTCGATCCGGTTACCATTCGGACGGTTATTGTAGGTGGGAGGAAACAACGACACTAAGTTGAAATAGTAGAGACCCGTGCGATCGGTCGAGATCACAAAACGGGCATCGGTAGTAGGCGCTACATTGGCAGCTGTGGTCAATGTCACCTCGTATTTTTTCCAGAAAGTACTCTTTTCGAGGGTAACGGTTCCGGTCGCGTATACCGTTTTACCATCGTTACTTTCAATAGATACGGTTATGGGGCCTGCGGTATTGTTCTCGATAACGGGAGCAGGAGGCATTGCATTTTGAGCTCTTGCCGGCATACCCGGGCGGCGTGGAAACTGCATACTACCGGTACCTTTCATGTAAAACGAAGCTTTATAGGTAGTCGACGGCTTCACCGGGATGCCCCAGTAGCCTTCGTTGGCAACCCCTACCCGATTACCTCCTTTGGCTACGGCAAGACGCAGGCAGGTGGTAAGCGCGCTGTTAAAGGAGTGCCTTCTCTCGTCGAAAGGAACGTTGTCGGGATCGGCAGCGATTAATTTGATAGTGGCTCTGGAAGCGGTATCCTGTTGTACCAGGCTCCAACCTTCCGGTTTGGTTTTATTGTCTTTGAAAATGCGGTTACGAATCAGTTCGGCATACAATCCGCCGTCGTACGAGTGGTTGATCTCTTCGGTCATCAGGCCGTAAAGCATCGGGCTTACCGTGGCACCGGGCTGTGTGAAATCCAATGTCAGTTTGGGTTTCTGTGCAGAAACAACGGGAGATAGCAACAACATTGCTCCCGCCGTAACACAACACAGAAGATGCTTTTTCAGAATCGTTTTTTTCATGGAGATATAATTTAACGGATAATAAATTCGAAAGGTAAAAACAGAAACAGATTATTAGACTGCGAACCGAACCATCGGTTTAAATATGCCGTTAATAATTTTTATCGTTTCTATTGCATTCCGGAATTTTACTCCTAAATTTGTTACTACAACCGATTCACATAAAGAAGCTGTCTTGACTTTTGACTGAATATGCCTAATAAAGGCATTTTTTGCTAAATTTCAAATACCGACCCCTCTTAACCTCCCCAAAATGGGGAGGAATTCGCCCGTAAAATGAGGAAATTTTGTTCATTTTACAAGGTTACAGCCCCCAGTTTGGGGGTTGGGGGTCAAAAAATAAAAAGTCAAGATGACTTCAAAACCTGTTCTCCATTTTTATGCATCTGCAAAATCAACATCTTTTATCGGAACCCGGAACGTGGCTGACACAATCGGAGTTTACGGATGCCGATGGTCGCATCTCAAAAGCATCGGGAGAAACTGTGATTACTATCGACGAATCGCATCTCAAAAACAGCAGCTGGGTAAACATCGACGATAAAAAACTCACGAACGATTATGATATCACCCGGATAGATGAACGCCGATACGAGTATGTATCGCGTAATCCGGCATTGGGTTTGCAAAAAGGGATTTTCAATATCGATCGCAACCGTATCTATTCGAAATTCAGCATCGAAAACAGCGCTTTCAACGGCTATGAGGTAATTGTGCGGAGAGGAAATTGTTGCTACGCCGAAGGGGCTTTGTACGACGACAACACATTGATAAACACCTGGACGTGTATCATGGAAAAGGTCTGACGTCGATCTTGATACGATGTGCATACCGGATCGTAAAGAAAAACGGATCGAACTGTTGCACGTCAGATTGTTATTATCTCAACATTCGCCTGTTTTTTCAGGAGTCACACAATAATTTTTGCCTCTTTTTGTGTCAATACCTCCTGAGCAAGCATAATTAACCGTTCTACCGTCTTTTCTGGGCCAAGAATATCGGTACGAAGCGTTAAATCGTATTGCGTAGCGTCGGTCCACATTTTCCCCGTGAACTGATGAAAATAGTCCGAACGTTTTTTGTCGCTCTCTTCTATCATCTTTTGTGCGCGGGATTCCGGCACGTTGCAATCGACACAGAGCCGTTTTATACGGTACTCCATTCCGGCATACAGGAAAAGACCAACATGCAACGGATGATTGCGTAAAATATAGGAACCGCAACGACCCATAATCACGGCCGAACGTTCTGTTGCAAGACGTTCAATCACCTCTTTTTCGGCTTTGAACAACTCTTTGTCGGTTGGTGGCAACGGGCGGTGTTCCACCCGGTCGGGGCAACGGGTAATCGATTGCAGAAACGATTGCCAGGCGGTGATAATCTTCTCATCGCGCTGATAAAGATCTTTTTCATGCATCGAAAATTTTTGAGCCGTCTCCGAAATAATTTCACGATCGGCATACGAGATGCCGAAATGTTTGGCAAGCGCTTCGCCGATTAAAGCTCCCCCGCAACCTAACTGGCGGCTAATGGTGATGATAAAAGGCATGTTGAGTGACATAATCCGGTTCCTCCTTTCGTTACTTTTTTATAGGTACGTGATCAATTCGGGTGAAAAGATACGCACAAAAATGACTTTTTAGAATTTTTTATATGTTAAAAAAGAAGGGGAAAACTTCATCACGTTTTCCCCAGAATACTGTTTACGGGAATCGCACCCACGCAACATTTCAGTACTTTCAGACCAAAAGCACTCCAGGCAGTTTACACGCTGATTTTTTTCTCGCCTACCGCTACCGGGTTATTGTTTGTCCAGTTCATCAGGCGAACATACTGCCATTTGTTCTTTTCGTCCAGTTGCGTCTCCACATACGAAAACGGATGTTTGGGCGATTCGCACCAGGTACCGGTATTTGCATAAATATGTTGGGGTAAGAACAAAGGTTCCTCCTCTATCTTTTCGATATGGGTATGTCCGAACAAAACAACCTTCAGATTCTTTTCTTTCGAAAGCTCATCGGCGGCATATCCCAAAAGTCCCAGTTCGGCCAATGCTGCCTGAAATGCTTTTTCCGGACCATATTTCTCAACCCACTGCCTGTAAAGAGCCGCATATTTTTCCTTCACCTGTTTTGCCGTCACCGCAGTGCCATCCGGCATAATGATCGGATCATTTTCGTCCACATCACTATAGATCAGAACCAAATCGACCACACTTTCGGGCAACGACATCTTGTCGTCCCTTGTCAGCAAACCGTGCTGCGAATCGGCAAAGGCATGGATATTTTCTTTTACTCTGGCCACTTTGGTAGCGGCTATGCGGCTGATAAAATAGCCCAGCGGAAGTTTTGTGGGCATTCCGTTGTCCGCGTCGGGAGCATTAAACATGGCATATTTGTTTCCATGCTCTCCGCGCAACGTACCCACGCCGTAATAGCCGAGCAGCGTATCCTTATCGCAGATAAAACTAATGCCCGGAATATATTGTTGCAGAATTTCATCGGTCAGCAGCAGGTCGTGATTGCCGATCACATAGGTCACTTTGATGCCGCTACTTATCAGCCGGTTCAACTGTTTCACCACACCGAGGTTTTGTTGCGCAGTGAAAATACCTTCAAAGGTTTGAGGGGGCAAATTTACCGGGCAAACCCAGGTATCGACCACATCGCCCAGTAGAATCACTTCGGACACATCGTCGCAATTGCCCACATACGACAAAAAAGAGGCAATAGCAGCAGCCTCTTCGGCAGTGAGCCATCCGTAATGATGTTCCGCATCGGGATAGCGCAGGCTTCGCTCATCATTCATGTGCAAATCGCTGAGAAAAACGCGTTTCTTTTCCATGGCATTTGTTTTTTAGTTAGTTAATTTACTGACATATTATGATATGCAAACAAAAACTGACACGCGACAAACCCATTTTTACGGCGACACACCGGAGCGGATTTCGTTTAGTACTTCAGACAATCGAAATCTTCATTCTCCACCACTCCTATCGACGTAAAAGCCTTCATGTAGGCATTCAACTCTCTCTCAACAGCCGTAATGCTATGGCCCTGTGCCTGAGGCATTACAACATCATCAGCCTGTTTGTCCGGCTTGTAATAGTGACTCACCGTTCCGTAATAAATTTTATTCGGACTCCTCGATTTCAATTGCAGCACCCGGGCTGTAATCGTATACGGATAGCCTACTACCTGCGTTTCAAACTCCTTTACAATCATCCATTCTTCCAATATCATAAGTCATTCTTTACTTGTTTCTTATTCATTCGACGGCATAGATAACTTGTATCCATAACCAAAGTGGTTTGTAACCACAAATATATACAAATGATTTCTGTTTCTTTGCGCAATCTTTCAACTGTCTTAATCGTAATTTACCCAGAGAACCAGATTCTCCAGATACCGGCTCCTCTCTATTTTCTCTTCTCTCCCCATTCCCGCTCTGTGTAATCCCTTAATCTGAGATAATCCCGGTCAAGACGTGTTTGCTTACCTACGCGATGCAATTGTGCGCCAGCAAGGCTACCCTTACAAAATCACTTAAATCCCAATATTTTATGACCGCGTGTTGTAGCCAGTTTTATTAATCAGGCTGAAAACCATAAGAGTAAGCCAGATCCGCCCATTCTACAAATTTATATTCTGAAAATTTCTTTACCCATTTTTCCTCATCACCTTTTGGCACATGAAAATATATGATACATCCAGCAGTTGTACTAACAGTGTCCTCTTTTAATTTTAAAATCTTCATTGATTCTAACCAATCAGCCTGATAAGTAGTATTTTTCATATTGAATAGTCTCGGAAAAATAGTAATCACTTTAGTTTTATAATCCAAATATCCGCTTACAAACCATGCATTCCCGTTATGCGTATTAGCCTTTGTATTAAGATAATCTAATACATATTGTAAACTATCAGAGGGAAGGTCAGATGTATAAACTGGAGAATTAATACTTGCAACTTCAATGTCAAAACTATTGATAAAATCAAATACCTTATCAATTGTATAATCTCCTTTTACTTTAACTGCAACATCAGGATATTTATACTTATCATCTGAGTTATCAACATTGTCCTTTGCACAACTAATAAATAACAAGAATAGAAAAAACAGCGCTAATTTTATTTTTTTCATAATCATATTTTTGCTTATAAGATGGATTTTGTATCCCTCTTGATTCATGTTTGCCCGTTGTTTAGTTTAAGTTTTGGCAATAGCCACAACTTGGACTGGAATCGAAGATCAGCGAAGCTAAACCGGAGCGGTTTGTAACCGTAAACAATGTTTTGCAAAGCTAATCAGTTATCAATGTCTTATCCCGTATCAACGGGACTGCTTCTATTTTGCGTCCAGGCTACACTTCGTTAAGCTTGAACGAGAATTGCAAATCAGCGAAGCTAATCGGTCATTCTTGCGCCAGCAGGTGTTTGATAATACAAGGCTGGAGCCTTGCTTTTACATCCGACGTAGGCAGAGCCTTACGCCGAACAAAGTCTGCTTTACACACTACGAAGAACGGGTTAAGACTTGTTTGCTTGCCTACGCGATACATTAACTTCATAGGTTTTTCAATTCGCGCGGGAGTAGGGAAACTCTATTGTCTTATTAATACGATAGTTTTTTCCCGTACTATCGCCTGTTACATACATAAAACATGTAATTTTTATTTTTGCTGCTTTTGAAGCATTTACAATCGTTTGTATTTGATCAATATTATAAAGAAAATCTTCAGATGCTCCTTTCTTTAGCTTGAAATGATCTGTTTTGTAATTTGAAGTCATCTCTTTTGTTCTATAAATACTTTCGTGTGTTCCCAGACACTGATTCCCGAAATAATAACGAAAAGTAATACGAGAATAATTGTCTGCCATTGATTTATTTCTATACCAAAACCAAATATCTTCATCGGATGAATTGGCTATATGTACTTTGATGTAATTTACATTGTTCGACCGGTTTTTTTCTATCGAAAGATTAATCTGTGCATGTAAAAGGACAAGTGGCATCCATAAGCAGATTACCAACAAAAAAATTTTATCTACACGAATGTATTTTTCTTCAATGGGTCTAATTAAGCTTATCAATTTATTGACGTTATTTTGTACATCCATATTTTCGCTACTGCCGCACTATTTTTTGTTTCAATTCCAACCAATGTCTTAACCATGATTTGCGCAGAGAACATGATTACTCAGATACCGACTATTCTATATTTTCACTTTTCTATCTATTTTCTCTCTGTGTAATCCCTTAAGCGGGGCTTTATCATACTTAATTTGCTTCAGTATCTATTCCCATCATCATATTATAATGTGCAATCTGATTTGTTTTTTCAAATATCGTTTTGAAAACTCTTAGGTATTTATCACTATCTGTTGCGATGTATAAATCATCCGTTAAGCTATGAGAACCCGCATTTGACCAAGACAGTAAAGAGCTTGCTGCAATTTTATCTTCATCATTTAGTCTATTTAAAATATCGTCAGTTGAAATACCTCCAAATAGTTTAAAATAGTTCTCTATAATACGTCGCATGGAATTTTCAATTGTAATACCATCCGGGTTTTCTTTAATTTCTCGCCATAACAACTCGTATGAAGTTTGTACCGGATTTTTATCATATGAAACTATTTTAGAGAAATTGTTTTTCTTTCGTAACACCCAAAATGTTTCGTCTTTCATTCTATTAGATTCATGACGCTTAATATTATAAGTCACCTCTTTATGAAAGTAAACATTGTGAGTTAAAATGATAATTTGTTTTATATTACCAGTTTTTGTTCGTACTTCATCAATTATTTTTCGGATTAAATGACTTACTATAAATAATACATCGCAATCGAGACTTGAAATCGGATCATCAAATACAACAACCCTATCGGTACTTATTAAAGCTTTATCGATGCTACCTTTCAATAGATGATAAAAATATAAGAATGTAATAAATGTTTTCTCTCCTTCACTCAAAGTTCGCTCAACACGTTCACCCGTAGGCCGGATTATTTGATAACTTCCTTTTTCTTCTGTCGCTTCAGTTAACTTGAAGTTAGTAAATCCAAATTTTTCCAATAAAGCATTTATTTCATTTTTAGTATAGTCTATACCCGTACTTTGTGCATCCAATTCAGCTATTTCTCGCTTCAATCCGACCAATTTATCTTCGTTTGCCTTTCTGCTTTCTAATAATCCTTCCAACGCCTTGGAGTACCTTGTATTTTTATTGCTGTAATTTTGACATGCTGATTTTAATTGTTCAACAATATACCTCCAAACTTCTTTTGTAAGTTGAAAACTTTCTCGGGTAATATTCTTGACAGTATTATTATGAAGCTCTATCTTTTTCTTTGCCGTTGTTATTAATATATTGACTAAATCCAGTTCGGGTTTTAGTGAATCCAATTCAACCACCGTACTTGGTTC
Organism: uncultured Microbacter sp.; assembly: GCA_963678265.1. Taxonomy (GTDB): domain Bacteria; phylum Bacteroidota; class Bacteroidia; order Bacteroidales; family Paludibacteraceae; genus Microbacter. The sequence goes on from OY782761.1 coordinate 131,567, forward strand.
TTTTATTTTAGTTTCAATCTTAGTCTTATTAGCCCCAATTTTGATTTCGATTATTCTATTCAATTCTACCAAACGAACAGAGTCAATTAATTCGTTATTGGCATTGATAAGTGATGTGATTTGAGAAGCTATTAGTGTGGTTTGTGTGATGTATTCTGTTTTTTTGTCTCCTAACTCTTTAAGCTGATTCAAATACGTCTCATCGAAATACTCATTTAACTGCTTTTCAAGATTGGCTGGCGCTTTCTGTTGACAAAAAGGACAGTGTCCATCATTGATAGCATAATATTGACGACCTGATTTTACCCAATCACTATTATTCAATTTCTTTATCATAGATGCAATATCAACATCCTCCCGTCCAAATATTTTTTTATTCCAAATCGGATATGTCTCTATGTCGGTTAAATGATTAAAATTGATTAAAACAATATCAGGTTTGGGATTAGTAGAACCGGAATATATGCGGCTTGCTTTTTCTTTTAATATCTCAAAAGTCAATAATTCAGATGAATTCCCAATCTCTATTTTGCATCTCTCCTTAAATGTGTTTTTGTAGGAACAACCTTTAAATGCCGGTTTAAATAAATCTTTTAGACGTTGATACTGCCCCCAGCAATCACCTTCAAATTGTGTTTCATTCTCAGCTATCTCTGTATTTGTTTTAGCTATTGCTATGTTATTGGAGATAATATCAACATTGATCTTGTCAATTTCAGCTTTCTTAGTGTCTATAAGTTCTTTCGTATCTTTTTCTCCCTTACCAAGCGTAAAAATACCTTTCTGATTTTTCAACTTACCAAAATTTTCATCAATGAAACTTCGATTGTAGACATAGCTTTGTAGTTCTACGTTATTTTCCCATATTATTTTACAACTGGGAAATTTCTGTCGGTTAGCTATGATATTAGATATAGTAGTTTTGCCACTTCCATTAGCACCATAGATAAAATTTATTCCTCTCAGATTTGTTATATCAATACCTGTAGAATCATAACTAGCACAACTTTTTATTTCAATTTCAGTTATCATATTTATTTATGGATGCCAATAAATTATTTCTGTTTACCCTATCAAATTTATAATTGAGTCTTTCCTCTCAGATTTAACTATCGCTGATTTTTGGTTATCAACCATGACCACAGAGAATAAATCCAACTTTATCATGCTTGCATCATATTCGGATGGTTAGAGTTAAGACGCTGATTCATATCGTTTATTCATCAGCCGCTTTATCTCCAGACTCTTGCTGCCAAAATTAATCAACAGTCCGACTTCCAGATTGTAGGCCTCCAGATAATTAATTGCCTGTGCCAAATGAACATCTTCCAACTTTGTTACCGCTTTAAGTTCTAACGACACGATCTCTTCGACCAGAAAATCAACGCGACGTGTACCGATATGTTCTTCCCGATAATAAATCGGCATTTCAAACTCACGCTTAAAGTTCAGATGGAAATACGGCATCTCTATCTCCATCGCCCGTTGATAGATCACCTCTTGAAAGCCAGTACCCAGTACTTTATGCACTTGCATGGCGGCACCAATTATATTCCCGGTTATCTCTTTGTATTTGTAATCTTCCATAGCATATTCTCCAACCACTGTCTTAACCACGATTTACACAGAGAACCAGATTTCTCAGATACTGGCTCCTCTCTATTTTCACTTCTCTCCCCATTTCCTCTCTGCGTAATCTCTTAATCTGAGATAATCCCGGTTAAGACTTGTTCTCTCTGCACAATCCCTCAACTGTCTTAACCACGATTTACGCAGAGAACCGGATTTCTCAGATACCGATCTCTCTCCATTCATCTTCCGCTCTCTTCGCTCTGTGTAATCTCTTAATCTGAGATAATCCAGGTTAAGATTTTTTTCTCTGCACAATCCCTCAACTGTCTTAACCACGATTTACGCAGAGAACACGATTTCTCAGATATTGGCCGCTCTCAAATTTTCATCTTCCGCTCTCTTCGCTCTGCGTAATCTCTTAATCTGAGATAATCCAGATTAAAACTCTTTTAATTATTATCTAATTTAATAATACCTTTTATTCCGTCCATAGCATGATCCAATAAATGATTAATTTCATGAACAATATATTCAGGTAAAGTATCGGGTATATTAGGACCTGTATATCTATCTCTGATAGTAACATTTTCTATATACTTCAGAATAGTGTTTAGTTCCACCATGCAATGCCTGTAATCATATATTTGTGACCGCGATTGCGCATATCTGAAATAATTATATCGGATTTCCTTATAAGTCGTATTTGGCATAACAATATTATCCCTTTTGGAAGGATTAAAACAATTGGTGTTTTTGTATAACTTATAAAAATCCTCAGTAGTTGGGATAAAAGCATTGTTATATGCATTCTCAATAACTTTCCTGCTACTTAATAAATGATCAACAATATCTTTACCAAGTTGCATATTTTCACTACCTTGAATAATTCCCAAATGCCAATCTCCCCACGTCGCACAATGTTCTACTTCATTTGGATTATCTTTTCCTAAATATTTTGATAATGTAACAGGCATAGGCATTAAACCTAATTCGTTTTTCTTTGTTGGATTCCAAAGATATTTATTAGTGTCTTTTTTATCTTGTTCTTTAGCATGGAATAACTCAACAAATGTAGAATACCAAAAACGCCCAAAAATCCAATCCCTTTCATTTATTGTATCATTATATCTTTCAGAAAATTCCGGAGGCTGGACTGTAGAATCTTCGGGCAAAATGCCTGAATAAAACATATAAGCCAATAAATAATAAGCATGTAAAAGGTGCTTTTTTGTGGTTTCTTCTGGAGTATCAAAGCTATAATCCGCCAAAACATTGAAAGATCCACCACAATTCCATAATAGTTCTAAGAAAGTACAGTTATATGTATCAGGAGTCTTTATATCCAGAACTAAATCCATTTTATTGTCATATGATTTGTATATTGCGAATATCTCCTCCCATGTTTTTGGATACAAATCATTTATACTCTGATAGACTATCTTTTTAATCTTAATTTCTATTTTTATTTTGTCCTCATCAGGATTATAACGATCGACCTTAATCGCATTTAATGCTTGCTTCTGTTTATTATATATATCTATAACCGAGTTGACATAACTTTCCATTTTAGTTGGAGATTCCTTCAGCTTTTTGTAAAAATCATTCAAAATGTCTTTTCTATAAACAAATATCGATATATTGGCATTATACGGAATTGATATATAATTATCTCTATCAAAGAAGCCAAACAGCGATTGTCGGCAATGAATAGGTCGGTTATTTTTATGATCCCAGTCGTTCAGCTCTTTGATAAAGTTTGATTTTCTTTCACCAAATATTTTCAAACGATTTACATTTATTCGCGCCAGAAAACTTTTTGTTTCAAAATGTTCTAAAAGGCGTAAATACATTTCTACTATATCAGATTTGAATGTATCGGCGTTAATTTTTTCACATAGATATTCTTGGTTATTTGATTCTTGCAATATATTGGGATAGCTCTTAAAATTGCAGACATCATTTATCAAATTCTTGATATTTTCTTTACCTCTATCATTAGACAATTCTTCTAATTTAGTTCTAAAAGAATCAGGGATAAAACTCAAACTACTTTCTTCTTTACTCACTTTCTTGTTATACCATGGGCATTTATCTCCTTCAAATATATTTATACCCTTCAAGTTACAATCATCAGAATTACGTTTCTGATTTAGTTCTTCTAAAATTTTTAATTTGAGTTTTTCATCTGTAATAATATTTTCAAAATAAAAGTAGTTTAAGCATGTACAAGAGAAGCAACGTAATCCTTTAGATGTAAAAAAATTATTCAATGTCAATTGAATTTTTGATTCCATCTTATCATTAACGAATTGGCAGATGATTTCTTCTATAACGATACGATCAGACTCTTCAAATTTGAATTTGAATTTACCCTCATCTAAAGGTTCCTCTTTCTGAATTACAATACCCTGTGGTACTAAATCATTATTCTCACTTTCTACCGCGGCCAAAAACACTTCATTTATGGTTTGTGATCTATCTATAGTATGATATCTGGCATCATACATTAAATAATCCTCAGACTTATCAACCTCAAATTCGATTTTTTGATAAAAATAACTCACATAAATTATTTGGTTTACCAATTGGTTTTCTGTTACAAATAAAATAGTCCCTTTGATATTACGAATAATATAAATTGTCCTACCTTTATTATTTTTCTTGTCTTCAACATCAATATATTTTATGGATATTTTTTGGGGGGCATTTTCATTTATAACAGTAAAATAAATTTTCTTCACATTATTGATATCCTTATATTTTACATCAATAGTATTATCCTCTTTATTTTTACCCTCTTTTTTAGTCTCTTTATTTTCTACATTTGATATCTCTATATCGTTTATAGAAATATATTCTAAAGCATTAATTGCTATATTTTTTAAGTTTAGATAGACTTCCTTTCCTTTCAAATCCTGAAATTTGATTCCAGTAAATTCGTTTTTAATCTTACGTAAATTAAAAATATCATTTTGAAAAGTTTTGAAAATAAAACTGATTATAGGTTCCAATTCTTTTTTTCTTTGGCTTTTCTCCCATTCGGTTTTACTTTCAGAGATATATTTTTTGAATGTTCTTGATTCGTTTTGTATAAAATCGCGAATAATTCTCTTTTGATCTACAGTAGTAAACCAGTGAATCCAATAGTTATCGTAACTTGATAGATATAAATCTGTTTTTTCTGGGACTTTCGCAAATCTTCGGCGGTTCGAAAAATTTTGTTGCATTTGTTTACGCTCAAAATCTTCATGGCGTAACGCTGGAAATTGATGAGGAATATCTTCAATAAAGAAGCTTTCCCAAGCTTCTTTTTGTTTCGCATTTTCACAAAAAAGACTGATATGTCCATCTCCAGGAAATGACTCATAAAATTGCAGACCAATCCCATTATTTATATCGTAACTGCAACGCCGAGTTTGATGATTATCAAAACGCGTTTTTAAAACCCTGCAAAATGAGCGGTATTCATTTTTCTTTTCCCCCTCCTGGTTCCCCTCAAATTTATATCCTATGGAACTTATATTCTGAACATTTTTCTCATTACTGCCAAAAACAGGTTCTATGGATAAGAGTATTTCAGTATCACACATAAAGCTCTCTGAAATAGCCAATTTAGATTGCCCCCATGTAGGATGATATTCTACAGAGAAAACAAAAATGGTATTTTTGTTTTTATCATCTTTTTCCTTATCACTCTCGTTGTTAAAGTCAATATCGCAAATCGATTTGATAATATCTCTTTCGTTTACATTTTTATCTACAACCGAACGTATCATATCAATAAGCACATTCAACGAATCGACAAAAACTACTTTAAGCTTATCGTCATTATCTTGCGAAAGTTTTATACCTTCCTTGTTTTTTAAGCAGTCGAAAATAACATCCGAAAGTTTTGGCAAATGAACACCATCTGGCCTATAGAAGTTTTCTAAAGATTTTTTTAGCTCTTCTTTAGAGTTCTGATAGTAGTTGACTTTATCTGTTAGTTCAGTAAAATTGAATCTAGAAGATGCATACTCTGATGATAGTTTAGGATCTATCTCGAGTGAAACATAACAAGCGACAAATTGAGTGTTATCCTTTTTGTCCTTTTCTTTATTCCTCTTTAAATGATTATGCAATACCTGTAAGCCCAAAGTAGTTTTTCCACTTCCAGGACCTCCTTTTATCAGTGCAATGCGATTATTATTCTCTTTTTTACCATTAGAATTTTTTTCAATGCCCAGCATTGTATCCAGCTCTTTAATTCCGGTTTTAAAATATGGTGCATCCATTGCATTAAACCTTTTGTAAATTATAAGAAGTTTATTTTTTAAAAATTAGTTGGATAATCGTCAGAATTACTATTATAGTAGGTAGCCACACTCCAACCAGAAATGTGATGAGTTCATTTTGAGTACGGTAATTAAATCTTTTGAATTTCTTATAACCTTCACGCACCAAAATAGTCATTCCAATATAATCACGTACTATTTTTAAACCTTCGGTGAATGGTTCCTCTTTACCATTGTTGTCAATGAATAAAGGAAGACACAAAGGCTGTTTTTTTTCTACTAAATCAATTAAAGCCGATTCTTTAAGAAAACTCAATAACGTTTCCAATTCTTTTAAGGCTAATATCATCTCATTTTTATCCAGCACCAGATATTTTTTATCTTTTTTTGAAAATTCACATCTCGAATAAACAAAATAATCATTGTTCACAGTTGTTCGTTTAAATATCTGTTTCTTATTGTTTTTTTTATGCCAGTCAAAGCAAAACTGCATATATCTCTCCAAATCAAAAGGAGATTCTTTTTTATTATAATTATTTGAATAAAAATCCGAACTATTCCAAATATCTTTTAGGATAGCTTTGTGATATGATGTGAAATACATTTGCATATTAGATCTAAAGCAATTTATAAATCATACTAATTGAGTTTGTCAATCAGTTTTTTAATTAAAGCATTGCGATTATTATTTATAACCTCTAATCTATTTTCCAATTTAGTTCTTTGTGATTTGAACTCATTTAATATGGATTCTTTGTCTTTCTTTTCTTCTTGGAAATTAGATATTGTTTTTTTTAGTTCTTCTAATATTGACTCCTTGATTTTTTCTTCTTCTTTAGAACTAAATATTTTCTTTTTTAATTCTTCTAATATTTTTTCCTCATTATTAATAGATCCTGTTTCTTTTAGTACTTCTAATATTTGTTTATTTATATCAGACAGCTGGCCTTCAAAATTTGGTTTTAATTTATTTTCTTCTTCAATTAAAGTTTTTAATTCTTTAATTCTCTCACTTTCTATTTTCAAGTCATTTTCTTTACTTTTTATCTCAGAGATAATTTGGTTATTGCTTTTTTCCATCTCGTTATTTTTGTTTTTGTCCTCTGTTGTATTGTTTTCATCATAGATATGTTTTTCCAAGTCTGTTTTATTAAAATCTTTCATTCCTAATAATAAAATAATAAATAAGCTAATTATTAATATTGGGATAGAAATTAATACATAGATGCTTGCATCCATATCTCCCTTTATACCCATTGAATATAATAATACTGTAAATGATGCTGTAAATAATAATACAATACCAAGTATCCACTTAAAGAAAAAATTCGTTTTCATATTTAAATATTAATTAATAGTTGCCGTTAAGTTTTATGTCCCAGCTCGCGCAAATTTGTAATCTTGTTAATTATTTTGTCACTTTTGATTTATTTGAGCACATGTGTCGCCAAAACATTATGAACATCATAAACATTGACAGATTTGTTGAATTGCTTGGTGATGCTCGGTAGTTGTTCGCTCGAAATCCATATTTCCAGTTCTGTATCCAAATCAAACGTACCCCTTGCTGACGCAGAGCTCTGCTCTGTGCCCATTCTGTTCTATTTTTATGATTCCTTGGCCTCTCTTGTTTTACATCTGGCATTCTCAAACAATATCTTTTTATATTGGGTTTTTTATTGTTCTTCTCAGTCACGGATTAGAAATCCGCGTCAGCGGGGTAATCCTTTAATCTGAGAAAATCCAGGTTAAGATTTTTTTCTCTGCACAATCCCTCAACTGTCTTAACCACGATTTACGCAGAGAACCAGATTTCTCAGATACTGGCTCCTCTCTATTTTCACTTCGCTCCCCATTCTCGCTCTGCGTAATCCTTTAATCTGAGAAAATCCGGGTTAAGACTTGTTTGCTCTGCGTAATCTCTTAATCTGAGATAATCCCGGGTAAGTCGGCTTATATTTTTCCAATAATGGTCGATGTAATGACGCTTATCACATCGTTTTTCAATTTATCGACTGCAATGGCAGATAATCCGGCTTGTTTCAACGCCTGCATCTTCATAAGATCTTTTTGCGCCTTTACCAGAAAAGCCAAATCCTGTGCCGATATTTCTCCGGTAGCCAACTGTTGCGTCCATGTTTGCAAATTTGCATCCATATCCGACAACAAAGCCTGCGCATCATGTTTGGCCGCATCGGCATAGGCCGACGCGGAAGAGACTACCATATTTGTTATCTCTCCTTTCAATTCATTCAGTATAGTTGTATAGTTGTTCGTTGCCATATCGTTTTATTTAGATAATGATATTTGCGACGCTTTTATTTTTCCACTCTCCAAACCGGCAATTTCGTCAAATGCCCTCCCTACAAGCTTCTTTTCTTCCGATATAAATGTTGCGTGTAGTTTTGTTTCGGTTTTCCATCTCTGCAGAAAACCTCCCAATAGGTTTCCTTCAGAATCCAGTAGCGTATTCCAGAGTTGTAAAGAAATCTCGTTTTTAGGGCGATTTCTTTCATACTCATATATCTTTTGCAATTTCAATTGTAAATCGGCAACCACATCGGCCTGAGATGCATAATCTGTTGTTGCACGATCCATCACATTCAATGCATCTACTTTTAGTGACGTTGTTTGTGTGTAAACATACTGATCGAAAGTCGACACAGAGAAACAACCCACCAACAGAATCAATAAACTTAGTATCAATCCTTTTTTCAAATTAGCAACCATAAAAGTTCCTTTCATATACTATTAATTTGCCTTATAGGGTTTATGCTGAATAAAATCTTCAAATGTCTCTCTCTTTTGTATCTTTTTCTTTTCGGGATCGCAGATCCCTATACTCAATTCCGTCGTCGGATTGCAAATCACGAGTGGTCGAAAGATGTATACATATATGAAGTTTGCTGTTTATTCTTATGTTGATTTTGCCTATTCCATTTTTTTTGTTTTCAAAATTTTTACGGCAAAGCAAACGTTCTGAAGTATGCCTTATTCATTAAAGCCGGATTTCCACCACATTCTTTTACAATGATTGTGACCAATGTTTCCCATAATTCGATTGTAAATCTACGTTTTGCTGTTTTATAACCTAAGTCATTCAATTTCTTGTATAAAAGCAATAGCATGGATGCAATCAATGTCATATAGAGCATGACTTTGATCCCGTTCTCACTAACAGATAAGAAGTGACTTGCGTTAAGCTCCTGTTTTATAAAACGAAAGAACACCTCTATATCCCATCTTTGCTTATAAATATCAGCGATTTCTTTTGGGGTTAGCTCCAAGTTATTGCTGATGAAATAGAATATGTTTTCTTTCTTTTTGCATTTACCTTTGTTTTTAGGTGGAGTTGTATCAATCTTATTTTTACGTTCGGCAACAATAAGACGATATTGATGATCCTCATCAAATTGTTGTTTTTCATGATTATGCAGATTGACAATCTGATTGCTTATCAATGTCAATTCACCCAAATCATTTGAAGCTTCACAGACTGTATCCTGAACAACAATTTGAAATTTCCTGTTCGTTTTTAATCTCCCAACAAAGTGAATTTGGTTTTTATTAAACGAAGAAAATGTCTGTGATGAAGAAACTCCTCTATCAAATGTGTAAATGTTTAATACAGAATCTTCTTTATTTGCACTTTGCTTAACAACCTCCGGAATAGCCCGATCTTCACTAGTGTAAGACGGATCTGTAAATATCTTAAAGTCACAGGCTGTCAATCCATCAAAGGCAATTGTATATTTGGCTTGTTTGACAACTTTGTTGGGATCCTTACTTTTCTTATCACCAGGGGCAATTCCTTTTTTTAGCTTATTGCATGTTTCTGCAATCATACTACTATCCACTCGTATTATCTTGTATTTTAACTGTTCATCTGTTGTAAAACACTTTGAGAATTCCATATAAATACGTTCGTATGCCAATCGAAAAAACTCTGGATCTATAGTGGATAAACGAGTTGAAATAGAACTTCTGGATACTTTCATGCCTGCATCGTAACAAAACATTGATTTGAAAAGATTACTCTTAAACAGATCTTCCAATGTCCTCTGGCTTGTCCTGTCAGTTGTTAAAATGCCATACAATAACAGGTTGAAAAGACGTTCCCCATATAGTACCTTGGCACAATAATCGACTTTGGTATCTTTGGACAAAGTACTGAGTAATGCCTCAGGAACGAGGCCTATGATCTTTTGAACATTTATTTTTTGATTCGGATACATGACTGAAAAATAATTCGGCACAAAGTTACTTCCAAAGTAAATCCCCAAATTATATTTATCCCATTATTTATCAACAGTATAGTAATTAATGGTTGATAAGACGAGTCTAATTTTAAGTTCCAATTTTTTCGCTTAATTTTGACCTAAAATAATCTTTCGACCACCCGTGATTGCAAATCCGACGGGACAGAACAGGGGAAGCTAATCTGTCATTCTTGCGCCAGCAGGTGTTTGATAATGCAAGGCTGGAGCCTTGCTTTTACATCCGACGTAGGCAGAGCCTTACGCCGAACAAAATCTGCTTTACACACTACGAAGAACGGAGAAAACATTTATTTCGTTGCAATTACGGTATAAAGACCATTGTCTTGTTTTTTCACTTCGGTCTTATAACCTTCACTTTGAAAATCATCCACAGTTTGCTGTACTTGTGTCTGTGGAATATCTTTAATTATCTCCTGTGCCATTGTCGTTTAGTTTTAAATCGGTTATCATTTTGAGGCGATTTGCCTCCATTTCCTGTGTTCGTATAAAATAAGTAATGCTACATACAATATTATTTTGTGCTTTCCACTCCTCTATTTTTTTCTGATGTTCCGAATTGATTTGTTTCCCATCCGGTTTCCAATAGTTGAATACAATATCGCTGGAATGTGTATAAGCGTATGTTCCACTGACAATAGTTTCTTTGATAATTTTTTCTGCCGAATCTATATTCTGATTAAACGCGATCAAGTGCGGGGTAAGCTTTACATTGTTGTCCCATATCTTCGACTTAATGGTAGCAACGGCCTGTAAAGCATTTTGAATCGATGTTTCGTCAAGCTTCGCCGTTAATGGTATGTAATTAGTAATATCTTTCGAGTCGATTCCAATTACATCAATAGATAACAATCCCGTCAAATGATTACTACTTGCCTCCATACCAAGGTTTGTAAGACTGGAGAGATTCAGATTGGCCTTATTGGTAACGACAGTAGCCTTGATTCTCAAACCGACCCCAATCCGGCCATTACCGACAACCGTAGCGTGGTCATAGACATCTTCCACCCGATATTTCATAAAATCCATCATTACTTCATAACTACCGACCTGATCGGTTACAGAAACTGCCAGATAATTTACCTTGCCCATTATATCCGTTGTTCTCATAGCAATCTGAGCCGATTGATTCGGTAACAAATTTCTGATAATACTATCGCGTAATGAAGCCCACGGTTTTGTGGCAAAGGTATTATCAGCATATACTTCCACAGTCTTTACCGGTAACGGCTCGATCGGCTGATAACCTTTGTATTGATTATCTAAAATTCTTAATGATTTGGTTGTCATGCATCCATTGCATAAGAATGCCATAAATAGAATTAACAACACGCCGTTTCTCATACGTATTCAGATTTGATGATTATATTTTGTTTTTCTTCCCATCGCTAATGTACGGTTTCTTTCTTCGGCACGGGTCGGGAGACCCGCGCCAGCAGAGGGGTCTCTCTTTTATATCTTTTTCTTTTCGGGATCGCAGATCCCTATACTCAATTCCGTCGTCGGATTGCAAATCCGACGGGACAGGAAATCCGACGGGACAGAAAAGTCATTCGCCGAACCTAAATCTGTTTTATTTATATGCTACAATGAACAAATTCAAAGCAGGTTCAATTTGCTACGGGCAACAAGAATTTTGCAATGTTCTAACGAATTGATCTTTAAAATCGCTATAAAACTCAGGTAATGCCTGGTTATCTTTAAAAACAATATTCTCAATAAACTCTGTTAACTTTTGTGTTATTTCGTGTGCAGAATATTTGATCCCCACAAAACTAAATATAAATCCTAAGGTATATATTCCTATTCCACAATCTACCAAAGCGTATTTGAATCCTAAATCCACAATTTGTTTTATTATATATTTCTGATTATTTGTCAATCTCTTGTTTCTATATTCACATATTTGAGTCCAAAAAATAAGCAAATACCTAGCCTCACCGCTTAACTTTTCTTTAACAGTAAAGTAGTCAATCAAGCCAACAACATCAATTTTTTTATCTTTTAGCAATGGTATTTCAGCACCAATACTTTCTTCTACTTTATCTGTATTAACCTCATTGTTCCACATTATAAAATGATCTCTAATGTTTCCCATTAATAGATGTTCTTGATGATGACAAAAGTCATCAAGAACATCCTTTTTCCACATTTTTACTTTTTGTAGTGTGGCTTTCCCGTTCTCTGTATTAGAATCAATTTTGAGAAGCTTTGAAATTGTTGGGAATGTAATATTGTTCCATGAATGTGAAGAAGATTCTAAAAAATCATTTAAAAGGTCTACTATACCCTCAATTTCTTTGCAATGAGCATAATTCATAATAGTTGTCTCAAAATCATCAATACTAATGTTGGGAATATTGATATATTGGAATAAATTTGTATTGTTTTTATGTAGGATCAATAGTTCTTCAATTGTTTTGATTTTTAGATTTTCTAAATTTAACTCACTTGCACAAATTGCTTTCATACAAATTGCAGGAATAAAATCATCACACTTTAGAAAGCAATTTAAAGCTTTTTCAAAACTTCCATTTATAAAAAATATCTGACCAGCATAATAGCTTTGAAGTATATCTCTATCATTGAATTTGTTTGATAAATATTCCTCTGCCTTGAGCAGAGCATTCTTCACGATAGCATTATAATCACTTTTTAAATAATCATAACTAGCTAGTATTAAATAATAATGAGAAATAAGTAGATTATCACGACTTTCTCTAATGTTTTCTTCAAAAATCTTAAAGCAAACAGAGGGATCAATCATATAGAATGTAATAACACCTTTTAATAGCTCAAATTTACTTTTTTCAAACATATTTGATTTATCAACAAATTCTAATAAATCCACAATATTACCACATTCTTTTAGATTTTGAGTAATAAAGGCGCTATGTTGAGAAAATATTGTAAATGAAAAAATCTGGTTGATAATTCGATATACAAGCAATGGGGCATTATAGTCCTCTCTCGCAAAAAATTCCCATAAACCCCTTTTATATTCATCTAATTGTTGACTTCCCCTACACAGTTCTTCGACAATCACATAATCCTGGAATGCTCTTTGTACTTGTTCTGTACGTCGATATGCAGCAGCTCTACGATAGTATGATGCCACAAAATTGGGATCTAAATTAATTGCTTTGTCAAAGTCATTTATTGCTTCCTCGCATTGATCAAGATCAAGATACAAATGACCTCTATTGTCGTACGCCGATGTATGTTCTGCATTAATTTCAATTGCTTGATTGAAATATTCTAGTGCTTTGATAGGGTTACTCGAAATTTCAATTATTCCCAGAAAAACATATGTGTCAGATTTTATTATTTTTATTGTATGTTGAACATTACGCTTCCTATCTTCATTATAGTTTGAATAATTTATTTCCGAAATGAAATTCAATGCGTTATTTAAATATATTTTAGATTTTGAATATTGTTTTTTTATAAAATATACATATCCAACATAACTATTTGCTAAAATATCATTACTTTTGTTATTTATAGCCTGTTTGTATGCTATTAACGCTTTATCTATTTCACCTGTATCAAGATATTTTTTACCTTCCTCAAGATTTATCTGTAATTCTTTATCAGTATCAATCATTGTATAATAAATTTATATTTAATGAACCCTCTGCTGCCGCACTATTTTTGTTCCAATTCCAACAACTGTCTTAACAACGATTTACGCAGAGAACACGATTCCTCAGATACTGGCTATTCTATATTTTCTCTCTGCGTAATCCTTATAATCTGAGTCAATCTGAGTTAAGACTCTTTTCTCTCTGCTCAATCCCTTAATCTGCGTAAATCCCGTTTAAAACGTTTTCAATAGCAACCCCTCTTGCAAAGGGTTGCTACAGGCATACACTATCAACTCTTAACTAATTTCACGGTCAGGTTATACGGTTTATCGCCGGTAATAATTATCTCGATGGTTTGGGTAGCGTAACCCAGTTTGGTAACGGTTACGGTATATATCCCTATTCCGATGGTTTTGATCTGAAAGCCTCCCTTGGCTGCGGTGTTTTTCGCTATCGGTTCGTCGCCCTCCTCTTTTGGCGTTACCGTTACAAGGGCGTTGGGGATGCCGTTGCCGGTTTGGGCATCGAGCACATAGCCTACAAACTCTACCGTTCCGTAAGCGTAGTCGACTTTGCGCGTAGTGAGGTAGTTGGAATAAAACTTAGGCTCTGTTTTGCTTACAATTTTTGTGAGCAGGTCGATATTGTCGATCACTTCATCGGCTGTAGCGAACTCCTTTATCAGTCGCTCGGTACTATCTTTCCGATCCATTCGCTGCTGATGCAAATCGGGAAGATAGTCGGCAAACGAAGTAATCTGCTTATTGTATACAACCTGAGTTTCGGCGGTAAGAGCGTAAGGTGTAAGCGCCGACAGGTTTTCATCGACACTGAGCGAGAGCTTTTTGGCAGTCTGCAACAGTTCGATATCGAGCAATCTTTTCAAATCGCTTTCGGTATACTTCACCGCCCGGAGTAATTCGTCGTTTTTTACAAACGAAGCATAAGCCTGAATCTTTTCCGATATATCGACGATTGCGCCGATCAGATCTTTCTGCAGCTGATTCTTTTTGCGCGTCTTTTCGCTTATATCCTGCTTTTGCAGAAGGTCGTCGGCCTGAATCGAGGCGATAATAGCTTCGAGTTGAGCAATATACTCGTTAGCGTTGGGTAACTTGGCCAGCACATCCGGATTACTTTTCAGGAAAGCCAATAGAGCCACATACATTCTCAGTTTTTGCTTTTGGATGTTAGTCATAGCAAAATGTTTTAAGTGTTAAATAATAATTATTTCACAGAAAAAGCATCTCTCCTTGTCAACCGCACCATTCTGTATATCGATACTATCGTTTTCGGATTTATGTTTTTATGACTTGCATTCGGCACATTTTTTTGTTCTGTTGTTGATTCGAACAGCAATTACCTTGTTTCAGGACTTTGTCCGTTTGCATCCGTTCTATTTTCACTTTTTCGGACAAATACTTCGTTTTTGTTTGCCATACACCTGTTGCAAATTATTTTTTTCTCATT
Source organism: uncultured Microbacter sp. (assembly GCA_963678265.1). Classification (GTDB taxonomy): domain Bacteria; phylum Bacteroidota; class Bacteroidia; order Bacteroidales; family Paludibacteraceae; genus Microbacter. The sequence continues at coordinate 146,747 of OY782761.1, forward strand.
GCAGATAGCTATATTCTCATTGCAGATCATTTTATTCTTTCTTCAGATCATTTTATTTTCACTGCAGATTGTTTTTCTCTCACTGCAGATCATTATATTTTCGTTGCAAATCATTTTTTTCTTACCGCAGATAATTTATTTTTCATTGCAGATTATTTTTTTCTTGCTGCAAATGATTGTGCACATATGTCAATTTTTTACGATTGGAATAGAATAGATATGGAGCGCGGCTCAAAAGGCTCCGGCCGGACGATATTCCGGCAAATTTCAACACACAACACACCGTCCAAGCAGGGCTCATCTCCCCGCTTCGATAGATTTTGGTTAGTGCATAAAAGTTGGTTAGTTAGCAGATACGACAGCTATTCTTGTCGGGCAGACCACCCGGTTATACTGTCGGCAGTTTGTTTTGCTTTTATCGGATTGGAAGTACAGACCCTCCGGCCATACCACAACCCTATGTCTCCTGGTTTTACAATTGCTCTAGCGCTCACTTGTTACTTGCGTTAGCCATTCTCATTATTCCTATGGTAAACTTTCTACTTAGATTTTGCGCCGGATGATGAGCAAACCGGACAGGCAAACTATAGTAGACAATTATCGGATATATTACCCGAATTCCATTCGTCAAAGGAACATGTGTTCATTTAATTTTTACCTTAGACAGATCTATAAGTAATCGTCAAACAAATTGAATGGCAAAACAACGCTTCGGAAAGCAACTGCAACACATTTGGTAAACAAAACAGATAAAACAGAGGCTTTTTTTACAAAAATAGCAACAAAAAGCATCTCTCGTCTGTTTAATTTTCAACGCTAAATTTGGAGTATTTTTTACATAATTCAAAGCATGCACCATGCATTTTATTTTTATTTAACAATATACGATATAGTGTATGTATTAAATAGATTTGAATATTATAGCATAATATTAACCTTGGAAGTATTGATGCCGACAATAAACAGTATCTTTGCAGGGTTGAACAGCCAACAATTTTTCTCCTGTGTTTAACTTTTAAACAGATTACGGTTATGTTTGTACTGATACTGAAATATGTGGTACCTCTCGACAAAATCGACGAACTGGTACCGGCACATCTCCGCTTTCTCAACAAAAACTATTTACGCAACAAGTTTATCTGTTCGGGCCCTCAGGTACCACGCACGGGAGGAATCATTCTGTGTAATGCCGAAGACAAAGAGGAGTTAGAGCAGATCATCGCCGAAGATCCGTTTTTGATTCACGGAGCGGCTCACTACGACATTATCGAATTTACCCCTACGCTCTATGCCTCCAGGTTCGAATTGTTTGTAGAGTAATAATAACGAAGTCATCTTGACTTTTCATTTTTTGACCTCCCAACCCTCCAAAGGAGGGCTGTAACATTGTGATACAAACACGATCTTCTAAATTTTGTGCTCAAATTCCTCCCCTTGGGGGAGGTTAGGTCAGACGATAAATATCTGACTCCGATACGAAGTCGTCGTGAGAGGGGTCAGTAAGTAAAAATGAGGAGAAAATATTGTGCCAAAGAAAAGTCAAGACGAGTTCAACATATATATCGCACCGGCGGATAATCATCAGACATTATACCGGTTAAGTTTATGCCAAAAACAATTACTCCGTCCTTCAGGGCGGAGGCAAAAGCCGAAGAGCATTTTGTTGGCTTCAGCCCTGACAATGAAAAATCAGAAAAGAACATTCAGGGCTAAAGCCCATTCATAAGTACGCGTCTGTTACTCCGCCCTGAAGGACGGAGTTAGGAGAACAACAGTTCTGTGCAATAGCAGGAATGATAGCCTCTTCCGGATAATCCATAAAAAAAGCACATATAATCATGAATGCAACTGAAAAGAAACAAGAATTAGCTGCCGCTACTTTCCGGAGCGGCTACAACTGTGCCCAATCGGTACTGTCATCCTTCTCGTCCGACTTCAACATCGAGCGCGATACCCTGCTTCGCCTCGCTTCTCCCTTCGGATCGGGCATCGCGAAAACCCAGGAGACCTGCGGAGCCGTTACCGGAGGCATTATGGCTATCGGATTGAAATACGGAAAGGGGATAAACGGCACCGAAGAGGAGAAAACCCGCGCCTACGAATTGTCGCGCCGGTTGATAACGGAATTCTCGAAGGAGCATGGCTGTACCACCTGCCGCACCCTGATGAACGGACTGGATATGAATACGCCCGAGGGAATGGCAAAGATAAAAGAGCTCGATCTGTTTCGCTTGCAGTGCCTGAACTATGTGAAATCGGCCGTAAAGATCACGGAAGAGATTCTGGAAAATAATTAAACCGCAGAAGAACCTTCGTTGACGAATTAATACATACCCTGACGAAAAGTCAAGATAACAGCGGTATCATCATATTCCAAAATTGCATACATTTGCACCATAAATAATGCAATTTGAATTCCGGCCATGTCATCTATCCATTACAACCGACAACTCATTATTGCAGGATTGCTCTTTACCCTGCACAATACCGAAGAGGCTTTCGGAATGCGATACTTCGTCCGTTCCGAGACGCTCGCTATTCATCTGCCGGCAGTGCAACAGATGGTGCCGGCCATCGTACTGATTACACTGCTTGCCTGGATAGCCATCGGATGGGTTTGCACCGGTAAAAATGACAACACCAAACGCTTTCTGTTAACCACCCTGCTGCTGGTATTCTTGCTCAATGCCTTTATTCCGCATATTTTGGGTGCTCTCTATGTTTGCGGATACTTTCCGGGGGTGGTTACCTCGGTGCTACTCTACCTGCCCTTCACCTACTGGCTGCTCCCCGTCACCTATCATGCCTACGACAGCCGCCATTCGTTCTTCGTAGCTGCGGGACAGGGTATCTGTCTGGCTCTACTGGCGCTGTTCATTACCCAGTTTGCAAGCTATCTACTCAATTTGCTATGACTCCTCTTCCCAATTACCAAACACTCCCTTTCGGCGAATTGCACCGGATCAAACCGCTCTGGGAAAAACTGAACAGGGTACATCTGCACGACTCGGTCTATTTTAAAGATCACTATGCGTCGTTTACCTTCAAAAAGCGGACAATGGCATGGAACAAACTGCCCGAAGAGAATGTAAGGATATGGATAGCAGAGTCCGAAGGGGAGATTGTGGGCTACTGCGTGGCCACGGTAACGAACGACGGCAAAGGTGAGATCGATTCGCTCTGCGTGGAGGAGGCGTGGCAACACAGAGGTGTGGGTGAAACGCTGGTACAAAAGAGTATGGCCTGGCTCGAAAGCAAACAGTGCACTCCTATCCGGTTAATCGTCAGCCACGGACACGAATCGGTGATGGGGTTTTACGAAAAGCTGGGATTTTATCCGCGCGCCACGATTCTGGAGTTGAAGCAATAACTGCGCAAACAGATTTGCTAATACCGAAGGAAAGCTCCAGCCTCCCCGACCCCACCTAACCTCCCCCAAGGGGAGGAATTTAGTCACAAAATTTAGAAGATTTTGTTCGTATCACAATGTTACAGCCCTCCTTTGGAGGGTTGGGAGGTGAAAAAACAAAAACGCCCGCATCGATTGCTTTTCAGTGCAAGATGCGGGCGTTTTCAGTATGAGTTTATCAGATCTTTCCGGCGTACTTCTTTTCGCGCAGTTCTTTAATATCTTCGCGGGTAATGTATTCGTCGTATTCCATCTGTTTGTCGATAATACCGTGCGGGGTCAGTTCGATAATGCGGTTACAAACGGTTTGCACAAACTGGTGGTCGTGTGACGAGAGTAACACATTGCCTTTGAAATTCTGCAAACAGTTGTTGAACGCCTGAATCGACTCCATATCGAGGTGGTTGGTAGGAGAATCGAGCACCAGACAGTTGGCATTCTTCAACATCATCTTGGCAATCATGCAGCGCATCTTTTCACCGCCCGAGAGTACCGATGCTTTCTTCAGCACCTCTTCGCCCGAGAACAACATTTTGCCCAGATACCCTTTGATATACAACTCGTGCGTATCGTTCGAATAACCGGATAGCCAGTCTATCAAATTCTGATCGGTTTCAAAGAAAGAGGTATTATCCATCGGCAGATAGGCCGGTGTGATGGTTACTCCCCAGTTGAAATGGCCCTTGTCGGCTTTCAGGTTACCGTCCAGAATCTCGAAGAAAGCGGTCATGGCACGCGGGTCGCGCGACAGGAAGACCACCTTGTCGTTCTTTTCGATCATAAAGTTCACATCATCGAACAGCATCTCGCCCTCGATGGCTTTAGAGAGTCCCGATACTTCGAGAATCACATTTCCCGGCTCGCGTTCGGGGGTAAAGATAATACCCGGATAACGACGCGACGAAGGTTTGATCTCCTCAACGTTGATCTTTTCCAACATCTTCTTACGGCTGGTTGCCTGTTTCGATTTAGAGGCATTGGCGCTAAAGCGCGCGATAAATTCGAGCAGCTCGGCCCGTTTTTCTTCCGCTTTCTTGTTCTGTTGTGCCTGCTGGCGCGAAGCCAACTGACTCGATTCGTACCAGAAGCTATAGTTACCGGTGTATATCTCTATTTTTCCGAAATCGATATCGACCACATGGGTACAAACGGCATCGAGGAAGTGACGGTCGTGCGACACAACCAACACCGTGTTGTTGTAATTGGCCAAATAATCTTCGAGCCACATTACCGTGTCGAGGTCAAGGTCGTTGGTAGGCTCATCGAGCAGCAGGTTGTCGGGGTTTCCGAAGAGCGCGCGGGCAAGCAGCACACGCACCTTCTGCTTTCCGCTCAGGTCACCCATCTTCATTGCCTGAGCATCCTCTTTAATGCCCAGTCCGCTCAACAGAGAGGCCGCATCGCTTTCGGCATTCCAGCCTTCGAGTTCGGCAAATTTCTCTTCGAGCTCTGAAGCGCGGATACCGTCGGCATCGGAAAAATCGGCTTTAGCATACAACGCGTCTTTCTCGGTCATAATACTGTAAAGCGTGCTATGACCCTGAATAACCGTATCGAGAGCGGTCAGATCGTCAAATTCGTGGTGATCCTGTTTCAACACCGACAAACGTTCGCCGGGTTGCATCATAATGTTGCCCTTGGTAGCCTGCAGGTCACCGCTGATAGCACGTAAAAATGTGGATTTACCGGCACCATTTGCACCGATAATACCGTAGCAATTGCCGGGAGAGAATTTCAGGTTTACATCCTGAAACAATACCCGCTTTCCGAATTGCACGGCAAGATTGGAAACTGTAATCATTAATTCAATTTGAAAATATGCCGATTCGACAATGTGCCAACGAGAAAACGGCACACCACAAACGGCTTATACTTATTAGCAATATGTCTGACAAATTAATTTGGAGATCCCATGATTTGGGGATTTGAAGATTTGAAAATTTGAGGATGATAAAGCAACGACAGGTACTACCTGATGTACAAATTTACTCGTTTCTCAAACCAATTCATTTTCAAATTCTCAAATTTTCAAATCTTCAAATTGTTTCACTGTTTCGGTCTGCGTTTTTTTGGTTTACCGTATTTGATTCGCATCAATTCGGAATAACGCACTTTATTATTTACCTTTTTATTTTTATCAATCTTTTCGTGGAAAGCCCCCCCACCCTTCGCAGGGTTGGTGATTTTCAGCCGGATATTCCGGGTAATCTTCTTTTCGAGTTCGTCGGGAGTCAACACATCCGATAGTTCGAGCTCTTCGGGCAGCTCGTGCATCGGAATCTTATACTGCATCAACTCCTCCACAGCCAGCTGACGTTCCTCTTCGGCAGGCGATACCAGCGAAACAGCGGTTCCCTCCTTATCGGCACGGCCCGTACGACCGATCCGGTGAATATACAATTCGGGTTCGTCGGGGATGTCGAAGTTAATCACGTGCGACACATCGGCAATGTCGAGACCACGGGCAATCAAATCGGTGGCGATCAGCACCCGGTACGATCCCTCCTGAAAACGTTTTACCGTCTCAAAACGGTTATTCTGCGCCTTGTTGGAGTGAATCACGCCGATCTCGTCGGGGAATGCTTCGGAGACACGTTCGTAGATATTGTCCGCCAGTTTTTTGGTCAGGGCAAACACCAGCACGCGCTTGTATTGTTCGTTATGCGAAAGCAGGAGCTTTAGCATATTGATTTTCGAATTGAAATTGGGCAGCAGATAGCCGCTTTGCAAAATCTGATCCAGGGGAGTTCCCATCGGAGCCGCTTCGATACGTTCGGGAGCATCGAAGAAGTCGTTCATCAGGTCTACCACCTCATCAGTCATGGTTGCAGAAAAAAGCAAATTCTGCCGTTTGGTCGGCAGCAGATCGAATACCCGGATCAATTGAGGGCGGAAACCCAAATCCATGATTTCGTCCACCTCATCGATAATCAGCCGCTTCACCGACTTCAAACGAATCACTCCGTTCAGTGTAAGATCGAGCAGACGACCCGGTGTCGCCACCAGCAAATCGACTCCATCTTTCACCAGCAATACCTGTTTCGACATGCTCACGCCGCCATACACACCGGCAATGCGGATATTCATGTAGGCTGCCAGCTTTTTTGCCTCTTCCTCCACCTGCAGCACCAACTCACGGGTGGGAACGAGAATCAAAATCTGAGGATGTTTCTCTTTGGTGAATTTCCATTGGCGCAAACAGGGAAGCAGAAACGCGATCGTCTTTCCGGTACCCGTTTGGGCAATACCCACCACATCACGTCCCGACATGGCCACCGGGAAAGCCTTTTCCTGAATGGTTGTAGGATGAACATACCCCGAATCATCAAGCGCGTTGAGTAAAGGGGTGTTGAGATTCAATTCTTTAAATGTAGTCATGGGCTATTGTCAATTGGGGTGCAAAGGTAGTGATTTTTGCCCGTATTTCAGGCATGAATTTACAGCAAATGCCTGAATAGCTTTTTGATTTACGGATAAATTCCGCTTTTCAAGGACTATTCAGGCATCCAACACTATAAAACCGAGTAGGTCGACTACTCCTATACTTCAATGCCCGGTAAAAACCGCGCACCGGGCCATTTACGCTTTATTCCAGAAATAAAACCGAGTACCGCTCAATTTGTCTGTACCCGTACCTCTATCATCACCGGAAAGTGATCGGAGGGACATCTGGCCTTGAGCTGTTGTTTATGCGCATCTCCGGGCAGATCGACACGATAGGTATCGGTCAAAATACCATATTTCAACACCGAGAATCGATTTGTAAGAAAAATATGATCGATACGTCCTTTTGATACGCCATTAATATCGAATCCATTGAAAGTACCGGGTTGATCGTATACCAACACCGCTTTATCGTACGAATCCTGCAACACACCCGAGCTATTCAGCAATTGGTAAGAGGGAGAAAACTGGTCGACATTGAAATCGCCGCTTAACATAACCGGCATATCTGCAGGCATCTCCTGAATCTTTTTCAGAATCAATTTGGCGCTTTCAGCCCGTGCCACCACGCCAATATGATCCATGTGCAGATTAAAATAGACAAAGGTAAAACCGGTACTTACCTCTTTGAATTTTCCCCAACTACAAATACGAATACAAGCGGCATCCCAACCCAGATTGGGACGGGTCTGATCTTCGGACAGCCAAAAATCGCCGTGATCCAACAGTTGAAACTTATCCGTGCGGTAAAATATAGCCGAATGTTCTCCTTTTTGTTTGCCGTCATCGCGCGCCACGCCGGTATAGGCATAACCGGGTAACAGACGCGTCAAATCCTGCAGCTGTCCATAAAATGCCTCCTGCGTTCCGAAAATATCGAATCCGTGAAACTGCACGAGCCGGGCAATATAAGGAGCCCGTTGCCCCCATCCGTTCCCTTTAACAGAATCTTCGTGATTGGCTTGCCTCAAATTATAGGTAGCCACTGTAAAATCGACCGACGACGCAGCCTCAACCGCTCCGGCACAACCGAGAGCCATCAACACCAGATAAATTAGTCTCTTCATTGTAAATAGGTATTATTTCGATTCAAATATAAAACAACTTTGTCATTCAAACAAACCGGACGGAACTTCTCCCTGACTCGAAGGCATCTGCAGGTCAAGATATTTCAGCACGATTGCGGTAATATCGCGAAGATTCATCTCCTGAATCGTGGATGCCCCTTTCACTCCGTGTCCCACACACAGGAACCCGGTTTGAATCTCTCTGAAATCGGGATAGTAACCGTGAGTTCCCCCTTTGCCCGGATTGATTGCCTCCCCTTTGTAGCCGTTACCAAACGAGGCGCCGTTCAGCGCCGACAAAGCAAAAGAGGCATTGGGATCGGCTCCTATCTTTTCCATCTCGGCCGGAGTGATTTCCCGCAGATATTTTTTCTCATCAGGCGATAAACCAGCCAACAGAGCTTTCACCCGAGCCAACGTTTTTGTATCGCGTTTATCTTTCAGAAAGAGAAATGCACTTCCTCCCGCGGCATGAAAACGAGCTTTCCATTTTCCGTTGGGATTTTCCAGCAAACCCGCCTTCGCCAACCATACATTCGGTTGAACGCTGACAGAAACATCGCCGAAGCCATGATCTCCGGTCACAATCAGCAACGTACTATCTTCGATACCGGCATCACGAATCGCTTTGCGTACAATACCCACGCTTTCGTCGGCATCTTCAATGGCTCTTTCTACCACACTGCCGTGCCTACCGGCCATATGCTCAAAATGGTCGACGGAAAAGAGATGAATAGTCATAAAATTCGGACGATACCGGCCGATAACCCACGCCGCTATTCTGGCAGAGTTCTGATCTTTGCCTAAATCGGGTAAATCGGTCGTATGAAACAGCTCATTTTTCAGCGTATCTATTATTCCTTCCGGATAGGCATACTGCGCAACCAGATTGCTCCGCCCACCGACATCCGGAATATTAAACAATACCGGAGCTTCGGCAGATACCGGCCAGTTAAGCGATGTAACTCGCAGTCCGGCCTCCTTAGCAGTTTGCCATAACGTAGGAGCTGTAATTTGGTTAAAATCCCAGTATATTTTCCCGCTTACACTATCCGGCTCAAACATTCCATTGTAAAAAACGCCATGACTTGCAGGCTGCACACCCGTAACGATAGTGGTATGCGAAGGATAAGTGATCGACGGAAAAACGCTGTTTACACCATAAGCAGAGGCACCTTCCGAAACCATTTTGTGCAAATTCGGCGTTTGCCACTCTTTTTCAAGATAAAAATCAGGCCGAAAACCATCGATGGTAATCAGGATAACATGCTTCTCATTCGCAGCGTGTGCACAAATACCGGACAGCGCGACACAAGCCAGCACAATAAATACTATTTTTTTCATCTGCATTATTTTAACGGTAGAGAGGAACCCGATTCTCTCAAAAGAACCGAGTCCCTCTTCCCCAATTGTATTTTACCGGTTTATCACCAGTTCGGATTTTGTGCCAGGTTCGGATTTTTGGTTATTGCCGTAGCAGGAATAGGATAATAGTACTGACGACCATCGGGATACCAATATCTATCGCCGGCAAAAATCACATTTCCGGAAGTACCGTTACTCAACGTAATGCCCACAGATCCGTCCACATTAATAGCGGCACACGTAGACGGCAGACCCGAAGGTTTGTTTGCCGCACCTTTATAGAAAATTACATCTGCCGTTCCGTTTCCATCAAGATCGATTTGAGAATTTAACGCCGGTACATATATTCCGTCCCAAGTTGCTGCCATCAGCTCTCCCGTTTTCCATCTTTTCAGATCGGTAAAACGAAATCCTTCGAGGGCAAGTTCGATAGAACGTTCGCGACGAACCTCCAGAATCACAGGATCGGAGATTGCAGGGAAGTAATTGGATTGCAAATAGGTATCCACATGAGTCGGCTTCGTATTCAATCCGTTCGTGATACCTGCCCGTGCACGCAACGCACCCACAGTCAATTTCCAATCGGCATCGGTTAGCAGACCGAGTTCTGCCTGCGCTTCGGCATAATTGAGCAATACTTCAGCATAGCGAATCAACGGAATACTGTTGGTATTCAACTGTCCGTTATCATACGACGTTCCATCCAGACAATATTTGATGGGCTGATAACCGGTATAGACATAACTCATAAAGTTCGGCGCCGCATAATTGCCATCACGTTTATAACCCGGCGTGCGAATGGTTTGTGCCAGACGCGCATCCCGGTTTTGGCATTCATCGTAGAAACCCATCGTGGCATAATTCGCTTTATCGGTAAACGGAGTACCGTCGCTTTGCAAAAAGGTATTCACAAATCGCTTTGTCATGCTCAAACGCGGACCGTAGGTACTCGATGTCCACCACCAGTTGGCGGAACTAAAAATAGAGGCCGAAGAGCTGAAGGCAACCGAGAGGATAGATTCAGTTGCAACGGGCGCATCGGAGGTAAACAACGTTCTGAAAGAGGAAGATGCCCCTTTTGCCGTGTATAACGCATATCCCGAATTATCCATCAAATATTTCGCAGCAGTAGCCGCCAGTTGGAGGTAGTGACCCGCTGTGTTTGTCATGCCCAACTCCGTGTGGTATTTCTCGAATGTTCCTTCAAACAGGCAGATACGCGATTTCAGTGCATATGCCGTCCATTTGGAAACCAAAGTGCCATCACCTGACGTTTGCGTAATGTTATTGCAGGCAAAATCGAGATCCTCGATGACATGTTGCATCACTACAGTACGCGAATCGCGCTTTGCATAGAGTGCCGGATCGTTAATATCCATCGCTTTGTCGACCCAGGGCACATCGCCGAAACGTACCACCATATTGTAATAAAACCAGGCGCGGAAGAAACGGGCAATCCCGATATAATTGTTTCTCACACTCTCACTCACAGCCGGATTGGTACAATTCTGGATAAAATAGTTAACGTTTCGCAGACTACTCCAGTTCCACCCCGAACTGATGGCCGCGGAATAGGCACCTTTTTTGATAAACGCGTCGACGCTATTCACCGCACCATAATCGGCCATGGCATCCTGCGAATAGGCAGAACCGCCATCAGGCAACATCGAATAAAAAGAGTAGCTATACGTTTTCAAACCCGACTCGGTGCCAAAAACCAGCTTTGACGATGCCGAAGCCTGAGGTTCTTCGGTCAGACTACACGAAGTCAGAAGCGTACAAAGCAACAACAAAGGCAATATTATTTTTTTCATATGATAATAATTATCTTGTTTAAGGACATATGGAACTCCATGTTACAATTCCCGATAGTTATCGGGACATCTTCTTGATGTTTTCTTGAAAACATGTTCGTTTCATACGTAAATAATTGTTTTTTTGATACATGAAATTCGACCCGACTACCGGAATCTGTTTCATTTGTTTATGTTTATTATTCACCAATTCCAACGAACCGATAGCGGTTAAAAAGTCAGAGAGGCGCCAACACTAAAGGTTCTGAGCGTCGGATAGTTCATACCGTCACCTGAATTGCCATCCGTCACATCTTTGTCGGATCCGTAAATATTGGCGACATCGATATCGCGTGTCCATTTGTACAAGGGAGAGAAACAGAGAAGATTTTCACCCGACACATAAATGCGCATACTTTGCAATTTCAAAGGTGCAATCAGGTTTTTCGGCAGATTGTACCCCAACTGAACATTTTTCAAACGGCAGTAGGCCACATTTTGCAAATAACGGTCGTTGGCAAAACCACCCCGTGCAATCATATTATTGTATCCCACATACCGTGGCAAATAGGCGTTAGGATTGTCGACAGACCAGATATTTCCCATCTGCCATGCCGGAAGATTATTGTACGGACGGTTGTATTGTCCCCAAAACATACTCTCGCTGCTCGGATACCAATTTTGACGACCTACACCCTGAATAAATGCAGAGAAGAAGAAATTATTCCAGTCGCCGCTGAGAGTAAAGCTATAGGTATAGCGCGGAGTCGTATTTCCGATCACCTTCAAATCACCATGATTCGACAAGGTATTCGTGCCATAATCGATTACGTTATTATGATCCAGATCTCCGAATTTCACATCACCCGGGTGCATCAAACCATCCGAAGAGGCGGTGAGTAATTTCTGTGCCGCATGGCTATCTATATCCGCCTGATCTTTAAACAACCCCTCTACATGATAACCCCAGATTTCGCCGACAGTTTGTCCGACGTAGTAATCTGTCAAAGCACCTGTCGAATTGTTGTATTTATCAATTTTGGATAAGTAGTCAGATAAAGTTCCCTTTATCTGATAATTGAACGGTTTGCCTGCCAGGCGGAAATTATCGGTATAGCTCAACGTTATCTCCCATCCGTGCGTAGTCAAATCGGCATAGTTGCCTTTAGGCGAACTTGCACCGAACACATCGGGCAGTGTAGGCCCAGTAGTGTACATATTTCTGGTTTTCCGAACATACGCATCACCGGTAAAGCGCAAGCGGTTACTCAACAGACCCAAATCGACACCCACATTGGCCGTGGTTGCAGTTTCCCATGTAAGACCGTTCGGAATCACAGCAGGAGCACTTGTCAACGGGTTGTTTGCTCCGTTCAGCATTCTACCGGAGGCATTGATATTCAGCAACTCTTCATAGCTATACGGATTTACATTTCCATTACCCAACGAACCGTACGATCCCCTGATTTTCAGATCGGAAATCAACTTCGGATTTACATGCCAGAAGGGCTCTTCGGACACTCTCCATCCGGCTGAAGCTGAAGGAAAAAATCCCCATTGCTGATTAGTCGGGAACTTGGAAGATCCGTCGTAACGTCCGTCAAATTCCAACAGATAACGATCGGCATAGGCATAGTTAACCCGCGAAAAGACTCCGGCAGTACGCCATTGGTTATACCCTCCCGACGTGGTATATGTTTGTCCCAACGCCAGATTAATATTCGTAACATTTTCAGTCAGCAGGCCATTGCGTTGGGTAGCAATACTATTGAATGTCTGTTCTTCATAGTTGTACCCGGCCATGATTTTCAGGGCATGTTTTTGTGCGATTTTTGCCGAGTAATCTGCATAAATATTGCTTCCTAAATAATCGTATCGCTGATTGGCAACCTGAATATCGTTATAGTTTGTACTCAAATAATTGACAATCCCTTTCACCGTGCTGTACGGCACAGGTACCCGTATTTGCGTTGCTCTGTTGTCGGTGGTACGAAATGTAAAATCGCCGTTCACATGCAATTGATCTTTCAGAAAAGAGGCGCTTGCGGAGGTTGTATTCTTCAAAATCCGGTTGTCCGTATCCACTCCATTCTTTCCATATACAAAATCGCCAACAGTATATGCCGCCGAGTAGGTTAACGTTCCGTCGGGATTGAACAACGGACTACTGGGGTGTCCTTCGTCGGCAATATTACGCCAGATAGAACCACCCTCACCGACATTGATCGGATTATGATATTTCAACTTCGAATAATCGGTATTGTTCGTAACCTTCAGCCAGTCGGTAACCTGCAACGACTCTTTCGCACGCAAATTATACGTATTATAGTCATCCGTATTATACTTAAACAATCCATTGTATCCGTAATAACGTCCGGAGAGATAATAGTCGAATTTTCCGGAACTACCGTTGATAGAGAGATTATGATCCTGCCCAAAGGTGGATGTTTTGTACAAGTCCTTGTAATAATTCTCATTTCCATAATAGACATACGTTCCGTTCACAATATCGTATTCAGAGGCATTTCCGGCATCTTTTCTGGCCTTGAAATCGCTCAACCAACCGGTTGAGAAGATTTGCGTTTTATTCAATTTTGCCGGATTTGCGCTACGGGCATTATAATATGCCTGGTAAAACATGGAGGCATAGGTGTAACCGTCACTGACAATGTTCGGTACATTTACCGGTTGGCCGAATGTAGAGTTGACCATATAGTTTACCGAAGTCTTACCTTGTTTCGCACTTTTGGTTGTAATCAATACCACCCCGAAAGTACCCCGTGAGCCATAAATAGCTGCCGACGAGGCATCTTTCAATACAGATACCGATTCCACATCGTTGGGATTAAGCATCGACGGATCGCCCTCTACCCCATCGATCAAAACCAAAGCACTACCACCCTGACCAATAGATGTCGTTCCACGAATATTATAACTGGCCGTACGGGTAGGTTTCCCATCGCCCAGTGTAATATTTAAGTTGGGAAGCGCTCCCTGTAACGATTGAGTTACATTCGACAGCGAACGATTGGCAAATACTTTATCCGACACCTGATCGACAGCTCCGGTAAGATTCGCCTTTTTCTGACTTCCGTATCCGATAACAACCACTTCGTCCAGATTTTCGGTATTATTATCCAACACCACATTTACTTCTGTACGACCACCCACATGTACATCCATGGCATTGTATCCGATAAACGAAAAACGAAGAATCGCATCCTCCGATACATTTAAAGAATAACGGCCATTCACATCCGTAATAGATCCGACAGAAGTTCCTTTAATAACTACATTCGCTCCTATCACAGGCACTCCCATTGCATCTTTCACCACGCCATGAATCAATCTGGTCGACCGGTCGGACACCACACTGCCTGCCTCCGACGAGTGCAGGCTATTCCCATAAACAGACGTACCGCAAACGAGCAAACTCAGACACAACAGAGCCACTCCTTTCCGGCAAAAACCACTTTTAATGTGTAATCTTTTCTCCATCATTTTGGTTAGTTTGTTAAAATTAAATCTTTGCACAATCTTTTCATTCTCCTGAATGACGAAGCAAAAGTGGTTTGATTATATTACCATTATGTTACAGAATGGCTACATTAATTACATGCTTTTGACTTGTTTTCCGTTTTAATCACGCCCTACTCTGACACCCGACAACTAGAATAACCACCCACAACACACTGTAAGACAGAAAATATTATTTCAATAGAATTTGCAACACTTTCATACAGGCCCTCTACTCTCAAAATCCATTTAGCAAAAAACAGTTCCTTCGTGAAGAAATTATACGGAAGTGAGCCGATTTAAACGCAAAAACCACCGCATTTCACAATGGGGTGGTTTCTTTAATCATAAAATAAACTAAAATCCTACGATTGTTTCATAAGTGAATACTAACAAAAAGAACTATGAACGTTCCTTATTACTTTATTTGCTACTACGGCTCTGCTCTTCGCTGGAGGCGGTGGAGCGATTGGCACGCGTCTTAAATGTATCTTTCCCGAAACGATAGCTAAACGAAACATTCAGCGTGCGACTGTCCCAATGGTTGTATACGCTAAAATCGACATTGCCGTATTTTGCAAAACCACCACCTTTATTGGTATTAAAGATATCATCTACCGACACCTTAAGAGTAGCCTGCTTATTGAAGAGACTCTTCTGTACTCCGAAATCGACCGAATATTGTTCGTATGCACTAAAATTACCCCAGAGTTGTTTGGAACGATAACGTCCGGCCAGTTCCATACTGATATCGCAAGGCAATGTAAAGCTCTGGGTCGAATTGGCATTAAAACTCCAGCGTTTGAATTTGTCAGCAGTAGCATCGTTGGATGTCACTGATTTATACATTACAGTTGCCGTTGCATTGAAATGCCACCATTTTGTAACGTCTAACTGAACTGTTTGAGAAGCATTCAGATCAATCGATTTGCTCAGGTTGTCCCGGGTCTGATACATCACCTTGGTTAAGTCGTTTTGCCTGATGACATCAGTAAACAGATCGTTGGTACGATTCATTCCCAGCGAAGTAATGAACTTACTTTTATAGGTGTAGTTCAACCCAAGCGAATGAGTAAACTGCGGACGAATGAACGGGTTACCCTGATTGTAGGTATACTGATCGACCAACCACATAAACGGATTGAGAATCTGATAGCCCGGACGACCGATACGATAACTATAGGTCAGCCCCACCTGATTATCCTGATTCAGATCGTGTTTGATAAACAGAGAGGGAAACAGATCGGTGTAATGTTTGGTATCTACACGGTTCATCGATTTGGAATCTCCTTTCGAGTTGGTATTTTCCACACGCAAACCGAGTTGTACCGATGTTTTACCAAATTGTCCTCTGCCGCTCAAATAAGCCGCATTGATATTTTCGGTGTAAAGAAACTGGTCATATGGTTTCAGTCCCGTATTCCACACGGTATTGGTCGGATCATCGACGGTAAACTCGGATTGGCTATTCGTTCGCACAAAACTGGTTTTCAGTCCGCCTTCAACCGAGAATCTTTTACCGATAGGATGCACATAATCTGTTTTTGCCGTGAATATATTGATGACCCGGGGTTGATATCCAAGTATGGTAGAGTTAATATTCATATCCTTGCCATTACCATCCACATAATTTCCATACTGGTCATTAGCAGAATGATATTTGAACCGGGCATAATCGGCATCGACAGTCAATGAGGTCCCGGTACTATCGATATCCCATTTATAATTTCCGTTGAAAGTTATATTGCTCCAATGTTCGTTTTCACCCGATTTGGTATGAAGCGCCGAGTCGAGTTTCATTGAACTGTTGAGGAAAGAGGTTACCGAATTGGTTTTACTGTTGCTTTGTCCGTTGGAACCACGAACCATAAAACTGAGAACCTGTTTTTTTGAAATGTAATAGTCGGTTCCGAATTTATAATTGTGCCCGTTCCCGTCATAATTATTATGCGTATTTATCTGTTGAATGGCACCTATATAAGGTCCTGTTACATAATTACGCACAGCATCCATCGAGTTCCAGCCACGCCACTCATTGAACGAATAGTTACCATAAACATTCAGTTTGCCGAAGTTCATATTCAGGTCGAGACCGATATTCTCTCCAAGTTTACTGCTATAAGAAGCCCCGGTGTAAACACTCCCGTTAAAACCGGCACGCTTATTGTGTTTGGTTTTTATATTGATGATGCCCGAATTACCCTCGGCATCGTAACGAGAAGAAGGATTTTCGATAACTTCAATGCGTTCGATGTCTTTGCCCTGCATTCCTTTCAACAAAGTTGCCAGCTGATCGGCAGAGACATAGGTCGGTTTGTCGTCGATCATCACCTTCACACCCTCTTTTCCTTTCAGGCTGATGTTATTGTTGTTATCAACCGTCACACCCGGCGTTTTCTTCAAAATATCCAGCACATTTTCGGATGCGGTTGTAATAGAAGCTTCGGGGTTTATCACCATCTTATCGGCCTGTTGTTCTATAAATTTACGTTTTGCAACTACTGTCGCTTCTTTCAGCATCTGCGTGCTTTCCTGTAAAACCACATTTTTCTGTAGCTCTTTTTTGCCATTTACAGCAAACTGCTCGGTCTCGTATTTTTTGTACCCGACCATAGTTACCGACAAAATATATGTACCATCGTGTACTTTGTCAATTACAAAATCACCCGTACTGTTACTTTCGCTACCTTTAATAGGTACTTTGGTTTTTGCGTTGATGAGAGCCGCGGTTGCGAATTCAACCGGACGATGATTCTGATCCAGGATCCGACCCTTAATAGTTCCGTCTGCCTTTGCGATTCCGATACAGACTATCGCCAAACATATTACACTTGCAATTCGTTGCAAACAAGACTTTGTTGCCATAAAAATTTACTGTTTATTTTATATTGCTGTTATTTTTCCAAACGAAAGGGTAACGGATCCTGAATCACCCTCTCATTCATTTTTGTTTATTAGACGTACACCATAGAGGCTTTGGATGAGCGTTATGTTTTTTTTAGATTTCAACCAACTGTCTCTTGTCGCTCACCTGCCGGCAAGAGACAACTGTTTTTGTTATAAACCCACGCAAGAAAAATTATTCGGCTCTAACTACGCCGGTACCATGTTTACTGATATGCTTCACTGCCGGATTACCTTTGTAGGTAATGTTGCCCGTGCCATGGGCATCGATTGAGATCACTTTATCGGCACATAACGTTACGTTGCCTACCCCAGAAAGATGCGCAGAAAGAGTTCCTGCTTTCAAATCGCCGGCACGAAGATTTCCTGTGGCCGAATTATAAATATCGGCGTTATCCGTTTCACCAGCCAGATTCACATTGCCCACAGCTGAAAAATGACATTCAAATCCGGTACAATCCAGCTCGAGCGAGATATTGCCGGCTGCGGAAGCGGTCATCTTCAATAATTTTGATTTCAGCGCATTTTTAGTTCTGACATTGCCAACGGCCTTAAAATAAGCGCTATTCAACTCACGAACGGTAACATAAATATCTAATTTTCCACGCCAGTTATGCATTCCTTTTGAGGTTATCGTAAGTTTATTACCCGCATTGGTTACCTCAATGTAATCGGACACGTCGCGATCCGACTCTATCCTCACCGCCTCTTTATTTCCCTGAACCAGATATACATTACCGACCGTACGCACCTCAAGATCGGAAAAAGCGCCTACCGGAATCTCTTTTACCACATCGGCTGCCCGAAGAGCGACCGGCACGATCAACAGACAGATTAATCCTACCACTAATTTTTTCATACGATAATAATTTTAGATAGATGACGTATGGAACTCCATGTTACAACATTTTCATCTTACTGATGTTTTCTTGAAAACATGTTCGTTTCATACTGTTTTTTATTTTTGATTGTTTATAAAGATATTTATTGAGCCACAACGCTGCCGACACCATCTTTATGAATATCGGTCTTTCGGGGATGTCCCCTATATATGACTTTCCCGATTCCACTGGATTTAACCGTAATCGCCTCGGAAGCATACACTTCGACATTGCCCACTCCACTGAAACGAACATCGGCTTCGTTGGCCAGCAGATTGGTTAATTGCAAATTGCCCACGCCTTTGGCATCGAGCATCAGCCTGGAAGCCTTACCCTTAGCCTCAATTTTACCGACGCCGGCAAAATGAACATTCAACAATTTACACTGTAGCGCAATGGATGCCTTACCTACCGATTCCATGGAAAAATCGAGTGTGTCGGTTTTCAGTTCGTTGGTACAGGTCACAGCCCCCACATCATTAAACCGTACCGATTTCAGATGATTCACCGTGATGTAGATATTCATCTCCGAACGGCTTCTCCGGCTAAAATCGACCGTAGAAGTGATGGTTAACTTATCGCCTTCGTTCTCAAGTTCAACCTGACTGAAGGTCGTGGTATCCGTTTCAATCCGGACATTTTCGGTATCTCCCTGAGCAAAAAATATATTTCCGACTCCCTTCAGTTCAACTGCAGTGAAAGAGCGAACCGGGAAATCTCTTGAAACAAGACTGCCTGCCGACAAGTTATAGCAGGAAAAGAACGCTAACAACGAACACGCGAGCATTTTAACTGGATAATAGTTCATTTTAATTGGATTTTAGAAATTAAACAGATCGTCGCTCTGTTTCCGAAACCGACGACATATAGATGACGAGCCTGCATTGAAAACATAACATTGATTTTGATTTTTATTTTTGCTTTAAAATTTCAAGACCGATTTATTTCATATCTTTGCAAAATATAGCATGTATCAGTTCTTTTCTGATTTTGCACCACACACACGTTAGAAAGTTAGAAGTTGTTTATGGGAAAAAGATTCTTGATTTCTCGTCTTTTTACTCTGATTCTCTTCTTAATTGGAATCAACAATGTACTCTCTGCTCAAAAGTTACAAGAAACAACCATTCTGGAAGGTCGGGTAGTTGACGCGCAAACCAACGAAGGAGTCGCGTTTGCTACATTACTCTCTCTCCGCTCGGGCGAAGGTGCCATCACCGACGAAAACGGATACTTCTCTCTCAAACTTCTTCGTTCTACAGGAAAAATAAAATTGTCGTGCGTCGGATACAAAACCGACACTATACAATACCGTAAAGAGCATTCCAACAAGCTGGTTATAAAACTAAAACCCAAGACACAGCAACTTCAGGAGATTACGGTCAAGCCCACAAAGAAACGCTACAAAAACAAAGGGAATCCGGCGGTAGAGCTGATAGAAAAAGTAATTGCACATAAACCGGACAACCGGCAAGGATCCTGGCAGTTTCTTGAAAACAAGAGATACGAGAAAATTATTTTCGGGCTCAGCAATTACACTTCCAAATTCCGGCCCGACAATACACCCAAGAGCTTCCACTTCCTTTTCAACCATACCGATACTCTCTCCATAAAAGGCAAAAAGCTATTGCCTCTTTATATTCAGGAGAAACTATCGGACAACTACTTGTGTAAATCGCCAGAGTATAAAAAAGAGGTGCTAAAAGCAACCAAAACAGTTGACTATGGTAAATATTTTAGCATGGAGGGTATTTCCGTCTATCTGAAAAACATTTACGAAACCATCGATTTGTACGACAATAACATCAGCTTTCTGACCAATCAGTTTGTAAGCCCTATTGCCAATGCCGCACCGACCTTCTACAAATATTTCATTATGGATACGGTGCAGTTGGAAAACGTGCATTGCGTGCGGCTCTATTTTTCGCCCCGCAACAAAACCGACATGCTCTTTCAGGGTGATCTTTACATCACGCTCGACAGCTGCTACGCCGTGAAACAGGCCGATTTTTCGGTCAACCGGGAGATAAACCTCAACTGGGTAAAAGAGGCAAACATCAACCTGTTATACAAAAAAGAGAACAAGCAAGGCTGGCTATTAGAGTCGGATCAGGTGACAATTGACTTCGGATTGCCTAAAACGGAGCTGGGCGTATACGGACAACGAACCACCACATACAACAACTACAAAACCGATACTCCGCACGACGAAGCATTTTACAAAAAAACGACAGTGGAAAACGATAGCGTAGCAATACACCCCGATAGTTACTGGTTTGCCAACCGTCCGCAGCCGCTCTCATATCCCGAACAAGGCATCTACACCATGATCGACAGTCTGAAACAAGTGCCGACATTCAAACGGTCAATGGATTTGATCTATCTTTTGCTCTACGGCTACAAATCGTTCGGTCCCATTGCCATCGGCTCCATTTACAATTTTGTAGGATACAATCCGGTAGAGGGTTACCGTTTTCAGTTCGGAGGGAAAACAACCAGCCAGTTCAGCGAGCATCTCTACCTTTCGGGCTACGGTGCGTACGGCTTACACGATCAAACCTGGAAATACTCATTTACCGGAGCCATCGGTCTCGATTCGAAAAGCATTTTCCGTTTTCCGGCAAATTACGTGAAATTCAGCTATCAATACGATGCCAAAACACCGGGCAATGAAATGTCGCTTACCCAGAGCTACAACTTCATAGCCGCCATCACCCGGGGAAACTACGACAAGTTTTTCTACAACCGCGTTTTACAAATCGAACATCTACACGAATATCCGAGCCATCTTTCCTACACGCTGGGCTTTCAGTATGTCCGTGAAACACCCCGCGGAATGCTCTATTTCAACTATTCGGACTACAGTCTGCACCAAAACGATAAAACCAGTCTACCAATATCGGAATTTTACGCGCGCTTACGATTTGCCCCTCACGAAAAATATTATCAGGAACAGATGAGCCGTTTCTCCATAGCGACGAGCTATCCGATTCTGGAACTGGAGTACAAAATCGGGAACAAAGCTTTTGGAAACGACTACAATTATCAAAAAATACGATTCACGGCATTCAAACGGTTCAAACTATCGGTACTGGGGTATTCGGACATCACGCTGGAAGGGGCAAAACTCTTCGGCACTGTACCCTATCCGTTGTTATTCATCCATCAGGCAACACAGAACTACATGTTTGATGACACCAAATACAACATGATGAATTTTCTCGAATTTGTCAGCGACCGCTATGCGGCTCTGAGTATCGATCATAATTTCAACGGTTTCTTTCTGAACAAAATTCCATTGTTCAAAAAACTGAACTGGAGGGAAGCCGTTTCTTGCAAAGTACTGTATGGAGATGTCGGCACCCGCGACAATCCGGTGTATAACGATCAGCTCTTCCGCTTCCCCGAAAACAGCGATGGTAGTGCCGCAACGCACAAATTGGGACGCACACCCTACGTCGAGGTAAGTGCCGGAATCGGCAATATTTTGCGTATCTTTCGCATCGATTTCGTCAAACGGCTGACCTATCTCGACGACCCTGATATTTCAGACTTCGGCATACGCGCCAGCATGAAAATGGATTTTTAACAGACAGTCTACAGTACTCACTACCCGGAAAATTGGAGAATTTAAACTACAACCGGACATGTCTTTGTTCTTTACTCTTTGTTCTTTGCTCTATCAATGAAACATCAAAAAACAAATGCGGCCCGCATTCTCGACCGCATGGGAATTACATACGAACTGGTTGCCTACGAGGTAGATGAAAACGATCTAAGCGCAGTGCATGTTGCCGCACAACTCGGACAAAATGTGGAACAGGTCTTCAAAACCATACTGCTGAGAGGAGACCGTAACGGAGTATTCGTATGTATTGTTCCCGGAGCAGAAGAGGTAAACCTGAAACTGGCAGCATCCGTTTCGGGCAACAAAAAAGCGGAAACAGTTGCCATGAAAGAACTGCTACCGCTCACCGGGTATATACGCGGAGGTTGTTCACCTCTCGGGATGAAAAAGCCTTACCCTATCTTTTTACACGCCTCCGCCACTCAATTTCCATTTATCTACATCAGCGCCGGACAACGCGGCCTGCAACTCAAACTTACGCCCGCCGATTTGATAAAAGCAGTAAATGCAACAGCGACAGAATTAGTTTAGCCATCGCTACCCTTTGGAAAGGGTACCACTAAAATACAATTTCATTCTTTCGGTTGATTTGCATCACGATATTCGCTCGGACTCATATTGAATTCGGCCTTAAAACTCCGGCTAAAATATTTAGGGTCACTAAACCCAAGAATATAGGCGATTTCTGAAATCGGATCATTATTGCTCACCAATATCCGGCAAGCATGTTTCATCCGGACACTTCTTATAAACTCCCCGGGAGCAAGGTCGGTCAGCGCTTTTAGCTTGCGATGCAACGTAGACTTAGAGCTATTCATCACCTCGGCAAACCGGTCGAAGTCGAAACTAATATCGTTCATATTCGCCTCAACCGCTTCTATCGCTTTTTTCAGGAATTCCTCATCCAACGAACCATAATGCAAAGAGGAAACCTCTACTTCCCGTGTATCCTTAAAGTAAGAAACCGATTGCTCTCTCCGCTTTATGAGGTTATCCACTCTGGCTTCAAGAACTTTCAAATCGAACGGTTTCGGCATATAAGCATCGGCTCCGGCATTAAAATAATCGATTTGATCGTCAGTGGTAATTTTGGCCGTGAGCAATAAGACGGTAATATGACTGGTTACCACATCGTTCTTTAGCGTTTGACAAAGATGCAAACCATCCATGCCGGGCATCATGACATCCGATATTACCAAATCAATTGTTTGTGTCCTGATAATATCCAATGCGCCCAGGCCATCATACGCAGAAAACATTTTAAATAACGGAGCAAAGTGTGTTACAATAATTTGATTAAGTTCCTTATTATCTTCCACTACCAATATTGCATAATCCTTTCGTTTCGCAGAACTATTCTCCGTCAACTGCAGGTCAACCTTTTCGGGCTCCAATTCGCGTTCAGACTCTCTCTCCACACTGTTTTCCTCGTAAATTTGTTCAGGCAAATAAGCCTCTTTCGAAACCGGAATTTGCAATGTAAAGGTCGCACCCTTATTTAATTCGCTCGAAACGCTGATTTCTCCATTATGAATTTCCGTAAGCTCTTTGACCAGCGAGAGACCGATACCGTTGCTCTTGCTCTGATCGGAAGCATTACTGATATAGAAACGTGAAAAAATATGCGGCAAATCTCTATCGTCAATGCCTATACCCGAATCACGAACCGACACCGTTAAGTAAGAGATGCTCTTTTGGTCGGTAAATTTCAGACTTACCTCAATAGAACCTCTGTCGGGAGTAAATTTAAATGCATTCGACAGTAAATTGTATAAAATCTTATCCAATTTATCTTTATCAAACCAGGCGTTAAAGCTGTCACGGTCACTACTGATGATAAAATCGAGCCGCTTTTCTGAAATCAACGGTTGAAAATTGGAGTAGCAAAGCCCTTTAACAAAAGCTACCACATCCGCCTCTTCTATCTTAAGTTTCATATTGCCGGTTTCAATTTTCCGGAAAGCAAGAATTTGATGAATCAATCTTTTAAGACGATTCACATTCGATTTCACCAACTCCACTTTAGGCTTCTCTGTGATTGACAACTTTTTTTCTATTTCATCAACCAGCAAAGTAATGATGGTAAGAGGTGTCAGCAAGTCGTGCGAAATATTCGTGAAATAGCGCAATTTGGTTTGCGCAAGTTCTTCCGATTTCTCCCTGTCAATACGCGATATCCGTAGTTCGTTACGCAGACGCACCCTGTTGACTAAAAACCATATGACGCAGGAAATCGTTATCAAATACAAAAGATAGGCCCACCAGGTCAGATAAAACGGAGGTTTTTTAATAATTGTCAATGCGGATACCTGATTGCTCCACTGCCCGTTTTCGTCAGTCGCTTTCACTTCAAAGACATATTTACCGGAAGGCAAATTGGTATAATTCACATACCTGCGACTACTACCGGGATAGACCCAATCTTTATCAATACCAATGAGCCGGTAAGCATACTGAATTTTATCCGCCGCTACATAATTCAATGAAGAAAATTCGAGGCCCAAATTATCATCGTTCGGCTTTAATACTATCTTGTTATTTTTTAAATCAAAACGCGAATCATCAACCTTGTCGAATACCGACTGATTATTAATATCGATATTCGTAATTTTTACTTTTGCTGCAGAAGTGAAATAGCGGCTTGCTGGTGTTGGGTTGAATAAGCAAAAGCCTTTATTGCCGCCAAACAATATCTGTCCGTTTTTAAGTTTTATGGCAGCGCTTTTTGAAAAAGAGCTTACCAAGATACCGTCGGTGGAGGTATAGTACATCGAAACGTGATTTTGCGGATTATACCGGATAATCTTCTTCGTGGTAGAAATCCACAACAGTCCATAATTATCTTCTATAATGTCCAGAATAGCATCTTCGGTAATGCCGTACTTATAGCTTATATCTACTATATTTCCTGTTGTTGGAGCGTATTGATAAATACTTCCCTCCCGGCTTCCCAGATAAACATTTCCCGATTTGCCGCAACAAACAGTCTGAATGGAGTTGCTTTGCAAATTACCTGCTTTCTCACTAAAATTATCAATTCCGGCCAAGGTCTGTCTGAATTTATCAAAACGTACACGAAAAGCACCCTGTCGCTCTGTTCCGACCCATATATTTCCCTGATTATCACCCGTCAAATTGACTATATTGCCAATTTTACTGCTGATAAGCGTAATTTTTCCATCTGCAGACCGTTTATACAAGCCCTGATCAAATCCAATCCAGACGTTACCCGATATATCTTCGTACAAACAGTTGATCGTCGATCTATTATTTTTATCTATTGTAATAGTTTGTATATGGCGTTGATCGGCATCATGAACGACATAAAAATCCCTGCTATTTTCTTTTAGAATCCACACAGAATGTTGGCTTTTAATATAATACATAACCTGAATGTTTTCATTTCCGGAAAAGAACGGAATAGAAACTTTATCCAGAACCCCCGTTGCTGTGTTCAATCGATATACACCAAGCCGATCGATTACCAGATAAAGAATATTGGCCTCCGATTCGCATACATGATATACATTGGGAGGACATCCCAACTTTCGGGTCAGGAGTGCCAGATCATTTATCTGAAAATTATTATTATTAAAATCCAGCTTATAAATTCCTTCTCCTACAGACCCCAACCACAAACTACCATGCTGGTCATCAATTATTTCATGAAAAAGTTTGTTGGAAGGCTCTTTGAACATATTCTCTTTGGTAACGATATTAAATGTTGTGCTGTTTACCTGAGATAAAACATCCAGACCCGAAAAAGAGATAATCCAGAAATTGCCGGATTTTGAATCCTGTATCATTCTGTATATGATGTTGTTTTCTTTAACCGGCTTGCCGTTTTTATAAAATGACACCGGAGTGAATGGATGTTGTCTGTCTCCGGGATTGAAAGCATACATACCGTCACCCCAGGTAAACACCCAATAATGATGGTTTTTATCTTCCAGTATTTTAAACGGGTTATTCGCTTTGCCAACGGGAGGATAGGTTTGAAAGGTGTCTTTATCCGGCCGATACAAAGCTATTCCTCCATTCCAGAAGGTCGCCCATATGTTTCCTTTTGAATCCTCAGATATGGTAATCATACTGTTAGATGGTAGATTTGAGGATGAAGATCCTCGCTGATATAAATGAATACGATAGTTGGAATCTACCCTTACAATCCCCCTTGTACCTGTTGCAATCCAAATATTGCCCTTTTTATCCGAGCACAGATCCGAGATTCTGTCGCGACCGATCGCAGGATGGCTAAACGATTTGATCGCATACGTTTCCTTATCTAAAATATTGATTCCTTCATTTGTGCCTATCCATAAACGGTGCCTGCTATCTTCGGCCAGACACCGGATATTATTGTTTTTCAATTTATTATGATTCACCGTATTTGAGCGAAAAACGGTAATGCGGTAACCATCAAAACGACACAAACCGTCTCTGGTTCCAAACCACATAAAACCTTCCTGATCTTTATAAATACATTGCACGGAATTGGAAGGAAGCTGATCGTTATACTGGAATTGTTTGAATTGAAAGTTATGCTCGGTACCTATCACCCAATTGGAGAAAAAGGATATAAAAAGGAAAAAGGAAAAGAGAAAGCATGGTTTCATGTGTAGATATTTTTATACGGTCAGATAGAATCGTAAATCAGCAAAAGAGACAAAATGTATTGCAAGTTAATACACATTCGGTCTTTTAGTTATCCCGATTTACACCACAATAAACATAACGTTTCTGGCCTATGGCGTAATAATACGATCTGAATAACGGCCGGCATATGCCAGGCAACGCTGAAATACTATGTTTAATATATGACAAGAGATACAAAACTCTTATTGTCATTTGAAGTGCGCAAATATACAATAAAAAGATTAGAGGAAAGAGATTTTGGCAAGCCTATTTATATGACAATATATTGGAAAAATTCCATTATTAATTTCCCAAAGAAAAGAAGAAAGATCACTATTGTCATCCTGACATGTCGTGTTCTTTTCATTTTTCATTCTAACACCAATTAAAAAACGGGGATGTTATTTATATTTTTATTTCAGACATATACTAAAGAATAAAAAAACAAATTCTCAATAAGGATAGAGAGTAAATGCAATCCGGGAGGAATAAATATTGATGTGCATGTGTCAAAGAGTTAAGAAATTTACCAACAGGCATCAGATATAAACCGGCATAAATCTCACGCTGATGTTACAGGAATAAAAGAATAATTCACGAACAAACACGGATTAACATTAACAAATAAAGCGGGTTATGAATCGACAGCACATCCTTTTTGAATGAAAAATCCCCCCCGATATACGTCAAAGAGCATACCTTAGCACCGTTAAATTCAACCCATAAAATGCACTCAAAATCAATTTATATGAAAAACAAAACAGATTAACCTTTATCAGAAACATGAAGATGGCAACCTGCCATTCTCATATGCATTTAGTTTCAACTAATAAATTATTCTAAAAATTAAAGACCATGAACATCAGAAAGAAATCATTATGTCTTTTAGCTCTATTTGCATGGTTGATGCCTGCATTTACGAGCCATGTGAGTACAATCACCGCTCAGAATACAACTAATCAACAAAAGAAGGAAATTATTTCCGGAAACGTAAAAGACACAAAAGGAGAATCCTTAATTGGGGTTAGTGTCAAAATTAAAGGTTCCAACACAGGAACAATCACCGATGCAGACGGAAAGTATCTCCTCAAAAATGTTCCTTCATCAGCTACTCTTGAATTTTCCTATATTGGAATGACCCCGATGGATGTGGCTGTCAACAACCGTACTTCTATCAACGTTACCCTCGAAGAAAAAACTGTAGGCATGAACGAAGTGGTAGTGGTTGGCTTTGGTACACAAAAGAAAGTAAACCTTACCGGATCAGTTAGCACGGTCGACTCAAAAGCATTGGAAGCCCGTCCGGTACAAAACGCTGTTCAGTCATTAGAAGGAATGGTTGCCGGCCTGAATATTTCGCAAAATCAGGGTATGCTTGAAAGCAAACCCAGCGTCAATGTTCGCGGGCTCGCCACCATCGGCACAGGATCTTCCGGCAGTCCGTTAATTTTAATAGACGGCATGGAAGGTGATCTTAGTGCGATTAACCCTCAGGATATTGAAAACATATCGGTATTGAAAGATGCCGCAGCCTCTTCAATATATGGATCAAGAGCTCCGTTCGGAGTTATTTTGGTTACCACAAAGAAGGGAAAACAAGGACAAATCAGCATTAACTACAGCAACAATTTCAAAACCAGTTCTCCGGTGCGGCTTCCTCATATGATGGATTCGTACACTTTTGCTCTCTATTTTAACGAAGCATCAATGAACGGTGGATCGAGCCCCTTCTTTGACGATGCATGGTTAAAGCGCATCAAAGATTTTCAAAACGGAAAGCTCATCGGTTCGAACGGGTTACCTGCCACATCGGTACCGAATGGTTCTCACTGGGCTGATTATGGCGGAGGTAACGACAACATCGACTGGTATAAAGCCGTTTACAAGAGTTCTTCCCCTTCGCAGGAGCATAATTTCAGCGTCTCTGGCGGAAATGAGACTACAAAATATTATTTTTCAGGTAACTACCTTAATCAGGGTGGTTTAATGAGATTTGGAGGTGACAATTTCTACCGCTACACGGCAACCGGAAAAATTGAAACGAAACTGGCTCCATGGGTAACATTAGGCTATAACACGCGTTGGATCAGACAGGATTATCAGAGACCTTCCGCATTAGGCGATGGCCTGTTCTCCGATCTTGCCCGTCAGGGATGGCCCATTCTTCCACTATACGATCCGAACGGTTATCTGTTCTCCTCACCCTCTCCCGCTTTGGCTTTAAGAGATGGAGGACGCGACAAGACTCAGGAAGACTGGCTGTATCAGCAGGCTAAAATTGTATTAGAACCTGTCAAAGGATGGATTACCACAGGAGAATTCAATTACAAAACCGACGATCAATTCAGACATTGGGATAGCCAAAAGACATACAATCACGATGTCAATGGCAATGCCTATGCCTACAACACCTCCTCAAATGTACACGAAGGGGCATACCGCACAAATTATTACAATGTAAACCTGTTCTCCGAATACACTAAAGAGTTAAAAGGCGGACACACGCTCAAAGGATTAGTCGGGTTCCAGTCTGAAATGAATAAATACCGCGACTTAACAGCCGACAGACAAGGTATTATCGTGGCAGATCTCCCGACATTGAACACAACAAACGGTGTAGATGCCAGTGGAAAGACTGCAGCACCTTCCGTTTCAGGAAACTATTACAACTGGTCCACTGCCGGTTTCTTCGGACGCTTAAATTACGATTACAAGGGACGCTATCTGCTGGAAGCCAATATGCGTTATGACGGAACTTCGCGCTGGAGATCCGATAAAAGATGGAACTGGTTCCCATCATTCTCTGCCGGTTGGAATATGGCACGCGAATCATTCTGGAAACCTCTTGAAAACTACGTTTCCACATTGAAATTAAGAGCTT
Organism: uncultured Microbacter sp.; assembly: GCA_963678265.1. GTDB lineage: Bacteria > Bacteroidota > Bacteroidia > Bacteroidales > Paludibacteraceae > Microbacter. Next base: position 176,270 of record OY782761.1, read on the forward strand.
CTTACGGTTCGTTGGGAAATCAGAATACAGTTGATGCTAATGGAAATCTTCTGCCATACCCTACGTATCAAACAATGCCAATAGGAACAGCAAACGGAAGCTGGCTAATAAACGGAGCTCAACCGAATACCTCATCCATTCCCGGTATCATTAGTGCAGGTCTTAGCTGGGAAAAAATCCGCACATGGAATGCCGGTTTAGACATTGCAGCTCTTAACAACCGTTTGAATGTTTCTCTTGATTGTTATATACGCTATACCAATGACATGGTAGGTGATGGCATCGAATTGCCTGCAACATTAGGAACCGGTGTTCCCAAGACCAACAACACCGATATGAAAACACAAGGGTTCGAACTGGAAGTAAGCTGGAAAGACAGACTTGCAAATGGTCTTGGCTATGGTGTAAAAGTTCTGTTATCCAACTCAACATCAAAAATTACCCAGTATGCCAACCCTACCGGAACATTGGATAAATATTACTCCGGAGAAAATTACGGAGAAATCTGGGGCTATACCACCAAAGGAATTGCAAAATCGGATGATGAAATGAATGCTCACTTAGCATCTTTGAAGAATGGTGGACAAAGCGCACTGGGATCCAACTGGAAAGCCGGCGACATTATGTATGCTGATGTCAATGGCGATGGTAAAATTGACAATGGTGCCAATACACTCACCAACCATGGCGACTTAACAGTGATCGGTAACAAAACCCCTAAATTGCCTTTTGGCGTAGAACTGACTGCCGACTGGAAAGGTTTTGACTTCAGAGCATTCATTCAGGGAGTAATAAAGAGAGACTATTTTGCTGATAGTTACTTCTTCTGGGGCGCATGGAAGTGGGGAATCTGGTGGTCGACCGGATTAAAAGAACAACTCGATTATTTCCGTGCCGACGCAAACAATCCACTGGGACAAAATCTGAACTCTTATTATCCACGTCCTTTATTTGGCGACGGAAAAAACCAACAGTGCCAGAGCCGTTACCTGCTGAACGCCGCCTATGCGCGTTTGAAAAACCTCCAGTTAGGTTATACACTGCCCCGCACAATTACCGAACGAGTAGGTATTCACAAGCTGAGAGTATATGTTTCGGGAGAAAACCTGCTCACATGCACAAAAATGCCCAAAATGTTTGATCCGGAAACCGTAGATGGAGGAGTATCCTGGATGGTTGGTAATGCCTATCCATTGTCCAGAGTATTTTCCGGAGGTTTGAGTGTTAATTTCTAAAATCATACAATCATGAGAAATAAAACTTTATATACAATATTTGCAGGAGCAGCCTTACTGCTGGGTTCTTGTAATAATTTTCTCGACCAACAACCTGTTGCGTCTATCACACCCGAAAATTATTTAAATGAAGAATCTCAATTAGCCTCATACAGTGTAAATCTCTATTCTGTATTTCCAACACATGCGAACTGGAGTTTCGGTACATTCGGAATAGACGTTGCTACCGATAACATGGCATCCCCGTCGTACGACAATAAATATGTTCCCGGTCAATGGAAAGTAGGCCAAACCGGCGGCGACTGGGATTTCGGTAACATTCGCAGTTGCAACTATTTTCTTAACAATGTGGAAGCCAAAAGAAAAGCCGGTTCGTTATCAGGAGCGAATGAAAATATCAGGCATTATATCGGCGAGGTATATATGATCAGGGCTTTTGTTTATTTTGACAAACTTCAAAAATTAGGCGATTTCCCGATTATCAAATCAGTATTGCCGGATGAATGGCAAACTCTGGCAGAAGCCAGCAAACGTCAGCCGTGCAATGAAGTAGCCCGCTTTATTATTCAGGATCTTGATTCGGCAATTAATCTGATGCAGACCACAGCTCCCGACGGCAAGAAAAACCGGCTGTCGAAATACTGTGCATACCAGTTAAAATCACGTGTGGCATTGTTTGAAGCCACATGGCTGAAGTACTTCAAAGGAACTGCTTTCGCTCCCAATGGCACCGGATGGCCGGGAGCATCCAAGGATTACAACAAAAGCTATCAGTATCCGTCGGGGAGCATCGACAACGAAATCAACTGGTTCCTCGACCAGTCCATCGCATCTTCCCAACAGGTTGCCGACAACATCAGTCTGGTCAATAACACGATGACAGCAGAAACCGAAACCGGAAGAACCTTCAGTGTAAACAGCGATGCCAATCCATACTGCAAAATGTTTGCCGATGTTGATATGTCCGGTTATAGTGAGGTGCTCTTCTGGAGACAATATAGCAAAGGATTAGGCATAACACACAATGTTCCCTGCTATGAACAAAAAGGGAATGCTGCTGTGGGCTTAACCCGCGGGCTGGTTGATAACTTTGTAATGGCTAACGGCTTACCTATTTATGCTTCCGGATCCGGTTATCTTGGAGATGACAGTGCCGCTGTGGCCAGAAAAAACAGAGACGGACGTTTGTGGTTGTTTCTGAAAAACCCCGGTCAGATTAATGTATTGTATCCGAATTCGTCGGGAGACCATGCAACTCCGGTAGAATTAGTTCCGCTAATTCTGGTATCATCGGCCGAAGATAAATTTTCGACAGGTTATGTGATCCGCAAAGGATTAAACTATGATCAGGCACAATGTGCTAACGGTGGTGGCTATACTGGCGCTATTGTTTTCCGTGCGGTAGAATCTTACCTTAACTATATTGAAGCTTACTACGAAAGAAACGGAAGTCTGAATGGTAAAGCTCAGGCCTACTGGCAGGCAATCAGAAACCGTGCCGGCGTTGATCCTGATTTCAACAAAACAATTGCTGCAACAGACATGAGTCAGGAAGCGAAAAATGACTGGGGTGCTTATTCCGCCGGAAAGTTTGTTGACAAAACGCTGTACAATATTCGTCGCGAACGCCGATGCGAATTGATGGCCGAAGGCTTACGCTGGATGGACCTGAAACGCTGGAGAGCTATGGATCAAATGATCGCAACACCGTACCACATTGAAGGCTTCAAACTTTGGGGACCGATGCAAAACTGGTATGCTGCAGGATCTCTGAAATATGGTATTGGCGATGCAAGTAACGTTTCGTCTCCGACATTAAGTCAGTATTTACGTCCTTACGAAATGACAACAACATCATTGGCTTACAATGGATACAAATGGGCTATGGCTCACTATCTGAGTCCTATTGCCATCCAGCATTTCCTGATCACTTCCAAAGATGGTTCGGATGTTACTACCTCTCCGATCTATCAGAATCCGGGATGGTCGACTGCTGCTAATACAGGAGCCCAAAATTGATCCGGTAACCGGAATTATTGATTAATAGGTTTAGTTTAGTTCAACCCATCCTGGGTAAAGCTCAGGATGGGTTTTTATTCTTCTCTTCAATCAACAGATTAAATATCAAGTGCTTTCATCAACAAGAAACACTCCGCGAAGCATGAAATTCAAATTATTTATTCTAACGCTCGTTTATATTGTATCTTCTCACACATCCCGTGCTCAGCTATCATTCGGAGAGTCCTCAAAAATAAATGATAACTGGTCGTTTCATTCAGGAGAGTGCGAAGCGTTCAAAATGGATCCATCAATTTCATGGAGAACGTTAGATCTTCCTCACGACTGGAGTTCCGAAGGTGAGTTGAGCCCGAAACTGGCAAGCTGTATCGGTTATCTACCCGGGGGAATCGGATGGTACCGGAAAACGCTGGATATTCCGGCAAAAAAAACCGGCAAAAAAGTTTACCTCTATTTTGAAGGAGTCTATAACCGCAGCGAAGTTTACATCAACGGGCACCTGTTGGGCAAACGGCCGAACGGGTACATCTCTTTTGCCTACGATGCCACCCCTTTCGTCCGTTTCGGGAGCAAAAACATGATTGCCGTCCGGGTCGATCACAGCAAATCGGCTGATTCCCGGTGGTATACAGGTTCTGGCATCTACCGGAATGTCTGGTTGGTATATGCCAATCCCATCCATTTTGCACAATGGGGAATTACCTGCGTGACAAAAAAATCGGGAACAAAAGAGGCTCTCCTCCAAATCAAATCAGAGATAGAAAACAACACTCAAAACCATTCTGATCTCACGCTGAATATCCGTCTGCTCAATAAAGAGGGTAACGTTGTCGCTGATAAGTCTGAAAAGATGGCTATTGCCTCCAGGACACACCAAACCGACACCATCGATCTGAAGATTGAAAATCCCGCCCTGTGGAATCTTAGCCATCCTTATCTTTATAAATTGGAAGCGACAATAAAGGAAGGCAATAAAATTATCGACCGGACAACCGTTCCGGTAGGTATCCGCAATTTCACTTTCGACCCGAACAAAGGCTTTGCATTAAATAATGAGTGGACGAAGCTGAAGGGAGTATGCATCCATCACGATGCCGGAGTACTGGGCGCTGCCGTACCCAAAGAGGTATGGGAAAGACGACTTACCACATTGAAGCTAATGGGATGCAATGCTATTCGATTGAGCCATAACCCACAGGCACCGGAGTTGTATGATTTGTGCGACAAACTTGGGTTTCTGGTGATGGACGAAGCGTTTGACGAATGGGAGTTTGCAAAACGCAAATGGCTTACCGGATGGAATAACGGAACACCTGGTTACGACGGGTCGTTTGAATTTTTCAACGAATGGAGTGAACGTGATTTGCGGGATATGGTATGCCGCGACAGGAATCATCCTTCTGTTTTTGCATGGAGTATCGGCAATGAAGTGGACTATCCAAACGATCCCTATTCTCATCCGGTATTGAACGGCGCAACCATCAACCAACCAATGTATGGAGGTTACATGCCGGATCATCCTGCTGCCGAGCGCCTCGGTGCCATTGCCAAACGATTAGCCTCGATTGTAAAGAAATATGATACTTCCCGCCCTGTAACGGCAGCTCTTGCCGGTGTTATTATGTCAAACGAAACCGAATATCCTTCCGCATTGGATATTACCGGGTATAACTATACCGAAAACCGCTATGCTCAGGATCATCAGAAGTACCCGAACCGTATCATCTTCGGTAGTGAAAACGGAAAAGGATTAAATGAATGGAAAAGGGTCAGAGACAACGACTATATTTTCGGACAATTCCTATGGTCTGGCATTGACTATCTGGGAGAGGCCGGAACATGGCCTTCGAGAGGGCTCGGAACAGGACTGCTCGATTTTGCCGGATTCATGAAACCCTGGGCATATTTTCGCCAATCTCTGTGGAGTTCCGCCCCCATGATTTACATAGGGACTCAACATATTTCAAAAGCCAAAGAGGCAGGTGATCCATGGCATGTATGGAATTATCCTACAGGAGATTCTGTCAGAGTAGTCTGTTTTACCAATACGGCCAAAGCCCAACTGTTTATGAACGGAAAAGCCATTGGCAACAAACAGATTTACAATGATACCACAGGAACGATTACATGGGACGTTGCTTATCAGGAGGGAAAACTGGAAGCTGTCGGCTATGACAAGAGCGACAATCCTGTGTGCCGCGATAGTATTCTTACGGCACAAGCTCCGTATGCCATCATTGCCAAAGCCAGCACAAACATACTGACCGCCGATCGGAATCTGGCACAAATTGAAATTCAGGTTGTTGATAAGAATGGCAATCCGGTAACATTGGCCGACAATGAAATCACTTGCCGGACAAGCGGCAATATAAAATACTTAGGCATGGAAGCCGGCAATAACCGGGATATGACAAATTATAAAAGCAGCACAAGAAAAGTTTTTCATGGAAGAGGTCTCTGTTATATTCAGAGCCAAAACAAAAAAGGAAAAGCCGTCATACAATTTACATCTCCCGGATTACTATCGGCAACAACAGAACTCGAAGTCAGGTAAATCAGAACGCCAATATTGTGCACTTCCTACGGCATTGCACGATAGCAGCGATTCATGCAACACTTCTACAGTTCAATAAATCATGTTTTGCTATTCTTTCGTACCCTTTTTGAATGAAAATCGCCCCTACGAAGTGGCGTTAATCCTGTAAATTCGCACTATAAAAACCATTGAATATTATGACTACACAAGAGCTTAAATCATCGTTTGAAAATTTTTATCATGCTTCTGCCGAAGCTATCTATTTTTCTCCCGGACGTGTTAATCTGATCGGTGAACACACCGACTATAACGGCGGCTACGTTTTCCCCTGTGCTCTCAGTTTCGGAACTTATCTGCTGTTGCGCAAAAACGGACAAAACGTCGTTAATTTTCGTTCGCTCAACCAACCTGAAGTAACCACTCTCCCATTCGACCAACTGACCACCCGCCTTGAAAACTCATGGGTAAACTACCCTCTGGGGGTAATCGCACAGTTTATCAAACGGGGTGTCAAATTTGAAACAGGTCTCGATATTCTGATCTGGGGCAATGTACCCAACGGTGCCGGCCTCTCATCGTCTGCCGCGCTCGAAGTTGTAACAGCCTATGCCCTGAACGATTTGTTGGGCACCGGTTACGACCGTACCAAACTGGCTAAAATAGGGCAAAAGGCCGAACATGAATTTGCTTTGGTCAACTGTGGCATCATGGATCAGTTTGCCAGTGCCAATGGCAAAAAAGATCATGCGATCTTCCTCGATTGCAACACCCTCGGCTTTGAACTGGTACCGGTAAAACTGGAAGGCATCAAGGTATTGATCTCGAACACCCACAGTCCGCACAAATTAGATTCGGGAGCCTACAACCAGCGTGTTGCCGAATGCAAGCAAGCAGTCGAACTCATCTCTAAAGTTCGTCCCATTAACTATCTGGCAGAACTGAGCGAAGCCGATTTCAAAGCAGTGGAATCCGCCCTGGAAAGCAACCCAATTGCACACAAACGCGCACGCCACGTGGTAACCGAAGTGCAACGCACCACCGACGCCGTAAAAGCGTTGAAAGCCGGAGAGATTGAAAAATTCGGCAAAATGATGAATGCTTCGCATGTTTCCCTGCGCGACGATTATGAAGTGACCGGTCTGGAACTGGACACCATGGCCGAAGAAGCGTGGAAGATTCCCGGCGTTATTGGTTCACGCATGACCGGCGGCGGCTTTGGCGGTTGTACCGTCAGCCTGGTAAAAGAGGAAGCTATCGATACATTCATTGAGAAGGTAGGAGCTGCTTACAAAGCAAAAACAGCCATTACCCCGGATTTTTATGTTGCCGAAATCGGCGATGGAGCAAGCAAATTGCTCTGATTGAACAGATCGATTCCTATCAAAATTCAAATAAATGACACTTATCATAAACAAGGGTAAATAAATGTATATTCATCCTTGTTTTAATCAGACTAACTTACAAATGAAGCCTACTTTATTTATTCTGGCGGCAGGAATGGGAAGCCGCTACGGAGGTCTTAAACAACTCGACGGACTGGGACCCAACGGAGAAACCATCATGGATTATTCGGTATATGACGCGGTAAAAGCCGGATTTGGCAAAATCGTATTCGTCATCCGCCATCATTTCGAAAAAGATTTTCAGGAACAAATTATACCCCGCTATAAAGATTTAATCCCTGTAGAAGTTGTATTTCAGGAGATAGAGTATATCCCCGAAGGAATTGATTACAACAAAGAACGCTCCAAACCATGGGGAACCAATCATGCCCTGCTGATGGGGAAAGAGGTGATTAGCGAGCCTTTTGCCATCATCAATGCCGATGATTTCTATGGCCGTGAATCATTTCAGGTGCTGGCTGACTTCCTGGTTGCGGTTGCGGACAAGAAGAATGAATACTGCATGGTGGGCTACCGTGTCGGCAATACACTCTCCGAAAGCGGAGCTGTAAGCCGTGGTGTCTGCGCCACCGATGAAAACGGTTACCTCACCTCGGTAGTGGAACGGACTCACATCGAAACCAACGACGGAGACATTTTTTACCTGAACGAAGGAGGGGATAAACACGCGCTGGAATTCAACACGCCCGTATCGATGAACATGTGGGGCTTTACCCCCGACTACTTTGCCTATTCCGAAGAGAGTTTTACAAACTTTCTTCGCGCCAAAGGGCAGGAACTGAAATCGGAATTTTACATCCCGACCGTGGTCAACGAGCTGATTGTGGCGGGAAAAGCCAGCTGCAAGGTATTGGATACTTCTTCGCGTTGGTTCGGAGTTACTTATTCGGAAGATCGTCCGCAGGTGGTTGAAAAGATCAGGAGCCTGATTGCACAAGGTGTATATCCGGAAAATTTATGGGCTAAATAAAATGGCAACAATGGAAAAAATAATCGTAACCGGAGGAGCCGGATACATCGGTTCGCATACGGTAGTCGAGCTACAACAAGCCGGTTTTGAAGTCATCATTATCGACAACCTTTCCAATTCGCGCGTGGAGGTTATTTCCGGTATCGAAAAAATAACCGGTATCCGTCCTCATTTTGAAAATCTGGACTGCCTCGACTATATCGGGCTGGACAACTTTTTGAAAAAGCAAGAGGGCGTGAAAGCAATCATTCATTTTGCGGCCAGCAAAGCCGTAGGCGAATCGGTTGAAAAGCCTTTGTTGTACTACCGCAACAACCTGGTGTCGCTGATGAATTTACTGGAACTGATGCCTGTGCATGGCATTAAAAACATTGTTTTCTCCTCATCCTGCACCGTTTACGGCCAACCCGACGAACTGCCGGTTTCAGAAAATGCACCGATCAAACCGGCGCTTTCGCCGTATGGGAACACCAAACAGGTTTGTGAAGAGATCATCCGCGACACTTTGCATGCCGGCAAAAGCATGAAAGCCATATTGTTGCGTTATTTCAATCCGATAGGGGCTCACCCTTCGGCACTGATTGGAGAATTACCCAATGGCGTTCCCAACAATCTGGTGCCGTTTATCACACAAACAGCCATCGGATTGCGCAAGCAGCTGAGCGTTTTCGGCAACGATTACAATACCCCCGACGGCTCGTGCATCCGCGACTACATCAACGTGGTGGATCTGGCCAAAGCACACGTAACAGCCATGAAACGTATGCTCGACAATCAGAGTGAAGAATCAGTCGAGGTTTTCAATCTGGGTACGGGGCGCGGACTATCGGTGGTTGAAATCATCGACATTTTCCAAAAAGTGAATGGTGTTGAAGTTCCGCACAAAATAGTCGGGCGTCGGGATGGAGATATCGAAAAGGTGTGGGCCAATCCGGAACGAGCAAACAAAGTACTCGGCTGGACAGCAGTCGAATCTATTGAGGAGACCCTTCGATCGGCATGGACCTGGGAAAAACGTTTAGCGGAAGAGAAAACCAAATAACCCATTCATTTTTTGAACCAATAATAACTTCACGACTGAACCGGTCATGAAGCCTGAAACAACTCTATTTTGTATCGACAGTTCTCAGCAACATGTAGTTTTAACTGATTCAAATTTTAGTCACAGATGAAAAAGCATCTTCTTTCCATTCTTTTTTTCGTATTTGCGATAACCATTTCAACATCGGCAAAAGCATCTGATAAAAACGCTCCCGGTACATTTACCGTCGGTCAAAACACGTTCCTGCTCAACGGCAAACCTTTTGTGGTAAGAGCCGGAGAGCTACACTATACGCGCATTCCGAAAGCCCACTGGGACGAGCGGATCAAGCTATGCAAAGCAATGGGAATGAACACCATTTGCATTTACATCTTCTGGAACTTCCACGAACAGCAACAGGGTATTTTTGATTTTACCGGAGAAAAAGACGTAGCTGAATTTGTTCGTCTGATTCAGAAAAACGGCATGTACTGTATTCTTCGTCCCGGGCCATACGTATGCGGTGAATGGGACATGGGCGGCTTGCCCTGGTGGTTACTGAAGAAACAGGATCTGAAGGTTCGCCGTTTGTCGGATAATTTCTTTATGGAGAGGGTAAACATCTATCTGAAAGAGGCGGGCAAGCAACTGGCTCCACTGCAAATCCAAAACGGAGGGCCGATCATCATGGTACAGGTAGAAAACGAATACGGCACATGGGGCGACGATCAGAAATACATGGAAACCATGCGCGACAACATACGTCAGGCCGGATTCGACAAGGTGCAGTTGCTTCGTTGCGACTGGGCATCGAATTTTTTCAAATACAATCTTGACGGAGTGGCTCAGGCGCTCAATTTCGGTGCCGGATCAAACATCGAAGAACAGTTTCATAAATTCCGGGAGATGAATCCCACAGCTCCGCTCATGTGTGGCGAATATTGGACCGGCTGGTTTGACCAATGGGGCCGGCCTCACGAAACACGCGAAGTGAGCAGCTTTATCGGTAGCCTGAAAGACATGATGGATCAAAAAATTTCCTTCAGTCTCTACATGGCTCACGGAGGAACCTCGTTAGGACAGTGGGCTGGCGCGAACGCTCCGGCTTATGCACCGACAACCTCGTCGTACGACTACAACGCTCCTATCGATGAAGCAGGCAATCCGACAGATAAATTTTATGCTATCCGCGATCTCCTGAAAAATTACCTGCAAGAGGGCGAAACTTTGCCGGAAATTCCGCAAAATTCCGGAAAAACAATTACCATTCCTGCTATTTCATTTAGTTTAACGGCCAACGTTTTCGACAATTTACCGGTTGCCAAACAGAGCGAAAAGATTCAGTCGATGGAAAATTTCGATCAGGGATGGGGCTCTATTCTTTACCGGAAAACCATACCCGCCTGCAACCACACACAACAGCTGGCATTGAAAGAGCTGCACGACTGGGCAACTGTTTACATCAACGGCAAAGCGATCGGTTCGCTCGACCGCAGGAAAGGAGAAAACAGCATCGAAATTCCGGCGCTAAAAACCACGGCACGGCTCGACATTCTGGTTGAAGGTATGGGACGCGTTAACTACGGAGAGGCGATTATCGACCGCAAAGGAATTACGGAGAAAGTAACGCTTGACGGCAAAAAACAAAACAATTGGACGGTTTACAATTTACCCGTCGATTACGGATTTCAGACTAAAGCCCGGTTTGTACAAAAGCCTGCAAACGGCCCGGCCTGGTACAAAGCTTCGTTCGACCTGAAAGAGACCGGTTACACCTACCTCGACATGAGCACATGGGGAAAAGGAATGGTGTGGGTGAACGGGTACAATCTCGGTCGTTTTTGGAAAATCGGGCCTACACAAACCTTGTGTGTACCGGACTGCTTTCTCAAAAAAGGCAAAAACGAAATCATTGTACTCGATATTGACAAACCCACCACAACAGTGGTTACCGGACTGGATCATCCGATCCTCGACCGGATTGTAAAAAATGAAAGCAAAGATGGCAAAACAACCAAGAGCCTTAATCTGAACGGAGCCAATCCTATGGCAACCGGCACTTTCACGTCCGAAAACGGATGGAAAAGCGTAACGCTCGATGCAGTGACGACCGGACGCTACTTCTGTTTTGAAGCGCTGAATGCACAAAATCCGGACGACAAAAGCACGTCGGCTGCCGAATTCGAGATAATCGGGGAAGACGGCAATGCTATTTCGTCGATTGACTGGAAAGTGGTATTTGCCGACAGCGAAGAGACGGTAAAGGCAGCCAATGGAGCCGATAAACTCTTCGATTTACAGGAATCTATTATCTGGCAAACTAAAATCGGCGACAAAACAAGCCATCCGCATCAGGTAGTAATCGACATGGGCAAACAGGTAAAAGTAAAAGGGTTCCGGATTTTGCCCAGAACCGATAAAAGCAATGCCGGAAAGGTAAAAGATTATCGATTCTTCCTGCAGGAAAAGCCTTTCAAAGTTGAATAAAACCGAAAAAGACAAACGATCTACGCATGAAAACAGGGAAAATAATTGTTTTGCTACTTGTGGCAACCTTCGCGGCAGTGACGGCAGAAGCACAATCTACCCGGCCAACGAAAAGGAGTGTCTTCGTTAACGGTAAAGATCTGACCGACACGCGAGGCAAAATCATCAATGCGCATGGAGGCGGATTTCTGAAAGTGGGTAACTATTTCTACTGGATCGGCGAAAACCGTCACGACGATGTTCTGGTATCGTGTTATCGTTCAACCGACCTGTTGAATTGGGAGTTTCGTGGCGATCTGCTGACCCGCCAGTCAAATCCCGAGTTGGCCGATGCCAATATCGAGCGACCCAAAGTGATTTACAACGCCAAAACAAAACAGTTCGTCATGTGGATGCATTACGAAAAACGGAGCGATTACAGCCTTGCCAGAGCAGCCGTAGCTGTATCCGCGGATATTGAAAAACCGTTTACCTACCAACGCAGTTTTCGTCCGTTCAACAATATGTCGCGCGACTGTACCCTGTTTCTTGACGATGACAGATCGGCCTACTTTTTCTCTTCGGCACGCGAAAACTACGACATGATGATGTATCGCCTGACCGACGATTTCCTTGACGTGAAGGAACAGGTCGCCACGCTCTGGCCGGGAGGACACCGCGAAGCACCGGCGATTGTAAAACGCAAGGGCTACTATTTTATGATTACCTCGGGATGCACCGGTTGGGCTCCCAATCAGGCAAAATATGCCGTTGCAAAGTCCATCAGAGGCCCATGGTCGGAGTTGACCAATATTGCAGACAACACCACCTATCATTCGCAATCGACCTATATTTTACCCGTTAACGGGAAAAAAGAGACCTCTTACCTCTATGTGGGCGATCGTTGGGATGGCAAAGAATATTTCAATTCAAAGTATATTTTTCTGCCGCTGACATTCGGCAATGATACCACGATGGAGATGACCTGGAAAGACTCCTGCGCTCCGAACATCCGAAACGGAACAATAAAATAAATACGAACGGCAACCGAAAACTTATTTATTTTTACGCAAAAGAACTACCCTAAACTATTTTTGACCTGTCTTTATAATAACACCTGCTTTATCAAAACAAAAACAAACTAGTACCTTCATGAAGAAAAAATGGTTTTACATCTACCTGACAGCTTTGATCTGCATCACTGCCAACGCTCAGGTAAACGACTGGGAAAACCCGGCCGTATTTCAGATCAACCGCGAACCCGCACGGGCAACTTTCCTGCCCTATGCCGATGCCGGCTCCGTCATTTCCGACCAATATACCAGTTCACCATGGTATCTTTCGCTCAATGGTTACTGGAAATTTCAATGGTCGCCCACACCGGATCAGCGTCCGAAAGATTTTTATAAAACCGACTTCAACATCGAAAACTGGAAAGAGATAAAAGTGCCTTCCAACTGGGAACTGCAGGGTTATGGCATCCCCATCTACACCAACATCACCTACCCTTTTCCGAAGAATCCGCCCTATATCGACCATTCCGATAATCCGGTAGGCTCGTACCGTCGCTATTTCGAGCTGCCCGCCGACTGGAACAACCGTCGGGTATACCTGCATTTTGAGGCCGGAACGGCTGCCATGTATATCTGGGTCAATGGTCAAAAGGTGGGTTATACAGAAAACACCAAAAGTCCGGCCGAATTTGACATCACCGCCTACGTAAAACCGGGACGCAACCTCGTGGCTGTAGAGGCCTACCGCTGGAGCGACGGTTCGTACCTTGAAGACCAGGATTTCTGGCGACTATCGGGCATCGACCGCAATGTCTACCTATACAGCACCGACAACGTCCGCGTGGCCGATTTCTTTGCCCGCCCCGACCTCGACGCCTCCTACAAAAACGGATCATTCGCGCTGGATGTAACCCTCCGCAATTTCAATAAAACGGCAAGCAACGCAACGCTGGAAACCCGTTTACTCGACGCCGACGGCAAGGAAGTTCTTCGTCAGTCGCAAAAAGCGAACCTGACGGCTGACAGTAAAGCAAACCTCACATTCGCCGGCAAAGTAGGTTCTCCGCACATCTGGAGCTGCGAAACGCCATACCTCTATACGCTGGTTTTGACCCTAAAAGATGAATCGGGAAAACAAATCGAAAACGTAGGCACCCAAATCGGCTTCCGCAAGGTCGAAATCAAAAACGGCAGTCTGCTGGTAAACGGCAAACGCATCTATGTGCATGGTGTAAATATGCACGAGCACCATCCGGTGAACGGGCACTATCAGGATAAAGAGACAATGATGCAGGACATTCGCCTGATGAAACAGAACAACATCAATGCCGTGCGTTGCAGCCACTATCCAGAAAACGTGGAATGGGTAAAATTGTGCAATCAATACGGCATTTATCTGGTAGACGAAGCCAACATCGAATCGCATGGCATGGGCTACGGGCATGAAAACATGGCTTTCGATCCCGCATGGGATGCCGCTCACCTCGACCGCACCATCAGTCTGGTTGAACGCGACAAGAACGCGCCTTCGGTTATTATCTGGTCATTGGGCAACGAAGCCAGCAATGGCGACGTGTTTATGAAAACCTACAAATGGATTAAGGAACGAGATAAAACCCGCCCGGTTCAGTTTGAGCAGGCACGCGAAAAAGAGAATACCGACATTATCTGCCCCATGTATCCGAGCATTGCCAACATGAAAGGGTACGCGGCCCGCGAACACGTTACACGCCCCTACATCATGTGCGAATATGCACATGCCATGGGCAACAGCTCCGGCAATTTCAAAGAGTACTGGGACATTATCCGCGGCAGCAAAAATCTGCAGGGTGGTTTCATCTGGGACTGGGTCGATCAGGGAATTCTGACGCAGGATGAAGTCGGTCGCAAATACTGGGCTTACGGTGGCGATATGGGCAGCCAGAACTACACCAACGATGAAAATTTCAACCACAACGGCTTGATTTGGCCCGACCGCACGGCTCATCCGGGCTTGATGGAGGTGAAAAAATATTATCAGGATATTCAAATCAAAGGTGTAAATCCGGAGAAAGGCCTGATAAACATTGTCAACGAACTAAAATATACCAACCTGCAAAATTACGTCTTCAAATACGACGTAATAAAGAACGGAGAGGTGATCAAGAGTAGCAATTTCGATGTAAACGCAGCACCCGAATCGCAGAAACAGGTTCAGTTGGCAATGCCGGAAATGCCACAGGAAGCCGGCGCCGAATATTTCCTCAACGTATATGCCTACTCCCGTTTCGGAAGTGAAGTTATTCCGCAAGGGCACGAAATGGCCCGCGAACAGTTTGCCATCGGTTCGGGCTCGTACTTCGCAGCCAAACAAACCCATGGCAATGCCCCGAAAGTAAGCAATGACAACGCGCGCATCGTGGTTACTGCAGGAAAGGTTGAAATTGCCATCAACAAAACCACAGGACTCCTTGCATTCTACAAAATCGGAGGGAAAAGCTATTTCGACGAAAAACCGACTCCCAATTTTTGGAGAGCCCCGACAGATAACGATTTCGGGAACGGAATGCCTTCAAAATGCAATATCTGGCGTGCTGCAGGCGAAAACCGTTCACTGAAAAATATGGACGTAAAAGAAGAAAACGGGCAGACAGTCATCACCGCCAATTTGTTCCTGAATGATGTCGCGGCCGACTATCAACTGATTTATACCGTAAATGGCGACGGCGGTTTGACTGTAACCGTTAATTACAAGGCAGGCGTGGTTGAATTACCCGAAATGCCGCGCTTCGGAATGATTATGACATTAGACAAATCGCTGGATAACTTCACCTACTATGGCCGCGGCCCATGGGAGAATTACACCGATCGCAATACGTCAGCCCACATCGGCATTTACAGCAGCAAAGTAGCCGATCAATACGTCCCGTATACCCGTCCGCAGGAGAATGGGTACAAGACCGACATCCGCTGGATGACTTTGACCGACGAGCAAGGAGCCGGCATTCGCATCGAAGGCTCACAGCCGCTATGTGTGAGCGCACTCAACAACCGACCCGAAGATTTTGACCCGGGACTAACAAAAAAATACCGTCACATCAACGACATTACACCCCGCAAAGAGGTTGTTTTGAGCGTGGATCTCGCACAACGCGGAGTCGGCGGAGACAACAGTTGGGGTGCTTATCCACACGAGCAATACCTGCTGAAAGCTAAAAATTACAGTTACGGTTTTAGCATCAGCCCTGTCAGATAAAACAGATTACCCAATCTTAAGAAAACCTTTTCCGCCATCTTTTCAATAAGAAGCGGAAGAGGTTTTTTTGTTTTAGCAATATCCTGCCAACCCGATTCCCCGCATCCGATTTTGCAAACGTTTGCATCTCCGTTCCGAGAAAGAAGCGGCGTTTTATTTTGCAATATATTTAAATGAAGCGTACTTTTACAAGGAATTTATCAAAATATTGTTATTGCTAATAGTCAAAAGGTTCCGGCTTTTTGAAAGAAGCCCAGACTGTGAGACACAGAATTGGCTTCTTTTTTTATCGACAATGGCAAAACATCACGACTTCTCATACAGGTATTATGTGTATATTTCAGACAAACTCACAACCATGAAACAAAAATCTCTCTATTTGCTCTTTGTTGTAGCAAGCCTGCTACTTTCCCGTCCCATTTCGGCCGAAACCGCTTCATCGATAGGCAATCTGCAATCGTTCAAACAGGAAGGAAACAAAATCTCCATTCAGACCGATAACGCCACGATGGAAATCACGGCTTACCAAAACAATATTATTCGCGTGAGAGCCTTCCGCAACGCTCCTTTACGCGCCTTCTCTTTTGCCATCGACCAACAGGCAAAAGGAAGTTTTACCAACGTCACGGAAGATGGCTCCAAACTGACGGCACAAACATCCGGACTCAGAATAGAGATTACCAAATCGCCTCTCCGAATCAGTTTCTACGACAAAAACGGAAAATTACTCAACGCAGACGATTCCCGTTTCGGCATCACCTGGCTGGGAACCGACGTAACCTGCTACAAAAAGCTCTTCAACGACGAAAAATTCATCGGGCTGGGCGAAAAAACGGGACCGCTCAACAAACGGAGCCTGTCGTACGAAAACTGGAACTCCGACGTACCTGCCTACGCCCTCGACAAAGATCCGCTCTATGCGACCATTCCTTTTTACATAGGAATACACGACGGACTCCCGTACGGCATCTTCTTCGACAACACACACCGCAGCACCTTTAGTTTCGGAGCTTCCACCGATGGTGAAATGGCTCACTTCGGAGCTGTAGATGGCGAAATGGATTACTATTTCTTTGCCGGCAATTCGGTACGCGACATTATAGAAAGCTACACATGGCTTACCGGACGGCCGAAACTGCCGCCACTCTGGAGCTTAGGCTACCAGCAATGCCGCTACAGCTACTATCCGGACAAAGAGGTGCTGAACGTAGCGCAAACCTTCCGCGACAAGCAATTTCCCTGCGACGTGATCTATCTCGACATCCACTACATGGACAACTACAAAGTCTTCACCTGGAATCCGGAACGTTTCCCGGAACCAAAAAAGATGATCGATGAATTGAAAAGCAAGGGGTTTCATTTAGCCGTTATCATCGACCCCGGGTTGAAGATCGAGAATGGCTATAAGTCGTATGAAGATGCGTTGCGACACAACTATTTTCTCTCCTATCCCAACGGACAACCCTACATTGGGAGCGTATGGCCCGGCCGCTCCTCTTTTCCCGATTTCACCCGCAGCGAAGTACGCCAATGGTGGGGAGAACAGTTCTCATCCCTGACTGGAAAAGGTGTGGAAGGATTCTGGAACGACATGAACGAACCGGCTACCTGGGGGCAACGCATTCCCGACATGGTAGAATTCGGTTTTGAAGGAAATAAAACCTCGATGCGCGAAGGTCACAATGTATTCGGAATGCAAATGGCACGGGGAACCTACGACGGCACCCGCAAACTGATGGATGGTCGCCGCCCCCTTACCATCACCCGTGCGACCTATTCGGGCGGACAACGTTATTCCACCATCTGGACGGGTGATAACTTCGCATCGGACGACCACATGCTACTGGGTGCCCGCTTGGTTGCCAATCTCGGACTGGCTGGGTTCGCTTTTGCCGGCCCCGATGTGGGAGGATTCATCGGTGAACCCTCGAAAGAGTTACTGACGCGCTGGATGTCGCTCGGTGCATTTACCCCGTTCTACCGCAACCATAGCGCCGTCGACCAAAACTACCGCGAACCCTGGGTATTGCCAAAAGAGAATCAGGATATTGTTCGCAACTACCTGAATCTTCGTTACCAGTTGATGCCCTACATCTACTCCAACGCGCTCGTTGCTTCACGCACCGGATTGCCGTTGGTAAGGTCTCTGGCTATCGATTTCACCAACGACGACAACATCTACAAAACCACCTACGACAGCCAGTACATGTTCGGAGACGGCCTTCTGGTCTGCCCGGCCCGCAGTACCGATCAGTTTACCCGGGTATATTTGCCCGAAGGAGTCTGGTACCGTTTTTCCAACGACGAAAAACAGGTTGGAGGCAAGGAGTATTTCGTAGCCTCTCCACTCAGCGACCTGCCGGTATTTGCCCGTGAAGGAGCCATTATACCGATGCAGAATACGGTTCAAAACACATCAGAAAATGGCGGCGATACACTAAAAATTCATATTTTCAACGGATCAAAAGCAAGCGACTTTCTCTACTATGAAGATGACGGCGTGACCTACAACTATGAAAAAGGAACATCGTATGAACGGACCATCCATTTCGATCCGGCAAAAGCCGAAATCAGCGTTTCGGAGAAAAAAGGAGCTTTTGCAAGCCGGTTCAAAAAGATTCGTCTGATACTGCATGGCTTCGACGCATCTGCCCACAGCGCGACATACGACTGGAAAGATGCGGCTTTCAGCATAAAGCTAAAGCCGGCAAAGCAGAAATAACAGAGAAAAATAGGAGTGAAAAAAATGGCTGATCCCTCAATGAGGAATCAGCCATTTCTAATTTATCGTAATTGGGAAAATTACAGTTCCAATGCCACAATCGACTTGGCAGGAAGAGTAACGGTAAGTCCGGTTTTAGTCAGTTTTGCACCTTTGAATTCGGCAGGTTTTACCTCATCCGGTTTATCGAAGGTATTGTACGAGTCGATACCTTTTCCGGTAAGAATGGTTCCGCTTACTTTCGATACTTTCAGGCTGCTCAGATCTACATCTACGGTCTGGACATTGTCTTTATCCAAATTTGCCATCGTAATCAGGATACCGCCCTTGGCATTTTTAGAAGCCGAAACACTAACTGCCGGCACTTTCTTATCTTTGTAGGTCAGTTCCGCACACTGCACATCGAGAGGAAGTTCGGTAGCATCCATGTGGCCTTTATACATTTTGAACACATAATAGGTCGGTGTGAGCACCATTTTCGGACCATCGGTCAGAATCATTGCCTGCAGCACGTTCACCACCTGAGCGATATTCGCCATCTTGATCCGTTCGCTGTATTTATTGAATATATTCAGCGAAAGAGCGGCCACCATCGCATCACGCATGGTGTTTTGCTGGTAAAGGAAGCCCGGATGCGAGCCCGGTTCCTGATCCCACCATGTTCCCCATTCGTCGACCAAAAGATCGATTTTATTTTTAGGATCATACTTATCCATGATTGCGATGTGCTTTTTAATCACATCTTCAATCTCGGCAGCCTTGGTCACTGTCCAGAGATATTCGTCGGTAGTAAACTTGGTTGCAGAACCTTTGCTTCCTTCCCAACCTTTGCAGGTGTAATAGTGTAATGAAACGGCTTTCATTTTATCGCCGATCTTTTTCATCAACACGTCGGTCCAGTTATAATCGTAATCACTTGCACCACTGGCAATTTTATATAAATGATTACTACCAAAATCACGACAATAGGTAGAATAACGACGATAGATATCGGAATAATAATCGGCTGTCATGTTACCACCACAACCCCAGCTTTCGTTACCCACGCCAAAGAATTTTACATTCCAGGGTTTTTCACGACCATTCTGGCGACGAAGGTTTGCCATGGGGCTTTCGCCGTCCGAGGTCATATATTCTACCCATTTAGCCATCTCTTCGACGCTACCGCTACCAACGTTTCCGCTGATGTAGGGCTCGCAACCCAGCATTTCGCACAAATTGAGGAACTCGTGCGTACCAAAGCTGTTATCTTCGACCACGCCGCCCCAGTTATTATTCACCATTTTGGCGCGTTTCTCTTTCGGACCGATTCCGTCCATCCAGTGATATTCGTCGGCAAAACAGCCTCCCGGCCAACGCATTACCGGCACCTGAAGCTCTTTCAGGGCATTGAATACATCGGTACGATACCCTTTAATGTTAGGAATGGATGAATTTTCACCGACCCAAAGGCCGCCATAAATACAGGTTCCGAGATGCTCGGAAAATTGTCCGTAAATCTCTTTACTGATTTTATTTTTTGCCTGATCGGCATGAATGGACACTTTGACAGGAATCTGTGCTGAAAGAGTCAGCGCTCCCATCAGAAAGAAGGAAAAGAGGGTTTTCTTCATGGATATAAATGTTTGTAAGTTGATTGCGCTACAAAGATATAAAATGTTCTTTTTACACTTATTTTTTAAGCAAGAAAAATGCAGGTTAACCTGTTATTCTCAAACACGATTAAACCCGAACTTTCAAAAAGGCTATTCTTTCCACACGGCAACGCCTGCAGGTGTCAGCTCTTTTGTTCCGAAAATAATTTTTGCACTCGCCGGAATATTGAGGGTAACGTTTGACGAAGAGTAGTTACAAGCCACCCAGAAACCGTCGCGCCAGTTGACCATCACCCCTTCCGGAAGTTCCGAAACAGCTACTCCGGCCGTCTCGAACACTTTTTTCAGCACCTCTTTTTCCAGTTTTCCATCGCCGGTATCGGTTCCGACATACGTAACGGTTCCCTTACCGAGTTTGCGGTGAACAACAGTCGGCTTGCCGGCATAAAACTGATCGGCAAAGCGAGCCCATACTTCGGTACCGGAAGCCGGTTCAAGCATATCGCCCCAGGTATTCCATTTGTATGATTTGCCATCGAAAGAAACGGTGGCTGTTTTATTACTACCCAGCATATCGTTCATCACGATCTTCGCGCCAATCAGTTTACTGATCGCGTCAGCCCACGGAGCCTCCGGAAAATGACCGTCACGATCTTTCAAACCGGTACGTACTGAAACAATAAGGTTGCCCCCATTTTCGGCATATTTTATCCATTTGTCGACCAATACCTTATCGACCATCTGATAGGCAGGTACCATCACAAACGGATATGCTGACAGCTCCTTCGATTCGTCTGCAAATTCGACCGGAGCCGACAATAGCTTCAGCGCATTGTAGTATTTGGCAATGTGATCGCGTTCGTTCCACTGCGAAGTCTGCGGCTGAATGGAGGTTTCCCATACATTATCGGAGTTGTAAACGATAGCCGTTTTGCGGGCTGCGTACTCTTTGGGCATCGCGGTGTTTGGCTTATACAATTTCCGCAACTCTTTCACCTCTTTCATAAACCGGCTATACTGTTGTCCACCGTTGAGCGGAGTGACCCCATCGGTACCCACCATGCCATAATGGAACTGCTCGCCGCCATAAATCGGCTGACGATAGCGATAGGAGCAGATAAAATCGAGGCCACCGGCAAAAGCGTTCCAGAGCCACATGCGAACGGCTCCCGGATAGGGTTGCGGATTGTAGCTACCCCAGTTGACCTGACCGGGTTGAAGCTCCATTACCCCCGTGACACCCTTCAAAGCACGAAAAAAATCGTTGGCAAAGGAGATGCGCCACGGATCGCCCAGACGAAAGCCCTGATCGCCCACCCCATTGGTATAACCGGCCACGGGATACATGGTGTAGCTGATAAAATCAAGATCCTTGCTACGCCACGGATCGACATCGGTATGGCCGTTCATAAAGTTGGTGGTCACAAATTGCGATGCACCAACATTATCCTTAATCGCTTTGTTTTGCAGCGAAATAAATTTGGCACACTCATCGGCATTGAACCGTTTCATATCGAGCACCGAAGTAGGACTGGCAGCGCCTGAGATCAACCGGCCTTCATTCGGCAGATCGATTTGATCAAAATCAGCATACACGCCCGACCAGAAAGCGGTGCCCCATGCCCGATTCAGTTCCCCAATGGTTTTGTATTTCTCTTTCAACCACGCGTGAAAAGAGTTTTGTGCCGCCGGATTATAATCGAGGGTTCCGTAATGCGAAGGTTCGTTGTCGATCTGCCATCCCCAAACCCGCTTGTCGTTGGCATAATGTCTGGCCATAGCTTCCACCACCCTGCGGGTCAGTTCCTGATATTTCGGACTCGACCACGAATAGTGTTCGCGGGTACCATGCATGGCTGTTTGTCCGTCGGGTTTTACAACCAGCACTTCAGGATATTTCTTAGTCAGCCATACCGGTGGTGTAGCCGAAGGTGTACAGAGCATCACTTTCAGATTGTTCTTTGCCGCAAGATCAACGGCTCTGTCTAACCAGCGAAAATCGTAATTTCCTTCGGTAGGTTCCAGCTGTGCCCAGGCAAATTCGGCCATGTGAACAAACTCAAAGCCCATGGAAGTCATATTTTTAAAATCACGTTCCCACTGATCCGGACTCCATGCTTCCGGATAATAATAGACCCCTGTTTCCACAAGGTTGTCAGCTTTGAAAAATTGCTTTTGCCCGTAGGCTACAGAGCTGCAGACAAATGCCAATAGGAGGAAGATTGTATTTCTCATCTTAAAATAATTGGTATTAAACTATTCGCCAACAAAGATAAGCGTTGTTGCCGATGCAACAATCTCCGATTCATGCGTAAACCTGCAAATGAAATAATAGACCTACTTTTTTGACATAAAAAAGCCAATCCGGCCACATCGGGACTATTGATTCGGAGCTGTTTTTACAAAGTAATTGTGCATAAACAGCATTTGATACTGAATGGAATTATTCCAGTAGACCCAGTTGTGCACTCCCGGGCGAATAATAAAATCGTGCGGAATATTGCGGTCGAGCAGTTTTTCGTGCAACTGACAATTAACCTTGTAGAAAAAGTCTTCCGATCCGCAATCGATAAGCAGGGTCAACGATTTCGGCGTAAGCAGATGAACGAGATTCACCACCGTATTTTTCTCCCAGTTATCCGGATTTTCGGCATAAGTACCCAGACGTTTGGCAATATCCCAGTTGTTCGGGAACGGACGAAAATCGACACCACCGCTCATGCTGCCGGCCACACCGAACAAATCCTGATGGCGAAACGAAAGGTAGAGCGCTCCGTGTCCGCCCATGCTTAGCCCTGTAATGCCACGTCCGGCGCGGTTATCGATCGTAGCATAATGGCTGTCCACAAACGGGATCAGTTCTTTGGTAATGTAAGTTTCGTACTGAAAACCTTTATCTACCGGACTATCGAAATACCAGCTCCCGATAGCGCCATCGGGGCAAACCACAATCACATTGTACGTATCTACCAACGGAATAAACGATTTACCCTGCGTGATCCAGTCGTTGTAATTGCCTCCGTACCCATGAAGCAGATAGATTACCGGAAGGCGTTTGGCCGTTGAATAGTTGTCGGGAGTCACCACGACGGCTTTAATTTCTTTGTTCATCACCTTGCTGTAGGTGGAGACCGTTTCAATTTTGGCAGCAAAAACCACCAAACCAAAAGCGAGTAAAACAAAAGACAACAATAGTTTCTTCATAATCATTATTTATTAACAGTTAATTCTTTACATATTACACCCGCAAGCTTTTTCGCACCATCGGCGTTGGGGTGAATGCCGTCGAAAAGAAGCTCCTGATGACCAAGAAAGGGAGTCCGGAGATCGATCAGCCGCACATGCATTTTCTTCTGAACCGTTTTAATTTTCGGGATAACACCGTTGGAAATAATACTGTCGTTAATACCCCATTCAGGATGAAAATGAGGCGCACGGGCGAATACCGGTATCGGATAGCAGAGATAGATTTTGGGATGTGAGGGCAGCTGTTTGAACCGCATCACCATTGCCGTCAGATCGGCAACAAAATCATTCTGAAATCTCCAGTTCATCGGTTTGCTGTCGTTGGTTCCCAGCTTGATAATAACAATATCGGGATTCAGAGCCAACGCGTCACGGTACTCTTTTTCTTTGATGTAGGGCAAATTCCCTTTCGAGAGCAGCGTACGGGCACTGTTGCCATAATTATGCACCTCGTACTTATTGCCCAATAAAGCCTGCAGCTGAGTCGGATAAGACTCTTCCGGTTTAATACCATAACCGAACGTGATGCTGTTGCCCACGCAGGCGACTTTGATTTTCGGTTGTGCAAAAACGGCTACCGAAAGAACCAAAAATAACAGTAAAAATGAGTGTTTCGTACGATTCATGATAACTCCATTCCAAGATTTCAGATTTCAACTATTCCAGAATTTGATGCGAGTCGGAACTCGCATCACCCACTCTTTCATCTAAAGAACCCAACAACACACAAAGCCCCTATCCGAAGACAAGGGCTTTGCGCGCTATGAAGGCATGTCTTCCGAACGTTTACAAAGATACGATAAATAGAGAAACCGTCGGAACGACACGAGCCGTCATCTGTTTTTTTATCTGAACAAAAGTTGTGCAAAGTCGTGCAATGATTTGCGCCAAACCTGCCACTCGTGATCGCCGGGGAAAGAGGCAAAATGCACCTTCAATCCGCTATCCTGAAATTTCCTCACCTCTTTTTTTGTAAATTCAAAACGGGGATCCTGTTCGCCCACAGAGACGTAAAACAACTTCAGTTTCCGGTTGAACGACGTTGAATTGCTCAGCAAACCCGGAATTTCCTTGTCCGCATCGAATACTTTTCCGTTCGGATTGGCGATGCCGCCGAAAATTCCCGAACTGAAAACGCCGACAGAGGAAAAGCAATCAAGACTCCCCAGGCCTACGTAAAAAGCCTGACCGCCACCCATCGAAAGACCGCATAACGCACGGTGATTCACATCGGCCAGCGTGCGATAGGTTTTGTCGATGAAAGGAACAATATTTTTCGTCATCTCCTCTTTGAAGGCAGCCATTCCGGCATTGCTGTATCCGCCGCCCCCTTTACCGGTAGTTACATTCCCGTTGGAAATCACTACGATCATCGGTTTGGCTTTACCTGCGGCAATCAGGTTGTCAAGAATAATATCCGTTTTGCCCTGTACCGACCAGCCACGTTCGTCTTCACCTCCACCATGCTGGATGTATACCACCGGATATTTCACCTTCGCATTGACATCGTATCCGGCAGGAGTGTAAACAAACAACCGGCGCCAGCTATTGGTCACCTTCGAGAAATAGTATTTGGAACTCAGCGCTCCGTGCGGAACATCTTTCACATCGTAAAAGTCGCACCCCTTCTCGGGAATATCGATGGCGCTGGACATGCGTCCCGTTCCGTAAAACGTTTCGCTGGACGGATCGACAACTTTAACACCATCAATTACCAACGAATAATAATGAAAACCGGGAACCTGAGGAGCGGTGGTAACCGTCCAGAAACCCTGATCATCCTTCGTCATATCATACAGTTTTCCCAAATCGATCTGCATCTTTTTAGCATCAGGCGCCTTGATTTTGAAAACAACGCTCAGGTTGTCCAAAATACGGGGAAAACCATCCGGATTGATGTTGGTTACGGCAGGTTTGCCAACGACGGATTGCTGGGCGCTGGCTACTCCTGAAAACAGAAATGCAAATGCAAACAACACCATCAGCACGGAAATGTTTTTGTGTGTCATGGTACTGGTATTTTATTTGAAAAGTTTGGGTACAAAATCATGCAGAGCCTTTCGCCAGACATGCCATTCGTGCGCGCCCGGAAAATAGTTATATTGCAGTTTCAAACCCTTTTCTTTAAATGTTTCAATGGTCTTCTTCGTGTATTCGTACGAATGATCCTGCTCTCCACTGGAGATATAGAGTAATTTCAATTGCTTGTTAAATTTTTCCGGATGGGTCAAGATACCGGGAATTTGTTTTTCGGCATCAAAAATATTCCCGTTCGACCCACGAAAAGCGCTCGAACTGAAAGCACCGACCCAGGCAAATTTATCCGGGTTCAGCATTCCGATACGGAAAGAGGTGCCACCTCCCATCGAAAGACCCGCAATGGCGCGGTGTTCGCGATCGTTCGCAATCCGATAGTTTTGGTTTACAAACGGGATAATCACGTCGACCAGTTCGTCTTTGAAAAGATCCATGAAGTGGTTGGTCGATTCGGTATTGTAACCGGCTCCTATGTCGCGAATAACATACTCGTTGGTTGTAACAACAATCATGGGAAGTGCCTGCTTTTGGGCAATCAGGTTATCCATAATAATATCCAGATGACCCTGTTTTACCCAGCCGGTTTCATCTTCACCGGCACCATGTTGCAGATAGAGCACCGGGTATTTTTTTGTCGGGTTTTGTTCGTACCCGGGAGGGAGATAGACAAAAATCCGGCGCCACGAGTTGGTTTTGGTGGAGAAATAGCGTTTGCTCTGAACCGTTCCGTGAGGCACATCCTTTATGAGATGAAAATCAACTCCCGCTTCAGGAATTTCGATACCGCTCGCCTCGCGGCTCATGCCGAAAAAAGTTTCGCTGGCAGGGTCAGCAACCGCAACGCCATCGATCACTAAAGAGTAGTAATGAAAGCCGGGAACCTGAGGAGCAGTCGTAACCGTCCAGAAGCCATCACTTCCCTTCTCCATGTCATATTTCTTACCCAAATCAAGCTGCACCTTCTGGGCTTCGGGCGCTTTGATACGAAAGGCGACCCGCAGGTCGGGCAAAATACGCGGATATCCGGCACCGGTAATATTGGTTACTGCCGGCGTCGAATTATCAGATTGCTGCCCGAAGCAGACAAAGGTAGCCTGCAACAAGACAACAAAAACTAGTAAAAGTGTTTTTCTCATGCAATCAATTATTTATCCTGAAATAACAATGGAGCGAAGCCATAGAGGCATTTACGCCAAGTCTGAAAGACATGCGCAGTGCCCGGAGCTTCGTAATATACGTTCTTCACACCAGCTTTGTCAAGCGCTTCGTGAATTGCACGACCGGCATTTGCCCCCTCTTCCGAACCCTGACCGATATAAAAAACTTTCACCTGTTTGGCAAAAGCCTCCGGCTTGGTAAGCAACCCATTGTAGGCCGTCGCTATTCCCGAGAAACCGAAAGGAGCGGCGCTGAAAACGCCGATGCTTGCAAATTTATCGAGGTGAGTTTCGGAAATCTGATATGTTTGCGCACCTCCGAGAGAAAGACCGGCAATAGCCCGATGCTCCCGATCGGTAAGCGTACGGTATCGTGCATCGACCATCGGTATGATATCTTCTATCATAACTTTGGTAAAGCCATTCCAGAAAGGATCCATTCCGCCCGGACGTTGAGCCGCAGCTCCATTCGCCGATCCGGCAGGATTCTGAGACCTATGAGCGGCAAGATTAATTCCGGCAAGACCTCCGTCTTCCATCACGAGAATCATCGGTTTGGCTTTACCCTGAGCAATGAGATTATCAAGAATAAAATTGGCTCTGCCCTGACTCTCCCACGCACGCCGATCCTGATTCATGCCATGCAAGAGATAGAGAACAGGATAACGCTGTTTGACATTCTGGTCGTATCCCGGCGGAGTATAAATATAGGCGTGACGCGTTTCGCCGGTCGATTTGGCTTTGTACCACACCGAACGAACATCGCCATGCGGCACATCCTTTACATCGTAAAAGTCGACACCCTGTTCAGGTATTTCAATACAACTGTAAATATGACCCGCATCGTAAAATGTTTCGCTCGAAGGATCGTTGAGTTCGACACCATCGATTTTGATCGTATAGCAAAGAAATCCGGGAGTCTGGGGTACTGTTCTACCGGTCCAGAAACCATCTTCTCCTTTAGTCAACGCCGTATTTCCAAGACTCACCACAACACTCGTTGCCTTTGGAGCATTGATATGAAAGAGTACGCGATGCTGTGGATCGATACGCGGATAATCGGCACCGGCAACATTCGTTGATGCCGGTACCGAATTACCAGTTTCCTGTCCGAAACAGACAAAAGCAGTCTGTATCAGTAAAACGGTGAATAACAGAACCCTTTTCATTCAGATTCTATTTTCCCTGAAACAAGAGTTGTGCATAACCGTACAAGCTCTTGCGCCATGTCTGGAATTCGTGAGCAGTGCCCGGAGCTTCGTAATATACGTTCTTCACACCGGCTTTGTCAAGCGCTTCGTGAATGGCACGACCGGAATTGGGACCCTCTTTGGAACCCATACTTACGAAAAACACCTTGACTAATTTGGCAAATTCGGCCGGTTTCTGCAACAACCCGTTGTAACCGGTTTCCACACCCGGGAAGCCGAACGGAGCGCTGAAAATTCCGATATGCGAGAATTTATCTAAGTTGGCCTGCGAAATGCCGTATGTTTGTGTACCTCCAAGCGAGAGACCTGCAATGGCGCGGTGTTCGCGATCAGAAAGCGTACGGTAGTTTGCATCGATGGTAGGAATCAAATCGTTAACCATCACTTTACCGAATCCATCCCAGAAAGAGGCCATTCCGGCAGGTGCACCCATGGGACCGCGCGGTGCCTGACCCTGTGGAGCCCCCGGTTGACCCTGAGGCCGTGGACCTGCAGGACGGCGTGGGCCACCACCCATACCGGCAGCAATACCTCCGTCTTCCATCACGATAATCATCGGTTTGGCTTTTCCTTCGGCAATCAGGTTGTCGAGGATAAAGTTGGCACGCCCCTGATTCGACCATGCACGACGATCTTCGCCCATACCATGTTGCAGGTAAAGCACCGGATAGCGTTGTTTAATATTCTGGTCGTATCCCGGCGGAGTGTAAATGTAAGCATGACGATATTCGCCCGTAGACTTGGCAAGATACCAGAAAGAGTTAACATTACCGTGAGGCACGTTTTTGATGTTGTAAAAATCAACACCATCTTCTGGAATTTCCATTCCGCTCATCATTTTACCTGCACCAAAGAACGATTCGCTTGAAGGATCGGCAACCTCAACGCCGTCTATCTTCAGGGTATAATAATGAAAACCGGGATCTTCCGGTTTCGTGACTCCTGTCCAAAAACCATCTTCACCTTTCGTGAGCTGTGTATTGCCTAAACCGACAGAAACAGTTTGTGCTCCCGGAGCAAGAAAGCGGAAATAAACCCGGCGTTGCGAATCGACACGCGGATAATCTTTTCCCACAATGTTTGTGGATGCCGGTTTTGTATCGGCCGGAAAATTGTTATCCTGAGCAAAGCCAACGGCACTGATTGCCAAGGTTAGCATTGCCATCAAAATCTTCTTCATGATTGTTTTATTAAAGTTTACATTGATTGTTTTATTCAGATAGGAACACGCACTTACATCCTTTTTTTTTACAAATCAAATCATTGAAGTCAACCTGACTTTTTCAACAATGCAGATGATTCGTTACAGTGAATAGCTTTAGCTGCTTTTATATATCAATATGTGCCGTTCCTACGGAACTTTTTACCGGATGTGTTAATCATTTTCTATAAACCTGTCATACCTATGGCATTTTAAGTCCCTTCGGGACGACAGGTTTATAGAAAAATGATCCCTGAATAAAATAGAGTGCCGTAGGTACGACACTTTATTCTGATTATATGAGAAATTTAAATACGCGGCGAAAAGTCAAGACGACTTCATTATCTAAAAAGCAACGGAGCAAATTCGTGCAAACTACGTCTCCACGACTGCCATTCGTGAGCTGTTTCGGGCGAAACATAAGAAACTCCCTTAACGCCTACCTTGGTCCACTCTTCAGCAGCTGCGCCAATACGGGCCGAACCACCTTCGCGACCTCCAAAGCTCATAAACACCACTTTGGTATTCTTTTTGAACGAATCGATGTCTTTGATTTCGGAAGGAGCGAAAGTTCCGCTGCTGAACATGCCCACATAGGCAAATTTGTCGGGGTTGGCCACAACGATAGAATGAGTTTGCATACCACCCATCGAAAGTCCGGCCATAGCACGGTGTGCCTGATCGCCCACTACACGGAAGTTAGATTCTACAAACGGAATCAGGTCGTTGAAAAGTATTTTTTCAAATTCAGCGGCAAAATTCATTCCACCACCAGGACCACCCATTCGAGGACCGTTACCGGGAGCCGGAGGTGCAGCATTGGGTTGTCCTGCACCCGGACGGGGAGCACCGGCCGGTCTCGGACCACGGGGCATTCCACCTAAATTGATGCTACCGTTTTCCATTACAATAATAAAAGGAACCGATTTGCCTTCGGCAATCAGATTGTCCATAATGAGGCCTGCAAGTCCCTGGCTGCCCCATCCTGTTTCATTTTCACCCATACCGTGCTGAAGATACAGCACCGGATATTTTTTGGAAGTTTTATCGTATCCCGGCGGGGTATAGATGTAAACACGACGAACACTTTTGGTTGTATTGGAATAGTATTGCGTTTCGCGCAACTGACCATGGGGAACATTTTTAAGTGCATAAAAATCCTGATCTTTTGCAGGAATTTCGATACCACTACCCCAACGGCTGGCTCCGTAATAGTACAAGCTTCCCGGATCGGGAACCGAAGCTCCGTCGATATTCAGTTGGTAATAGTGGAAACCCTCGTCCTGCGGAGCCGATTCGCCTGTCCATACTCCTTTTTCGTTCTTCTTCAGGTCGTATTTCACTCCACCGATGTCGAGTTGTACCCGTTGTGCTTCAGGTGCCGGAATGCTCACACGCACCCGTCGTTCGGAATTAACCTGCGGATATTGTTTTTCTTGCTGAGTTGTAGGCGTTTTCTTGAAATCTTCCACCGGGGCAGTCTGAGCCAAACAAATTCCTCCGGTTAATGTTGCCGTCAATAAAACGGCTATTGATCTGTATTTCATGAATTTATTTTTAATACTGTTATTGAATTATTCAAAATGGTTATAGGATATCTTACCTCGTCCAACCTTTCAGGTTGTAATTAGATGAAGGATTCATTCACCGCAGGTCAGTGACCTGCGGTGATGAAAAGAATGCCTTTCAGGCTATCAGGCAAAATATCGGATGCATATTTATTTGAAAAGAAGCGGAGCCACTTCTTTCAGGCTACGACGCCATGTAAGAAACTCGTGAGCTGTATTTTCAGATACAAAAGAGACGGCATTGTAACCGGCTTCTTTCAACGTAACGCCTGCTTTTTTAACCATATCAGGATTTTCACGGCTACCGCAACTCATAAAAATAAGTTTAGGATTGGCTTTACCTTTCAATTCTGCAGGGTTATATGTACCACCACTCAACAATGCATAATAAGAAAATACTTCAGGACGGGCAAGTGTAATCGCATGGGTTTCCATACCTCCCATCGAAAGACCGGCCATAGCACGATGATCCTTATCGGCAATGGTACGGAAGTTAGCATCGACATAAGGAATCAATTCATCAACGAGAACTGTCTGGAACGGATTAAAATTGAACGTTCTGGCAGTACCTGGTCTTGCATCGTTGGTCATTCCATAAGTCATCACAATGATAAACGGTTTGATTTTACCTTCGGCAATCATGTTATCCATAATCAGATTGGCATGACCCTGAACACTCCAGGCTGTTTCATCTTCACCCCAACCATGTTGCAGATAAAGCACAGGATATTTTGCCTTTACATTTTTGTCGTATCCGGCAGGAGTGTAGACAAAAGCACGACGCGAAGTGTTGGTGCTTTTTGAAGGGAACAAAATTTGTTGTACGTTACCATGAGGCACATCCTTCAAAGCATAAAAATCCTTGTCGTGAGCAGGAATTTCGATACCGCTTTCCCAACGGGTGGAACCGTAGTAATTCTGTGCGCCCGGATCGTTAAATACGCCACCGTCGATGGTCAGGTGATAGTAGTGGAAGCCCTCATCCATCGGACCTGCCGTTGTGCCCATCCACGAACCGTCTTCTGCTTTTGTAAGCGGAGTACCACCTTTGGCGCCACCCAGCCCGAGACTTACTACAATGCTTTGTGCATTAGGAGCGATAACGCGAAAACGTGCGTATCCCTGTGAATTCACTTTCGGGTACTCTTGTCCCGGTTGGTTGCATGTTGAAGGTTGAAAGTCTTCAATAATTGCGGGGCTATTTGTTTGTGCGTAACAAAGCCCACTCATTAAAACTGCTGCAAAAGCAACGGCCAAAAATTTGATTTTCATAATAATAACGTATTTATTTGTGGTTAAATGAAGAACTGTTTATTTAAATAATAACGGTAGAAATTCGTGTAGCGACCTACGCCAGGTAAGCCATTCGTGCGCCGTGCCGGGCGACTCATAATAGACATTTTTTACCCCGGCTTTGTTCAGAGCCTCGTGCAAATCCCAGATGTTGGAGTTTCCCTCCCGTTCAACCGAACCGGTGCTCAGAAAAAATGTCTTCACCTTCCGGTTGAACCCGGCAACATCCTTATAGATCGTTTGAATCGCCTCATCGTTCAAACCGGGACTGAATCCTCCGATGTATGAAAATTTATCGAGATGCGCGAGGGTTATGGTCAACGTTTGAAAGCCTCCGAATGATAATCCGGCCATAGCGCGGTTCCCGCGATCGGGCAGCGTACGGAAATTCGAATCGATAAACGGAACCAGATCATCAAGGAAAATAGGATAAAAATCGCTTCCGAAATTCATCAGAAACTGAGTGAATTCCTTTCGGCTGCTCTCCGAAGCTCCTGCAGCAGGCATCGCCGGACGCTTTTTCATGTAAGCTATGTTGCCATTATCCATCACCACAATCATCGGCTTACACTTACCTTCAGCCAACAGGTTATCGACAATATTATTCATCTTTCCCTGAATAGCCCAGCCGCGTTCATCCTCTCCCATACCGTGTTGCAGATAGAGAACGGGATATTTGCGGTTCAGGTTTTTATCGTATCCGGGAGGTATGTATACGAAACAGCGACGATAGCGCTTCTCGTTTTTCGAATAGTAAGTCACCGATTCCACTTTTCCATGAGGAACATTTTTCGGAAGATAATAATCGACTCCTGCTTCAGGCACCTCTATGCCGCTCTGCATGCTACTTCCACCAAAAAATGATTCGCTCGACGGGTCGGCAACAGCAACGCCATCAATCAGAATCGTGTAGTAATGAAAGCCAACCACCAACGGATCGGTAGTTACCATCCAGACTCCATCGGCAGACTTCGTCATTTCATATTTCTTGCCCAGATTCAATTCTACTTTCTGCGCATTCGGAGCATTGACCCGAAACGTTCCGCGCAATTGCGAATCGATACGGGGATATTCTGCCCCCGGAACATTGGTTGATGCCGGTTGCGCATCGCCGGAGGTCTGAGCCTGCACTCCAAGCCAACTCAGGCAAAGGAACAGGCAAACCGCGAGTGATTTTTGGCCGGTAAATATACTTTTACAGTTCATGGTTTATAATAAGAGATTCTATTCAAACCGGATCCAATCGACTTCTACGGGGGTGTTATCCTGCGACACGACACACAGGTTGTAAACTCCCTTTTTCACTCCGGAAACAGGCACTTTGATGGTTTTCCAGTCGCTGCTTTTGGGAACATTTATTTTGGCAACAACAGTTCCATTTTCGTCGTCAAGTTTCAATTGTAACGATCCGCCGGCAGCCGATGAGGCTCTGACTAAAACAGATTTAGCTCCTTTCTTTGCAAAGTTCACTGCGTTATACTGTACCCATGATCCGGAAGCATCGAAAATTGTTTTCCATCCTTTGAATGTATCGGCGGTATCCAGCAGAGCTATTGAAGCTCCTTTTTCGCTGATTTTGCTGTAACGATCGAGTTGAATCTCTTTTGTAGCATCCGACAAACCGACACCGCGGAACGTCGGGATAACTTTTTTGATCGTGCCATCTGCGTTGAAGGTCAGGCTATCGATCCTTACCGAACGGTTTTTATCAAACTTGGGAGAGTAATCGCGGTCGTGATAGAAAAGATACCACTGATTTTTGTAGTTTACAATAGAGTGGTGATTGGTCCAACAACCCGACGGAGATTCGTCCATAATGACACCAACCGGTTGATAAGGGCCCATAGGGCTATCACTCATGGCATATTCGAGACGTTCGATCTGGTTGGCAACGTGCGGATAGGTGAGGTAGTATTTGCCATTATGTTCCATGGCAAACGGGCCTTCGATCAATCCTTTGGTAGGAAGATTTGCAATGGATTGCACCGGGCCATCCACTTCAATCATGTTATCTTTGAGCTTGGCAACGCTGATACGCCCCATTGCCGTAAAAATGTAAGCCTGACCGTCTTTGTCCAAAAGTACGCAAGGATCTATACCCCGCATACCGGCAAGCGGTTTATCCAGTACTGTATACGGGCCTTCCGGCTTATCGGCTGTAGCAACACCAACTCTGCCTCCAACCGGGAAATAGAAGTAATATTTACCATTTTTGAAAACACAATCGGGAGCCCACATGTCGTAATTAATCTTGGTAAGCCAGGGCACCTTTGTTTGGGTAACAATCACCCCGTGATCGGTCCAATCAGTAAGATTGTCGGACGAAAACACGTGATAATCGGCCATGCAAAACCAATCTTTCCGAAGGTTTTTATCCGGAGGCGTAGGTATGTCATGCGAAGGAAAGAGATACACTTTGCCGTTGAAAACCCGCGCTGTGGGGTCTGCGCTAAACTGGTTACGAATAATCGGGTTTTGAGCCGACACACAACAGATTGCAAGCAGTCCAAACACTGCGCTCAACATCAGTTTCATTTTATTGTCTTTCATTGTTTTATTATGGTTATTAGAAAATTACTACATTTTATTGCTATTCAGGTTAATCTCAATTTTGTCGATATCCGGAGCCCATCCGTTGGCATTGGAGATCCGTATCGTATTGTAGCCTTTATTCAGTTTCACCGGTAACGATTTTTTCGCCACTACACCTTTTCCTCCTGACTTTAACCCGGAAAGCGAGCTATTTTTTCCATTGACAGAAAGCGTTGCCGTTTTAGCATCTTCGGAGAGATAATACAACGAGAGCGTATAATCTCCGGCAGTTGAGGCATACGCATCACGAAATTCGATGTAATTATCTGCGCGATTGCCTATTTTGACCACTTTGATTTTACCGGAGCAAGCGCCATCGGTTACCGGCCGCGCCTGATCAGGCACAATTTCGCTATTCACCGTCAGATTAAAATTATTGATCCAGGCATATTCTGCTTCAAAGACCTCCTGCAACTTTGTTTTTTGCGCCGTCACCTTCACCAACGACACGCCATGCGTGGGAATGGTCGCTGTGTATTCCGAAGCCATTGCGCCCAAATCGGTGCGGGCCCAGAGATCACGTACCTTAGCCGGGCCCACAATATTGAGCTCTTTCCAGCTAACGGAGGCCGATGCCGGTGTCGTTTTCAAATTGAGCAGTGCTACCGCAAACTCTTTGCTTTGGCGACCGTTCAGATGCTTTGCCCACACCTGCACACTATCTTTTTCAAACAACAGGTGCGCCTGCAAACCGGCAGGATCCTGATTGACGGCGATTACTTCAGGGTTGGTAATAATCGATTTGGTTTCGTCGCTTATTTTGGTCATGTCGAGCCCCAGAGCCAATGGCGAAGAGAGCATACACCACATGGCAAAATGGCTTTTATCTTCTTCAAACGACATGCCACGCCCTACTTCCAGCATATCCATATCGTTGTAATGCCCCGGACTGGCATACGGTGCCAGAAATTTATTCTGATTAATGATTCCGATAATGCTTTTCCACCGTGCTTTCGACCCGGGAACAAAGTTGATATCCTGCGACATCCGCCACGAATCGGCGATGGTGGTTACCCAGGTACCGGGAAATTGCCAGCGACACACATTAAAGTTGATGTCGGTACGACCGGTATTGTCCATTGCCTTACGAATAGCCGTGTAGCGGCTCTTTTCGTCGAGTTTTTGGGTCAACCCACCGCAATAGTCTACCTTCAAAAAATCGAAACCCCATGTTTTGAAAAAGAGGTCGATATCCTGTTGATCGTGACCGTAAAGTCCGCCGCCAACACCACCGGGTTGTCCGCTGT
Organism: uncultured Microbacter sp.; assembly: GCA_963678265.1. GTDB lineage: Bacteria > Bacteroidota > Bacteroidia > Bacteroidales > Paludibacteraceae > Microbacter. Next base: position 212,037 of record OY782761.1, read on the forward strand.
ACTGCGACCCGCAGGTATTTTCTCCGGCTTCGCTGTAAAATCCGGCTTTCAATCCCTTTGAATGGATATAATCGGCCAGGTATTTCATTCCATGAGGAAACTTGATCGAATCGATGCGCAGGGTTCCGTCCGGATACCGAAGATTAAAAAAGCCATCATCAATATTGAGGTAGCGAAATCCGGCCGCGGCAAGACCCGATGAAACCATTGCATCGGCCTGTTTTTTTATCAACGCCTCATCAATTTTTGCTCCAAACTGATTCCAACTCGCCCACCCCATCAACGGAGTTTTGGACTTACTTACTTTGGATTTGGCAGCAGCATTTACTGACACAGAAAAAACGGTAAAACAAATTGCACAAACAAGTACAAACAAATTCTTCATAAGCAGGTTACGTATCTTCTAATAATAAGGTGACTTTATTTATTTTGACGAATCAGGTCGTTTACGGCACAGGCAAGAAATATGTATTCGGCCGAACCGCCAATGGTTATTTCATTTTCGCCCCAGAAGAAGGGCCAATCATCTTTATTTTCCAGAAAATCGGGTTTCAACAATATCAATCCCGGCACAATACCTCCGGCAATGGTTGTAAAATCGGCACGGTTGTTTCCGTACGAAACCTTTTTAGAGCGGGTTCCCACGGCATTCACAAACGATACATTGGAATAGGGATGGCAACCGAAAATAAAATCCATGCCCCTCAACACATACTCTTTGTTCATTATATCGGGAAATGCCTTGTAAGCGTAATAGTTGGTAATCGCCCAGTTAACCACCCCGCCGGTACCGCCCCATCCTCCGGCAGTAAAAGGCACTCCGTATGGGTTTTGCTTCTCTATTTCGGCCTGCGACTCTTTGTATTTAACCACATAACTCCGCAGTTTTGCTTTATATGCCTCATCCATATAGGGTATTGCCTTCATGGCCGACAACAGACCGCGGCTGTTAAAAAATGCCATTCCATTGCCCCGACGACCGGAAGGAGCATCCAGCATCGACCATATTTGTGCTAAAAAACGATCGGCATATTGCTGCTCTTTGGTGGTGATGTACAACTGAAGCACAGCATCCAGATCGCCGCCTCTGCCCATCATCCGATTCATCGGATCACCCGTTTCGGACGGTTTTTTAGTCAATTCGGTAGCTTCGTCAAGCAGACGTTTTGCACTGGCCAAGGCTCTTTCGGCCAGATCGTTGTTATACCCACGAAGAGCACGGCTGGCTGCCGCCAACGATGCCGCCGTCTGGAAATCCAGATAGGGCTGACGGGTAGTAAACGCCCAACGATCGTCCAATGTTCCACTCGATTTTCCGTCGGTTTCGTATGGTTTCAGGTTGGGATTATAGGGTAAATTATCAGTTTCGTTAATGGCATCGCCCAAATGGTGGTACTGATGCAGGTTCGGAACAATAATGCCCTGAACCGGATGCCCGATATTCTCACACTGGGCAACCACATTCAGCGTTCCATGTTCAATTTGCTGCAATAGATCGGGTTTCCCGTCCGGACGATGAATATCGACATAGCGTGTTTTCTGATCGATATAGGTTTCGTCGCGGTCGACCCTGAAATTTTCCCAGGCAGCCACAAAACTCGAAATCACTTCGTTGTGCGAACCGGTCTGAATATCGAAATCGCCGGCATCGAACCATCCACCGATGGCCATATTGGGAATCCGTTCCAACGGTTTGTATTTCGTATCGGTAGTGTCGCCCATCTTATAGCCGTCAAAATGCTGATGGTTGAGCGGAGCCTGCAGGCAATCGTCGAGGAAGGGAGCACCGTGCCAAACCCGATACGCCTCATTCACCTCCATGTGATCCATCTGCACGGGAAACCAGACATCCAACGTCGGATGCCACACGTTGCCATACACATTGCCATCGATCACAAACGTATTCGTTTTCTGGTCGCCGTAACGGATGTAGTAAACACCCGGCTCTTTCACCCGGCTAAAATCGAATCGGGCATAATTATAGCGCAGGTAAGGACCCCACACCTTTATATCGCCCTTATATTTTTCCACCGTCGTCCCGTCTGCATTCACCTGAAAAACAGAAGCCGTCTTTAGCGGAGTATCGTTTTTATCCAGTTCAATGACTGCGACTTTCTCCTGAGAGGGTGTATAGCCCACCTGTGAAAAACCGATATTCGGTTTCCGTGTCCAACCCGGAATGGCATTCGGCTCAAGGTACCAGGTCAACACCTTACCCGTTTTACCGGCTGGAAGCAGACTACGAACGATAAACCACCCGTTTTGCGCCAGGTTACGGCCATCGAACAACATCAGGTCAGCATCTTCACTTTTTACCGTCACCAATTGTTCGGGATCTTCGGGAGCCAACGCAATGGTTTTGCCGGTAGCCAACGGAGTCGGAACTATAAATTCGCCTCTTCCGCGATCGTCGAACGTGGTATGACCGGCATACTGCGGAATCTTTTTCCCGGCAGGTTCCATTCTGGTATTTCCGGCAGGATAGCGCGGAAAATAACCGGGTTTTCCATCCATCAGGTAGCTCTTTTCAAAATAGGCAGAGGGCAAAAACTCGAGGTTGAAGCCGGCATTTCCGACCAACTCGCTGGGTAGAGGTTTGTCTAAATAGACGCTGATTTCAACACCGTTGCCTCTGGGAACAACACTGATTCTTGAATTAAAATTGTAAGTTTTATAACTCAACTCAACATCAATAGTCTGCTTAGCTCTGTCGACTTTCCGATCGACCACCGACGGAATCATATCCCATTGTTCGGGCGTATTTTGCAAGCGCACAGCCCCCCCGGTAGAGGTTCTTACTCCGTGATGAATAATCTCGATGCCGGCCGTTTTTTCATCAAAAAACATACCGGTATACTGATTGCTATAGACCAACACATTGACTCCACGGGTTTCAAAATAGTCCAGCTTATTCAACTGCAACTTTTGACCGGATGCTTGTGCAATATTCAGTGCACAACACATTGTCAAAGCCATTGGAAACAGCCGTTTCCATCTGTTTTTTGAAGTCTTCATAGCAAAAATATAAGGTTATTCTCCATAATCCGGGCAGACATGCTGCAACGGCATATTCTCTGATCTCAGTCTCTCATCATCCCCGGTTTTTGAAGATGATGAGAAACTGGTATTTTAATCCGGTTCTTCAGTACCGTACAAAAACTACTTCTTCGTAATCGTGTTGCCGATATGGAAATAGTCGAAATCGACGTAACCGCCCGGGGTTTTGGTCGAATAGTTGAACAAACCAAAACGGTAGCCCATAAAGTGCGGCATCGAATACTCCATTTTAAGCTGAGATCCGATCGGAAGCCATGTTTTACCATCGAGGCTGTAGAAAAAATATCCGATATCGATCTTATCTCTGAAATCACATTCCGCTTTCAGGTAGACTATTTTCTGGGTCAACGGGACAGCCTGAGCTTCAACCGGAATCCGTGTTGAGCCGTTTACCATGACAATCGATTTGACGCCATTGGCATATTTCACTCCTACCTGCCCGAATTTTTTCTGTAAAAGAGCAAGTCCGGCAAAATCACCCTCTTTCATATTGGCCACATCGATAGCGGTAATACCGGAAGAGACCGGGCCAAACGTACGTTGTGTCAACGTATTTCTTGACTGAACAAACAGGGTATCGACGCGTCCGGTAGTCAGACGCAGATAGCCTTTCCGTTTCGTTACCGACCAAAGACTGTTATCGGGATTGTGGTTCCACTGCCAAACCAATGGCAACGCAGGTTCGCCGGGTTTACGGGTAAACTCGTCGGATGCGACAATGCCCGGATTGATGCCTTTACTTGCAGGAAGATCGAGTGACTCCGGCAATTTTCCGTTGATACCGATCACCGGCCATCCGTTTTCCCACTTCATGGGTACGATATAGGGGATACGCCCTACCGATCCGTGATCCTGAAACAAATAGGCGAACCATCTTCCATCAGGAGTATCTATCATACCTCCCTGTGCCACACCCTGATCCTGAAATGCGACTCTGCCCTCCCAGGGTCCGGTAATTTTATCGGCTCTATGAACGAGAACGGTACGCATTCCGCCGCGCGGCCAGCATATATTGAACAGGTAATATTTGCCATCGTGTTTGAACAATTGAGAACCTTCGGCAGGAAGCATGATAGGGCCGCCGGGCGCGCTCGCATTGTCGATAAGCACCCGTGTGGTCTCTGCTTTCACACCCGACAAATCGGCTTTCACTTCGGTTATCATGATTTTACCGCTACCATAAACCAAATAGATATGACCGTCTTCGTCGAAGAACAGGGAATGGTCGTGCATCGAAGGCTGGAAGGTGTGCTCTGTCCAGGGTCCTTTCTCAATATTTCGGGTTGTCCAGATATAGGTTTTGTTGGTTGTCTGAGCGAAAGTGGAGACATAGAAAAGTCCGTTGTGGTAACGGATGCTACTGGCCCAGGAACCTTTTCCATAATTGTTTTTTCCGTTATTCAGGTTCAGGGCATCCATATCACCAAGCGTAGCGCAGGCATAATTTACCATCTTCCAGTTCACAAGATCTTTCGATTTCATGATAGGCACACCGGGAGTCATGTGCATGGTGGTACTGCTCATGTAGTATGTGTCGCCTACGCGAATCATCGACATATCGGGTACATCGGCAAAAATAATCGGATTATGTGCTTTGTTGTTTTGTGCAAAGCTGTTTACACCTACAACAAAAAGAAAGAGTAGAATTCCAATCTTTTTCATGGAAACAAGATTTATTTTTTAATTAATAAGAGTCTGTATTATATCGAACGTGCGAATAAATCAAAAAAACAATTTCAGCCAACGAGACATAATAAACCGTTCGACAAAGACCTTATTATCATAATTAGATAGATTTTCATCTGTTAGGTTTAATGAACAGGAATATTTTTTTTGAATTGTTGAGTTAACTTCTTTCGGCCTCAGTTTATTCCTTCTGCGGGTAAGCCTGTTTTTCGTCTATTCGCCGCGTAATCATTATTTTACAGGACGAACGCGGTACAATCCGGCTCCGTGCTGAGGCAATGTACGGCTGAAACTACCGTTGAAAGTTCCAATATCCTTGTGGCTCCACAAATCGTGCACCACCGCTTTTCCGTTAATGCCGATAGCTTTGAAATCCACTTTTACGGTAGCTACCTCCGACAGATCGATCGATCCTTTATCGACCAGCACGCCAAACACAACCGATCCCCGATCCTGAGTAACGACTCCGGTTGCCGTAAATGTATCGTATCCTTCGGGCAACTGATAAATGATAACCGATTCGGCATGAGTACCGATGCCTTCTGCCGGTTGTCCGTTTATTATTATCGGACGGTTATCGCATGTGCGGTTCACCCGGGCTTCGCCATAACCGGCAGTGGCATTAATCCATTTCAACGAGGTCAGTTTCAGATCACCTTTGGGACCGTGAAGCACCGGATCGGTCCATACCACATGATCCCAATCGTTGCCATTGCCACCGTCTTTCACAAAAAGAACCAGTCTTTTTCCCTCTTTGACCGACACCTCTACCTTTTGCGAGCTACCCTTGCCTGCGATAACCGGACTTGCGTAGTCGGCATTGCCAAAATCGATGTTATCCCCTTTGCTTTGCGCGTTGAAGAGAGCAACATATTTATCTTTGCTATCAGGCACATCGGCACTCCACACAACCAGGTTCTTGTCGCGCGATACCTGGCGATTGTTGGTACTCTGCTGGTTCACCTTCAGCATTTCGGGGTTGGTAAGCATCTCTTTGGTAAATGGGTCGAGGTTGGTCATGTCGCCACCGAAGATAAGGGGAGAACGGCCGATCGCCCACAAGCTCATCAGCGTATATTGCTCATTTTTGGTAAAATGTGTAGGACGGTTAAATTCAACCATACCGATAGGCAGCATGTCGGCATCCGGGAAATGACCCGCACCGCGGTAAGGAGTCCAGGCATCGAGGCGCTCAAACATTGCCAGCAATGCACCCCAACGATCCCAGAAATCATCGGTAATACGCCACATATTCGCATGAGTCATCACATGCTCTCCCATTTTAACGGGAGTGGCACCGGGAGACAAACTCAATACGATGGGACGGCCTGTTTTATCAATCGCGTTACGTAGTGCCTCTATTTCGGCTTTCTGCACGTTGTCGTACGGACGCGAAATATCGTCGCACTTGATATAATCGACACCCCAGTCGGCATACATCTGCACAATGGAGTTGTAGTATGCCTGTCCTTCAGGCTTTGTAGCATCCACCCCGTACATATCCGGGTTCCATGCACAGGTAGAACTTTTAACCGCAATATCCTGAGCTTTGGCATTTGTTCCAAGTACCGGCAGGTTTTTGTCCACCGCCTGACGCGGAATACCCCGCATGATATGAATTCCGAATTTCAGCCCTTTGGCATGGACGTAATCGGCAAGTGGTTTGAAGCCCTTCCCATCGGCAGCCGAGGGGAATTTCTTCAGTCCGGGGGTGAGGCGACCATACTCATCCATGGTAAGTATAGCTCCGGGCTTGTACGCATGACCTTTCGACTCCGGTTCGTACCACTGTATATCCACCGTCAGGTACTTATAGCCACTCGGCAACAGAAATTTTGCCATAGCGTCGGCCTGCTCTTTAATTTGTTGCTCCGTAACCGTTGTACCGTAAATATCCCAACTGTTCCATCCGAGCGGAGGAGTCGGTGCAATTTGCCAGTATGCCGGTTTTTCCTGTGCATGTAAAGTGGAAAATGACACTATAATCAGAAGTCCCAATAAGCTTAAAAGTTTGTTCTTCATTTTGTCGTTATATTATTACGTTTAAAAAGATCGGTTTTTCAGCAAACTTTCCCCACAACAAGATGAAAAATTGGCAGTTATGAAGAATTTGTTCTGATATTTTAATGATTGATTAAATTTGTTTTTTGCCTGCCGCAGGCCTTACTTTTTGGCGCAAAAAGTAAGCAAAAACATTGACGAAAAGAACTCGTTCGTTCGACCATGGCACATTTGCTCACTCACAAATTTCTGTAACTGGTCTACTCACTCAAACAACTTTTCGTCGGTTTGGTATTCTGCCTATCCTTCAGATCTGGTTCACGATAGAATGTAAAAACGACCAAGACATCTAAACAGTACAGATTTCAGATTAACTTGTCAACTCGTTCACTTGTCAACTCGTCAACTTTTTTCTGTCTGTAGCCACGCTATGGAATAGGTATCGCAATTGTTTATTTTTTCGTTTTAACTCTAATCACGGTCAACGACATGGCCGGAGCTGAATAGGCAAAGGATTTTGCGATCTTCACCGTCGAGGCTACCGGAGCTATCTTTTGCGGATTGTCGAGCGTATTTTCGGCATCGGCATCTCCGCTCAAAACGGTCTGTTCGGCCTGCGAAACAATCGTTCCGAACTGACTCAAATTGATTTTCATCGGTTTCGGAGTACTTCCGAAGTTGACCATTTTCAATACAACATCTCCGGTTTTACTATCCCGAACGCACGAAGCGGCAAGGTTCTGATCTTTTTCATCTTTCGAAATTACCTTATCGAAATAGTAATCGCCCTGATTGGCCGAAAACATCTTTTGTACATAGAAATTCGGTGTCGGATTGATCTTTACATTATCAAAAAAAATCATGTCGGTTTTCCACTGTGTGAAATCTTTCTTTGCCAGCAAGGGAGCGTACGAAGCCATCCGAACTACATCACCATTGCGTTCGAGCGAGGTCATGTAAGCCGCCTCGGCAATGGCATTGCGCAACTTGTTTCCCCACGAAGCATATTCGCCCAGATAAACCTCCGTTGCATTGCGCTTATACGAATCATAACGGTTTTGATGAGAAATAAACCATTCGGGACTGGTATAATAATGTTCGTCGACAATCGGAATTTTCAGGTCTTCAGCCAGTTTTCATCCTTTTGTAAAATCCTCGCCATCAGGAGACGGGCCCACGGTTCCGATAACGGTAATTTCAGGATGTTTGGCTTTGACATCTGCAAAAATCATTTTGAACCGCTCTTCAAACCCGGGGGTAATTTTATCCTCGTTGCCAATGCCGATATACTGAAGATGAAACGAATCCGGATGGCCGGTAGCGGCACGTTTGGCACCCCAAACGGATGTCACGGGGCCGTTTGCCCATTCAATCAGATCCAGCACCTCCTGAATGTACTCCTGCATTTCGTTCATCGGCAGCGCCTTTTGTCCGGTACCGCCAACCCTCCATGTATCTCCCGAATTCTGACAACTTACAGCTGCCGGCAAAACGGGTAACGGTTTGGCGCCGATATCCTCACAAAAGCGGAAATATTCGTAATAGCCCAGTCCGGCTGTTTGATTGTAGTTCCAGATATTGCGCTGCTCTTTGCGTGTTTCGAGCGGACCGATGGTGTTTTTCCAGCGGTACATATTGCCCAGTCCGTCACCATGCGCCAGACAACCACCCGGGAAACGAATAAAGCGCGGCTTCATGTCGGCCAGCATCTGCGCCAAATCTGCACGCATCCCATTCGGACGGTTTTTAAAGGTCTTTTCCGGAAACAACGAGATCATATCCAGTCCCACTTTTCCGGCATTGGTAGCCAGAACAACCAGATTGGCCGTATCACAATTCACCGACGGAGTAAGCGTCGCGCTATACTTTTTCCAATCCGGAGCAGCCACCGACACGGTTGCCTGAGCAAGAATTTTTCCTTTCAACGTCTGCAGACAGATGGTAAACGCTACCGGTTCGTTGCCAAGCTGACGGGCGAACATCGAAAAGTCATACTTGTCGTTCGCCTTTACAACCATACCCTCAAAACCGGAGTTTTTGATTCCCACTCCCGAAATCCCGGTGTATTTTGCCTCGTGCCCTACATGCTCGATATCCAGAACCACATAATGCGGATTGTTGGGATGAATCGGCGCGGTGGTTTCCACACTGATTCTGCCATACGAAAATCCCGGTGCAACATATTCCCAATACGAAAAGGGGTTCCATGTTTTCTGCTCGGTAGGATTGTATTCGAACGAACGGTTCTGTACCATTTCGGCATACAAACCGCCATCGGCGGAGTAGTTGATATCTTCAAAAAACAATCCGAATAAATCGGAACTGATTTTTTTCCCTCCTTTGGCTCCCTGCACAGTGGCAGAGAGGAGCAAGAAGAACGAGAGAGTTACAATTGTCGCAAAGAGCGAATGAAATTTTAGATTCATATGTCGGATAAGAATTTCTTTTTCACTAATTATATAATGAAGTCATCTTGACTTTTGATAGAATATGTATAGACGTGCATTATTTGCTAATTTTTGATTGCGGACCCCTCCTAGCCTCCCCTAAATGGGGAGGAACTAACCCGCAAAATGAGTATGATTTGTATATTTCACAAAGTTACAGCCCCCATTTTGGGGGTTGGGGGTCAAAAAATAAAAAGTCAAGACAGCTTCATTAAGTTGACTACATGGTGATCTACGAAAAATCAGGTTATTTTCTCAACAACCGGACATAGTAGACCGACGCGGTCATTTTACCCTGTTGAGGAACAAACTTCACTCTGACAACATCTTTACCGGCAACTGCGGCATCGGGAATCGGATATTCGACGTTCTGGAATTTGTTTCTGTTCCATTTACCGGAGAGATTTTCCGAGGTCAGTTTCACGTCATCGATATAAATATCGAAGTTGCGCGGCCCCCTTTCGTTACCCCAGTAGCGGATCAGCAGGCTCAGGTTCGTCTCTTTGTTGGTGCTCAGGCGATAGCTGAAATAACCGCCATCGCGGGCATCGCGCCAGAATTCGTCCTGATTGTTACCCGTATTGGAGTTCTCTTTTTGTATAAAATGGTCGGCTTCGGGTTGTTGCTCGCCCGGAGCGACAAAGTCTACGGTACGTTTTTGCAAGGCCAGCTTTTGTTGCTCTACCAGAGCAAGCGAATCGGCAAAAGAGCGATACTGGCTGTCGGACAGTCGCATCCAGTACATTTCGTAACGGGCATCATGAATTTTATAAAACGGTTCGAGCAGCGCATCGATCTTATTGGCCATTTTAATGCCCGACAGGCTAAATGTCATCGGTTTTCCTGCTACAGGAGTAATTTTACCGGCCAGAGTAGACTCATCATCTTCAATAATGACAGGAGCTTCATTCAATGGCAACTTCTTGCCAGAGGCAATATGCCCCCAGCGACTGTCTCCGGCCACCAATCCAGTCAGATCGTTCGTGCCGGTTTTGGCGGCAAGCACAATCGGGCCATGCATAAACGCAATGTAGTTGGGGACATTGGGCAGTTCCACCACCGAATTGTGCATCGGAAGTTCAACCGATACCACATCCCCTTGTTTCCAGCTCCGTTCCACAGCAACATACGATGAGGGATGAGCGGTGTAGGCGACTGCTTTCCCGTTAACCGTTATTTTTAATGCGCCATCAGCCACCCAGTAAGGATAACGGATCATCAGTTTGAAACGGGTATTTCCGGCGGTAACCGTCAATTTTGTTTTCTCTTCATTCGGAAAATTAGTCTCTTGTTTAATTTTTAACCCTTTTTCGTTCCAACTCAGTTCCGAAGCAACAAACAGGTTGACAAACAACGAATCATGTTGATGGGTATAGATAAACTGGCTGTATTTTCCATGATTTTCCATGCCGCTACCCACGCAGCACCACATGCCTTCGTTGGGAGCCGAATAGACCCGGTAGTGACGCGGACGCGCCGGAGTGAAATAGACATATCCGCCATGATCGGGATGTTGTGTCGAAAGAATATGGTTGTACATGGTTCGTTCGTAATAATCGGCGTAGTTTGCCGACGGATGCAGGCGGAAAAGGTCTTCCGTGAGTTTGAGCATATTGTACGAATTGCACGATTCGGGGCCCTCCACATCGTTCACAAAGTCGGTGCAGGATGCCACGCTGGGAAAAATTTCTCTGCGACTGTTGCCTCCGAACGCCAGAGTGCGGTTCGAGGTCACCGTTTCCCAAAAGAATTTTCCGGCTTGCAGGTAAGCTGCATCGTTGCTCAACTCTCCTATTCGTTCAAAGCCGATCGCTTTCGGCACTTGCGTATTGGCATGTTTGTTATCCAGATTATCTTTACTTTGCGACATCGGATCGAGCAACATCTTGTGTGAAAAGCGTTCTGCAGCAGTGAGGTATTTTTTATCGCTGGTCATCTGATAGGCATCGGCAAGCACTTCATTCATTCCGCCGTGCTCGGTATCGAGCATCGATTGCATCTGAGCTTCGGAAAGCGAAGCGGTAACCGAAATTGCCCAGTCACAGAATTTCAGAAATATCGTTTTGGCCTGTTCATTTCCGGTATACAACCAGGCATCCCGGAGTCCGGCATACATTTTATGCACGTTGTACCAGGGAACCCATGCTGCACGAAAAGCGGCAAAATCGCCTTTCTGAAGAGTGCTCCAGATGGCTTTGCTGCCGGGAACAGCACCGACGTATCCTTTGCCCCAATCACCATTTTTAGCCGTGTTCGCATCCTGACAGGCTTTCAGTTCGGCAATCATGTAATCCATCCGCTTCTTGCATTCGGCATTGCCGGTTGCCGCGTAGTTGATTGCCAATGCCGACAGGTAATGTCCACCCACATGCCCGTCTAAGCCATCCCAGTTGGGATAACTCTTCGCTTTTGCAGGCAATCCGGCCTCTTTGCGGTAGCCCGCCAATAACCGGTTGACATCATATTTCAGCAAGACCTGAATATTCAAATCACGAGCATGTTTGAACGGTCCGTCAAGCAGGGTTACATCTTTCAGCGGGAATTCGTTGGGGTACAATTTATTCTGGGCGTGTGCACTCCCAATTGCCAACAAGGCAAGAACTACAATCGTAGAAAGCGACTTTAAATTCATATTCTTCTATTTTACGTTCGAAATCAAAAAAGTAATTAATTGATACAAAAAGGCATATTGTCAATGGCAACACGACTTCTTGTGGTATGATACCTTCCGGATTATTTCAAAAACCGGAACGATTTAATGTACAATGCTTTTGCGCTACCCTCCGGAAATTTAACAAATACATCGTGATGTCCCGAAAGATTCTTCACCGCTTTGGTGAACGTTTTCCAGCTGTCAACACCTCCTGTGTTGGATACCGGAATTGTGGCAATCAGTTTGCCGGTTGTCAGGTCATCTAACCAAATTTCTAATTTACCGGTAACGGTCGAAGCGGCAGTCACTTCAATTGCGGACGGCGACTTTTTGCCCAGTTCCACACCGGCAATCATCAACCAACCGCCATTCGCGGATGTGTTGGTCACCACTTTGTCCGAAGCCTGTTTTACAGTTTCAATGCCATAGTAGTTATGGTAACCGGCGGCCTGTACCGGCGAGAAACCGTCTTTACAAATAAACAGGTCGAAATCGGCGGGCTTACCCTCTGCAAACAAACCGACACTCGTACCCACCCATGAATTGTAATTCGGTTGGGTTTTATCCATGTTCACCGCGCTGATAGGAGCACCCAGTGAGATCCACTTATTCCCGTCGCCACTACAGTAAGCGGTCAGATTATGTTCGATCCGCTCTATCTTCAACCAAACGACATTTCCAAACCGGTTCGGAATGCTACGGGTCTCTTTGCCCATAGTAAAAATAATTTTCTTTTCGGTATCGTAGCCGGTATAAAGCTTTACAAACACCCGTTGATTACCATTGGTAAGGTAAATCCCGGCACCTGTAGCGGCATCGGTTGCATTCAAATCGACTTTGGTGACGGCTGTATAAAAATGGTCGGTCTCTTTCTGTAACAAATGAGTACGCGTACTGTCGGGTGTCAGCCGAATCCACCCTTTTCGGGCCGAAAGGGAATAGTGTGTAGCCGCTTTTCTATTCAGGAAATGCCAGTTATCACTCAGAACATCCGCATCGAAATAGTCGCTTTGAGCGCTTCGCCACAAGATACCCGACTGCGGCAAATTCGGTTTTGCAAGCGGTTGTGTGGTCGGAGCCACTCCCCAGGGGCGATCGCCCTCCCAAATCACCTGATAGAGGGATGTCTGGCGACCGGTACCCGACCAATCGTCGTTACCATATTTCTCATAACTTTGGGCAATACACCACCAGGTTCCATCGGCCAACTGATACGGAGCCGACATGTGGTTGGGGCGGCGGAATCCCACGTTGGGATCCGAAATCGGTTTGAAGAATTCGCCCAACCGTTCCCATTTCGTCGAATCGGCGGTCAGCTCTTTCGTTCGCAACACATATTGACCGCCCGAAACATCACCTGCCGGAAAATAGAAGTAATATCCGTTGCGTTTACTCATAACGGGCCCTTCGGCCCAGCTGTACTGCAATTTGCCGTTGATCCAGTCGAGATTGATCACTTTACCGGCCAACTGCCCGTCTCTTCCGAGAGCTTGTAAGCGATTCACCTTCTGACCGTTTTTAATGACCATGTAAGGAGTTCCGTCGTCGTCCACAAAAATGGAGTTATCATAGCCCAGTGGCCCGGTTTCCTGATTCGTTTTTACTTCAACAGGATCGGACCACGGCCCGGCAGGAGAGCTTGCTTTGCAAAACCACTGGCCACCGGACGAAAAATAGATCCAGTAAGAGTCGTAGAAGTAGGTAATTGCACCCTGCCAGATACCACCGGAAGGGCGATCACCAACCCAACCGGCCTTGGCCGGAGGCAACACACGACCAATCACCTCCCAATGAACCAGGTCTTTGGAGTGATAAACCGGCATATAGGGGTTAAAATGGAAAGTCGAGCCACAATGATAAAAATCGTCTCCTACTTTCAACAGTGTGGGATCGGGATGATCGCCGGGCAACACCGGATTAACATAGGTATTTACTTGCTGATAATTCGATTTGTCTGAGCTTTGAGCTGCGACGAACGACGGAACCAATGTTGCCAAAGCCATCAGTCCTAAAAAAACGGGAAGACGATTCTTCATTTTGTGATGTTTGTTTGTATATAAAACTATAATGAGTATCTGATATTTTGCCTAATGGCTTGAAAAGCCGCATTTTCATAACCGCAGGTCTGTGACCTGCACGTGAGCAAAGCTTGTACCCACACGACCTGAAAGGTCGGACTATACTAAACGTAATGCCTTTAGCTGCGCTGATTTTCAATTCAATTCAGACGATATAAAACTCAATTAGGTGACATATCAGATAATCATAAAAACTATTTATTTGAATCTATAATTGTAGAACATTCTATTTTGCTCTGCTGCCAATACTATTTCATTAACTGTATTTTGTACACTTATTAAAAGAGACAGAATCTCCCTTACATTGCGGTAATCGCTTCCGTCGCCTACATCCGGAACAGACAGAAGTCTACTTCAATTTACGCCACAATCAGTGAGCGGTGTTGACCGGACGATTTCCGGGAAAGCCTGCAGGCCTTGCCGGTCTTCTCGTATCATTCTTTATCATCTCGTCCAAATCGTTTACAGGACGCTCTATCTCGTAAGGAATCGGCATTTTGCTAAATTGCTGAAAATAAAGCAGACATCCATCTTTCCACAACTGAGCATTCCGGCTTTGACTGCGCAATTTGCTCTGCACCTGCAAAAAGCGTTCAGTATCTACATACGGTTGAGTCCTGTCCCAGATCTTTTGGAACTGACGAACCTGCTGCAGCCCCTTGTCGTAGCAATAGCACAATTCGTTCCACAGAGTCCGCCCGCTTTTCATTTGATGGTTCCATGCCGCATGATGAAACCATAATAAATATTGCTCCGGGCAGGTTGCTATGTTATCGAACTGAGAAATTAACGGCTCATGATACTGCGCAACCGCATTGCTTCCCGTATGGGTACGGTTGAAACCGATGCCGATGGAATCGGCCTGATGAAAATAGGGAGGCGTCCAGTCTTTACGCATTCTTGGGGGAGCCCACCATGGACCAGGGCCATAGTGTTCGTTCGATGACATGATATGGTGCAATCCCAACGGCATCATGTAGTTCACAGCCGCCTCACGGCTATCAAGCATCATCTGCTTTACCGGCGATAAAAAATTGGCTTGCCAATCGCTGTTTTCTGCCGCAGATTGCTTGAATGTCAGCTTAATCCACTCATCGGCTATTTGTTCGCTCGTAAGTTTATTGTTCCACGCCAACCGCCCGAAAGCATACCAGTTGGCCTGCGCAAAGGTATATCCGCACCAGTTCACATCCAATCCTACATTGGCCACTCCGGCAATAGCGGTGTGTTTTTGCGAAAAGAGACTTCCATCGGTACAACGGGCAACGGTACTCCCCTCGCCTTGTTGATAGGTATCGCTTTTCAGGAACTCCTCCCACATGGTGGAAAGAAAAACCAAATGGATGGAATGTCCCAGATACTCCTGCGTAATTTGAACCTCCGGCATCAACGAGGTCTTTTTCATCGCCCCGAATAACGGGCTGAAAGGTTCGCGGGGCTGGAAATCGACCGGCCCGTTTTTCACCTGAATGATTACATTGTCGCGAAACTGTCCGTCCAACGGAAGAAATTCTTTGTATGCCTGCTTCGCGCGATCGTCGTCAGACGCGCTGTAGACGAATGCCCGCCACATGACGATTCCGCCATACGGTTTAAGCGCATCGGCCATCACGTTGGCTCCATCGGCATGGGTCCGTTTATAGTCTTGCGGACCGGGTTGTCCTTCGCTGTTGGCTTTCACCAGGAAGCCTCCAAAATCAGGAATCAGTCCGTAGATCTCTTTCACCTTCTCCTTCCACCATTTAATCACCTGCGGATCTAACGGATCGCAGGTTTTTAAGCCGCCGATTTGTGAAGGCGCCGAAAATTTTGCCGACAGATAAACCTTTACTCCATACGGACGCAGTTCATCGGCTATTGCTTTTACCCGGGCGAGATAATCCGCGGTTAACACATCCACATTGGCATTCACGTTATTGAGAACCGATCCGTTAATCCCGACAGAGGCGTTCGCCCTGGCATACTCTCTCCAGAGTTTCCGGTCGGCTTCGGTAACCGCCAACGAATCTTTGCTGTTTCTCCAAAAAACCGATCGTCCGGCATAACCACGTTCAATTGTTCCGTTTTGATTATCCCAATGGTCAAGAACCCGCCGTTCATAGGATGGATTAATAAGTTCCGGTTTTATTGTTTCGCCCGTTTGTTGCCTGCGGAGCAATTCGTAAACGCCGTACAACACGCCCAGATCGCTATTTGCCTGTACTCCATTCTCACTCAGGCGAAATCCGTCGCCTTTGATTGTTTTATCCGGCTTCACCGAGAGAACAACAGATGCATTGGCCACACCCTGCCAGCTTTGCTGAAGTTCCTGTCGGGCAACGGCTATCGTTGGCGTATTTTTTGTACAAACAACACGAACGGATAGTGCATGTTGGTTGCGAAGCCACAAATTATGACCATTTTCGGCATGTACACCTACTGCGAGAAGTAACAAAACAACTGCATTAAAGAGAATCTTCATTCCGGTAAACCTATTAAAAACATTAAGTCTCGAATACACTCAAAAAAAGAGACAAGGGCTTTACCGCGTCTTGTCAACGGCTATATACGATAAACCAGATATTCTGAGACGGAGCGACATGCCCGTTTCAAAATACCTGGTTGAAATCCACTTATCAGTTCAGTTCAATTATCTGGCTACCTTTTGTAATACCATTTTCATTGAAGGCATCGATAACGAAATAATATTTCTGCTGGCTGTTCAAATTACCGATTGTGACCGAATTCTTGCCGAGAATCTGGTAATTATTGTACAACTTATCTTTTTGTGTTCCGTATCTGACATTGTAGCCAACCACATCGGCTTTGGGTGCCCAGCTCATTTTTACCACACACCGGTCGATTTGGCTACGCACTGCATCGGCCTTTTCAACACTTGCCGGAGCCTTTCCGCCTCCGTTACCGAATACACGCAACCCTGCCAGCGCGAATGTACCGTCGGCCATGTGGTAGTTGGTCAACCGGATATAACGGGCTCTTACCGGAGCTTTCAGTTCGATATAATCGTGCGGAACATCGGTCATATTTTTTGTTTTATCAGCCAACGGCTTCCAGGTTGCACCATCGGTAGAATATTCGAGCAGATACTGATAGTAAATACCCGGTTTACGACCCATGGTTTTGGTATTATTCTCCGCAAAATTGATCTGCACGGCATTAATCGTGCTCATCTTTTGCAAATCCATTGCAATCCACTCTCCTTTGTTCGCTGTTTTTGCACTCCAGTAGGTACGAATCTCTTCGTCAGCCGCATAGCGTGCCGGATGCCCCTGCAACTCGGACGAAGCCGCGATCGGTTTGTTGTACGAAAGAAGCATCCATTTCGGGAACAACTCTTCCGGACTGCTTATCTTCTTGTTGGGTACTTTATACGGAAAATCTCCGAATCCGGTGTAAACATACATCACCCCATCATTATCAAAAAAGGTAGGGAACAGGCCCAGACGACGTTCAAACATGTGTTTCTGAGAGATCGTCATGGTAGAGACATGCCAATAGTTGCCATAGACATCCTGGAATGTACTGCTATGACCGGCGGCAGCAATAAACCCTTCCGGTTTCGCCGATACCGGATTATGAGCCGCTACCGTGAACGGACCCAGCGGTTTGTCGGAAACATACACGCCATCGCAATAGCTTTTGAACTGTGTGCCAGGAACGGCATATTGCAGATAGTACTTTCCATTGTGCTTCGTCATCCACGATCCTTCCACCCAGGGGCTATCCTCTTTTTCATTGTAATCGCCGAAGCGCTCCCATCCATGTTCTTTCTTATTGCTGTTGAACAACGCAACCGGGGTACCGATCGGATTCAATGTTTTGGTATCGAGTTCCACGGCATAAATCGGATTTTTATCGGAACAACCGTAATAGAAATAAAGTCGTCCATCATCATCCACAAACAGATCAGGATCAGTCATTCCAATAGGAAATGCCGCATTGGCAATTTGCCATTTTCCCGATTTCGGATCGGCCGTTTTATAAATGGTGAGCGGAGCGTCATTTTTGGATGCCATAAAATAGAGCGTATCTCTCATAACAACGGCTGTCGGAGCATAATCTTCAATGGGAAGATCTTTCGTTGTGATCAAATCCCAATGAACCAAATCCTTCGAATGAAAATACCCCCCCGACTTAGAGGCAAACAGATAATATTCATTCTTGAAGGTAACCATAGTAGGATCTGCCGCCTCACGTCTGGATGGCGCATCCAAACAAAACCGGTAGCTAAGGTTCATCGGGTTACAGATAGTGGGCTGAGAGGGTTTACTCACAGGCTTACTTTGCCCGAATGCTGCAAAGGTGCCCAGAAAACAGGCAACGACAATGGATGTTTTTCTGAATGGTAGCATAAGATTTGGATTGAATTATTTGAATAACACTTGCGCAAAATGATAGAGATTATTTCTCCATACAGGCCAGGTATGACCACCGGGATATTCGCTGTAGGTATATTTGATTTTCATGGAATCTAATTTTCCACGCATCGTCTGGCAATTTTGCCATGCAATGTCCTCTTTCCCACCCTGAGAAATCCAGAGCTGTTTCAGGTTTGCATTCACTTTATCTACATTATTTTGCAGATAGTCATACTGTCTAATTGCCACATCATTGAACATATTCAGAATCCAACCCGAGCTGAAAACGCCCAGATAAGAAAACATATCGGTATTAAACAAGCCCATGTAAAGCGTTTGCAAGCCACCCATCGACAAGCCGGCAAGTGCACGCGATTGCGCATCGGTTTTAACCCGGTAATTTTTCTCAACAAAAGGGATAACGCTTTGTTTCATCTCTTTTTCAAAAAGCTTCAACCCCTCTTCGCCAAAATTACCTCCCGGGAGATTTCCATCGGGCATTACCACGACCATCGGAACGGCTTTCTTTTCGGCAATCAGGTTATCGATTATCAAATCCGTTTTACCCTGCGTTGCCCATCCCCGCTGATCTTCGCCGCCTCCGTGCATGATGTAGAGTACCGGATATTTTTCGCTTGTATTCTGGTCATATCCCGGAGGAGTATACATGTAAAAATTACGCCACGAGTTGGTAACTTCCGAATAGTAACGTTTGATACGGATATCGCCATGCGGTATATTTCTCGTTTCGTAATAGCTGTCGCCCCTGAATGGAACTTCTATCCCGCTTGCCATGCGACTCATTCCATAAAAAGTTTCACTCGCAGGATCACAGACACTTACACCGTCTACGATAAGGGTATAATAATGGATTCCTTCACTCAACGAATCGGTTGTAATTTCCCACACACCGTCGGAGCCCTTCACCATGTCGTATTTCTTACCCAGATCGAGTTGTACTTTATGAGCTTCGGGAGCTTTGAGGCGAACAATCGCACGTCCATCAGGCAAAATTTGCGGATATTGCGCAGAACGAACGTTGCTCTCTGCCGGACGACCGGCATTATCTATTTTATCGAAAGACGATTTGTCTACCGGTTTGAACAACAACTGAGAGAACATGTACAGGCTGTTCTTCCATACTTTGAAATCGTGGTAACCGTGATCGACAAAATAAATGTGAGACACGCCGTTGGCTACCAAATAATCGTGCGTACGTTTGCTGTTGGTTATCAAACCATCTTTATCGCCGCACGAAATCCAGAGCAGCTGGAGTTTCTGTTTTGCCAATTCGGGATTTGGCAAAAGGTCTTTTGGCATTTTTGTGTTTGGAGCCGATGAAAAACCTCCTACCCAGGCAAACTTATCCAGATTGCCCAAGCCAAAATTCAGTGACTGACCGCCACCCATCGACAAACCGGCAATCGCCCTGTGTTGGCTATCTTTAACAACCGGATAATTCTTTTCAATATAAGGAATCAGATCTTTCAACAAATCCTGCTCGAAAGTTGCAAAGGCTTGTACTTTCACCCCATCGTAAATATTACCTGTGGCACGGTCGTCTTTCATGGCACGTCCGTTAGGCAGTACCACAATCATCGGTTCAACACGCTTCTGGGCATATAAATTGTCAAGAATTACCTGAGGCTGCCCCTGTTCGAACCACTCTTTTTCATCACCACCAATGCCATGCAGCAAATAGAGAACCGGATATTTCTTATCTTTAGAATATCCCGGAGGAGTATAAATCAGCGCCTTCCGTACAGCGCCAACCGTTTTTGATTTATAACTAATGGTATCGATCTTTCCGTGTGGAATATTGGTCTGCACAACATCAAACCCTAACGGAGCCGGAGATACCGGACTTTGAGAAAATGCAAAAGCACCTGCCGCTAAAAGCATCGTGCATAGTAAAAATATCTTTTTCATAATGGTTATTATTCTACGAATTTCATATTTTTCATCCATTGAAACAGAGGATCCATCCAGCCTTTGTGTCCGAAGACGAACCCATGACCTCCTTTGGGATAAATGTGCATCTCTACCGATACGTTGTGATGACGCAATGCTTCGAAATAGACAATGCTGTTATCCACATCCACCGTTTTATCGTCTGCCGCCTGCGTAATGTATGCAGGTGGAGTGGTTTCGTCTACCTGCAACTCGTTAGAAAAAAGATCGACCGTCTCCTGTTTGGGACTGTTACCCAGCAACTGAGTCCGGGAACTGCTGTGAGTCAGCTTTTCCTGCATAGAAATTACCGGATATACAACTATCTGAAAATCGGGGCGCAAACTGGTATTGTTCGTGTTTTCAATCAAAGCCTTTTTAAAATGCGTTGCTTCGGTCGATGCCAGATGGCCACCGGCGGAAAAACCGACAATTCCAATCTTATTCGGATGGACACCCCATTGAGCAGCATTTTCGCGTACCACTTTGATAGCTTGTTGCGCATCCTGCAACGGACCGATCGCTTTGTCGTTCATTATGGCATTATCAGGCAAACGGTATTTGAGAACGAAAGCGGCTACTCCGTTTTTTGCAAACTCTTTGGCTGTCATTACGCCTTCGCCGTTATACACAATCACACTATAACCACCACCCGGACAAATAACGACCGCGGCGTCGGTGGCTTTATCTTTTTCAGGCAGATATACCTCAAGAGTCGGATTTGTTACATTCCGGTACATTCCATTACCAAAGCTCTCCTTTGGAGTCGTAGGAACTATATTTTTAGCATTGGGAATTGCTCCTTTGTATAAGGGAACGATCTCTTGTGCTTTTGCTGTAAATGTCAGTAAACAAATACAAACTAAAACAGACTGAACTATTTTCATGTTGAATAAAAGATTAATAAGCGTTTTTTGCACAGCTCCAGTCAAAATCAATGTCCTGACTTAGGCGTAATAATCTGGTATTTACCGCTCATATGCATCAAACTGAACAAATACATCAAACCGTCATAATAAGGATCGAAGTATCCGTCTTCATACGGTTCGAGTTTGGCATTCCACAGGGCATCTACAAATGCTGCGCTCTTGGGCTGAGTGCCCATAATGGCTGTTGTTGCGGCGGTAGCCACAAAACCGATGGAGTGACGCAGTTTCTTAAATCCTCCGGCCTGCAAGATAAACTCAGGACGGGTTCCATCCACGTTATACTGATCGACAAAGGTATCTACGCCTTCTTTATATAAGAAATCCTGAATACGTTTGGCATAGTCCTGTTGCCATACTTTATCTTTTGCGAACCACGAATAGTCCATCGCAATATTCATCGGTACTCTCCACGAGTCGTACCTGAATGCAGCCGGCATCCAACGCGAAGTACGCATCTTACCGTCGAATTCGGTATAATCGGTGTTCAGTCCGGTTACCGGATGACATGCTTTGTGAAGAAAGACTCTGGCAGAATCGGCACAATCGCGATAGAACTGTTCGTGTCCATCTTTCGCATATTCGGCCCATATTTCCATAAAGGCAGGCAAGTTATACGATGGATCGGTCCATTTGTATCCACCGTTATCCGGAGTAAACGTAATTAACTTATGCTCTACATTCATAAGGTTTTTCACGCCTCCCGTACCATCTTTTTTCCACATGGCATCCAGAATCTTACGTGCTTCGGCATAGTAATTAATACCGGTATCATTACCCCAACGGTTCGAAGCGAACAACAGGTCGGTAATGAAATAGAGTTCTCCGTCGGATGCCGATCCTTCAGAGTTATGTTTCAACGATTTGGGTTCCACACTCCAGGCAAAGTAAGAATCACGCGGACCGCCATGATGTTGCAGATATTTGGCAGTCCATCGCCATATCCGATCGAAAACATCTTTTTTGTTGAGCTGTACAGCAACCATCAGACCATACGAAAGACCTTCGGTACGAGCATCGTGATTTTTCACATCCGATACGTAGGCCATCGAATCCCCTACTTCAAAATATACTTTATTTGGTCCTTCAAAAACGTCATAATATGCTTTGGCAACTTTGGCATCAATATCAGCCTGTTTGTAGCCATAGTCCAGAAAAACATTCCGGTACTTACCCGTTTCCCATGCACCTTTAGTCCATGGTTTCTTCACTTTTTTCGACTCTTTTTTATTACTTGCGGTTGGATCCGACACTTTTGCTTGCCCTTGTAAAACACCAAACGACAAGACAACCAGTAAAAAAATACGACCAATTGATTTCATTAATAGTGGATTCATTTTTCAATAGTACGGTTAATTCTCATATTTTAAAAAGTAACTCTGCCCTGACTTGCAATGCTCAACGCATTCATTGGAAGTCACATCAAATCTAAATCGTTACACATATCCATTTCACAGATCATTTTCAACCATTCAATCACAGCCAAGAATCATCTTAATGGATGCGAAGCTCAATAAAAAAGGGGAGGAACATTTTATGAATGTTCAAAACATCACAAAAACACACTCCTCCCCTCTATTCTATATAATCCAGTTTGCTAAAGGCAATTCATTCCAATGGATTCATTTGTTTTTTACAATACAACTACAGCTCCATAGAACAGTGAATTACCAAACCTCTGTTTACAATTCCTTTTCGGTAAATGCACCCAGTTTGCCGTACTTTTCGTACAGAGCCTGATACATTTTATGGTTTTCTGCATTGGGATAGTACTCTTTTGCAAAACCCATACCCATTGCATTTTGAGCATCTTCTACCTTGGCATACACACCGGCAGCCACAGCAGCAAACATCGAAGCGCCGAAAGCACATGCCTGTTCGGCTTTTGCCACTTTAATCGGCATATTGAGCACATCGGCCAGCGTTTGCATTACGAAAGAGGATTTCAGGGCAATACCGCCGATACCGATAATCTCTTTAATTTCAACACCGTTTTCAATGAAACGATCGACAATCGCTTTGGAACCGTAAGCGGTAGCTTCTACCAACGCGCGGAAAATAAGCGGAGCCGAGCTACCGAGATTCAAACCGGTAATCGTTCCCTTCACAGCCTGATTAGCATCGGGAGTACGACGACCGTTCATCCAGTCGGTTGCCAGAATTGTCGATTCGGAAACCGGAATTTTCGCAGCCTCTTTTTCCAAAGCAGGAATAATGCCGTCGATAATTTTCTTTTTCGTTTCGGCATCGATCAGATCGGATTGTTCGATAGGCCATGCCACTACACGTTTGAACCACGCGTAAACATCGCCGAAAGCCGACTGACCGGCTTCAAGACCTACCAGACCGGGAATAACCGAACCGTCGACCTGTCCGCAGATGCCGGGAATCAGTTTGTCGCCCATCTCTTCGTAGCTCGACACCATGATGTCGCAGGTAGAAGTACCGATAACACGTACCAACGCGCCTGGTTTCACTTCAGCACCAACGGCTCCCATGTGGCAGTCGAATGCACCGACAGCAACGGCAACGTTAGTTGTCAGGCCCAGACGTTGCGCCCATTCTGCGGTTAACGTACCGGTTTTCTGGTTGCTGGGGCAAGTGTTTGTATAAAGGCGATCGCGATAACCTGCCAAAAGAGGATCGAGTGCTGTCAGGAATTTTTCGGATGGAAGACCACCCCATTTTTCGAGCCACATGGCTTTGTGTCCCGAAGCACAACGGCTACGGCAAATATCTTCGGGTTTGGTTTTACCCACGAGCAAACCGGGCAACCAATCGCAATGCTCTACAATAGAGTAAGCTGCAGCGCGTACCTTTTCGTCGGAACGAAGTACATGCAGTGCCTTTGCCCAGAACCATTCGGAAGAGTAGATACCACCTTCGTATGAGCTGTAGTCAATCTCCCATTTCGCACACAGGTCGTTGATCTCCTGTGCTTCGCGAATAGCGGTATGATCTTTCCACAATACGAACATGGCGTTGGGGTTTTCGGCAAACTCGGGCAACATAGCCAAAGGCGTACCTGCCTTATCGGTAAATACAGGAGTACTTCCGGTAGTATCGAAAGCCATACCCACCACATTTTCGGCGGTACCGGCCGGACATTTCGAGAGTGCGTCTTTTACGGTATATTCAAGTACATCGATATAATCCTGCGGATGTTGGCGATACTGGTTAGCAGTCGGAACGCAATATTTACCCTCCGTCCAGCGGGGATAATATTTCACCGAAGAGGCCAGTTCTTTGCCGCTTTCGGCATCTACCACAACGGCACGGGCAGAATCACTGCCATAGTCAAGTCCTATAACGTATTTCATAAATGTTAGTTGTAAGGAATAAGTTATAAGTAGTAAGTTAAGAATCCGAGATTCAGATTACTTACACCTTACCACTTATAACTTATCACTCGTTTTTTTATCTCAACGCTTTATTAAGCATATAATACACTTCGTTGTTGCGCAAATCCTGACGGAACTGACGAATATTGGTCTCCTTGTCGATAATCAACAGTTCGATGTCAGCAATTTCAGCGTAGTCTTCCAACATTTCAGTGGTTACGGCAAACGAGAAGCTGGAGTGATGAGTACCACCTGCCAGAATCCATGCACCTGCACCTACTTCGAAGTTAGGCATCGGTTTCCACAAAGCACAGGCAACCGGCAATTTAGGAAGTGCCTGCGGTTTAACCACTTCCACTTCGTTAACGATCATGCGGAAACGGTTGCCCATATCGACGATAGTGGCAGCAACACCCTGACCTTCGTGAGCCTGGAATACCAGACGAGCGCAGGTTTTGGAATCACCGATACCGAGGAAATGAACTTCCACGCGTGGTTTAACGCCGGTAATATCCGGGTTGATTTCCAACATGTGAGCCTGCAGAATGGTTGAGTTTTCGCCGTCGAAGTTCAACGTGTAATCTTCGAGGAATGACTGACCGCCTTTCAAACCCTGACCCATTACCCACATGGTACGAACCAAAGCGGCCGATTTCCAGTCACCTTCGGCACCAAAACCGTAACCTTCGGCCATCAAACGCTGAGAAGCAAAGCCCATCAACTGTTTCATGCCTTCCAGTTCGTTGAAACTGGTGGTGAAAGCTTTTGCACCTTTATCCTGAAGGAAACGACGGAGACCAATCTCCTGAGCAGCAGCATCGCGAACGAACTGATGTTTTTCTGCACCCTTCTTGCTATCGGCAGCAAAGTCGTAGAGTTTTTCGTATTCGGCAACCAACGCGTCGATTTCGGCTTCGGTAACTGCATCAACGTAAGGCACCAACTGTGCGATAGGAGCATTGTCCACGTGGTAACCCAGACGGATTTCAGCTTCTACCTTGTCGCCATCGGTTACAGCCACATTATTCATGTTATCGCCGAAACGGACAACCAACAGATCCTGTGAATCGGCCCAACCGGCACAAACACGCATCCAGCCTGCAATTTTAGACTGAGTAGCAGCATCTTTCCAGTAACCGACAACCACCTTACGCGGTTTACGCAGACGGCTGGTGATGTGACCGAATTCGCGGTCGCCGTGAGCCGACTGGTTGAGGTTCATGAAGTCCATGTCGATTTCGCTCCATGGAATTTTATCGTTGTATTGTGTATGCAGGTGGAGCAACGGTTTTTTGAAGTCCATCAAACCGTGAATCCACATTTTGGCAGGCGAGAAGGTGTGCATCCAGGTAATCATACCCACACATTTTGTATCGCCATTGGCAGCACGCATGATTTCCGAAATTTCGGACGAAGAGTTAGCTGTGCCTTTATAAACCACTTTAATAGGAAGGTTGCCCGATTCGTTCAAACCTTTTACCATTTCGTTAGAGTGAGCATCAACTGCCACTACTGCATCGCCACCGTATAAAAGCTGTGCGCCGGTAACGAACCAAACTTCCAAATCATTGTAAATCATAATATTTTAATTAATAGGCCTTCCCCATCGCCCTCTACAAGAGAGGGTAAATCTGGGTTGTGAAGATTTTGTTATTGTTAATTATCTGTTAATCTGATTATAAGTCTCCTTGTGAGAGATTTAAGGACTTTATTGCCCGTAATAGGCATTCGGCCCGTGCTTACGCATAAAATGTTTTTCTACCAGCAGAGGATTCATTTGCAGTTGCGGATTAACACTGTAAGCCACAAACGCCATTTTAGCCACCTGCTCCATCACAACGGCATTGTGCACAGCATCGTGCGCATCTTTGCCCCACGAGAAGGGTCCGTGGTTCTTTACCAGTACACCCGGCACATGCACCGGATTGATGCCCTGAAAACGTTCGATGATGACGTTTCCGGTCTCCAGTTCATATTCACCTTTCACCTCGGCCTCTGTCATGGCACGGGTGCAGGGAATTGCCTGGCTGAAATAGTCGGCATGTGTTGTCCCGATGTTGGGAATATCGCATCCGGCCTGAGCCCACGAAGTGGCAAACGTAGAGTGTGTGTGCACTACCCCACCGATGCCTTCAAATGCGCGGTAAAGCGCTAAGTGCGTAGCAGTGTCGGACGAAGGTTTCCATTTGCCTTCCACTACTTTTCCGTCCATATCGAGCAAAACCATATCTTCCGGTTTCATATCGTCGTACGAGATACCTGAAGGTTTGATTGCTACAATACCCTCATTGCGGTCGATGGCACTGACGTTTCCCCAGGTGAAAATCACCAAACCATGTTTTACCAGGTCGAGGTTGGCCTGCCAAACCACTTCTTTCAATTCTTTTCTGGTCATATTTTTCAGAGTAAAGAATAAAGAGTAAAGAACCAAGATTTTTCAGACCTTATCTTACTCTTTATTCAGTTTTTCAAACAATAAAATCAATAGACGCGACATGTCACGTCTCTACTATACTACTACTTTACAATGCAAACCGAAGTCCGCTTTGTACCAGTTCGGTATATTTATCGTAATCGAACCGATAGTAAAAAGCACCTCTTTTGGAATTGCTTTTATCCTTTTCGTCGGTCTTTTCAAATACATCCATTGCCAACAATTTCTTGCGGAAATTACGCTTGTCGAGCGTATCGCCGAAAATCGCTTCGTAGAGCGACTGCAGCTGAGGCAACGTAAACAACTCGGGCAGCAAATTAAATCCGATAGGCTCTACTGCCGCTTTTCGTTTCAACTGTTTCTGTGCAATCCGAACCATTTGATTATGGTCGAAAATCAGATCGGGAATTTCGGTAATCGGTACCCATACCGCATTGTGGCTTGCCGCCAGCTTTTTATCGTAATCGTCGATGTTAATCAACGCATAATAAGCCGCCGAAAGCACACGTTCGCCCGGGTCACGATCCAGCTCTCCGAAGATGCCGATTTGCTCCATATAGACGTTTTCCAGACCGGTAAGATCTTGCAAAACCCGTTCGGCAGCCGCGTCAATGCTCTCGTCTTTGTTCAGGAAACCGCCCATCAGCGACCACTCTCCCTTACAAGGCTCGAACTTACGCTTAATCAGCAACAGTTTCAGTTCGCTCTGATGAAATCCGAAAATAATACAGTCAACAGCGACATAGAAACGATCGTTATGTTCGTACAGGTTGACTATCTGGTCCTTTTCAATCACAGGTGTATATATTTTATTTCACAATCAATAAATCATGGAGTTTTCAGAATACCCGCTCTCTCACAATGGAGAGAGTGGTATTTGTAATCCATGAATTACCAGAAGTACCAGTAGAATGCTACGCAGAAGGCAACAACGCCGATAGAGGCAATAACATCCCACTTGTTCCAGCTCTGTTTAATAAGCGTCTTGTAGTCGTCGGTAAACGAGATAAATTCAATTTGTTTTGCAGTCGGTTTTGCCGTAAAGAATGATACGACAACCATAAACAACATAATGAATACAAGCAACCAGATCTCAAAGATCAACCAGTTTGTGTGCCAGAACCAATGAGTTGAATTCCAGAACCAACCGCTCATTACATCTTTTCCGGTATTGGTAAAGATATTGGTCAGCAAGCGAGCCATACCAATAAGGAAACCGATAATCAGACCGGCTTCACCAGCCTTCGGTGTTATTTTCTTGGAGAATATACCCAGCAGGAACACGGCCACCATGGCAGGAGCCAGCAACGATTGAATACCCTGCAAATAGGAATAGAGACTACCGAGACTCATCATAACGGGAATCCAGATAATACCGAGTATAACCACTACAATTGTTGCGATACGACCTACCAACACGTAGGTAGCTTCGCTCTTATTTTTGCACATCGGTTTGTAGAAATCTTCGGTAAACAACGTTGCGCAGGAGTTGAAGAAGGCTGCCAACGATGCCACAAGAGCAGAAATAAAGCCAATGGTAACGATACCTTTCACACCGGCAGGCAACACAAACTTAACCATCGAACCGAAAGCGGTATCGGGATTGGTCAATGTAAAACCACTATCGGGACGAGCCGACAAGGCTGCTGCGATCATACCTGGAATCAGGAACATGAAGACAGGCAACAATTTGAAATAACCGGCAGCGATAGTGCCTCTGCGTGCACGTTTTATTACAGCATCGCTCGATTCGCCTTTTCGTTGTCCGAGCACACGCTGAACGATATGTTGGTCGGTAGCCCAGTACCACAAACCGATAATCGATGCACCGATAAACACCCAGAAACCGGGATATTCGTCATACATCGGGTCTCCTGTCTCGAAGTGGAACATATGGTTTGTACCATAAGCATGACCGTCGGCTCCAAGACCCAT
This sequence comes from uncultured Microbacter sp., assembly GCA_963678265.1. GTDB lineage: Bacteria > Bacteroidota > Bacteroidia > Bacteroidales > Paludibacteraceae > Microbacter. The sequence continues at coordinate 240,903 of OY782761.1, forward strand.
ACCTTTTGCGTGATCCATCATTGCGGTCCAACCGTCAGAGATACAACCGTGACCAAGTGCAGCCAACCCGAGGAAAAGTACGAGGAACGATCCGATAATAAGGATAGGAGTTTGAATGGCCGACAATGTCATCACACCTTTCATACCACCAAAGATGGTGAAGATACCCGTCAGAACGATCAAACCAATAGCTCCGTACCAGAAAGGCAAGCCCAGAAGGCTCTCCATAAAGATACCGCCGGTAAATGCCGTAACACTCACTTTGGTAAGCACGTATGCAATCAGCGTAATGATAGACAACCACGAACCGGTACGCGGGGTGTAACGGTTTTTCAGGAAGTCGGGCATCGTAATGATTTTCCCCAGCTTATTATTCATAAGTTGGTAGAACGGAACGAAAAGCCAACCCAAAATAAGGATCATCCAGCCCTGCATTTCCCAGTGTGCCATACCCACACCGGCTTTTGCACCGGTACCGGCCAACCCTACAAGGTGTTCCGAGCCGATATTTGCAGCAAAGATAGCCGCACCGATAATATACCACGGCTCACCTTTACCAAACAGGTAATCTTCGCTGTTGGCACCCTGTTGCAACCGCTTATCTTTTCGAATCGAGCGCCATACGGCCCATGTTACAGCCAATATCCCGACCGCGATAATCACCCAGTCGAGCCAAATAAATTCATGTGAATTCCAGTTCATAATTTTTATTAGACTATTTTTAATTAAGAGGATTTATTCTGTTTCTTTCTATCTTTTCGTTGTTGCTACGATTCCGGAGCCTTTCTTCCGAAGGTTTTGCTCTATTTTAGGATAAAACACGACCTGAAACAGAATAACAAAATAGCCCACACAAAACATATCGATTTGTTTTCATGGCATTTATCAGTTTCAAGTTCACGCTAAACAATTCCCCGCAGGCGAATCGACATAAATGGGTGTAAAAATAACACTTATTTTTTACGACCATACACCCATTTATATGTTATGCAACATAATTTTCCCCATTCTATCGGGGATTAACGCAAGAATACCCAACAAAAAAAAGCGAACCGAAGTCCGCTTTTTCTTGTATATTGTCGTACATATCTCAAATATTTACTCCCAACAACCCTTTCAGTCCCCACCCGACTAAAAATGAGAAGCCGGCTACACCCAAACTAATCAGGGTCATTTCCCAGAAACGTGCCTTAAAATTCAGATCTTTTGCCATCGAAATATAATAATTAAAGGCATAGATAATCAGTACAGCAATGGCCAGAGTGATCGCCAGTGCCATCAGTTTGCTGGTAAGCAGCAAGAACGGGAGTATCAGGAAGATAACGGTAAAGAGATAAGCGACACCGGTATAAACCGCCGATTTTTTGGCTTGCGCATCCCCCTCGGCTTTCGACGAAAGATAATCGGACGAAGCCATCGACAGCGCTGCCGAAATGCCGGTCACCAGCCCGGCCAGCGTTATCACCCGGGTATCGCCCAATGCCAGCGTAAACCCGGCCAGCGAACCGGTCAGCTCCACCAACGCGTCATTCAAACCCAGCACGACCGAACCGACATACTGCAATCGCTCTTCATCGAGCATATTGAGCACCTGCTTCTCGTGCTCGAGTTCTTCTTCCGAAAAACGTTTGGTTTCGGGAAAATGATCCGACAGCGTATCGTACAAACGCGATCCGGTACCTTCGCGTTTTTCCATCTGCTTCAACACAAACGAAAAACCTAAAACTTTAGCCATTAACACGGTACGCCAAATCCGTTTTCGGTCGGGAGACACATCAATACCCGTTTTCGTTCTCCAGAAATTGTAGTGCCCCTTTTCCTGATCGGCGATACGACGCAGTACGGCTGCATTGTTGGCATCCTTCGTTTGCCCGGCTAACTTCTGATAAATATGATATTCCGTAATTTCGGTACGTTGCGCGGCAAGTACCAGTTTTTTTATTTTTGGTTCCATAATTCTATTGTTTCATTCACAACAAAATTACACTATTTCCACCCAAATATTGACTTTTCAGGAATCAAATCCGCAAAAGTTATGATTTTTCGGGATTTGAAGAAAATAAATGGAGGGTAACAGCTATAAGACAAAGGCCAATTTTTGTATGAATCGTTGGAAAATAGGAACGGACGCATCAGTACAGTTTGGTGTGCCCACGCGAAAAATTCACGCGGAAAAGGGAGAGTGCTTTATTTTATTATCAATGTCTTTGCGGACAAATCTAATTCCATTTCATTTTCACAATTACGGCAAATTATTTCTTCATAATCATCAATTGGTATTATTTCTTCACAATCCGGGCAAACTATATGACCTGTTGCACAAATTACACATTCACCATATTCTGTAAACTCATCTTTGGAAGATTGGGGCAAATATTCCTTTTCAAAATCAAAACTTAATTGATTAGGATCAAATTTCTTAGCCTCTCGCTTAACTTTAATGTCTTTAGAAAGATAAACACTTGAATAGATTTCGTAATCAGAACCGTTACAAAATGGAGATTGACATAAAACTGAATCTTCCTCTATTTGTCGTAAGTTATCCTGAATCAACTCTGCTATATTATCACTTAAGTCAAGAGCTTTACCTAAATGTGTTTCTAATTCCAAACCAATTCTAGCAAATTCGTCTTTCAAATCGCTGTGCAATAGTGAGGAATCTTTACTTTCACAAAACTCGTCAGTATTATTTGAAACAAAAATTGCATGATTGTAGATATTATCAATCTTATCAACCAAAAAATCAATTGAACTAAAAATTATCAAAGCATCTGCACTGCTGTTTTTATTCTTATGAAGAGGAGCCTTTTTTGCGATTGCCCAATCCGTGACTTTACTTTTATTTGAGGATGTTATTGGAGCTTTAACTGCCTCGTGTTTTAAAATTTGATCAAGCTTATCTATTTGTTCTCGATTAGTTTGGATTTTCTTTTTTAGATGGTCTTTGTAGTGTTTATGTAATCGCTTTAATCGTTTTCTATCAGCTTTACCTAAATCCGTACCAATAGACATAAAATGCTTTTCATTATTAGTAATCAGATTTTCATATCTTTGAATTAAAGTCTCTTTAGCCTCCTTATTTCTATCCCACTCTTGTATTATGATATCATTAACAACAATCTGTATTTCGCCACTTTTGAATTTTTCTATTAATCTATTCAATAATGTAGAATGAGTTTGTTCATTATCATGAACTTTCGGATTTACATAGCCGTTTGCTAAGTAAATCCAAATATTAGTATCCAAAATAAGGTAATTCATTTAATATCTATATATTAATCTTAGATTTTCACAGATTCTGCAAATAACACCCAATATCTAATTCACACAACTAGCTTTAGTAAATCTTTAAAAAGTTACTTTTACAGGTTGACTATCGCACTGCAAATGTAAAAACAATCCATTAAATTTTAGTCTTTCCCAACAAAAAAACCGGACTCACCCTTTTCAGGCAAGTGCGGTTTTATTAATTCATCGCCAACCACAAAAATCAGGAATACAGTTTATAAAACGGAACAATGTTGACTGTTTTTCCTTTGTAAATATAGCTGTCGATCTGGTTAAAGGTAACAATAGTTGCTTTTTGCAGATTCAATTCATCTATTGCACTATTCAATCCGCTAAACTCACGCTCCCGGTTATCATGCGTCAATTCGTAGCAAACCTGTACCAATAGCACACCTTTCATTACAAACGAACAAATATATTCATTACTAATGAAAACAATTCAGTTATGGAGTTGGATACAAAAAAACCGGATCTGTCATTTTCAGACAAGTCCGGTTCTATTTATTATCACCATTTATTGAGGGCGTGACTTGAAGTCACACCCTCAATGATGTGAGGTATTACTCTTCCAACAGAATTTCGAGGATCTGTACGGCGGCTTTCGCTACTGAGGTACCGGGGCCAAAGATGGCGGCAACACCTGCTTTGTAGAGGAAGTCGTAGTCCTGAGCAGGAATTACACCACCGGCAATGACGATGATATCTTCGCGACCCAGTTTTTTCAGCTCTTCCATTACCTGAGGAATAAGCGTTTTGTGTCCGGCAGCCAGCGACGAAACGCCCAATACATGCACGTCGTTCTCAACGGCATCCTTGGCAGCTTCGGCCGGTGTCTGGAACAACGGACCCATATCCACGTCAAAACCGCAGTCGGCATAACCGGTAGCTACTACTTTAGCGCCACGGTCGTGACCATCCTGACCCATTTTAGCGATCATGATACGCGGTTGACGGCCTTCTTTTTTGGCGAATTTTTCGGTCAATTCGCAAGCACGCACGAAATCTGCGTCCTTCTTTGTTTCTGATGAATACACGCCTGAAATTGTTCTGATTACAGCTTTATAACGTCCTACAATTTTTTCACAAGCATACGAAATTTCACCCAACGATGCGCGAACGCGAGCGGCTTCTACAGCCAGTTCGAGCAGGTTGCCTTCACCGGTTTCAACACATTTGGTGATGGCATCGAGTGCTTTCTGTACATCGGCTTCGTTACGGTTAGCGCGAAGCTCTTTCAAACGGGCAATCTGTTGAATACGTACTGCCGAGTTGTCCACTTCGAGGATATCAATCGGAGCCTCTTTTTCGAGACGGTATTTGTTCACGCCCACGATAATCTGGTTACCCGAGTCGATACGGGCCTGTGTACGTGCAGCAGCCTCTTCGATACGCATTTTAGGCACACCGGTTTCGATAGCAGCAGCCATACCACCCAGCTTTTCGATCTCCTGAATACGATCCCATGCTTTGTGAGCCAAATCGTTGGTCAAGGCTTCTACGTAGTAAGAACCAGCCCACGGGTCGATTTGTCTGCAAATATTGGTCTCTTCCTGAATATAGATCTGCGTGTTACGGGCAATACGGGCAGAGAAGTCTGTCGGCAAGGCGATAGCTTCGTCCAAAGCGTTGGTGTGCAATGACTGAGTGTGACCCAGTGCGGCAGCCATAGCTTCGATAGCGGTACGACCCACGTTGTTGAACGGATCCTGTTCGGTCAACGACCAACCGGATGTTTGCGAGTGAGTACGCAATGCCAGCGATTTCGGGTTTTTCGGGTTGAACTGTTTTACGATCTTCGCCCACAACATACGTGCAGCACGCATTTTGGCGATTTCCATAAAGTGGTTCATGCCGATTGCCCAGAAGAATGACAAACGGGGAGCAAACGAGTCGATGTCCATGCCTGCGTTCACACCGGCGCGGAGGTATTCGAGACCGTCGGCCAGGGTGTAAGCCAACTCGATATCGGCGGTAGCACCTGCTTCCTGCATGTGGTAACCGGAGATAGAGATAGAGTTGAACTTCGGCATGTTTTTGGAAGTATATTCAAAAATGTCGGCGATAATCTTCATCGAGAATTTCGGTGGGTAGATATAGGTGTTACGCACCATAAATTCTTTCAGAATATCGTTCTGGATCGTACCGGCCATCTCTTCCAGTTTAGCGCCCTGTTCCAAACCTGCATTGATATAGAATGCAAGAATAGGCAATACGGCGCCGTTCATGGTCATTGACACGGACATTTTGTTCAAAGGAATTCCGTCGAACAACACTTTCATGTCTTCAACCGAGCAGATAGACACACCAGCTTTACCAACATCGCCAACCACACGTTCATGATCGGGGTCGTAGCCACGGTGTGTAGCCAGGTCGAATGCTACAGAAAGACCTTTCTGACCGGCAGCAAGGTTACGACGGTAGAAAGCATTCGATTCTTCAGCTGTAGAAAAACCTGCATACTGACGAATAGTCCAGGGACGAAAAGCGTACATCACGCTGTATGGTCCACGAAGAAACGGAGCCACACCTGCAGCATAGTGCAAATGTTCCAGGCCCTCCAAATCTTCTTTTGTATAAATCGGTTTTACCGGAATCTGTTCCGGGGTAAGCCATTGCGAAGTTGCAACGGGGGTATCGGATTTTGCTTCTCCGACGAAAGATAAATTTTTGAAATCTGGTTTCATAATCTAATTTTTTTCAACACGAAGGCACAAAGACACAAACTGTAATCTCAACTATTATGGATTACGTGAGGTGACTTCGAGTCTTTGTGATTATAATAATTTCGAGTTGAATTCTTTTAATGTATCCAGCACATTCGATTTCACGTTAACGAAATACTCAATACCAACCGCTTTCAGATCGTCGGTGCAAGCAGGAGCACCTGCTACCACGAAGAGCTTTTTGCCTGCAATGGCCTTGAATGCTGCAGGAGCGAGTTCTGCATATTCGTCATCGCTTGAACAAAGAACGATGATATCGGCACCTGCTTTTTCAGCGGCAGCGACACCTTCTTCTATTGTTGCAAAGCCAAGGTTATCGATAATTTCGTAACCGGCGCAAGCAAAGAAGTTGCTCGAGAACTGAGCACGGGCCAAACGCATTGCCAAACTACCGATAGTCAACATGAATACTTTAGGACGTTTACCCGATTTTTCGGTTTGCAAACGAAGTGCTTCGAAATCGCTGGCACCACGACTGAAGTTGAGCGCAGAAACTTCATCATGTTTTTTACAGTCGCAATCAGCTTCTGTTTCAATCTTAGCGGCAGCCACTTCGTTAAAGTTAGGATACTGGTTAGAACCCAGCAACACTTCGCGACGGCTCGAAATAGCTTTGCGACGTTCTGTGTTGGTTGCGTTAACAGCGGCCTGAATGTTGCCAGCTTCCACCTCTGCAATAAAGCCACCTTTTGCTTCTACATCCAGGAAGAGTTTCCATGCCTGGTTAGCAATAGCTTCTGTGAGGTTTTCGAGATAATATGAACCGGCTGCAGGGTCAACAATCTTATCGAAGTGACTCTCTTCTTTCAGCAACAACTGTTGGTTGCGGGCAATACGTTCCGAGAAATCATCCGATTCTTTGTATGCTTTATCAAAAGGCAATACGGTAAGAGAATCGACACCGGCAAGAACAGCTGACATAGCTTCTGTCTGAGAACGGAGTAAGTTTACGTGGGCATCGAAAACGGTCATGTTCCATTCGGATGTCTGTGCATGGATACGCATTTTGCCACCACAACGTTCCAAACCGTCAGGTTGGTTGTTGGAGCAGGTACGCGGACATTTTTCACCGTAAGCAAATACGATGTTCGACCACAAGAAACGTGCAGCGCGGAATTTGGCAATTTCCATGAAATAATTGGAAGTTACGCCAAAGTTGAATTTAATTTTCTTTGAAATTACTTCAACAGTCAAACCGGCTTCTACCAATTTTGCGATGATATCGTTACCCCAGGCCAATGCATAACCGAGTTCCTGATAGATATAGGAACCTGCATTGTTGAGATAGAAAGGATTAACGCCAATAACGCGGAATTTAGGTAAGGCAAGAGACGCGTTAATAATATCGACGTATTGTTTAGCGAGATTTTCGATGGCTTTACCACGAGCCAACGAACGACCTACCAGGTCGAAGTTTACAGAGCCGAATACTTTTTTAGGATCGGCACCGATTTTTTGTGCGTATGCAACAAAAATTTCTGTCAGTTTCACAGAAACGGTAGCGCAGGTTTTGAAGTTAACTTCCACCGCTTCGATATCGATACCCTTTAGCAAGGCGGCGATATTTTCGGCAGACACAGCTTCACGTTCGATAACGAAGCCAAGAGAAGTAACGCCTTTTGTCAGCAAATCGACTGCTTTTGCATTTGCAGCAGCCAGACAATCGTTGCAAACGTCGATATCCTGACGAACCAGCCAGCTGTTATTAGCCTTGGTGCCACGAACATAAGGAAAATGACCGGGAGCTGAACCGGTTGTTTTCAGACCAGCCAGGTCTTCTTCACGGTGAAAAGGTTTGACGTTGAATCCTTCTTTGGTGCGCCAAACGAGCCTCTTTTCAAAGTCAGCCCCTTTGAGGTCGACAATTGCTTTGTCCATCCATTCCTGAGTTGATACAGGAGGAAATTCGGAGAACAATTTTTGTTTGTTGCTCATACTTATTTGTTTAGTTATTGATAGATTGAATATTACGTTCTGTTTAGGATCAGCCGGAGTGCTGACAAAAGCAATGCAAATGTACTATATTCTATTGATTTTTAGGAATATTCTTGCATAAAAAATTGCTCTGTTTTCGAGAGTTTTATACCTGTTTGTATAATTTACGAAACAGAAGCAAAAGGGAGGTAAATCTTTAGTTGTGTTTGTCTTAAAGATCGTCGGTTTTTTCTCTAAAAAAGAGGAAGCCGCCTCTTGCGAAGCGGCTTCTCCATATATCTGAAAAACTGATTATTTTACAGTATTCATGTGAAGGATCAAATCAAGCACTTTGTTTGAATAACCCCATTCGTTGTCATACCAAGAAACAACTTTAACGAAAGTATCTGTCAAAGCGATACCTGCTTTTGCATCAAAGATAGATGTACGGGCATCACCCAGGAAGTCAGAAGAAACAACCGCATCTTCGGTATAACCCAAAATGCCTTTCAATTCGCCTTCTGCAGCAGCCTTCATTGCAGCACAGATTTCGTCATATTTTGCAGGTTTTGCCAAGTTAACTGTCAAGTCAACTACAGAAACGTCCAACGTAGGAACACGCATTGACATACCTGTTAATTTACCGTTCAATGTAGGGATAACTTTACCTACAGCTTTTGCAGCACCGGTAGAAGAAGGAATGATGTTGCCGGCAGCAGCACGACCACCTCTCCAATCCTTAGCAGAAGGACCGTCTACAGTTTTCTGTGTAGCTGTAGTTGAGTGAACTGTAGTCATCAAACCGTCTGTAATTCCGAATTTGTCGTTCAAAACTTTAGCGATAGGAGCCAAACAGTTGGTTGTACATGAAGCGTTAGAAACGATAGTCTGACCTTTGTAAGTATCGGTATTTACACCGCAAACGAACATAGGAGTATCATCTTTAGAAGGAGCAGACATAACTACTCTTTTTGCACCAGCTTTGATGTGAGCTTCAGCTTTTTCCTTTGTAAGGAACAAACCGGTTGATTCAACAACGTACTCAGCACCTACTTCATTCCATTTCAGGTTAGCAGGATCTTTTTCAGCTGTCACGCGAATAGCGTTACCGTTTACAACAAGTTTACCATCTTTTACTTCGATAGTACCTTTGAATTGGCCGTGCATTGAATCGTAGCGTAACATGTAGGCCATGTATTCTACATCAATAAGGTCATTGATTCCAACGACTTGAATGTCTTTTCTTTCTTGGGCTGCCCGGAATACCAAGCGGCCGATACGGCCAAACCCGTTAATACCTACTTTAATCATGTTATAAATGTTTTAATGGTTCATTAAAAGTCGCACAAAGGTAGTGATTTTTTTTGTGCGAACAATGTTTTTATGTTACAAATTAAAGAATTATTTCTTCAATTTTCAACTATCTATATTTATGTACATTAGATGCAAAATAACACCCACAAAACTGGTTGTCCAAGGCAATTTTCGTCGCTTTTTGACAACTCCGAAAAAGCCTGCAGTTTGCTCCCGTGGCTTCCGTTTCAATTACTTCAGGCCAACACCTTTTTGAAGTGATCCAAAAAGAGTTCTGCCTGTTGTTTTGTCAGACAAAGAGGTGGCAACAAACGAATCACATTGGTTCCGCTGGCACCGGTAAATACCTTTTCGTCAAAGAGTAAACGACGACGGATATCGGCGGCCGAATTTTCAAACTCGATTCCGATCATCAAACCACGGCCACGCACCTCTTTAATGCCTGAAATTTTCTTCAATTCAGTCATCAGGAACTCGCCGACTTCAGCTGCATTTTCGACCAGTTTTTCATCTTCCATCACTTCGAGTACCGCCAAAGCGGCCACACAAGCCAGATGATTTCCTCCGAACGTCGTTCCCAACTGTCCGTGAACCGCCTTGAATTTGGGAGCAATCAGCACAGCCCCGATCGGGAAGCCGTTTCCAATGCCTTTTGCCACCGTAATCATATCGGGACGGATACCGGCATATTGATGCGCGAAAAATTTTCCGCTACGCCCGTAACCCGACTGAATCTCATCCAGAATTAACACGGTATCGGTTTCGTCGCACACCCGGCGCAACTGCTTCAGAAAGTTATCGTCGGGAATGCGAATACCGCCAACGCCCTGAATACCTTCGATAATCACCGAACTCACATCGCCTTTGGCCAGCTCGGCTTTTACGGCTTCAATATCGTTTAATGGAAGAAACGTTACCTCCATTCCGCTATTGACGGGAGCTACAATTTTTGGATTATCGGTAACCCGAACGGCTGCCGAAGTCCGCCCGTGAAAGCTTTTGCCGAACGAAACGATCCGCTTCTTTCCGTTGTAAAAAGAGGCCAGTTTCAAAGCGTTTTCGTTGGCTTCGGCACCTGTGTTTATCATAAACAGGCTATAATCTTCGTAGCCGGATGCTTTACCCAGCTTTTCGGCCAACTGAACCTGCAGGCTATTCTGCACCGAGTTGGAATAAAAGCCGAGCTTATTCAACTGTTCGGTTACCCGTTGCACATAATGCGGATGGGTATGCCCGATCGAAATCACGGCATGACCACCGTAGAGGTCGAGGTATTTGTTACCCTGCGCATCGTAGGTGTAACACCCTTCGCCTTTTACAATTTCTATATCGAAAAGAGGATAAACGTCGAATGGTTTCATAAAACAAGACCCCACCCAACCTCCCCAAAAGGGAGGAGTTGGTAATCGGGGGATATTAATTTATTGTGAGTTTTATATTTATGCTTCTAATAACTTCAGCGATGCAGATTCACGCTCCCCTCCCCAGGAGGGGTCGGGGGAGGTCACTAACACGGAATTTTATCGATGCGGGTTTGGTGGCGACCGCCTTCAAAATCGGTGGTCAGAAAAATACGCACCATTTCAATAGCCTCCTCGTCGGTAATGAAACGACCCGGAAGAGACAAGATATTGGCATTGTTGTGTTGGCGGGCAAGTGCAGCCAGTTCGGGTTTCCAGCACAGCGCGCCACGGATTCCCTGATGTTTATTGACAGTAATATTGATTCCGTTACCGCTTCCGCAAATAGCAATTCCAAGATCGAATTCACCGTTTTCCACAGCTTGTGCCAGCGGATGTCCATAATCAGCATAGTCGGCACTTGCCGTTGAATCGGTACCAAAATCGTGCAGTTCGGCTACCTGATCAACTAACCATTCGGCAACAGCGCCTTTGCGTTCGAAGCCTGCATGGTCGGAAGCAATTCCAATTTTCAGTTCGTTTAAAGGTTTCATTTCTTATAGTAGTTAGTAGTGAGGAGTTAGTAGTCAGTAGAAATCTGCTTCACCCCACACTCTTTTAATTTAATTGGCATTCAAATCGCATCATTGATATTCCAGCCCTGGGCTTTGATGGGAAATTCCTGACCGTCGCGGGTTATCAATCCGCAACCCAGATCCTCTTTGGCAATATATCCGATCACCTTCACCCCTTCGATGGCAACCACTTCGTCGTGGCTCGCTGCCGGAACAGTAAACAACAGTTCATAATCCTCCCCTCCATTCATGGCGGCGGTGGTCAGGTTCATGTTGAGCTCTTCGGCCATCACGGCTGTCTGATAATCGATCGGCAGGCGATCTTCGTAAATGCGGCATCCCTTTTTGCTTTGAGTACAAATATGGAGAATGTCAGACGACAAACCATCCGAAATATCGATCATTGAAGTCGGCACAATATTTTTGGCAGCAAAAGCTTCTATAATCTCTTTACGAGCTTCCGGTTTCAACTGGCGTTCGAGCAGATAATCTTTTCCCTTGAAGTCGGGTTGGAAATCCTCCTGCCCGCTAAAGGCTATTTTTTCGCGTTCGAGCAGTTGCAAGCCCATGTAGGCCGCACCCAGATCGCCGGTTACGCAAATAATATCGTTCTCGTTAGCCGTGTTTCTGTAAACCACTTTATCAGAGTCGGCCTCACCCACACAAGTAATAGAAATGGTCAAACCGGTAACCGATGCCGAGGTATCGCCTCCCACCAAATCGACACCGTAGTGCTCGCAGGCCAGTTTGATACCAGCGTAAAAGTCATCGATATCTTCCACCGAGAAACGTTTGGAGATTCCCAGCGAAACCGTCAACTGCTTCGGAGCTCCGTTCATTGCATAAATATCGGAAAAATTGACCACGGCAGCTTTGTATCCCAAGTGTTTCAGGGGTGCGTAAACCAGGTCGAAATGAATCCCCTCGAGTAGCAGATCTGTAGTCACCAGCACCTTCTTATCGGGATACGACAGCACAGCGGCATCGTCCCCCACCCCTTTTTCGGTCGAAGGATTGGTGTTTTGAAACTGTTTGGTGAGATGCTCGATCAATCCGAACTCTCCAAGAGTAGCTATTTCTGTACGTTGAGGCATATTTTTTCAGAACAAAGAGTAAAGAACAAGGAATAAAGAGAAATGGCGGAAAAAGATCCTGCAATTATGATCCAGACACATTTTACCGCTTCCAAAAGAGAGTGCAAAGTTACGACAATCCGGGCTGATTAACAACAAAAAAGCGCTTTTCGACAGAATCGCCGTGTCTGCATATTCAGCTAAAATACAATAAGAAAAATGGGTAAAGCACGGTTGCCTTACCCATTTTCAAATATTTATGCAGTTTGTCGGTTATTTATACAAACACAAATAGGGAGTATCTTCTGTTGCCTTCACTTTGAATTTCACATCCTTCGGAACCACGAAAGTCTCGAACTTTTTGTAGGTTTTCCACTCCGTTTCGCCGGGCAATTGAACGGTCAACCGACCCGAAATAACGGTCATCAACTCGATAGTTGCCGTGCCGAATTCATATTCGCCAGCCGCCATCACACCAACGGTAGCTTTGCCTTCGGCCGACTCCAAAGCGATGGAAACCACCTCTCCATCGAAATACTGATTTGTTTTGAACATAAAAAAAGGGTGTTAAATGAATGAATTATGATTATTTCCGAAGATGATTATCCGCAAGATGTGCGCAAATGACATTGAAAATTAATTATTGCCGTCTGCTTTAGCTGACGGTACAAGTAATCGGCGTCTATTCGCGGCTTTAGCCCAACAATCATTCGGCTAAAGCCGGGCCGGATAACAGAGCAGCTATCCGTCGGTTGAAACCGACGGCAATCACGAACATCATGAGAAATTCACTTATCTAATCAGGACGTGTACGGATAATCCTAAAATGAATATTCCCGGATTTGCTTCGTTGCTCTCACAAAGATACACCAAATTTCAGGTCGAAGGAAAACGCCCAAAGACGTTTATCATCTACCTTTTGTCTGCGGGCATCTATCTTTTTAAAAAAGGAACTTACCCGAAAGCTTCGGGAACATACCCAAAGGTTGCGGGCACCTTCCCGAAAAGAAAAGGGACTTACCTTTTTATCCCGGGCACATGCCCAAAGGGAAAAGGCACTTTCCTTTTTAAAAAAGGCAGTTGCCCGGAGCCTTCGGGGACATTGCTTTCGGCTAAAGGATAAAAAAGCGCGACTAAGGATAAATCCCGTCGCGCTTTCCCATCATTTATCAAACGAACACTTACAAAGTAACCCCCGTTTTGAATATAGATATCTCGCGGAAGTTCTTCTTTTCCGTATTTACCTTCTCTCCATTGGCCACCTTCAGAATGTATTCGATGAAACGTTCTTTCAGTTCATCCATCGACACTCCTTCGAGCAATACCCCTGCATTGAAATCGATCCAGAGAGGTTTATTGGTTGCCAACGTTGAGTTGGTAGAAATTTTCATCGTAGGCACAAAGCTGCCGAACGGAGTACCACGACCGGTGGTAAACAACACCATGTGACATCCGGCAGCACCCAAAGTCGTACTGGCCACCAGGTCGTTGCCCGGAGCACTCAGCAGGTTCAAACCGTCGGTCTTGATACGGTCGCCGTACTTCAACACGTCATGCACGACTGCCGCACCGCATTTTTGAGTACATCCCAGCGATTTTTCCTCTAATGTGGAGATACCGCCGGCTTTATTTCCCGGCGACGGATTTTCGTACACCGGTTGGTTATTCTTGATGAAATACTCTTTGAAATCGTTTATCAGATGTACCGTTTTATCGAACAGCTCCGGAGTTCCGCAGCGATTCATCAGGATGGTTTCGGCGCCGAACATCTCAGGCACTTCGGTCAGCACGGTAGTACCGCCCTGAGCCACCAGAAAGTCGGAGAATACGCCCAGCAACGGATTGGCTGTGATACCGGAAAAACCGTCGGAGCCGCCACACTTCAAACCCACTCGCAGGCTCGAAAGGGGAACATCTTCGCGCACATCTTCGCGCACTTTGTCGTAGAGCTGACGCAACAGCTTCATACCCTCTTCCAGTTCATCGCCGGCTATTTTCTGGGTCTCTATAAACAAAACACGTTCGGAATCGTAATCGCCCAGAAATTCGCGAAATGCGGCAGGTTGGTTGTTTTCACAACCCAAACCGACTACAAGCACACCACCGGCATTGGGATGGAGCACCATATCACGAAGGATTTTGCGGGTATTTTCGTGATCGTCTCCCAACTGAGAGCAACCGTAATTGTGCGGGAATGCCACAATAGCATCCACGCCTTCACTTCCGGTTTCACTACGCAGGTCTTCGGCTAACTGGTTGATGATTCCGTTAACGCAGCCCACGGTCGGGATAATCCAAATTTCGTTGCGGACACCTACATCACCGTTTTTGCGTTTGTAGCCTTTGAAAGTCAGGTTACGGTTCGGAATATTCAGTTCGACATGCTTCGGTTGGTACTCATAGTCGAGCACCCCTTCGAGGTTGGTCTTGATCTTCTTTTCGTTCACCCACTCGCCCGCTTCGATAGGCACAATAGCATGACCGATAGAGTAGCCGTACTTCACCACGTGGTCGTTCACCGCAAAAGAGGTCAAAGCCACTTTGTGCCCGGCAGGCACGGTCTGTTTCACCGTAATGGTTTTACCATCCACCTGAATGGTTTCGCCTTCGGGAAGCTCGGCAATTGCCACCGCCACGTTATCGGCAGGATTTATTTTTAAATATTGAGTAGTCATTCATTACATTGTTTAATCGTGTAATCGTTGGACGTTGAATACTTTTTTCAACGAACAATCGTCTTCACAGTAGCCAGCATCCCTTTTTCTTCGATAGATGCAAGGAACTGTGCCACTTTGGATGTCAGACCGGGAACTTTGTTGAGATCTTCGCCCCAGATAAATTCGGCACCCAGCACACCCTCAGCCACTTTCTGAATCGAACCGGTAGCCCAGAGTTTTTTCAACAGGTCAACGATAGCGGCATCATCGTTCGGTACGATTTCCACGTCACCGCGTTTGCCACCTTTATAATAGGTAATGATGCCGGCCAAGCCGAGAACAATACCTTCGGGCAAAATACCTTTGCGTTCCAGATAAATCTTCAAACCGGGCAGATCGCGGGTTTTAAATTTTGGAAACGAGTTCAGCATAATGCTGGTAACAAAGTGTTTTACAAACGGATTGCGGAAACGATCGAGAACAGCATTGGCAAATGCTTCGAGTTCTGCCTGAGGCAAATCGAGAGTTGAAAGCAACTCTTCGAACATCACCTTGCGAACGAATTTACCGGTTACCTCATCTTCAACAATCTCGCGAACAGTATCCAGACCGGAGAGATAACCTACCGGAGAGAGAACCGTATGCGGGCCGTTCAGCAAGGTAACTTTACGTTCGTGATACGGCTTTTCGCTCGGAACGAACAACACGTTCAAACCAGCTTTGTCGGCCGGGAATTCGGCAGCAAGCGAAGCAGGCGCTTCGATTACCCACAAGTGGAAAATTTCGCCTTTAACAACCAACTTATCTTCGATCTGAATTTTATCCAAGATTTGACCGATGGTATCTTTCGGATAACCCGGAACAATACGGTCGACCAAGGTAGGATAAACACCACAAGCGGTTTCAAACCAGTTTTTGAATCCGGCACCCAACTGCCACAACTCGATATATTGTTCGATACATTTTTTCAGTTCAACCCCGTTGTGGAAAATCAACTCGCAAGGCATGATATGAAAACCTTTGTCGGCTGCACCGTTGAAGGTTTTGAAGCGATGATACAACAACTGAGTCAGTTTGCCCGGGTACGATTTTGCCGGTTTGTCTTCCAGCTTGCACGACGGATCGAAAGCGATACCGGCTTCGGTCGTATTAGAAATAACAAAACGCATTTCAGGGTTTTCGGCCAGTTTCAGGTATTCGCCAAACTGAGTGTAGGGATTCAAACCACGCGAAATCACATCGATCAACTGGAGAGAATCGACCTCTTTTCCATTGTCCAGACCCTGCAGATTCACATGATACAAACCGTCCTGAGCGTTAAGCATATCCACCATCCCTTTTTCGATAGGCTGAACCACCACCACACTGCTATTGAATCCGGCTTTCTGATTCATGTTGAATACAATCCAATCGACGAAAGCGCGCAAGAAATTTCCTTCACCAAATTGAATAATGCGTTCAGGATAGCTGTTTGCCTGAACATTTTGTCTGTTTAAACTTTTCATTTTGTAGTTCTTTGAATGTTTATTGCCAGGCGGCAATCATATTTTAGTTGAGTTAAATTCTCCTCAAAAGCCATTAGTCGTTAATTACGGTTTATATTCCGTATAATAATCGGCATTCTCTTTAACCAGCAAATCGACCGGCATATAATTAATTTTTTTTACCTCTTTCTTCAGAACGATATTATCAAACAACGCCTTGATTCCGTTGTAGGTTTGCATTTCGGGGCGTTGCGCGATGATAATTGCGATTCTGCCCTGTTTCAAATACGCAATATTTTTGCTCAGGGCATCGTAACCCAACAAAGTCACATTCTCAATTTTTTCGCGTTCCAAAAAAGCAGCAATAGTGTATGCCGTAGAATTGAAAATCACAGCTGCTCCCACGTTGTTGCGTTCATCAAAAGCCCCACGCATCAGCAGTTCGTTCATTTCCGGATTGCCAACCTGCAGTTCCACGCTTACCACCGAGCAATCGGGCCGATACCCGTTCAAATAGGAAAGAAAACCCTCCTGGCGCTGCAATGTCTGGTTAGCTCCGATAAAGCCCTTGCGCAATGTCCTGAAAAGTACGATATTCTTTCCCTTCGGCAACGAAGCGGTTACAAACTTAGCTCCGATAAAACCGCTCTGAAAAGAGGGTTGACCAAAATAAGCCAGATAATCGGCACCCTCAATCTGAGAGTCGATAAAGACTACCGGAATACCCCGTTTTTTCATGGTCACGCACAAAGCCAAACACTTATCGCGCAAAATGGGAGAAAGGAGCAATCCCTGAAAATCCTCATTATCAAGAGCATCTATTGCGCTATAAAACGATTGAGCTTCAAATTGATTGAAACAGCGTTTCTCTATCTCCACATTGAACTTATCGAATTCGGCGATGGCTCTGTCAATTCCCTTGTCAACCGCTTCCCAGTAGTCTCCCTCCTCAAACGAAGGAATCAGGGAAATGATACGGTAAGTTTTTCTCGCCGACAATGAACTGGCGATAAGGTTCGGCTCATAATTGAGCTCTTTCAGCGTCGCCTTAATTTTTTCCCTGCTTTTTTCCGAAACTTCACCCCGATTATGGAGAACCCGATCTACGGTTCCGGCAGAAACTCCCGCCTTTTTCGCAATATCTTTGATGGTTATCTTTTTGTCAACGTTCATGGTTTCAGGTTAATTCAGGCTTGCGAATGTATACTATTTTCCGGTGATTTACAATACCGTGTACGAACACGAAACACACGGCACAATTTAACAGATTCACACACCAAACTAATTATCAACAAATAACAGGATTTATATTTTTCCCGGACAGACAGGCAAGAAGGCAAAAAATCACCTTATTTAACAGATCAATCATACCCATGCATATCTTTCCGATACGATTTCCGATCGTATGTCTTTTTACTTTTATGAATTTTATGCACCGATTTCCACCCCGGTTGTTGGGCAAGTTCATTCTCTCTGTCGGCTTTTTTCACAGCCTTGAGATAATCCTTTACCGTTATGCGTAATCCGCCTTTTTTCTTCTTTCCGACATTTTTCACAACAAAACCTCCTATCTGTTTTTATCAACCTGACAAACACTATCGAGCAGTTGTCCCAATTGTTCCAGATACAGTTGATCGACAGCATCAAAAGTAGCAAGATCACTACTATCGATGTCTAAAACGGCCCACACCTCCCGATCATGGATAAGCGGCACTACGATTTCCGATTTCGACAATGAGCTACAGGCAATATGGCCGGCAAACTGTTCCACATCCGGCACAATCAACGTCCGCGCCTCCTTCCATGCCGTACCGCAGACACCACGGCCATATGCAATGCGTGTACACGCCACGGGCCCCTGAAAAGGAGCGAGTACCAATTGTCCGTTTTTCACAAGATAAAAACCAACCCACCAAAACCCGAAGACCTCTTTAATGGCGGCAGAAACATTTGCCATATTGGCAATCACATCGTTCTCTCCGGCCACAAGAGCCTCAAGCTGTTGAAGCAACGACTCGTACTGTTCTTTTTTAGAACAAGCAGCCAACTTTACAATATTCTCGGACATATGTTTAATTTTATCATATAATAACCAATCAATTAGATCAATGGAAACATTAAAAACGACAGTTTTTTCTTAAGCTCTCTGGAAATTGCAAAAAAATTACCGATATTTGCAAGATGTTTGATATTATCTGGAAAGGCATAATTATCGGTATTTGCGTATCCGCGCCTATGGGTCCGATAGGCGTTTTATGTATTCAGCGCACATTAAACCGAGGCAAATACTATGGCATAGTGACCGGCCTTGGTGCAACTGCATCTGATTTGCTTTATGCTATCATTACCGGTTATGGTATGAGTTTTGTGGTTGACTTTTTACAAGATCACCAGATGGTGTTTCAGATTATCGGCAGCGTGCTTGTGTTGGCTTTCGGATTCTACCTCTCCCGGAGCAACCCTGTCAGGCAGTTATCAAAAACATCGGAAGCAAAAGAGAGTTACATGCAGGATTTTGTCACTTCGTTTGCTTTAACGATAACCAATCCGCTCATTATCTTCCTGTTTATGGCTCTCTATGCCCGTTTCAGCTTTATCACGCCATCCACTCAATTCGGACAAGCGGTGATCGGTTTTTTGTGTATTCTGGTAGGAGCCTGTTGTTGGTGGTTTTCACTCACAAGCATCGTCAATTTCTTCAGAAACAAATTCAATGTCAGAGGATTACGCTGGGTAAATATTATTACCGGTTGTATCATCATGGTGCTGGCTGTCATCGGAATCATCATGACCCTTGCCGGCGATGAATTTATCCACTAAAACGTTCGTATAGTCTGCCTGATAGCCACCAGTTTTTCAAGCAAGCCTTCCAGTTTATCCAATTGCAGCATATTGGCTCCATCCGACTTAGCCTTTGAAGGTTCGGGATGCGTTTCAATAAACAATCCGTCAACCCCGACAGCAACCCCGGCTCTTGCCAGTGTCTCGATCATCTGCGGCTGTCCACCCGTCACTCCGGACGATTGATTGGGCTGCTGCAACGAGTGCGTAATATCAAGAATCACAGGATAACCCGTTTGTCGCATCACCGGAATCGAACGAAAATCGACCAGCAAATCCTGATAGCCAAAAGTTGTACCCCGTTCGGTCAACATCACCTTGTCATTTCCCGAGTCGAATACCTTCTGAGCAGCAAATTGCATGGCATCGGGGGATAAAAACTGCCCTTTTTTGATATTGATCCATTTTTGCGTTTTCGCAGCAGCAGCCAACAGTTCGGTTTGACGGCACAAAAAAGCAGGAATCTGCAATACATCAGCATATTCGGCAGCCAACATTGCCTCCTGTTCGGTATGAATATCCGTCACCACCGGAATGTCGAACTCACGTCCCACTTTTTGCAATATTTTCAACGCCTTTTCATCACCGATGCCGGTGAATGAGTCGATCCGCGAACGATTTGCCTTGCGGTACGAACCTTTGAAAATATAGGGAATCTGAAGGCGATCGCAAATTTTTACAATCGTTTCGGCAATCGAGAGAGCCATCTCTTCACCTTCAATTACACAGGGGCCGGCCAACAAAAAGAAGTTGCCCGAATCGTTGTTCTTCAAACGAGGAATATCCAGAGTACGCATAAAATATCAAAAATTAATCAGACAGGGGTTTAGAAAATGTGTAATAACGCTGCATAAAGTAGCTGAATGCCGTACAAATAATGGATACGAGCATTTTAGATGGAGTTGGGAAAATACCGAGTTGTTCTACAAATAACTTCAAACCCAGATAATTTATCAAAATATTACTACCGGTCACCATTCCATAGCGCATCAATTGAGTTCGACCACGCAGGGAAGAGCCCTGAAAACTAATGTATTTTCCCAGTAAAAAACCGGTTGAAAACGAGACCGGGAATGAGAAGACAAAAGCTGCGATATGGGGTGAAATAGCAAAAAAACGGAATTGAAGAATTTCTTTGGCAAAAACAAAGTTATAAAGAACAAAATAGAGAACCCAATCGAAAACCATGTTGGCCGAGCCACAAAAAATGTAACGAAAAAGAGATTCCGGAACAATTTTTCTAAAGGGTTTAAAATAAAAAAAATCGATAAAGTGAATAATAAATCGGCGAATCGATCCGGCTACTCTTTTCATATATAGCTACTTGATTGTTATTCGGCTTTTTTGGCACAAGTATAGGTTATATAACCATTTATAGGTAAATTTGCACACAACAAACCATACGCAAATATACACTTTTCTGCTGATTTTGATTGTTTTCATCGGCTACGATGAAATAACGCAGCACACTCCGCATGAATTACGTCAAAGCAAAAAAACACCTGGGTCAGCACTTTCTGAAAGATTTATCGATAGCCCAACGCATTGCTGATAGTTTAGCACTAACAGAGGCGATACCCGTGCTCGAAATCGGACCGGGAACCGGGGTTCTGACCCGCTTTCTGCTGCAAAACCCACTGGTACAACTTACTGCTATCGAAATAGATTCCGAATCGGTGGTCTATCTGAAAGAGCATTATCCGTCATTATCGTTAATTGAAGGCGATTTTCTGCACTTCAACATCGATACCCTGTTTGACGGAAAACCTTTTTGTATCATCGGCAATTTTCCCTACAACATTTCGAGCCAGATATTTTTCAAGGCACTGGAGCACAAAGAGCGAATACCGGTCATTGCCGGCATGTTGCAAAAAGAGGTTGCCGAACGACTGGCATCGCCTCCCGGCAACAAACAATATGGCATACTCAGTGTTTTGCTTCAGGCATTTTACGACATCGAATATCTGTTTACGGTATCGGAGCAGGTGTTTGATCCACCGCCAAAGGTGAAATCGGGTGTAATCAGGCTCAAAAGAAACAATACGCAAAAACTCGATTGTGACGAAAAATTATTTGTCACCGTAGTCAAAACCGGGTTTAATCAGCGAAGGAAAACGCTTCGAAACGCACTTAAAAGCCTGTATAACAATCCACAGGCAACACATCCGCTGCTCGAAAAACGTGCCGAGCAATTAGATGTCGCTTCTTTTGTAGAACTCACGAACTGGGTGGCTGCCGTCAGGCAATAACGCCGGCAAACGAACAACCATTTTATGATTAACCGGCTGTCCTTTCCGCTATCTATCGGGCAGTTACCCTGACTACGGCATCATTTTCCATAAATATTCATCGGCGAGACCGAATATCACAAAAAAAACGATTATTTTTGTAAAGATAACGTACTATACATCTGTTTTTTTCGTTTATAACGTATAGTTGTAAAACTTCATTTTAGATTTCAGTTTCAATGATTGATTATATTAAGGGAAAAATTACAGAGCTGACTCCGACTTCGGCTATAATTGAAACCGGAGGCATAGGGTATCTTACCCACATTTCTCTATCGACCTACTCATTGCTTGAAAATAAAGATACGGCTCAGATCTATGTTTACGAAGCCATTCGGGAAGATGCACATTTGCTTTTCGGTTTTTTCACCAAAGAAGAACGCGAAATGTTCTTACTGCTCATCTCCGTTTCCGGTATCGGCGCCAACACTGCCAGAATGATATTATCGTCACTATCGGTGCCGGAACTTCAGCAAGCTATTGCTCAGGATAACGCTACGATTTTGAAAAACGTCAAAGGTATTGGTCTGAAAACAGCTCAACGCCTGATTATCGACCTGAAGGACAAAATCGGACGTTTGACCGGCGACATTAAATCTATTGAAAACAGTACTTACTCTTCGGTAAAACAAGAAGCTGCAAGCGCTTTGGTTATGTTAGGATTTCAGTCGGCACCCATTAATAAAGTATTGGATAAAATTTTCTCCGGCGCTCCATATCCAACTGTAGAGCAGGCCATAAAACAAGCACTTAAGATGCTGTAAGCATATTGATGAGGCATTTAACGGAAACCCGACTGTGATCAAAAAGATAGTTCCTTTCATTATAGCACTCTGTTTTATTGCAATTTCCGTATTACCGGTCGTCGGCAAACAATCCGGGCAAAAGGCAGAATCACCTACGTCTCTGGATTATAAGAATGACAGTGGGTCGGATTCTGCCGTAATATTCCCCGTCAAAAAGACATCGGCAGTCACAGCTTCGGAAATAGAGACGCCCCACCCGATGGATCTTCCGGATCCGAGCAATGTCAAGAGCTCTGTGGTTTACGATCCGGTAAGCGGCCTCTATTTTTTCTACACGAGAGTCGGCAACATGGACATCGCCACACCGATGACTATGACCGGACAAGAGTATCAGGACTACACGCTGCGTACCTCCATGCAATCGTACTGGAGACAACGTAATGATTCGGTACAAAAAAGCGAGGATTCCAAATTTGCCCTGACGGATATGAAATTCAGCATGGGGCCTGCCGACAAGCTGTTTGGCCCGGGCGGAGTACAAATGAAAATGCAGGGATCGGCCGAACTGGATTTCGGAGTTCTTTCGCATACCATCGACAATCCCATCTACCCCTACCGTATGCGTCGCCCGGCACCGGCATTCGACTTCAGTGAAAAAATTCAGCTGAATATGACTGGAAAAGTAGGCGATAAAGTCAATCTCAACCTCAACTACAACACTGAATCGGCGTTCGATTTCGATCAGAAAATGATCAAATTGGGCTATACCGGTAAAGAGGACGAAATTATAAAGAAAATCGAAGCCGGTAATGTGAGCCTACCTCTCAACAGCTCCCTAATCACAGGTAGTTCGGCTCTGTTCGGCATCAAAACCGAATTACAATTCGGTAAACTGAATGTGGTAGCCGTTGCTTCTCAGCAACAATCGCAAACCAAAACCGTAAGCTCCAAAGGCGGAGTGCAGACGACAAAATTTTATCTTCCGGCCGACAAATACGATGCCAACCGGCACTTCTTTCTATCGCAATATTTCCGGAATAATTTCGACCGCTGGATGAGCCAGCTACCCTACATTACTTCGGGAATTACGATCAATCGGGTTGAAGTTTGGGTTACAAACAAACGGAGCGACTTTTCTCAGGCCCGTAACATCATTGCCTTTTCGGATATTGGCGAATCGGCTAACCTTTCCAACGCACACTGGACTCCCAATTCCGGAATCAAATATCCGTCCAACGCGACAAACACCTTATACAATGAGGTTACGGCTCTGCCGGGCATCCGCGACATTCAGAACACCAATGCCGTTCTGGACGCACAATACAGTGTCATGGGCATTATTGGCAGCCGCGACTATGAAAAAATCGAAAGCGCCCGTAAGCTGGATGCTTCCGAATATACCGTCAGCAAAGATCTGGGGTACATATCGTTGCGTAACGCTCTCAATTCTGACGAGGTATTAGCTGTGGCATACGAATTTACAGCCGGTGGAAAAACCTATCAGGTAGGCGAATTCTCTACCGATCCGGTTGCGAGTCCCAATGCACTCGTAGTCAAATTACTGAAAAACACAAATCTATCACCAGCTACCCCACTCTGGAAACTGATGATGAAAAACGTTTACAATATCGGCGCATCGCAAATGCAAAAAGAGAAATTCAAGCTCAACGTGATGTATGAAAGCGACTCGACCGGAATCAACGTTTCCTACATCAACGATGGTGCCATAAAAGGGCAACAGCTGACGCGGGTGATGAATCTGGATAATCTCGACTCAAAGAACGAAGCGCATCCCGACGGTAATTTCGATTACATTGAAGGCTATACCGCGGTTTCGGATGGAGGAAGAATTATATTTCCGGTTGTGGAACCTTTCGGAAGCTATCTTGCAACAAAAATTGGCAACCCTGCAATAGCAAAAAAATACACCTATCAGGAGTTATATGATTCGACACTGACAACTGCGCAACAATACAGTGCGAAGAATAAATTCAGACTGGTTGGTGAATACAAAGGCACATCCGGCTCTCAAATACAGCTGAACGCGATGAACGTTCCCCGCGGATCGGTTGTTGTCACGGCCGGAGGAAAAATTCTGGAAGAAAATCAGGACTACACGGTCGATTACATGATGGGGACAGTCAACATCATCAATCAGAGCATTCTGGCATCGGGAACAAATGTCGATGTTAAGCTTGAGAACCAGTCGATGTTCGACCTGCAACGGAAAACCCTGATCGGCACACACATGGAGTATGCTTTCAGTAAGGATTTTTCCATCGGAGGCACAATCATGCACCTGTCGGAGCTCCCGTTAACACAAAAAGTGTCGTACGGAAACGACCCGATTTCGAATACGATATGGGGATTAAACACCTCGTACAGAACCGAATCGCTATGGCTCACCAATCTGCTCAATAAAATTCCGCTACTCAACCTCTCCAAGCCCTCTTATATCAGTCTGAATGCCGAGTTTGCACAGCTCATCGCCGGGCATCCGAATTCGGTTTCAAAAAAGGGAGAGGTATTTGTCGACGATTTTGAAGGGACAAAAACCGACATCGAATTGTCCTATCCCTATAACTGGTTTCTTGCCAGCACACCTTACGACCTCTCTTCGTCGTCCCTATTTCCGGAAGCTACGTTGAACAACAATGTAAATTACGGGAAAAACAGAGCCTTAATGAGTTGGTTTGTTGTCGATCAAACCGTATTTTCAGGAAATTCGTCGCTCACTCCCGATTATATCCGGGGAAACAAAGATCTTCAATCGGACAACCTGACGAGACAAGTGCTGGAACAGGAGATTTTCCCGAACAGAGAATCTCTCTATGGCACAACATCTTATCTGCCGGTTTTGAATGTATCGTACTATCCGACGGAACGTGGGCCGTACAACGTAGATGTGATGCCCACCAGTTATAGCAAAGGACTGGATCAAAACGGAAAACTGAAAGCCCCGAAAACACGTTGGGGGGGTATCATGCGCAAATTGGAAACTACCGATTTCGAATCGTCGAACATCCAATATATCGATTTCTGGATGATGGATCCGTTCATCAATGACACCCTGCAGAAAAAAAACGGTGGAGACCTCTATTTCAATTTGGGAGACATTTCGGAAGACATTCTGAAAGATGGAAAGAAATTCTTTGAAAACGGGCTATCGGCATCCGGCGACACAACAAATACAACCAGCACGGCATGGGGGCGCGTTCCCACGCTTCAGTCAACGGTTTTGGCATTCGACAACAGCGCGAACGCACGTCAGTATCAGGATGTAGGACTGGACGGACTGACAACGACTAATGAGTTTTCATTTCCAACCTATAAAGATTATCTCAACCAGCTGAAAAATGTGGCATCACCGACGACCCTGCGTCAATGGCAAAACGATCCGTTCTCTCCGCTCAACGACCCGGCAGGCGACAACTACCTCAGTTACAGAAATCCGACATACAATGCCGACAAAGAATCTATCTTAAACCGGTATAAGCATTATAACGGCACCGAAGGAAATTCCACCGACGACGGAACTACGAGCAACTACTCTTCTGCAGCCACGTCGTTGCCCGATGTGGAAGATTTGAACCAGGATAACACGTTGAACCAATACGAAAATTATTATCAGTATAAGGTATCGCTGCGACGTGCCGATCTGCAAATCGGGACCAACTATCTTGTTGATAAAATAACGCCTACCGTAACGCTACGAAACGGGAAACAAACAAAAGTAAACTGGTATCATTTCAAAATTCCTATTCAGGAGTATCAGAAAAAGGTGGGTTCAATCAACGATTTCAAGTCTATCCGCTTCATGCGTATGTTCCTTACCAACTTTGAAGATTCCACCTTCCTCCGTTTCGGAACATTAAACCTTGTGAAGGGCGACTGGAGAACCTATACGCAACGGTTATACACCACAAGCAGCGCTCCTGCTTCGTCGGGAACCCTTGATGTGGGCGCCGTAAATATTGAAGAAGACGGCAACCGTATTCCGGTGAACTATGTGTTACCTCCGGGCGTAACCCGGCAGGTAGACCCCAGCCAGCCACAAATACGGCAGGAGAACGAGCAATCCATCACCCTGAAAGTGAACAATCTTGCTCCAAACGATGCCCGTGCAGTCTACAAAAGCACCAATTATGACATGCGGCAATACAAACACCTCCATATGTTTGCCCATGCCCAACAGATTGTAGACGACAATTCCAATCTGAAAGATTACGAGCTCACCGCTTTTATCCGGATGGGATCGGACTTAACGAATAACTATTACGAGTACGAAGTTCCTCTGAAGCTGACCGATGCCGGCCACTACCAGCAAGGCAGCGATAAAGACAGAGCAACCATATGGCCAGCCGAGAATGAATTTAATATTGCATTGAAGGTGTTGACCGATCTGAAGAAACATCGTAATGCCGAAAGAGGTACGAATACCGGTGTTTCACTCACAACACCCTATATTTACTACGACCCGGCGAATCCGAAAAATAAGGTAACCGTTTTGGGAAATCCAAACCTGGCGAATGTCCAGTCGATTATGATAGGAGTACGAAATAATGGTCGTACGCTTAAAAACGGAGAAGTATGGTTAGACGAACTCAGTCTCAACGAATTTGATGAAGGTGGCGGTTGGGCCGGAACAGCCAACACATCCATTGCCCTTTCGGATCTGGGAACGGTAAATGCCTCCGGTAGATTTGTGACTGCCGGATTCGGTAGCATCGAACAAAATATTCTCGGGCGAAGCATGGACAATGACTACCAATACAGCGTATCGACGACATTACAATTAGGCAAATTCTTGCCGGAAAAAGCCAAGGTCAGCATTCCGCTCTATCTTTCGACTTCGAACGAAATTATTCGTCCCAAATACAATCCGCTGGATGGAGACATTCTGCTCTCGGACGCGCTGAAAGCAGCTATCAACCAGGCACAACGCGATTCGATTCTCTCGTTTGCAGAAACAAGACATACGACCACAAGCTTCAATATTACCAATGCGCGTGTGGATATCCGGAGTAAAACACCGCAGCTGTACGACCCTGCCAATTTTGCATTCTCGTATGCATACAACCACACAAGCGACAAAAGTCCGGATGTAATTTATAGTTTTACAAACGATTATCGCGGAGCGTTCAGTTACACATTCAACACGACACCCAAACCCTGGGAACCGTTTAAGAATGCCAAAATGGTCAAATCGCCTCTGCTTGCATTGATAAGAGACTTTAACGTGAATCTTATTCCGAGCCAGATCGCGTACAATACAAGCATTACCCGGACTTACTCACAGGCGCAGTCCCGTGACTACGATGCCATCAATGCCGGCGCGAAGCAGGATAAATACGATTTATTGACTTTCAGCCACGATTTTCTGTGGGACAGAAGATTAGATCTTAAACTCGATCTGACCCGCGGGTTATCCTTCACATTCTCATCGAGCACCAACTCACGAATCGACGAACCTTACGTTCCGGTTGATAAAACGTTGTTTCCCGATGAGTATAAAATGTGGAAAGATTCGATCAAACACAGCATAGCCAATCTGGGGCGTCCGCTTTTATACCAACAAATGTTTACGGCCTCCTACACTTTACCGATCAATAAATTGCCCTACCTCGACTTTGTTACGACAAGAGTACAGTACACCGCAAATTACGATTGGCAAACAGGTGTGACCACGGCATCGAAACTGAATGTCGGGAACACGATCAGCAGCACCGCGCAAACACAAACAGACGGCCAGTTCAACTTTGAAATGTTGTACAACAAGATCAGATTCCTTAGCGACGTCAACAAAAAATTCACCTCCAACAACCGGGCTCCGCAATACCGTACCCGATCGTTCCGGCAAAACGTCCGGTTAGAAAAAAAGATTGCGACCAAGTTGACGCACCGGTTGAACTCCACCAAATTGACACTAACGGCAACAGATACGCTTGGCAGGTCAATCAACTTGCGCTACAAGACAATAGATGCCAACACTATCGAAATAGAACCGTTAACCAAACGAACAGATGTCAGCATTCACATTACCTCTCAGGAGAAAAACAATAACGGCATCTCACGCCGATTTGTCGACTACGCCGTACGTACACTGATGATGGTGCGCAGAGGTAGCATCTCTTACCGCTACAGCCAAAACCTCACCCTTCCCGGGTTTATCGGTACCAGCAAATGGTTCGGGCAATCGACTCTGACGGGTTCTACTGCTCCGGGCGCAGGGTTTAGTTTCGGATTTTTCGACAAGAGTTTTGTAGAGAAAGCGCTCGACAAAGGCTGGCTCATATCAAACGACACCGTAGTCAATCCGGCAACATTTGCCACAACCAAAGATTTTGAAGCCCGTCTGAATCTGGAACCTATCCCCGGGCTCAAAATTGACCTTGCCCAAAAGTGGTTTCAGTCGGGACAAACATCCATGGAGTTCATGTACAAAGGCATGCCCTCCACCTTCACCGGAAGCTTCCACATGAGTTATATTGCCATCGGTACATTTTTCAAGAGTAGTGGAAATTCCACAAACAGCTTCACTTCGCAAACATACCGGAATTTCAAAGCAAACCGGGATGAAGTTGCCCGTTTAATTGCACGGAGATATGCCGGACAACGTTATCCCGGTTCCGGATTCATGGAAGGAAATACACTGGCCGGAGCCCCCTATAATGCTAAAAACGGAGGCGTCAACCTAAATTCCGCCGACGTGATGATACCCGCATTTCTGGCGGCATACGGAGGCCACTCGGTTTCGGGCAACAAACTGAGTCTGTTCCCGTCGTTGTTGCAATCGCTGCCCAACTGGCGCATCACCTTCGACGGTCTATCGTCAATACCGGTTGTCGCAAAATATCTCAAATCATTAACACTGAATCACGCATACAATTGCGATTACACCATGGCAGCCTACTCATCCTATTCCAACTGGATCAGCAACGGCTCTGTTGGGTTTATCAAAGACGTAACGACCGGCAATCCGATTCCGTCATCGCAATACAACATCGGATCGGTAACCATTACCGAGAGCTTCTCCCCACTGCTTGGTATAGATGCGACCTTCAAAAACAGTCTGTCGACCAGACTGATGTACAATACGCAACGCAATCTGAGTCTGAATATTACCAGTTCTCAAATTATGGAGATGCTCAGTAAAGAGTGGGTAGTCGGGTTGGGTTATATGCTTAAAGACTTCAATGTAATTTTAAAGCTAAAAAACAAACAATCGAAGGTAAAAAATGACCTCACACTGCGTTGTGATTTTTCCATACGAGACACCAAAAGTCTGATGCGTAATATCGAAAGCGATAACGTACAACCGACAGACGGAGGCACCACCACATCCATCAAAATTTCCGGCGATTACGTATTCAGCTCAATGCTCAACATCAAGTTATTCTATGACCGCAATATGAGTAATCCTCTAATTTCATCATCTTATCCCATGTCCACGACCAATTTTGGAGTCGCTTTGAAATTTTTGCTAACCCGATAGTACTCTCTGCAAAAAGAGCAAATTCCGCAATTGTCATTAATCCGTCTTTGTGTTGAGAGATTTCAGACATATTGATTTGCATTATTTAACATATTCAAAATAAATTTTCATTCAATTCCAATTATTACAAATATTATCCTCATAAAATGCTGAATATTGAAAAATTATATCTATTTTTACACCTAAATCTAAGATTGAGAAATGTAAAGAGTTGTTGTTTTCACTACGTCATCTGCTAACGTATGAATTTAGCAACAACGTATGAGGTTTATAAGCAATAGATTCTTCCTTTTTTTCTGCATCTCCATGGGTTTACTGTGGAGTAATGTGTACAAATTAGAAGCACAAACACTTTCGGCAACCTTATCAGGTTCAGGTAGAGTATGTCAAAACGCATCCTCTCCCAATGTCATTTTCAGAGCCTTCAATGGCACTGCACCCTACACTTTTATCTATACGTTTAATGGGGGTAGTGAACAAAAACTTATCACATCCTCGGCAGCGGACACGGCCTTTCTTGCCATTCCCACAGGATTTGCCACTTCATTCAACTATACTTTAAAAAGTGTTACAGACGCCAGCGAGACAACTCAACCCATCACGGGTCAGGTTGCAATGGTAGTGGTTAATGCCCCACCATCCATATCCGGAGCTTCAGGCTTGTGTGCCGGAGGAACCTCGATCCAATTATCCGCAGGAACCAGTACTCCGGCTTATAGCTCTCCATGGGTTTCGTCGGATAATAACATTGCTACTATTACCAACAGCGGATTGGTAACATCAAATCAACCAGGAACGACTACAATTACCTACACCGACAACAACGGATGTATCGCCACTAACAGCGTCACGGTAAATGCAAATCCGACAGTCGATTTTACTTTTCCAAATAATTCCTGCGCGGGCAACAAGATCAATTTCGCGTCAACAGTCTCAGGCGACGGTGGAACTACCTACAACTATGACTGGCATTTCGGAGACACATCGACCTCATCGGACGCCAACCCGGCTCACAAGTTCGATGCTACCGGAACCTCACCGGCTACAACCGATTTTTCCGTATCGCTTACCGTGACAAATCCAACTTCGGGATGTAGCTCAAACACACAAAGCCACATCGTCACAGTCGTTCGTTCTCTGGATCCCAGCCTGTCATCCAACCGTGCTGAAACAAAAACGGAAAATGGGGTGGTCACCTTCATCGTATGCGAAAACGCTTCAACAGAAATAGATTTTATAAATAGCTCTACAACAGCAACTCTCAATCAAAATTACTCTATCGATTGGGGCGACGGCACCTCTTTTTCGTCAAGTACACCATGGACATCCACAAAGCACTCTTATTCCGTCGGGCTACACACATTAAAATACTCAATAACAGGAAGTTCAGGCTGTGATGCAACCAAAGAATACAAAGTCTTTGTGGGCTCCAATCCATCCGTTTCTTTGGTAAACCCGGGCAACACAAGTCGTTGTATTGACGAGACATTATCGTTTGCTGTCAATCAGGTAGAAAACAACCCGCCCGGCACGACTTACACCGTCTCCTACAACGACGGGTCTCCTTCCGAGACATATACCACTGCGACCCTACCACCAGCCATTACCCACAAATTTCGAAAGACCTCTTGTGGAACCAATAGTGTTATCGGTTCGAGTTTGTACAAGAATGCCTTTTATGTCAAAATATTGGCCGAAAACCCATGCGGACCATCCGAGTCGATCGTTATTCCGATATACATATCCACTCCGGCTGTAGCACAATATACGCTACCATCTGAAAATTTTTGTACCAACTCCAGCGTTTCACTAAACAACACCTCCATCGATGGAACGCAGGCATCTCAATTTGGATGCGCCCCAACCAAGGTGTTATGGACCGTATATCCAAGCACAGGGTTCTCTGTCAACGGGACATTAGGAGATGACAACGGGTATCCTACCACCCCCAAAGAGTGGACTGGTGGAAGCCACGACATATCCTTAACATTTACACAACCCGGAAACTACACTATCACGATGAACAACGCGGGTACGTGTAACAATTCGGTTTACACAAAATCTATTTGCGTTACCCCCCCCTTAGATCCCAAATTTACAGTAGACAAGAGTTCGGCTTGTACTGAAGAAACAGTAGCAATCACCAACACTACAGACATTTCCCATCATTGTATCACCCCGGTCTACTTTTGGTCGGTAGCCTATACCTCCGGCAATTGCGGTTCTTCATCTTCCTACGCATTTACCAATGGAACGAATTCGTCTTCAAAAGAACCATCATTCGTGTTCCATAATGCCGGAAACTACACCATTACCCTGATGACCGGAAACGAGTGCGGAACGCAGACATTCTCCAGGACTGTAACTATAAAGCAAGCACCCAAAGCCATAATACACGCCATCAGTAATTATTGCGGCACTGCGACTTTTACCCCGAATGCTACAATCAATTTATGCTCCCCATCTCCAACCGGAGTTACTTATGAATGGACATTAACCGGAGGTAATCCGGCATCGGCTTCAACAGCCAATCCCGGTACAATATCATATAATACCCCAGGCAGCTACAATGTTGCGTTGAAAGTATCCAACGAATGTGGTTTCACAACCAACAGTACCTCATTCACTGTAAAGTCATTGCCTCAAATCACCAACGACCCAACAAAAATGCAGCAGACAACATGCTCTGGTGTTGCGACAACAGTGGTACCTCTTACGGCCGATTTAGCCGGTACCTCATTTACATGGAGTGCAACTGCCGATCTGGGCCTTTCCGGTTATCTGTCGTTAGGAAGCGGATCTTCACTACCCACGCAGTCCATCACCAACACAACAGGCTCACAAAAAAAGATCACCTATACCATTACACCTCTGCTAAATGGATGTTCAGGAACTCCTGTTATCTACACATATTTTATTGATCCGGCTCCTGCCATTACCACACAGCCGCTCTCAGCCTCTTTGTGTAAGGACGGAACAACACCCCCGCTAACCGTTGCCTATACTAACGGAACCGGAGATCCATCGTATCAATGGTATAAGAATAGCACTTATAGTTTTGCCGGAGCGACTGCCATTACCGGAGAGACAACCAATTCGTTTGCTCCTCCGACAAATACCGTGGGGATAACCTACTATTTCTGTACACTTTCTTTCCCGTCAACCAACTGTTCGTTGCTCACATCCAACATTGCGACAATCGCAATTGCAGACCAACCCACCTTTTCAACACAGCCAAAGGCGAACCAATCCGTCTGTATCGGAGGTTCGATTAATGCGCCGCTGTCAATCGCCTTTACGAATGGAGCCGGAGCTGCCCAATACCAATGGTATTCAAACACCACGAATGCAAACAGCGGAGGAGTCGCTATAGGTGGAGCCATTGGCACATCATATACGCCGCCTGCATACGGAACAGCCGGAGACAATCATTACTATGCAACAGTAACCCTGACCGGAAGCGGCTGTAACATTATATCAAGTGCGGCCGCCACAGTGACTGTTGTTAACGATCCTGTAATTGACACCCAACCTATCAGCACTCAAACTATCTGTCAAGGTACGGCTCCGACAAATCTCTCTGTCACTGCCAGCGGAGGTGTACCATCGGCATCATTTGCCTATCAATGGTACAAAAACAGTACGAATAGCAATGCATCCGGCATCATGATTTTTGGTGCTAATGGTGCGACGTATACGCCCCCAAACGCCACTGTCGGAACAATGTATTATTACTGCATCGTTACCCAACCTACCGGTCCCGGATGTAGTGTAATCAGTAATACCGCTGAAGTGAATATCAAGAAAGCCCCCACATTCACCGCTCAACCTGTATCAAGCGATTTGTGTAAAGACGGGGCTCCAAATCAGTTATCAGTAACATATACCGACGGAGTAGGAGCACCTTCGTTTCAATGGTACAGCAATACTACCAACAGCACAACAGGTGGCGTGTCAATCTCAACAGCAACAGGATCAGCATTCACACCACCAACATCTGCCGTAGGCACAACATATTATTATTGCGTCGTTGATCTTCCAAGTGGAGGCTGTCCCAGTATCACCTCGAACATTGCAACCGTAAAAGTGAACAATCCTCCGTCCATTTCCATTCAGCCTACCAGCGACCAGTCTTTATGTGTAGGAGGATCTTTACCCGTTTCCCTGTCTGTATCCTACGCCGGAGGATCAGGAACTGCCAGCTACCAATGGTTTAGCAATACATCCAGTACAAACGCCGGAGGAAGTGCCATTACCGGAGCTAACTCACCGAACTATTTACCATCGGCATTCACCGCCATCAATGATTACCATTACTATGCGATGGTAACATTATCGGGAAGCAACTGCGGAAGCACGATCAGTGATCCGGCGAACGTCCATGTGGTAGCAGACCCTCAAATCACCTCCCAGGCCGATCCTTCGCAAACCATTTGTAAAGATGCTATTCCTTCCGATCTGTTTGTCAATGTGTCGGGTGGGATTGGCACTTATATATACCGGTGGTACCGAAACACAACGAACTCCAATATGGGTGGATTGCCTATTGCAGCTGCCACACAAGCCACATATACTCCTCCTACATCTACAATAGGCACTACGTATTACTATTGCGAAATCACACAAACAGGAGTTGGTTGTGGTGTCACCTCAACGCCATTTACTGTTATCGTGAAACCGGCTCCGACAATTAATTCACAGCCGTCGTCCAGCACTATTTGTTTTGGAGAAACACCGAATTTATTGCGGGTGACCTATCAAAACGGAGTTGGAACTCCAACTTACCAATGGTACAGCAACAGCAGTAATACTGTTGCAGGAGGAACAGCGATTGCAGGAGCGACAAACGATTCATACGCGCCTCCCCACACCTCCGTCGGAACTGTCTACTATTATTGCGTGTTGTCATTTTCGTCCGGTGGTTGTTCTAATATTGTATCAAATATAGCAAAAGTTACCATCAACCCTGTACCATTTATTGCAGACAAAACAGCCCTTATTGTTAGCGATGATGCCTTTAATGTTACTCCTGTGAATGGAGGTAGTGAAGTGGTACCTACGGGTACGACCTACACCTGGGGTACTCCGGTTATTTCTCCAACCGGAGCTATTACCGGCACATCGGCACAAACGACCGGGCAACCATCGGTTAGTCAAACATTATCAAATATCACGACGTTACCAGCAACTGCAACATATATCGTTACACCTCTCGCAGGTAGTTGTCCCGGCAATCCGTTCTCTGTTGTGGTCAGCATCAATCCTTCGATCAAAGTTGCTACTACCGTTACCAATTGCAGCTGCTTTGGCATCGCTAACGGTTCAATACAAGCGCTAATATCGGGAGGAGTTCCTTACACAACAGGAGCACCTCAGATAATTCAATGGAGTGGCCCCGATGGTTTCACAGCCTCAACTGCGACAATTTCCGATCTGGCACCGGGCGATTATTCTTTAACCGTTACTGATGCGGGTGGTTTTCCTTTCCATCACACCTATACCATAACCGAACCAGATGATATTGTTCTCTCTACAGTAGGTACACAGAATGTTACCTGTAATGGCATAGGAAATGGCTCTGTTTCCATTTCGGTTGTGGGTGGTGTGCCCGATTACACTTTCTCATGGACAAAAGACGGAACTGACTTTGCCACCACTCAAAATATCGATCACCTGACTCCCGGCATATACGAAGTTTCAGTTACCGATTCGCATAATTGTACCTTTAAAAAGAACAGTTATACCATTACGGAACCGGCAACACTCACTTCATCGATCACGGAACAGACCAATGTTCTCTGTTATGGCGATGCAACAGGAGCGCTCACAGTTACTGCAACCGGAGGTACTCCGTCTGAAGTGGCACCCGGAGTATACGATTATCAATATGCATGGACAGGCCCCGATGGATTTGTCAGTTCACAACAAAACATTACCGGATTGAAAATCGGAAGTTACAATTTGACGGTTACCGATCAAAACGGATGTACATCGGTTTTGCCGGCCACCATCACTCAAAACCCGGAAATCACCGTGGGTGTAGCCACCACGCCCATCACGTGCTACGGATTAAACAATGCCTCTATTACACTAACGATCAATGGAGGAACGGCGCCTTATCAGGTTAACTGGAGCAATCTGGCTGCAGGAGCAGTACTCACAAACCTGTCTGCCGGAGACTACGTTTATACGATAACCGACGCAAACAATTGTCAGAAGACGAATACCGTTCATATTGAC
Source organism: uncultured Microbacter sp. (assembly GCA_963678265.1). Lineage (GTDB taxonomy): Bacteria > Bacteroidota > Bacteroidia > Bacteroidales > Paludibacteraceae > Microbacter. The sequence goes on from OY782761.1 coordinate 276,941, forward strand.
GAGGCTATTCTCTTTACCATCGTGCCAGTAGTCAAAAACGTCTCCTGCCATGGAGCCCATGACGGCTCTATCAAGCTCAATATTCTCGGACATCCGATCTCTGTAATCTGGAGCGACGGTTCGAAAGCCGGAAACGAGCGTAACAATATCGGACCGGGAAGCTATACCGCTATCATTAGCGACGGCACTCCCTGCGATATTGTTCGCACTTTCATCATTACCGAACCCGAACCTCTCGTTGTATCCGGCATCGTAACGAATGCGCTTGATTGCTCAAACGTCAATAGCGGAGGAATTACACAAACAGTCACCGGGGGTACTGAGCCCTATTCATATGCCTGGTCAAACGGAGCAACCGGTAAAGATCTGAAAAATATTCAGGGCGGAGCCTATCTGGTAACGACAACAGACAAAAACGGGTGTGCTCAAACATCGTCTTACACCGTATTCCGTCCGCAACCTCTCACGATTGAGGTAACAACAAGTTACGACTATGCATGTAGTACCCAATACCTGCAGCAAACGATCAATGCCAAGGTTAGCGGAGGCATCCCTCCCTATCAATACGCATGGTCGAACGGAGTCAACAATAGCACTGTAATCCAAACAGATAAAAGCGGACTAATCATATTCACGGCCACTGACAGCCGGGGATGTACTGCCAACTTCACGTTGAACAGCGATGTTCCCACGCTGGGCATTCACCACCAACTCCTAAACTGTAACGATCGTTTATATCAGTTCAGCGCTGTTGTGGTTAATGAAGCGACAGAAAATTATACCTACCGCTGGGATTTTGGAGACGGGCATCTGTCATCGGACAAAAACATACAACATAAATATGCAAAAGCAGGCAGCTATAAAGTTTCGTTAGCGGTCATGGGTAAATCGTGTACATCTACCTACACAGAGTCAATCACCGTAGAGCCCACACCGACACTATCCATTTCTCCGGAACCGAAGCTCTGTAAAGGAGATTCCATTACGATTGTTGCGCATGGAGCCAATACCTACAAATGGAATGACGGGACAACGGCAGATTTCCTAACTATCAGGCAAGAAGGAAATTACAGTTTCAGAGGAACAACCACGGCCGGATGCTACGATACATTAAAATTCTCCACATCGTTCTATCCGATGTACAGTTACCCTATTTTCAGCAACAAAGATGAAGTCTCTCTCAAAGACCCGACCATTAACCTGTGGAGTGACGATCATCCGGCTCTTCACTATTTATGGAACTTCGGAGATAACACAACGGCTGAAAGTATTAATCAAACCCATACGTACAACATACGAGGGGGTGGATATTACGATATTTTACTGACAACCACCGATTTGAACGGATGTAAATCGTCGAGTCTCAAACGGGTATGGATTACGAATAACAACGAGTTGAACACATTTACTCCTAACGGAGACGGATTGAATGATATTTTCTTAAAAGGATGGCACGTAAAAATATATAACCGAAACGGGGTACTTATTTCGGATGGTACCGACGGATGGGATGGTACATATCATGGAAAGCTGGTCGCTCCCGACACCTATTTTTACGTAATCTACTACATGTCCGAATCCGGCACAAAAACAAAAGAAGGCTATGTTACGCTTGTTAGATAATATAAAACAAAGATATCTGTTCCTCTGCCTGATAACCGTAGGAATATCTCCGCTGATACATTCTCAATCGAATGTACGGTTGAATAATTTCTGGGATAACCTTTATTCCATCAACCCTGCGTATATTACCAATAAGTATCTCGGTTCTATCGACATAGCCACCCGCAGACAGTGGTTAGGCTTTGAAGGGGCTCCCACTACAAATATTATAACCGGAACGCTGGTTCTTGACAAGCTCAACACTCAATTCGGAATAAAAGCCTACGAAGATAAGGTTGGATACACCCACTCTTCATCAGTATCACTCTCGTATGCCTACGCCGCCAATTTGAATGAAGACTGGCGCTTGCATTTGGGAATTGCCGCTTCGTTTCAGAACCTTTGGTATGATATGGATAAGATAAAGGTAGATCTCTTATCAGATCCGACTCTTTACGACAAACTGATTAGCAGTAATCACTACAACGCGGACATTGGAGCCGAATTAGCAAGCCGGTCGTTGAGAATCGGTATTTCGGGACAAAATATCTTTTCCATGTTCCGAAACAACAATCAGGACATTGCCAATTCCAATTTCATTTATGCCACGTACAGGAATTTTTCGGAGGAAGAGAGCCAGATCGACCTCGGTGGAGGTATCTACGGTGTAAAAAATATGCGGGTTTATCAAATGGGATTAAGCGGCACAGCTTACTTCAAAAATGCCGCTATGGACGATCTGTTTCAGGTTGGCGTATTCTACCGCACGCCCAACGAAATGGGGGCTATTGCCGGATTCAACATCAACAAATCGCTCTATGTGTCGTATAGCTACGATTTTAATGTCAGTGGCATCAGTCGCAGTTCAACGGGATCGCACGAACTGATGCTTGTTTTGCATCTCAACAGACGTGACGAGTGCCACACCTGTTATTAGTTTTGATGAAAGGTATAGATTGTTCGCAAACGCTACAATACCGACACTTCGCCGTTCTCAACCAGGAAATAATTCACCTCGCACCCCGATTCGTTCAGCAGATGATCGAGATGTTCGCGGTTAGTGTCGGTGATAAAGATTTGCCCGAAAGCATCGCCCGATACCAATGAGATGATGCGGGATACCCGTTGTGCATCCAGCTTATCGAAAATATCGTCGAGCAAAAGCAACGGAGTCAGGCCGGAAGCCCGTTTCAAAAAATCGAACTGGGCAAATTTAAGCGAAACCAAAAACGACTTATTTTGTCCCTGAGACCCTACCCGCTTGATAGGATAATCGCCCAATAGCATCTCCAGATCGTCCTTGTGGATACCCACGGTAGTAAAACCGATGATGCGGTCGCGCTCGCGCGAGCGTTGCAACGCCTCCCGAAAATCGCGGTCAGCCAACTGCGACTGATAGGCAATACTCACCGTTTCGTTTCCGGAGGTAATATACTGAAAGCGCGACTGGAAAATCGGTATAAATTCGGACAAAAATTCTTTCCGCGTTTCATAAATATAACTCCCCGCCTCGGCCAATTGATTCTCCCAGATATCGTACACCAGCGCGTCGTTCATATCACCCTTCAGTAGCATATTGCGATGCTGCAACGCTTTATTGTATCGGATCAGTTCGGTAAGGTACCGTTTATTATATTGAGAAATAACACTATCGATCAATTTACGCCGTTCGTCGCTGCCCTCACGGATAAGCGCGCTATCGGCAGGCGAAATAATGACCAACGGTAAAAAACCGATATGATCGGACAACCGTTCATACTCCTTTTTGTTGAGCTTGAACTGTTTTTTTTGTCTCCGTTTCAACCCGCAATATACAGACTCTTCGCTTCCCCCCCGTTGATAGGCTCCCTGCAAAACGAAAAAGTCGGCATCGTGCCTTATGTTTTGCATATCGATGGAGTTGGTAAAACTCTTACAAAACGACAGATAATAGATTGCATCGAGCAGATTGGTTTTTCCCATCCCGTTATTTCCTATAAAACAATTGATTTTGGGCGAGAACGACAGATCGGCCTGTTCTACATTCTTATAATTTAGTATGGAAAGATGCGTCAACTGCATATAATAGCGCTTATTTTGTACCAATTCTTTTGCTTTCCAAAATTACACATTTTTATTGAGTCGGGGAATAGACCCACATGGATACACCCCAACCAAAACGGCAAAGAAGTTGCCTTATGAAACAGAGAAAAGGATGCCGGTTAAGCATCCTTTCCTTATTAACCCCGGAATATCCGGGACGATAAGTATCTGTTTCACAACAAACAACCTATCAACACTAAACAAAAATATCTTATCAGACTGCATCACAACAAGAGACAATCTGGTGGTATCTGCTTCATTGAAAAAGAAGAAGCTCACGCAACAATCATTAGGAGAAATAAAATGATTTGAAAGAAGACAAGCTCGGAAACGACAGCGTTAGCAATGTGCCTGAGCAATCATCTCTGTGTACCGGGGAGTCTCTTTTGTCGTTGGTTTGCAAGCTTTTTCCTCGAAAGCCTAAACAATTGATATGCATGGCAGGTCTCCTGACTTATCCCCGTTTCGGACAGCCTTCCCGTTTTAAGTAATAGTACCGAGTAGTGAGTGAGCGTTCACTGCATACTGAGTACTGCTTACCGGAAACAGTGGCTAAAGTAGTGCCAAAACGTTGCATAGGATTTACAGTAGCGGGTCTGTTCAGGATTTTCACCTGATTCCCTTTTCATCTCCAGCTGTGAATGCAGCATAGAGAACCAATGCGAAGACAAAGGTAGTGCTATTTTTTATTCGGACAATGAACAGAAGAAAGATTATTGGCAAATAGCAACCAATAATCTATTTAAAATATTGGTTTATAGCAGTATGAAACAAGAAAAGATCAGTTGGCCAACTGTTGACTGTTAACTGTTGACTGCAAACTGTTAATCGCCTGCACCACTAATCCGGCAAGCATAAAGCCAAAAATAGCCGTGATATGCGCCGTCGTTCCGTTAATCTGCGCCTTCAGGCTGCACCATTCGTGATTCACCAAATCGGGATCGCCGGGGCCGATTTCCGCTTTGGGACAAAGGCATTTTTCGGTGCCGCACGACGCTTTCTTGCCCCGGTTTTGAAGCAGTTCGTCGCTATACACACACATGAATTTTTTAGCGGGTAATTCCCCCTTCCGGATTTTCCGGCGCAAAGCGGCGCCCAGAGGACATCCCTGCACCTTCCAGAATTCGGCCACCTTGATGCGGGTAGGATCTAATTTGAGGGAGGCTCCCATCGAAGAAAAAAGAACCGTATCGGTGCGGGTTACCGTACGAATCAGGTGAGCTTTACTCTCCAGACTGTCGATCGCATCAATCACAAAATGATACGAAGGCAAGTCGAACGAATCGGATGTCTCGGCATTGTAAATACGCTGAATCGCCGTTATTTCGGCGGTGGGATTAATCTCAAGCAACCGTTTCTTCAACACTTCGGTTTTCACCTCCCCCACCGTTTGGGTGGTGGCGTGCAATTGCCGGTTGATATTGGTCACGCATACGCGGTCGGAATCGACAATGGTCAGATGCCGGATGCCGGTTCGCACCAGACTCTCGGCACACCAACTTCCTACTCCACCTATTCCAAATATAATCACACGCGTATTGGCTATTCGCGCCATCACATCGTCACCCAGTAACAATTCCGTACGTTGAAACAATCCCTTTTCTATACCCATATTCTATTCTTGCTATTAGCCGGTTCGGGGCTACGCCCGAACGAGGGTGCAAAATTACACAAAAAACAGTTGCCACAGATGCTTCATCAACATAATATTATCTTTCACCGATCATTGCAAACTGCTTACCATTGTCAATTCGGGCAAAATATTTTTTATCTTTGTTTCCTGAAAACAAAATTTTAAAATAAGAACCAACACCTACTTCTTAACACATATAAAAATGAAAACAGTTTACAAACTCCTTGCGTTTACAACAGTCGGCCTCTTTATTGCCGGTATTCCGTTTTGTTCATTGAAAGCGACCACTAAAGTCACAAAGAAAGCCACGACAAAAAAAACCACCACAAAGGCAAAAACAACGACAACCACGAAAGCCGTAGCGTCAACCCCGGCCGCTGCGCCAACAGTATCAAACAGCACGGCGGCTTCGGGCCTGAAGGAGGCGCTGACCGTGGGTGTAACCAACGCGGTGCTCGCGCTCAATAAAGAGAACGGGTATTTCGGCAACGAAGCCCTGAAGATATTACTTCCCAAAGAAGCCGATCCGATAGTAAACAATATCAAAATGGTACCCGGCGGACAAAGCCTGCTCAACGACGTGATCGTAAGGTTGAACCGGGCAGCCGAAGATGCCGCAGGTGAAGCCAAGCCGATCTTTGTCAACGCCATCACCTCCATGAGCATTGCCGATGCCACCACCATTTTGTTCGGATCGAGCAAAACCGGCGCTACCGACTACCTGCAAAAGAGCACATCCACACAGCTTGCGGCGGCTTACAAACCCAAAGTAGAGGCTTCGCTCAACAAAGATCTGGTTGGCACCATGTCGACCACCGAATCGTGGACAAAGCTCACCAAAGCATACAATAAAGTTGCCACCTCGTTTGTAGGAACGGCGGCCGGGCTCACCTCCGTAAACACCGACCTGAGCGGTTATGTTACCGAACAAGCGCTGAACGGTCTGTTTTTAACCGTAGGTAACGAAGAGAAGAAGATACGCGAAAACCCGACAGCCCGTGTAAGCAGCGTATTGCAAAGCGTATTCGGAGTGTTGGATAAGAGATAGATCAATTCAGCACCGTTACCACAATGCGTCGTGAACCTCCGTGGTTGCGGAATTCGCAGAGATAGATTGCCTGCCAGGTTCCCATATTGAGCCGGTGACGGGTAATGGGAATGGTTAGCCCCACCCCGCACAGAGTCGATTTGGCATGAGCCGGCATATCGTCGTCGCCTTCGAGCGTGTGATCGTAATAGGGTTCCCGCTCCTTCACCAACCGGTCGAAGATGCGACCCATGTCCGTCTGCACATCGGGATCGGCATTTTCGTTGATGGTCAGCGCCGCCGAGGTATGCTGGATAAACAGATGCAGCAACCCGCTTTCGGGCAGTGGCGGCAGGTTGTGTACAATTTCATCCGTCACCAGATGAAAACCACGGGATTTGGGACGCAAGGAGAATTCAGTTTGAGAAACCATACAAAAGAAATTTTTCCTGATTATCCGCAAAATTGCCTAATTCATATTCTAACCCCTCCGCTGCGCTCGTCCCCTTTATCCAAAGGGGACACCGCCGCACGCTCTGTTTCGACTCAATTTATTGATTTACAACTACGAGTGCCAATTAGTCTCCCCTTGAGTTAAAGGGAAGTACCCGGGACGGGGGAGGGGTTTGATGAAACATCGTACCGTGTCTAGTCCTGAAATAGGTTTACAGCATTAGTAAACAAAAACCAGGACACTTATGAGACAAGTAAATGTATTTACGGACGAAACAAGATTAGCCGTAATTCAGGAGTATTTGCAAGGAGGCAAAACACAAGAAGAATTGATGTTAAAATATAACATCCGAGGGAAGGCTTGTATAACCAATTGGATGCGTAAATTTGGGGTATATCAAACGTCCACTATTTCTTCCATGAAAGAGCCATTAAAGAAGAGTACAAAGGAACAACAGTTAGAACAGAAGGTCAGGCAATTAGAGTCAGACTTAAAGAAAGAACAGTTACGAAGTACAGCCCTCAGTACGATGATAGATATTGCCGAGAGGGAGTTAAAAATTGACATCAGAAAAAAATCTGGAGCCAAACGGTAAGTGAGCTGCACACAAAAGATTCATCGATAGAGATAGCTCTTTTGTGTGGGCTGTTTGGCAAAAGTAGGCAAGCCTACTATCAGCACAGCAAGTATAATTACAAGGAAGTGATCAAAGAAGATTTGTTGCTTCACCAGATAGAGAAAGAACGCAGACTGATGCCCCGTATAGGCGGAAGAAAACTATTAAAGTTGCTGGAGGACCATTTACCCAAAGCATATCTTCCGGGCAGAGATCGTTTGTTTGATTTTATGCGAGAACATCATCTGCTAATCAACAAACGAAGAAGACGGGTACGTACCACTTACAGCAATCATTGGTTGCATAAGTATCCTAATCTGATTAAAGATGTTGTACCCATGCGAGCAAATGAATTGTGGGTAAGTGATATTACTTATGTTGAAACGTCAGAAGGCTTCATCTTTCTAAACTTGATAACCGATGCTTATTCTCGCAAGATTATAGGTTGGTCTATAGGAGAGACCTTAGCTGCAATCTATACAGAGCAAGCCTTGGAGAAAGCATTAGCTCAATTACCAAGAGGGCATACAGGATTGATTCATCACTCAGACCGTGGCGTGCAATATTGCAGTCGGGGTTACGTCAAGAAACTGGAGAAGCGTAAGATTCTTATTAGCATGACCGAGAATGGAGATCCACGAGAAAATGCGATAGCCGAGCGTGTGAATGGTATCCTGAAAGAAGAATGGTTGAATCACATGCAACTGAGAACAATAGAACAAACTAAGGCTGAACTGAAAAGAATCATTATGATCTATAATTGTTGTCGTCCACATGCAAGCCTTAATTTATTTACACCAGAGCAGGCTCATCTGCAATCGGGGGTATTAAAACAGAGATGGAAGAATTATTATAGAACAACAAAATGACAAAAGAAAACAAATGAAGAAAATTTGTAAGTTTACAAGTGAATTCAACTTGTAAACTTACATCAGGATTAATAACAATTATCTGTAAACATTTTTCAGGACGAGTCACCGATTAGTCAATTTTGCAGACAATCTCATTATTTTTTCTAACCACAAAAATAGATAAAAAACATCCATCAACAATAGGGTAAAACCCGATACAACAGGAATGATCATTAAGAAATTAAGAATCCATAAGCCTGTCCTGCCGATGGCATTTTAAGTCCCTTAGGGACGACAGGTTTATAGGAAAACATGTTTTTGAGATAACATGAATGCCGTAGGTATGACACTTTATACACGAATTGAGTACCTAACGAACAGTCAAAACAGCTTCAATCATATTATTTTAATGATTATCCGCATAATAATCTAGGGTGGCTTTTTACGCCAAAGGCGTAACCCAACAATAACGCCCCGATTCATCGGGGTGTAAACACAAAGGAGTCAACACACGCCCCTGAACCGCGTAGCGGTTTCCCATTGGCGAGGGAAACGCTTACAGCGTTATCCAAAATGCGACATCCATTTCCGTCGGGATAACACCTCCGGTGTTTAGTGGTCATTTTACGAATCATCATCTCATTTTTTATCTGCATACTTGCCGCTACCATCTCACCTGACACACACTGTCCATTTGACACTACCGCGCCAATGTGACGCAGATTCTGCCTATTTTACCTCTTTTTCGGAATGGTCTGTTTTTTGTACAAAAAAATACCGGAGCACTGTCCAGCTATGAATAATAACCGAACGCGACTTCATATTCTACAATGTTTTATTTATATAAATAGGAGGTTTTTAATATGGGAGCAGCAGGAAACAAACAACCCAAGAAAGTAAAGAGTGGTAAACACGTCAAACACGTTCCATCGTATCAAACCGAAACAGAGACAAAAACGGTTGATGACCTGAAGAAAAAATAATATTTTCTCCGGATGGAATAAATAGCCGAAATGAGGGTAAAAGCTTCATTCCGGCTTTTTATTTGCCCGGAATAACCGCCTTTTGCCCGCCTGCCTCTCACTTCCGACCGAACCACCTCTTCACCGGCAGATCGAAACCGGCACCCTGCATGTAGTTGTACGTTGCCAGACTCAATCCCTCTCCGTAGAAATCGAGATCTATTTCGTGAGGGGTCGTAAAAGGAATTTCATTATTGGCAAAGGTACCGGCAGCCATCTCCACATGCTTTGCGCCCACACTTTCGGGATGCAGACCCGAAGGGCTATGCGCCGTCATGGCATAGCGGTGCCAAAAGGCCGATTGCAGCCAACCGTTGGCAAACAAACCGCGCACCACTTCGAGTGAGTCGAGGGTCTCCTGTGCCGTTTCGGTCGGAAAACCATACATCAGATAGGCATGAGTCATAATACCGGCTTCGGTAAAATTCTTCATGCTCTCACTTGCCGTCTCAATGATAATGCCTTTGTTAATCATTTTCAGAATGCGGGGCGAAGCCACTTCCAACCCACCCGAGATGGCAATACAACCCGACTTCGCCATCAGGTAACACAACTCTGGAGTATACGATTTTTCAAACCGCACGTTGGTCCAGTAGCTCACCGTCAGCTTGCGGCGAAGAATCTCCTCGCTTAGTTTCCGCAACAAAGCAGGAGGCGCCGCCTCATCCACAAAGTGAAAGCCAGACTGCCCGGTTTGCCGCATCACCGCCTCCATGCGGTCGACAATGGTCTCGACCGGAGCCGGTTCGTAGCGGTGGATATAATCGAGCGAACCGTCGCAAAAGGCACACTTTCCCCAGTAACAACCGTGCGCCAGCATCATCTTGTTCCAGCGTCCGTTACTCCACAAGGCATGCATCGGATTGGTCAGCTCTATCAGGTTGATATACCGGTTCTGCAACAACCCGTCGTAATCGGGTGCCGCAGTTTCGGCAAACGGGATATTCTCTTTGCTCTCCATATTTACCCGAACAATTTCACCGGCAGCATCGCGGTAGAGCGTCCGCACCATCTCGCCGCCCTCCATCAGCCGCAACAGAGGCAGCTCACCATCGTCAAACGTCAGGTAATCGATGTAGTCGAACAGCGTGGGGTCGGTGATGCTGCGCAGTTCGGTATTGACATAGCCGCCGCCCATCACAATCTGTATCTCCGGAAACTCTTGCTTCAACCACTGTGCACAACGCAAGCCGCTGTAGAGGTTTCCAGGGAAGGGGATAGAAAAGCCCACCGTTGCGGGATTGCACGCCCTGATCTTTTGGGCAAAAATCTCCAGCATCAGCTGGTCGATAAAGGAGGGTGGCTGCTGCAATGCTTTTTGCAGCGGAGCGAACTCCGGCAACCGCAGGCAAAGCGATTCGGCATAACGAATCAGCTCGAAATGCGGATCAATGGCTTCACGGATAAAGTCGCATAAATCTTTCAGAAAAAGGGTGCAGAGATGCGTCGCACGGTCGTGATTGCCAAGAGTACCGAAAGCCCATTCCAGATCCTCTTCCGAAGGAAAACGATGGCTTTGCGGCCAGAAACCGAGATCGCTGAAACGTTGTGCCAGCGTGTGATCACGTCCGCTAAGGAACCGCATCACCGGCCCGATGGTTTGGACATAAAACGCCGACTGTTGCAACAGGTTCCGGGAGTGCTTCGAGAGCTTTTTCGCCGGAAAATCGGATTGAAAAATCCGTTGGAGTTGCTCCTGCGTAAAGAGTTTTTCAATCAGTTCGATGCTCAGATCCATCTGCCCCGCATCGATACCGCGCGAACGCAAAAAGCCCTGCAACTGACAGGTGGCGGGATAAGGGGTATTGAGTTGGGTAAGCGGAGGAGTAACGAGCAGGATCTTCATGCGGCAATTAGTTGGATTGAGGAACGAAAGCGCCGACAACGGTTCGCTTTTCGTTCCGATATTCCATACAAACTTACGGAAATATTTCGGCTTCGCCCATAAGCAACGGTTTAACCAAAATGAGGGCTTCGCTTGGAGCGAAACCCTCATTTAAACACAGAGCCGCACACTGCGTATCTGGTATACCGGCGACTCGGAGATCGCCGCACCCACGGGTCTTGCGAACGCCGTATCGCAAAATTTCTTTCACCACCGGCTGACACCCCGAGATAGCGGAGATGAACCGATTTCGAACGCAAATTACGCAAGTGCCCGCAAATCAACACAACCTCCGATATTTACAAACGGGAGCGATTGTAACAGATTATTTGTGTTTATTTGTGTTATTCGTGTCATTGGCGTTCTAACAAATTTCGCCGCTGGCGCGGGTCTCCGGACCCGTGTCCTTAGCAAAAGCTTCAAAACAAACTTCTTTGCCCGATTTCTTCAAATCTGGATTTCAGCAATAACAAGTCCGCTTATGGTATACTCTTTACGGCCATTAATAGCACTGGTCAGAAGACCCGAGCTAGCAGGTGAGCTACAACCCTTGAATTTACTACTGGAACGGCTATTATTTTTACACATTGTCAGCAGGCGTTAATATTTTCCTGCCATCAAAGCGGATACGAAAATAAAAATGCACGTTTCTCAAATCCCAGTTTCATATAGAATTCATGAGCTTTTTCACGATGAAATCCAGAATCTAATTCCAAACGCTTTAATCCTTTATCCTTAGAATCTTTAATCGATTCCTTTATCAACATTGTACCGAAGCCTTTTCCTCTGTATTTTTCATCGACGACCATTGCATACCTGTAGGAAATGTATCCGGCTTGCCACAAATTGTTTACAATTGCATAGGCGCAAAATCCAATCAATTCATTTGAATAATCAAGGCATAACAACTCGTCTGTATTTGAGTTTACACCACGATTAAATACAATTCTTAATGCGTCTTTATCTAATTCTTTATTAGGCCAGAGCTGCTCAAACAAAGGATAGACTTTTTCAAAATCATTTTCTGTCGCTTTACGTATCTTAATATCCATAGAACAGTTATTATCGTTTTACAAATCTATATCCAGTTGAAACATATCCAAGAGATTTATAGAATTGGTGCGCCTTTTCCTCGCGACCAAATCCACTCACCAACCAAGTCCCTTTACAATTAAAGTCTTTGGCTAATTGCTCAGCAAACTCGATTAATTGTTTACCAATCCCTTGTTTTTGATAATTCAAATCTACAACGATAACAGAAATCTCACCGTATCGGCTGTTTTCCTCAATATTTTCACGAATCCTAAATCCTAGTAAACCAATCACAGAGCCATTTAAATCATAAACGTATAAAAAATCAATCGCACTATTATTGATAAAATCCAAACGGTTAATCAAATCAGATTCCGAAATCTCCGTGTCAGCCAATATTCCAAATAATCGCTGAATATCAGACATGTCCTTATATTCAAATTCCCTTATCATTGTGCCGCTTTTTTTATTTATTATTTGATTGTCTTATTTTGTCCACTATATCTTTGGGAGTTTTCTCGGGTGAACCTGAATCAAAAGGTGATTGCGGGTCATATTCCAGACCAAGTTGAACAGCTTTTGCATAATTTTCATTTACTACTAAACTTAAAAGATACAAAGACATATATATCCCTACCGCAACTCCAGATGAAGTAATTATTTTGCCGTCTTTAATATATCGCTCATTTTGTATGTTTGCTCCATATTTTGCCAATTGCTCTTTACGATTCCAATGAGTAGTAGCTTTGCAATCCCTTAATATGCCTGCTGCCCCTGCTGGCGCGGGTCTCCTGACCCGTGCCCTTAGCAAAAGCTTCAAAACAAATTTCTTTGCCCGATTTCTTCAAATCTGGATTTCAGCAATAACAAGCCCGCTTGTGGTATATTCTTTACGACCATTCATAGCACGGGTCAGGAGACCCGCGCTATCGTTTTTTTTTTATTTACAATGTCAATATTTTCTCGCCGTTCTTAATATAATCGGTTAATGGTTCACCCATATATCGAACATTAATTCCAAGTTTTGTCAACTTATCAGCAACGCCAAAATTGTCGCAGCAGGCTTTGCATGCTTCTATAGAAACTCCTTGATGTAACATTTCAACTATTTCTGTCTGTACTTGAGTGTCGTCTCCGACTAATCTTACGGATGCTCCCCAAATAATCACATTTACCTGCTTCCACCAATCATGCGTTTTAGAATTTATCGCATACATTGATATCATATTAAATATCGTGTCCTTATTGGTAGTTGTCCAAAGAATGTTTAGTTTATCCATTTTTATATGCTATTAATTATACTACAAACTTTTTAATTTCTGTGATCATGGTCAAATTGCCCCCTCGCCCCGTCCCGTCGGATTTGCAATCACGAGTGGTCGAAAGATGTATACATATATGAAGTTTGCTGTTTATTCTTATGTTGATTTTGCCTATTCCATTTTTTTTGTTTTCAAAATTTTTACGGCAAAGCAAACGTTCTGAAGTATGCCTTATTCATTAAAGCCGGATTTCCACCACATTCTTTTACAATGATTGTGACCAATGTTTCCCATAATTCGATTGTAAATCTACGTTTTGCTGTTTTATAACCTAAGTCATTCAATTTCTTGTATAAAAGCAATAGCATGGATGCAATCAATGTCATATAGAGCATGACTTTGATCCCGTTCTCACTAACAGATAAGAAGTGACTTGCGTTAAGCTCCTGTTTTATAAAACGAAAGAACACCTCTATATCCCATCTTTGCTTATAAATATCAGCGATTTCTTTTGGGGTTAGCTCCAAGTTATTGCTGATGAAATAGAATATGTTTTCTTTCTTTTTGCATTTACCTTTGTTTTTAGGTGGAGTTGTATCAATCTTATTTTTACGTTCGGCAACAATAAGACGATATTGATGATCCTCATCAAATTGTTGTTTTTCATGATTATGCAGATTGACAATCTGATTGCTTATCAATGTCAATTCACCCAAATCATTTGAAGCTTCACAGACTGTATCCTGAACAACAATTTGAAATTTCCTGTTCGTTTTTAATCTCCCAACAAAGTGAATTTGGTTTTTATTAAACGAAGAAAATGTCTGTGATGAAGAAACTCCTCTATCAAATGTGTAAATGTTTAATACAGAATCTTCTTTATTTGCACTTTGCTTAACAACCTCCGGAATAGCCCGATCTTCACTAGTGTAAGACGGATCTGTAAATATCTTAAAGTCACAGGCTGTCAATCCATCAAAGGCAATTGTATATTTGGCTTGTTTGACAACTTTGTTGGGATCCTTACTTTTCTTATCACCAGGGGCAATTCCTTTTTTTAGCTTATTGCATGTTTCTGCAATCATACTACTATCCACTCGTATTATCTTGTATTTTAACTGTTCATCTGTTGTAAAACACTTTGAGAATTCCATATAAATACGTTCGTATGCCAATCGAAAAAACTCTGGATCTATAGTGGATAAACGAGTTGAAATAGAACTTCTGGATACTTTCATGCCTGCATCGTAACAAAACATTGATTTGAAAAGATTACTCTTAAACAGATCTTCCAATGTCCTCTGGCTTGTCCTGTCAGTTGTTAAAATGCCATACAATAACAGGTTGAAAAGACGTTCCCCATATAGTACCTTGGCACAATAATCGACTTTGGTATCTTTGGACAAAGTACTGAGTAATGCCTCAGGAACGAGGCCTATGATCTTTTGAACATTTATTTTTTGATTCGGATACATGACTGAAAAATAATTCGGCACAAAGTTACTTCCAAAGTAAATCCCCAAATTATATTTATCCCATTATTTATCAACAGTATAGTAATTAATGGTTGATAAGACGAGTCTAATTTTAAGTTCCAATTTTTTCGCTTAATTTTGACCTAAAATAATCTTTCGACCACCCGTGATTTGCAATCCGACGACGGTAAAGAGTATTAGGATTTGTAATCCGTCTTATCAAAATCGAAGACCAGTGTGACTAATTGTAATCAGATCATTATACCACCACAACAGGCAACAACCCTTTTCCTCCGGCATAGTCGATAGCCGAACTATATCGATATTCGTGAGGTTGGTTTACTATTTCTGCCTTTACCGGATTGTTATGAATGTAATCCATCTTTTGCTCGAAATAATCGTTTAAGAATACCTCCTGAATATCGGTCCCTTCCTGCCAGAACCTAAAATTCTTTATCTTTTTATCGTTGCGACCGCTAAATTCAAACCGATCGAGCATCCATTCTCTTCGACTTTCCGTTACTTCGTGCTGTAAGGTGTCGATCAGTTTTTTGCTGGTATATTTCTTAAAATCCCGTACAATATCGGATACTGTGTTTTCTCCGGTAACTCCGATCAGCAAATGAAGATGATTGGTCATCAATACCCAGGCATAGATTTCCATGCCTTTATTTTGAATGCAATAATCTAACGATTCCAATACAATATGCTTATATACCGGACGGGTAAACAGATCGATCCAGTCTACTACGGTTGTAGTGACGAAATATACTTTCCCATTTATCCGGTGTTGAATGTTCATAAATTCTTGTATTTTTTCTTTGCCGGATCACAGATCCTTATACTCCATTCCGTCGTCGGATTGCAAATCCGACGGGACAGAACTAGCAGGAGTTGCCGTTCGTACATTTTTATCCGAATATTTCTTGTTCTAATTGTTTATAAATATTTGTCTCTTCTGTCACCAATGGAGCAATTGTATCTCTGATGAATGCACATTGATTGTTCCCACATTGAGTTAATGCCAAAATTCTTTTAAGTTCATTGAAAATTTGTCCACTTGCTGATTTAATATCATCAGCTGCGTTATTTCTTGATACACTGTTCCGTATTGCAGTATTTTTCGCTGTTAAACATTCGCCTAATAATTCTGACTTTCCAACTGTGTTACATAGTTTCTCAATTATTTCATCATCCAACATATAACTTTCTATATGTCTTTTTAAGGAAGTTTTAATTCCCTTACTTAATAGCTCCGCAATTTGGTCAGGGCTATTATCGTCTCTGTCTATGAATTTGATTATACTTGAAGTTTTGAGAATATTAGAGACTACTTTTATCGATTGATTTTCAACATTTTCTATTTCAGTACTTGAGCCAATTGAAACAAATTTTGTGTCATGATATTTATTTTCGAATATTTTAGTATAGATCTGTGCATCAAAATCTTTATACTTTCTTCCTTTAGGGGTTCCTTCGCAAAAAACAATTCTTGCTGGTGCAATTAATTGCGAAAAATCAGCAAAAGCCAAATCAAAAAATCTATCCCAAATTGTTCTGTCAATTTTTGCAGGTTTCATTGTTTCTGTCAAATCAAAGTCTCTATTGTCAAAATCTAAAAACACAACACTACCTGGATTTTGTTGGTCTAATAGCTCTGCCTGTTTTAACATCCCAATAGAATGTGTTGAAATCCAAAGTTGAGAATTTTGTGGTGTTAAAAGAAAAAGTTCATTTAATAACTTTGCTTGAAGTCTTGTGTGCATATGTGCTTCAGGCTCGTCAATAAAATACACAGCGTTTTCAAAATAGTTAGATTTTATTATCATATCTAAAATCAAATCAAATACTGATTTTTCACCTGCTGAAAGATTTTTGTAATGAAAATCCTTAGAAGCTCCTTTCTCAAAGTAAAAACTACCGTTTGATAATGGGTCACCAATAGAACTTAAATTGAGGTCAGAGAAAATATGACTTAGTGAAACTTTAATTTTTCCTATAAGTTCTTCTCGAAGGTTTTCGACAGTTTTTTGATTGTTCGAGTTATCAAATACTCCTGATAATGTTTGAGAAATAAGTCTTTGATAGTTCTCAGAGACCGTTAAATCATTCATCATCAAATTCCCCAATTTAGAATTTTGTGTTGGGTCATTTTGCTTATTAAGAGTACTAATATTGAAATCTGGTTCATTTCTGTAAGCTGTTCTGAAATAGAATTTACCTCTTATTTCTTGTTGATTTGAAAGTATTTGATTATAAAATTCAATATTTACAAGCTCATACCAATTTTGGTTTGCATTTTCTGTCCCTTTTTTGAAAATGTAATTTGCATCGCCTAAACTATTAAACACCTTATTTCTATACCAAAAGTTAAAAGCCTCAAAAAGGGATGTTTTACCACTTCCGTTAGGCCCAACTAACAAGATTAATTTTGCAGTCTCAGGTAATTCGTCAACTGTCAAATCTGTAAATCTTTTGAATTTTTTAATCTGTATTTTCTTAATCTTCATTGCTTATAAGGTTCTGTTGTATGACGGCTAACTCCTGTCCCGTCGGATTTGCAATCCGACGACGGAATGGAGTATTAGGATTTGTAATCCGACAAAGTTATGTAGATGCCTTGTTTATGATATTCACTATTCATAAGTGATTACGCCCGTCCCGTCGGATTTGCAATCCGACGACGGAATGAAGTATTAGGATTTGTAATCCGACAAAGTTATGTAGATGCCTTGTTTATGATATTGACTATTCATAAGTGATTGCGCCTCTTTGCGGGATCACAGATCCCTATACTCTTTGCGACGACGGATCGCAGATCCGCCGAGACGGATCAGTTACAAGCTGATTCTATTTTGCGTCCAAGCTACACTTCGTTAAGCTTGAACGAAAATCTGAAAGACTTGTGCTAGCAGGGCCCCACCTTACCACTGCCCAGTTAAATTTTCACCCCACAAACTTACCGATAATATTTAATATTAAGCAAATAATAGCCACAAAATAAACAATATATACTAATTATTTCTTTTACATTATTATAATCCCTTTCTGTCTAACGTTGCGGCACCTTGCCGCGATAACGGATTGACACCAAAGGGAAACAGGGATGCGGGTTGCATTATCGGGCTTACCGGGTGGAGTTATTATCCTGCTTTGCATATGAACTTGCTACATTGAAGCAATAACGTTTCTGTTTGTGGCAATAACTATTCTGTTTATAGTATTGCAAAACAACATTTTTAAAACAACCGGGTTGTTTGTATTTATTACAAACTGAATTAAAGTTATAAAAAACAAGAAAGTAATAATAATTATCCTGTTTATAGTTTCTATAAACAGGATTGTTTGAATAAAAATCAGGAGAATTGAAAGAAAAAACAGGCACATCAGCGTATATAGCCTGCTTTGCAAAGCAATAAACATATTTTTAGTGAGTGGATTATCAAACGCCATTTCGTGTAGTATATTTGTTGGCAGAACTTTATACCTTATACCATGGCACGTATTCCCCGCATTCCCCGAACGATTAACGAATTCAACGTTTATATGACCAACACGGCTGCCTATATGCAGCAAGCAACGCCTCCGAACGCTACGCGGCTCGGTTTGTCGGATGCAGAGATTGCCCGGTGGGAAGCCTACCGGGAGGAGTGGTCGCCACTCTACCTGTTATATTCCGATAAGAAGAACAGTCGCACCACGGCCGTGCGCGATCAACTGGTGGCACTTATCGAGAGTGTGGTGGAATACGACCGGACGAATCATATTGTGGATCGGATTGCTTCGTCGCCGGCGGCGCTGCTTACCGATTACGAAACATTTCGTATCAAGAGCGGAATATTAAAAAAGAGCAGTCGCACGGTGCCTTCCACGCCCATAACAGAACAGGTCTCGGTTACGCTGCTTCCTGTGGGCGGCGGCATGGTAACCGTGAAGTGCTACACTACCAGCGGACGGCGCGCGGCAATCTACGAGGGGGCCAATTGTGTGCAATATCGCTATTGCGTGGGCAGCGAACCGCCTGCCTCGGCCGAAGCCGACGGTTTGAAAACGGATATCTCCACCCGCTCTATTCTTACGCTCGACCTGGGGGCTACTGCGAGCGAAAAACGGCTTTACATCTACCTCCGCTGGTACAACACGCACTACCCCCGATTGGCCGGTCCGTGGTGCGCACTGCAATCGACCCTGATTTTATAGCCCGCGCGATGCCAATAAGGAGTGGTAATTGGCAATCCGGTATAAGAATAGAGAACAATGCGAAGGCTTCACTTGAAGCGAAACACTCATTACAGCAAAAAAATCGATTTTATAATATGATTATTAGCATCCTGTCATAATCAACATACTATCCTGTATCAAACCCCTCCCCCGTGCCGGGGACTCCCCTTCATCTGAAGTGGAGACTTACCTGCATTCGCGGCTCAATCCATAAATTGAGCCAAGACTTAGCATCCAGCGGTGTCCCCTTTTGTGACCTCATCCGCCCTTTGGGCACCTTCTCCCAAGGAGAAGGGTAATCTGCTAATTGCAGCGGTCTGCACCCTCTCTAAAAATAATATTCCTTTTTTCCTCTCCATTGGGGAGAGGATGTCCGAAGGACAGGAGAGGTCGGAGAGGGTTGGGTCAGACGATACATGTCTGACTCCGACACGAAGTCGTCGAGAGGAGAGGTCGAGACGAGCGAAGCAGAGGGGTTAGAATATGAATCAATCTACATGGCGGATCATCATTTATAAAAATATCTTACGAATAGCAAGATGACCTTTGTCTTTTTTACCCCAAACCCGTGAAGGGACTATAAATCTGCTGCTTGTATCGGCGACAAAGTCTTCTTTAGGAGATGTAGGTATAAAGCAATAAGATAACCTTTCCGATTATACATTTATCAATAGCGATACTGCTTTTGACACAGCCACCGCTATAGACTATCAAAACAAAAAGCGGCCTTGCAAATCGATTGTTTGCAGGGCCGCTTCTATGTTGTTTTCCACGAACGATAAAAAATTGATCTTGGATAGAAATTGTATACAGTCGGATATATTATTTTGTCCCGACCTCTCCCCAACCCCTCTCCCAAAGAGAGGGGCTTTGTATCTGTATTAGTGAGTTGTACCTTCTATGGTAGCTGTCGTGTTCCTCCTCGCCTTGGGAGAGGAGGTTAGGAGGAGAGGTCCAATTCCCGCCGATTAATCGCGGCTTCTACCGCCCATGAAAATCATGATGTAGTAGAACAGTGTTGCCAACGAACTGAGGGCTGCAATCACATAGGTGTAGGCAGCGGTTTTCAGGGCATCTTTGGCCGGTTCGTAAGTAGAAACATTGGTAATACCCGAACGGTTGAGCCATGCCAGGGCACGCGCGCTGGCGTTAATTTCTACCGGCAGGGTGATGATACTGAAGATAGTCGTCATGGCAAAAAGAACGATCCCGAACAACAACAGTTGTGGAAAAGTGTTTACCAACAGAATACCACCCAGCAGCACCCACTGTACCCAGCTGGAGGCAAAGCTCACCACCGGAACCAGCGCCGAACGCATCTTCAGGGGAGCATAAGCGGTTGCGTGTTGCACGGCATGGCCGCATTCGTGAGCAGCTACCGCGGCAGCAGCCACACTATTGCTCAAATAGACGCCTTCACTCAAATTAACGGTTTTATTGGCCGGATTGTAATGGTCGGTCAATTGTCCTTCTACCGAAGTGACCGTCACATCGTAAATACCGTTTTCGCGCAACATGCGTTCTGCCACATCTTTTCCGGTAAGCCCATTGGGAATGGGAATTTCGGAGTACTTCTTAAACTTAGACTGAAGGCTGTGTTGTACCGCCCAGCTCAAAAGTGCAAAAACGCCAAAAATTACATAAATCATCATAGCCTTATCGTTTTATAAAGTGTTGTTTTTCTATTCAAACGCACAAAGGTTTCACAAATATCTGCAAATGATACGCCAACTGCAAATTTGGCAGCCATAAAAAAGCAGAAGAATCGCAAAAAGCTGTAAAAGAGAGATTAACCGATCAATTTATTTTCACGCAAAATACGCTCCATATCGGCTTGTACTTTCAAAGCCTCCTTACGAGCCGCACCGGCAAAGGTTTCGTCTTTAGCCGCATATAAAATCTGGCGCGAAGAGTTGACAATAAGTCCGCATTGGCTATTCAAGCCATACTTGCACACTTCGTTCAAATCGCCGCCCTGCGCGCCCACGCCGGGAACCAGCAGAAAATGATCGGGTGCCACTTTGCGGATATCGGCAAACATGCTTCCCTGAGTTGCTCCCACCACATACATCAGCGTATCGGTGCTCCCCCACTCCTGCGATTTGCGCAGCACCTTCTCAAACAGACGTTCGCCATCGGCATCCTGGGTAAACTGAAAATCGTGTGAACCTTTGTTGGATGTGAGCGCCAACAAGATCACCCATTTTCCTTCGTAGCCCAGAAACGGTTTTACGGAATCCTCGCCCATGTAGGGAGCCACGGTCACCGAATCGAAACTGAACTGTTGAAAGAAGGTACGGGCATACATCTCGGATGTATTTCCAATGTCGCCCCGCTTTGCATCGGCAATCAGGAACTGATCGGGATAGTTCGCGCGGATATAGGCAACGGTTTTCTCAAGAGCCTGCCATCCTGTCACACCCAGGCTTTCGTAAAAAGCCAGATTGGGTTTATAGGCAACGCAAAGGTCGGCTGTAGCGTCGACAATCGCCTTGTTGAAGGCAAAGATGGGATCTTCTTCGTTCAACAGGTGTTGCGGAATTTTTTTCAGGTCGGTATCCAACCCCACACAAAGAAATGATTTTTTACGGCAAATGTTAGCAAAAAGGGCTTGAGAAGTCATATTTTAGTAATGAGTAGTGTGTTACGAGTAGTGTATGGAACAATCTATACCATTGACAGACAGAGATTCACGCCAGACAATACTCAATCGGAATTATTTGTGTAAAGATACGGATTTGTGGAGCTGATTCCGCGAAAAACAAGCAAAAGTTTACGAATGCGACCGACATATTGGGGCATTCTGTATTTTCTCCTACCTTTGCAGTTCAAAATCTTACTCATGACCATACTATACGAGGATAATCACGTAATTGCGGTAAACAAAACCAATTCGGAAATCGTTCAGGGCGACAAAACCGGAGACACACCCCTTTCGGAACTGCTCAAGCAACACCTGAAAGAGAAATACAACAAACCCGGCAACGTCTTTGTGGGGGTCACCCACCGGCTCGACCGACCCGTGAGCGGTGTTACCCTGTTTGCCAAAACCAGCAAGGCATTATCCCGTCTCAACGAGATGTTTCAAAATCATGAGGTAAAAAAATGCTACTGGGCCATTGTCAAAAAAGCAGACATTGAACCGGAAGCCACACTGACACACTTTTTGGTGCGCAACGAAAAGCAAAACAAATCGTTTGCCTACGACACCGAGAAGAAAGATAGCAAAAAGGCGATTCTGCACTACCGCATTATCGGCGCCTCCGACAACTACTACCTTTTGGAGATCGACCTGCAGACGGGTCGTCACCACCAGATACGTTGCCAGCTGGCCAAAATAGGTTGCCCCATCAAAGGCGATCTGAAGTATGGCTTTGCCCGCTCCAATCCCGACGGCGGCATCTCGCTACATGCCCGCAGCCTGTCGTTCGTGCATCCGGTATCGAAAGAGGAGATCAATATCATCGCCCCCGTGCCGGACGACAATTTATGGAAAGCCTTCGAAAAGCAGATAAATAACGACTAAGGTCAATCCGGGAATATATTTAAAATATGACTATCGGATTAGTTACCTAATAGGCCTAATCTTTGCGTGCTTTGCGCATTCTCCGCGTTCTTGGCGGTTAATCTCAGATTCTTCACCGCAAAGAGAGCAAAGTTTTTCGCAAAGAACGCTGAGAAAAACGAATATAGTGCACTGCTTTTTGTATAGGCATATTATCCGATAATCATTTAAAAAAACGAAAAGGGGTTTCCACCCCTGTGACCCCGACATTCTTTTTGTTATTCAGAAAAGGAGACTTAGTTTAGATTGGGATTTTGAGGAAATTCGGCCCAGCGTTTGTATTTCCCGCCCATCGACTGCATGGAACGGGCCCACAGGGTATCGTAACCCGACAGATGCAGAATCTCTTCGGTGGAGATTTTTGAGACTAACCACGACTGCTGATTAATCTCTTCCGTCAATTGTCCTTCGTCCCATCCCGAATAACCCAGAAAGAAGCGTACACGCCCCGTCAAACCCAAACCGGCATTCAGGTTCTCCATCAGCCAATCAAAATCACCTCCCAGATAAAGATTCTTTGTAATTTTAAGACTCTGAGGAACTTCTTCTATATTGTGAATATAAAAAAGGGATTTGGCCCCGACCGGGCCGCCACAAAAGACAGGAATATTTTCTTCGATCTTTACCCCGGTTACAATCTCGTGAAGGAGTAATTTCAGCGGCTTGTTAAGCACCAGGCCCATGCTTCCCAGGTCGGAGTGCTGGGTAAGCAAAACAACCGAACGACCGAAGTAAGGTTCGTTCATAAACGGTTGCGCTATCAACAGCCCTCCTACTGAAGGCTGAAAAACCGTATCGATGGTAAGAAATGAAGAATCGAGATACATAGTACTGCTTTATGCAGCAAATATAATAAACAATACCATATTTGCTACAGAGGCAGTTTATTTTTTCTTGCGGGGACTCTTTTTTGTCTCCTTGGGTTCGGCCTGAACGATCTCCATACAGGCTTCGAATGTCAGAGAGGCAGGTTCTGTTTTTGCCGGAATTTTGAAATTCTTCTTCTGATACGTGATGTAGGGTCCGTAGCGGCCGTTCAGCACCTTCAGATCGGCATCCTGTTCAAATGTTTTGATAGTCTTGTTCTTATCGGCTTCCCGTTTTGCAAGGATGAGTTCAATAGCTCTTTCGGCGGTAATCGTCATGGGATCTTCCGTCTTGGGCAACGAGGTAAATACCGAATTGTGACGCACGTAAGCGCCGAAACGACCGATAGCCACCACCATCTCCTTCTCTTCAAAGTTCCCAAGACTACGGGGCAATTTGAACAGCTCCAAAGCTTCTTCCAGCGTGATGGTGTCGATCATCAACCCTTTGGTGAGCGAAGCAAACTGAGGTTTATCTTCATCGTCTTTGGTACCGATCTGCACCATCGGACCGAAACGGCCGATACGAACGGATACCTGACGCCCCGTTTTCGGATCGGTTCCCAGAATGCGTTCACCGGTACGACGTTCCGAATTGGCAATGGCAGCCTCTACCGTCGGATGAAACTTGGTGTAAAAAATCTCCAGCGACTTTTGCCAGTCTAATTCACCTTCGGCAATATCGTCGAACTCTTTTTCAACGTTGGCCGTAAAGTTATAGTCGAGAATATCGGGAAAATAATCGGTCAGGAAGTCATTTACCACCATACCGATATCGGTAGGAATCAGTTTGCCCTTATCGGCTCCGAAGCGTTCGTTCTTCAACTCCTCCTTGACATTCCCTTTGGCAAGGGTTAGCAAGATGTAATCGCGCGTTTCGCCTTCAAGATTCGATTTTTCCACATATTTCCGTTTTTGGATCGTAGAAATAGTAGGCGCATAGGTCGACGGGCGACCGATGCCGAGCTCTTCGAGTTTGCGTACCAGAGCCGCTTCGTTGTAGCGCGGCGGACGTTGCGAATAACGTTGTTGTGCCGTGATGGTTTCCATTTCGAGCAGTTGTTTCACCTTCAGAGGCGGCAACAACGATTCGGAATCCGAGGAGTCGGACTCTTCGTCGGTCGACTCCAGATAGACTTTCAGAAAACCGTCGAATTTAATCACCTCGCCCGTAGCAACAAACTTTTCGGAGGTATTATTCAGACCAATGGTAACCGTGGTGCGTTCCAGTTCGGCATCGCTCATTTGCGACGCGATAGTACGTTTCCAAATCAGCGAATAGAGGTTTTTCTCCTGTGCCGTTCCGCTGATCTGATGTTTATTCATATAGGTGGGACGAATAGCCTCATGCGCCTCTTGCGCACCTTTGGTTTTGGTATGGAACTGACGGAATTGCCAGTAGTTTTCGCCCATGGTGTTAAAAATCTCCTCTTTCGATGCCCCCAGTGCCAGCTCGGAAAGATTGACCGAGTCGGTACGCATATAGGTAATTTGTCCGGCTTCGTAGAGCCGTTGGGCAATCATCATGGTTTGCGATACGGAATAACCCAGTTTGCGGGCCGCCTCCTGTTGCAACGTAGAGGTTGTAAACGGAGGTGCCGGCGACCGTTTGGAAGGACGGGTTACAATATCATCGATGGAATAGATGCTGCTTTTGCATTTTTCGAGAAAAGCGGCTGCCTCTTCCTTCGTTTTGAAGCGTTGTTGTAATTCGGCTTTCAGCTCCACCGCTTTGCCATCGGCATCTTTCACTATAAAAATAGCAATGACCCGAAAAGCTGACTCGGAGACAAATGCCTGAATTTCACGCTCACGGTCGACAACCAAACGAACAGCCACCGACTGCACACGACCGGCCGAAAGTGACGATTTCACCTTGCGCCACAACACGGGCGAAAGTTCAAAACCTACGATACGGTCGAGAATACGGCGCGCCTGCTGCGCATTGACTAAAGCGATATCGATATCGCGGGGAGTCTCAATAGCTTTGAGAATAGCCGTTTTGGTGATTTCATGAAAAACAATACGCCGTGTCTTCTCTTTCTTGAGTTTCAACGCTTCGAACAGATGCCAGGCAATGGCCTCTCCCTCGCGGTCCTCATCGGAAGCCAGCCAGACGATCTCTGCCGTCTCTGCTGCTTTTTTCAATTCACCGACTAATTTCTTCTTGTCTGTCGAGACATTATAAATAGGTTTGAAGCCGTGTTTGACATCGACCCCAAAGTCGTGTTCGCTCAGATCGCGGATATGCCCAAAACTTGACATGACGGTATAATCTCCGCCCAAAAATTTTTCAATCGTTTTCGCCTTGGCCGGCGACTCAACAATGACCAGGTTTTTCGACATATCTCATTATTTTTTTGAAATAATTTATAAACAAATCCTTGAATACCCATCAATTAAAATCTGATATTCAACGACATATCGCATAGGCATCCAAACGGAATGCCACACATTAATTGGCTGCAAAGTAACAAAATGTATTGCGTAACTGCCAAATTTTCAGCATTATTTTTTATAAATATAAGATTGACATTTCATTTCACATCTAACAGTTGCACAAAGCAATAATTATAACATATTGTCACTCTGCAAATTAAAATACAATATATTTTAAGGATCCATACTTACAAGTTTTTATTTTTTATCAACCGAAACAATGATTTTGACACAAAAGTAGCCGTAAAAGAAAAAGATGTACCTTTGCGAAGTCTCGAATTAATATGTAAGAAGCACAAAAACTGTCGGATTGCACTAGCCTCTATTTACAAAATAATGAAGCAAAAAGAATTTATCGGTACCATTCTCCTCTTTTCGTTGTTGCGAATCATATTGACATCCGTTATGGGGCTGATGCCTCAGGATGCATACTATTGCTACTACGGCGACCATCCTGCGCTCTCCTATTTCGATCACCCGCCCATGATCGGGTACCTGCTTCATCTGGCAGTGGCCGTTTTCGGTAAATCGGTTTTAGCGCTTCATGCCGCCGATTTTTTGGTAACATCGGGCACTCTGCTTTTTCTATACCTTTTTCTACGCAGAATACTCCTCGGCGATGATCTCAAACGAGCCTTTATACTCATTATCACAGCCCCCTTTATCACCCTTTTGTGTATCAACAGCACTCCCGATGTGCCGCTGCTGTTTTTCTGGTCGTTAAGTCTGTTGCTTATTCACAAAGCTGTTTTCGACGGCAAATGGTATTTCTGGCTCTTAGCCGGGCTCACGGCAGGTCTGGCGTTCGACAGCAAATACACCGCCGTATTCCTCGGATTCGGACTTTTTGTCTATCTGCTTTGCTCAAAAGAGCACCGCAAAAATCTGATCAACGGACAGTTCATCCTGTTCGTTATCGCATTTGCAGTGGCCTGCCTGCCTGTAGTGATCTGGAACTATCAGAACGATTTTATCTCGCTCAAATATCAATCTACCGAACGGGCATCGAGCCTGTCGACAGGTTTTGAATTTGAACCTCGACTGTTCCTGGGCTATTTCGGCACGCAGCTGGCACTGGCGCTCCCGCTGTTTTTTCTGCTCATCTTCCGGGCGTCGTTCGACACACTCAAAAAATTCTTCCTGAGAAAAGAGATTCCGGAACATCAGCTGTTTTCGGCGTCATTCACCCTGCCGTTGTTCCTCTGTTTCACCGCGATAGCCTTTATCTACTGGGTAAAAATAAACTGGCTCATGCCGCTTTATCTCACGGCCACGGTATTGGTCGTTCCCTATATCAAAACCGACAAGGTTATTCGCTGGCAAACCGGAGTCTCGCTCGTTCTGCACCTCGTTGCGTTCGTCGAACTGGCATGGATGCCTTTTCCGGTCAATTCGGACGATACCTGGTGGGGATGGGACAAGCTGGCAAAAGAGGTCCGGACGGTAAAAGCGAAACATCCCGGCTACTTTGTCTTTTCCGACGATTCGTATAAAACCTCCGCCGCGCTTAACTTCTACCTTCCCGAACATGTCTACGGCGGCAACCTGATAGAAAAACATGGTTTTCAGTTTGCCCTCGACGATCGGAATGTGCAGTCGCTCGCCGGACGAAACGCCATTTATGTCTCTTCGGAAATGAATAAACGCAAACGCCGCGACGAAGGCAAAGTGCAGAATATGCTGCAACGATACTTTACAACCGTCACGCCTCTCGACAGCATTATTCTCAGAAACAATAAAGGCGTCGTTCAACGCAAATTTGAGGTGCTCGAATGCAAAGGGTACCGACCACCGACCGGAAACAGGCTGTATCCATAACCATAAATTACAGATCGCTATGAAACACAACACATCATTTGCCAAAATAAAAGCGATAGATCTCCACAAGTTTGTGCCCCGCATGGCCCATAAAGGCACTTCGCCCGGCACAGTCGAATATATCGGGAAGCCCCGTCGGGAAAAGATCGGAATCGATATGATTGCCTACGACGAAGCGAATGTGGATGAGAAGAAGATGGCATCGCTTGCTGATCTGAAAGCGGAGATGGATTCTCCCGCTTTGAAATGGATCCGGATTTCGGGCGTGCACAACGCCGAATTTCTGAATCAGTTGGGTGAACAGTTCGGCATCAACTCGCTCGACGTGGAAGCGATTGCCAATACCACCCAACGCCCGATCATGATAGAACGCGACGACTATATTTTTGTGGTACTGAAATCACTCCAACTCGAAGCCGGCACGAACGAAGTAATCATCGAGCAGGTGAGTATAATTCTGAGCGACCGGTATGTCATCTCGTTTCACGAAACGACACCTGCACTGTTTGAACCGCTACGCAACCGGATATGTGCCTCCAAAGGACGCATCAGGCGCTTTGCCACCGACTACCTGCTGTTTGCTCTGTGCGACATTATTATCGACCAGTATTTTTCGTTGCTTGAAAACATCGGAGAAACGATAGAAACGACCGAAGACGAACTGATTATATCGCCGGCGAATGCCAATCAGGAAGGGATTTACAAACTGAAACGAAGACTCGTCTATGCCAAGAAGATGATTTGGCCGACACGGGAGGTTGTTTCCGCGCTGCAGGTTTCGGAACACGAACTGATAAAAGACGAAACGAAGATTTTTTTTCGTGATATTTACGACCACACGGTGCAATTGATCGAAAGTCTGGATAGCTTACGGGAGATCACCTCGGGCATGATGGATCTCTACATGTCGGCTGTGAGCAACCGCATGAATGAAATAATGAAAGTGCTCACTATCTTTTCCGCTCTGTTCATCCCGATCACCTTTTTGGCTGGCGTTTACGGAATGAACTTCAAAATTTTACCCGAACTCGAATGGAAATATAGTTATCCGGCATTCTGGATTGTGGTAGTCCTCATCTCTATTTTCATGATTTTCTACTTCAAACGAAAGAAATGGTTCTGACCACAGGCGTAACAAACGACGCCGGGATACCGGAATCTGCCTGAATCCCGGCATCTTCAGCTGCTCATTTCTACTTCGTTTTCGGAAAAAATATCGCTTTCAAGCTCTTACGAAAAACAAAGATATGAACCGCGATCAGGCCGAATAGCGTAAATCCGCAGAATTCGTGCAATTCGCCCACATCAAAGCCACGGAATCCGGTCTCCATCAGAATAACGGTAGAAACCTGCATAATTCCCATTGCCAGTAGCAGCGCAAGACTCACCTGGCGAATCAATCTGTTACGTTTAATCTTCTCCATCTTGATGTTTTAATTTATCCTGGTTTTCTTCATATTGCAGGTGGCTCACATCCTGAGGCTCCACATGAATATATATTTCACTCCGCTTAACCTGCTCCATCAGGCTGTGCTCTATCCGGTCACAAAGTTCATGCACATCGCGCAGCCTCAAATCGGGATCCAGATGAATATTGAATTTAATAAAGGTATCGGCACCGGCCGTGCGTACTTTCAGATGATGATACAACTTTACCTCCGGAAACGAATTCAATGTTTTTTCCACTAACGCGATGGTATCCTGCGGAGCTTTGTCCAACAACACATCCACCGCTTTTTTCCCCAGACGAAACGAGACAAACAGCACAATAACAGCAACTAACAACGCAGCAATGGAGTCGGCAAAATAGAACCCGAAATTGGCACAAACGAGCCCCAACAAAACAACCGTCGAACTCCACACATCGGTCGAGAAGTGAAGTGCATCTGCCTCCAGCGCCTGACTATTGTGTTCTTTTGCCACCTTATACAAAGCCCGCGAACGGGTCACATCCACTACAATGGCACTTATCACCACCACATAACTCCAAACCGATATTTCGATATGCGTATTGCCGGTCATCAAACGATCGATCGCTTCCGACACAATCCACACACAGGTTATCAGCAGGAGAATGGTTTCGATAAATGCCGAAAAATTCTCTATTTTACCATGACCATAGTTGTGCTGCCTATCTGCCGGCTTGTCGGAAATACGCACCGAAAAGAAGGTAATCACTGCGGCAACCAGATCGAGTCCGGAGTGCAATGCTTCCGACAATATACCCAAACTGCCCGTAAAAACTCCGACAACCAGTTTGAAACTCGTTAAAAAAATAGCGGCAAGTACAGAAAACAGCGCCACCCTGTTCTTTTCCTTTGTCATGGTTACAACCTTTCAAAAATTATCCGTGGAATGAGTCGTATAGCGAATGCCACAAAACGCCAACGTCGGGTAATATAAACGATTTTTCTTTTTTTGTCTACTGCTTTTACTATTTGAACGGCGGCTTTGGATAACGGAGCCGACCAAAAGACACCACTTCCCTGTGCCATTTGGGTATCCACAAACCCCGGACGGATATCCGTTATATTGATATTGTTTTTCTGATAATGCGCCAACTGGCGTAACGACTGAAGATAGAGCATATTGTACCCCTTGCTTGCGCTATACGCCGGAGCATACCGGATTCCGCGCAAACCGGCTATCGAACTAACGGCCACAATATGGCCGTGATTCTGTTGCGCAAAGTATTTGAAAGCCCAGTCAACCACGGCCGTAAAGCCTGCCACATCGGTTTGTATGGTAAGTTGCTCCGTTTCGGATGCAAGTTCGCTATTGCGCTTGCCATAGCCGGAACTGAGAAACAACAAATCGAGACCGCCCAACCGCTCCGTCAGGTCGTCCAGATATCTTTCTACCGACGAGACGACAGAGATATCGAAAGCCGACACAAAAAACCGCTCCGGACATTCGGACTGAAGCTCCGCCAACAACTCCTCCCGGCGACCGGTTATGCCCACCGCACAACCCTGCGCGGCATATAGTCGGGCAACCTCTCTTCCTATTCCCGAAGTCGCCCCCAAAACAATTACTTTTCGCATCCGCAACAAGTTATTAATCCGACAGGCAGTTCATTTCCACTATTTTTCGTTAAGATAGCAGAATCAGCACTTTCGGTGTAAAGTTCTGCAAAATTATCGAGACAACAAGATTATTCGCAAAAAAAACGAACCGTACATTATATGCTGGTATGTAACGGATACGGAATGCCGGTATGAAAGAAAAATCATGCTGCATTACGAATCAAAGCCGCTCAAATTTGACATTTTTGCCCGAAAAAAATCACCGAATAGTCACAAATATACAAATATGTCAAAAATTCACTTTAACTTTGCACATTAAACATTTATTAAAACTACATCAGGAACTCTGAGCGTACCGGAGACACGATCCTACCCGCACATACATGGGTGATCGCTCACATCTCATCTTTCGTTCACAAATTATTCTTTTTGTTCAGTAACATTGAAAATCTAAAGATTATGAGTACAACCAAACGCACCTTCTGCATCATTTTGACTCTTGGCTTCGTCACTCTCTTTTCTGCCAAGGCACAAAGCGACATCTCCGACCTTTTCAAGTCGGGAGTAAACGATATACAAACACTGGCAAACGGTTATATCAAGCCTTTCGGTTACGGTTTTTCGTCCGGTCTGGGAAGTAACTGGTACAACACCGCTGCCACACACAAAGTATTGGGATTCGATATTACCGTAGGCGCTAACGGCGTTTTCACCCCATCCGGTGACAAAACATTCAGCCTGTCCGGCTTACAAAATCTTACTGCCGTAAACGGAGAAAAAACAGCGCCGACATTCGGAGGTAAAGGCGATGGGGTTGATTTGATCCTTCAACAAAAAATCAATGGAGTTCCTCAAACCATAGCCCGTTTCAGAACTCCGAAGGGAGTTTCAAACGTCACTCCGGTTCCCAGCTTTCAGGTAACCGTCGGTTTACCTCTTGGCAACGATCTGTCGGTTCGCTTTGCTCCGACAATCAACGTCGATAATTATTCCGGCAACATGTGGGGTATCGGGTTAAAACACAATATCAAACAATGGATTCCGGTTTTGAAGCTTTTGCCATTCGATGCCGCGGTGATGGCCGGCTATAGCAAATTCAACCTCAACTATAGTTTCGATGATCCGGTAACACCGTCCGATTTGGCTAGCAATCAGAACCTTATTTCTGCTCCCAGCGGCGTATCGTACAACAATCAAGGCATGAAATTAAAAGCAAATGCATTAATGGTAAATGCCATCATCTCCAAGCAAGTCGCTTTTCTGACTCCATACTTAGGTTTTGGCATTACACGCAGCAGTTTCGATTTCAATTTTGCAGGAAACTTTCCGGTGTTGGGCAACTTCAATACAACCACCCAAAAGTTTGATGTAACCACATTGAAAGATCCGATCCCGCTCCATTACTCATTAACACAACCGGGAGCCACCATCGGATTACGCGTAAAATTATTCTTTGTCTGTGCATTACACGCACAATATACACTCCAGAAATACTCGACCGCGTCCGTCGGATTCGGGCTGAACTTCAGATAACCGATTCTCAAACAATACAACAAAGCCGGGGTAAGTGTTCACTTATTCCGGCTTTGTTGCGTTTGGCGCCTACTTAAATTCTGATAAGAGAAGTCAACAATTTCCAATGTTACTAAAAGTAGAAACGGAGAGATACTAAAAGAGTTAAGAAGCCGTTTTATGAAACAGTATAATCACCAAGACACCTTTGAAACTTATTTTTCATCAACCTGTTTAGTATGATCCGAATTCTTTTGCTTTACGCCATTATCTTTTTCACAGCTATCCTGCTGAGCGGATGCAGCCAGCAAGATCTTCAGACGATCTCCACTTCGCCCGGCACGACTCTTTATCTGGCAAACAATACCCGCAGCAACAGCAGCAACAACATTGCCGCCTACTCAACCAACGGAACCGCCGTAAAACTAACCGATGGAACCCAATCAGCTTACTGCTCTTCGCTTTGCGTCTCGGGCAGTGATATCTACGTGGCCGGTTACGAATATTCGTCCAATGGTTATCCAGTTGCCAAATACTGGAAAAACGGAACCGCCGTAAACCTCACCGACGGGACGACCAATGCCTATGCAAGTTCCATCACCGTTTCGGATGGCAATGTCTATGTCTCCGGCTTTGTCGACAACAGCAAAGGCAACAGCGTGGCCGTTTACTGGAAAAACGGAACCAAAACAGAACTGACCGACGGAACAACCAACGCCTATGCCAACGCGATTGCCGTTTCGGGCAACGATGTCTATGTAACCGGAACAACAATCAATACAAACGGGCTTAACATAGCCGTCTGCTGGAAGAACGGGACAGCCGCCACCCTCTCCGACGGAAGAACGGATGCCTTTGCCAACGCGATTGCACTGAACACCGGAAGCGTATATATTGCCGGAAACATCTACAACAGCACCGGTACGACGGTTGCCTCCTATTGGAAAAACGGCATTATCAACGCGCTGTCGGATGGCAACGATAACGCCACGGCCAATACCATCGCCGTTTCGGACAACAACACCTACGTAGCCGGAGCTACCGTCAACAGCAACGGGAAATCCATCGCCACCTATTGGCAAAACGGCGCTGCGATCACGCTTACCGATGGCTCACAGGATGCCGAAGTAAAAGCGATTTACCTCTCCGGCAGCGACCTCTATCTGGCAGGTTACACCACCAACAGCAGCGGAAATAAAATAGCGGTGTTCTGGAAAAACGGGGCATTGGTCAATATCTCCGATGGCACGACGGACGCGCTGATCAACGCCATTGTGGTGAAATAAAAGAACACGGTAGCACAAAGCGCATCAGCCGGAATGAATTAGTTTCATTCCGGCTGATTTCGTTTTATTTCCCTTTAATGAAGGCGAACTACATATACAGGGGCTCTATTTGCATGTTGTCAATATTAAAATTTAATTATTTGCAAAAGGACTTATAGTTATACGGGCATTCTGTGCTCTATGCATTTGCGTTATATATTTATCAAATTTTTCTTTCTGCTCAATAAAATCACTATACTGAGGCATTCTTGACGAGTCATTAAAACTCACCAGTTTATCGTAATTCTTATGCCCATCTAAGATTCTATATATGTTTAGTTGAGTTTGATAAAAGCATTCTCGTTCTTCATAATAAAATATTCTAATAGCCGATATTTTGGGATGTGAAAACAATTGGTTTAGGATCAGTGTATCTGATTCCCCACATGAATGTCCCATAATTGAGATTTCTATTTTATCTCCCTTTAATTGTTGATCAGCAATAAATTCTTGTATAATTTCTTCATTAGATGTTTGCTTATATAAATGTTTCTTGATATTTCTCATATATTCGGTATTCCCCTTTTGACGAAGGAATTCTAAATCCTTTTCAGGTGCAGCAAAGCCAAAAATAATAGGATTTAATGTATTGTTAAGTTTTCCATGTAAGTCAACAACCTTGCTTAATTTAAGCACGTCTCCATAAAGGCTTCGCAATGTATCAGTATAATTAAAATTAATAATAAGAGTGTTTGACGAATCCAGAAGTTCAAAAAAACGTCTATAACTTTCATGCGACTGATCAGTTTTTTGAGTTGTAAGATATTGCTCCAAATATTTTTTAATGACATAAAATTGATCATTGAGCTTCTTTGGATCCTCTTTATAATATGGACTATTATCTAAAGTCTTTAATTCTTTATAATATTTAGCTTCTATGTCACACCAATCCTCCAATGCAACATCATAAATAAGGCCTCTTATGAAATCATTAGAAAACTTCATCAAACTATCTATGTTAATTCTAGGAGACTCCAACAAAGAATGAAATGATTCGTAACCTTTTATGGTTGGATATACAAATTGAAATAGATCTTTGCAAGCAGTTCTATCAGCCCCTTGTTTATCAAAAAGATATTTTATAAAATGACTATAACTTGTCTGTAAGTTATGTGCAAGATCGAATCCATTACCAAGAATGATTATATTATTCATATGCTCAATATGCATTAATTTAGAACAGATATCTCCAATAACAATTAATTTCCGACCTTCTTTTTCACTCTAATTTTCTCAATTTTCACGCTCTTGACCGTTCGGATTACACTCCGGCGCGTGAGTCGAACGCTATAGAATGTATATTTCAGGAAACGGAGCCTGATTTTCGCGGAAATTAGCGTACAGGAAACGCTCTATCGCGTGATTTTCACCTTCCCGAGCATCAGCATCACGCTCCGGAGATAAAAATTCAGACTTTCGAGGTAAAAAATCAGGGAACGGAAGTTAAAAAAGTATCTCCCGGGGTAGCGAACCACCCCCGGGAGTGTCCGGCTTACCGAACGGTACGTTTACTTCGCGGTCGATTCGGGTTTAGCCTTACTCTTTTTGAAGAATATAGCCATCTCGTCGGCAACCACATTGAGGCCGGAGACCTTGTCTTTGTTTTGCTTCACGGCAGCATACACCTCGAGCGAAGCCACCATTGCATCGCTGACAACGGCATAATAGGTTTTCTGCAAACCTTCGGCCAGCTGGTTGATCTGATTCAAAATAGGACGAATCTTACCCACCAATTCATAGTCTTTAATAAACTCCTCTTTGTCGAACACTCCCGAAAGGATTTCGGGATGATCTTTGACGGTTTGGTACGCCTTATCGATAAACGGAAGGAAAGTGTTTCCCACCTTGATAAGCGATACGACATCGTCGGATTGCAAACTAAGCAAGAAGCTAAGTTTAGCTCTTGCATCGGTCAAACTCTGTTGCACGGCAGCTGCATCGCTGTCCGATAACACGGCTGAAATAAGGTTTTGAGCCATAAAAATAAAATTAAGAAATTAAACAATGATTACAGGGCTGGTCCGAGGCCCCTCTTACATTACCGGTATATCTCTCTAACCGGTAACTTTTTAACAGTTTCTTAATTTTGGTTAGTACAGGGCAAATATATTGATTATATTTCAAAACATAAACATTTTTACCCTCTAAAAATAAAATACCATAAAAACACTATTGTGTATGTTCAA
This sequence comes from uncultured Microbacter sp., assembly GCA_963678265.1. Taxonomy (GTDB): domain Bacteria; phylum Bacteroidota; class Bacteroidia; order Bacteroidales; family Paludibacteraceae; genus Microbacter. The sequence goes on from OY782761.1 coordinate 312,840, forward strand.
ATAAATAGAGATTGTGCAAATTAGCTGACCAAGGCATCAGAAACAACGTTTTGCATTGTACAACCTCTCCTCACGACGACTGCGTGTCGGAGTCAGATTTTAAATGCCGATATTTATCATCGGTATATTTATCGTCTGACCCTAGCCCCTCTCCCGAGAGAGAGGGAAACAATCTGCACAATAAACTGAATCCTAACAATCTCACTACTGTGCTCCTCCTCCCCTCGGGGGAGGAGGCTGGGAGGAGAGGTCTGACATTGAAATTTATATAATATCTAACTAAACTTACGACCTGAACAGCAAATTGCCTGCAATAAAAAAAGCGACTGTTTTACAACAATCGCTTTCATCTCTTTCTATTAATAGTATAGCATTTACAATCGCCGTATATCCGCTCCCAGCGCTCTCAACCGCCCGTCGATATCCTGGTATCCCCGGTCGATCTGTTCGATATTGTCAATTACGCTGCGTCCCCCGGCCGAGAGAGCGGCAATAAGCAACGAAACTCCGGCACGGATGTCGGGCGAAGTCATGCGGGTGCCACGCAAGGCCTGCTCGTGGTTCATCCCGATTACCACCGCGCGGTGCGGATCGCACAAAATAATCTGCGCCCCCATCTCTATCAGTTTGTCGACAAAGAAGAGACGGCTCTCGAACATCTTCTGGTGAATGAGCACGCTGCCTTTGGCCTGTGTCGCCACCACCAGCGCCACGCTGATAAGGTCGGGGGTGAAGCCCGGCCAGGGAGCATCGGCAATGGTCATGATGGAGCCATCGAAAAAGTGCTGTACCTCATAACTATCCTGTTGCGGAATGTAAATATCGTCGTTGCGGAACTCGAAAGCGACACCCAGCCGATGAAAAATTTCGGGAATAATGCCCAAGTGTTCACGCGCCACATTTTTGATGGTCAACTCGGAACGGGTGATAGCGGCCAGTCCGATAAAGCTACCCACTTCGATCATGTCAGGCAAAATCCGGTGGTTGCATCCACCCAACGCATCCACGCCTTCAATCACCAACAGGTTGGACCCCACGCCGGAGATCTTTGCACCCATCGCATTCAGCATGGTGCAGAGTTGAAAAAGATAGGGTTCGCAGGCCGCGTTATAAATGGTGGTGGTCCCTTTTGCCATCACGGCAGCCATCACCACATTAGCCGTACCGGTTACCGAAGCCTCGTCGAGCAACATATAGACACCTTTCAGACCTTTGGTGGTCACCTTCACATGCGACAAATCATCGTCAAAACCCACTTCGGCTCCCAGCTTTTGAAAACCGACATAGTGCGTATCGAGGCGGCGGCGCCCGATTTTATCACCTCCAGGTTGCGGTACCACCGCATAACCGAAACGGGTCAGTAACGGGCCCACCAGCATAATGGAACCACGCAGTTCGGTTGCTTTCTTGCCATATTCGGGGCTATACAACGTATCCAAATTGACAGCATCGGCCTGAAAAGTATAGGTTCCATCCGAAACCTTTTCCACCTTCACGCCCAACATACGAACCAAATCGATCAGTTTATTCACATCCCGGATATCGGGAATATTACTGATCGTCACCTTTTCGGGAGTCAATAACACAGCGCAAATCACCTGCAATGCTTCGTTTTTTGCACCCTGCGGAACAATTTCGCCCGAAAGACGATTGCCGCCAAAAATCTCAAATGCTGCCATATATGCAATTAAATTTCAAAATCCAAAATTTCAAAATTTGGGTAGAGACACATGACCATGTGTCTCTACCCAAATTCCATACAAAAATACAACAGATTCTTCATTGATTTTGACTGATTCGGAAAATGTGAACGATTTGTTGTAATTTTGAATTCAAAATAAACCGACAATGACTCTTCAGGAAAACGTTTCCCTCAGGCCCCACAACACTTTTGGCATAGAGGCTACCAGCCAGTATTTTACCGATATTTCAGCTCCCATCGACCTCCAGATTCTGATGCAAAGCGGACTGCTGAATGCTTTCCCCTTTTTCATTCTGGGCGGTGGCAGCAACGTGGTTTTTAACAAACTGTTTGCCGGCGTTGTGGTGAAGATTTCATTGAAGGGAATCTCCGTCGAAGAGGAGACTGACGATACGGTTTTGGTGAAGGCGGCTGCGGGTGAAGTGTGGAGCGATTTTGTCGGTTTCTGCGTGGCTCACAATTTCTACGGAGCCGAAAACCTGACCGCCATTCCGGGAACCGTGGGTGCCAGTCCGGTGCAAAACGTGGGTGCCTATGGTGTAGAGGCTAAAGACATCATCGAATCGGTGGAGGCCTACGAAATACTGACCGGCAAACAACGCATCTTCTCCAACAGCGAATGTCAGTTCGATTACCGGAGCAGCATTTTCAAACACGAACTGAAGAATAAATACATCGTGGCATCCGTCACCTTCCGGCTGAGCAAACAACCGAAACTGAATCTTGAATACGGCGCTATACGCACAGAGATCGAAAAAGCAGGCATTACCAATCCGACGCTGGCCGATGTCAGTCGCATCGTTGCCAATATCCGCGAAGAGAAACTCCCGAACCCCGACAAAATCGGCAGTGCCGGCAGCTTTTTCAAAAACCCGGTCATTCCCGTTGCACAATTTGAAGCATTGAAAGAGAAACATCCGGCATTAGTTGCCTATCCGCATAAAGGCGAATACAAAGTTGCGGCCGGCTGGCTTATCGAACAATGCGGCTGGAAAGGGCGCCAGTTCGGTAACGTGGGCGTTTATCCCAAACAGGCATTAGTACTCTACAATCTGGGCGATTGCACCGGAGAAGAGGTCAAAGCACTCGCAAAAGAGATTCAACAATCCGTCGAAACACACTTTGGCATCGCCTTAGAACCGGAAGCTATTTTCGTATAAAAACAGAACAAAGAGTAAAGAATAAAGAATAAAGAAGTTGTTTTGACTTTTCTTTGGCAAAACATTTTCTCTTCATTTTTTGCTTACAGACCCCACCTAACCTCCCCCAAGGGGAGGAATTCGGTCGCAAAATGAGGAGACTTTATTCATTTTACAATGTTACAGCCCTCCTTTGGAGGGTTGGGAGGTCAAAAAATAAAAGTCAAGATGACTTCAATGATAAAATTGTAAATCAAATTATGTCCGAACGTTTTGCCGACATCATTCTTCCGCTGCCCTTAGCCAACAGCTACACCTACAAAATACCGGAGGAGCTATCCGATTCGGTAAAACTCGGCATGCGGGTTGTCGTTCCGTTCGGAAGCAAAAAAATATACACCGGCATTGTTCGCTACGTACATGCTGTGGCACCGCAGGTTTCGTCGGTAAAAGAGATCATCGCGCTGCTCGACAACGCACCGGTTCTCCGCCGTCCGCAGTTGCCCTTCTGGGAGTGGATTGCCAACTATTACATGGCTTTCATCGGGGATGTCTACACGGCAGCCGTTCCGGCCGGACTGAAACTCGAAAGCGAAACCACCATCACGCTCAACGCCGACTTCGAAGCCGACGCCCCTTTCTCGGAAAAAGAGCTGCGCGTTTACAATGCGCTAAGCGACAACAAGCCCCACTCCATCAAAGAGCTGACCCGCATCACCGGCTTCAAGACCATCCTGCCAACCGTCAAGAACCTGATGGATCGGGGTACCGTTTCGCTCTCCGAAGAGTTGCGTGCGGCCTACAAACCCAAACGACTCACCTGTGTACGCCTTGCCGATGGAATAACCAACGATGAGCAATTACAAGCTATTTTCGATTCGCTGCACCGCTCGAAGAAACAGTTGAGTCTGTTGATGGTCTACCTCGAACAGTCGCGCCATCTGATGAAATCCGGGCCACGGGAAGTCTCCAAGAAGGAACTTCTTGAACAGAGTGGAAGCTCCGCGGCCGTGTTCGACGCGTTGGTCGAGAAAAAGATTTTACACACCTACACGAAAGAGATCAGCCGGTTGGATTCCACGCAAACGGCACCGCAACCACTTGCCACGCTCAACAGCTTTCAGCAAACGGCATACCGGTCGCTTCTCTCGCAACTGAAAGAGAAAAACGTAGTCTTGCTTCACGGAGTAACTTCGAGCGGCAAAACGGAGATTTATACCCATCTCATCGCCGAAACATTGAAGCTGGGTCGACAGGTTCTCTATCTGGTGCCCGAAATTGCACTGACCACCCAGCTCACCCAACGGCTGGAACGGGTATTCGGCAACAAACTGGGCGTTTATCACTCCAAGTTTTCCGACAACGAACGGGTAGAGATCTGGAACAATCTTTTACACGACAAAGGCTTTGAGGTGATTCTCGGCGTTCGCTCTTCGGTTTTTCTCCCGTTTCGTGATCTCGGCTTAGTCATTGTCGACGAAGAGCACGAAAGCAGCTACAAACAATACGACCCGGCACCCCGGTATCACGCCCGCAACGCAGCCATTGTGCTGGCCAACATGCACGGAGCCAAAACCGTACTGGGCAGCGCCACGCCAGCGATCGAGAGCTACCAGAATGCCCTTTCGGGAAAATATGGATTAGTAGAACTCACGCAGCGGCACGAAGAGATAGAGTTACCCGAAGTACAGACCGTCGATCTGAAAGAGGCATACCGCAAAAAACGAATCACCGGCCATTTTACCGATGAATTAGTCGAGAAAATCACGCAGGCTTTATCCGGCAAAGAGCAGGTAATCCTTTTCCAGAACCGGCGGGGATATGCCCCTTACATCGAATGCAAGCAGTGCGCCTACGTTCCCCGTTGTCCGCATTGCGATGTCAGCCTCACCTACCACAAGCATTTCGACATGCTCACCTGTCACTACTGTGGTTACACGACCAAGGTGCCCGCCAATTGTCCAAGCTGCCACACACCCTCGCTACAAACTAAAGGATTCGGCACCGAGCAAATTGAGGAAGAGATAAAAGCGCTTTTTCCGGAAGCCAGGGCGGCACGCCTCGACCTCGACACCGTGCGGACAAAAAAGGGGTTTGAAAAGATTATTCGCGATTTTGAGAATCACGCTATCGATATTTTGATCGGCACGCAGATGGTGACCAAAGGGCTCGATTTCGACGACGTCAGTCTGGTGGGGATTCTGAATGCCGGCAATCTGCTTTTCTATCCAGATTTCAGGGCGCACGAACGGGCATACCAGCTGATGGCACAGGTAAGCGGTCGCGCGGGACGCAAAAACAAGCAGGGATTGGTCGTTCTCCAAACGCCGGAGACGGATCATCCGGTAATCCGGCAGGTGATTGCCAACGACTACAAAGGTATGTTTGCCACCCAAATGCGCGAACGATACGACTTCCGGTATCCACCCTACTTCCGGCTCATCAATATTATCATTCGTCACAAGGATGCCGGAGTCAACAACCACGCGGCAACTTTACTTGCCGATGAACTGAAAAAATTGCTCGGATCGCGGGTATTGGGGCCGAATAATCCGCCGGTAGGTCGAATTCAGAACTGGTACATCAAGCACATTCTGCTAAAGATAGAAAATACCGCATCGCCCGATGCCGTAAAAGAGATTATCCGGAATGTTGCAGGACAAGTGCTGGCTGACAGCCGGTTCAAGTCACTTCAGATCAACTACGATGTCGATCCAATGTAGTCATCAATTGTAGAAATTAACCGAAATTCCCACTTTCATCGTCGTCGGATTCAACGGATAGTTAGGCATGGAGAAGTAATCCGATGTAGACATCCAGCTCTGGTTCATGTGGTAATATTCAATAAAGAAACGTGTCTGTTTCAGATGGAAATTGGCATAGGCACTGGCCAATGGATAATTTCCGATCTTCGTTGTCCGCTGAATGTAAAACTGCCCCGTGGCCGGCATGTAAGCCGGAGCATAGTAGGAGGTATGGAAATGAGACGAAACGCCCAATTGCAGCTTCAGAACGCTAAACAAACGGGTCTGATAATACAAATTGTTGTAGAGCGATAAAGTGGGCAACGGGATGATGGTCTGATCACTGCTCACCTGATACACCCCCTTGTTTTCCAGCGCGAAATGACGATTGAAATGGATATCCAGATTAACATCCAGCGCAACCACCTGCACGCTACTATTCGCCTGGGTCGGCATCGCTTTTGAGTTGAAATAAAGATATTTGGAATTATTGGCTATTTGAAGTCCCAGTTTCAAATGACGCTTCGGCAATTCTATACTTCCACCGAGATATGTCTGGAATTCTTTATCGAAGTCATTCTCCCAGTTGAAGTGATTGGAGTAGAAATGTTCCCAAAAATAAGAGGGCGATGTGCTTCGTATCCGTGCCATGGCTTTCAATGCAACCGAATCTTTCCATAGCGTAAAATAACCGCCCACGCGTCCGCTCAGTTCAAAATCGCCTATTTTCGGACCCACAATCACGATATTCCCCTGAAAATTGTAGCGAAAGACCTGCCCTTCATTCTTCGACAGAACGCCTCCGACACGGGTATTTTGCTCCCACTTATAGGTCAACTTGTCATCCTTATCCATGTTCATATACCGGTTGACCTCATTCTCAATAAAGGCCGTCAAACCGAATTGCAGTAACCGGTTGAACTTTTCATCCATCTGAACCGCAAACGTGTTCCGTATCGATAAGTAGGCAATCGTATCCGAATGAACCTGTTTCTTGAAATTAGTATTGGCATAGAAAACCGTATCCACAGGCATCTCACGATAGCGTTTGGAATCACTTTGCACTTTCAGCGTATGGATGAATGAGGTCACCGGAATGAACTCTTCACGAACGGAGTCTTTTTTTACCTGAATGGTTTTATTGAAACCGATAGAATATTTATGGTTAAAAAACAGGCTCTTACTTTGATAACCTGCCTGCGCGCCTGTCAGATTCACAGGCATTGTAATGGAGGTATATTGGCTATATGCCGACGGATTAGTCACATAATCGGTATTCGATAAGCCGCCGCTTTCATAATTCTTGAAGTTTTGGAACATTATCGCTCCATTAGCAGAATAATGTCTGCCTGCGTAGCTACCGTACAACGAAGCGATCAACCCTTTATTCGCCTGATTCATGTAACGACCCCTATCGTAAAGATAATCGAACATTCCCGTAATGTTTGTCCGTTTATTGGCATTGATCGAGAGCACAATCTTCGTACGATCCTCAGCCTGCTCTCCCGGATAACTCGACAAGTAAGTTATATTGGAATAGGGCGTTTTTGTATTATAAAAGGGTAAATCGGATATGGCATACACATACGGATCGTACGGAGTAGAAAACAAGAAGTTGGTTTTCTGCGTGCGATCGAAGAAAATTTTCGACTGCACCGGCGACCCCATATTGCCATTGTAGGCATTGGCTATGCTATACGAATCGAGTATATTCTTATCGGGAAAATTGCCGGGAATTGTATCGACCGTAATCGAGTCGGCCATTCCGAACCGCTCGTCTATCGTCTTTGCCGTAACATGAGGGGATACATAGTTCGACTTTTCAGACTCAGCCTGAGTCTTTTGTGACTTTCCTCCGGACAATTGACGTGAGAATGTGGATTGTGCAGATAACGACACAACCGAACATAAAAGTATCGCAATGAATAAAGAAGTTTTTGACACAGAAGAAACGGTATTTGGAATGTTGAACGGACGATACAGAGTAAAAAAGCGGTAAAGTTTTAATACAGCAATAGTTCGCCTGTATTTAATACACAAACGAACTATCGGAATTATTTACAGTAGAAATAGTTGCAAATCAATATTCCCACAAATCATTTTCAAAGTTAACAATCGAACGCTGAATCGCATCTTGTTCTTTTTTAATGTCGTCGGCATTGGTCAAATAATCGAGTAACGTACGATGATACATGTCGTCGACACCGAGTATATTGCCCGAATAAAATCGTTGACTAAAGAAAAGGTCGAATGTCATATCCGATGACTGATTATCGCCCCACAATATTTTTTCCTCTGTCAGCAACGGACGAAGTTCATTGAACTTAAACCAGCAAGCAATATGACGGATAAATTCAGAATTCGGCATTCCGCTTACAAGCGGCGCTATTGCTTCTATCTGATAATCCTGTACCGAACGATGTTTATCGAAAAACCAGATTTCCTTCACTAAGAACCGCTGTTGGTATTTCATAAAAGCCTCCAGCGTATAGTCGTTTATAGCCAATTTACCATCTACCGTTTTCAATACCGATTCGCTGATACTATCGTGTTTGAATATCCGGATCAGGGCTGTATCTGCCAGTTCGATATTGGTCTTAGCAAAATTCGGGCGGAACTGACTGTTATCGATACCACGTTTGTAAACCGAGAGGTTTTTGTCGACAATACCTTGCAACATAATCGTCATCAGGTTTTTACGGCCTTCCATCGGAGTCAGCGGAAAATACAGAGGCAAATTCTGCTTTTCTCTCAAGTCAATAATGCGGTATACCGTCTTCGACCATGTCACATCATCGTACCGTATCTTAGACTGCACTGCATTACGCATCTTTACTATTTCTCGTTTTACAGAATCGGACACCACAGCCACTGACTGTTGTTCTGACAATGCAACAGAATCGTTAGGAGAGGGAGACTCATCAAAAAATTTCTTTTCATTCCCTTGTGCATGTAAAACAAGCAGTAAAGAAGAGAAACAGATCACGCAAATAAATCTCAATCGTTGCATATTTATTGGTTTAATTTAATTTTATAAAGATAGGAGGCAAGTCATTGTGCGGACCATCCGGACCCATTGCTTTTATATCCCGTATAATAATTCTTGATCCGAATTTTTCTTTTGCCAAACGGGCTTTCTGTTGCCCCGACAAACTGGATCCACTGGTTCCTATCACTTCTCCATTTGGATAATCAAGAGCAAAACCAGTGATGGTAAATTTCGCTGAAATCAATTCGTTTTCGTAATCGGCAACCAACGTTGCACTTCCCAATTTACCGGGAGAGACCTGAGCCGATTTTTTGGCCACACCATCAATACTTAGCATCGGAATAGGATCGGGAAGCCTTCTCACAACAAAGACGCCACCACCCATTTGCACAAAAGTTTTTGAATTGCCACTCTTGGCCTGTATCGAAAATCGCAACTGTCTTCCGGCTAAAGAACGGGAAGGCACACATTCCCACAAACCATTGGGCATTCGTCTTACAGAAGCTTCCGAGCAGGTCAACATAACATTGGCAGCAGGTACACCGGGAACAGAGACTGCCATCTGGTTTGCAATACCGGCGTAGACAACATTCAATGCACTGTTAGTTACCGAAGCGCTTTTAGCACCTACAGTATATTCACTTGCAAAGTCATATTTTTTGTTGACACCACCCGAATTCAGCATAATGGATCCACCGTACTTAAATGTTCCCACCTGATTACAAATCATTTCGAACTTACCATCTTTTCCCAAAGTGCGTCCGTTTGCCACAATTTGAGGCGTTTTGGTAGAATCGATTGCCGACAACACAATAGTTGCGCTATATTTATCACCCTGCATCACATAGGTAGAAACCGGTATCACATATGCCTGCAGCTTATTTACGCGAAAATCACCGGCATCTGTCTGAGCCATTAAATATTGTACCACTTCACCTTCGGCAGCCCGGATATCTGTCTGATATTTTGTCAGAATAGTAGTTGCCGCGGCAACCGGCATCATTTCAAATACCGTTTCCTGCCAGTCCTTTCCATCTTTTCCTCCTTTGGTCGTAAAGTTTCTTTCAAACATGGAAATTTTTACCGGATCGCCGTTAACAAAGCTTTCCAAAAAAGTCTTATACTCCGCGATTTTTCGTTTCAAAATTTTTCCATTGCCCTGAACAAGCGCATATTGACCGGAAACATCCAGATTGTCTTTATTTTTGATGTCATTGGTAACCGCATCCTTACCATCGGCCAGCCGCACCAGCTGATATTTGAAATTTTCCACATAATTGAAAATTTCGTCCGATTTTTGTTTGACAACCAGAGCCTTATTCAACCATTCGCCTATCTTGCCCGGATTATCTTGTTTTAGATCCCGAAAACGTTTGTAAATATTTTCATTTCTGGTATTCGTACTGGTAATGCTTTGTAACAAGCTGTTGTTAACCAACACAAAACCATTCAATACCTCTGTCGAAACATTCAATGCAAGCATAGCTGTCAGGAAGAGATACATCATCCCAATCATCTTCTGCCGCGGTGTTTCCGGACAATTCTTTGCTCCACTCATGGTTTATATATCTCCGATTAAGCTTTTGTATTTAGCGCATTAAGCATGTTCCCGTATACATTATTCAAATCGGAAACCTGACGGGCCAATTTGGCCACCTGAATCTTATACTCTTCCGAATCTTTCAGAGAAGCTCCCAGGCTGGCGTTCAATTGTTCCACATTCGTCGACAAGGCCTTTTGATGTTCAATCTGAGCAGAGAGCTCATCATTACCAGCCTGAACACCTTTCAACTGCAATTCGTAAACTGCATTTAATGACGATAGGTTTTTATTGATCGTGTTGACATGAGTTGCATACAGCTTGCTCTGTTCGGCAACCATTCCGATCTCATCCTCGGCTTGTTTGTAGGATTTTACGATAGTATTTGCAGAAGAAGCCAACTCCGATTGTGATTTAGCAAAAACACCTGCAGCATCGGAAGCTGCCTGAATATTTTGAACATAAACATCAGTTACACCTGAAGCTTTCGAGATAGAGGTCAACTGTGTCGCCGTATCGCTGAGATTTTTGATACTTTCATTCAACCGTTTAACCTGTTCCTCTCCCAACAAAACCTCTCCAACGGCAGTAGTTTGGGTCGTTGCAGCACCACCGCCACCACCAGAGGTAATAGGCGGAACATTATCTTCGACAAAATGAGGGAAGACCTTTTCCCATTCATAATCTTTGTGAGGTTTTTCCAATCCGCTCATTGCAAACAGAAAAGCCTCTGTTCCCATACCGATACTCAACAACCATCCGGCTCCGGGAAAATGCTGAATTTTAAATAAAGCACCAATAATTACGATTGAAGCTCCAAAACCATAACACTTGCTGGCAAAATTTTTACCAGCATCGGTCTGCATAAAACTAATTAATCCCATATCTCAAAATTCTAGAAATTTTTCATTGACACTTTCTTCTTCATATTGGTCGACTTAACACATCTGAAGCCAATATAAGAACGCGATTCGGTCTGATATTCAAAAGAACGTGCTCCGCATTGCAAATAAACTGCTACATCCTTCCACGACCCTCCTTTTATGATTTTGCGTTTCAAAACATCCGAATCTTTCTCTTTGGCATTGTAAGTAAAACTCGGATTCAAATCATGGGTGCCATTGGCATTGAGTGACATATATGCCGATTCGGTCCATTCAGCAACATTACCAGCCATATCGTACAGTCCGAATCCATTGGGAGGATAAGTAGCTACTTTGGCCGTGCGCACTTCACCGTCGGCACGGTAATTACCTCTCATCGGTTTGAAGTTAGCCAGATAGCATCCTTTGCCATTACGCACGTAGGGCCCACCCCAGGGATACATACTTTGCTGTTTTCCGCCACGGGCAGCCCATTCCCATTCGGCTTCGGTCGGCAAGCGATAATCCTGCCCCTGAAAAAGATGTGTACGGCTATAGATATTCGTTCTCCATGCACAAAAAGCTTTTGCCTGTTCCCAGGTAACGCCTACCACAGGGTATTGATCGTAAGCTTTAAGTGTAAAATATTTTACCGTAGGATCGTTGTACGAATAGGTAAAATCGGTGCAAAACGCCAATTTATCGGGATAAACATTAATGATTTTGGTCATATAGAAATCATCCGAACTACGAACCGGAGAAATTCGTTTGGTTCGCATCTTAATTGCTCCGTTTTCGATATAAGATTCATCCACCATTGCAAACGAAGTTTTGGGATATCGTCCGCGAGATCTATCAAACTTGTTGTAATCTCTGGCTGCTTGTTCCAAATCATACCAACGATAGAAATAATTAAGGCCCTCAAATTTATTGTTATAATTTTTCAGGCTATTCCAAACCGAGTCGGAGTGAGCATCCTCTTCTCCTGCAACTTTTTCCCATGCTTTTTTCCATGGGATGGGACGGTTCCAGTTAAGTCTGGCGGTATCCTTTTTTTGACGCCATTTTTCAGGAGAAACATTTGCCAACAACTGACGGGCAATAGAGTCTCTGACCCAAACGACAAACTGTCGATATTCAGAATTGGTGACTTCCGTCTGATCCATCCAAAAGCCGTCAACAGAGACCATTTTGTTTTCGCCTTTATATGCCCATGTAGCATCCTGATCGTTTGCTCCCATCATAAATGCTCCGCCTCTGACCCAGACCATACCGTAGGGTGAGGTTTCATTTACGCTGGAAATTGATTGCCCCACTAATTCTCCTGCAGGCTTAGAATGGCATCCAACCAACATACCAAGCAATGGAAATATAAAAAGTAACTTTCTCATATCAGAATCTTTATCCTTATAAAATTCGTACACTCTTGTATCTATTTTTTTTCTTTTCTAGAGAGATATTAAAATCATATGTCAGAAACAGCTCGTGAGAACCATATGTTGCCGTTATCAAATTGGTAACCGGCAAATCGAACGCGTATCCGAGGGTCAGGCCATTTGCCAGATGCACACCGCCCATAAAAACAAACGCGTCGTTCAGACGATAAGCGAACCCGCCCCAAAATTTATCTTTGAAATCAAACAAAAAATCAGCATCTGCCTGATAATTAATAAAATTGGTTTTAAGCAACACCGATGGCTTAAATGTGATATTCGTATTGGATAAAGGAATGTTACATCCGCCCGTCAGGTACCACATGCTACCCACATACGTATCCTGCGTATCCGACCAGTGAATTGTAGGCTGATTCGCATCCAAAACCGAAAGACCGGCAAACCATTTTGTTGTAGAATAATAGGCTCCCAAGCTAACATCAAACGCCATTCCGCTCACCTGCGAGGTGGGAATCTGATTGTCCGATCCGACCGGAACATGGTAATCATTTCCCGAAGGAATGTAAGCACTATCACCCCTGAAGCCGATACTGATTGCCCCTAAATTTGCTCCCAGACTAAGAATTCCTTCGCCGAGTTTCCATTTATAGGCTCCCTGCAACATTACAAATTGCTTGGTAAACAAGCCCATTTTCTCGTTATCAAATGCCAATCCTGCTCCAAAACTCTTTTTGTTAACAGTAAATGGCATAGAAAGGCTAAAGTAGGTATCGACCGGAGCACCTGGCATTCCTATCCATTGTTGCCGGTGAATACCACACAAATGCATCATATCGCTTTCTGCTATTGCTGCCGGGTTAAACGACCCCTTTGCAAACATATACTGGCTGTACTGCGAAACAAATTGAGCATGCATCATACTCAATGATAAAACGCCATACAATACAACAAAGCAGAACTTTTTCACTATGAAAATTTTATATCGATATCAAGCAATGCTTCAATCATCTGTACAATCGTTTCGTCAGATAGCATGATAACGATAATATTTTATATTTTATTGCATAAAAAGGAATCTTTATCGCTTATAATTATATAAGACAGAAAAACACAGACACTCCAATCCTATTTTATCTGAGAAATGGAATATCGGTCAAAATGCGATTAAAAATCGCCTAAAGACAACACATAAGATAATACAAAGAATGTCAATACTCTTCTTCGTTAAAGAAGAAATCTTCTTTGCTCGGATAATCCGGCCAAATATCTTCGATGCTCTCATAAATTTCGCCTTCATCTTCCATCTCCTGAAGATTTTCAATGACTTCGAGAGGAGCACCTGAACGCATGGCATAATCTATCAACTCGTCTTTAGTTGCTGGCCAGGGTGCATCTTCTAATTTGGATGCTAATTCTAATGTCCAATACATGCTAGCTACTTATTTTAGTTGGTTACCAAAAAACCTAAATCAGGCTCTGAATTATCATTTCACAATCGCTTAACATTTTATTTCTTAGCAATTTTATCAAATTCTTAATTGAGTGCAAAAATACAAAAAATCTAATACCCACAATGGGATTCCCAAAAAATTTCCTGATCCCCCGATGTATTGACAAATTTACGTGCCAACACAAAGAAAAAATCGGACAAGCGATTGACAAAAACGAAGCAGTCGTCTGCAATCGGATACAAAGCATTCGACTCCCACATCCGGCGCTCGGCTCGCCGTGCTATCGTACGGCAGAGATGACAACGTGCTGCAGCTTCATTACCTCCCGGTAAAATAAAACGATTTAGCGGCGGTAGTTCAGCGACCATGCTATCTATTTCTTTTTCAATACACTGAATACAATTTTCAAAAATACTACCGGTAGGTTTTGCCTCCACTTTTGTCTGATCGGTTGCCAAAACAGCGCCCAAATCAAAAAGACGACTCTGAATTTCCAACAGAAAATTCGCGATCGTATCGTCATGGATACCGGCAATTAAAAACCCTATCGCAGCATTCAATTCATCCACCGTGCCATAAGCATCAAGGCGGGGATCGGCCTTTGAAACCCGGGTTCCTCCGATAAGGCTTGTCTGACCTTTATCTCCTGTTTTTGTATATATTTTCATAAATCATACCCTTTAGAAATTACTCTCCATCAAATTTTGACGTTATTTTATCAATATTTTTCAAAAAGCAACCACATATTCCTGCTTCAACAAATCGGTATTGAAAAAGGCTATGCCCATTTCAAAAACATCAATAGAGAGACGAATCTTCGGATTGCGGCTGATTTGCATCCAGGCGTCGTACATCTCTGCACTGCGATAAATATCATCGAACACAAATATAGTCTCCTTATGTGCCTTTGGAAGACAAAGATCAAAATAGCTCAGTGTTGCCGCTTTGGTATGATTTGCATCGAAGAAAACGAAATCAAGGGTTGGATACATTTTCAACACAGCCGGAAGAATTTCGTCTATCTCGCCACAATGCAATTCAATATTATCGGCATAAAACTGCCGGAAATTTTCACGGGCAACATTACAAACAGCCTCGTCGGCATCGAGGGTGATTACCTTACCCTGCCGGTTCACCTGCGATAGGTAAAGAGTGGTCAATCCGACACAAGTACCCAGTTCCAAAATAGTTTTCGAGCGGTTGCTATTCGCCAAACGAAATAACAGTTGTGCATACTTCGAACGCTTTACCGATCGTCCGACAATATCAGCAATCGTCCGCTCTTTATAATTTCCCGTTCCCCGATCGGTAATCCGAATCTTCTCTTTAGCCAATTTAAGCTCGTCACGCAAGCCTTCAATCCGCTCGTAACAATAGTATTGTGATTCTTCGTAAAAAACAGAATTGAGAAGAGAAAAGACAAATGGAGAGTGGATGCCAAAGCCTTTTCTGTGGCCGGCCTTTATCAAATAACGGAAATACGATTTTATTGCAAACGTTCGGTTCATGTCATTTCTATAACCACACAAAAATACAAAAAAGCGTCCACAAAATGGCGGCTATAACACCATCCTCAAGAAAAAATCAACATAAAATGAGATTAAATCCCAGACCCTTCAAAAAATCAGACTGATGGCTATTTCCATGGCACAGATGAATCGTGTAAGCCTGAAACTCGCGTCGAACCGGATACGAACCTCGTTGCTTCTCAAAGCCAGCCACATTCAAGCGCAAACGACGATCATCGTCGGCTATCGCGTACGTATACCACACCACCTCGGCAAAGAGTTCGGCGATCGATTTACCGGCTGCATCCACAACCAAATCCGTCGGATGTTGTGGAAACGGTATTATATCGGGCTGCCAACCGGCAAGTGGTAAATTAAAGAAGCGACTCAGCGCCTGCACGCTCATTGCCGTTGCTGTTGCTTTGCCGTCGGCCGAATAACCGGCAATATGTGGGGTAGCCAACGTCACCTTACCGAGTAACCCGGTTGAGATATCGGGTTCATGTTCCCACACATCCAGCATTGCACCTTGCAGAAGCTTATTTTGCAAGGCCATTTGCAGTGCATCTCCATCAACCACTTCACCCCGCGAAGAGTTTATCAACCAGGTGGTCGGCTTCACCATTTTCAGTTTTCCGGCATCGATCAGATGAAATGTCCGATCATCGCCCTGCCGGGTCAATGGTGTGTGAAATGTCACAATATCGGCATTTTGCAGCACATAGTCCAATGACACGAAATCGCCTTCCCGGGTTCGTTGCAACGGCGGATCACAAACGAGCACTCTCATCCCGAGCAAATGTCCCAGTCGCACAATTTTACTTCCCACATGTCCGCATCCGACCACACCAAGAGTCGAAGCCTCCGGATTACAGTTTCGCTCCCGACACAACCAGGCCAGCACCGAAGCGATATATTGATATACCGAGCCTGAATTGCAACCGGCGGCATTTGTCCAGAAGATACCGTTGGCATCGCAATAGGCCGTATCGATATGATCGGTACCGATAGTAGCCGTCGCTATAAATTTAACCGGAGAATTTTTCAGGAGAGCTTCGTCGCAACGGGTACGCGTGCGAACAATCAGGGCATCGGCATTGGCAACCACCCCGCGATTGATCGCTGTCCCTTCGCAATAAGAGACCTCGGCGTAAAGTTCCAACACTCCCTGTATAAAAGGAATTTTATTATCGATTACAATAGATGGTCGATGGAGATCTGAATTCATTTTTTGCTATGAAACAGGAATCAAAGTTGTCCTGCTTCCACTAACGTAATGACACGTTCAATTATTTTATCTTTATTCTGCACATCGTATTCGGCCTTCAGGTCCGATCCGAAAAGGCGGGCTACCGTTTGCCACATCCAGGCTTTGAATGCGCCTTTATAGGTTTTAATAATGGAATAGGTGGTTTGATGACATTCCCTGTCGACCAAGCGAACGAGTAACTTTCCCTGATTGATCGACATTGCCCGCATCTCTTTTTCATAACGTTTGAAAAGTTCCTTCTCGGTTTTCTTCAAAAAGGCTTTTCGTTCGGTTTCGTCATGAATCTGCGCCAATTGCTCATTGGCCGTGTACACCGTCCGGGATACAAGCCGCGCATAAGGCAATACCTTTTTCACATCCCGCACGGTTTTCCAATAGAAATTTTCCTGTTTTTTATTCATGAATTTCATCGGCGGAAAGCAGTAAAAATCACTAAACACGTAAAGATACACTGTGTCACGCCCATGCATCTCATAGTTGCAGACACAACTTTTAGGCGACAACTTCAATGTATACCCCAAATCATTAAGTACCTGCTGAGTTGTTTGAAGTTTATTCAACCACTGATCATAGTCGACCGTCTGATTAAACGCCCAGGAAGTAGCAGAGCAAAAAATCAATAGTGCAAAAAAAACACGACGCATATGCATAATGATTAAATTCGACTGCAAAGGTACATATTAAATGGAGCTATGCGACCGACAAAACGGCATAAAAGTTGTAATTTTGTAGCAAACTTGAAATAACAGATGGATAAATTCCACCGAATATTAAAAGAATATTGGGGTTACGACGATTTTCGCCCTTTGCAAAGCGATATTATTCACAGTATCAGTCAGAGAAAAGACACTCTCGGACTGATGCCTACCGGTGGGGGTAAATCGCTCACATTTCAGGTTCCGACCATGGCAATGGAGGGTACATGTTTGGTAATAACACCATTAATTGCCCTTATGCGCGATCAGGTAGACAATCTCCGGTCGAGAGGCATTAAAGCTTCCATGATTTGCACCGGCATGAGCCGCAACGAAATTATGACCACGCTCGACAATTGCGCTTTTGGCAATGTAAAGTTTCTCTACGTTTCGCCCGAACGGCTATCCACCGAACTTTTTCTCAAACGGCTACCCTCCATCAACGTTTGCCTCATTGCCGTCGACGAAGCCCACTGCATTTCGCAATGGGGATACGATTTTCGTCCGTCGTATCTAAAAATAGCCGAGGTACGCCAACATCTTCCGGAGGTTCCTGTACTGGCACTTACGGCCACAGCTACCGCCGAAGTTATCAACGACATTCAGGCACAACTGAATTTTAGCGAACCGAATTGTTTTACACAAAGCTTTGCCCGAAAAAACTTAGCCTACGTGGTACGCGCGGTCGACGACAAACTCCCTTATTTACTGAAGATACTTCAAAATGTGAAAGGAAGCGCAATCGTCTACGTGCGTGACCGGAAAAAGACCAAAGAGGTGGCCGAGTTCCTGATGCAAAACAATTTCCCGGCCAGTTTTTTTCATGCCGGCCTGCCACAACACATCAAAGATGAGCGACAAATCGCGTGGAAAACGGATCAATGCAGGATCATCGTCAGCACCAATGCTTTCGGCATGGGTATCGACAAGCCCGATGTCCGGTTGGTCATTCACCTTGACTTACCCGATTCGCCGGAAGCCTACTTTCAGGAGGCAGGAAGAGCCGGACGTGATGGACAAAAAGCATACGCCGTCATTATTTACAGTAAAAGCGACGGCTCTAAATTAAAAAAGCGGGTCACCGATACATTTCCCGATAAACAGCGCGTGATAGACACCTACAATTCGCTCGGAAATTTTTATCAGCTGGCCGTCGGATCGGGATTCGAATCTGTATTTCCGTTCGACCTGCAAGTATTTTGCAAAGCATACCATTTACCTCTCAACATGAGCTATCATGCACTGAAAATCATGGAACAGGCCGGGTATATCGTCCTGACCGACACTCTCGACAATCCGTCGCGGCTAATGATTACGGTGAATAAAGAGGAACTCTATCTTCTGAAATTTGCCAATTCGAACTGGGATAAAATTTTGCAGGTAACACTACGTTCATATACCGGTCTGTTTGCCGACCACGTACACATTAACGAAGATTTGATTGCCCAACGCGCCGATACAACACGCGAAGAGGTATACAATCTTTTAACCCACTTACACAAAGCACATACAGTTAGTTACATACCTGCAAAAAAGACGCCTTTTATCAGCTTTATACGGTCACGCGAAGACGTTCGCTATATCGTGTTAAGCAAAGATGTGTACGAAACACGCAAAGAGCGATACCAAAAGCGGATAGATGCCATGCTGGAGTATGTTGAAGATGATAAAATTTGCCGCAGCCGGCAACTACTTGCCTATTTTGGGCAAAAACAAGAAGACTCCTGCAACATTTGCGACGTCTGTTTAGCGAACAAAAAGAGAGCTCTGTCGGCAGAGGATTTTGAAGCCACCCTGCAAATAGTAAAAGCACAACTAACAAAAGGGCCAATCACATTCAAAGAGCTCGTCAACCTCACCAACATACCGGAAGATAAAGCAACAACAATCGTACGTTTTTTAATCGATAAAAAGATGGTAACGATCGACAGCCGGCAACAATTGATATACAATCAGGAACCTTCAGATAACACGAAATGATTAAATTAGTTATATTCGATTTAGACGGTACACTTTTAGATACCATATCCGATCTGGCTCACAGCTGCAACTACGCGCTAACACTACATCACTATCCGACCTACCCGGTAGAAGCTTACCGCTTTTTTGTCGGCAATGGAATGAATAAGCTGGTAGAGCGCGTGCTGCCCGAGTCGGACAGAGACACCGATACGATTGCCCGGGTAAAGAGAGATTTCCTATCGTATTATACCAACCACGCCATCGAGTTTACCCAACCCTACCCCGGCATAACCGAACTATTAGAGACTTTGCAAAAAAGAAAAGTTATGTTGGCTGTTGCATCCAACAAAGTCGACCCTGCCACACAATATCTGATTGCCCATTTTTTTCCACAAATACATTTTTCTACCATACTGGGACAACGGGAGAATTTTCCCATCAAACCAGACCCGGCAATTGTGGATGAAATTATAAAACATACGGATGTCAAAAAAGAAGAGACGCTATACATCGGGGATTCGGGAGTGGATGTTGAAACGGCGCTTAATGCCGGAGTAAACCTTGCAGCCGTTCTTTGGGGATTCAGGCCGAAAGCGGAACTTGAAGAAAAAGGAGCCACAATCTTTATCGAAAAAACGGAAGAAATTCTGACTCTACTCCAATGATTATTTTCACGTTGTCTTTTCCGTTGACATTATTTAACCACACCATCTTATTGTATTTTTTACAATAGCCAAATACCATCTACGCTTCTGAAATACAGTACTCTTCGAGAAGCCCTTTATTGTGTTTAATACAAATTTCAAATATCTGTATATCAGTTTTTTACACCGCAAACTATTGTTTTTAACAGAGAAATGATGTTTATTTGCATAGAAATTATTTTTTGACCGGAATTTTATTCTACCATGCAAGAAACATCCCTTTATCCTCACGTGTCTGTCGATTGTGCCATTTTCGGATTCGATGGAGAGCAACTGAAGATTTTGTTGATTACCCGCACGGGCGAAAGTGCTGAAGGCCGCTATAGTGACATGAAGCTCCCCGGTAGCGTGATTTACGAAAGCGAGAATCTCGACGATGCTGCATATCGTGTTCTGTTTGAACTGACAGGAATAAAAAACATTTATCTTCAACAATTTCGGAGTTTCGGTTCACCCGACCGGACGAAACATTCCAGAGATGTGATATGGCTGGAAAATGCCATTCACATGAAAATCGGACGAATCGTTACCGTAGCGTACGTTGCGTTGATTAAGATCAACCAAAAACTGAGAGGCTTCGGTGACGGATATGAGGCTCATTGGTGTAATCTATCGGAAATAGGACAGTTGGCTTTCGATCACAATGAGATTGTGGAAGGTGCACTCAACTATGTCCGCAAAAAGATTGAAGAAGATCAAACCGGAATGTACGAATTATTACCAAAGAAATTTACCGAAGCCGAATTGAGAAATTTGTACGAGGTTCTTTTTGGTGAAAAGGTGGACATCCGCAATTTCCATAAAAAATTTGTTACGCACAATTATATCATTCCTTTGGATGAAAGGCAGCAAAATGTCGCTCATCGGGCAGCCCGTTATTATCGGTTTGACAAAGTGCTCTACAACAAATTTCACCGATAATTGGCAAGTAAAACCGCCACCAGAAACTGACTTTATTAATCACTAAAATAATTAACCACATAATCGCTATAAAATGTATTTATTAGGTATCGACGTAGGCAGTTCATCTGTAAAAGCATCATTGGTAAACGCAGAAAATGGAAAATGTGTCGCTTCTGACTTCTCTCCGAAAGTAGAAATGCAAATAACCGCCCTGAAATCGGGCTGGGCAGAACAACATCCGGATAGTTGGTGGAACAACTTCAAAGCCGCTTTGAAAAACATTCTTTCCGAATCGGGAGTAAACAGCAGCGACATTAAAGCTATCGGTATCTCTTATCAAATGCATGGTTTGGTGCTGGTTGATAAAAACCAACAGGTATTGCGTCCGTCGATCATCTGGTGCGATAGCCGTGCCGTACCTTACGGTGAAAAAGCATTCAAAACCATTGGAGAAGAAAAATGTCTTTCTCATTTACTGAATTCTCCGGGCAATTTCACAGCAGCCAAACTGGCTTGGGTAAAAGAAAACGAACCCGAACTGTTTGCCAAAATCGATAAAATAATGCTCCCGGGCGATTATATCGCCATGAAACTGACCGGCGATATCACTACCACCGTTTCCGGTTTGTCCGAAGGCATCTTCTGGGATTTCAAAAACAATTGTGTTTCCAAAGATATTCTGAACTATTTCGGATTCGACTCTTCGATTATTCCGACCATTCTTCCGACCTTCTCGGAACAGGGTAAAGTTACCGCCGCTGCCGCTGCCGAACTCGGACTGGCTGCCGGTACCCCCGTTACCTATCGCGCCGGAGACCAACCAAACAACGCACTATCGCTCAACGTTTTCAACCCGGGTGAAATTGCAGCCACTGCAGGAACTTCGGGCGTTGTGTACGGCGTTAACGGCAACGTAAAATACGATCCGCAATCACGTGTCAACACCTTCGCTCACGTAAACCACACCGCCGACAATACCCGCCTTGGCGTATTGCTCTGCGTTAACGGCACCGGCATCCTGAACTCCTGGATGAAGAAGAACGTGGCTCCCGAAAACATGTCGTACAAAGAGATCGACGCGATGGCCGAAAAGATCGCCATCGGCTCGGAAGGCATCTCTATTTTGCCTTTCGGTAACGGAGCTGAACGTATGCTCGGAAACAAAGAGACAGGCTGTTCTATCCACGGCATCAATTTCAACAAACACGGCAAAGCTGAAATTCTGCGTGCCGCACAGGAAGGCATCGTGTTCGCCTTTGCCTACGGTATGGAGGTAATGCAAGGAATGGGCATTGACACGCGTGTGATTCGCGCCGGATTTGCCAACATGTTCATGAGTACCATTTTCCGCGATACACTGGCCGGCGTTACCGGAGCATCTATCGAATTGTTCAATACCGATGGTTCTGTCGGAGCTGCCAAGGGTGCCGGAATTGGCGTTGGCATCTACAAATCGAACGTAGAAGCTTTTGCCACGCTGGAGAAACTCAAAACAGTAGAACCCGATACCAAGAACGAAGCGGCTTACAAAGCAGCTTACGAACTCTGGAAATCGAAACTTTAATTGCACTTCTCCCTTCTATCGACTATGAAACTATTGCAACGTTTATCGTTCGTGCTGATTTTAGCCGGTGCTTGTAACATCAGTTTGCTGGCTCAAAAGTTTTCATATCAGGATCCGAACAAACCGATTGACGAACGTGTCGCCGATCTGGTTTCGAGAATGACCCTGCAGGAAAAGGCTTATCAGATGATGAACAGTGCTCCCGGCATCGAACGGCTGGGGTTACTTCCATTCGAATGGTGGAACGAAGCGTTGCATGGAGTGGCCCGCACAGGACGCGCTACGGTTTTCCCTCAAAATATCGGGTTAGCGGCAACGTTTGATCCCGATCTCGTGAAACGAATCGGCGAAGCCATTTCCGATGAGGCGTGGGCAAAATTCAACATTGCTCAACGGATGCAAAACTACGGCAAGTATACCGGGCTCACCTTCTATGCTCCCAATATCAATATTTTCAGAGACCCACGGTGGGGTCGCGGACAGGAGACTTACGGCGAAGACCCGTATCTCACTTCGCGCATGGGTATTGCCTATGTACAGGGAATGCAGGGAGATGATCCGCACTTCTTAAAGACAGCGGCTTGTGCCAAGCATTACGTAGTACACTCGGGTCCCGAAGCATCGCGCCACGCGTTTGATGCGGAGCCACCGATGAAGGATTTCATGGAGACTTACACTCCGGCTTTTGAAGCGTTAGTGAAAGAGGGAAAGGTACAAAGCGTGATGTGTGCATACAACCGCACGTTTGGGAAACCGTGCTGCGGCAGTTCTTTCCTTTTATCCGAACTGTTGCGTAACCGTTGGGGCTTTCAGGGATATATCACCACAGACTGCGATGCCATAACCAACTTTTACAAACACCACGGAGCTGCTGCCGATGAGGTGGAAGCGTGTGCGCTGGCTATTAAAAGCGGGGTAGATCTCGACTGTGGCAATGAGTTTCAGAGTCTGCCGAAAGCCGTTGAAAAAGGGCTTGTAACGGAAAAAGAGATCGATCAGGCATTAAGCAAGCTGTTAGTGACCCGTTTCAAACTGGGTCTGCTCGATCCTGTAAACAATAATCCCTACTCAAAAATCGGAGAAGAGGTTATCGGTTGCAAAAAGCACACCGATCTGGCATATGAAGCTGCCGCAAAATCGATTGTTTTGTTGCAAAACAAAAACAACCTGCTTCCGTTGAAAAAGAATATCAAATCGATTTTCGTAACAGGCCCTTACGCTGCCAGCCAGGATGTGTTGATGGGCAATTACAATGGTGTAAGCGATCACCTGACTACGGTTCTCGAAGCGATTGTGGGCAAAGTAAGCGCCGGTACATCTGTTTTCTATCGTCAGGGTGTAGAGCCCAGCGCTCCGAATCAGAACGCAAGCAACTATGCTTTTGGCGAGGGTGCCAACTCGGAGGTAATCGTAGGGGTATTTGGTATTTCCGGCGTTTTTGAAGGAGAAGAGGGAGAATCGACAGCATCCAACACGCTGGGCGATCGCCTGAACCTTAACATACCTCAGAATCAACTCGATTTTCTTCGCACCATGAAGAAAAGATCCAACAAGCCGATCGTTTTGGTGCTTACCGGTGGCAGTCCGGTTTGTACCCCGGAGCTTTCCGAGATTGCAGATGCCATTATTTTTGTATGGTATCCAGGACAAGAGGGTGGACGAGCCGTTGCCGATGCTCTTTTCGGCGATGTAAACCCATCAGGACGATTAGCCATCACCTTCCCGAAATCGGTTGATCAACTTCCCACTTTCGACGATTACAGCATGAAAGGGCGCACCTATCGTTACATGACCGAAGAGCCGCTCTACCCTTTCGGATTCGGATTAAGTTATACTTCGTTCCAATATAGTGATATTGCTATCGACAAAACCAAAATCAAAAAAGGAGAAACGGTAACTGTTACGGCAAAAGTAACCAATACCGGCAAATGGGATGGTGAAGAGGTGGTTCAGCTTTATGTGACCGATGTAAAAGCAAGCACCCGCGTACCTCTCTATTCGCTTGACGGAGTTAAACGACTGAAACTGAAAAGTGGTGAATCTCAAACCGTATCTTTTCAGGTAACCCCTCACATGATGGAGCTGGTCAATGATAACGGAGATCGGGTATTGGAAAGCGGCGAGTTCAAAATTACAATTGCAGGCAGTTCACCTTCCCCTGTTGCGCAGACTCTCGGAGCTGCAACACCGGCATCGACATCATTTTTTCTAAAATAATATTATTTCAAAACAACAACAACCCAAAATTAAATTCAAAAACATGAGTACTAAAGTTTATTTTCCTTCAGTGGAAAAAATCAAATTTGAAGGCAAGGAGAGCAAAAACCCTATGGCCTTCCGTTATTACGATCCTGAAAAAGTTGTCTATGGCAAACCAATGAAAGAATGGTTCAAATTCTGTATGGCATGGTGGCATACCCTCTGCGCAGAAGGTGGTGACCAATTCGGTGGCGGCACACAAAAACATCCCTGGGTAGGAGCTGCTGATGCTGTACAAGCTGCTAAAGACAAAATGGACGCAGGTTTTGAATTCATGCAAAAAGTAGGTATCGAATACTATTGTTTCCATGACATTGACTTGGTAAACGAAGGTGGCAGCATCGAAGAATACGAAGCTAACCTGAAAGCTATCGTTGCATATGCACAACAAAAACAAGCTGAAACAGGCCTCAAACTGATGTGGGGTACCGCTAATGTATTCAGCCACGCTCGCTATATGAACGGTGCCAGCACCAATCCTGATTTTGCAACTGCAGCCCGCGCTATGGTTCAGATCAAAAACGCTATCGATGCTACCATCGAACTGGGTGGTAAAGCTTACGTATTCTGGGGTGGTCGTGAAGGTTACATGAGCTTGCTCAATACCAACATGAAACGTGAAAAACAACACCTTGGCACCATGTTGCAAATGGCTCGCGATTACGGTCGTGCAAAAGGCTTCAAAGGCGTGTTCCTGATCGAACCGAAACCAATGGAACCAATGAAACATCAATACGACGTTGACACAGAAACTGTTATTGGCTTCCTGAAAGAATTCGGTTTGGAAAACGATTTCAAAGTAAACATCGAAGTAAACCACGCTACATTGGCTGGCCACACATTCGAACACGAATTGCAGTGTGCTGTTGATGCCGGTATGCTCGGTGCCATCGATGCTAACCGCGGTGATGCTCAAAACGGATGGGATACCGACCAGTTCCCTGTTGACTTGTACGAATTGACACAAGCTATGCTCGTTATCCTTCAGGGTGGCGGTATGCAGGGTGGCGGTACCAACTTCGACGCTAAAATCCGTCGTAACTCTACCGACCTCGACGATTTGTTCATCGCTCACATCGGTGCAATGGATGTAATGGCACGCGCATTGGAAACAGCTGCTGCTATCCTCGAAAAATCGCCTTACAAGAAAATGGTTTCTGACCGTTACGCATCTTATGATGCTGGTAAGGGTAAAGAATTCGAAGAAGGCAAAATGACTCTCGAAGATGTTGTTGCTTATTCGAAATCTGTTGGCGAACCCAAACAGATCAGTGGCAAACAAGAACTTTACGAATCGCTTATCAACATGTATATTTAATCATCCGCATGATTAGATAAACTTCGTAACTATAAATGAAGAGCCGGAATGATGACTTTTACTGTTTAATTTCCGGCTCTTTTTCTAATTATTCTAGAGCAATCAATCTTATTAACAACTTAAAAAAACTAATACAAAATGGCTTTTATCGACACAGGTGGTAGTAAGTCCAGCTCCTTTCAGGAAGGAAGCAAACTCTACATCGCACTTTTGACATTGGTGGCCACGCTCGGTGGTTTGCTTTTTGGGTATGATACGGCAGTGGTGAACGGCGCTGAAAAGTCGCTGGTTGAGTTCTACATTTATAAAGAAAACGGAGGTAATTATCTTTTCGATCCGAACACAATCTTCACGCTTATCAGCCAGTACCGTTTACTGATGGTCATCGTTCTTTATGTGATCTTCGTGGTAATCGGAGCGCAGATGATCGGACTGTTAGGCAAAAAAAAGGGCGGCATTGTAAGCGCCATTATGCTGGGTGGGCTCACTATCTGGGCTATCAGCTTTTTAAGCAAAGTACTTCCGGCTCTCTCGGATGTTGCAGAAATGAAAAATACAGCTGACGCTGTAAAAGGATTCGTCATTGCCAGTGCGCTGATCGGATGTATCATCGGTGGTGCTTCCGCCGGATTTATCTCCAAATCATTGGGTCGTAAAAACGGTTTGTTTATCGCTGCTGTTGCCTTCTTTATTTCGGCCATTGGTGCATGGAAACCCGAAACTTTTAACGTATTCGGCACGCTGCCGGTATACTCATTTGTCATTTATCGTATTATCGGTGGTATCGGTGTTGGTATAGCCTCTATGATTTCTCCGGTATATATTGCCGAAATTGCTCCCGCAAAAGTACGCGGCAAACTGGTATCTTTCAACCAATTTGCCATCATCTTCGGTATGTTGGTTATCTATTTCGTCAATCTTATGATTGCTCGTCAGGGCAACGAACAGTGGTTAATTACCGACGGATGGCGTTACATGTTCCTATCTGGAGCCATTCCTGCCGCTATTTTCATCATTTTATTGTTCTTCGTTCCGGAAACTCCCCGTTACCTTGCACTGAAAGGCAAAGACGAGAAAGCACTGAATGTGCTTGAAAAAATAGCCGGGAAAGAGAGTGCAAAAACCATTCTTGCCGACATCAAAGGCACTTTACACGAAGCCAATGCCCCGTGGTTATCATACGGATTCGGTGTGATTATAGTCGGCATCCTGCTATCGGTATTCCAACAGGCTGTGGGTATCAACGTGGTACTTTATTATGCCGGTAATATTTTCCGTGATATGGGTGCATCTACCGATTCTTCATTGCTCCAGACAATCATTGTAGGTATTGTGAACCTTACCTTTACGGTTGTGGCCATCGTCACCGTCGATAAATTCGGACGTAAACCGTTGATGATTATCGGTTCGATAGGAATGGCAATCAGCATGATTGCTCTTGGATTTACCTTCTATTCGGGTCATGTAGGACTCGCAGCTCTCATTTTTATGTTGCTTTACACGGCTGCCTTTGCAATGAGTTGGGGTCCTGTTTGCTGGGTTCTCCTGGCCGAAATTTTCCCGAATTCGATACGTGGCGCTTTGTCGATCGCAGTTGCAGCTCAATGGATCGCCAACTGGATCGTATCGCTTACCTTCCCGATGATGAACGACAATGTATGGCTTACCAACATTTTCCATCATGGCTTCTCCTACTGGATCTACGGTATCATGGGATTACTTTCCGCCATCTTTATGTGGAAACTCGTTCCCGAAACCAAAGGCCGTACTTTGGAGTCGATAGAAGAGCTCTGGAAAAAGAAAAAATAATTATTCCGCTTCACTGCTTACAAAAAAGAGTCGGTCGAACAAATTTCGACCGACTCTTTTTGTATTTATGTAAGATCCGTTATTTCTATTCAAACAACTTCAGGTCAATAAATTCGCCCATTTTTGCATATCCGGCTTCGTTGGGATGAAGAAAATCGCCCGAATGTAACGTCGGCAACAATGCTTTCGGCTCGTTCGGATCGATCATTACCTTTTCAAAATCGATCACCGCATCGAAACTGCCACTGGTACGAATCCAGGCGTTCACCGTATCGCGGGCTGTCTGGCGGAAATCTTTGTCATAAAACGATTTCCCGAACGGAAGAATCGTTGCGCCGTACACTTTCATTCCCTTTGCATGAGCCTTATCGATCATCTGTTTGAATGCTTCAATCAAATCGTGCGCCATCTGTGAGGCCTGTTCGCTGGTTCTGATACCACCGATATCATTAATTCCTTCGGAGATAATGAGCCACTTCACATTATTTTGCTCCAGAATATCCCGATCGAAGCGGGTAACAGCCGGTTGTCCCTGTCCACCACGAACCACACAGTTTCCTCCGATTCCCAGATTCAATACCGCCCGATGGCTGGTTGATGGATTTTTCAGCAAACGTTCGGAAAAGATATCCGACCAACGGTTGAATTTACTGGTTCCAGAACCACGTCCGTCGGCAATAGAATTACCGATAATTGCAATTGCAGCGGTGGAACCCGGAGCCATCACATCAATTCCTCTGATTACAAACCAGTGATCCGTCGGAATCGAGTGTGCAAAATCGGATACTACAGACTGGTTGCCCGGCAACAGATAGGAGGTTGTGCGCGATGCGGCATGTCCTCCGATACCGGGACCCGCCTCTCCGAAACAAATAGTAATGGCCACCTTCATTCCCGGCTCCAAATGAAACGAGATAGGATCGGAAACGATTTCCGTCTCGGCAGACATGGCTACCTCCTCTTTTCCTGCAAATTTCAGAACCTTGCTTGTTTTGGCATCAATATCACTCCCCCCTTTTGAAACAGCGATTCCAACCGACTTCAGAACAACTGCGTTCTTGCAAAACAGATTGGTAAAGCGAAAGCGAGCCTTATCGCCACCAACAGAAACACGCACAATCTGCCGCAAGCTATTGTTCGTAAGTCCGGGAGCCGGTGGCATATTATTGGCATCCACAAAGTAGGGCGCCGAACTCCATGTTCCAACCCATACCTGTTCTTTGTGTGATGCTTTCTTCGCCTTACCCTGACTGACTCCGGGAGTTGTAAAACTAAACAGAACAGTCGAAAGCAGCATCAGAGTCAGCGTTTGCAACGCTGAATGAGTGAGCACATAGTTAGTGCAACTTTTCAAACCGACCGTGATAATTGATTTTTTCTTCATGATTTTATTTATATTGAGACTATTATATCTTTTTAAAAGGCAACGATCCGACTAACGAATAAAACGTTTGGCCAACCATGCCCGTACCGGAATATCATAGAGCTTCAGGCAGGCATACGCTATTGTAATGGATACCACCACTACAAGAATACCCATCGGCCATGCTCCGCTGAAAGGTACTTTATTATCAACAACCCACGCTGTAAATATATAAATTATAGGATAATGCGTGATATACAACGGGTAGGAAATATCGCCAAAAAACTTACAAATGCGGGTAGCATATTTACCCGTTACCTCTCCGCTTGCTCCTAAGTAAACCACCATGGGAAAGAGAAAAACGATAACCAACGAATCGTACAAACCATTCATCCACAAATGATCGCTGCCGCCTACCCTCGGGAATGCCAACAGAGCAACCACAATGAGGCTACTCCACAAAAAAGCGTGTTTAATGCGCCCCGGTTTGCAGATACGGGAGAGCAGCAATCCGGCAAAGAAAGGATACAACAACCGGGTAAAACCAATGCGTAACTGAGTCGGATCAAGCGACCATCCACCTACCATATCGCCGTGGGGACTGGTTACCGCCAGATGAATGGTAGCGCAGCCGGCCAGAAAAACCAGCAAAGCAAGCAATTTATTCGAAAACTTACGAATAAACAGAGCATAAAGTAAATTGCCCACATACTCAAAGAAAAGCGACCATGCAGGCCCGTCGAGTGGATGCATCTCGCCCCAACCGCGAATATCGAGCGAAGTGGGTACCGGAATCAACGTAAAACCGATCAGCATGATGAGCAACATTTTCCAAACCGGCACACTGCTGATGCCCGGAAAAACAATCGGAGAAGCGCTAATGTAAAACCCGATGGCTCCGATAATCATTCCTACAACAATCATCGGATGAAGACGAATCAACCGTCGTTTGAAAAAGCCTTTCAGGGTCATCTTTCCCCAGCGATCGTCGTAAGCATATCCGATTACAAAACCGGACAAAACAAAAAAGAAATCGACCGCCAGATAGCCATGATTGATTATCTGTTTGAGATGATCTCCTCCCGAAAAAGTTTCAAAAATATGGAAAATCACCACCATGATGGCAGCGACCCCACGCAGACTATCGAGAATTTCGTAATGTTTTTTTGAGTCTGCAAAAGCAGTTACTTGTGGATTTGTAGTACTCATTTGCATTTTCTTTATAACAAAGTAGTTCTAAAAACGAACAGAAGCCTCACAAGCAAAATTACGATTGCCATGAAGCTTCATTCCGGAATTACCCTGCTTTGAAAGTTATTTATTTTGAATCGTTTAACTCTCTGACATCATAGCCCAGCAACGAAAGCATCTTAATGCCATATCTCCGGCCGAATATTCTGTACCCTTCGGCCAGAAAATGCAAATGATCGAAAGCCGCAGGACAGCCCTTTGATGAGATAACATACGAATTGGGGAGCACCTGAGGCAGCGTTGCTATAATTTTATTCATGCTGGCACACGCACCACCCTGATCGGCATTAACCAGTTCGCCGGCAAGCAAAGGTGTCGATTCCGGTTTTAGGTTAAGGTCTTTCACTAAGTTATCATAGATCGCCTTGATTTTATTGGGCCAGATAGAATCGTTTGTATTCGATTCTCCCTGATGAACAAGAATTCCCTTTATCACGCCATCCTTTTGTGCCAGCTTTGCCATTTCTACCAACCGGGCATAGGGATTTCCGCCATATTCATTAATCATATTGACCATCCATCCGGGAGCCGTTGCCGCATATTTTTGATAATTATCCTTGTCGAATACTTCGATTTTACTTCCTGCGACAGAAACATTTACAATACCAACGCGTATATTCTTCGGTAAGTTGGCAACCAAAGTACGGCCGAAATAATCACCCGGATTCAATCCTGTTTTGCAACGGCACAATGGAGGAACAGCCGTATACCATTGTCCTTTTACACGTCCCAAATCAGGACAATCGACAGCTTCCAAAACCTGAAAGCGGCTATCTACGACTGTATCCTGAGGTTGAACACGGGCATTACCTTCCATATTCGACTGCCCGAGGCAAAGAAAGATATAAAAATTAGGATCTTGCGAAAAAACATTTGATGTTAATAAGAGCATACTTATCAGCAATAATAATTTTGTCGGTGTTTTCATACGGTAATAATGTGTTTTTAGAAGGTCGTTTGGAACTTCATGTTGCTGTAAATTATTACAATCCTCTTGGATGTTGTGCAGCAACATGTTCGTTTCATACGGTAATAAATTTAATTTTAATAAGTAGATTATCAGACTGCTAAATTAAGCAAAAACCGTTATACACACAACTATTTGTATGACCTCTGCGGCATGTGAAACCACATTTCACGTTTATTAGCACACACAAATAATCGCCATATAATCATCTAATAATCACATCCATTTCTATTCATTACAGCACCCTGTACACCCCGATGATAACATACGGATCCTCCCCCGGCTTAACAACAGGCACCTCCAGCGTTCCCAAAAAGATTGCATGGTTAAGAAATGCATACGGACTATTGTTCGGAACCTCCATTTCCAGCACCGATTTTATATAGGGTTCAGCCTTTTCTCCTTTTGAAGGAAAATGCATCAAAGCTCTGTTTGTCACCCGAATAACGGTTCCGTCATCCGTTTTCAACAGATAACGAGCCTCCATTTCCGTATCCCCATCGGGTCGGACAAGTTGCCAGTCTTCTCCTCCTGGTAAAACAACACCTTTTATTTTCGGCCCTTCAAAAGATCCTCCTGTTATCGGAATCATTCTTCTGGTTCCATATTTACTATCGCCAACAACTAACGTACCTGCAATTTTCACTTTTGCATTCCACATATGCTCGGTTTTGAAATCCTTATACCGGATTTCGGATCGTGCCGTATCGACATGCTGAGCCCAGAGAGCACACGGGAAAATGGTTAACAGTAGCGACAAAACAAGAGTCGGAAAATGATTTTTCATGGATTTACAATATTAAATAAAATGATTATCTGATAGGTCACCTAATTGCGTTTTATATCGTCTGAATTGAATTGAAAATCAGCGCAGCTAAAGGCATTACGTTTAGTATAGTCCGACCTTTCAGGTCGTGTGGGTACAAGCTTTGCTCACACGCAGGTCACAGACCTGCGGTTATGAAAATGCGGCTTTTCAAGCCATTAGGCAAAATATCAGATACTCATTTTAAATAACTATACCTCACAGAATTAAACAGACACAACGATCACAGAACAATCCGCGCCTACCGAAGAGATGACTACGGCACGCTTTCCCAGATTTCCATATACGATCACACCTCTACAGGTAGCGCAAATGTAACAATTGCATCCGGTATGTCAATGAAGGCAACGATCTCTTTCGGTCACAAAAAAGAGGGAACGATAAGGAAAAACTTTGTCTCTCCAACCGTGCCCTCTATTCATTTCAGATAGCCGAACCGCCTTATAGTGTCCGCTTAACAACAGTAGGAACAACCTACCACACGTATATAATATTTTTCCGCCTCCAGAACAGCCTCTTCCGGGGTGTCGAAATCGCCCAGATAATACAATACCTTGATATTGGGAAGATAATCGCAAGAACCACGGTGAACTTCATGTTCTCCGGTAGGTTGCGCCTGACGGTTAACATAATAGGATGCCATTTCGACTCGATTTAAAATCCTGTAAAAGCGTTCGGTTCTGTGAAACACTGAGAGCTTGCTGCAGTTTTCAGCTTGTTCAGTTCCGAAATAATTCGGGCTTCGGAATCTCCTCTGTTGAGCCATTCGAGAGAGTTTTCGACAGAACTGAAAACGCTGAACTCCACACCATATTTACCATTAAAGTTCCCGAACCACTCCGTAAATTTGGCTAAGGTTTCCTCTCCGGTCAAAATTGCCACTTTGCGTGTTGCCAATACTTTTGCATCATGCCCAAGATAATGCAGGTAAGCGATATGCTCCTCTAATGTAAAATTCATCGTAGCATCGCGCATATCGTGCAACAAATCATATTGTTGATTAAAAAGCCGATCGGAATAGAGTATATTCCGGTTGGTTCTCAATGCGTCAATAGTAAAATAGCCGGACAAAGTCTCCAGAATCAGGCTTTTATCTTTCAAAATCTTATGACTATACTTTACCAGCTGATTACTCATAATTTTTATGTTTTAACAAAAAACGGCACATTTATAAGCTTCACACCACTAAGGTACAACAGAATAATACAAAAGTCAACCTGCCGGGCTGTTTTTTCCCGGGGCAGATGCCCCATATTTTGAAACATTTCACTCATAACGACGCTATTGACACGGTTTTTATCCGTACTTTTGCAACAAAAAACAGAAAGATGAAGTTACGTTGTTGTATTATTGCCGCGATGGCAATGATGTCGTCGTGGATATACGGACAAACTCCGGTCGATGTATACGAATCGACGGTGAAAATAGAAAAACAATCGACCCACGAATATCTTTGCGGATTGGCCGAAGGCGATCAGCTTATGTTTTCGTTCAATTCCGAGAAGGGAGGCAAGATAGACCAGGTCGAAATTCTGGAATACCCTTCATCTTCGCTTTTTACCGACTATAAAACCTCCAAAATAAAACAAAAAAGCATCACCATCCATCACGACGGAATCTATCTTTTTCGCTTCACGAACAACGATCCGAAAGAGAAAGTTTGCCGATACACTATTCAGCGCGTCCCGGCAAGCGAGGCGACGGCAAAATTCAACACTACCGTTTACTGGAACACGGTGAAAGACACTGTGGGGTGCAAAAACGAAGCAGAAACGACAGTCGTTACCGACACCGTGGTATCCAACCTGACAGACAAAGTGGTCAATATTCACGCGTTGCTCAATTTTCAAAGCAATAAAATGGCCTTTTCGTATATACTTCCTCCGCAAACCATCGCTTACAGCTACTATATCGGAGTCAATCAGGCTGGCAACAAAGCCTTCAACGACGCTACTGCCAGTCTGCTACGCTCGGCAGGTCCTGTGGTATCCTTCATTCCCGGATACGGTCCGCTGGCCGCACTGGCGCTCAACGGTACTTCGTTTCTGACTAATTTGTCGGGCGGCGAAAGCGTGGAGTATTGGATTACGGATGCAAAAAATGCTATCCTGTTTGAGAATGGAAAGCCCTTCACATGGATCAGGCAGGGCAATGTGGTCAACGATTTTTCACGCATCACATCACCGCTGAAAGGCGAATATTACATCTGCCTGAAAAACAACAACAAGCTGCAATCGATCGACGTAACGGTAAAGGTAACGGCAGTATCGTTGCGCCAGCGTAAGGTATCGCACCCTGTAAAACGCTATATCGTCGAGACGAAGAAGCTTCCCTATCTGAAAAAATAGATCAGTGAAGCGGGCGTTTTTTTATAACTCCCCCTTTGGTATCTTTCACACGATTCATCACGATAAAGGCGTCGGGTTCAATTTTTTCCACTTCGGCATTCAGTTTGGCCAGTTCCAGACGGGTTATCACGGTATAAACGATATCTACTTCGCGGGTTTCGCCATGCTTTCCATAGCCTCGTTTGCCACAATAGAGTGTCACGCCACGTCCCATCACATCGATAATCATCTGGCGCACCTCCTCGCTGCGGGTCGAGATGATGGTAACCCCGATATACTCTTCGAGCCCTTCCACCAGAAAATCGAGCGCCTTGGAAGCCGATACGTAGGTTATCATGGAATAGAGGGCAACCTCTACCGACAACAGATAGGCGGCCAACGAAAATATCAGCACATTGATGGCGACGATAATATCTCCCATGGTTGTCTTCAGTTTACGGCTCAGATAGACGGCCAGCACCTCCGTACCGTCGATCACGGCGCCTCCCCTGACAGCCAGACCGATACCGGTTCCTAAAAATAATCCACCGAATACCGCCACCAGCAAATTATCGTCGGTTACATCGGGAAACGGCACGGTAGCCAGACAAAGCGAAAGACCGCTGATGGCCAGCGCCGTTTTGATGGCAAACTGCCGCCCGTTGACCTGATAGGCCAGCGCCATAAACGGAATATTGATAATAAAAATCAGCAGGGCAAAAGGCCACCCCGTAACCGCCGACACCAACAGCGAGATTCCAGTAACACCTCCATCGATAAAATGGTTGGTAAGCAGGAACCCCTTGAAGCCGAATGCCGCCGAGAAAATGCCGAGTACTATCAGCAACAGATCGACAAAATGACGACGGATTGTCTTCCGCTGTATGGTTTCGATCCCGACGGCACTATTCTCCGTCTCTGTAGTCAGCATATCATGTTCGGTATTCATAAATTAGAATTTATAGCAAATGGATTATTATGAAGTAGATGAATTCTGCGTTGTCCTGACCTCTCCTCCTAACCTCCTCTCCCAAGGAGAGGAGGAACACGGCAGTAACAATGTAAAATAAAACTCATTAATGCAGGTTTAAAGCCCCTCTCAAATAAAACATAACACTCCTTTTTTCCTCTCCATTTTGGAGAGGATGTCCGAAGGACAGGAGAGGTCGTATACGGAGAATATAAAATGAATGAAACAGTATTCATAAATTTGTATTTTCGTAAAAAGGGTACTGCAAAGATAGTGCAGTACCCCTTTCGGATGAATTGATTTCAGCGATTATTTATTACCGGCAACATTTGCTATCGCCTCATTCACAATGGCTGCCCACCGTTCAACCAACTGCGATTCGCCCATCAGGCGTAAGCTGTCGTACTCCACATTGTAAAACTCGAGCATCGCATCCGCCTGTTTCCGCTTACCGGCCGACAGCACCAGCACCAACCGGTCTACAGCCTTCAACTCTCCTTTTTCGCCGGCAGTACGGGTATTGCTCATAACATACGACTTTTCATATTCCGACAAATCGAACAGTTGCATATCGTGCTGCTGTCCCCTCTTTTTCAGGTAAAAAAGTTTGCGTCGCGAAGCATCGAGCCCGATAGCCAGCGTAGGACAGGTATCCGACTGAGCAAGCGAAGATCCATTCTGTTGCGCGAACGACTCGAGCATTTTCAGCAATGCTATGTGTTTCGACTTTCCACCGCGGCTTATCAACATGAATGAACCAACGCAAACCGCGATAATTATTATTCCTACAATAGTTGTTCCTGTATCTAGCATAGTTTTGATTGAATTTGAATAGGCCCGGAACGTGATAAAGCAAGAACGAACCCGCTTAAAACGAACCCGGCCGGAGTTTAAAATAAACGATTGGTCTGCTTACGGCTACAACCGGCAGACACTAAAAAAGAGCCCTTTGCAAAAAGGAAATTTTACCAGAAGGTGTGGAAGGGAAAAACAATGTCGGGTTTCTCCAACCGCCGGATTTGAGAATCGGCATAGAAGAGATAGCACGACAACGTGTGGTGATAACAACCGGCAACGATACGGGCAGCAAGTATCTGCTCGCGTACCTGATTCTTTGAAACCGGAGAAAGAGTGCCGGCATTGGAACCGGTGAGTTTCTCCTGACCGGCATAGGCCTGATGATCGATCGGAGTGACCGTAACGGACGTCACGGCATGATCCGGAGAATGATGACGGTTATCGCTGATGCGCAGAGTTGCACCGCCGTTAATGGCGATCATGCAACAGTAGAGCAATGCAATTTTAATTACCGCAATATTTCTCAGCACTTTCATCATAGTGCAAAGATATGATTTTTAAACGAATAATTCAAGCGGCAACGCAGACATGTGGCAAACGGGGAGAGTGTTTCAAAAAATCACTTCTCTCCCCGTCCCTCAAACCCTACGCTATTTGATTACAGCGCTGCCGGACGCGGTCGCGTCGCTGTCTTTAGAATGAGTTACCTCCCGATGATGGTCTCGGGTAGTTGAAAATACGATTGTCGGTTCCGAAGCCGGGTTAGCGGCACCAAAGGTTATTTTCGCTTCCACCTTTCCAACCGTCCCATGCCGCGGGTAAAGAGCCAGGAGGTAAAACGCGGCAGACCCTTTTCGATCATCTTCTGCCGGCAAAATTTCTGAAACACCTTCAGGCTTCCGGTAAACGTAAAACTACCGTCCCTGTAGCAATAACTGCAATAAACCGTACTTTTGGTACCGTCAGCTTCGGTTCCCCCACCCGCGGGATCTTCCCGGAACGGCATTCCGCAACTCTGGCAAAATTTATGATTTTTCATTGCACCAATGATTTAAATGAGTATCTGATATTTTGCCTAATGGCTTGAATAGCCGCATTTTCATACTGAAAGGTCGGACTATACTAAAAGTCATGCCTCTAGCTGCGCTGATTTTTAATTCAATTCAGACGATATAAAACTCAATTAGGTGACACACCAGATAATCATAATGATTTATAATTCATCATTCATAATTATCTATCAATCCGTACCCCACGCGTCAGAAACGAAAGACCCTGCTGACCCGAGGTAGAGATCATCACCGCTTCGCAAAGAGGCGCTTCGCTCTCACTCTTAGCCGCCCAGTCGAACACAAAATTGCCACCGGTACCTCCCGCGCGGTCTTTCTCGTAAATCACAATTTCCACCGTTTCGAGCGGTTTCAGAAAGACCGTATGATTCAGATACCGTCGTACCAACTGCCCGTCGGTACCGTAATAATCGGCCTTTTGCAAAAAAACGGTATCCTTCGGCGAAATATTGCGTATGCTGGCTGTCACCGTCAGGTCGTATGTTTTAGTTGCATGTAACTGGTAAATTTGCGAATAGACCGGCAGGTAGGTTGATCCCTGCACGCAACGCGAAAAGTCAGTCACATTCGTCTGACGCGCTTTCCAATCGGGCTTATGCACAGGCCCGCTTCCGCTTTTTTTAGCGCAACCGCACAAAACGAGCGCGGCCAATAATACTATTCCGAATTGTTTCATTCGTAAATAATTTGTTTTTTGAAGATCAGATGGAATGCCCGGTTATATTATTGCCACACACATAAGTATTTAGCAGAACAGGAGCATTTCATCATTTCGTTTTTGTAATAATTAATTCGTCCCGTACATGCAAATATAGACATTGCAATTCATTTTTCGAAAGAAAAAACCACCGCAGGATACCCGCAAACCGGTATCCTGCCTGGCACCGCCCATAAGGCATCTTTGGTTAGTGAAAGTATAACGTAAAAAAACAAGCGAGAGAATCGGGCCTCGAGGCCAACCCCGATTGCCGAAACAACCGGTGATTGACCATTCCCTATAGATTTTGAATTAGAGATTCGGATTAAATACGTTATAACAAGAATTATATTCGTATCGTCCGATGCACAAATGTAGAAATAATTTTTATGTTTAAATACGATGGATTTCGATTTATCCAAAAAGTTATCAACAATTACCGACACGTTATCAACACCTCCCTGATTGATGGCGCTCCAAGTCACAATGAACCGAAAGAATGCTATCAGACAAGAAACCAGAAAGAAGGAGAAATATGAATCCGGGAACTGATAC
This sequence comes from uncultured Microbacter sp., assembly GCA_963678265.1. Taxonomy (GTDB): domain Bacteria; phylum Bacteroidota; class Bacteroidia; order Bacteroidales; family Paludibacteraceae; genus Microbacter. The sequence goes on from OY782761.1 coordinate 351,478, forward strand.
GGTTTGTGCCGCTATTCGGTCAAACGATCGAGGCGAATGGCAGGATAATGCTGCAACAAACGTTCTTTGCGTAATAACGTTTGTTGACAAAAACGGACATACTCTTCGGACTCGGGATTGAGCGGACGGTGAGCCATGGCACGGGCAACCTGCCCGACTTCGTGCATGGTATCGCGGGTGGTTTTATCGAAACAGCAGTCGGCAAACCGCTCCCAAATATAATCGACCGCCACCTCCGAAGGATGCAACATGTCGGAGGCATAAAAACGATAGTCGCGCAGCTCGTCCATCATCAGCTCATACGCCGGAAAATAGAGCGTACCACAAAGCTCCACCAACCGATCGATAGCGAGCAACAGCATCGACTTGCTCAGTTGGTTTTCGTGCGCCCCGTCCTTCCAGTGACGAATCGGACTCACCGTAAAAAGCACCTGCATCTTCGGGTTCAGCGCCTTCAGCCGCGCCAAAAGAGGAGTCCACCGCTCCACAATAGCCTCGACCGACAAACGCGACCGATCGAACTCTTTTTCCGGTACTTTATGGCAGTTAGAAACCACAGCTTCCTCTCCCCTGCGGCGATAGACCCACGCCGTACCAAAGGTAATCAGCAGCACATTGCAGCGGGGTAAACGGTCGGCTGCCGTCACAAACCGGGCATTGATCTTATCCAGAGCCCCGGCAGCAGTCACATCCGAGAAGCTACCATGATGAGCATAACTATGCCACAAACCGTTATACTGAAACAATTCGGAGGCATCATACGGCGTTCCGGCAAGCAACCGTTCGAGCGAAGCCGCTATGGAAAGCGGATTGTACAAAATACCGAAAGGATTCACTTCACTATCGAAGCCGTACCGACACAACCGCCCGCCAATATTTTCGGCAAAGCACGAGCCCATAGTCAGCAAGCGGTCATCGTACGTAACCGGCAACAGCGGCGAGGGGATGGTGATTTCGGTAGTCAATTTCATGAAACAATAGGGATAAGGGGTAAGGTATAAGGTATAAGTGGTAAGTAAAAAGGAAGGGCTATTTCTTCTTCAACGATTTAAGAAGACCTCTGAGTATTTTGGAGATTTCCTCTGCTTTATCGAGCAAATCCGACTTCTGTGTTTCGGAAATATAGTTCAGCTTTTGTGCCAGATAGAGCATCGACTTTGTTTCGCTGCACGACCCCAAAGCAATATATACAAATCTCGAAAAGTCGGCAACCGAGCTACGATCAAATCCTTCGGCGATATTATTCGAGATCGAAACAACCGCCCGACAGATCTGATCTTTGAATCCAAAGTCTTTCAAATTACCAAAAACGGCATAGATATCCACAGCAAAATTCTGAGCCTTTTGCCATGCAATTATATCTTCAAAACGTTGTATGCCCATAAATAGAGGGATAAGGGGTAAGTGATAAGGTATAAGTAGTAAGGTATAAGTAGTTTGCATAGAAAAACAAGATAAAGATAGGATAACAAATTAGATATTGCAAACTATTTTACATCAGCCTTCAGATTCCTGACCACTTATCCCTTACCACTTACTACTTATACCTTATACCTGTGTTATATCGTTCTGAGCACTTCCACCAGCAGTTTCCAGAATTTCTGGGTGGCTTCTATGTCGAGGCGTTCAAACGGCGAGTGAGCCCCACGGATGGTTGGTCCGAAAGAGACCATGTCCCAGTGCGGATATTTCTCGAGGAAGAGGCCGCATTCGAGTCCGGCATGGATAGCACGCACGTGGGGCGTATTGCCAAAGAGGCGTTCGTAAGCCTCTACCGTAGTCTTCACCACCGGCGAATTGGGATTCGGTTTCCAGCCGGGATAGCCTTCTCCATGTTTCACCGTTGCACCGGCCAGCGTAAACACGCTATTGACCATCGCAGCCGCGTTGTGCTTGGCCGATTCGATGGAGCTGCGTTGACTGGTGGTAACGATAATATTGTTGGCATCGTCAAATTTCACAGAAGCCAGATTGGTCGATGTCTCCACCAACCCCGGCAGTTCGTCACTCATGCGAAGTGGTCCGTGCGGGCAGGCATACAACGCATTGAGAAGCGCGTCGGCTGTCTTCTTATCGACCACTGTAGCAGGAGCGCTTTCCGACTCAAGTTCCAGCCGGATATCCGGCTCTTTGAGCAACAGTTCACCCTCCACATCGGTGATATAGTGGTTGAAATCGATACGCAGTTGCTCCTTCTGTTCAAACGGAATTCCTATCAGGGCATACGCCTCGCGGGCAATGGCATTTCGAAGATTACCCCCGTCAAAACGTGCCAGACGCAGGTCGGTTTTACGGGACTGTTGCCACAAGAAGCGATTCAGAATCTTGTTGGCATTCCCCAATCCCTTTTCGATATCGTCGCCCGAATGGCCGCCCTTAAGCCCTTTGACTGTTATAGTGGCCCAGAAATAATTCTTCGGTGCCATCGCCGGCGCATACGACAACGTGGCAACGGTATCGATACCTCCGGCACATCCGATAAAAATCTCACCATCATCTTCCGAGTCGAGATTAAGCAACACCGATCCTTTCAACGCGTTGGCACCCAACGCAGCGGCACCTGTCAGCCCAGTCTCCTCATCGACCGTAAAGAGACATTCGATGGGCCCGTGCTCCACGTTATCCGAAGCCAACACAGCCAAAGCGGCCGCAATGCCGATGCCGTTATCCGAACCAAGGGTGGTTCCTTTGGCTTTGAGCCAGTTGTCTTCAATATAAATATCGATCGGATCATTCTCGAAATCGTGCTGTACATCGCTGTTTTTCTCGCACACCATATCCATATGAGCCTGCAGAATAACGGCCGGCGACTTCTCTTTTCCGGGAGTAGCCCCCTTGCGCATCACCACATTTCCGGCACTATCCACCACGGTTTCAACACCCAGTTTTTCGCCGGTAGCTTTCAGATAAGCAATAATTTTCCCCTCCTTTTTAGAAGGACGCGGCACCTGACGAATCTCATCGAAGAAGCTCCAGAGAAGCTTCGGTTCTAAATCATTAAATACAGACATGATTATTAATTGTATTATGTAAAACAACAAGTAAAGTTACAGTTGCACAAAGTCACACAAAGTAAATTCACAACGTAACGCAAAGTTTTCAAATTATAAAATCAACCGTTTGATTCCATCTTTCATCGATCTTTTATAAAAGTTCAAAAGTAATCCAAGCTTACACCCCGAAAATCGCATATAGGTTAAACATTGCGCTATATGCTCAATTGTAAAGTCATTTACCACCTTCAATTCGATCACAACTTTTTTATTGATCAACAGATCAATTCGATAGCCGCAATCAAATTTCACAGATTCATAAACCAAAGGGATGGGCACTTCTTGTTCTACTTGTAAACCCTCCTTTAGAAGTTCATACGCCATACATTCCCGATATACCTTTTCGAGTAACCCGGGACCAAGCTTTGTGTGCACTTTAAAAGCGGCATCCAGTACCATTCGGCTAATTGTATTTTCTTCCATACACGTAAAACTTTGTGGCGCTTAGTGTAATCACTTTGCGAAACGTTGTGCTACCGGTGGTTATTCACAACAGTTTTTTTGATGCAATCCATATTGGGGAATACACTTCAGCCGATTATAGGTCTTATATGTCATACGAACTGAAATGTAAAATTAGCGATTTTTTTCTAACAAAATATCTTCGAGGTTAAGATATGAAAGAGATTAACGTCTCCAGAATAAAGTGCAAACGAACAAAAAAAAGCCTCCGTTTGAGCGAAGGCTGATATGTTTTACGTCAAAAACGAAGTTATTTCCAACGGAAAATGGTCTTTTTACTGAACAGCTTGATATATAGACTTATCAACGGTAATAAAATATCAAACAGCAGTAACGAGAGATAGAATCGACGTTCGCCGAACTGTTTGGCAACCTTATTCGTCACCACCATCTGCACGACATAACGCGCAAGGAATAACAGACCGGCAACAGCGGCGAATATCCATGGCGACACAATGGCAATGGCACAAATCAACGCGTAGAACAGCCCACGCGAAATCACTTCCATACCGATACGCATTAAACCGTCGGCTTTATAAAACGAGGAGGTCGACAGATGACGTTCCTTCTGTCGGAACCAACTACGGTATGTCGATTTCGGCACCGACCATGTCACGCTTTCGGGCGAAATCTCGACGCGGGTATTGTATTCGTTAGCACCGTTATTCACAAACAGATCATCATCACCCGACTGAATAGCCAAGGACTTCGAGAAACCTTTCATCCGAACGAAAGTCTCTTTCCGGTAAGCCATATTGCGCCCCACACCCATGTAGGGATGGCCCGTCAGCGCATATCCCAGCGACTGCATTCCGATAAAGAGTGTATCGAACGAAATCATCCGGCTCATAAACCCTTTCTCATGCATGTATGCGCCATATCCCAGAACAAACTCGGTACTTTGCGTAAAGTTACGGGCAATATTGGCAATCCATTTGTTGCTGGCAGGTTCACAGTCGGCATCAGTAAAGAGCAACACATCAAATTTTGCTGCTTTAATTCCAATAGTCAACCCCAGTTTTTTCGTACTCCGGATATTGGCATTCTCGGGAACAAACGTGCGGTAAAGATTCGGATAAGTAAGACTGAGTTCCTGAAGCAGGTCCGACGTTTCATCGGTCGATCCGTCGTTGACGACAATCACTTCAAAACAGGGATAATCCTGATCAAGAATGCACGGCAAAAAACGGCGTAAATTTTCCGATTCGTTCTTTGCACAAATAATCACCGAAACCGGAGGTAACTCTTCAGCAAAAGGGACAATGCCCCGATCGCTTTTTTTCCGGTACTTGAGAATGGATGCAAAGTGAAAACTATAATAGTAAAGTTGGATTCCAAACACTACCAACAAAGCGACAAGCAAGCAATAATCGAGCAGAGTCAAATGTTGTAGGGAGGCTAAAATATTCATTTCGGTTTAATCTTCAGCAAATTTATTTTTCAGTTACCTGACTGATCAGGTTCCGGTCTTTTATTCCGGATCGGAATAACTCGCTCCCGGCAATCTTCGCAGGTTATAGCGCGAGGCCATTATTTCGCCATACGCTCCGGCCGAACGCAAGGCAATAAGATCGCCCCGCCTGGTTCCGTTGAGCATACGCGCCGTTCCGAACGTATCGGACGATTCGCAAATGGGCCCTACCACGTCATACGGTTCGAATTCTTCATCCGAAGTGATATTTTCAATATGATGATATGCCTGATAAAGAGCAGGACGGATCAGATCGGTCATCCCTGCATCGACAATCGCAAATTTCTTGGTGCTTCCCTGTTTCACATAGAGCACTTTGGTAATCAGACTACCGCACGAAGCCACCATGGCGCGTCCCAGTTCAAAATGGAGCTGCTGACCCGGTCGCAACTGAAGATGGCGATGAAAAACCCGGAAATAACCTTCAAAATCGGGAACAGGCACATGGTTGGGATGTTCGTAATTAATTCCCAAACCGCCGCCCACATTTACATGCGCAAGTTTAATTCCCTTTTGTTCAAAGAAATCCTGAATCTCGTTCACGCGAACACAAAGGTTCTGGAACGGACACATATCGGTAATCTGCGAACCTATATGAAAATGGATTCCGATCAATTCGATATTGGACAAGGTTGCGATCAATGCCACCACCTTTTCCATGTCCTCCATATTGAACCCGAACTTATTTTCGTTCAGTCCGGTAGTGATGTAATGGTGCGTATGGGCGTCCACATTCGGATTAATACGCAACGCGATACGAGCCTTTTTGCCTTTGGCGGCGGCCAACCCGTTAATCACCTCCAACTCCGGAATCGATTCGGCATTGAAGCAAAAAATATCGTTATCCAACCCGAGGTTTATCTCCCAATCGGCTTTTCCCACACCGGCAAAAACCACTTTCTCGGTAGGGAAACCGGCTTTAACAGAGGCTTCCACTTCGCCACCGCTCACACAATCGGCGCCAAAACCGGCCTTAGCGATAATCTGCAAAATACGGTCGTTTGCATTCGCTTTTACGGCATAATGCACATGATATCCGTAGCGAGCAGCCTCCGTCTTTGCAGCTTCTAAATTCTGACCGAGCAACTTCAGGTCGTAAAAATAAAAGGGTGTTTCGATCACCCTCAGTTTATCTATCGGAAATGTCCCTTTTATCATAAATGTACTATTTTTATATGCTAATTTGCCAACATGCCAATACTCCGAAATCGGGTAACCGGCACGTTGGCATATTTTGTCAGACGGGTTGCCTGTTTAGTTGAAAATAGTTTGTAAAGCCTGAAGCGCTCTTTGTTTATCCTCTTTTTTGACAAGAAAAGAGATATTGTAATTGCTTCCGCCATACGAAACCATACGAACCGGCACATCTTTCATCGCATTCACTACGAGAGCCTGCAGCCCGACATATTCGTAAAACAGATCGCCAACCACGCAGATAATCACCATATCGCTATCGACGGTAACCGTTCCTAATTTTTTCAGATCGTTGACAATTTCTTCCAGGTGTTTGCTCTTATCAATCGACACGGAGACACCTACTTCGGAAGTGGTAACAAGGTCAATCGGCGTCTGATAGCTTTCAAAGATTTCAAATACCTTACGCATAAAACCGTAAGCGAGCAACATGCGACCCGATTTGATTTTAATGGCCGTAATGCCATCCTTGGCAGCCACAGCCTTCACCTTGCCATGTTCGGTTTCGTTCGAGATGATCGTACCCGGAGCCGACGGATCCATCGTATTCAACAGTCGAACAGGAATATTATTCAGTTTGGCGGGCAACACGCAGGTAGGATGCAGAATTTTAGCGCCGAAATAGGCCAACTCGGCAGCCTCCTCGAAATGAAGATTACGAACCGGCTTGGTTCCTTTCACAAAACGGGGATCGTTGTTGTGCATTCCGTCAATATCGGTCCAGATCTGAATCTCTTCGGCTTCGAGAGCCGCGCCCAACAGCGAAGCGGTATAATCGCTACCACCCCGTTGCAGGTTATCTATTTCACCATAAAAGTTACGGCAGATATAGCCTTGTGTAATGTAAATCTCGGCATCCGGATTGGCCTGCAACTGTTTCTGCAGGTTTTCGCGGATATAAACAGTATCGGGCTCTGCATTTTTATCGGTTTTGACTATTTCCAGTGCCGGAAGCAGTACCGACTTCACCCCAATCTCTTTCAGGTAGATATTCATCATTGTGGTAGAGAGCATTTCGCCCTGAGCCAAAATGATTTTTTCTTCAAAGAGCGTAAAAATACTTTTTGAAAAGGTACGGATATAGTTGAGTAATTTCTTTACCTCTGTCTCTGCTTCCAACCGGGTTTCATCAACAGAATAAAGTTCGCGCATGGTATTCAAATACTTTTTCTCCAAAGCATTAATCACTTCCATGGCCCCTACCGGATTTTTTTTATAAAAATAATCGGATATTTCCACCAACGTATTCGTGGTGCCCGACATGGCCGACAGTACTACCAGGTTTTGACTACCATCACAAATCAACTTCGCTACATCTTTGAAACGCTGTGCGGTTCCGACCGATGTTCCTCCAAATTTTAATACCTTCATTTTCCGAAAAATAGTGGTGTTCTGTTTGTTTTTCAAAAATCATGCAAATATAACCTTTTTCCCTGACTTTCGAGGCAAAAAAGTGAACAAAATAAACCATTTAGACCGGCAACCATGCCGCTCTGCAGGCAGACAAGACGAGCGTTTATTGCCGTTTAAGCAGGTCGTCGAAAAGGGCCTTCACCTCATTCAAGTAAATGCCGCCTTCGTGCAATTTCTCTTTGCCCAGATAAAATGTCGGCACGTAATAGTAATCGTACGAATCGGCACGCTCTTTCTCTACGTTTTCGTCTACCACTTCAATATCGATATTTTTGTATTCGTCAAGCTTTTTCAGCTCGTCGATATACCCCAATGCCCGGCGACAAAACGGGCAGGTATCCTGTATAAATAATGTTAGTTTAGGCATAAGTTTATTTACTATTTTAGCATTTACGATTCACCATTTAGTAATCTGACATTGCGAGATTTATGGGTTCCAAATTCCAAGTTCCAGATTCCATTTTCACATTTCCAAATCCTCAAATTCTCAAATTAGCATATTGGCATATTAGCACATTGGCACATCGGCACATTGGCACATTTTCAAATTGATTTCACCGCCTTTTCGATGCGCTCCATGGCTTCAACCACCAGCGAACGGGGACAACCCACATTGATGCGTTGATGCCCTTCACCTCCGGGTCCGAAAGTAGGTCCGTCGTTGAGGCCAAGTCCGGCTTTTTCAATAATTAGCTTACGCAATGCATCGTTACTTAATCCCAGCTCAGAGAAATCGATCCACACTAAGAAAGAGGATTCGGGCATCATGACTTTTACCCCCGGAATATTCTTTTCGCAGTAATCGACTATAAAACGGGCATTCCCTTCCAGATAATCCACCATCTGATCCAACCACGCTTCGCCGTGCGTGTAGGCCGCTTCGGTAGCCACAAATCCGAAAAGATTCACATGCAGATCGACATGCTCCATGGCCACTTCAAATTGCCGGCGCAAGGTCGGATTGGGAATCACATAATAGGAATTGATCAGTCCCGGCACGTTAAACGTTTTGCTGGGGGACATAAAGGTCACCGAATTGTCGCGCGCCGTTTCCGAAACTGAGGCAAAGGGTATATGCCGGAAAGCGTGATAGGTCATATCGGCATGAATCTCGTCGGAGATAATCAAAACCCCTTTCGACGCACACAATTCGGCCAGTTTTTCAAGCGTTTTTCTCTCCCACACGCGCCCGCCGGGATTATGCGGATGACACAAGATAAAGAGTTTGGCGTTATCGTTCAACTGCTTTTCGAGCAGATCGAAATCCATTTCGTAACGTCCGTTCACCTCTTTCAACGGATTATAAACCACTTCACGGCTGTTACCGCCCGGCACTTTAAAAAACGGCGGATAGACCGGCGGTTGCACAATCACCCTGTCGCCGGGTTGCGTAAAGGTATTGACGGCAAAGCTCAATCCGGTAACAATTCCCGGCACAAAACCAAACCAATCGGGATTTGCCTCCCAACCGTAACGACGCTTCTGCCAATCGGCACACAATTGTTTCAGGCTGAGAGATGGAATTGTGTAACCCAGAATTTCATGTTCCAGGCGCTGTTTCAACGCATCCGTAATGAAATTCGGCGTGCGGAAATCCATATCGGCCACCCACATGGGAATAACCTCTTCCGTACCAAACACCTTCTCTCTCAGGTCATATTTATAACAATTAGTATTCTCTCTCTCTATCCGTTCATCAAAATTATACTGCATTTGGTTTCTATTGTAATTAAGGATAGCAAATTTACTCTTTTTGGAACGGAAATCCTCATAATTTCGCTTCAAACGATGATTAAATACAAAAATGAAAATGACTATCGGTAAAGCGATCGCTAAGCACCGGAGGTGTTATTCCAAAAATCATGTTGTGATTTATCCCGATGAAAAAAGGATAGTCGTATTTCTCACATAACACGGTAAACGTTTCCTCCGCAACAGCAGGGCTGTTAAGCTCTGATTTTTTCGAGACGAAAACAGCAAAATTCAAACCATTAAGGAATGAAGAAAATGAAGGAGAACCACTCTTAATAGTCTTAATTTCTTAATGGTATATCTTGTGATGGTATTACCGACCCTCTATGATTCTTTGAATAATAAAAACAAGGCCTTTCAGGTAGCATGAATCCAATGCAACTCTGTCCGGTGGCTTGAAAAGCCTTATTTGCACAACCACCGGTCTGTGACCTGTGCGAAGACAACCTGCTACCGACACGACCTGAAAGGTCGGACATGATTTCACACCGGACGCTTTCATTTTTTAAGCCGGTTTCACTTTCAATCACACATACCAAGCCATACCTTACTGTTTTCCAAAAGAGTATATCATACATTAAAATTTAAACAATCACTTTGTGCTAATTCAAAAAATAGTGTAACTTTGCTCCTATAACCAACACAAAATAACAATCTTATATTCAATTGGTTAAAAACCCATTTAAAACTATGGAAAATAATTATTGCATCATCATGGCAGGTGGAATCGGCAGCCGTTTCTGGCCTTTCAGCCGCAACAACCGTCCCAAACAGTTTCTCGATTTCTTTGGCACCGGACGCTCTCTCCTGCAAATGACCTTCGACCGTTTCAGCAAGTTTGTACCGGCACAAAACATTCTCATTGTTTCTAATGTAATTTACAAAGACCTTATACTCGAACAACTTCCCGAAATTTCAGCCAATCAGGTTTTGCTGGAGCCCTGCCGCCGCAACACGGCCCCCTGTATCGCTTACGCCGTGCATCGTATCAAATCGCAAACCGACAAGGCCAACATCATCGTTACCCCTTCCGATCACCTGATTTTGAAAGAGGATGAATTCGGCAACACGATCCGTACGGGACTCGATTTTATTGAGAAAAACGATTGCCTGCTGACGCTGGGCATCAAGCCCAACCGCCCCGAAACCGGCTACGGCTATATTCAGGTTGCCGACGGCAAAGGCGCGCTTCGGAAAGTGTTGACATTCACCGAAAAGCCCGATCTGGAACTAGCCAAGGTATTTCTGCAAAGCGGTGAGTTCTTCTGGAACTCCGGCATGTTTCTCTGGAACCTGCAAACCATCAATTCCGCCTTTGAGAACCTGTTGCCCGAAATGCACCAGAAATTTGCAGAAGGAGAGACGCTCTACAACACCGACAAAGAGCAGGAGTTTATCAACGATGCTTTTCCTTCGTGCCACAACATCTCCATCGACTACGGTATCATGGAAAAAGCCGACAATGTGCATGTGCTGACGGCCGACTTCGGATGGTCCGATCTGGGCACCTGGGGCTCACTATATGAGTTATCCGACAAAGACGAAAACCAAAACGTTACACTCAAATGCAACGCGCAATATTACAACAGTAAAGAAAATATTGTTACGCTGGAGCCCGGTAAACTGGCAGTGATCGACGGTCTGGAAGGCTACATCGTGGCCGAGTCGAACAACGTACTGCTTATCTGCAAACAAGAGAACGAACAACATATCCGACAATTTGTTACCGACGCACAGGTAAAATTCAAGGAAGAGTATATTTAACCCGATAATTTGAAAATTTGGGGATTTGAATTGAAAATCAGCGTTAGCTAAAATGTGAAAATTAAGCGCAAATCAATCGCATTTGCGCTTAATTCATTTTGTCAGTTCCATTTCCACATCCCCAAATCTTCACATCCTCAAATTTTGAAATTCTCAAATTAGTTTTATGAAGCAACTGATTTTTACTTTATTGATTATGACTTTATGCGCAACTCCTTCCCATGCAAAAGACGAAGCAAAGCTGATTGAAAAAAGCGACTTCAGGGTGCAGAACGGAGTGATGACCCCCGAGGCGCTCTGGGCTTTCGGTCGGGTTGGTGATGTAACTGTTTCGCCCGACGGCAAAAAGGTATTGTACAGCGTGCGCTACTACAGCGTGGAACAAAACAAGAGCAACGCCGACCTGTATATGATGAATGCCGACGGCAGCAACGTACAACGTTTGACCCAAACGGCAAAGAGCGAAGGCAGTCCGGCTTTCAGCCCCGACGGCAGGCACATCGGCTTTACCTATCCCGACAAGGATGGTAACGACCAGTTCTGCGAGATGACCCCCGACGGACAGGAGCGCAAACAGATTTCGTCGATCGATGGCGGTATCGAAGGATTTAAATATGCCCCCGACGGCAAACACATCTTGTACATCAAAACGGTCAAAAAAGAGAACCCGCAGGCGAAACTTTTTGCAGGTCTCGACAAGACAACGGGTCGCGTCAACGAAGACCTGATGTACCGCCACTGGGACGAATGGGTAGACAGTTATCCCCATCCTTTTGTGGCCGATTTCGACGGCAGCAAACTGACCAACGACACCGACCTGTTGCAGGACACTCAGTTCGAATCGCCCATGCGCCCGATGGGTGGTGTGGAGCAACTGGCATGGTCGCCCGACGGCAAAAAGATTGCCTACACCTGCCGCAAAAAGGTGGGTAAAGCCTACGCCCTCTCTACCAATTCGGATATCTACCTCTACGATGTTGCAGCCAAAACCACCGAAAACATTTCGGAAGGGATGATGGGCTACGATATTAATCCGGTATTCTCGCCCGATGGCAAGAAAATTGCCTGGGAAAGTATGGAACACGACGGTTACGAGTCGGACAAGTCGCGCCTGATGGTGTACGATTTTGCCACTAAAACCGCCAAAGACTATACCCAAAAGCTCGACCAGAGCGTTCACAACATCTGCTGGAGCAAGGATAACAGCAAGCTCTACTTTATCAGTCCATTCCACGGCGTGGAAGATATTTTTGTGGCCGATGTCAAAACAAATGCCATTCGCCGCGTGACCGAAGGGGTGCACGACTACCTCTCTATCGATTTGGCAGGCAAAAACCTGATCGGATCGCGTCAATCGATGTCGGCTCCTACCGAAATCTTTTCGATCAACCCGGCCGACGGCAAAGAGACACAAATCTCGTTCGAGAATAAAGATTTGATGGCTCAGCTAAAAATAGCCAACGTGGAAGGCCGCTGGATCAAAACAACCGACAACAAGGATATGCTGACATGGGTAATTTATCCGCCCAACTTCGACAAAAACAAGAAATACCCCACCCTGCTCTTCTGCGAAGGGGGACCGCAAAGCATGGTAAGCCAGTTCTGGAGCTACCGCTGGAACATGCAGATTATGGCAGCCAACGGTTACATCGTGGTAGCTCCCAACCGTCGCGGATTGCCCGGCTTCGGTCAGGAGTGGCTCGAACAGATCAGCGGCGACTACGGCGGACAAAACATGAAGGATTACCTCTCGGCGATCGACGCGCTTGCCAAAGAGCCCTATGTGGACAAAGAACACTTAGGTTGCGTGGGTGCCAGCTACGGCGGATTCTCGGTCTACTGGCTGGCCGGTCACCACGACAAACGTTTCAAAGCCTTTTTGGCACACGACGGCATCTTCAACCTGGAACAGCAATATTGCGAAACCGAAGAGATGTGGTTTGTAAACTGGGATTTGGGCGGCGCCTACTGGGATAAAAACAACCCCACGGCACAACGCAGCTATGCCAACTCGCCCCACCGCTTCGTCGACAAGTGGGATACCCCCATTATGGTGGTGCACAGCGAAAAGGATTACCGCATCGTGGCTTCGCAGGGAATGGCAGCCTACAATGCCGCCCTGCTGAGAGGCATTCCGGCGCGCTACCTCTACTTCCCCGACGAAAGCCACTGGGTAACCAAGCCGCAAAACGGCATTCTGTGGCAACGCACCTTCTTCGACTGGTTGGATAAGTGGCTGAAAACGCCCGAAAACTCGAAGTAATTTCAATACATACCCATAGCAAAGGCGGTTCCCGATGATCGGTGAACCGCCTTTGTCGTTTTACCGGTGCCCATACGCCCGGCATTCGACCTTCACCAAAGAATCCGTCCCGACAGCTCTTCCATGACCCTCCTCCTTCTCTTCCCAAGAGAGAGAGAAGCCTGATCGCACACGGATAAAACCGGATAAACGCCTTCAAAGCACACTGAATCTTTCATTTACGCCATTTCGATGCTATTTATTCAAACTTCTTCGTTATACATTTTTATTTCATCAATGCACATTTTTATTCCTTGAATGCACATGCAAGACTCTTCGCTATATATGCAAGAACCGTCAATACACATGCAAGAACCTTGGAGATATAACGATAAATCGTGCATGTACATCCAAGACTCGTCAATACACATGCACGAAGTCTGGAGGTATAACGACACTCCGCAAATATACATTGACGGTTTATCGTTGTATAACGTAGCTTTCCGGGGAAACAACGAAGAGACTACGGTATACATCCCACATCCGCTCCTACACAACCCGGCATCGGCCGGCGGCATACGCACCTTAATATTATCGCTCGTTATCCTAACCGGGAACTACCGCACACAAGAAGAGGATAACAACAGCAGAAAGTTGCTTTTTACTTTCACCCACCTACACAGCTACGCCAAACAGGTAAGCACCAATCCGGGTTCATCGGCATACGGCATCTTCCTATCGTTCCATCTTCAAACTCTCCAAAGTCCCATTAACAATAGCATTCGGAATATTTCAGCGGGAATCAACCCCGCAACAAATACATTTTTTTTGATTATATACAAAAAAAAGCAAGATTTTGTCGTTGGTTTCATCACATGCAGCTATAAATTTGTCAAACAAGAACTACAAACAATGGATAAAGATTATTACAAAGAGCGTATCCGTTTGGCAATATGCTATATCGAGAACAACCTCGATCATAAAATAAAACTCAGCGATATAGCCGATGCAGCCATGATTTCGGAATACTATTTTCACCGCCTCTTTAAAAAAGAGACCGGACATACACCCAAAGACTATACCAAGCAGAGGCAAATGCAGGAAGCCTACAAAACACTATCGACCAACCGGCAGATAGAGATTCAGGATATCTGGATACAGCTCGGATATACCTCTTCGTCGCATTTCGCCAAAGATTTCAGGGAATATTTCGGCTGCAACCCCTCCGAACTAAAGCGGAATGCCGATCATGCAAAAAAGCAATCTTCCGGTTTGTAGTGCCGGATCGATTACCATATATCGCTCAATTTGTCCGATTATTAATTTTAAAAACGGAATGCAATGACAAACACCTCAAGAATTCCACGGGGAATTATCGTTTTTAATTCCTACATCGCGAACACGTCGGTTTTTTTAACCGCAGGAACTCCTACCAACGCCGAACGGTTGGGTATTCTACCGGCAGAGGCAGCTCAATGGGTAGATATCAATAACGATTGGGCACCTCTTATGATTAAATACAGCGATAAGAAAAACACCCGCACGGTGGCGGTGAAAGATCAGCTTTATCAGCTGATTGACAAATGCGTCGAACTCGATCAGAACTGTCATCTGCTCGACCGTATCGCCGCCTCTCCCAACGTAACGATTGCCGACCTGGAACTGTTCGGTATCAAAAGGGGAATGCTACAGAGCAACCGCTCCAAACCTTCCTCCACAATTACCGAACCGCTTTCGGCCATACTGCAACCACTGGGAGGTGGGTCTATGAATGTAAAATGTTACAGTCCATCCGGCCAGCGCGCAGGTATTTTCGACGAAGCGGACTCGGTACAGTATGTGTACGCGGTAGGAAACACGCCGCCCGAATCGGCCGACGCGACAGGGCTTACCAAAGAGATCTCCACCAAAGCCATTTTTACACTACCCTTAGGCTCGGTGAGCTCCGGCAAAATGCTCTACATCTACTTCCGGTGGTACAACACCAAACACCCGACATTAGCAGGCCCGTGGAGTAACCTGCAAACCATCCTTATTCTGTAAGGATATCCCCCAAAGGCTTCGGCGAACACAATCCTTCACCGAAGTCTTTTTCTTTTCCCCATCTTCCCCTCTCTGCACAAGCAATACTTATCCTACGCCCCAATCAATATATCTTTCCCAAAATTATACTTTCATTGCTTTTTGTTTGTTAAAAATTTATTGTATGTTTGTAGCTGAAATTATCGTAGGAACAGAAATAATCTGAGGGAACCTGCCATGAAAGCGACAAAAGTAGAGCATCATTCCGAATTCCGTATCCGCATTGATTTTATCTACGACAATACAACCGTCGGTTTGATAAAACAGATCGATGGTGCCCGCTGGAGCCAAAGCCTGCAAGCCTGGCATCTTCCTTATACGAAAGAGGCTTTTACAAAACTGAAAGAACTTTTTCCCGACGTGGAATACACCACTCCACATGCCGCAAAGGAGGGCGCGGATGTTGAAAGCTGCTCGCCGAAGGGTAAACCGGATGAAAACCGGGAATTGAAATCACCTGCAGAGGCCAAATCGGAGGTGGACGCGGATATAATCATTGGGATTTATCCGAAGGTGATTTTTGTGAAAATGCCGAAAAATGAAGCCGACATACAGTTTTTACGGTCGTTCAGGTTTGCGCGCTGGCTGCCTGATTTGTTTTGCTGGCAACTACCCAACTATGGCCAAAACGCCCGATTGATACGGAATTACTTCAACGGGCGGCAGGTGTCGGTAACCGAACACCCTGGCACGGACAACAACAAGGTTGCCACCGCAACGCCATCCGGACAACCATCGTTTACGAAAGACGAATTGCTGGCGGTAAGTGTGTCGGAACGAATTTTGAGGATTTATTTCAGGTTCAACCGTGAAATTCAAGAGACGTTGAAACAATTTCCGCTACGCAGTTGGAACGCGGAGTATAATTGTTAGGAAATTCCTTTTTCAGAAAATTTTTTATCGCGCTTACAGGTCATTGCGGAGAATAACGGCCTAAAATTCGTTTATCGGGAAGAAGAAAAGCCCAAAGTGAAGCCCCGCAAGTCGAAGTACGACATCAAGAACTACCGTGCATGTCCGGTCGAATACAAAAACAAACTGATAGAACTGCGGTACAGCACAAACACCTTTGAGGTATATACAGCTCTTTTCGAAGAGTTTATTAACTATTACGAAGACATCAGGATAGACGACATAACGGAGGAGATGATTCATGATTTTCAACGCTATCTGGTAGCCGAGCGGCGTGTATCCACTTCTTCTCAAAATCAATATATCAACGCCATCAAATTTTACTATGAACGGGTGAAGGGCGGACAACGGAAGATCTACTATATTGACAGACCCCGCGAAGAAAAATTTTTGCCCGAAGTGCTGAACGCCGAAGAGATATTGAAAATATTCAACGCGACAGACAACCTGAAGCACCGGGTGATATTGATGACGATTTATTCTGCCGGCCTGAGGATAGGAGAAGCTGTCAACCTGAAGATCAAGGATATTGACTCGAAACGGATGCAGATACGGGTGGAGCAGGCCAAAGGAAAGAAAGACCGCTATACGTTGCTTGGCCATAAAACGCTGGAAATGCTGAGGCAATATGTGGCGGCATACAAGCCCAAGGTATGGTTGTTTGAAGGGGCATCGGGCGAACGGTATTCGCAAAAAAGCATTCAGCTAATTTTGAAAAAATCGGTAGAGAAAGTGGGTCTGAAAAAAAGAATAACGGTTCATACATTGCGCCATAGTTTTGCCACCCACCTGCTTGAAGCCGGCACCGATTTGCGCTATATACAATCGTTGCTGGGGCACTCAAGCAGCAAGACAACCGAAATTTACACACACGTAACCACCAAGGGCTTCGACCAGATCCGAAATCCGTTAGACAGCTTGGACATATAGCTGGAGTTGTTGACTCCAGTAAGAAGAATATGAATTTGCGCGATAAGATAAACAGAGCGATATAAAAAACAAAAGTTAAAAGTTTTGTAAGAGAAATTATCATTATACACCCGATTTGATTACTTTGTTGATAAATAGCAATTTATAAAAACACAAAGGACTCACAAGGCGGATGTAAGGGAAATTCTGTTTCCCTTACAGAAATGAGTCTCTCTTAGGGAAACGTTAGGGGCAATATTAGAAAAAAAAGAAAAGACATGAAAATCAGGGACATTTCATTAATATTATTCTTTCTTTTTACTTTTTTTAGTTGTACTGAAAGACAAAAGGGGAATGAGGGAAGTAAGAATCTTGACTGGACAAAATTAAAAATCTCAGGAGCGAAATATGCAGTAGTTGACACGACTGCAAAAGTTTTTCACGACCCCGGATTTTCTAGTGAAAAACTAAAAGAGATTGCAAATAGGTCAGAATATAAATTCAGCATGCTTTATGACAACAATGCAAAAAAACTTAGTATTTGTTGTGCAGGAGATAAATTCTCAAATATCTTTGGCTCTCTTGAAAAAGACTCATTACTTTCTAAGTATCCATATTTTGAATTTAGAGGAGAAACTTATAAATCTTTTGGAGAGACTTTTAAAGTGACAAAATATTTTTATAAAGGTTCTTTTATCAAGACTTTCTTTTACAAACACGCGAATTCTATGGAAATTGCATGTGCGAAAATAGTTGATGACAGCATTGAAATTAAAAACCACATTAAAATAGGTCTTCCCAAGAAACAGTTTCTAAATATGCTTTTCGACAAGCAAGATGTTGACTATTTGGCAAAGTACGACACAATAAATATAGGAGAAGATGAATCCGGAGAAATGGACTATTATTACATTTTCAGAAAAGAAAAATTGAAAAAGATTATTATCGACACTGCAAATGATTGGTTAGACAAAGAACTAAAATGAAACAAAATACTGCCCCTAACACACGCCTATGGGTCATTGGCTGGCTGACGTGCATTTAGCAGTCTTTGCTCCCGCATTCACCTTGTCGTTTCACGACAGCGAATGCTCCCGCAAACCGCCAGATGCCCATAGCCTCGGTCGTTAGGGGGCATTTTAGAAAAAAGAAAATCGACATGATTACTATACAGAAAATCGACATATATAACAAGTATCTTGGTGACTCAGACGGTTTTGTTAGATGCGGGACTAAGCATGAGAAAGAATTATTTCTTCCGAATGACTGGGCGTTAATTGAAACGACCTTGCAAGACTTAGAGTTAATAAATAAAGGTCTATGTTCGCAAGAATATAAAGAAAAAACATACATACGACTTAAAGAAAATTTCGAACCAACAACAATCACACTCTTGACAAATAAACAATGATATTTAATTTCACAAGAAAAGATTTCGAAGAGTGGGAGAATTTCAAAGGAACGACTTTTTCACGAAGACTTGAATTTGAAACTGCTTTTGACGGAATTGTAAAAGTTTACAGCTTACAAACTGACGACGACAAAATAAACAAACTATTGAAAGGATTATTCTTTCATAGATTTGCATTTCAAACACAAAGTGGGGTTTTGCTGAGACAGTTCCATGACAAGAAATCGTGGCCAAAGACAAAATTAGTTCACTTGAACCTTGACTCACATAACTTGAAAGTAATAAAGGAAACTAATTCTTCATATGACACTTGGACAGTCGGCTATTTAGGTGAAGACAAATTGTTAGTAAGATTGTCGCCGAATGAACAAATTGAATATGAAAACAAATAAAAAACGACCCCCTAACACACGCCTATGTTCATTGGCTGGTTGACGTGCATTTAGCGGTCTTTGCTCCCGCATTCACTTTGTCGTTCCACGACAGCGAATGCTCCCGCAAACCGCCAAATGCCCATAGCCTCGGTCGTTGTGCATCATGCTAAAGAAACGACCCAACCATAATAGAACATAGATATGAGCGATAAGCTAAATGAAAATACATTAGAAGCTAGAATTGATGGAATCCTAAAGCAGATTTTTCCAACATTCAAAGATGTTAATGTACAACACCAGAAATCGTTTAATATTCATTTTGGACATCACAATGTATTGGTTGATTTAAATGACCCGTCTAAATATGCATCACGTGCAATATTCGATGTACTTCTTACCATTGATGATAAAAACATAATTCTACTTGAATTAAAAAGGGAAGGGTTGGCATTAACTACAAACGATAAAGAACAAGGTTTGTCGTATGCAAGATTAGTTCATCCAATGCCTCCAATCACATTAATCTCAAATGGTAATGAGAATAAATTTTTCAATACTTACACTAAAGAGCCCCTTGATTGCCAAGAAATTGACATTTCATTTATAGAAAAAATAACAGAAAGTTCTTTTAAGTTAGCTCTCAATGACTACAAAGAGGCTGTTAATACATTACTAAATAATGATAATACTGTATTTTCAAAAATTATTAATCAGATTACGGAGAGTAAATTTGAAATGCTATCAGGACAAATTGATGATTTTAATAAACCAATATGTCCTGAATTCCAGATTGAAAGAGAGTTACTATTAGATGTAGAAAAGCTTTTTGCAAACTCTAACTCATTAGTTGGAATAGTAGGTTATTCATTTAGTGGGAAAACCTCTTTACTTTATCAGTTTTTCAAAAAGAATAATTCAGAAAATAATTTTCTTCTCTACCTTGATTGTTACGACCACAACTACTCTATATTACAGCAATTAGCAAATCATTTTTCAAGAAATACAAAAGTTTTAATAACGAAAGATAAAATTAGAGAGTGGTTAATAAATTCTTTGAGCAACAACACAAGCGCAAAATTCTATTTATTATTGGATAATTTCAACAATGAAGTTCCTGAAGAAATTAAAAATGAGATTATAGAACTTATTGATATTTTTTCAGGAATAAATCAACATACATTATACACAATAGACGAATTCAACTTTAAAAAAATCGCATTTGTTGAAAATAGGAGATATAAAACTATTATTGGAAGTCAGAGTAAAATTCTAAAAATTGAAAAATTTACAGATAATGAATATTATTCATCTGTAAATAGCATGTTTGATGTGTTTAAAGTTGCAATAGACCATGGAGGGCATTTTACACAGGAATATAGACATCCAAGAGTTCAAAGACATTTGGTAAGTGTTTTTCATCGAGACTTGCAAGATGGTGAGTATACAAAAATCATAGCAGTACCTGACTTAAAACTCTTAGAATTATTTGCAAATAATAAACATTATACAAAAAGCGTACATAGATTGTACAAAAAGCTTTGTGTTTGTTTTTTTTCTGAATATGAACAACGAAAGAATGACCCTGATTTGAATATTGTTTCTACTGGCAACGGTGCTGTTCGTATTAATACTTTCAAAAAATTTTATACAAATGATTTAAATGAATTAATAAAGTCATCTTCTGTAACTATTCGAGAATTAAGAAACGGACTTACCGTAATAATTCCCAAACTACCTGAATTAATAGCTTATTATTCAATCTCATTTATTGCCAAATTTATTTCAAAAGAAAAATCAACCGACTATAAAGAAATATGTGAGAAATTAATCAATTGGGTTATGCCTTTACCATATAGTGACATCGTCGCGACAGGTGTAATAATGAATTTGGGATACGCTGGGGAAATAGATTTGTTTTCTGGATTAATTCAAGAACTAATCAAAATACCGCCACATAAAGAAACAATCAAGAAGGGTACTACAGTTCTAATGTATATAGAAGGTAAAGGTCACGTTGAAATAGATTTCGAAGACGATATTAATGAAGGCGGTTTTACTGCAGATTTTTTACCATTTGCTATTCTATCGCAAATTGCAGGTTATCCTTTAAGATTGGAAAACACACAAGAGTATTCAGAATATGCATTTCATTTGTATTTACTTGAAACTATCGGTTCAAATAAAAATTTTATTCCTAGGACGGATTTAACTTTTTTCGAAAATCCATTTAAGAGCTATGAATGGGAAGAGATTGGAGTTATTGTATGTGGTGAGGAAGGTATAATAGAGCCTATAGTGCAATCAATACAAAAGTGCTTTTTAGATATACCTATTGAAATAGAGCGTTTATATGAAAAAGCTATCGCAGATAATAATTTTCCATTAGTTTGGCGAATATACCTTGCGTTAAGACCTTTATCAGAGTATTCTGACCTTAACATTGCACAAAAATCAAATGACTTTTTAGAAAAATTTGAAACTTATTTTGAATCTTTTATGTCAGATTTCATGACAAAAGATATAGAAAATGAGGAAGAGAAAAATAGAATTAAAAATATATTAAAAAAGAAATAAAGCACGAATGCACAACACGCGGTATAAAAAATTGCCGGGATAGTAGGTTATTTAAGGGTTGTACCCCGCTTCAACTTTTGTGTAACTGGAAAGGAAATCGCCCGCAATTGGCAACTTTTCATACCGCCACCGTTAGCTGCAAGCAAAAAAAAAACAAAAAAACGACTGAATGACTGATTAAACCTTTTACTGACAATAACAGTTCACAAATAATAAAAAGATAAAAAATCAAAAAATGACAAAAATCAAAAACTCAATTTTGGCTGGAATAGTATTCGGACTTCTATTCGGAACTTTTCAAGGATTTACGCATGGAATTAATGCTGCTATTATTACGGGACCGATTTCAGGTCTTTTATTTGGAATTTTCATTCATTTGTTTGTAAATTCAAAAGCTGTTAAACGTCAGACACAAATAGAAACCAAAGACGGAGAAAGCATAATCCACTCAGGAGGGGCAAATCACTTAAAGAACAGTGAAGGTGTTGGCGGAAAACTTTACTTGTTGACGGACAAACTTCAATTCAAATCTCATAGCTTTAACTTACAGAATCACGAACTTGTGATTTCTATAGACCAAATCAAAGACATAACTTTTTATAACAACCTTGGTATTGTTCCAAATGGACTTGCGATTTCTTTGAAAGACGGTAGACAAGAGAAATTTGTTGTTAGTGGCAGACAACTCTGGAAAACTGAAATTGAAAAACTAAGAGCAATTACGAACAATTGAAAACAAAACTTAAGACTGAATTGCCAGCAGCTAACACACGCCTATGTGTTTTGGCGGGTTGACGTGCTTTTAGCAGTCTTTGCGCCCGCATTTCCTTTGTCGTTTCACGACAGGAAATTCGCCCGCAGACCGCCAAAAACCCATAGCCTCAGTCGTTAGCTGTAATTCAAAAAAAAACCAACTTAGTAAAATATGACTGCACGAATAATCAACATAGCAACAATAATTATCCTAACTATTTCTGCGATTGCGGGACTACTTTTTGATTTCAAGGATAAAGAAGGTATTTTAACTAATTGGGGGATTACAGCCTTAGTGATAACAGCAATTTCTGGTTTGACTGCGATTGTGTTGCAGATTCTTGATTATTTAAAGAATAAAGAGGAGGAAAAATCAGAAGAAAAAAGAGAACAAGAACATAAAAAAATCTTATCTGAAATTCAAAGTAATATTATCAGCTCAAATTCACCACTCACACCTTTCAACTTAGCTTACACGTTAAAATATATTGAAGAAACATCACTAATTGAAGACATTGTATCCAACTCAGGTGCTATTAATTCTATTGTGAAGTCTGATATAATTAAGCCTATTGGAACATTTAAAATTAGTTCAATACCCTATAATCCCGAAGAAGAATCACCTGAGAAGTTACAATGTACTATTAATAACAGAGATTCCTTAGATAATTTGATGAGCGACCGAAAAATGTTAAGGCTTCCAACGAGCATTGAGATTGAAATTTACACATCAGAGACTCTCGACTCCCCAGATATTATTTTAAAAACCGACTATGAGACTAAATATGGAGTGGGGAAAATAGAAGAAGTAAGAATTTATGACAATATTATTTATCAAGATATTGTTTCTCAACAATGGAAATCTACAACATCAAAGCAAAAAATATTTGGGATTAGAAATTTACTTAATTCTAAGATAAAAGTAAAAGCAAGTTTTTTGAATTCAGATAGAACTTACGACAAAGATTATCCTAGATTTACAAATTTACAGTTGTACTTCGGTAATAATCCTACAAATCTTTTAAGTTTTAATCTTGATGAATTATTGTTAAGACAGACTTCAGCTCGGGAAAGTGAGAAAGACAGTATTTTCAAGTTTGGTAACGATTTAATGAAACAGATATTTCAACAGCATATTTTAGAATTTGAGATTAATATTACAGATGATATATTTAACAACCAAATTAATCAGTTTGTGTAGAAAAAGCACATCTAAAACACACTTAGTCTGATAGCTTTAATTCAAAAAAAATGACAACATATGAAAGATGAAGAAGATGTATTTATAGTTCAGGACTCTAACGAAAATTTTGAGACTTGGACTTCTAGAGATTTTGTATCTGAAGAATTAAGAGAATCATTAAAATTGGCGTCAATTCTAATTATTCCAACAATTGGATTCAGACGAGTTAACGAACCAACTTTCCCTATTGGAACTGAAGAGTTCTTACAGTATTTTTATGACAAACTAGATTCTGCATTTATAATTGATGTTTGTATTAATGATGACCAATATCAAGAATTGGGTTTATATAGTAATTATAGAAGATATGGTAATTTCTTAGTTAAGTCTGCTGCATTGACAATATTTCTCAATTTACTGTCTTCATATATTTACGAAAAAGCATTTTCAGAAGACGAAAGTAAACCTCCAATTCAAATTGTGAATGTAGATAACTCCGTTCATCAAACAAACATAAATCCTATTGTTGAAACAAAACTTCCAAAAAAGTATATAGAGTCTCCAAAAGTGAAATTTAGTGTTACTGTGGTTGATTCTAATGGAACTTCAAAAGATTTTCATTACGAAGGTCCAGCAAAAGACGTAAAAGCGGTTACTGAACAAATCAAAAAACTATGGGACGATGACGCTAAGTGAAATTGAATTAAAGACTAACAGATTAGGATTGGTTACTTTAGATTACGAAAATCTATTAAACGAAATTATTATCTGTAAAAAGGAATATGCGGCTGCTGGAAATGAAATTGATTCTAAACGGCTTTGGATTATTCAGCAAATGTTTGAAATTCACAAAGACTATAATTTAGCATTTAAACTTCTCAAAGAAAAAAAATACTATGATGCATGGTGTAAACTAGAAAATATTGAAATTGATTTCCACTATCTAAAAAAGCATTTCTCATTTGATAAATCTCAATACAAACTATATTTTATAGAAAAATCAGTTAGAAATTTGCAAGTCTTATTTCCGTACAGATTATTTTCTAGTATGGAAATTCTGGAAAAAGAAAAAAGATGTAATATATGTGGTAAAATATTAAAGTTTCGTTCGCCTTGCGAACATAAAATAGGTGAAATTTATGGTGGTGAACTGTGTATTAGAGAAATTACTGATTTTGAACTTTTAGGTATTGCTTTAGTCGAGAATCCTGTAAATAAATATACTGTTCCTTTTACAACTAATCCAGAAACTAATGAACGTGTTGATAACTACGACTATGGAATAATCGATTACTTAATGAGTAATGTGAAAACCACTTACGAGCCTTGGGATTTGATTGTATTAAATAAACTGTTACCTCATTCTGATTTTAATCAAACTAAGGAAGAAGATGCTTGTCCATGCGGTTCCGGTGAAAATTATAAAGAATGTTGCTTAAAACAAGATGGAGTAAAGAGTGTACATTTCAGGTTTGTTGTCAAACAACTACCAAAAAACACACAAAATACGAACATGAAAAAGAAAAAGAAACGAAAAAAATGAACTACAGCTAACACACGCCTATGTTCATTGGCTGGCTGACGTGCATTTAGCAGGTTTTGCTCCCGCATTAGCTACGCTGACCGTTGGTTCACTTTGTCGTTCCACGACAGCGAATGCTCCCGCAAACCGCCAAATGCCCATAGCCTCAGTCGTTGGCGGTAATTTTGAAATAGACCTTCATTATTGATTAAGACATGACACCTAACTATTGATTTTGAAATTGTAATTCATGAGATTAAATCCTAAAACGAGATTCATAAGTAAGCTTTTAATCATTGGAATAGTTCTTATTGTTTTGTATTTATTCTTTTGGGGAAGACTAAATTTTATTTGTCCATGGTTGATTGGATTTGATAAAATTGAGACAGAGAGCTCTGTTATATATTATCATAAAGGAGAGGTAGATTTGAGAAAATTTCCAAAAGTTGATAGTTTAATTGCAAAGGTTGAAAATTTTCATAACCTCAAATTTCAAAGAAAAGTCCAAATTATAATTAGCTCAAATAGTAAAGCGCATCGTAGATTTAATGGGCATGATGTGAAGTTTGTTACTCAGCCTTTTTTTGGTAGAATTTATATTTTGTATTCTCGTGAATATTTTCAAACAAAAGAAGGAGTATTATATTCGTACTTACAACATGAACTCTCACATTCCATTATAAATCAAAATATAAGAAACTCTAAGCTGATAGGTTATCCACTTTGGTTTTTGGAAGGTATTGCGACCTATTCTTCTCGGATGTCAGGCCATGATGGTTATCCGCCACTCGATACTGTCAAGCAACGGATAGTAAGAGGGTATGTTATCAATCCTAATGATTGGGGAAAATTTGGAATGGCATCAAAAGGAAAAACGGCGAACACATATCCTTTAAATGATTTATATAAATATGCGTACTCGGAGTTTGCTTTTATTGTTGATGATTTGATAGAAAAATATGGAAAACCTAAATTAATTCGTCTATTACATATATCCTTAAATGATCAGGATTTCGACATTGCATTTAAATTAATTTACAAAATTGATTTTGATGATTATTTTCATACCTTGATTAACAGTGAAAAACTACCGCCAACACGCGGTTATAAAATACAGCAATTTCCGTCGCCGCAAAGAGTATAGGGATCTGCGATCCTACAAAAAACAGTACCTAAAAATTCAATTCCTCCGCTAACGCGGGTATGGAGATCGGCGCCAGCAGAGGGTTTTTATAATTTCAACATATTACACAATGAAAAAGATAGTATTACTTATTAGTTGTTTGCCAACATTGCTATTTGCTCAATCGAATAGCTTCTTTGTAGGGGGTAGTTTATCGTTGAATTCTTCGCATGACAATGAAAAAACGATTACAAACTTAAATTCCACTACCGACAATACGGCCTTTAATTTATCTCCAGAGATTGGATATTACCTTTCGTCCAGAGTAGCTGTCGGTATCGCGGGCGGTTATTCGTATAACCGCATTAAAACCGCAGTGCAGTATACATCAAAACAAACGCTACAGAAGTTTATGATATCTCCGTTTGTGTTATATCATTTCTATACGAGTGGAAAATTTACGTTTGTGGGAAAAGGAGCGGTGTCATATTTGAATGAATTGTCAAAACAAGATGAACATATCGAAGATGCATCATCTACGTACACCTACAAAAACAAGACAAGAACACTCTCACTATCTGCTTCTCCTGGAGTAACCTATCAGGTAAGCCGTCATTTTCGGATAGAATCTTATTTCGGATCATTGGGATATAGCTTTCAAAAATTCCCCGATCGAGACGGAAAAGCACATGGCTTTAGTGTATGGTTGAGTGATGGATTGTCATTTGGACTGCATTACTGTTTTTAATTGAAGCCCCTCCGTCTCAGCCAATCTGCAATCCGACGGGACAAAAATTTGTTTGAACGCCAGTGACACGAATCACACAAATTGCCGCGAATAATCGGTTGCAATTTCTCGTTTTGTAAGTAGTCAGGGTTGTATTACCAAATCTACCCCTATATCCCCTTAAGGGGACTTTGGGGCAGTGAAAACAGAAAAACTTGCAATTATTGCCTGAGCAAAACAAAACCATAATATATAAAACGAGGGAAAATCACATCAAGCAGATTTAAGCCCCTGCAGGCTAACAGCACTGACATCATAGATCGTCAGTGGGTTTGGGGTAAACGCTTATGAACAGGCCTTAATACTAAAATTTACAATAAGAAAAAAAATTATTTGATGTCTTTATTGCTTTTACAAGGCTTATTAATATTCGGATATTTATTTTCTGCCTCAGTTGATAACGACTCGCCTCAGTAAACCGCCACTACTCCTATACGAACCGTTGTGTTTAATTGTAAAAATGATGCCTATAGAATACATTTTCTTTTAAAATCCACTCCAATAGCTTAGTATTTCATCAAAACTTCCACATCTTTGTAGTAAAATTAAGCACTATGGATTTTAAAGATAAAGAACTTATTATATTCGACTTTGATGGCACACTCATCAATAGCATTCCCGACTTAGCAACGGCTGTCAATAAAATGTTGACGCATTTTAATTTACCTGGCATAGATATAGACCTCATTGCTTCATTTGTTGGAAACGGAGCTTCTATGTTGGTACAAAGAGCGTTGAAACTTGCCATGCAGGAGAAGGAGCCAACGGGTGATTTTTTCGCAGAAGCATTTGCGTTCTATCTTTCGGCATATAAAGAAGTATCGTGTCAGAAAACATTCACTTATCCGGGAGTACCAGAAACGCTACGTTACCTTGATAAAAAAGGCTATAAGATGGTGATCTGCTCGAATAAGCCGTTTGACTATATTGAACCGATTCTCGATTTTCTTTCCATTAAACCGTACTTTAAACGTTGGATTGGCGAAGACTCAATGCCGGAGAAAAAACCTCATGCCGCCCCTTTGCTCTATTTAGCGAAAGAGATGAATACGACAGCAGAAAAAAGCATCGTGGTGGGTGATTCAAAAAATGATATTCTTGCGGCGCAAAATGCGGGGATGAATAGCGTGGGTGTAACCTATGGCTACAATTACAACGAGAATATTGCAGATTATAAACCAAGTGTAGTGTTGGATCGTTTTTCTGACCTGCAAAAAATATTTTGAGATGAGTAAGATATATACTATGGGCATTATCGGTGGCGGAATATCAGGTTCTGTTACTGCTTTGCAACTCACCCAATACGGAATAGACAATATTTTATTTGAACAAGGTGAAAGTCTGGTGAATGGGCCTCCATTCTGCCACTTACACGCAGGAGGAAATCTTTACCCCGACATATCTATCGAGCAATGTAAACAGCTCATGCGTCAATCAATCGAAATGGCAAGACTATTTCCGCAATCGATTGACGAAAGACCGACCTTTATCAGCGTTCCAAAATCAGAAAATTTGGATGTAAATGAGATTGAGGATAAGCTCAAACTCCTGTCAAACTACTATCAGGAGTTAGTGGGCGAAGATGCATCTAATGAAGTGCTGGGCAATCCGGCCAACTATTACAAAGCCTATACGTACGAAGATTTGGTTGCACTAGCAAAACAAGCCACTGTAAAGCGGCCCAAATCGCATGATGAATGGATGGCTAACGCTATTAAATACATAGATTACGAAAAATTAAAAATGCCGGTATTCTTAGTACAGGAATATGGCTGGAACCTGTTTCGGGTAGCCGCTCAAGCGCAGTTAGCGCTGACTAAAGCCAAAGAATGTACGCTACAAACGAATACTGAAGTCACAAACATCAAGGATGTACGCGGTCAGAATTTAGATTATAATTGGGAAATAAGCACAAAGGATGCCGTCTACAAAGTGAAGTATTTAGTCAATTCATCCGGCTATAAAACAGCTAATGTTGACGAATATCTACAGCTAAACTCGAATAGACTGATTGAATACAAAGCGGCCTATATATCCAAGTGGCATAGTATTCCGGGCTTAATTCCTGAGATGATTTTTCACGGAGAGCGTGGCAGTACGCACGGTATGGCACAGCTAACTCCCTACGATAATGACTATTATCAAATTCACGGCATGACCAAGGATATCACCTTGTTTGACAATGGATTGATACAATCAAAAGAACATGTATCACCAGCCGAATTTGACGCTGCCATCAAACAGAAAATTGCGTGTGAATGGGATCAAAAGGAAATCGACGAAAGAACCGAATCGGCCATCCGGTATGCAGCTCAATATGTACCGTCATTCAAATCGGCCACTGTAGGTGGACCTCCTCTGCACGGAGCACAGCAAATACCCGGAGATGACCCCAACCGAAGAGTAGGTGAAGTGTGTTTTCCATGTGATTCGTATGCACGTTCTGAGATTGTAAAAGCCTCTTCTGCCTTAACGGTAGCCATGCAAATCATTCAGAAAATGCAGGAAGAAAACATTATTCCGGCATTTCAATCGAATGCAAAACAAAATGCACTGCTTGACAGCATCTCAAAAACCGAGATTGATAATCTGGCAAGTGAATTAGCCAGCCAACGCGGATATCCAAGATCGCTTTCGAGACTGCTTATTACAAGAGAATAAATACAAGGAGATAGAAGCAAAAAATGTATTTGAACACAAATGACACGAATAGCACAAATTGCCGCAAATAATCTGTTGCAATCATTCCTTTAAATAGTCGGAGGTTGTATTGATTTGCGAGCACTTGCGTGATTTGCGTTCTATCCCTCGCCAGCAAGGGCAAACCAGAAACAAAAGGTAGCTTTAGCGGAATGATGAGTAAGCCAATAACAAAGCTGTAATGCGAGTCGGAGCTTTTTATTTTAAGAGGTCGTAGACGCAGACTACGCAACAATCCGGGGTGAAGAACAACCTATGGGAAACAGGGAGCAATTGAGGTTACGAACAGCAGTACATTTTTGCAATGCCAATGCTAAAGAATGAGAAAATATAACTACTAACGGATTTGACCAGATAAAAAATCCGTTGGACAAATTAGATATTTGAGTAATAGCATTTTGAATATGTGCGACGCTGTCTCACATATTCAAATGTTGTGTGTAAGCGTAGAAAAAACAGAATGTCAATGAAAAATTTAATCTGGGTATTTATATATCTAACCCAAATTTCAACAGTATTTGCACAAAAGTCCGATATAGAAAAAACAGAGAGTATTTCCAATTATTTTGAGGAAGCTAAGAATGCCACTAAAAAAGGCATCAAAACTTGGAATAAAGATTTATATGGTAGTATTCTGTTAGTTGACCCAAATACTCGACAAATATATAGTAACGAGCCTGACACTCAAAGTAGCTTAAAAAAGCAAAATAACATCTACACTGGAAAATTACCTGACAATATTAATATTGCAAATACTTCTATTTTATGGAATGGAAAAATGTGGGCAATGATTATGCTGCCACTTCCTGAAAACAAGTATGACAGAACTAACCTGTTGGCTCACGAACTTTTTCACAAAGCTCAATCTTCTTTGGGCTTTATCCAAAACAACAAGGAAAGCAATCATTTAGACCAAAAAGATGGAAGAATATATCTTCATTTAGAATTAGAGGCTCTGTTAAAAGCAGTTCTTTCTGATTCCAAAAAGGAGCAAAAAGAACATCTGACTAATGCTTTGATTTTCCGGAAATATAGAAATACACTTTTTGCGGAATCCTCAGCAATTGAAAACCAACTCGAACTTAACGAAGGGCTTGCAGAATATACCGGATTTATGATTAGTGGAAGAAATAAGAAACAAGCTAAAGAACATTTCGTCAACACTATAAATACATTTTTTAGAAATCCAACTTATGTCCGTTCATTTGCCTACAATACAATTCCCGCCTACGGTTATTTGCTTAGTTTAAGAGACAAATATTGGAATCAGAAAGTGAATGATAAAACTAACTTAATAGATTTTTTTATAGAGGATTTTGGAATAACAATTCCAAATGACTTAAAACCAAGCATTGAAAAAATTGCTAACAATTATAATGGAGCATCTATTGCTCATGAAGAAGATGCAAGAGAAGAAAAGATAAAGAAACAAATAGCTGAATATAAGAGTAAATTTATCGAACAGCCACATTTTGAACTAAAATTTGAGAAAATGAACGTTTCTTTTGACCCGAGAAATATAATTCCAATTGAGGATAAAGGAACTGTTTATCCGAACATCCGAATTACTGACAATTGGGGTATTCTGGAGGCTGAAAAAGGCGCATTAATGAGTCCGAATTGGGACAAAATATCGGTAGGTTACCCATCCAAAATAAGCAACCAAACGATTGAAGGGGATGGTTGGACTCTTCAGTTAACTGAAAACTATACAATAAAAAAAGACGAGAAAAATAAGAATTATATGCTCGTAAAAAAACAAGAACTCCACTAGGGAAGGTTGGTGATTAAAGCAGGAAATTTATCTGAACGCGAATAACACAAATGACCGCAAACAACTTGTTACAAGCCAAAACAGATCAAATGGTTATTATAATGTTTTAATTTACGGTTATACGCGTGATTTGCGTTCTGTCCCGCCCAGCGGCGCTTAATAATTTATTATATGGAAAATGAAGGAGCAACGGTTGTAATTACACATCATGTTCTTGATGGCAAACACCAAGAGTATGAAGATTGGTTAAATGAGATAGGCCCGATTTGCAGAAATGCAACCGGACATATTGATTGGCAAATAATTCGGCCAATTCCATCTCTAACATACTCGTATACGGTTATCATTCGATTTGATACGATTGAAAATCTTAAAAACTGGATGGAATCGTATGACAGAAAGCGTTTGATCGAAAAAATACGCCCACTGCTATTCAAAGATGATAACTATTTCATAAAAAGCGGCCTGGATTTTTTGTTTACACCCGAAAATGACAAAACCAAAATACCTCTTCGATGGAAACAATATCTGGTAACCTGGTCTGCCATTTACCCTTTATCGATCATTATTCCATTGATACTCTTACCAATATTGAGAATTCTCAACATTCCACGAATTCGATTAATAGACTCCTTTTTTACCTCCGGCGTTATCGTTTTAATGATGGTTTATATAGTAATGCCAAACTACACAAGATGGATAAAAAAATGGCTTTATAAATAATTTCCACAATAAAAAAAACATCAGCTAACGCACGTCTATGGTCATAGAGTGGCTGACCCCGTTTTGACGGGATAACTGTGTATTCCGGCACGTTACCGCTTCGCTCGAACTTGCGCTAAACAAAGCCTCTTTTGGGGAGCAAAGAGACAGAAAATATGAATAGACCCAAAGTAATATTACAGGTGACCTCATCAATCGATGGCAGAATCTCATTTATGCCGCATTCCACCATGTTTTCACCTGTTGATGATTCCTTAAAACCGTTTCAAATAAGCGATAAAGAGTGGAAATATTTCGATGCGAAAGTAAAATCATTGCACGAGGTCGATTTCTATTTGGAAGGAAGCAATATGTTGGTCTCCGAGATCGATACAATCAAAGAATTGCCCGAATATACCGGCGATAAAGAGTTATTGTACAAGGATTACTTGCCGGAAAGAATTGTCTATCGGGAGGGTCGGAAAACATGGACTTCCGTTGTTGATGGACGTGGCAGATTTCGGAATGGTTATAAAGCCTGCTGCGATAATCCGGAAACATATATGATTCATCTGACCGGTTACAATGCCCCTCCTGAGTATCTGGCTTTTTTACAGCGGGAAGAGATTCCATACCTGATAACCGGAAAAGACAGAGTTAATCTCGCCGAGTCATTTGACAAACTCTATAACATGCTGAACGTACGTTGCATTTTGACCACTTCCGGTGGTAGGCTTGCCGGAGCACTCATCCGCGAGAATTTATTAGATGAAATAAATATCCTTTTCAGCCCTTCGATTTATGGCGGTTTTCAAACACCGGTTCTATTCAACTCACCGGATATTGATGCTCCGAACGTTTTGCCAAATAAATTGAAATATGTTGAATCGCAGATGCTGGATAGCGGGGCAATATGGGTTAGGTACGAAGTAATTAAACCGTAAAAGCGTCGCTGGCACGGCTCCCTACTCTGCCTGCGTCGGTAAAAAAACAAGATTTATTTGGAACGCAAATGACACGAATAGCACAAATTGCCGCAAATAATCTATTGCAATCGCTCCTTTAAATAGTCGGAGGTTGTATTGATTTGCGAGCACTTGCGCCATTTGCGGTCAATTCCACGCCAGCGAAGGACGTGACATTAGAAACGCATAAAGAAATCCCATGTCTCTTTCGCGATCCAGTTGACATCAAAGCCAGGATCTTTAGCTTCATTTGTATGACCACCTATGAATGAACCGAACATTACCGGATATTCGGCAGGAAGTCCTTTAAACTGAGTCGTGACATGAGTCGGCGTCGTAGCGGTAGGTATTTCCGGCAATTGTTTTAATCCGTTATCTTCGATGTGTGTCAAAACACAATATTTACCACCCTGCTTTTTCTCATCCGAGTTTACATACTTACAAAGACCGTCCTGAGTACCTGTTGTGCTAAAGAAGGCCAATGGTTTGTGTTTGTTTTCAGGAAGATAAATATTCCAGTTAGCCGGAGCATAACAAGCTACAGCCCGTAGATCGCTCTGGAATTCCAATGACAACGAATAGGTAAACATGGCGCCAAAGCTAAAGCCACAGCAAAATATACGGGAGGTGTCGATGCTCAGTTTACTCTTAAACAATTTGAGCATATCGGCAAAGAAGATATGGTCTTTATCATCACTTACACGCCAGGGAGTTTGGTCGGTATATCCCTGAGGTGCAACGAAAATAACAGGAACATTATCTCTTTCGGCATAGGGTTTAAGACCATAATAATTATTATCAACCATTGTTTTCATACTTCCACCCATCATGTGCATGGTGAAAATCAAACGGTACGTTTTGTTTTTGTCGTAATTTTTGGGGATATCGATGGTATATTGGCGTTCAAGTCCGGCACTGGTGATAGTGTAAATCCCGCTCTTAAAATCGCCAAGCTCTTTACCGTAACCGGCACTGGGAGTTGGAGCATTTTTAAGTTTACGGGCAACGTCGACTGATTTACCGGATTGCGCATTGAGCGCAAAAAATGAAGTTAAAAGAATAAAGAGTACAACTGTTTTTTTCATATTGATGATATTAAATGATTTACGGTTATTGCTATAGGTCACGTAACTGACATTCGCTTTTAAGTTTAATCCGCCACCTTTTTTGAAACAGAAACGGGCTAAGCCACACATTTATACCGGACGAAGTTACACATTTTTCGGTTTGAGTACAAGCCCAAAACATTTTATATAGAGGTTGTCATATGCCCTGCCTGCGTCAGATATAATAATAAGAACTGTTTGAGCGCAAGAGACACGAATAACACAAATTTACACAAATAAAGCAGCCTGATTTTAAACAGCTATGTGTTATTTCGATTGGCAGTTACTTGCGTAACTTGCGGTCGATTCTATCGTTTGAATTTGCTTCGGCATATAGTGCTGCTTGCTTCAGATACAATAGCAAGAACTGTTTGAACACAAGAGACACGAATAACACAAATTTACACAAATAAAGCAGTCTGATTTTAAACAGCTATGTGTTGTTTCGATTGGCGGTTACTTGCGTAATTTGCGTTCTGTTTTTTTAACAATCCGGTAAGGTGGAAATAATTTCGATCTCAGCAAAATTGAGATGAAACATCACTTCGCGAAGAATAAGCAACGTTGCCGCGAATAAAGGAGTTTGCGGAAGCGTGTCCGTAGATGCCGGGCGACCGGAGACAATTGCCGCATACCGCCCGAAAACAGCCTCCAGATCGTTTCGGTACAATAGATGATCAGCTCTTTGCTGATACGGATCGAGCTGTCGGACGATTTCGTCGATACCGGCATCGCATGTAACAAGCCGTGTAACTGCCGGAATCATCTTCGCGGCCTGCATCACCTCATCCTCCACCGCCACAATAGCATTTTCCACCTCTCCGGGAGTGGGTGGATTGTGTTTGAAGCACTCCTGTGCCGTTTTCTCCGAACCGATTTCAAATTGCACGGTCGTATCCGGACGATTGGTGGTTCCGGTTGCCAGCAGAACATACCCGGCGGCAATATGCAACACGGCAATGGAACCGGAAGCATGAACCGCACGACATGTAGCATACAAATCCAAAAGAAGATTTTCTCTTTCGGCTATTTCAATTTGTCTCATGATGTACTGAAGTTCAATAAAAAACGAATTCTATCTGATGTTCACCGAAATCAGGGAGTTCTGCACCAGCGAACTGCTTTGGGTTGCATCGGGAACCGCCGAAACCGCTCTTTCTTCGTTGTCCAGAATCGCATTTATCTGGATAGCGAGCTGGCTCATAAATTCGGAGTACGAAGCGGGAAAACGGCGATTCAAATACAACAGCAACATACCGATCACCGTGTAACGCAGTTGCGCTTTGAGGCGTTCCACCTCCTCCACCTTCACCAAACCGCGACTGGCGCAGTAGTTCCACTCTTTTTCGCACACCGTATCCAGCGATCCGTTTATCAAATCGATAGTTGCCGCCTTGTGTCCGAAATCGCCCACTTTTGCCAGATAAAAGAGATCGAAAATACCCGGATACTCCACAAAATAGTTGACATAGCTTATCACGGTTGCATTCAACCGCTCCATCCCCTGCGGTTTTCCGTTCGTCTGCTCTGACACAAACGCTTCGCACTCTTTCTGAAAATCGGAGATGCAGAGAAAGACCAAATCGTTTACATCTTTGAAATAGTTGTAAATAGTAGAATACGAATAGCCCGCCTGCTGAGCAATATTGCGTACACTAACTCCTTTAAGGCCCTCTCCCTTGAGGATATCTTTTGTGGCCTGAATAAAATATCCCCGGATGCGTTGTTCCTGAATTTGCTTATTTGACACCATTATTTTCAATTGTAAAATTAACAGTGCAAATATAATGAACATTGTTCATATTACAAACAACTGTTATTTTTATTTTGCATCAACAACATGATGACCTTTCAAAGCGTAATAAGCGATAAAAATAAAACAGGGTATCGGAGCCAGAAAGCCCACCGACATGCCATAGTGATCGGCAATCAGCCCCATCACGGAAGGAAAGAGAGCGCCTCCGACAATGGACATTACGATAAAGGAGGATGCCTGCTTGGTCTTTGCACCCAGATCTTTGATTCCCAGGGCAAAGATGGTGGGAAACATGATGGACATAAAGAAAAAGACCAGATAAAGCGCAATCAACGAAATCCATCCTGCATTGACACTTACCACGGGCAGCATGAGAACAGTAAGAATAGAATAGAGGGACAACAGTCGCGATGGCGTGATTCGGGTCATCAAAAAGCTACCCGACATCCGGCCTATCATAAACAGGGCAAAGCCAATCGACAAAAAATAGGGGCCGTACTGTACGTCGAAACGGGGATTTTGCGTTGGATCAGTCACGAAATTAATCAGGTAACTGAATACTCCGGTTTGCGCTGCCACGTAGCAAAACTGGGCAATGACTCCCATCACGAAGTGCCGCTGCTTAATCAACGGACGATCCTGCACCGCGGAAGCATCCCCGGCAACCGCAGCAGACTCTTCCTCTATTTCGGGCAAAGCCGTTTTGCCGAAAAGAAGAGCGACCGACAATACCACCAAACCGATAATCAGATAGGGCCAAAACATCGAGCTCAGCTTTTCTCCTTCGCCGGTAGTCGCGTTTCCATAAATAAAGACCCCGATCAGCGGCCCTACCACCCAGGCCAGACCATTGAATGACTGAGAGAAATTAATTCGTCGTGCAGCGGAAGATTTCGGCCCGAGTTTAGTGGTATATGGATTCGCCGCCGTTTCGAGTGTGGCCAGTCCGCAACCCATCACAAACAGACAGACGAGGAAAATCCAGAACGATTCGAACGAGGTGGTAAGGGCAATTAAAATGGAACCCGCAGCAAAAAGCAGCAAACCCAGAATAATGCCCCGTTTGTATCCGAATTTCCGCATAAAATAGCCAGCGGGAAGCGCCATTCCGAAATAGGCGCTATAGACCGAAAACTGAATAAGCCCCGATTTGAATTTCGAAATTTGAAGTATCTCCTGAAAATGTTTGTTCAGCGTGTCGAGCATCCCATGCGCGAGCCCCCACAAAAAGAACAACGAGGTAACAAGGACAAAAGGGAGCAGAAACGCTCTCGTTGTCAGTTTATTGTCTGTCATTAGTATCGGTTTAAGGTATAATTCGTTTATTTACACGCTGTCAACGCATAGATACGCTCCATCAGCTCCCATTTTTCATCGGAAGTTGCGCCCGGTTTGGAGCATTGAAATTTTGCCACAAACGCCTCCCACTCCTCCTGACGTTCGAGGGTGGCTAATTTTGCAAACGAAGCATCCCAGTCAAAACCGGCAGGCACTTCCACTATCATAAAAGCATGATTTTTATGCAAATAAATCTCCATTTCGAGAATCCCCACGCTACGGATTCCCGCGGCAATCTCCGGCCAGTTGTTTGCCGGATGGTGCCAGTGTTTATACTGCTCGATCAACGCGGCATCGTCTACCAGATCAAGTTGCTGACAATAACGTTTTGTCGGTTGCTGAAACTGTTTTACAGGATAGCCCTGCTTCAGGTTGTTTGAGGTCATTAAGCGAATATTTTGAAGGTTAATTATTTTATATTTAGCGTCGTAAGATCCGGCATCCACTTCTTCCGCGCACGATGTCGTATCGGGAAGAGAGTACAGACCGGTTTACTTTGACTTGTTGCCGGAGATTTTTATTCGTCTCCGTGCCAACTCTATGCACAAAGCAGACCACAAAAGTAGTAGAAATTTGAAACGCAGACCCGCTCAAGC
This sequence comes from uncultured Microbacter sp., assembly GCA_963678265.1. Lineage (GTDB taxonomy): Bacteria > Bacteroidota > Bacteroidia > Bacteroidales > Paludibacteraceae > Microbacter. Next base: position 389,396 of record OY782761.1, read on the forward strand.
TGTTAAAGATAACAAAAGAGGAAGCTATTCTGAAAGTCGTCTTGAGTTCATTTACAAAGAAGCTGACACCTACAATAAAAGAATGCAAGAGGTAAACAGGCGTCGGAACGTTTATCTATCCTAAACGCGATCTTTTAGTCTTGTTCCGAACCAGAGCAACGTAATCACAGCAAGGATGGCAATCGTATCGGGAATCAATTGCATCACACTACTCCCGTTCGCTAACGTAACTGATGTAATCACAACCCAACGCATGGCTAAAAGGGCAATTATCAGCCATGCTGCAAACCTGACTTCCGACCGGTTCTTCCGAAATGCCATAATCAGTAAAGCTATTCCGAAAACGATATTTTCCACACCGATTATATGCCACACATAGGTAAATGCGACTTTGGTGTCGTGAGCCATCGCGGCATTATCCAACATGGGCAAAGCGGATGACATTCCGTTCAGTGTATGCGTAACGGCAAACAGGATGCACAAACATCCGACTATCAGATAAAAATAATTTCGTATCATTTTGTTTTTATATCACTGTCCCGATTCAGGAGCCCATACCTATATTCATCACACAGCGTATCATTTTTAATAATCGCCTTTTCAAAGACACATTCCAACTTATATCCCGCCTTTTCGAGTACCCGTTGTGAGCCTGCATTAAAGCCGAATACCCCGGCAAAAATCCGTACCAGACCCAGATTGTCAAATCCGTAACCGGTGATTAACCGGACAGCTCTTGTGGCTATTCCCTGCCGCCAGTAGGGTTCACCGATCCAATACCCAATTTCGGCACTCATTCTATATACGTCCGTTTGCCGGACCAAACCGATAGAACCCACAAAACGACCGTTATATTCAATGGAAAAGGTATACTGCGGACTCTCCTGCCGGCAATGCTGAATGAATGCGTGTGCATCAGCCTCCGCATAAGGCGACGGGATATAATCGCGTAAATTATTCCAGATCTTTCTGTTATTGCATAGTTCAGCCAACACTTTCGCATCAGACTCATCAAACGGCTTAAGTTTCAATTCTTTGTCTTTCAGCTCCATCTTTATTATTTTATTCTTTGGTAAATGTGAATTGAGCGCCTCTTTGTTTCAGCAACATGGTTTTATCTTGCGGGTTAAATTCCAAAACGACACCCGCCTGATCGAACTTAAACGTATCCTCACCGGTTGCTTCAAGTGGGAACGATGGCTGGCCTGTTGCCTGCGCGATTAAAACATTGTTGTTCTTTGTCACGGTGATTTTCAACGCGATTTGATTTGAAGCATAAACCCCCAAATATTTATCCAGATCGTCAGCTTTTACATCAAATGTAGAAAATACCGGGATGTCATACGGCTTACCGCAAATGGCGCTTAAAACGGCAATGGAGATATTGTTGTTATTGTAGTTTGTCCCGTTTGAAGTTAAAGCGTATGCAATTTTCTCGTCGGGAAAATAGGTATATATGGAACTAAAGCCGTCGATTCCGCCCGAATGTCCGTAGCCGACACTGGCATAAAAAGGCATTCGAAACAATCCGATACCATAGCCCTCTTTTATCGTTTTCATCAGTTCAAGACTCTCCGGTTTCACCAGTTTGCCGCCGAACAGGGCATTGGCAAACTTTATCAAATCGGTTGGTGTAGAGATGATGGCGCCTGCCCCTAACGGAATGGTAGCATCCGTTTCGGATTGAACTTTCCATTTCCCGGCAAAAACATATGAATTACATTCGTTTTTATCCGGATCTATTTTCCCAAACAGATAGGTATCGGTCAGGCCTACCGGCCGGATAATATACTCCTGCAGCAAATCGGCATAGGGTTTGGCAAAAACCTTTTCGAGAATGAAGGTCAGAAGCACAAAGTTGGAATTGCTGTATTTCGTTTTACTATCCGGGGCAAAATCGCTACCACCCTTCGAAATAATTTCAACCATCTCCACTTCCGTCTTTGGCTTCGTGTTCCATTTCGGATAGTCTGCGTTATCCGTAAAGTTATGTATCCCGCTTCGGTGACTCAGCAACTGTTTGACGGTAATTTTCTGCGCATTTTTGATGGTCGGAAACCATTGATCGATCGTTTGAGTCAATGCTAACTTTTGCTCTTCGACTGCCTTCAGCACCAATACCGCAGTGAACGATTTGGTGATAGAACCGATCCTGTACTTTGAATTCCCATCTGCCTTACGGCTCTTTTCAACATCAGCGAAACCGATTGCTTTTGAATAAACGACAACCCCGTTTTTAGAAACTGCCACACTCCCCATAAATTTGTTATTTGTTTCGAGTGCCTTAAAGTAGCTGTCCAACTTTGCCTTATCAAAATCCGTCTGTGCCAGCCCAATTTGACAGAACACAAATAACAGGGTTGTTGCTGCGATTGTCTTTTTCATTTTCAGGTATTTTTTAAGGGTATTCTTACCATCTATAACTCCTTTATCATTTCAAACTGTTTTCCGGTAATCCCGATGTTCTTTGTCTTCAGAAACTCTACGATAGAACTACAGGTAGTATCGGCATTGAGCAGCTTTGTTTTGCTACTTTTGTTGAGTTGGCAGGCCTCGCCAAGCAATAACGAACCAACGCCTTTCCGTCTGTGCGCCTTGTCAACAGCAATTTGCGTAATATCTCCCGAGCTGGGTTCAAAAGCGCAATAACCGATCAGTTTTTCGGCTGCCAAGGCACCCAAACAGACAAACCCCTCTTTTGCCCGCTCTATCGATGCAAAGCTGTTTTGCCACGAGGGATAGAAATCCCAAAAGGCAGCAACCTGATCATCGTGGCTGATGTTCATTGGCTGTACCGAATAGAGCGTATCTCTGTTTTCGATTTCATGCTGCAGCTCTTCGTTTTTCCAAACAAAATAATTGAATTCACGGGTAACCTCAAATCCGATTTTGCGGTACACCGACACCGCCTTTTCGTTATGTTGCAGTACCTCCAGCAGATAATGACGAATATTGGCCGCTTTCAGATAGGGAATGGAATAGTCGAATATTTTTGTTGCCAAACCTTGCCCCCGGTACTCTTTCAGCGTGCCGGTACCGGTATCGTAGGCCATTTTTGAACCGTTGAAATTGCCGACTCCGTTTAGTGTAAACGCTACAATATCGTCGCCCTCGAACGCGGCAAACGACAAGTCAGGACGAAAGCCCCGACGTTTCCACATCGCTTTGACCTCCTCTGCGTTGATCTGCACATCATAGTCGGCAAACGCCTTGCCAAATACGCTCACTATTGTGTCTAAGTCCGTATTTTCAAGTGACCTTATCTCCATCTTCAAGTTTTTGTATTAGGGTTCTATTTCATTGGCAGTTCTACTTTGAAGCAAAAGGAAACAAACGCATCATTGTGTCCGCTGTCCGAAGTCTTTATAGCATCGAAATAATCGCTGAACAAGAGGTTGTATTTTAGTTCCAGCGCAATGGCCATGTTGCGGTCCCAATTGAAGCGTGAACCGATACCGGCAACCATGCCGGGATAAAAGCTACTGTTTTTCGTATCAAACGGATATTCGCCTTTGGCTGGTACCTGACCGGAGTTTACAAAAATCGTCTGCGTGCTATTATAACTACCTCCAAGCAGAGTGTATAACCGCGCATCATGCTCGTTTCGGATGATATTCAGGTTAAAGCCCACGCTTGCTTGCATATTCCAGGCTCCATACGAGTAATTGCCCTGCTTTTCAGTCTTTGCGCCGTGCAACATCAGCATCGCATCCTCGTAAACCGACACAAAGTCATTACACTTCTGGACAAACGTTACATTGGCGCCGGTACCGACCTGCGATGTGTGCAGTGTCGTTAGGCCATAATTGATTAACGGCCCTATCCGGACACACGAATTTTGCGCATTCGACATCGCACATGTGAACAGGCCGCATGACAACGTCAAAAACCACTTTTTCATATTTAGATTATTGATTCGGGTTACCGTAACCCGTCTTTTACGTCTTCATGTTCGGTGTTCTCCTTCACCGGATGCAAATCCTTATACTTTCTGTCGACATTAGGATTGCAATTAGTTTCGCTGATCTTTGATTCCGACCGACAGGGAAAGCTCGCTCAAACTAAAAACTGAATTCCACAAAGAATCCAACTAAATAGCAATCAGGGTTGTTCGGTTATTTTTCGAATCAACCCTTTAAAAATAAAGCTATGGAACGGAAAAACAGAATACCAATACAACCGGCCGCTCAAACCTTTGGGTCGGAATGTGGCGGTCTGTACCACCTTGTTTCCCTCCATTCTGAATTCGAGCCACGCTTCACCGGGCAATTTCATTTCGGCAAATAAGAGCAAACGGCCTTCTGCCTGATCGGCATACAGCACCCGCCAAAAGTCCAACGCGTCACCCACATTGAGCGAAGTGACCGAGGTACGGCCCCGCCGCAACCCAACGCCTCCCACCATTTTATCCAATGCCCCCCTCACCCGCCACAACCAATTGGCATAATACCATCCATTTGCACCTCCGATACACCATATTTTAGCAATACAACTATTCCGATCGGCAAAAAACGCGGTACGAATATCCTGAAAGCACCCAAAAGCGGGCACCTGAATAAATTCGGATATATTCCGGTCGAAACTACTGCTTATAAAAGCATCCTTCCAGCTCGAAACAACTTCATTGCTCTCGATTCTGGCAAATGCTCTTTCCACTGATTCGCGGTAGCCAATGGGTGTCACTCCCACTATCCGATTAATTTCGTCGTTGCGGCATACAACTTCAATTTTCATGCTATCCACCAGCGCCACGGCCAGTTTGTAAGAGGTCGACGTTACAAAATAGAGCCAGTACGACGATAACTTCGGAGTCATTACCGGGACAATAAAAATATGCCGTTTCAATTTTCTGACGGCGGCAAACTGCAACAACATCTCTCTGTAGGTCAGAATATCAGGTCCTCCGATATCGAAATTAGCATTGAACGTTTGCGGATTCAGCATGGTCTTCGACAGAATTTGAATGACATCGGATATCGCAATTGGCTGGCAGCGGGTATTGAGCCACCGGGGAGCAACCATAACGGGAAGCTTTTCTACCAAATCGCGCATTATTTCAAAAGAGGCGCTTCCCGATCCGATAATAATTCCGGCGCGCAAGGTGGTAAAATTGTAACCTCCCTTACCCAGCTCCAGTTCCACATTTTTCCGTGACGATAAATGCTTCGACAATGTCGACTCGTTTACAATCCCGCTCAAATAAACCACATGGCGCACGTTGGTACGGCTCATGGCCTTCCTGAAATTTTCAGCCGACCGCTGCTCCTGAATATAAAAATCGGCGGACGACGACATGGAATGCACCAAATAAAATGCACCGTCGATATCGTTGGGGATATTCGCCAGCGAATCGGCATCCAGCAAATCTACCTGGACAATCGTAACTTTCGATTTTATGGATTCCGGTACGGCAAATCGTTTGCTATCCCTGACACAACAAATCACATCGTGTCCATTCTCTGTCAACAGGGGTAACAGCCGTTTCCCGATATATCCAGATGCTCCGGTCAGCAGTATTTTCATCGTCGTTTAATTAAAATCAATTATAGTTACCGCAACCCTCCGGGCCTTCTGACCCGTGCCGGTTTTCAGACTTTCAGTTGCTCATGCTTTATGCCCGTGTATTCTCAAACGATATTTTCTACTTACGGTCTTTTTACCGTTTTGCTCGGGGCACAGGTCGGGAGACCTGCGCCAGCAGGGAACAAAATCTACAAAATGTTAGGCAGCGTTATTTTCTTATTTGTGCCACTTTTCAAATATAGTAATATCATATCTTTGTTTTGAATGAAAAGGATGAGATTGCAATCATGAGACCAATCAACTGCTTGTCCTATTATGTCATAATATTTTGTTGTTTTTGTTTTATTGTCGACCAATACAAATTTATTCAAAAGGGAATAACCTAATAGATTGTTATTTGAAGACCAAATTGAACTGGAAATGAAATCAATATTTTCAATTAAAACACTGTCCTTTCTTTGCAACAAATCAAATAAATGCAGTGATGTTTTTGGAAAACTTGAATTATCCGTAAATGAGGAATGGGTAAAAAGAAAATATTGACTGTCCGGTGACCAAGCCGTAATTGTTGTATTTTTAGCGGGTAGCTTTAACTTAATATGTTGTCTGTCTTTTATCGAATAAATGTACGGGGTACCTAATGGCATTTGTTTGTAGGCGATGTAGTTTCCATCTTGTGATATTTTGGGAGAAGTGAAGTTGTAATTTTGTTTTGAAATATTTTCCACTCTGCTATTTCCCAATTTTCTCATTAGAACAGCCGGCTCTCGTCCATTTATTGCTGAAATATAGTAGCATGTCTTGTTTGCTCTGTCAAGCTCAAGCAGATATTCATTTGATTGAGAAGTTCCATTGGCTGTCAAAGTGTGTTTGTCAATATCTAAAATATATTGTTGTGAAAGTCCATTTAGTTTTGATAAAAATAATAGCTGGTTATTATTTATCCAATTTATTGAAGTTTTATATTGCAGTTCGATATTCAGATCTGAAGAATTCGTTTCTCTACTCACAGAATCGTTTACTAAATGATAAATGAAAATATCCTCCACACTCCCTAAAAAAGCGACAAAAGCTATTTTATCCCCATTTGGAGAAAATTTTCCGTCTCTAATTTCAGTGATCTGAGAATAACCAAGATTCACAAATAAAATAAATAGCGTCAATAGTTTGAATTTCATATTCTTTTTGATGTTGACTTTCCTGCTTCCACACGAATCCTCTCGTATGGCTATGCCTTCCTTTTTTATCTGGTTGTTACTGTTTTCGGTTTGCTCCACAGTATGGTTTAACCACTTTTTTGTTCCAAGTTTACCTGTTGTTTAGTTCAAGTTTAGGCGATAGCCGTAACTTGGACTATGCAATCTGCCATACTTGCGCCATTAGGGGTCTTAATCATTTGCCTTTCGTAGCTTTTTGTCCGAATGTCCATCGGTTGGAGATGCATTCTCCCATATCATCTCTTTGGATGTCAATTTACGTATATTATACTGCTCGGTATATTTACCCTCCTTATTGAAGAGCGTTACCAATGTATTGTCAGCACCAACGACATAAGTCCTACTAATGATAGTATCGTGACCTGACAAAAAATCAGTACTATGGATAATACAGGTTTTGTCAGCATTAAACAGATAGACGACCGAACCATCAACCGACAAATTTGGATCGTCGTTATAAATATACCATTTGCCAACCAATTGATTTATGGCTATACCATCCTCTTTTTTACAGGACATAAATGTTACACTCAAAATAAGGCTAAATAGAAAGAGTGTTGCCAACTGTTTTTTTTTCATCTGTCTTTAATTTTATTTGTTGATTTTTTTTCTACGATTTTCAGGGTTGATTTTGACTCTGCCTGCTCGGCTACCACACGATACGCTGCGCTAATCGTGCCGCAGCGGGGATAATTAAATCAAAGTCCTAATTTTTTCTCCAAAGCGGGGTAACTATCTATTATATCATCTGCTCCATACTCTTTCAAAACCGCTTCCGAAAAAGAGCTTGTCAGTCCATAAACAAAACACCCCGCATCTTTTGCCGAAAGAATACCATTGGGAGAGTCTTCAATCACAATCGTATTCCGGGTATTGGCAGGTAACATTTCCAGAGCTTTCAGATAAGGAGCCGGATGTGGTTTGTGATTGACTGTATCGGCTTTAGTAATAACAAGGTCGAATAATCCGGTAAGATGATAAATGGCATCTACCGATCCAAGACTATACAACGATGTCGAACTGACCAATGCTGTTTCGATTCCTCTCTTTTTCGCTTTCTCATAAAAAAGCAGGAAACCGTCAATCAGTTTGAGTTCCGAGATAATCTCTTCAAAAATTGCATTTTTAGCATTCAGGAACAGATCAGGCTGCCGTTTTTGAGTGTCAAGATCAGTTGCCACATATTCAAAAAAAACATTGTCGGTTCTTCCCTTGTAATCATCGAAAATAGTTGCAGGATAACAAATGTGAAATCTTTCGAGAACAAGTTTTTTTGCTTTAGCATGGATCGGTTCGGAATCAACTACCACACCGTCAAAGTCGAAGAAAATTGTTTTTATGTCAGTCATATTAAATAGTTATCATTATCAAATAAGGCACCCTCTCCCGCTGCCGCACGAGTCCTCTCGTGTGGCTATGCCTTCCTTTTTTTATCCGGTTGTTCCTGTTTTCGTTTGGCCACACCGTATGGTTTGGCCAAACGATATGCTGCGCTAATCGTGCGGCAGCGGGAGAAGCCTGCGTCAGCAGGGGTTGTTACTTATTTTCCTAATATGAGTTTTAATATGCGCATTCCGATTGAATATTCACAAGCTTGAAAACTATGATAAAACTCTCGTAGTTTATCATAATTCTTACGCCATTGTGGGTCATGTTTAATTCCTAACCAAAGAATTTTCCAAATTTCAGGAAAATTATCAGTTATCCTGCAAATTTCAAGCTGTTTACATAACTCATTCTCTTCATTTGGCGATAAAGTACCTTTTCGTCGTGATAATTGATCTCGTGTATAACTCGCTTGAGGAATATAATATCCAAGATGCTCATATCCTTCTTTCACAGGCGGAGGTCCATAATGGATTCCATTAGTAAGACTTATTGGGTCAATGTCCATTTTTTCACCTAACAGCCTTATATGGTAAAAACCAAACCAATTACCTGTTTTCAAACTATATAACGAAGATTTGCGAAGTGATTGTATCCCTTTTCTTGTGAACCACTTAGTTAAGACTGGCAGTCTTATTCCCTTTATTAATGGGTATAAATATCCATATATGCATGCATCTTTTAAAAAAAAATCTCCTAATATCCGACTTTGTCTATTTTCATTATTCAACGTCATTGCGATTGCATAGGCAATGTTTTTACAACGAATTGCTCTGAAAAATGATCCATGCGACATATAAGCAGAACAAATATCCAAAAGCAATTCGGCTCTTAAATTATCATCTTTTAATTGTTTCGCATGTTTACTTGCTTGTCTAAACAAAATAGCGGACTGTTTGTATTTTCCTAAATGGAATAGAGCCTGAGCCTTTTGACGTTCCGCCTTAATAAAATCTAAGTCTACGCCATTAATTGAAAGAATTGACAAAAGATTATCAGCAGTTTTGAAGGCTAATGAGGGAAATCCCATACTATTCGATAGGGATGCTCGCCACTCCATAATTTCATTCTGTGAAAATTGTGACTGGATAGAGTCCAACAACACACTATCTCTATTTGCATAATTGATACTCGAATGAATTTCAAATAGGTCTATCATGTTTCCTTCTAAAAAAATGCCATTTTTCATTTCTAAAAGCCGCTGAGCATTATAAGTTAACTTATCGCTCTTTTCATTCCAAATAAGTTGTTTAATTTCCATTCTTACTAGTTCCGGACAAATTTCAAAATCCTTACCAGAATATCCAATGATTAACAATGGTCGTGATTTAATAATATCACTAAGAATCTGTCGCTTCCAGTCTGGCAAATAACTTTCATGCGTCAAAGCAAAAACTAAAGTTTCACCATTTATATTATCTGCACTTCCATGAATTTTGAAATATATCTTTGCTTTGGCGTTGCTTACCTGCTTAAAGTCATTTTCAGTTATCACACGGATAACTTCTCTATTTAGTTTTGATATTTGTGAACCATCGGCAAAATCCAACACTTTATCAAAACAGAGATCGTAGTTAGTAGTTATGAGAGCTGAAATTCTTCCATCAACAAGTCTTTCTGCCAAAGTTTTATGGATAATATTATATCTGTCTATTGAAAATGCACGGTTAAGAATTTGCCTTAATTTATCCTGATTTGGACATCTTTCAAGTAAATGCTCAAAAGGGATCTTTTCAAAAAACTTTTTTACAAATACTGATAGTTCATTATTACCAACGAAACAAGAATGAGGAAACAATAAAGAAAACATTCCTTCTGTAAAATGACTACCAGTAGGTAGAGATGTCGGTTCCCAACCTGAAACAGCCGATCCACATAAAACAACAGGAGGATTTGCCTTTAATTGAGAAATAATTATATCTCCTTGAACACTATCAAGTTTGATCTTCTTCATTTTCACATCTAAAATAGAACACTTTAACTCTTTTTTTAAGCAATTATGATGGTGGTGGTATAGCCCGTAAGGGATTGCGGGCGATTTCCTCTCAAGTCACACAAAATTTGAAGCGGGCTACAAACTTTGAATAACCTACTGTCCTGGTAATTCTTTATACCACGTGTTAGCTCCGCTGGCGCGGGTCTCCTGACCCGTGCCTGTTTTCAGCTTTTCAGTTGCTCATGCTTTATGCCCGCATATTCTCAAATAATATTTTCTGCTTACGATCTCTTTACCGTTTTGCTCGGGGCACAGGTCGGGAGACTTGCGCCAGCGGAGGAAATCCACCATTACTTATACACAATATTAGCAGTAGCTCCTTCTTTTTTAAATCTTATCGGATTATAATTTTCTGTCTTTGGTTGCATTAGGTTCTTACTAAAAAATAAAATCTCTTTGCCGATTCTGCTCTCATAAGCAATATGTTTAAAAGAAAATTCTTTCTTAGGATATTCTGAATATAATTTCTGTATCTCAGGCACATTGTCATATGAAACAATCCATTTAATATTGCGTATTGATCGGATTCTTTCACTAACTATTTTATGATTGTCATCTTTATAATGATTCATATAAAGAGAACTTGCTTTTAAATAATAAGGAGGGTCAAAATAAAAAATCACATTATCATCCTCTGCTTCAGTTGTAATTTTGTCTATTAATTTAATCGCATCTTTTTTATAAAGTCTTATTTGCTTCTTCTTTTTTGCAATAGTGCGAATCCGATTTATTAAATCCACCTTATTAAATCTACAATCCATTAAATAGTTACCATTTTGCTCCTTACCTCCCATAACACCTCCATTAATAATTCCAGACCTATTAGTACGGTTTAAATAAAATGTAGAAAATCCGAGGGAAAGTAAATCAACTGTTTCTTTATTTAATTGTATCTCTTTTTGTTTCTTCCATTCAAGAATTGATAATTCGGCATTTTCAATTAATGTACATAGTTCATTTGTTCTATTCAAAACTGAATGCCAAAAAGCATAAATTGATCTATCTTTATCGTTAATGGTAATTTTAGTAACAAACCCTTCTAACAACAAAAATAATGCAACAGAAGCCCCCCCTGAATATGGCTCAACATAGTGACCATCTATATTGTTATCAATACAAATCTTTGCAATGAATGCAGAAATCTTGTTTTTCCCGCCCGGGTATCTTAAAGGTGAATAATATTTCATTTTCTATTTAGATCTAACCACAATGTTTCAAAAAATGATTGTAAATTATCCCATTTCAATTTCAACTCGTTTGTTGATGGTTGAGTAGTTGTTGAATGGACATACTCGTGAAAATTATCAATTGAAAGATATGTGTTTTCCTTTTTTGCTGAACCAACTTTGTTTATATTGTTAAATATCTTTTTATCATATCCTTTATTTTCTAAGGATTCAACAACCCAAGGAATTTTTTGACTAAAAGTATCATCCTTTCTGAAAATTTTCTGATTCATTTTGGCATAGTGGTCTATACATAATTCAATAAACACTCTAAAAAGTACACCAACTGCATTAGGAACCGCATTATTTGATTCATCAATAAGCAAGTTTTCTCTTAACTCCCTATAAATATTATTGATTTTGACCTCTGAAATTCTCAAAGAGCAAGACATTGGAATTAAATATTTTCTTGAAGTCGATTTTGGTAGGACTTTCTGTTTTATAGGGCCATACCCAACTGTTATTGTTTTTTCACCAAATATATTTTCAGTAGTATTTTCCCGAATTTTTTCTTCCACTTTTTTTGTATCCTCAATTTTCACAGATTCCAAAAACTTTTCAACATCTTCTTTTTTGTTTAGAGTTCTTGAATCAATTTTATTTCCTTGAATATCTTGTTTGTTTAAAACTGAAAATATTATAACTTTTAGCTTATCTTTAAAATTAGAATCTTTAACTCTAAATTCTCCATTTTCTATATAATAACCATAAAGTCTTTGAGCAGGTTTTGTTGTAACTGTTCTATAAAAAGTTGTAACATAACCTTGCCCTAAAATCTGTTCTTTCATTTCTTCTGGCAAATCCAATTCTCTCACAATTTTAGCAATACCAATTTTGATTAACTCTAAAGGATTTTCACTTCCCCTACGCTTGCTATATTGTGCTCTTTCAGTATCCTTCCAATTAACTTCATTATTACCGTTGTAATGTTTTCTGTCAATGTAGCGAAACGCATCTTCTCTGTCTTCTACAAGAACACACTCAAGGCTATAGTTACCAGATATATTAATTTTCTGATTTTCAGCTTCTAAAAAAGATTGCAACTCCTTAGTTCTTACTAATGTTGGATCATTTAATAATTTGTAAGCTGTAAGCCTACGATTTCCTTCTAAAACGATATTTTGTTCTCCATCATTCCAAACCACAATTTTTTCAAGTTGTGGCAAATCAAAATCCTTTACAATTGATTCTATCAATGACTTGATTTTAAAGTCCTGTTTGGAAAGAAAATAATTTATTAATTCTGCTTCATCTTGATTAAAAAACTTATCTGGGAATCTTGCATTTTCATCCCAAAGAGTCAAGTCTTTAATTGCAATTGCTTTTGTAAGATTTGCCATTATTATTTTATATTAAATTACCACTACCATTTGTATATATGCAACGCTATTGCATATATTTCGTCATGAAACCTTTTCCCGCTGGCGCGGGTCTCCTGACCCGTGCCTGTTTTCAGCCTTTCAGTTGCTCATGCTTTATGCCCGCGTATTCTCAAACAATATTTTCTGCTTACGATCTCTTTCCTGTTTTGCCTCGGGCACAGGTCGGGAGACCTGCGCCAGCGGAGGCCATTGCTTTGCCCAAACTGTATGAAAACTTTCCGAAGTACTGGCTTATTGCGTTTTGAACTGCTATTTCTGTTCCCTTTTTAGCCCGTAACGTTCTGCATCTTGCCGATCTTCTCCCTTCGCTGCCTGTTACAGTATTGTAAAAACAGGTAGCTTTCTCCATAGTTAACAGCTTATTTTTAAAGCCTGCTGAACTGATGCTCCTTATCGGGAATACGGTTCAACCAACGCTTCCTTGCTGGGTCTTGCAGACCACAGGAAGCCTAAGTATTAAGGACAGTTATTCATTCAACATTGTCTTAGCATAATCACTATTAATCATTTCAATTGCCATATTAAATATGCCATCAGGAAATTTTATTTTGTATTCCTCATTCGCCCGCCATATTTCATTATGCTTATATTCAGGAACATCTCCGTGTTGTTTCATCGTATTATGTTCTGCGTCAATGCTTGCTCCATTAACAATATTTGGCCATCTTTCTAAAATTATTTCTTTAATTTCTTTCTTTAATTCGTTCACAGCCGATTCCGTATATGGAACTTTATATTGTATTCTAAGGTTCGTTTCGATTTCGATCCTTTTTTTAAGTACTGGAAGAAGCAGAAATTCTAATCTAACATCAACGCATTTATAAAACACACTGAGAGGTGCATACCTGTCATTTACGATTTCACTAATTTTGTCATTAAAGCCTAGGGGAACTGCACTATTAAACCATTCTCGATAAAATAGTTTAAAGTCGTTATTTGATTTAATTTTTAGAAACTTCTCCTTATTTTCTGAGGGTTCTTTTGTACCTATGTAAGGTGAGTCAGTTGAATTTTCGATAATATTCCGAATCCCTTTTACTACATCTACCCAAGCAATATCACGATTTTCCCAAGTTGTAATGGGTTTTGCATCTTTTGGTAACACGTTCAATTTCATGAAAGGTGTTCCAGCAACATCTGTAGGTCTTATAATTATGGGAATTATTCTCGTTTCATTTTTCTTGTGCCGATTAAGCGTAAATTCAAATTCTTTACAATAACAATAGTCGGAGGCAATAAAATCTGGACTAATTAATAAAAAAACTAGGCTTGAACTCGAAAGGTTAGTATTAATAGTATCGTCAATCTCATCTCCTGCCATTATTCTATGGTCATTCCAAACATCAATTAAACCTTGTCGTTTTAAGGTTGAAAGATGAATCTCAAATTCTTCTCGGTACATATCGTCCTTATGAGAATAACTAACAAAAGCTTTATGTCTATTATTAATCATAGTATATTCTGTGTTTTTTTATAATTGCCCTTAATACGTATATATGTTCAGTTGAAAGTTGTGTATGTTCAGTAAACTGAATATATATCGCCTTTATCTACTATGTCGTAATTGTATAATTTGTTTTTAATGAGATAAATATGAAAATTGCAGTTTTTAGTTCTACTGAACATATCCAACTTGTTAATGACACAATTTATTTGTTTGTTTTTAATCTATATCCAATTTATCTAAAGGTTTTTTTTTGATCGAAACATTTCATAGTTACAGGTCTCTATATATCGGCCTTTCGTGCGTCATCCGGCAAATTTTCGAAAGCAAACAGTCGCCATCATAACTCTCCCAACCCCAACCGACCCCCTGCTGCCGCACGATTAGCGCAGCGTATCGTGTGGCCATGCCATGCATTGCTGATTTTGGGGAACCCGAAAGCAAACATTCGCCGTCACAATGCTCCCAACCCCGGCCAACTGCTTTTCTCCTATTTTTTCTTTTCACAGCCACTTCCACGTCCGGTTATCCCGCTCTTTCGTGTAGCACGTAACCCTCTTACGCTTTAATTTATTAAGCCCTGGGGTTGTTTACTTTTCCGCACCAAATCTACAACTATTTTTTCATAATACATTAAATAGCATTAATTCATGTATTAGTTTTTAGCAGTTGCATTACGTAAAAAAACAATGAATAACACAGAGGATTGGTTGACCTCCCCGAAACATTCGGGGTTTTCCCCGGCAGAACAGGAACATTCCCCAAAACTTCCGGGGCATATCCCGAAAGAATGGGGGCAATCCCCGGGAGAGCTGGGGCATCCCCCGAAACATCCGGAACATTCCACGAAAGAATGGGGGCAATCCCCGGGAGAGCTGGGGCATCCCCCGAAACATCCGGAACATTCCACGAAAGAACCGGGGAGCTCCCCGAAGGAGCCGGAACACGCTACGGAACATTCGGGGCAATCCCCGGAGAAGTCGGGGCAACTTTTCCAAAGGTTGCAGATTACCCCGGTCGCCCCATCATGCGCCACGGCACTTTTCCGAGGCTCCCTATCGGCTGCAACTACCTATTCAATAAAAAAGAGTATCTTTGCGACGTAATTTTAGGCCGTTCAAAATGGGTTCGGGAGTCCGGTTTTTTCCGGTATTTTGTTGGCACATAACGAACCCGTTGCGCACGGCTTTTGACGGGTATACACTATTCGCGCATGAAAATCGCCACGTCCATCTCCATTCCTGCCGGAAGAGCCGATGGCGCGGAGAGTGGGATTGCTCCGGATGGTATGCTTGTTTATCGTTAAAATCAAAATTATTTTCAAATGAAAGGCGCATGATGTATGGAATGGCCAGTTGAAAAAACTGTTTTCCAATCGTGCGAATTTCGTGTGACTTTAGTGTAAAAATTAAAAAACAGACACATGAAAAAAGCGTATGTATTTCCCGGTCAGGGTGCCCAGTTCGTAGGAATGGGCAAAGATTTGTATGATAGCAATCCGCTTGCAAAAGAGTTGTTTGAAAAAGCAAACGAAATTCTGGGATTCCGCATCACCGATCTGATGTTTGCCGGTACCGACGAAGATCTTCGCCAGACCAAAGTAACACAACCTGCCGTTTTTCTTCACTCGGTAATTATGGCTAAAACGCTGGGTGCCGACTTTACTCCCGATATGACCGCCGGCCACTCGCTGGGCGAGTTTTCCGCCTTAGTTGCTGCCGGAGCTCTCTCGTTCGAGGATGGTTTGAAATTAGTTTCGGCCCGTGCTCAGGCTATGCAGCAGGCATGTGAAAAACAACCTTCGACCATGGCTGCCGTGCTGGGTCTCGACGATGCCAAAGTGGAAGAGATTTGTGCCGCTGTAGATGGCATCGTGGTTCCGGCCAACTACAACTGTCCGGGTCAGCTGGTTATCTCCGGCGAAATCGAAGCGATTCAGAAAGCATGTGATTTGGCAAAAGAGGCCGGCGCCCGCCGCGCTTTGGTCCTTTCGGTAGGTGGCGCGTTCCACTCTCCGCTGATGGAACCTGCCCGCGTGGAGCTGGAACAGGCTATTGCCAATACGAAGTTCGCTACTCCGATCTGTCCCGTATATCAGAATGTAAATGCAAAACCGCAAACCGATCCGGAAGTAATCAAACACAACCTGATCGCGCAGCTGACCTCTCCGGTACGCTGGACACAGACCGTACAGAATATGATTGCCGACGGCGCTACCAGTTTCCGCGAACTGGGACCGGGTGCCGTGCTTCAGGGTCTGGTTAAAAAGATCAACAAAGAGGTAGAGGCTTGCTAAACGCCACACCACAACCCTTCGAAGGGGGAATGCACTTAGTTGCATTCCCCCTTTTTTTGGCTGAAATATAATTGAATTTCAACAAACTAAAGTTCCCGACCAAACAATTCGGAGGAGTGTATTATTAGTTTCATATTCATAACACTATTTTTACAGCAGTAACGATCCGAATCAGATATTATTTTGTACTTTTGCAGTCCAAAATCCGACAACCGAATCAGTATAGCAAAATCCAAATGAATTACATTGAACATTTATGGACAATGTAAGTAAGTCGGATTTCTAACAAATGGATTATCGCAATTGGAATTCTTTTAGTTATTTATCTTTTTAATAAATTGATGTCCGGATGAAAAACAAGTATGTCGATTTGATTGAACAGACGTTCGAGTTTCCGAACGAGGAGTTTTCGGTAGAAGACAACGAACTCTACTGGTATGGCGTGCCGTTGATGGATCTGATAAAGCAATACGGAACCCCTCTAAGAATAAGCTACTTACCGAGTATCGCAAAAAAGATACAACGTGCGCGACGCATGTTCAACGTGGCAATGGCCAAAGTAGACTACAATGCAGACTACAATTATTGCTACTGCACCAAGAGTTCCCACTTCTCCTTTATAATGGAAGAGGTGCTGAAACACGACGTACACATCGAGACATCTTCGGCATTCGATATCAATATTCTGGAATCCCTTTTTGAATCCGGACAACTTAAACCGAATACTTTTGTCATATGTAACGGATTTAAACGTCCTCACTATGTTGAAAACATACAGAATCTGATTAACCTCGGATTCGAGAATGTAGTTCCGGTTCTTGACAACAAGTTTGAATTGGATCTGTTACTCAAAGACTTCGAACCCAAATTCAAAGTCGGCATCCGAATCGCTTCGGAAGAGGAACCTAAATTCGACTTCTATACTTCGCGTCTGGGCATCCGCTATAGCGACATCATTCCTTATTATACCGATAAGATTCACAACAACCCGCAGGTAGAGCTGAAAATGCTTCATTTCTTTATCAATACGGGAATAAAAGATACGGCTTACTACTGGAACGAGCTGAACAAAGCGGTGAATCTCTATTGCGAGATGAAGAAGGTATGCCCGTCGCTCGATAGTCTGAACATAGGGGGAGGCTTTCCCATTCAGGCACACCTCGACTTCACCTACGATTACGACTACATGGCCGAAGAGATTGTGGCGCAGATCAAAGCAATTTGTACACAAAACGGAGTGCCTGAACCCAATATTTTTACCGAGTTCGGATCGTACACCGTGGGCGAAAGCGGAGCTATTCTCTACTCCATCGTCAACCAGAAGCAACAAAACGACCGTGAGCTGTGGAACATGATCGACAGTTCGTTTATGACCACCCTGCCCGACACCTGGGCTATCGACCAACGCTATGTTTTTCTGGCCATCAACAACTGGGATTCGGATTATCAACGGGTTCATCTGGGCGGTCTTACCTGCGACAGCGAAGATTTCTATAACGCCGAAGCGCACTCGAATGCCGTGTTCCTGCCCACCATCACCGAAGATTGCGAACAGTACATCGGATTTTTCCACATGGGAGCCTATCAGGAATCTCTGGGCGGATTCGGAGGTATTCAGCACTGTCTGATTCCCGCGCCGAAAGTGGTGGTGATCGACTTAGACGAGAATGGCGAATATGTTACCAAGCTTTTTGCCAAGGAACAGAGTTACAAGTCGATGCTGAAAATTCTGGGTTATTAAAAGTGTATTGCTAATCTGATAAGAAATTCGCAATTTTGTAATCTGTTACAAAGTATTCTTACTTTAAATTCTATTGATGATGAAAAAAATAGTTTATTGTGCATTTATCGTGCCTGCCATTATGGTAGTTTCCTGTAAAACGACCCATCCGGCAGGAATTTATGAAAAAGCCCAAGCAAAGACAGAAAAACCGGCTTCGTCCGTAATATCGGCTCCGGCGACTCAAGCTCAGGTACCTGCCGCCGCTCCGGTAGCAACAAAAGAAAATGTTCGTAAAGAGGCGTTCAAACCGATAGAAACCGAAACCAACCAGGATGTGGTGAACAAAAAATACCATGTTGTGGTGGGAAGTTTCGGTAGCCAGTTGAATGCTCAGAACCTTGCCGCAGCCCTGAAGAAAGAGGGTAAAAATCCGGCAGTGGTTGTAAACGAAAACAACATGTACCGGATGATTATCGCTTCGTACGACGATTACGCACAGGCCACCAGCGCAAAGGTAGAATTGCAATCGCGCTTCCCCGACGCCTGGTTGTTGGTACAAAATAAATAATCGCTTTCCGATTTCGGCGAAACCTTTCGGAAAGCGTTTCGCCGGGCAAAAGAGCTGACAGGCTACACGGTTTGTCAGCTCTTTTATTATTTTGAAATCATAGAGATATCAGACAATTGAAATCATTTCGCAGAGCTTCTGTCCCATTTCAACATCTGACCTCACCCCAACCCCTCTCCCGAAGAGAGGGGCACTACACCTGTATTAATGAGTTTTATCTCATATTGCAAAGTCATTTGACTTTATTTTCGGAAAGGAGGGAAGAAGGAGAGACCTGAATAAAAAGAGCATTAATCAATTTCACATTAATCCATACGATAATAGAACACATAATTTCTTATTTTCATATCTCCACATCCCCAAATTCTCAAATCAACTACATGTACAACGTTAAACATATCTGGCACCTCACCTACCCCATTATTCTGACGCTACTGGCACAGAATCTGGTAAACCTCACCGACTCCGCCTTTCTGGGACGAGTGGGTGAAGTGGAGCTTGGGGCGTCGGCTCTGGCAGGAGTGTTCTATATGGCCGTTTTTGTCGTTGGAATGGGATTCAGCTCAGGATCGCAAATACTTATCGGACGCCGTAACGGAGAGCAAAACTACCGACAGATCGGAAACATTTTCAATCAGGGTATGATCTTCGCCATCTTGTTGGCGCTGATCGTTTTCGTGCTCAGCTTCTTTCTGGCCGCTCCGTTGCTTCGTTCGTTTGTCCACTCTCATGCTGTTTGCAACGCCACCGTCGAATACCTCAATTTCCGGATATTCGGCTTTTTCTTTGCATTTATAAATCTGATATTCAGGGCATTTTATGTCGGTATTATGCGCACGAAAGTTTTAACACTGAGTGCCTTTATAACCACCGGAGTCAATGTAGCGCTGAACTATCCGCTGATATTCGGACACTGGGGTTTGCCCGCACTGGGTATCGGGGGAGCCGCGCTGGCATCGGTCATCGCCGAAGCGGCAACCACGCTCTTTTATTTTATTTTTACCTGCAAGGTTGTCGATACGAAACGCTTCGGACTGTTTACCCTGCAACATTTCAGCTGGCAAACAATTCGTCAGATCCTGGACATATCGCTCTTTATTATGATGCAGATTTTCCTCTCCGTATCGACGTGGTTTCTCTTCTTTATGTTTATCGAACAGACCGGAGAACGCCCGCTTGCTGTCTCCAATATTATCCGCAGCCTCTATTCGCTGCTTGGGCTGCCCGTGATGGCATTCGGGCAGACCATCAGTACCATCGTGAGCAACCTGATAGGAGAAGGACGCACAGAGGAGGTATTGCCAACCATTCGCCGGCAGTTTCGCATTGCACTCGTGGCGGTGATTCCGCTTGCTCTCTTCGCGGTACTCTTCCCGCGCGTTTTGGCCTCGATCTATACCAACAACGAAGCTTTGATAACAGCAACGATTCCTTCGATGTATGTTTTTTGTGGAGTATTGTTTGTCTTTGCCTTCGGGTGTATCTGGTTTAATGCCCTTTCGGGAACAGGCAACACACGTATGGCACTACTGTTCGACATGACGACCTTAGTGATGTATATGGCTTATAATTATGTGGTGAATTTTGTCTTCCACTGGCCGGTAGCTGTTGCCTGGGTATCGGAGATTGTCTATTGGCTTAGCCTGGGAATAATGTGTTATCTCTATTTTCGCTTCGGAAACTGGCGGGCCCGAAAGATATAATCGCCTGAACATCCAGGCTGGTCTCGGTCAACGCGGAATCATTTCATAACAACAAACCGCGCCTAAGAAAATGTGTGTTTCCCGGCGCGGTTTCTCTCTAGAATTATTGAATTTACGTTGAACCAAACCGTCACGGCGGCTCAATGCTTCTTTAGGTCAATATAATATATTAATAATGTTAATATTACCCATCAACTTATCGCTCTGTCAGTTTAACCTCTGGTGATGCGATTGGATTTGATCCGAACAATGTACGCTTTCGATTTGTTTTTTTTGTTTTGGCAGCAGCTTTGCGTTGTTTCTGATATTGAGAAGGCGAGCATCCGTAGAAATGCCTGAAATCTTTACTAAAATGAGAAGCCGTACTATATCCGAGTTGGCCCCACAACTCTTTTATTACCATAGAGTTATTATGTGCCAAACATGCACCGGCTTTCTCCATGCGCAATCGTTTGACATACCGACGCAATGTTTCCCCCGTTACTTCTTTAAATATTCGGTGAAAATGAAATTCAGAAAACATCGCAATCGTTGCAATTTTTTTCAAAGAGAGATCCGTGTTAGGATTATTCTTTAAATAATCGACAACTTTTTTAACACGCTCTACGTAATACAGGTTCTCCATGTAGGTATAAAATCACTATACAAAATTAGAGTTAATAAACAATGTAAAGTGTTCAAATCTTGCTTTTAGTATATGTTAACCAAAAACAGCAACACAATTAATTCTATATTTGAGACAAAAAAACATCTATATGCAACCATTGAGCCATTCCCATTGGTCTTCATTAAAAAATACAAAAAAGTTAGAATAACGCTCCGAATTTAAAGTCCGCATATAAACATTAAAATACAATAAAACGGTGGGGAACCAGATTGACTTTTAGGCCTTAATCAGAGAAAGTATTGAGCCAAAATCAATCAAATTTTTCTTGCGTTTTTCATTTAGTAATATAACCGGCAATTACAAACAAATTAATAATCAAACGATTTTTCGTATTCTCCACCGGTAAAAATATAATTGAAAGCATCATTACAGTTATAAAAATAAAGCTGTAAGTTTGTGGAGTTTATTCGAACAAATAGAAATAATTTCAATATTTAACCTATGAATCGTAAATTTATATTTGCAATGTTGATTGCAGCCTGTAGTTGCCTGATCGGCCATGCACAAAACCCGGAACTGTGGAATGGAAAACAGTGCGCGGTAGTTTTAACGTATGATGATGCCATCGACATCGATCTCGACAACGTAGTTCCCGCTCTCGACTCAGTAGCACTGAAAGGCACATTTTATCTTATCGGTCAGTCACCGGTTGTTGCCAATCGCATGAATGAATGGAAAAAAGCCGCGCATGAAGGACACGAACTTGGAAACCACACGCTCACGCACCCTTGCGATGGCGGTTTGGAAGGACGCTCCTGGGTATCGCCCGAAAGCGACCTGAGCAAATTTACCGTTGCCCGGGCACAAAACGAAATCAAGATAAACAACACACTGCTACACTCTATCGACGGCAAAACAATCCGCACATTTGCCTACCCGTGTGGCGACCGTACTATTAAAGGAGAAGATTTTTACAAACCGATCGAACATCTGTTTGTCGGAGCCCGTGGAGTACAGCCCGGACTACAACACCTGAACGAAGTCGATCTGAACGACATCCGTTGTTATATGATCAACGGCGAGTCGGGAGATTACTTAACCGCATTGGTAAAGAAGGCAGTAGAATCACACACGCTACTCGTATTTTTGTTTCACGGCGTAGGCGGTGGACACAACATCAATGTATCGCTCGCAGCGCACAGTCAGTTGCTCCACTTCCTCAAACAACACGAAAAGGAGATCTGGATCGCCCCCATGGTGGATGTTGCCCAATACATCAAAGAACGTCAGACTATTGCCAAATAACAAAACGCACGGTTATGAAAGCAAATCCACACCTCTGGTTGCTGTGTGCATTCATAGCGATAGTTAGCCTACCCATCAAGGTTAGCTCGATGTCCTCTTCCGATAGTGTACGTTGGTTTATTCAGCAATCACGATTTAAGGAAGCAACCGATATAACCCAACGGTTGCAGCGTTCCGGATTAATTTCCGCGGAAATGTCTTATTGTGAAGGATTGGCATGGAAAGGATTGAATCGTTATACCGCGGCCATTAACTCGTTTACCAAATCATACAGACAGGATTCTCTGTTGACATCAAATCTCACCGAGTTAGGTACCTGTTTCCGGTTATTGAATAACTACAATCAGTCACTCCTTTGGTATGACAAAGCCTGGAAAAAAGACAGCACTTCGGCTGTATTGTGGTCGGAAATGGCAGGAACATGCATGGCGGGAGAACAATATGAACTGGCGCTGAACCTGTACCGCCGGCTCGCTATTCGTGATCTTCAGAATAGTTTTTTTCTGCTGAATATGGGAAAATGTTTCGATTATCTCGGACAGACAGATTCGGCCATGGTGTATTATAGAAAAAGCCTGATGCTCGTCCCCAATGATTATCAAACTGTTTACCGTATTTGTTCTATCTTACTGAAAGAAAAGGAGTATAATACCGTTTTAACATTAACAAACGGTTACAGGAGCAAAGATTTGACCAACCTACGCATTAATAGCCTGAATGCCTATACGTACATGTTAGTAAAAGATTATAAGGAGTCTTACCAACGTTTTTTAGCTTGCTACTGCAATCATGACGAATCTAAATTTACGACAAAGTACTTAGGTATTACCGCGTTCAAATTGAATAATATGGAGCAGGCTAAGGAGTACCTTGAAAAAGCTTATCAGTTAGATTCTACCGATTATGAAATAACCAACTTTCTGGGCATTGCTTGTGCCACGTCAGCTCATAAAGAACTGGCCATTTTTTATTTGAATAAGACATTGCAATTGATATCGCCCGATTCTACCTATCTGGGCAATGTGTATGGTAATCTGGGAAAAGCGTATGATGCCTCCGCCCTTTGTGAGAAAGCGCTCGAACCTTATTTGGTGGCGCATCGTTTGATTCCCTCCGATGCCACCTATATTTATCTGATTGCTTCCAAGTATGATTTTTGCCTGAAAAACAGAGAAAAGGCAATACAATATTATCGTCAGTTCCTTGACACATATGCCGAAGATCAAAAAAACAAAGGGATAGACCCAGCGGTTGTTCCTTATTCCAATAACGCCATCAAACGGTTAAAAGAGTTATCCAGAAAGTAACACAAATTCTTTGTCGCAAATAAAATTCTCAATGTCGGAATTTCCTGTTAATTTCGCACTCCCGGATAGAACAAATATGATGAAAGAGATAGTAATTTTTGATATTGACGGTACCCTGATCGATACGGAACAGGCGGTGCTGTGTGGGTTGCAGAGTATGTTGAAAACCGACTACGGCAAAGAGTTTTCGCTACAAGAGCTGGAATTTGCATTCGGATTGCCGGGTTCCGATTCTTTGCCTCAATTTGGCATTCAGGATGTACCGAAAGCCAATTTGCGGTGGAATTTTTTCTTTCAGCAATATTTTCACACGGCTTCGGTCTTCAGCGGCATTCGCGAAATGTTGATCGCGTTGAAAGAGAATCGGGTAACGACCGGAATTGTCACTTCCAAAACACAAAACGAATTCAAGAATGAGTTTGCGCCATTCGGGCTTGCAGAATTTTTCGATTTCGTAGTCTGCTCCGACCAAACCGAAAAGCACAAACCCGATCCGGAACCGATGCTGAAATTTTTAGAAATAGCCGGAGCCAGACCAGAGACCTCGATCTACATCGGCGATACCATTTACGATTGCAGGTGTGCCCAAGGGGCGAATGTCAGCTTCGGATTAGCCGGATGGGGATGCAAACATCCAGAAACGATCCCCGCCAACTATAATTTTCAGTCTCCCGCGGACATTTTATTGCTTTGCAAATAACCAGAAACAATCCTTATGGAACTATCCGAAACGTTAAAACTTATCCCCGCAGCCATCATCGGTCTGACGGTACATGAATTTGCTCATGCCTACACAGCCTATCGACTGGGAGACAACACGGCAAAAATGGAGGGGCGCATCTCGCTGAATCCGCTCCGCCATATCGACTGGATAGGATTTTTTCTGATTATTTTTGCGGGATTCGGATGGGCCAAACCGGTGAGCTTCAATCCGGACAATCTGAAACACAAACACCGCGACGAGATTCTGATTTCCATTGCAGGGCCACTTTCCAACTTTATTATCGCGTTGGTGCTGCTTGTCATCGCGCGGATTCTTTTTATCTACCCCTATTTCAACAGTACGGAGACCGGACTTTTAATCATCAACTGGATCGTTATTTCCGGAGTTATCAATTTCGGACTATTCGTCTTTAACCTGATTCCGATTCCTCCACTCGACGGATCGCATCTCTACCTCACCTTCCTGAAAGAGACCAATCCAACGCTGATGACCAATCTGTACAAATGGGGTACGGCCGGATTGCTGGCCATTATCCTTGCAGAGAACTACCTGCATGTGAATATTCTTCACCTGTCGCAACTTATCAACCACATCACGGTATTTTTCATACGACTGCTGGCATTTTAGCTATCAGCCCATTCACAAGAAATAAAAGCAGAACATCATACCGGTGTTCTGCTTTCTCTTTTTTACTGTTCAAAAAGAATCTCCCTGAATATTTCCGATACCGTCGGATGCGGAAAGATAATCTTCTTCAGTTCGTCGAGGGTCATTCGTTGTTCGATAGCCATGCCCGCGCCGTAGATAATTTCGCTGGCCGGATTGCCCAACATATGCACTCCAAGCACCGTCTCGTCGTGGCCGCTGATCAAAATTTTGCACAGTCCGTTGACACCTTCGTTTTCGGCGACAAAACGTCCGGCATAACTCATGGGAAGTTTCGCCACCCGACAGGCAATGTTTTGCGCTTTTGCCGCCTCTTCGGTCAGCCCCACACCGGCAATCTCCGGATTGGTGTACACCACACCGGGAATAGCCCGGTAACTCATCGTGTCGGGTTGTCCGGTCAGATTATTGACAACCACCTCGCCTTCGCGACTGGCCGTGTGTGCAAGAAGTGAGAACCCGGTAACATCACCGGCCGCAAAAACATTGGGCACATTGGTGCGCATCGTCTCATCCACTTTGATACCACCCCTGAAGAGTTCTACCCCCAGATTTTCGAGTCCGAAACCCTGCGTCACGGCACGACGGCCTACACTCAACAGGATTTTTTCACCGGTCACGGTTTCGGTGGCTCCATCCTTTTCAAACGTCACCGCGCTTCCGTCGATTGCCGTTACTTTAGCCGACAAATGAAACACGATTCCTTTTTTCGTGTATATTTCGCGAAGCTGAGCACTCATTTCAGCATCCATTCCGGTCAATATCTCGGGCATCATCTCAACAACCGTTACGTTGGTACCGATACTGTTGAAAAAGCTGGCAAACTCCATCCCGATAACCCCACCACCAATCACAACCAGCGATTCCGGTTGCTCTTTGAGCGCCAGTATTTCGCGGTTGGTAAGCATACGATCTCCCGCCTCAGCAATTCCGGGAATAGGCGGAATAAATGTTTCGGAGCCGGTACAGATAAGAAGATTTTTTGCCCGATAACGATCTTCTCCACAGCAAATGGAGATTCCATCCTGTGAACGGTTTTCGATACAGGCCTCCCCTTTGACCACTTCCACCCCATGGGTCTTCATCTTGGCATTGACACCAGCCACCAATTTGCGCACGGTCTTGGTTTTGCGCATCATGATCCGGCCGAAGTCGAAACCGACTTTTTCGGCAAAAACGCCATATTTATCGCCGTGCAGGGCATTGTCGTATATTTTAGCGCTGTAAAGCAGTGTTTTTGTGGGAATACAGCCTTCATTCAGACAAACGCCACCCATCTCTTTTTTCTCGAACAGAACGACAGAAAGGCCTCTGGCTCCGGCACGTTCTGCCGCCACATAGCCTGCCGGGCCGCCCCCGATAATTGCTAAGTCAATCATAATTGCTTTGTGAAATATTATTGAGTTTATGAAAGCGAAACGGAGTCTGTTTCGCCCCGTTTTTGATTCGGCAAAGTTATCTTCAATTACACATACATACAAGTAAACCGCATATTATTACACAAAACTACATATCAACATTTTATTAAAAGAACGCCCTCCTTTTTTACAGAATATTCAGTCAACCGCACCCATAAAAAGTTTTGCGTTATCGGTTGTGTGCTGTATCTTTGAATGGCGCAATAACACCTCCCCGAAACAGATATTTCAGAGCGAAAAAATTGCATACAAAAGATCAGACTGGAATGTTCGGTCGTGTACCGCGGGTATTGATCACACAAACAACTACAGCATTAAATTGTTCTTAATCAAACCACAACAATAACACCAAAACAAAACGAACGGAAGATGAAAGCTTTCATGGACAAAGATTTCATGCTCGACAACGAAACAGCGCAACAACTGTATCACGAGCATGCGGCAAAGATGCCGATTATCGACTATCACTGTCACCTTAACCCCGAATTTATCGCTAAAGATCGTCAGTTTGACAACCTCGGTCAGATTTGGCTCGAAGGCGACCACTACAAATGGCGCGCTATGCGTACCAACGGCGTTGAAGAACGCTTCTGCACCGGAAACGCTACCGACTGGGAAAAATTTGAGAAATGGGCCGCTACGGTTCCCTACACCATGCGCAATCCGCTTTATCACTGGACTCACCTCGAACTTCGTTCTGTTTTCGGTGTCAATATGCTGCTGAAACCCGAAACAGCCAAAGAAATTTACGACGAATGTACCGCCAAATTGCGTACGCCTGAATTTTCGGCACGTGGTCTGATGAAGCGCTGCAACGTGAAGGTAGTCTGTACCACCGATGACCCGATCGATTCGCTCGAATATCACATCGCTTTGAAAAACGAAGGTTTTGAAGTGAAGGTGCTTCCTACCTGGCGTCCCGATAAGGCTATGGCTGTTGAAAATGCAGCTAACTTCCGTGCCTACATCGAAAAACTGGCAGCCGTATCGGGTGTTTCCATCTCCAGATTTGCCGATGTAATCGAAGCGCTACGGGTGCGTCACAAGTTCTTCGAATCGGTAGGCTGTAAATTGAGCGATCATGGCATGGAAGAGTTTTATGCCGAAGATTATACTCAGGCCGAAATCGACGCCATCTTCAACAAAGTGTATGGCGGTAAAGAGCTGACCAAAGAAGAGATCGTCAAATTCAAATCGGCCATGCTGGTCGAATTTGCAGTGATGGATTGGGAAACCGGCTGGGTACAGCAGTTCCACTTCGGGGTTATCCGCGACAACAACAGCCGCCTGTTCAAGATTGCAGGCGCCGATGCCGGCTTCGATTCAATCGGAGACTTTACCCTTGCCAAAACAATGTCGAAATTCTTAGATCGTCTCGATGCAGACAACAAACTGACCAAGACCATTCTATACAACCTCAATCCGCGCGACAACGACCTTATCACTACCATGATCGGCAACTTTCAGGATGGTAGCGTTGCCGGTAAAATTCAGTTCGGTTCGGGGTGGTGGTTCCTCGATCAGGAAATCGGCATGACTGCTCAGATGAATTCGCTCTCTGTTTTGGGACTGTTGAGCCGCTTTGTTGGTATGTTGACCGACTCGCGCAGCTTCCTCTCTTATCCCCGGCATGAGTATTTCCGCCGCATTCTGTGCAACCTCATCGGTACCGACGTAGAAAAGGGTAAGTTACCGGCCAGCGAGCTGGTATTTCTGGGGCAGATGGTAGAAGATGTCAGCTACAACAACGCGAACAACTTTTTCAAGTTCTGACGCAATACAACGGAATTGCCACTTTTCGGCACCAAACAACGTTGTGATTCTGACCACGATTTGTGCTGATTCATTATTGTTTAATTAAGAAAAAAGCAGTTTCTTTGCAGCTGCAAAATTGGAGAACCAATTCAATCAAATACACAATCAATACAATGAGCAAGAAAATTGTAACTTTTGGAGAGATTATGCTTCGTTTGGCCACTCCGGGCTACGAACGCTTTTGTCAGGCAACGCACCTCAATTCGACTTTTGGCGGTGGAGAGGCGAATGTTGCCGTATCTTTGGCTAACTATGGCATGGAGGCTCAGTTCGTTACCCGTTTGCCTAAAAATGACATCGCAGAGTGGTGTTTAAGCGAACTGCACAGATATGGCGTTAAAACCGATAATGTAGCGCGTGGTGGCGACCGCGTGGGAATTTATTACCTCGAAACCGGTGCTGTGGCACGTGCCAGCAAAGTGGTTTACGACCGTGCTCACTCTTCAATTGCAGAAGTTACCCCGGGTATGATTAACTGGGAAGAGGTATTGAAAGGCGCCGACTGGTTCCACTGGACCGGCATCACACCGGCTCTTTCGCAGGGTGCGGCCGATGCCTGCCTCGAAGCGATCAAAACAGCCAACAAATTGGGAATTCCTGTTTCGTGCGACCTGAACTACCGCAAAAACCTCTGGAAATACGGCAAGACGGCATCCGAAATTATGCCTGCTTTGGTCGAAGGTTGCGATGTGATTCTTGGCAACGAAGAAGATGCAGAAAAGGTTTTCGGTATCAAACCCGAAGGTTTCGACGTTGAGCACACCGGCGGCGAAGTGAATGCTGCCGAATTCGAATCGGTTTGCAAACAGTTGATGACAAAATTTCCGCGTGCCAAGAAGGTGATTATCACATTGCGTGGTTCCATCAATGCCAACCACAACACATGGAGAGGGTGTCTGTATTCGGAAGGTTCGCTGAAAATCTCCAAAGATTACGACATTACCCATATCGTCGACCGCGTAGGTGGTGGCGACTCGTTCATGGGCGGTTTGATCTACGGATTGCTCACCTACACCAACGACGATCAGAAAGCGCTCGAATTTGCCGTGGCAGCCTCTTGTCTGAAACATACGATCTATGGCGACTTCAACCTTGTTACCGTTTCCGAAGTAGAAAACCTGATGAAAGGTGACGGCTCGGGAAGAGTATCAAGATAATTGACCATTTTTTCATTTACAATTTACCAATTCTAATCTGAAACGTTCTTATGAATTCATCAGATTTAAAAGAGAGGTTGAAATCTTTTGCCATTCGAGTTATCCGATTGTCAGAAGTCATTCCGAGCACAATCACCGGGAAAACAATTGCCAATCAATTGATTCGGTCCGGCACATCTCCCGGAGCTAATTATCGGGCTGCCTGTTTGGGAAAATCGGAAAAAGATTTTCTAAATAAGCTCAAAATGGTGGAGGAAGAATTAGACGAGACGCTTTATTGGCTGGAATTACTGATAGAGTCCGAACTAATGAAAGAACACCTTCTGAATGACCTGATGGTAGAAAACAAGGAGCTGCTGAAAATTATCGTTAGTTCTATTAATACGATTAAAAAGAAGCAACAAGATTCCAAGTGAACTGTAAATGAAGAACAAGCCCAATTGTAAATTGTAAATAAATAAATTGTAAATATTTCTATGGCAAGATTTTCAAAAATAGAGGTTTTGGCTGCAATGAAAGAGACCGGCATGGTTCCGGTATTCTATCACAAAGATATTGAAGTGGCCAAAAATGTGCTGAAAGCATGTTACGAAGGTGGTGTTCGCGCTTTCGAGTTTACCAACCGTGGTGACTTCGCTCACGAAGTGTTCCGTGATCTGGTAAAATTTGCAGCTGTTGAATGTCCCGAAATGATTTTGGGCGTAGGCTCTATCGTGGATGCTCCCGCGGCAACACTATACATTCAGATGGGCGCTAATTTTATCGTGGGACCACTGTTCAACCCCGACGTGGCAAAAGTATCCAACCGCCGTTTGGTGCCTTATACTCCCGGCTGTGGCTCGGTTTCGGAGGTAGGTTTTGCTCAGGAACTGGGCTGCGATCTGTGCAAGGTATTCCCCGGAGACGTACTCGGGCCGAAATTCGTAAAAGGGTTAAGAGCTCCGATGCCCTGGTCGCAACTGATGGTTACCGGTGGTGTAAAACCGGAAGAAGAGAACCTGAAAGGGTGGTTCGATGCCGGCGTAACCTGCGTGGGCATGGGTTCCAACCTTTTTCCTGCCGATCTTATTAAGGCTCAGGATTGGGCTGGCATTACCAAACTTTGCAGCGACGCATTGGCTATTATCAGAAAAGTACGAAAATAAGAGTTGAGAAGGAGATGCGAAAGTATCTCCCTCTTTTCGTCACCTAAATCTAAAAACAATTATGACTTCAGTTACTGAGAAAGTTGGAAAATACCGATGGACGATTGCAGCGTTGCTCCTTTTTGCCACGACGGTAAATTACATGGACAGAAATGTGATCGGATTCCTGAAAGATTATTTCTGCTCTCCCGAAGGATTTGGTTGGAGCTCGACCGACTATTCATTTCTGACTTCCGTTTTCACTCTCTTCTACGCCGGCTTTACCCTATTTGCCGGATGGATTATCGATAAAATCGGAACCAAGGTAGGGCTGGCCATTTCACTTATTGTGTGGTCGATTGCCGGCATTGCCAGCTCATTCATGGGAAAATCGCTTATCGCCCACAGCATTGCCCGAAGCATCTTCGGCGCTGGTGAAGCAGGTAACTTTCCGGCATCCATTAAAACAGTAGCTGAATGGTTTCCGAAAAAAGAGAGAGCTCTGGCGACCGGAATTTTCAACTCCGGTTCCAATATCGGCGCAATGATTTGCGCTATTTTCGTTCCATGGTGCTTGCTCACCTGGACAAGCGGCTCGGAATTCTTAGGCAGCCTCCAGGGTTGGCAAATGGCTTTTATCATCACCGGCGTTCTTGGTTTTCTCTGGTTGATATTCTGGGGTCTTTTCTACTCATCGCCTAAAAAGATGCTGGAGAAAGGAAAAATCGGACAGCCCGAATACGATTATATCCATAGCGATAAAGACGAACCGAAAGCAGATGAAGCTGCAGCAAATCACGGTCAGAAGATTTCGTGGGGCAAAATGTTGACTTACCGTCAAACCTGGTCGTTTGTGGTGGGTAAATTCATGACCGACGGCATTTGGTGGTTCCTGCTTTTCTGGTTACCTACCTATGTAAAGCAACAGTTTTGCGTAGGCCTCTCTGCTGAAGAGACTGCTCAACGGGTGATGATCTCCAACTTCGTGGTGTTCGGCATTGCCATCATCGGTTCCGTTTACGGAGGCTCCATTCCAATGACGTTTATGAACAAAGGCTGGGCGGCTTACAAAGCCCGGATGACAACAATGCTTTTGATTGCTATTGCTCCTTTATCCCTTTTGTTTACTCAGACAATGGCCGGTTTTGGCATCGTGTATGGAATCGGGATCATTTGTATTGCAGGGGCTGCGCACCAGGCATGGTCGGCCAACCTATTTACAACGGTCTCGGATATGTTTCCGAAAAAAGCAGTCGGTACCGTAACCGGTATCGGTACAGCATTCGGCGGATTGGGTGGTGTTGCCGTTCAACAAATCGCCGGACGCCTGGAAGACCACTACCGTGCCATCGGTGTTGGTTTGGCTAAAGCCCAGGGATTGATACAGGAAACGGCTCAGCTTCCGCTCGATAAAATCAAAATCGATAACCTGAAAGAGGTGGTTGTTAATCCCCAAGCGTTGGATCATGCAAAAGAGCTCATTTCTTCCAATGTTTCAACCGCTTATGGAATTATGTTCGGCGTGTGCGCGTTTGCCTACCTGGTGGCATTTGTTTGCATGAAACTGTTGGTACCCAAACACCGACCCATTACCGATTTGTAATTTTTATCACGTCTGATCTATTTAAGCTGCCAGCAAGGAACAATGCCGGCAGCTTTTTTTATGATTTGTGTTTTGATACGACATAAATACCTTAATTTTGCAGAAGAAGTCCAGAATGGAACTTTTGCCACGAAAAATGGATCTGTTTTAATTAATTTGTGCCGGATGAAATTTTTGTTCTCTTTTTGCTGGTTGGCACTTGCCTTTTGCGTTTCGGCGCAGGAGCACTATCGCACCATGCCTTTGAGTGAAAACATCAAGACATTGCAGGTGGGTGTAAGCGGACAAAAAATGTCGTTGCCCGTTATTCGGCTTAACGGCACGGAAAGTATTTGTGTGCAATTTGACGAGATGTCGCACGATCGGAAAAACTACTACTACTCAGTGCGTCATTGCAATGCCGACTGGAGCCTTTCAAACATCACCGATATGGAGGCAATCGACGGACTTTCGAGCGGAATGATAACGGATTATACCGCCTCGTTCAACACTACTTTTCTCTATACGCACTATGCCATCCGTTTTCCCAATGATCAGCTTCGGTTTCGAATCTCCGGCAATTATCTGGTAACCGTTTACGAAGACAATAATCCCGACAAAGCAGTAGCTGTGGCCTGTTTTTCTGTAGTTGACCCGAAAGTAACGATAGATGGCACGGTACGTGGCAATACCGACCTGGAAATCAACCGCCGGTTTCAGCAATTGGACTTTACGATCGACAACAGCCAGTTTCCCATGCGGGATGTTTTGTCGGAACTAAAAGTGCTGGTACGGCAGAACGGACGCTACGACAATCAGGTTTCGGGCATTCAGCCATCTTATACCACCCTGACAAAACAAAGCTTTGTCAATAACCGGGCTCTTGTTTTTGAAGGCGGAAACGAATACCGCAGCTTCGATTGTTCGTCGATTCACACCTTCGGCTCGGGAGTCGACAACATCAAATATTTCGCGCCCTATTATCACGCCACCCTGGTTCCTGACGAACCTCGGGCGAACCGCCCCTACGAACGAACGGAAGATGTGAACGGACGCTATGTGATCAATCTTCAGAACGATGAGAACGATGTCGTGAATGCCGATTATATGTTCGTCCATTTTACCATTCCCACCGAAAAGCCATTTTTCGAAGGATCGCTTTACATACTGGGTGATTTGAATTACAACCGCTTCGACCGAAGTACCCGAATGGAATACAATGGACAGCATAATGCTTACGAACAGACATTGCTGCTCAAACAGGGCGGATACAATTATCTGTATGCCTTTACAAAGGGGAATGATCCGATTGGATCGCTTCAACCGGTGGAAGGCAGCTTGTGGCAAACCCGCAACGAGTATGTGATTTATGCCTACTACCGTGGATGGGGTGAGCGATACGATCGGTTAATAGGAGTACAAACCATAGAATAAGGAGACGAACAGACAATGAGCGAAGAGAAAGAAGAACAGGAAATGTCGTTTTGGGATCATCTGGAGGCGTTGCGTTGGACACTTTTCAGATCTGTCATCGCATTAGTTGTGATGATGATCGTAGTGTTTTGCGCCAAAGAATGGGTGTTCGATGTTATTTTTGCTCCGAAAAACTCCTCTTTCTACATGTACAAATGGCTCGATTATATCGGGCAGATTTTACATATCTCATCGCTCCGCTTTGAAGATTTCAACCTGAAGTTAGTCAACTATGAACTTACCGGGCAGTTTATGGTGCACCTGAATATCGCCTTCTGGCTGGGACTTATCCTCTCCATCCCCTATATCTGCTACCAGTTGTGGTGCTTTGTCAGTCCGGCGCTTTATCCCAACGAACGTCGCCCCATCGTGTGGACATTCATATCGGGAGGATTGCTCTTTTTTCTCGGAGTACTCATCTCTTACAGTCTTATTTTCCCCATTGCCATCCGCTTTTTCTTCACCTACCAGATCAGTCCCGACATTGTCAACATGGTGTCGCTCAGTTCGTATATCAGTCTCTTTACCACAACGCTGATTTGCATTGGAGCTGTGTTTGAACTTCCGATTCTGGTTTTTCTCCTTTCTCGGTTCGGCATTCTGAAACGGGAATTTATGCGCAAGTACCGCCGACATGCCGTAGTAGTCATTGCCATTCTCGCCGGCATCATCACGCCCGCCGACCCATTCTCCATGATAGCCGTATGCATTCCGTTAGTTCTGCTCTACGAGGCAAGCATCTACGTATGTAAAAAATAACCGGAAAGGTACCACTATGCTTTTGCCTGACGATACCCTCATTGCTTTTATTGAGCAACATGCCAACGACGACACCCACCGTTTGCTGCTCAGTGCGGCACGTTATCCCGGTATTGACATGGAGTTTGCCGTGCGACAGATTGAGGGACGACGCAAGGCGGCAGAGAAGTTTCCTTCGTTACCTGGCAACGACCAGTTTATCTATCCGGTAAAACTGTCGATGGAGCAGTGCTCGTCCGAACCGACCGCATTGTACAAAGCCGCGCTGGTTGAGGGTCTTTCGGTTATCGATCTGACGGGAGGGCTGGGTATCGATGCCATTTTTATGTCGAAACGAAGTCGCAGTTACTGCTATGTTGAACGCAACAAGGAGCTTGCAGAAGCCGCAGTTCACAACTTCGCAGCCTGCAAAACAACGGTGGAATCGCATTGCGCCGAGGGACCCGGTTTTTTACAAAGCAGCGACCGGCAATTCGACTGCATCTACCTCGATCCGGCACGACGCGACGACAATAAAAACAAAGTGGTTCTGTTGAGCGCTTGCGAACCGGATGTACCGGCAAACCTGAATATGTTGTGGCAACACACGAAGAAGATTTTGGTGAAAGCTTCGCCGATGCTCGACATCACACAGGCGGTGCGCGAACTCGGATGCGTGGAACGTGTGCACGTGGTGGCTGTGAAGAATGAATGCAAAGAGCTACTGTTTGAGTGCAGACCCGATGCGGTAGAATATTCCATCGTCAGCGTCAATCTGCAAAGCGACAACGACCAACCCTTCTGCTTCACTCCGCAGGAAGAGACTGAAGCCGAACCGGTTTACACGAACCAGTTAGCCACTTATCTTTACGAACCGAATGCCGCCATGCTGAAAGCCGGAGCTTTCCGGCTGATCGGGAAACGGTTCGGATTACAAAAACTACATCCCGACTCCCATCTGTACACATCCGATACCTTACACGACGGCTTCCCCGGAAAGATTTTTCATATCATTACTACCGGAGCTTTGAACAAACAGAGTGTAAAAGAGGCACTACCGGCAGGAAAAGCCAATGTTGTCGTTCGTAACTTCCCGGCGCGCCCCGAAGAGATCCGCAAAAAATTCGGACTGCACGATGGCGGTGAAAACTTCCTGTTTGCCACCACTTTATCCGACGGACAAAAAAAAGGCATTATTTGTCGCAGGGTATAAGACCATCAAATTTTCTCTGTTTAATTCACAGATACGATGTTTTTTTTAAGCAAAAAATATCGTATCATTGTGCAACTATTTAAAAAGGATCAATCCGCTTTTTTCCAAAAACAAAATGGAGGGTGACTTATTTTCATTTAATTGATTATAAGCTATATAAATAAAAATATTAAGGTAATGAAGACAATTGATGTTCCCTATGTAAGCCGTTTGGATAATGCCTCTGTTGAAGCAGCAAGCGACATCCTCGAGGAAGAGGGTAACGGAGGAAGTCTGGAGAGTGTGAATTGGCCTGACCGGTTTCCTTATAAACCGCTTACCTCATTTCGCATTGCCCGCTCAACTACCGCGATAGTAATTAAGTACGTGGTTAATGGCAATGTACTGTGCGCCGTCTACAGCAAAGACATGGATCCGGTATGGAAAGACAGTTGTGTGGAGTTTTTCTGCCAGCGAACCGATCAAAACGGATACATGAACTTCGAATTCAACTGCATCGGAGCCTGTTACGCGGCCACACATACCACCCGCAAGGATGCCGTATCGCGCACACCCGACGAGTTGAAGCAGATATTGCGCTATCCCTCCATCGGAACCAAAGCGTTTCAGGAGCTGGAAGGTAATTTTGAATGGGAGCTCACAGTTGCTATTCCGTTCAATCTACTGGGAATAGACGGACAGCAGCTACCCGAAAAAATCAGGGGCAATTTCTACAAATGCGCTGACGATACCGCTTTTCAGCACTACCTGAGCTGGAATCCCATCCTTACACCCAACCCCGACTTCCATCGTCCCGAATTTTTCGGCGAGTTACGATTCGTGTAAAAAGCAGACACATAACAAGGATTTTTTACAAATTTTTGCGCCAATAATACATGAGAGGATCGGCCTCACGATAATCAAGATTCACGTAGAGTGCCTGTGCTTTCACGTTATCGTGACGCACTTCGAGGGTGATGCGGCTGCATCCTTTCTCGCGGGCGCGAACTTCGATGGCCTCCATCAGTTTGCGACCAATGCCCAGTTCTCTGAAATCGGGATTGACGATCAGGTCGTGGATATTGACCATCGGCTTTACGGTAAATGTAGAAAAGTTTTCGAACGCCACCAGCATTCCTGCCGGCCGTTCGTCGGCCCATGCCAGCAAAACGATGGATGTAGGATGATTGTTGAGTCCGTCGACAAGACGCAGTTGTTGCAGTTTATTAAGCGGCTCTCCGCCACCCATCGGGTCGGCAATATAGCTATTGAGCAGATCGCCGATAGAAGAAAGATGGCCGGGATTACAAAAATCGCAATCGGTTATTTCAATATCAGTTGTTGTCATCATCCGAAAGATGTTTATAATTTTGAACATCGATTTGATACTTCTGAATGCGCAAGCCCATAATCCGCTCGGTAATGCCCAACGTTTGAGCCGCCTTCGCACTGTTGCCGCGGGTGGCAATCAGGGTATCCAGAATCATCTGCTTCTCCACCTTTTCGAGTACGTTGTTGAGTGTTCCCTTGCTGGAAGTGCCCGAAGAGGTGGCCGTCTGCAACGTAGGAGGCAGGTTGTAGGAGCGTATCACGTTGTCGGAACTGAGCACCATGGCCCGTTCTATGACATTCTCCAGTTCGCGGATATTGCCCGGCCAGTGATACATCATCAGCAAGTCGAGGGCTCCACTGGTAATGCGCTTCACGGCAGTCCCGTTAATGCGGTTCAGTTTATCGATAAAATGGTCGACCAGAATGGGAATATCGGCACGGCGTTCGCGAAGAGACGGCACATAGATCGGGAACACATTGATACGATAGTAAAAATCTTCCCGGAAGGTATTCTCTTTAATCATCTCTTCGAGGTTGCGGTTGGTCGCGGTAATTACCCTCACATTAATGTCCAATGTTTTGGTGCCTCCCACCCGTTCGAACTGCCGTTGCTGCAACACCCGTAATAATTTCACCTGAATAGACTGAGGCACATCGCCGATCTCGTCCAGAAAAATAGTTCCGCCATCGGCCATCTCAAAACGGCCTGCATGTTGCGTATTAGCTCCTGTAAACGAACCCTTCTCATGTCCGAACAGTTCGCTTTCGATCAATGTTTCGGGCAATGCCGAACAGTTTACCTTAATAAACGGACCGTTTTTACGGGCACTGGCACGATGTATTGCCTCTGCAATCAACTCTTTACCCACCCCGCTCTCGCCACGAATCATCACGGTAGTATTTATCGGAGCCACCTTCTCTATCAACCCGTAAAGATCGTTCATCATCGACGAATTGCCGACGATATTGTCGGGACGATGAGCCAGCGGCGACTCTTTGAGCCGACGGTTTTCGGCGCGAAGTTGCTCCATCTCCTCGATCTGCTTCTGACGGAGCGCCACGTTCTTGCCAATCAGCAAACCCACCAGATTCATAAACTTCAGTTCGGGCGAAAAATCGGTAACACGGGAGTAATATTTGTGAATGCTTAAAGTACCCGTAATTTCATCTTCGGAAATAATGGGAATGCAAAGGAATGCCGTATTATGCACCAAATCGGTGGCAATTCCGGTTTTATTGAGAAAATGCGGATCTTTGGAAACGTCGGCAATAATCTTCGCCTTCTTGGTGCGCACCACCTCTCCGATAACGCCCTCGCCTATTTTATACACGCCCCGGTGCTTTTCCTCATCGGTCAGCCCGTATGCCGCACTGATTTCGATAGTAGCGACATTGCGGTTAATAATAGTGATCATGCTATACTGGGCGTTAAGGAACTTACACAAATTCGCCAACACCAGCTCCAGATCCTTATTGATATTCTGGCTCTTACTGATGATGTCGCTGATTGTAAACAGAAAAGTCAGGTCGGACTCTGCAAAACAGTTCCGCTTCGTGCGTTCGCAAAACATAATCTGATCGTTTTATCGTTTGAACTAATGCAATACAAAGATAGTAAATTTTATCATTATGACATAATAAAAGCACATAATACTATCTTTTTATCACAAATATTAGATTATGTCTTTCATAATTACCATTTTCAAATGCAATAAAAATCATTCTGTACAAAATATTATTTACAACAGATTTCATGGTAAACCGTAAGCAGCTCGCTTACAGAAAGGTTACGTTTCAGACGGATGGATAGTTGGTGAATTTTGTTGACAACGCTTTCCAGATCGGAATTGTCGAGCGAAAGATTTCGCTGGGAAAAGAAATGAAGGACTGCCGTTTTGCCCGAGTGTTTACCGAAGACGTTATGAGCGCTTTCCCTGCCCACCAGTTTTCCGTCGAAAGGCTGGAAAGCCTGCACATCGTGCAGCGTTCCCTGCGCATGAATGCCCGATTCGTGTGCGAAGGCCATGCTACCGGTGACAGCTTTCCCTGCCGGGATAGGCCGTCCCGAACATTCGGCAACAAAACGACACAGTGAGTTTAGTTTTTCAGGATGAAATTTCGTCTGACCAAAGAGGGTTACAAGAGAGGTTATCACCTCTTCCAGTGAAGAATTGCCGGCCCGTTCGCCCAACCCGTTGACTGTTACGCTCAGATTTTCGGCACCCGCCTGCCAGGCGGTAATAGCGTTAGCAGTGGCCATTCCCAAATCATTATGCCCGTGAAAATCGACCGCCAGCAAAGGAAATGTAGTTTTCACATCAAGAATCAGCGAATAGAGAGAAAGTGGAGTAAACAACCCCACGGTATCGGCAATGCGCACCCGTTTCACTCCTGCATTTTGTATCAGTTCAAAATAGGAAAAGAGTCGCGACCGATCGGTTCTACTGGCATCCTGTGCCCCGACGCTGACATACGGAAAATAGCGATATGCATGTTCTACCAAAGCCGGTAGTGCATCGCGAACCCAGGCCCAATCTTTACCAATGACTTTCAGTTGAACATCGGATAGAGGAAAGGCCATATGAATACCTTCGGCACCGGTGCGGGCGGCCATCTCGATATCCTGTTCGAGCGCTCTGCTCCAGACGGATATCCGACATTTCGGCTTAGTCCGCACAATAGCCCGAATGGTTTCGACCTCATCCACTCCCATGGCAGGCGTACCAGCCTCAATCTCATCCACACCCACCGCGTCGAGCAGACGCGCCACCCTGAGTTTTTCCGCTTTGGAAAAGGCAACCCCGGGAGCCTGTTCGCCATCGCGCAACGTAGAGTCAATCAGGCGGGGAACAAAGGTAGGTGTGCTAAAATCCATTCTTATTTACTGTTTGAATATTTACTATTTACCATTGAAATCTGACTCTGCCTATCCAAAATGGCAAATAGTAAATATTGAAATTGTCAATCGAAATTACGCTATCAGATACTCTTCAACCGCTTTGCCTTCTTCCAAAGCGTCCAATACCTCATCGATTTTATCTTCATTCATACCGCCATACCAGTAGTTGTTCGGTTGGATAACCACGATAGGACCCTGACTGCAAACACTGAGGCAGGCTGTGGTGGTGATTACCGCATCGAGTCC
Organism: uncultured Microbacter sp.; assembly: GCA_963678265.1. Lineage (GTDB taxonomy): Bacteria > Bacteroidota > Bacteroidia > Bacteroidales > Paludibacteraceae > Microbacter. The sequence goes on from OY782761.1 coordinate 429,445, forward strand.
GCGGTCGGAGCATCCTTCGCTGATCATTTGCACAAAAGATGTAGCTCCCTGTTTGTTGCAATACCCCTGGGCATCGCCGGCAACCCGGTACGAGTTGCACACCATAATCATGTAATCAGGCTTTTTCATACGAAAAAATATTAGAAAGTTTCAAGTTCAAAATTCCAAGTTCCAGACACCAATTCTCACGAAACGAATTGAAGATGCGAAAATGTGCTAATTTCAGATTCTATTGGCATATTGGCATATTGGCATATTGGCATATTAACCGCAGCCCATCGCGTTACCACGACAACCTTCACCACACCCTTTGAATTCGGATTTACAAAGCGTTTTCAGCGGAATATTTTGATAAACGGCATCCAGACCGGTATCGATCAATCCATTCATCTGAATCACTTTCACCCCGTTTTCCTGCATAATTCGCATCGGAGTTTCGCCTACGCCACCTACCAACACCGCCTGACAGTCGATCAGGGTTTTATTGGCCAGCATTTGCCAGCGTTCGGCACCACCACCCTGAGGCGGAGCATTGCGGGTCTCCACAAAGTGATAACCGTTGCGGGTCTGTTCGAAGATGTAAAACTTCATGGCTTCACCCATATGCAGGTTGACCAGAAGACCCTCCTGCGTGGCCACGCCCACCCGGGTACGGCCTTCGCCGCGATTAACCACCATGGTCGAAAACTGGCCGATCATATCCATAGCTTCGCTGCTATCTTGGCCCAACAATCCGGCGGCATCGGCCCGACAGCGCGCACAGTGAGCCATCGGATGAATATATTTTGCGATCTTTGCCCGAAGCTCTTTCATCGCCACTTTCGAAGGCTCTTCGATATACTCGAATATGGTATTCTCGGTTGGATATACCGGTATACAGTTCATGGTGTCGGCGCCCAGTTCAGCCACTTTTTGTGCCAACGCCTCAATCTCGTTGTCGTTAATACCGGGACACATCACCGTATTGATTTTCACCGTAATTCCTTTTGCCTTCAGCAGCGGAATACATTTTAACTGTTGCTCGAGCAAAATTTCCGCACCCTCTTTTCCGCGATAAACACGACGCTGATAACGCACCCAGGTATAAATTTTCGCCAGCGTATCCACATTCAGCGAGTTGATCGTCAACGTCACGTGGGTTACTCCCAGTTCCGCTATTTTATCGATATGCGGAGCTAACTCAAGCCCATTGGTCGAAAGGCAAAAGATAATGTCGGGAAATTCATTTTTGAGAATCTCGAGTGTGGTCAGTGTTTCTAACGGATTGGCAAACGGATCGCCGGGACCGGCAATACCAACCACACTGATATTTTCGAGTTTTTCCGACAAAGCTTTCAGATAATGCACGGCTTGCATCGGAGAAAGCACCGTGCTGGTTACGCCCGGACGGCTTTCGTTGACACAATCGTATTTACGGTTGCAGTAGGCACACTGTATGTTGCATCTGGGAGCAACCGGAAGGTGGACACGAGCATGTGTATGCCGCGCTTTTTCGTTAAAACAGGGGTGCAGGGTTATATCTTTTGTTTCCATAATTCTCAAGTTTAAAGTTCAAAGTTGAATGTTTAAGGTTCTGAGCCGCATTCATCGTGTTTAATTTTCAAATCTTCAAATTCTCAAATCTTCAAATCATTATCATCCGGTTTTGCGTCGGTCACATCACCGGTTTTATTTTCTTTTGAACCGGAACTCCGTTTCGTAAGTTTCGCGAATGCGCGCTGCCGTCTCAGCTTACGGGCAATCTGTTGGGCGATGTGGATGTTCATAATCTTATTAATTTCAAGTTCCTGATTTCAAAATTCCAAGTCATACCAGGGATCACATATATTTGTAACCGATCGACGATTTGCGTTGTTTCTCTTCAAGGAGCGTATTCACAATTTGTTCGAAAAGGATCATCGTGCCTTCGTACCCCAGCACATGTGTATGTTGAGCGCCGATTCGATCGTGAATAGGGAAGCCGGTGCGAACGATGGGAATATCCATTTTACGGGCGATATAGTATCCTTTACTGTTGCCGATCATCAGATCAGGTTGCAGTTCGGGCATCATCTCTTCCATCCGTTCAAAGCTCATTCCCTGACCTACCACCATCTCTTCATAATAATTTTCGCCCAACACTTCGCGAAGTGTTTCGGCAAGCTTTCCGCTTTCTCCGCCCGACGCGCACAAAACGGGTTTTATACCAATTTCAGCGGCAAAAGCAGCCAGCGCAACCACCAGATCTTCTTCACCGTAGATCACCGCCCGCTTGCCGGAAACATATTTATGACCGTCGATATAAAGATCGACCAAACGACCGCGCTGACGCTGATATTTCACCGGAATCTCTTTGCCGGAAATAGTAGCAAGAGCGTTGAAAAATTTATCGGATTCAATAATACCGATCGGAAGACCGGTACGCACCAGCGGTACATCAAACTTACCTTTCAGATATTCACCGGCCGACTGTTTCGTGCCATTATCTTTTATTCGCCCGTTCATACCTCCCGAGTTGAGAATATAACCCAGTTCGACCGAAGCATAAGCCATAGCGCTGTTTCTCAATTGAGCGACAGTCGTTCCACCGTCGGGAATGCGACGATAACTATCCCACGAGGTATTGTCGAGTGTATCCGAGTAATCAGGGAACAGCATAGCCGGTATCGGGAAATCTTCCACAATTTCCTTCAGGTGGCGGATATCTTCCGGTGATATCATATTACTGAAAAGATTGATATGATTGCCAACCGGACCGGAAGCCTCAGCCAGTGTCTTCACAGCAGCAAACACGGCTTCGTGAAATCCCTCCGAATGAGTTCCCTGATAACTGGGAGTAGATGCAAAGAGCATCACCGGAAGATCCGGCTCCGTGTTGTGTGTTTCCCGGTACTCGAATATTAATCGTTGTACATCCTCACCGATAGTCTCGCTCAGGCAGGTGCTGGCGATGGCAATTACCCGTGGATGGTATTGTTTGATAATATTGTCGATGCCGGTGTTAAAATTTCTGTTTCCTCCGAAGATGGTGGTCTCTTCGCTGAAATTGGAGGAAGCAATATCGACCGGTTCGCGAAAATGGCTTATCAGGTAGCGCCGGATGTAGGTGGCACACCCCTGCGAACCGTGCAACATCGGCAACACGCCTTCTATTCCTTTGAAAGCGATACATGCGCCCAGCGGCGTACATTGCTTGCAAGCATTGCACGAGGAGGCAAACGCGTCGCCCGAAGGCATCACTTTCTGCTTTATGGATTCTGCCTTTTGCATACAATGCTTTGTTTTAAGTTTATACTCTCTCTATCTGCCCCTAAATCCCCTGAAGGGGACTTAAATCTGCCAAAAGAGATTTCTTGCATTTTTTACCGAGCTACAAGTCCCCTTCAGGGGATTTAGGGGTAACAACAAAAAAGAAAAGTCTTTGTTCTTTACTCTTTGTTCTTACTCACAAATTGCCACACCGGGCTGGTTACCGTTTCGTAGACTTCTTTGGCAAAATTGAGCATCCCGTCGTAACCGGCCAGCGCCAGTTTGCGTTCGTGATTGTGATCACAGAATCCAATTCCGAGTTTGTAGGCGATGGGACGTTCTTTCACGCCTCCGATAAACAGGTCGGCTCCCGTTTGCTTCACAAACTCCGAAAGTTCTACCGGATTGGAATCATCTACCATAATACAACCGTCGTCGCAAATGGTTTTCAGCAAGCGGTAATCTTCCGTATTACCGGTCTGCGTTCCGGCAATCACAGTCTTCATACCGATCAGACGCAGCGCTTTTACCAGCGAAATTGCCTTGAATGCCCCACCCACATAGATAGCAGCCTTTTTTCCCTGCAAAGCTTTTTTGTAAGGTTCGAGCGCCGGAATCAGCGTAGTAAGCTGATCTTTCACCAGCTCGCGGGCCTTGTCCATTACGCTGTCGTCTTTGAAAAATTTAGCCACCTCGTAAAGCGCATCCGACATATCTTCGATGCCGAAATAGGAAACCTTGATAAACGGAATTCCGTACTTCTCCTTCATCTGTTTGGCTAAGTGAATCATCGAGCCGGAGCACTGTACCACGTTGAGCGCGGCACGATGGGCATTCTGAATTTTTTTCACGCGACCGTCGCCAGTGATGGGAGCCAGAATCTGAATTCCCATTTTCTTGTAATACTCTTCGAGCATCCAGAGCTCGCCGGCAAGGTTAAAATCGCCGAGGATATTAATGCTTAAAGGCGAAACCTCCATACTTTCGTCGGTACCCACTAATGAGAAAAGCGCGTCGCAGGCTATTCTGTAGCCATCTTTTTTCGATCCCTGAAAGCCTTCGGCCATTACCGGAACCACGGGAATATTCTTCTCTTTTTGCACCCGTTTACAAACCGATTGCACATCGTCGCCAATCACACCCACGATGCAGGTGGAATAGACAAATGCCGCCTTGGGATGATGTTTGTCGATCAGTTCATGGAGCGCCTGATAAAGCTTATCCTGCCCGCCAAAAACGATGTTCTTTTCCCGGAGATCGGTAGAAAAACTGCTGCGGTGCAGTTCGGGACCGGACGAAAGCGCGCCGCGAATATCCCAGGTGTAGGAGGCACAGCCAATAGGACCGTGCACCAAATGCAATGCATCGGCAATAGGATAAAGCACCACACGCGAGCCGCAAAATACGCAGGCTCTCTGGCTGACAGACCCGGCCACGCTGGGCTTTCCGCCCACCAGTTCGTGTGAATCGACTCCTTTGGTCACGATCTGGTTTTCTCTGCCTTGTAAATATTCAGCCATAACTTCAAAGTAGTTGGTAGATAGTAGTCAGTAGTGTGTAGATTTTCAGCTTTCAAGTGGTTGCATGACAAATAAAATCAACAATTATTGGTCAACCGCAATAAAAAAAAACTAACAATCAGTTATTTATGATTTTATACCCATCGCTCACTACTCACTACTATCTACAGGTGAAAAATCACATTACCAGCTCCACCTTTTCTTCGGGACAGGTGCGGTCTTTGTGATCGAGGAAAGCATCCAGAATCTTAATCAGCAGATTGGTTGCTCCCGTATAACCCACATAAGGGAAGAAATTGTTACCCGGGCGATCCGTCACCGGAAATCCGAGGCGTACAAATGGAATATTCTCATCGCGGGCAATGTACTTGCCATAACTGTTACCGATAAGCATATCCACGCCTTCCTGTTTGATCCATTGATGTAATTGGAACATATCGGCACGTTCACCACTCTTGAATTTGGCTTCCGGCACTTTCTCCTTAAGCATTGTTGTCATCGCCTCATCGAAATGTTTGCCCGGAGTACCTGTAACGATATAAACCGGCTTCATATCCAATGTCAGCAGGAACTCTACCAAAGGTATCAGCGTATCGGGATCGCCATAGAGAGCAACCCGTTTGTCGTAAAAATTTTTGTTGTTATCGGCAATCAGATCGATCAGACGACCACGTTCCTCGGTCAACGAATCGGGCACCGGCACGTTGGCATGGCGACTGAGCGACATGATAAAACGGTCGGTGGCCTTCAATCCGATAGGAATTTCCACCGTCTCAAATTTCACTTTACACTTGTTCTCGAGCTTAATGCATGCATCTTCGGTAGTGTAGGGCCCGATACCGATAGAAAATTTACTGTCGCCCGTAGCAACCATATCGGCCTGAGTGGTTCCTCCCTTGGGATACATATCGTAATGACCTGTCAACGGAGTGTCGAGGACACCCGACATATCGGGGAACAGTATCGTGCGGGCCTCCATCTCTTTGGCAATGCGTTTGATCTCACGCATATCGGAGGGTTCCATCCAACCGGCCACAAGATTTACCACATTCCTTTTCTTTGGCGTAGCAGTGGAAAAAAACTTCACGAATGCCGAAACCTGATTGGCATAACCGGTCACATGCGTTCCCACATAACTCGGTGTATTGCAATAAATCACCTTTTTACCGGCAGGAACTTTACCGTCTTCGTTCGCTTTGGAGATAATCTGAGTCAGGTCGTCGCCAATCGTTTCCGAGAGACAGGTGGTATGTACCGCAATCACGTCGGGTTCGTAAACACTGAAAATGGTTTCGATAGCGCTTACCAGGTTAGACGAACCGCCGAACACGGACGAACCTTCTGAAAACGAGCTGGTAGAGGCCATCACCGGTTCCTTGAAGTGGCGGGTTAGCGCGCTACGGTGATAAGAGCAACATCCTTGCGAACCGTGACTGTGGGGCAGGCATCCATGCAACCCCAATGCCGCATACATGGCTCCCACAGGTTGACAGGTTTTGGCCGGATTGATCGTCAGAGCCTTTCTGTCTATTTCTTTTGCTGTTGTATGTCGTAATAGCATAATCGTTTGAATTAACAGCCCCCCTTGATTTCCAAGAGGAACTAAAAAATTAATAATTCAGAAACTGAATAGCACACGGAGTACACTGAATCTACAGAAACACACGGATATATATCCTTCAAATAATATCACTATGGGTGATTATCCGTTTATTCCGTGTTATCTGTGTGCTAAAAAACTCTTTATTGAGATGCTTAGTAAGCGTATTGGGCTTCCACGTAGGTTTCGCTTTCCCAGGGAGCTTTCAGCTCTTTCCAAATGGTGGTGCAGGCAATCATCTCGATGTCTTCATAGAAATTGATGGCGCCTTTGAAACCGGCATACGGTCCTCCGTAATCGTAGCTATGCAACTGCTTGAGAGGCACACCCATTTTCTGAACACAGAATTTTTCTTTGATGCCGGCGCAGAACACATCGGGTTTGTAGAGTTCGATCAGTTTCTCCATTTCGTAATGGCTGAGGTCATCGATCACCAACGATCCTTTTGCCATCTGAGGCATCAACCCTTCGTATCCGTTAAATTCCATACCTTCCGCTTCGAGCGCTTTCAACTCCTCTTCCGTCTTGCGCGGATTATAACGGGTTTCATCTTTGTTCACGGTGATTTCCTCAATATTACGACTATCGGCATCGATCTGGATGGTAGGAATAACCACACGCCCTTCGTAGTCGTCTCGGTGACCGAACTCGTAACCTGCCGAAAGCGTTGTCATTCCCAACTCTTCAAACAAATTCTGATAGTGGTGAGCACGCGATCCGCCCACAAACAACATGGCAGTCTTGCCGTTTGTTTTCTTCAACGCCTTTTCGCGGGCAGCAATTACAGGCACCATTTCTTCTGCAATAACCGCTTCTATTTTGTCGATCAACTCCTGATCACCGAAATACTGACCGATTTTGCGAAGCATCTTAGCCGTAGAATCGGCACCGATCGGTTGAACCTTAATCCATGGAATACCGAAAGCGGTTTCCATCATTTCGGCCACATAGTTGATCGAGCGGTGACACATCACCATGTTAAGGTCGGCCGTATGAGCATTTTCAAATTTCTGAATCGTGGAGTTGCCACTGAAGGTAGCTATCAGGTTGATGCCGCATTTTTCGAAAATGCGTTCCAACTCGAACGCATCGCCACCGATGTTGTACTCTCCCAAAAGGTTGACACGGTATTTCAGATCACCCCGCTTCTCGTCGTCGCGACCGATAAGGTTTTTGAACAAACCGTTGTTTGCAATGTGGTGACCGGCCGACTGAGATACACCGCGATATCCTTCGCAGGAGAACCCGAAGATATTGATACCGTCGCCGATCTCTTCCTTCATGTGACGGGCCACGCGGTGCACGTCGTCACCGATAAGCCCCACCGGACAGGTTGAGAATATTGCGATAGCTTTCGGATGAAACAGTTCGTAGGCTTCCCGGATGGCCTGTTTCAATTTATCTTCTCCACCAAATACAATATTTTTGTCTTGCATATCGGTCGAAAAGCAGTACATCATGAAGTTTTCATCCGTTTCGGTTTCGGGTTTGGTCTGATTACGACGGGTCAGCCACGAATAGAAACCGCAACCGATAGGCCCGTGCGTGATGTTGACAATATCGCGGGTAGGTCCGAGCACCACACCTTTACAACCGGCGTAGGTACAACCACGCTGTGTGATGATACCGGGAACCGTACGCACGTTAGCCTGAATTTGTGGAGGCGTTTCGGGATCGTTCAACAGAATGGACTTATCCCGCTTTTTGGCAACCTTCTTGGGGTATTTGAGCAATACCTCATCTTTGAATTTCTTCAGGTCGTCAGCAGAAACGCTGTTATTTACTTCTTTTATCATAGTTGTATCTCCTTTTTTTTAGTCCAACGTACTGTCTCCCGATTCGGCCGTGCGTACACTTACCGAGTCTACCGCATTCAGAACAATTATTTTACCGTCGCCGCTCTTTCCTGTCTGATTCGCTTTGATAATGGTTTCGATGGCAAGATCCTTCTTGTCGTCGGTTACCACCAGGGTAATCATGCGTTTGGATTTCAATCGCGGCATTTTTTCGATCAACTCGGCATATTCGGGATCGGTCTCGTCGGCTTTTTCGTAATCGCCGTGACCTTTTCCGCGACCGAGCACAGGCATTGCCGTAAACGAAGGCAATCCGGCTTCGGAAAGCGCCGCCTTGGTATCGCCCATTTTGGCAATTCGTATGATAGCGAGAATTAGTTTCATAATCAATAAATTATTCGTTAAGAACTTATATTTCAGCAACCTTCATATGGTTATACCTCCATTTTACCACTCGAAATGGTATAGGTTTCCACAACCGGAGTAACGAATATTTTACCGTCACCGAACTGTCCTTTTTCGCCCGAGCGGGCTGCTTCTATTATCGTCTCGATCACAAATTCTTTATCTTTTTCGTTGATTACGATCATGAGCAGATCTTTTGGTAATTCATCGTAGGTAACATTTCCTACTTTGATACCGCGCTGTTTTCCACGACCGAATACAGACAGCTTGGTGACTGCCGGAAACCCTGCATTAAGGAGGGCTCTCATGACTACCGGCGATTTTTCCGGACGAACGATGGCTCTTAATAAATACATAACGTTTTTCTTTAAGTTATTTTATTTTGCTACAAATCTTCTCATTTTTGCACATAAGGGCTTGCCGAACGATTAACCTTTGGTCGGGACCGGAAAAATGTACAGAAGACAACTTCTCCGGCCTTCTCCAAAACAAAGGTATCAATTCATAATTCCGAAGCCGACCAACAAGTCTTCAAGCTCTTGCATAGCCAACGGGGTCGGAATTACCTGCATCGTATTATCGTTGATTTTTTTTGCCAACGCGCGGTATTCGTCAGCCTGAGGGTGTTCGGGAGCATGGTCGATCACCGTTTTACGGTTGATTTCGGCATGTTGAACCATGTTATCGCGGGGTACAAAGTGGATCATCTGAGTTCCGAGTTTCTTGGCAAACTCCTGAATCATATTTGCTTCATTGTCCACCTTACGGGAGTTGCAGATAAGACCGCCGAGACGGACATCTCCCACTTTGCCGAATTTAGAGATAGATTTGCAAATGTTGTTGGCAGCATACATCGCCATCATTTCGCCGGAGCAGACGATATAAACTTCCTGCGCTTTACCGTCGCGGATAGGCATTGCGAATCCACCGCAAACAACGTCACCCAATACATCGTAGAAGACATAATCGAGGGCTTTGTCGTCATCATACGCTCCAAGCTGTTCGAGAAGGTTGATAGAGGTGATGATACCACGGCCTGCACAGCCCACACCCGGTTCCGGGCCACCCGACTCAACGCAGTGCGTTCCTTTGAAACCATCTTTCATCACGTCATCGAGCTCCACATCTTCGCCCTCTTCGCGAAGGGTGTCCAAAACGGTTTTTTGAGCCAAACCGTGCAAGAGCAAACGGGTGGAGTCTGCTTTAGGGTCGCAGCCTACCACCATCACGTTTTTTCCCATTTCGGCCAGACCGGCCACTGTGTTTTGGGTTGTGGTTGATTTACCAATTCCCCCTTTTCCGTAGATAGCAATTTTTCTCATAACCTTAATATTTTGCCTTAATGAATGAATTGTTACAAGAGTACTTTCAAAGCGCGTGCCAGAAAACATTTTTTAACAAAAACAAATAAGACTCAACAGATTAAATTGCTGATTTACAGTATAAATATTTTTTAAAAAAAAGAGAGAAGCGTTATCTTTCAAAAAAAAATCGCTCCGGCAAAGTAGGAAAACCCGCTTAAAACTACAAATTTGTAGGATTTTCGAATACCGTGACCTTCTCACTGCCAATCCGTAGAACTTTTGTGGCCAAACGACGAATTTCATCTTTATCGTGACTTACCATAACAGTCGTTGCCCGAAAGAGTTCATGCGATCTAAGAATTTCATGCTGAAGCGATTCCCGTAATTCAAAATCGACAGAAGAGAGTGGTTCGTCCAACAACATCACTTCGGGCTTGCGGGCAAAAGCACGTGCCAGCGCCACCCTTTGCTTCTGACCACCCGACAACCGCGTGATCTTCTGATGCCGGAGTTGCTCCAACTGAAAGGTATGCAGCAGGCTCTCTACCTCATCTGTATTTTTCACATCCTGCGCAAACCGTATATTTTCAGCCACATTCATATTCGGAAACAGGGCATAATCCTGAAACATATAGCCTACATTCCGTTTTTGCGGCGGAATATTTATTTTCTTCGAGGAATCGAAAACGGTTTTATCGCCAATGCGGATCAATCCTCTATCAGGGACAAAAAGGCCGCACAACATCCGCAGCAGCGTGGTTTTACCTGCTCCCGATTTTCCGAAAAGGCACACCAGCTCGTGCGCCGGAATTTCCACACAAACCTCCAGTTTTCGGGGTCCGTCGGTGGTAAGCATTTTTCGTTCCACATCAATATAGATCATATTCTGAAATGTCGGTTTACACTATAAATAATCACAAGCAACACAAAAGAGACCCCAAAAAGAATTAGCGAATACTGGTTGGCTGTGTTATAATTGAGCGATTGCACTTCGTCGTAAATAGCAATAGAAGCCACCCGCGTTTCGCCGGGCATATTACCACCCACCATCAGCACAATGCCGAACTCTCCGATACTGTGGGCAAAGGTCATGGCAATACCGGTCACAATAGAGGGTTTGATATTGGGCACCAGCACCCGAAAAAATGTTTCTATTTTAGATTTTCCCAAGGTGTAAGCCGCTTCACGGTAACTTTTGGGCAAAGCGACAAAACCGTTTTGCAGAGGCTGCACCATAAACGGAAGGCTGAAGATCACACTGGCAATAAGTACTCCCTGAAAAGTGAATGCCAGACGAAGATCGAACCAACGCTCGAGAAAACCGCCGAAAGCATGTTGCGGACTGAATGCCACCAGCAGGTAATAGCCTATTACGGTGGGAGGAAGTACCATAGGCATATTGATAAGGGCTTCAAAAATCACCTTCAGCCGAAAGCGGGTAAAGGCCAGCAGAGCTGCCACCGGCAATCCTATTACAAACAAAATCAATGTGGTAGACAGAGCCAGTTTTGCCGTCAGAAGCAGGGTTTGGATAAATTCGGGAGACATACGTGTCAAATGTGCTAATTAAAAAATATGCCAATGTGCCAATAAAATTGGAATTTTAAAAGAGAGATGCCGCACACTTCGCGGCATCTCCAACGATCAGATTTGTAAAAAATACTCATAATAACCATCACTGTCAACGTTTTACCAAGCCATAGCCGTAGCTTTTCCAAATGGCATCGCATTTGGGACTCAGCACATATTTCATAAAGCGGGAGGCTTCTCCGTTGCGTTCCCACCCTTTTACCAACACACAACCCTGCGCAATCGGCGGACAAACATCGGCCGGAAGTTCATAGCAAAACCCTTTCCCCTTCATATCGGGAGCCAACGCCAACGAAAGAGCAATAAATCCAATCTCGGCATTGCCGGTAAATGCAAACTGTGCTGCCTGCGAAATATTTTCTCCCACCACAATTTTTCCGGCAATTTTATTGTACAATCCATGCTTTTTAAGGGTATTGGCCGCATTCTCGCCATAGGGAGCCGTTGCCGGATTGGCAATCGCCACCTTTTTCACTTCCGGCAAAAGTACCGAATTCAATCCCCGGGAGAGGTTTACCTCTTTACTCCACATGGCTACTTTGCCATAAATATAGGTAACTACAGGTCCTACGGTCGCTCCTTTTGCCTTCAACGCATTGGGGAAATCCATATCGGCCGCCATAAAAAAATCGAATGCGGCACCGTTCAGAATCTGTTGGGTGAGGGTTCCTGAAGCTCCGAAGGTAATATCGACTTTTGTTTTCGGATGTTCCTTTTCGTATTGTTTTTTAATATCTTCGAGCACATAGCGCAGGTTGGCCGCAGCTGCGACTCTCACTTTTTGTGCATTCACCACGCAAGCAAACGACACGAATAGTGCCAGTATAATAACAGTAGTCTTTTTCATTTCTCTCATTTTAATGTTTCTTTTTTGTTATTTAGCCGACAGAAATACAGGCTTAATGGTAATCATAATAAATGCCCATTGAGGAAATTTCTGATCGACGGTTGTCTTCAATTTTTTGACTGAAGAGACCAACGCATTGGAGAAATATCCGCTCCAACCTCCCTGTACATTCATAATGGAGGAGACCGGGTAGGTAAACGTTAAGTCGAGCTCCGATCCGAGACCTTTATGATCGAAGGTCTTGACCTGTTGTTGCGCCAGACTGAAGGCATGGTACGAAGCCTCGGCTTTCAGTTTCGAACCGATGGTCACTTCTGGGCCGAAATAAAGATCGACCAAACCGCCCGAAGGAAGCGCCTTCCAGTACTCCATGGCACCGTTAAACGAGTGATTTGATCCGAAGAGTTTGTTGAAAGTATGATCCTCTGTGGTTGCCAGATCGTATTTAGACCCCGAGAAATAATCGATCCCTACATTCACTGCCACCGTTTTCGACGCTTTCGTCTGTGTCTTAAAGGCCAGCAAACAGGCATTCAACTCTTTCCCGGTGGTTCCATGACCGAACTGATAATAACCCGTTCCGTAAAAAGTAACGGGAAAAGATGCGGCCGAATAACCCAGATTACCGCCGACCGTGTTGCGGTACCACCGTTTATTGTCATTCACATTGGCCTGATTATTGGTCCGCTGATACCCTTCGTTTACCCAGAGAGCTGTCAGGTTGAAATTACCCAGCGGCTTGGATGCCCAGAGATAGGTCATCGATTTGTAGCTTGTAGTATAGGCTGTTTCCTGATACACATCGCTGGTATTGTTCCAGGCTGCACCCAGATGCAATGTAAAATCCGTCGACGTATATTTCATCAACAACAGATCGTGCGCATTGCCCGTATTGCTCCAGTTGCTTGCCGAAAAGAGCCGTTTATCGTCATACTCTATAGCCTGACGACCCATGGCAACCGAAATGCCGGGAGCCAGCAGATACTCGCCCCAAGCCTCATACACACCGAAAGTACCCGTACTTAACGCCGTGGGAGCCGTTTGACCAAACACATGCGTATCCTGCAATACCAGTTTGGCTTTCATCACATTCGAAGTATAAGCCATATTGAGTCTCGATCGCATCACGGTAACCAAGGCCGTGCCCAACGAATCGTACAAGGGAGCCACCGCTCCGCTGCGGACTTCGGTTCGCGTACGAAGCTCTCCTCCAATGATTACTGCCTGTGCAGCAGCCTCTTCGACGGCAACAACGGCAATACCTATCAGCAACAAACTAACAAACAACCTTTTATTCATAACAAAACTATTTGAAATTAATAATTAAACGACATCCTGAATTACGCATTAGAAGAATCGCATCACAATAATTTTTCAATTACAAAAAGTGCTACGTCAGATTTTGAACGGCCTTGTCCGGTGAGCCAAAAAACAAGAGAGGGAGCGGTAAGAATCGTCCTTGTTTGAAGTTTCCGACACAAGGAGGAAACAAGTTTGGACGATTACCGCTTCCGAACGCTAGTTTTTTGAGCGAAGCGGGCATAGCCTTGAATTTTTTGCTTCCTTTTTGCTTCAAGGCAAAAAGGAAGTCGGGGTCGCAGGGGTGGAAACCCCTCTGATAATATCTAAATGCGTAATCTCATACCCGATATACACACCAAAGAATAACGTTTTTCAAAAAAAATCCGAAGGCTTAGAGAAAACAAAACAGCATAGCCTCCCCTGTTTTCTGAATATAGTCGTTGTGAAGAGCCTGCAATTTTTCGTACCGGTCGATCAGGTTGGCACCGAACGGAGTCAGATCGGCGCCTCCACCGTTTATTCCACCACGTTTGCGGGTTACTACCGGCAATGGAGAAAGGCGGTTCATCTGCTCCACAAATGACCAGGCCTGCTGGTACGACATCCGTATCTCCTTTGAGGCAGCCAGAATGGAACCTGTCGATTTGATTTTACGCAGCAGTTCAACCCGGCGAAGAGTCAAAAAACATTCTCCGTTTTTCTGAATTTCCAGTTCTGCCTTGATACTAAAAGGATGCTTCATGCCGTTTTATTTCTTGTTATTCACAAAAACAAATAACGTGCCACAAATCGTTTTGTATTATATATCAACACACTACGATTTATCACAAATTCAGGCACCTACCTTTGTGTACAAAAAAACGACTTCATTCTACAAAAATGTAGCCCGATACAGCATGAAAACAACAACAAAATCCGACTTGCGCAGGGATGAAAAAAGTGTACCTTTGCCGGAGAATTTACCTGACAAAAATGACTAAAATCGGTTTTTTATCGGATACGCACGGATACCTCGATCCCCGTGTTTTCGAGCACTTCGAATCGTGCGACGAGATATGGCACGGCGGCGATATAGGAACCGTTGAAATCGTTGATCGGCTTAAAGAGTTCAAGCCTCTGAAAGCAGTACACGGCAACATAGACGGCTACGACATCAGGCTCTGTTGTCCTACCGTTTTACGCTTCACCTGCGAAAAAATCAACGTTTTATTGACTCACATCGGCGGCTATCCCAACCACTTCAGTCTTGAAGCAAAAGCGTTGCTCAAGCAAGAGGTTCCCGACCTGTTTGCCTGCGGTCATTCTCACATTCTGAAGGTACAATATGACCATCACTTGCGGATGCTTTGTGTCAATCCCGGAGCAGCTGGACGTTACGGATTTCATACGGTACAAACGCTGCTGCGGTTTTCTATCGACGAACGGAACATCAACGATATGGAAGTAATAGAGTTAGCCCGACCCACGTTACAGAAAATTTAAATCGCAAGAAATCCGGGCTCTTTTTTGACAATCGACCATTTTCAACTACCTTTGCACTATCAAATCGAAAGACAATCACCGGACCATATGCCATTCAGGTATCTGATCCGATAACACTAACAAATACTGCTGTTTATGACTCAATCGAATATTTCTTTGCATAAAAGACTGACCATCGCATTGGTGGCACACGACCGTCGCAAAGTCGACATGGTGGAATGGGCAAACTACAATGCCGAGATGCTGTCCAAACACAAGATTATTTGCACCGGCACTACCGGAGGTCTCATCAAGGATGCATTCGACAAAAAAGGAATTGAGGCCGACATCACCTGTGTAAACTCCGGCCCGATGGGTGGCGATGCCGAAATTGCAGCATTGGTTGCTCAAAAGAAAATCAATCTGGCCGTCTTCCTTATCGATGACCTCAACGCGCAACCGCACGAAGCCGACATTCAGATGTTGCTTCGCCAGTGTCGCATTCACAATGTGCCTATTGCGTGCAACCGCTATAGCGCCGATTTAATGATTACCAGTTCTTTGTGGGACAACGAAGAATATCAGCCCAAAGAGCCCAAGTATGTTTACTTTCACCGTGAAGAGCAGCAATAACAAAACAAATTCATTTCTCTAAACATTAATAAATTTCCGTTTTTCTACGATAAGAGAAACGGTACCTGTAGAACTATGCAATTAAATCTCGCAATTCTTCCGGGTGATGGAATCGGACCCGAAATCGTAGAAGTAGCATTGAACGTTACTAAAGCCGTCGCTAAAAAATTCGGACATACTCTCTCCTATGAATATGCTTTGGTAGGAGCTTGCGCTATCGACAAGACAGGCTCTCCTTATCCCGACGAAACCCATGCTTTGTGCATGAAATCGGATGCCGTTCTCTTTGGCGCTATCGGCGATCCTAAATACGATAATAATCCCTCGGCAAAGGTGCGCCCCGAACAGGGCCTGCTCAAAATGCGAAAAGATTTGGGTCTTTTTGCCAACATCCGTCCGGTATCGACCTTCGCGTCGCTGCTTCACAAATCGCCGTTACGTGCCGATTTGGTCGATGGCGCCGACTTTATGTGCATCCGGGAACTGACCGGTGGCATGTACTTCGGTCGTCCGCAGGGCAGAAGCGAAGATGGCAACACCGCCTACGACACCTGTATTTATACCCGTGAAGAGGTAGAACGCATCCTGCATCTTGCTTTCAAATTTGCCGGCCAACGCCGCAAGAAAGTAACGGTTGTAGACAAAGCCAACGTCATTGCCACATCGCGTTTATGGAGACAGATTGCTCAGGAAATTGCTCCGCAGTATCCCGACATCGAAACCGAATATATGTTCGTGGATAACGCTGCCATGCGTATTATCCAATGGCCGAAGAGTTTCGACGTATTGGTAACCGAAAACCTTTTCGGAGACATCCTTACCGACGAAGCTTCCGTTATCACAGGTTCGCTCGGCATGTTACCATCAGCATCTATCGGCATTCACACCTCGGTGTTTGAACCGATCCACGGATCGTATCCGCAGGCTGCCGGTAAAAACATAGCCAACCCGTTGGCAACCGTTCTATCCGCCGCTTTGATGTTCGAATATGCTTTCAACCTGAAGGAAGAAGGCGCTCTGATTCGCGAAGCCGTCAACGCATCGCTCGAAGCTGACTTTGTTACCGAAGACATCTGTGCGGGAGGAAACGCGCGCAGTACTACCGAAGTTGGCGAATGGTTGCTTCGGTATATTCAAGGATAATCCGATTGCAAAACAGAATAAAATGCTTTGTAGGGCACGGTCTGAACGGGATACAATCTTTTCAGACCGTCCCTGTTCATCTTCTGATTGTTGGAACTTATTTGTGGTTCTGTTGCAGTATCGAGGCTGGTGCGCAAAACATCGAAGTACTCGATACCATCAAACCACTACACATCAGTCCCAATCTCAAGAAGATGATTCGTTTTTCCGGGTATATGCAACCCCGGAATTCGAAATTATCGGTCAGCGACAGCATTAAGTTTGAAGGAATCCATACGGTGAAACAACTCACCATTGGCCAATTCCTCAAGATGACGCAAGCGGAAGAAGACCGGCACAACAAACTGATGGAAGCCATCTACAAACCGCTTCGCGAAGAGCAACAACGCATCATCGAAAGCGGTGTTGGAACAGGATCAGTCAAATACGATGCTGCGTTGGGTTATCCAAATCCGTTTACAATGCCGACCGAATTGCTTAACCCGAACACGCATACGGAAGATAAGTTCGGATCATGGAAAGAGAAAGAGGAAGAAATGCTTAAAAAACACGAGCGGCCGAATAAAATAATGTCTAAATAGTTATCACATACAACCAAAAAGCCATATACCATAAAAATCGACACCTCTCTCATTACAATCACATTTGTAATGTCACCAACATGATTGAAAAATTTCTAACTAAAACCAAATTCGAATCACTGGATGATTTCAGACAAAATTTTCAGATAGTCGTACCCGAAAATTTCAATTTTGCCTACGATGTTGTTGACGAGTGGGCACGTGTTGCACCAGACAAAAGAGCACTTTGCTGGACAAATGATCATGGGCGGCACATCGACTTTACCTTTTCCGAAATAAAACAATACAGCGACGCTACCGCCTCCTATTTTCAACAGCTTGGCATCGGCAAGGGCGATATGGTGATGTTGATTCTGAAACGTCGTTACGAATTCTGGTTTTCGATACTGGCACTACACAAACTGGGTGCCGTCTGCATTCCGGCAACCCACTTACTGACCTCCAAAGACATCGTATATCGCTGTAATGCAGCAAGTATAAAAATGATTGTAGCTGTGGGCGAAGAGGAAGTTGCCAAACATGTGAACGGTGCGTTAAAAGGCTCCCCGACCGTTAAGCAGGTGGTTTCGGTAGGCCCGGACTACCCCGAAGGATGGAACGATTTTCACGAAGGTATCCGTCATGCAGCTCCGTTTGTAAAGCCTGCCGAAACAAATACAAACGATGACATTTCTCTTCTCTATTTTACATCGGGAACCACAGGAAACCCCAAAATGGTGATTCACGATTTCACCTATCCGCTGGGACACATCGTCACCGCCACTTACTGGCACAATATTCACGAAAACAGCCTTCACCTGACAGTCGCCGATACTGGTTGGGGAAAAGCCGTTTGGGGAAAACTCTACGGACAATGGATAGCCGGAGCCGCCATTTTCGTATACGATCATGAAAAATTCACTCCTGCCGATGTGTTGCACATGATCGAAAAATACAAGGTAACCTCGTTTTGCGCACCTCCCACAGTGTTCCGCTTCCTCATCCGCGAAGATTTAAAAAGCTACGATCTGTCGGCGCTGAAATATTGCACCATTGCGGGCGAACCTCTCAACCCTGCGGTGTATGAAGCTTTCTACAACATAACAGGCATCAAGCTGATGGAAGGTTTCGGACAAACAGAAACCACGCTGACTATTGCCACCTTTCCATGGATGGAACCGAAACCGGGATCGATGGGAGTTCCCAATCCGGCCTACGACATGGATCTGATTACCGCCGACGGACGCTCGGCCGAAGACGGTGAACAGGGCGAAATTATCCTGCGTACCGACCGTTTCAAACCGGTGGGACTTTTCATGGGCTACTATCGCGACGAAGCATTGACCAAAAGCGTTTACAACAATAACATTTACCATACCGGCGATGTGGCATGGCGCGACGAGGATGGCTACTACTGGTTTGTGGGCCGTACCGACGACGTAATCAAGAGTTCAGGCTACCGCATCGGACCGTTTGAAGTGGAAAGCGCCCTGATGACCCACCCCGCCGTAGTGGAATGCGCCATCACCGGCGTCCCCGACGAAGTGCGCGGACAGGTGGTGAAAGCCACCATCGTGTTGTCGAAGGAATATAAGGACAAAGCCGGAGAAGATCTTATCAAAGAGATTCAAAACCACGTTAAACGGGTGACGGCTCCTTATAAATATCCGCGTGTTGTGGAATTTGTAGATGAATTACCCAAAACCATCAGTGGAAAAATCCGCCGGGTGGAAATTCGGGGAAAAGATACCAGCGGAGAATAACCCGTACTTCAATACAATCAGAAAAGCACCTCAAAAGGGTGCTTTCTTCGTTATAAACTCTTTTCCGTAAATTGCGAAAGAGGTGGAATGCCGTCCAAATGAATTATCTTTGCAGAAAACAAAACCCAATAACTATGACCGAAGTTATCGCCCATATCGACATCTCCACCCCCACCGGCCGCCGCATAGTAAACGAACTGAGGAAACATACGAAAACGGTACGGATGGAATATTTGGAGCCGGAAAAAAATACCGAAGAAGGATGGCATACCGTACAAGAGGTATTCAATGATATTGAATACAAAATGAATACACATTACGGCTCCAACGAGAAATTGAAATACTAATGTCTGCATACCGCGTACTCTTGTCCGATGACGCAAGAGCGGATATCGACAGCCTGACAACCGTTATTTTATTCGAATATCAGGCACCGCTGACGGCCTTCCGCTATATTCAGGGATTATTGGATACAATACTTTCTCTCGAAAAATCGGCCGAATCTTTTCCTCTTCAAACCCATCCCTCTCTGTTGAAATACGGGCACTATGTCCGACGCGTCAATTACAAGCGAATGGCTATTTTCTACACTGTTCACGGTTCAACCGTCTACATCCACCGGGTCTTGGCGGCATCGCTTATCAACGAATTATAATTCGCCCCTCGCTCACTGTTTCTCCGTCAAATATTTCCAATAACGTTTTGGCAGCAATTGCCGGTGCAGTTTCGGATTAATCCGCTCTTTTATAGTCATCGATTTGAAATAGGTTTTCCACAACTGTTGAAACAGTTTTTCATCTTCCGCCATCAAAGCTTCATCGAGTTTGCCTTCGGGAAACAGCGCCGGGGTTTCGAGGGTCATCTCGGTGACTGTCTTCTGGTCGTAATAAAACCCGTAATCACGTTTTGTGTCGTAGAGTATCCATTTCTGATCGGCAAAACGATCTTTGAAATGGTCTATCACCAGCGGCAGGCAGTTGTGGTCGGGCGAGATGGGGGCAAAGAAAATATCATCGGCCGCTTTCTGAAACCGTACGAACTGAATCATCCGCATCCGCTCCTTACTCACCTTCATGGCCAGTTTGTGCACCTTCAGCACCACCTCGTCGGCAAAATTCGTTTCAATCGATCGTTTGCTGTCCACTGTTTTACGGATATACTGGAACAATAATTCGTCGCTACCCTCCTCTTCCGATAGCCACACATAAGTGAGCATATTGCAGGCGCCCGGCGACAACTTTTTCTGCAGCGACTTCCACACCCGCGCGGCTTTATCCGGTTGCGTAATAACGGCAAAGCTTTCGTCGGCAAACATCGGTTCGATGTCGTCCGTTCCCAGCAGTTTCTCCGGAAAAGTTTTACGGAAATAGGCATCGAAAACTGCCGTCAGCAGGCCTTCAAACGTTTTATCGTAACGAAAAATAATCATTGAAAAACAAGACCTCTCCCCTAACCCCTCTCCAAAGGCGAGGGGAACTGGAATGTAAAAGTCACATTATTAGTTATTATGTGTATACTATTTTGCGGAGGTCTTTAGTCGAAAATTAACGACAACTGCTGCTGATCGATCAGTTTGGATTTGGGCAGTTTCTTTTCGGTCAACACCTTTCGCACATATTCGGGCGAAGCCTCGTGAATGGTGTGCACCGGCAATTCGTTGCAGGTGATAAAATATTGCGCTTTTTTCATCACCACGCCCATCTTTTTCAACGCCGCCCCGGTAATCTTCCCATACCGCCGCGACATCACAATCAGCTTGGCCGACTTCACGCCAATGCCCGGAATCCGTAATATCAACGAATAATCGGCTTTATTGACATCTACCGGAAATACTTCGGGGTGACGCAACGCCCACGAGAGTTTCGGATCGATCTCCAGATCGAGATCAGGGTAACGGTCATCCACGATCTCATCCACCTTAAACTCATAAAAACGCATCAGCCAGTCGGCCTGATAGAGGCGGTTCTCGCGTACCAAAGGAGGTTGCTTCAGTGCCGGCAAGCGGTTATCATAACTGTTGACAGGAATAAATCCCGAATAGTAAACCCGCTTCATGCTCGGCCGCTGATAGAGCGCTGCCGAGGTTTGCAGAATCAACTTATCGCTTTCGCTGGTAGCGCCCACAATCATCTGGGTACTCTGCCCTGCCGGTGCAAAACGGGGTGCCGAACGAAACTTTCGCCGCTCTTCCTTACTTTCCAACACGCCCTGTTGAATAAACGACATCGGTTTGTAAACGCTCGCGTGATCTTTCTCGGGAGCCAGCAGTTTCAAATTTTGTTCGGTCGGAATTTCAACATTCACACTGAGCCGATCGGCATAGAGTCCGGCTTCGTGCACCAACTGTTCGCTGGCACCGGGAATACTCTTCATGTGGATATAACCGTTGAACCGGTGTACCGTCCGCAAATCTTTAATTGCCCGCACCAGCCGCTCCATGGTGTAATCGGGATTGCGCACCACCCCCGAACTGAGGAACAATCCTTCGATATAATTGCGACGGTAAAACTCGATCGTCAACTCCACCAACTCCGACACGCTGAAGGTCGCCCGTGGCAGGTCGTTACTCCGCCGGTTAATGCAGTAAGCACAGTCGTAGATGCAATAGTTGGTCAACATAATCTTGAGCAACGACACGCATCGTCCGTCTTCGGTGAACGAATGACAAATACCCCACCCCTCTGCATTTCCTATTCCGCCGGGAATATTCTTTCGCGTAGTTCCGCTGGAGGCACACGACACATCGTACTTTGCCGATTCTGCCAGCACTTTCAGTTTTTCGAGTATTGCTTCGTTCATCGCATACAAAGTAAGCCATTTTGAAGGAAACATCAGGCGTCTGATTTCTTAAAAAAACGGGGTTGTTGAAAAGTTGTTGATCTGCTTTCTAACTCCGATCGAAATAAAAAAATGAAGATCTGAGATAACACCTAATCGAATTTCATATCGTCTGAATTGAATTAGAAATCAGCGTAGCTAAAATAGACATCGTCAAAGGCATGATTTTTAGCATAGTCCGACCTTTCAGGTCGTGTGGGTACAAGCTTTGCTCACACGCAGGTCACAGACCTGCGGTTATGAAAATGAGGCTTTTCAAGCCATTAAACGAAATACCAGATACTAAAAAAAATGAGGATGCCGTAAAGCCGGCATCCTCATTTGCTATATCTTCCGTTGCTTCAAGAATCAAAAGCCGAAGCTTTCCACCTTCTCCTCTTTAGCCTCTCCCCTGGGAATCGATTTTGCTATTTTCTGGTTGATGTTGGCATGAACCACAATCGCTTTCGGTGTAGCCGGACAAATATATTCGCAACCGCCGCAACCGATACAAATTTCCGGTTCCACACGCGGAATGCGCAACCCATCTACAAAGTCCACCATGCTCACGGCCTGTGTAGGACAATGTTCCGAGCAGGCTCCGCAATCGGTGTGCTCCTTGTAAACCACGCAATTGGTCTGCGTAAAATGCGCAATACCCACCTGAGTCACATGCTTTTGTTCACGGGTAAGCGGCACAAGTGCTCCCGAGGGGCATACGTTGGAACAGTTCGTACAATTGGGTTGGCAAAATCCTTTATCGAATGCCATTTTCGGCTGCATCATTCCCATTAATCCGTAATCGAATGCCGTAGGATGCAACACCTGCGTAGGGCATTTAGACACACACAGGTGACAAGCCGTGCACTTTGTATTAAAATTCTCACGCGTTCCGGCACCCGGAGGCATAATCGGTTCGGCCTTCTTCACCCCGAGTTTGTTTTGTGCAATGGCGACAGGGGCTGTTGCAACGACAGTCGCTCCGGCAATCAGGAAGTTTCGCCGTGAACTGTTCTTCACACTCTCAACAACAGTGGATTCGCCTTTTTTTACCGGCAATTGGAATCGGTAGCTGATAGCATTCTGCGAGCAGGTCGAAAGGCAATTGAAACAGTCGACACAGCGTGAATGATCGATTTCACTCTTTTTCGAGTCGATACATTGCGATTTGCATGAACGGGCACATACCCCGCAATGGTTACAGGCCGAATGATTGACCACAACTTTGAATGGTGCAAAGCGGGAAAAGAGTCCGAGGAATGTTCCCACGGGACAAATGGTGTTGCAATACAAACGCCCCCGCAAAAGCGACATAACGGCAATCGCAATTAGGAAAAGAGACGCGATAGCTACCGGAACGAAAGCAAAACCCAAAGAGTTGATATGATGAAAAAAACTATTATCGGATGCCGTAGCCGGCACCATCAGGTTATTAAGCGGAATCAACGCCGGACGAACCAAATCGGTCATCATACGCCCCACGTTACTGTAGGGATCGAGCAGAATTACAAGGAATGAACTACCTATAACAAATGCAATAACAGTGAGTACCAGAATGGAATAGCGTAGCCAGTTATTCGGTTTGGCATATTTGAAATAGCGTTTCGCACGGTTTTTCTTCACACCTCTCGCCGTCAGCCGGTTAAACACATCCTGCAATACCCCGGCCGGACAGATAACAGAACAGTACAAACGTCCGAAAAGCAGTGTCAGCAAGACAACAAAAACCGCAGCGCCCCAAAATCCACCCAGCAGTGCAGGCAACAGTTGAAGATGCACCAACTTTGCCGCATTATGTGGCAAAAGATGAAAAAAATCGATAAACAACAAAAAAACAGGCACCGTCAATACGATAGCCAGCACAACACGAATCCATTTCAACCACTTCATAAGTCTTATACTATTTTTTAAGGATGGAGATACAATGCAAAGTTAGTAAATTAGCGCAAAGAGAAAACCTTTTTTTCAATTAACAGGTGCACTTTGCGAGACAACAAAAAAGCCATTTCACTCCAAATTTGGATTGAAACGGCTTTATAAGGTTTAAATATGAAAGTGACGAACTTATTTCTTCTTGTTTTCCAAGTGCTTTTGGTAACGGTTCATAAACTTGTCCACACGACCTGCGGTGTCTACCAGCTTTTGTTTACCTGTATAGAACGGGTGTGAAGAACTAGAGATTTCGAGCTTTACCAAAGGATAAGTTACCCCGTCAATTTCAACGGTTTCTTTCGTAGCAATAGTCGAACGAGTGATAAATGTATCGCTATTCGACATATCTCTGAACGCTACGGGTCGATAGCTTTCCGGATGAATTCCTGCTTTCATTGTTGTTTTATAAAATTAATTTAGTTGACTTTTCAGCTTTGAGCCTGCAAAGGTAGTTATTCATTTTGGAATTGAAAAATAATAACCCGATTTAATTCATATCAATTCACTCTCGCACTGTATCAATACATAAAATATGCCTTCCACGACACAAACATATAAGACACTGATAATCAAAATGCAATATTGATATTACACAAACAGTTTACCTTCGCTAATTTCTTTCCGATCTTTAATAATGTTAATATATCGAAATTATATTAACATATCTAAATTTAATAGCACTAAATAACTTTTATTCATACCTTTGCAATTACGTGAGTTTTTATATCCAATACAAATTACGAATTATCTTGTAATAATTCGTAATTTGTATTGTTCAGCTGATTCTAAATGAGAAAAAAATACCTTCCAATGCAACTAGTATCGATATTTTTATCATGCTGTTTTCGAACGATAAATTATAAAACAGCGACATATCATCAACTCTCTCTAAATCACACGCATATTATGATACTTTGCATTCAACACAAAAACAACCATACATTCCCATCTAACTGCGATTGACTATGCGAACGAATACTAAAATAATATTTTTCATAGCTACATTTTTCTTGTCATTATCTCAATTGATTTGTGGCCAAACCGTCACGTTTTCTTCCACCAACCCTACAGTTATTGCAGCCAATCTACCGCAGGGATACACCAAGCAACCTATCTACAAAACATCTTTCATTCTATCTGGTGGATGGGGAGCAAATTTATCTCAAATTACATTTACTGCCAACGGAACCTTTTCTCCGTCCGATATCAATTACGCTCCCGGCAATACCGGTTATAGATTTTGGATAAACACCTCGGATGATTTGTCATCGGCACAACTTCAAAGCAACCCATTAGCGGCATCGTCTGCGGGCTCTACAGTTACCATGACCACCAATAATCCGTGGTTTTCCACTGGGCAAACATATTACATATGGATTACGGCTGATATAAGTCCAACTGCGACTCCCGGGCACACCTTAACCGTAGCCGCACTTACCAGCTCCAATTTCACATTTTCCAACGGCTACTCCATTACCGGAAACCTTTATGCAGGAGGCACACAAACAATTTCATTTCTGAAACAATTTCGTTCTGTCGCTTCCGGCGACTGGAATACCCTCTCAACCTGGCAGGAATCTGGAGACAAGGGTGCTACCTGGGTAGCCGCTACAACAACTCCATCAAGCAGCGACGATGCCATTACTATCCAAAACGGGAATACGGTAACCGTCTCCAATAATTTAACGATTGACCAAACTACAATAAACAGCGGCGGACAAATAACCGTAAGCAGCGGAGCATCGTTATCCATTGCTGACGGTAGCGGAACCGACCTTACTGTAAACGGCTATTTACTAAATCAAGGCTCCATATCTCAATCAGGAACGATTGCCTTTAACAACGGAAGTACTTATCAGCATGACATTGACGGAGGAACGATTCCTACTGCTACATGGGATGCAAGCTCAACCTGTCTCGTCACTGGTAGCAGCACCTATGTCCCTTCCGGATTAACACAATCGTTCGGAAATTTCACATGGAATTGTACCGGACAAAGTTCGGATCTTTCATTAGCCGGAAATTTAACTACTGTAAATGGGAACTTCACCCTCAATAGTACTAATAATAAAACGCTACGATTTCTGAATTCAAGTACCGGAGCACTCACCCTCAACGTAGCAGGCAATTTTGTTCAAACCGGAGGATATCTCTATGCTTATGGAACAAGTACCGCGAACTCCGGAGGCTCTGAAACCGTGAACATCGGCGGTTCTTTCAATCTATCAGGAGGAACTCTCAATTTAGATGGGAATAGTGATAGCTGGTCATCTGGAACTATAAATATAAACGGCAATTTCACTCAATCCGGAGGAAGCATAACTGAAACCGGATTTGGAGACGCTTATATCAATTTTACCGGCACTACAAATCAAATATTTACAAAAAGTGCCGGAACAATCATCAATACGATCAATTTTGCCATAGCAAGTGAAGCCTCCGTTGACTTTGGCACATCTGTTTTAAATGGAAGTAATAGTACTTTTACTCTAAACTCAGGAGCAACTATTATAACAGCCAATACCGCGGGTATAACTACAACGAATACTGGATCCATTCAGGTTGGAGGTACCCGATCTTACAACGCCGGAGCCAATTATATTTATAATAGCAATGCCGGACAAGCTACCGGAAATGGACTGACACTGGCAAATAATCTGACCTTTATCGGGGGGAGTGCAAAAACACTAACAAACAGCACTACGGTTAGTGGCACACTCACTATTGATGCAGGTAATTCACTATCAGGCAATGCATTGTCCATAAACAACAATGGAAATGTTAACATTACTGCATCCACCAGCAACGCAAGTGGAGTTTCCATTGCCAACGCTATCACATTGGGTGGATCAAATATCACGTTCAATGTTGCTGATGGTAGTGCTGCTACCGATTTATCTATCGGTGGCAACATTTCCGGTTCAAGCAAAGGCTTAAACAAAACCGGAGATGGAACAATGGTAATAACAGGCTCCAATTCATATACAGGCACAATAACAGTTTCATCAGGTATATTTGCGTTAGGAGCGAAAGACAAAATCAGTAATTCTTCTTCTTTAACTCTAAATGGAGGTACTTTTAGCACCGGACTGACCACTGGTTATACAGAAACAATCAAAACACTGACTTTAACAGACAACTCTACCATTGCATTAGGAACAGGAAGCCATTCTTTAACATTTAGCAATAGTAGTGGCATCGCCTGGACTTCAAACAAAATACTCGTCATCACAGGCTGGCAAGGCAACTGGAACGGAGGATCCGGCACTGCAGGCAAATTAATGATTGGTAGTTCGGGATTGAACACCACACAATTAAGCCAAATAACATTTTTCAATAGCAGCGACAACACATACCACGCGGCTCAACTTTCAGGAGGTGAAATTGTCCCCAAAAGCAGTATACAATCTCCATCACTCACCGTCTCACCTTCGAATGTAAGCTTTATCGGAGTTGTAGGCTATAATTCGGCATCTCAATTTATCACGATCACCGGTAAATATTTAGCAAACTCCATTACGGTTACGGCGCCAGCTGCTTACCAATTGAGCATAGACAATTCAACATGGAGTTCCTCGGGAGGAACAGCAACATTAGGCAAGAATGGTGGCATTTTATATATCCGGTATACTCCAGCAACCACAGAATCAAGCACAAATGCCACGTTCAACATAGTATCCGGATCTACCACGCAAACATTTACAGCAACAGGCACTGCCTATCAGAATGCGATCTATGTACGTCAAAACGGACGTGGAAATAAGGACGGAACCTCTTGGACAAACGCCATGGCGACCGTACAAAATGCAACTGAAACATCATTAACACTACTAACACAGTTACCTGTTTATGTAGCTGCCGGTAGTTACAGCGGCGATCCTAATTATACTTCCGGAGATTATGCAACATATAGCAGTGGATTTTGGCAAGGATGGACCAATAACTTTGTTATCCGTTCCGGTGTCAATGTGTACGGATCATTCCCCGAATATGGCACCTCCAACAATAATAACGCGGATATGACTTCGCGAGTAGTTCTCAATAAAGCAACTCAATATGCCACCACATTGAATGGAGGCAACGACATCCGCGTATTGGGGCCACCCTATACATCCACGCCATTAGGAGGTGGTACTGGATTGTCTACTTCTACGATTTGGGACGGATTTATCCTTACCGGAGCAAATATGCAAACATGCAGTAGCGGAAAAGATGATGCGTGTGGTGCCGGAGCTTATATTTTACCAAACTTCACGTTAAGTAATTGCATTATAGAATCGAATTCAACATCTAATAACACCACCAACGACGGAGCTGGAGCCGAAATGGACGGTGGAACATTATACAATTGTATCATTCGGAACAATACTACAGGCTCTGGTTCCGGAGGCAATAGTAATGCCGGCACAATCAATATTCGTTCTGGTGGATCAAACGTGATTAACTGCCTTATATATGGAAATTACGCTTATTATGCCGGCGGTGGCATGTCTATGAATTTATCCAGCAATTCTTCGATCCCCTGCTACATCATTAATAATACTATTGTCAACAATACCGCGCCTAATCGTTCATCGGGTATTCACATATTCGGAAGCAACGAAATGTTCTATTTCTACAACAACGCCGTTTGGAACAATAGTGTTTCAGGAGTGATTGCCGATAATGAAAAAAATAACGCATGGCCCAGCGGATATGGAAGCACGTTAGGCTCGGGAAGTGTCGTATTGGATGCATCCAACGTTGCACCTGCGACATCCGGGAGTTCATATTTTCCAAAATTTGCCAACCCGACGACAGACAACACTGCCGATTATCGTTTACAAACATCGTCATCACTGATTAATGCCGGAATTACGAGCGCCTCCGGAGCCCCGGCTTTCCCGGGTACCGATATCAGGGGTTTATCCCGTGATTCCAGATACGACATAGGTTGTTATGAAAAAACAACAATGTATTATTATGTAAATAATGCATCGGCCAACAATACTCCCAACGGATTAAACTGGACGACTCCTTACAAAACAATTCAGGATGCGCTCGATATGTACAACGCAAACGACTCTACCCAGATTTGGGTGGCAGCGGGAACCGGCAGCTATTTGCCATCGAAAAACAGTTCGGGAACATCTTCGACAGGCAACGATGCCACATTCGTGCTAAAGCCCAATTTAGGACTTTACGGAGGGTTCGCCGGAACTCCGGGAACAGAACCCACAAACGACGCCGATGCCATTACTAAAATCAATGCCCGGTTATTGAAACAATACTCCACTACTATTGCATCAAACACAACCGCCAGCACCAACCTAATCAAATATTCTTCCACGTTAGGCAGTAAAGGGGCTATTGTTGATGGCTTCACCATCACAGGAGCAGGTTCCGGAGATTATGCTGTCACCATTGACAATGCCAAAATTCAGAATTGCAAAATTATTAGTAATGCAGGGGGGGGGGTGAGTCTTAACAACGGAAGTAATGCCTTCAATATTTTAATTGCCAACAATGGTAGTCATGGAATACTTTTTGCCGGAACAACCAACAATGCAAGCGTGATAAATGCAACCATTGTCAATAACACGGGAGCCGCACTATCAGCAAGTTCTACATCGCCAACCGTCAAAAATGCCATTATATGGAACAACACAGGTGGTAATATTTCCGGTTCAACACCAACGATATCCAATAGTGCCGGAACATCATTGTATAGTACCGTAACATGGCCATCAGGTGCCGGCAATATTGATCTTGCCGAGCGAACACCGAATTTTAAAAACCCATCAGCAAAGAATTACGAACTATTATTAATATCTCCCTGTCTGGATAGTGGCGATGCTACTGCGAATTCTCTACCTAAGGATATAAACGGCAATCCGCGTAAATATAACGGTAAAGTAGATATGGGTGCATTCCAGAAATGGGATGGAATAACCATTGACGGCTCTTATGCTTCATATTCTATCAAGAATATCCGTAAAGGATATGTAATTCCAATCACCAAACTAACCGCATCGAATGACACCACCGAAGTATTGATAACCAAAGGAACCAAATTCGATATGGGTGGAAGCTCCAACTTAAGAGTAAAATGGTTGGAGATAAAAGATAGCACAGATGTAAATTCATCACTGAATCCACCAATGATTGCCAACGGATCAATCACAGCCGACAGCGTACTCTACGTCCGGTCGTTCCCGCTATACGTTACCGGAAGCACTACCGTACACGCCTGGAACTTCTTTGGCGTTCCCTATCCGGTTTCGGCTGGCAAACTGGAGGGTGCCACACCCGAAACGAGTGTCCGCATCCAACAATACAGCGAAAGCACTCGTGCCGCAAACGGAGCAAACAAAACTGCATGGGCTAACCTGTCCACTACTTCTATGCTAAATGTAGGAACCGGTTATTCGCTTAACCTGAATTCGACCAAACTGCCCTTCCGTCAGACGATTATTTTCCCTTCAAACGGTGGAGCAGTCACACTTTCCAGTACTGGTTCAGGAAATGTTTCGGGGCTGAGTTACACAACAACAGGCTCTCAATCCTGGACTGAGCGAGGGTGGAATTTCATTAGTAATCCATACCCGCAATCGGCCTATATTAAATATCAATCACTTCCGAGCGGATATTGGCCTGGAGCTATGACATCCGGCAATATTGCCGGAGGGTATGCCGGCGGAGTCTTCATATACAATGCAAATATAGACTACTATGATATTTGGACACTCAGTGACTTCCAAAGTGTTGGTTTATCTCCATTCGGAGCCTGTTTTATCAAAAACGGAAATGTATCGCCGTCGTTGACGAAAGTACAGTTCATTCCGGAACCAACTACGAATCTTTCATCAACACCACTGCGCACGCGTAGTTTAACGGAGGCCACACCATCCGACTCGCCGGTACAGTTCCGTTTGGACATCAACGGAAACAATGCATCGAGCCGTACCTATGTTTTGTTTCATCCTAACGCAAGTCCCGATGCAACAGAACTCGAAGATATTCCGAACATGTCGGCCACTTCGAATGGAAAAAACATTGCCATGAATACATTCAGTTCCAATAGCAATATCGGATTAGGAATTAACATGCTACCATTCAAAGGCATTGTTATGACAGTACCTTTGCAGGTAAGCGTTCCCACCGCGGGAAACTATACCATAACGCTTCCTCAAAAGAACGACACCGTGGAAGTATATATTAAGGACAACTCCGGTACTGTTACCAATCTGAACTCTTCATCGTACACGTTTTCGACAACTAATGCTTCTACATCCACGTCCAACTTTACGTTGCTCTTCAAGAAAAGTAACGTAACCCCAGAGGAGAATCCATCGGGAATTACCCTCATTCAAAACAGGAGAAATGTCTCCATTTTCAATCCGGATGTAATCAACCGTATATTTGTCTACACCCCGGCCGGACAACTCTATAAACAAAGAGACGTAAACAGCAATCAAATATCCTTTGATTTGCCATCCATATCGGGGGTATACTTAGTGAAGATTATCACAGACAAAGGAACGTTTACAAAGAAAGTTGTCAATCCATAATAAAGGAGCATTCCCAACTAAAAAGCGATTGTAGTTTTCAGCTATAATCGCTTTTTAGTTTACCTTTGTCTGATAATTATAAGATTCCTATTTATATGCCACTCGAAATAGAAAGAAAGTTTTTAGTCCAAGGCGACTTTCGGCCCTTTGTAACCCACACCTCCCATATCACGCAAGGGTATCTCTCCTCTGTACCCGAAAGAACGGTACGTATCCGCATCCGTGACAACAATGCCTGCATAACTATAAAGGGAAAGAATAACCAATCGGGGATAAGTCGCTACGAGTGGGAAAAAGAGATTGCAGTTGAAGATGCCCGCGAACTAATTTTACTTTGTGAACCCGGAATAATTGAAAAAAAACGTCATCTTATTCCAAACTCTTCACTTTTTTTCGAGGTAGATGAATTCCTTCGCGACAATTCAGGGCTCATAATTGCCGAAATTGAACTCCCTTCAGAAGACTTTTTGTTTGAAAAACCCTCCTGGCTGGGGGTAGAAGTAACGGGAGATCCCCGCTTTTATAACTCTTTTCTTACAAAAAATCCATATGCCAAATGGAAGGAATCATGACCCAGAGACCCTGTACAAGAAAAAAAGCATCCCGACAAGCCTAAAAAAAAGGGTCAAAATCCCCATCAAACAGATAAGAAAGCATCACTTACGAACTATTTCAAAAAAATAATACCCGCATAAGGTGATTATTTAATAAGCATTTACACCAAATGTACGTTTTCTTGAGGTGTTTTTTCTTAATCAGGCTTGGTTTTCCAAAATATTACCCGTTACTTTGCAGCCGCTTTGAGAGAGTAACACGGAGGTGTTACGGAAGTCAAAGCTGAGAAAAAAGTTTTGAAAAAAAGTTGCAAAGACATTTGGTAGTTCAAAAAATAGCAGTACCTTTGCGTCCGTTTCGCTCAGAAATGAGAGGGCGGTCAAAACAAGAGATCTTTGAATATAATTGAAACAACAAAATGTAGTATAAGGAAAGGTTAGTGTGAGAGCTAACCGTCAATTTACTTAAATTACACCTTTAATAAAATAAAGGAAGTCATCTTGAGAAGAACACGATAATTAGTAGCGATATTAGTTATCACAAGGAACAAAAACTATTTATACAATGAAGAGTTTGATCCTGGCTCAGGATGAACGCTAGCGACAGGCCTAACACATGCAAGTCGAGGGGCAGCACGAGGTAGCAATACTTTGGTGGCGACCGGCGCACGGGTGCGTAACGCGTATGCAACCTACCTATAATTGGGGGATAGCCTTCTGAAAAGGAGATTAACACCGCATAAGACAATAGCTCTGCATGGAGTAGTTGTTAAATATTTATAGATTATAGATGGGCATGCGTCTGATTAGATAGTTGGTAGGGTAACGGCCTACCAAGTCTGCGATCAGTAGGGGTTCTGAGAGGAAGGTCCCCCACACCGGAACTGAGACACGGTCCGGACTCCTACGGGAGGCAGCAGTGAGGAATATTGGTCAATGGGCGAGAGCCTGAACCAGCCAAGTCGCGTGAAGGAAGACGGCCCTACGGGTTGTAAACTTCTTTTGTAGGGGGATAAAAAAGAGTACGTGTACTCTCTTGTAGGTACCCTACGAATAAGGATCGGCTAACTCCGTGCCA
Source organism: uncultured Microbacter sp. (assembly GCA_963678265.1). GTDB lineage: Bacteria > Bacteroidota > Bacteroidia > Bacteroidales > Paludibacteraceae > Microbacter. Next base: position 462,528 of record OY782761.1, read on the forward strand.
GCAGCCGCGGTAATACGGAGGATCCAAGCGTTATCCGGATTTATTGGGTTTAAAGGGTGCGTAGGCGGATTATTAAGTCAGTGGTGAAAGGTTGACGCTTAACGTTAACATTGCCATTGAAACTGGTAGTCTTGAGTGCAAATGAGGCAGGCGGAATGTGTTGTGTAGCGGTGAAATGCATAGATATGACACAGAACACCGATTGCGAAGGCAGCTTGCTGGAATGTAACTGACGCTGAGGCACGAAAGCGTGGGGATCAAACAGGATTAGATACCCTGGTAGTCCACGCAGTAAACGATGATTACTAGCTGTTGGCGATAGAATGTCAGTGGCTAAGCGAAAGCGATAAGTAATCCACCTGGGGAGTACGTTCGCAAGAATGAAACTCAAAGGAATTGACGGGGGCCCGCACAAGCGGAGGAACATGTGGTTTAATTCGATGATACGCGAGGAACCTTACCCGGGCTTGAAATGCATCTGACGAACTTGGAAACAGGTTTTCTAGCAATAGCAGATGTGTAGGTGCTGCATGGTTGTCGTCAGCTCGTGCCGTGAGGTGTCGGCTTAAGTGCCATAACGAGCGCAACCCTTGTCATTAGTTACTAACAGGTTAAGCTGAGGACTCTAATGATACTGCCATCGTAAGATGTGAGGAAGGTGGGGATGACGTCAAATCAGCACGGCCCTTACGTCCGGGGCGACACACGTGTTACAATGGGGGGTACAGAGGGTCGCTACCTAGTGATAGGATGCTAATCTCTAAAGCCTTTCGTAGTTCGGATCGGAGTCTGCAACTCGACTCCGTGAAGCTGGATTCGCTAGTAATCGCGCATCAGCCATGGCGCGGTGAATACGTTCCCGGGCCTTGTACACACCGCCCGTCAAGCCATGGGAGTTGGGGGTGCCTAAAGATTGTGACCGTAAGGAGCGATTTAGGGCAAAACCAGTGACTGGGGCTAAGTCGTAACAAGGTAGCCGTACCGGAAGGTGCGGCTGGAACACCTCCTTTCTGGAGAGATGACGACGTGATGAGAGTAAGTGACATTATAGGTTAGTTATACATTAAACTTACCTTTACTACATTTGTTATATATACAGTAACCAGTTAACAGTTAACAACAAACAGTTAACGACGACAGTTACAAGAGAAGAAAGAGTGACGAGCTAACTGCTAACTGACGACTGATAACTGAAATTCAGTCCTATAGCTCAGTTGGTTAGAGCGCTACACTGATAATGTAGAGGTCGGCAGTTCAACTCTGCCTGGGACTACAAAAAATGCGGAGCATTTTTTAATATGCCAATTAAAAAAAATATGCCAATATGCCAATGCGTAATGCAAAAGTAATTAGCAGATTGGCACATTGAATAATTTGCATATTGAATTTAAGGGGGATTAGCTCAGCTGGCTAGAGCATCTGCCTTGCACGCAGAGGGTCAACGGTTCGAATCCGTTATTCTCCACAAACAAGACACCATCACGAGCGAGTGATGAGAAAAAAACATACTTATTGAAAGAAACTTCAGATCCACAGGGGATCAGATGAGAGATGACCAGAGCGGTTATCAACTGAAAAGCGGTTCAACCCCGCAAAGTTTCACCACTGATAATACATTAGTTATCAATTATTAATTGTTAATTATGAATTATCGAAAGTTCTTTGACATATTGGAAAGTAGAGAGATAACGAGTAAAGTTAAATTAAAGTAGTAAGAAAGAGGTAATAAGTAGTAAGGGCAACCTTAATACATATAACTAACGACTTACCACTAATAAAAGGTAGCGATACTATAATAATTTAAGAGCGCAGGTTAGTTGGTGACAATTAACCGCACGAGAAGAAAAGTAAGTAAGAGCGCAGGGTGGATGCCTTGGCTCTCGGAGGCGATGAAGGACGTGATAAGCTGCGATAAGCCGTGGGGAGGTGCAAATGACCTTTGATCCGCGGATTTCCGAATGGGACAACCCAATACTGTGAAGCAGTATTACTCAGCATAGCTGGGGGCGAACGCAGGGAACTGAAACATCTTAGTACCTGTAGGAGAAGAAAACAAACGTGATTCCCTAAGTAGTGGCGAGCGAACGGGGAACAGCCCAAACCAACAGTGTTTCGGCATTGTTGGGGTTGTAGGACCACGACATATGATTGTAAAAGGAACAGGAAACGTAATGGAACTTTGTACCAAAGAGGGTGATAGTCCCGTACTGGTAATGTTTACAATTGTTAGTGGTATCCTGAGTAGCGCGGGACACGAGAAATCCTGTGTGAAACTGCCGGGACCATCCGGTAAGGCTAAATACTCCCGAGAGACCGATAGCGAACAAGTACTGTGAAGGAAAGGTGAAAAGCACCTCGAATAGAGGAGTGAAAAAGAACCTGAAACCGTGCGCTTACAAGCGGTCGGAGTCCCGTTTACGGGATGACGGCGTGCCTATTGCATAATGAACCTACGAGTTACTTTCACCGGCAAGGTTAAGCCCTTCAGGGGCGAAGCCGAAGCGAAAGCGAGTCTGAATAGGGCGAATTAGTCGGTGGGAGTAGACGCGAAACCAAGTGATCTACCCATGAGCAGGTTGAAGTTCCGGTAACACGGAATGGAGGACCGAACCGGTGAGCGTTGAAAAGCTTTCGGATGACTTGTGGGTAGGGGTGAAAGGCTAATCAAACTTGGAGATAGCTCGTACTCCCCGAAATGCCTTTAGGGGCAGCGTCAAAATAGTTTACATGAGGTAGAGCGACTGATTGGATGCGAGGGTTTCACCGCCTATCAAGTCCTGATAAACTCCGAATGCATGTAAATGGTTTTTGGCAGTGAGGGCATGGGTGCTAAGGTCCATGTCCGAAAGGAGAAGAATCCAGACCATCAGCTAAGGTCCCCAAATTAATGCTAAGTTGAACTAACGAAGTCAGACTGCAGAGACAGCTAGGATGTTGGCTTGGAAGCAGCCATTCATTTAAAGAGTGCGTAACAGCTCACTAGTCGAGCGGTCAGGCATGGATAATAATCGGGCATAAGCATTATACCGAAGCTATGGATTCAAATAAGAATGGTAGGGGAGCATTCCTGTACAGCGTCGAAGGTTTCTCGTAAGAGAGATTGGAGCGGCAGGAAAAGCAGATGTAGGTATGAGTAACGATAAGGAGGGCGAGAAACCCTCCCGCCGGAAGACTGAGGGTTCCTGATCAACGCTAATCGGATCAGGGTCAGTCGGGACCTAAGGCGTACCTCTTGAGGGGGGAAGTCGATGGAAGAACCGGTTAATATTCCGGTACTACCTTATAGAGTGAAGTGGGGACGAAGAAGTGAAAGTCCGGCCTCCTGACGGAATAGGAGGTTAAAGGGTGTAGATGTTGAGAGGTGTAGGCAAATCCGCACTTCGAGTCGAACCTGACAGTACAGAGAGCCCTCGGGTGATCTGATAAGGACCTAATCAGGCTTCCAAGAAAATCCGCTAGCGTTAATCTATAAGGTACCCGTACTCTAAACGGACACACGTGGTCAAGTAGAAAATACTAAGGCGCTCGAGTGATTCACAGCTAAGGAACTAGGCAAAATAGCCCCGTAACTTCGGGATAAGGGGCGCCAGCAGCAATGTTGGCCGCAGAGAAATGGCTCAGGCGACTGTTTAACAAAAACAAAGGGCTTTGCAAAATCGAAAGATGAAGTATAAGGCCTGACACCTGCCCGGTGCTGGAAGGTTAAGAGGAGAAGTCATCGCAAGAGAAGCTTTGAATTGAAGCCCCAGTAAACGGCGGCCGTAACTATAACGGTCCTAAGGTAGCGAAATTCCTTGTCGGGTAAGTTCCGACCTGCACGAATGGTGTAACGATCTGAGCACTGTCTCAGCTGTGAGCTCGGTGAAATTGTAGTATCGGTGAAGATGCCGATTACCCGCAACGGGACGGAAAGACCCCGTGAACCTTTACTGCAACTTTACATTGAATTTGGGTACTTAATGTGTAGGATAGGCCGGAGGCTTTGAAGCAGGCGCGCTAGCGCAGGTGGAGCCAACCTTGAAATACGGCCCTTTAATTATTTGAATTCTAACTCCCGGACGGGAGGACACTGTATGGTGGGTAGTTTGACTGGGGTGGTCGCCTCCAAAAGAGTAACGGAGGCTCCCAAAGGTGCGCTCATGGCGATTGGTAACCGCCAACAGAGTGTAATGGTATAAGCGCGCTTGACTGAGAGACCGACAAGTCGATCAGGTAGGAAACTAGGGCATAGTGATCCGGTGGTTCCGCATGGAAGGGCCATCGCTCAAAGGATAAAAGGTACTCCGGGGATAACAGGCTGATCATTCCCAAGAGCTCAAATCGACGGAATGGTTTGGCACCTCGATGTCGGCTCGTCACATCCCGGGGCTGGAGAAGGTCCCAAGGGTTGGGCTGTTCGCCCATTAAAGTGGCACGCGAGCTGGGTTCAGAACGTCGTGAGACAGTTCGGTCCCTATCTGTTGTGGGCGTAAGAAATTTGAGGAGATCTGACACTAGTACGAGAGGACCGTGTTGGACGAACCTACGGTTTACCGGTTGTTCCGCCAGGAGCACCGCCGGGTATCCGCGTTCGGATAGGATAAGCGCTGAAAGCATCTAAGCGCGAAACCAACTTCAAGATGAGATTTCTTCTAAGGGCCGTTGTAGACGACAACGTTGATAGGCTGTAGGTCTAAAGGCAGTAATGTCAAAGCCGAGCAGTACTAATAGCCCGAAACTTTTCTTCTCTTAAAACTCTTAACTATTATAGTAATGCTATCAAATTTAGCTTGCTTTGTTAGCTCTCTTTCCAGTAAGTCAACATTATAAAGTCGACAGTAAACAGTAAACAGTTATCAGTAAAACTACTGAATACCATCTACTCACTACTGACTACTTAAAACTTTTAGGTGGCTATAGCGCTGGGGTTCCACCTCTTCCCATTCCGAACAGAGAAGTTAAGCCCAACTACGCCGATGGTACTGCACACAATGTGGGAGAGTAGGTAGCCGCCAATTTTAACGCCCCGATACAATACGTATCGGGGCGTTTTTTATTTGCCCCTCCCCCCCTCCTTTTATCGTGGCGGAAAATCCGATTCTTTTTATGATGAAACAGAACTAAAATCATGGTTTCTCTTTCATTTGTTTACTTACTCAAAAAAAATAGCTACTTTTGTTGTCGCTTTGAATAGGTATGGAAAAAGATTTCAACGAAATACTGGAACGAATCAGGTCACTTGAGCTATCCGAAGATTTTGATGCGGTTGTTGCTATTGCAAACGGCGGAACACTTCCTGCAGAGCTCATCCGGCAAAAACTGGGCATAGAGTTATTTCTTTTGAAAATCAATCTACGCGACAGCAATCATATGCCGGTTCATCCGCAACCGGTTCTTCTCCACCCTATCGATTTTGAAGTAATCAATAAGCGTTTTTTGTTAGTCGACGACCGAATCAAAACCGGCAGAACTATCGAATTTGCGAAACGTCTTTTGCTTGAAAAGGGTGCTTCCATCGTAAAAACCCTTGCGGTAAATGGCAACGCCGATTATTCGCTTTACAACGAAGCCTGTTTTCGTTTCCCCTGGATTCTTTAACCCTGCCAGCTGCTCACAAATTCAATATAAACATCGAACCCTAAAAATAAGAGGCTTTTATTATGACAAACGACAACACGGCAGTACTACTCATTCACTGTCCCGACCGGCCGGGAATTCTTGCTGCTGTCACCGATTTTATCAATCAGCAAAAAGGAAATATTCTATATCTGGATCAGTACGTAAACAGAGAAGACCACATATTTTTTATGCGTGTGGAATGGGCTCTCGACAATTTTATTATTCCCCGCGATGAAATAGAAGATTATATCGATACCCTGCTGGCCAAACGCTACAGCATGAATTTCCGTCTCTATTTTTCGGATTCAAAGCCAAGAATGGCTATCTTTGTTTCGAAAATGTCGCACTGCCTGTTCGATCTTTTAGGACGCTACCATGCCGGCGAATGGAATGTAGAGCTCCCCTTGATTATAAGCAACCATCCCGACCTGAAACAGGTAGCAGACCGATTCGGAATAGACTTTTTTGTCTTCCCGATCAATAAAGAAAACAAGGCTGAACAGGAAGCCAAGGAGCTGGAGTTACTGAAACAATACAACATCAATTTTGTGGTTTTGGCACGTTACATGCAGGTTTTGTCACCGCAATTGATCGATAGTTACCCCGACCGCATTATCAATATTCACCACTCTTTTCTCCCTGCATTTGCAGGTGCGAAGCCCTATCATGCGGCACATGAACGGGGAGTAAAAATTATCGGAGCAACCAGCCACTACGTAACCAGCGATCTGGATGCCGGTCCCATTATCGGACAGGATGTGGTGAGAGTAACGCATAAAGACACCATCGACAGCATGGTACGAAAAGGTCGCGACCTCGAAAAGATCGTACTTTCACGCGCCGTTGAAAAACATATCGAACGAAAAATTCTGACTTACCAGAACCGAACGGTAGTATTCGATTAAACCTTTACCTGATCGGTATCGTCTAAGAAAAATATAACAACCTAATAATTCTCTGTGCCTATGAAACGTCGTGATTTTTTACTGTCGGCTGCCATTACAGGGGTAGCATCGACTTTGCGCTTCGACAAGCTCGAAGCTGCGCTCCAAAACAATAAAGTAAAGGTAACCTCAGGACCTGATTTGGTAGCTGTTATGGGTGGAGAACCGGCAGCGATGCTCGACAAAGCGCTGGCAAAATTCGGCGGCATTCAGGCATTCGTAAAGAAAGGGCAGACTGTTGTTATTAAACCGAATATAGGATGGGATAAGACCCCGAATCTGGCAGCCAACACCAACCCTGAATTGGTAAAAGCGTTGGTAAAAAAATGCTATGCCGCCGGAGCAAAAAAAGTACAGGTCTTTGACCACACCTGTCAGCAATGGGATAACTGTTACAAGAACAGCGGAATAAAGGCTGCCGTGGAAAGTGTCGGAGGCGTAATGCTTCCCGCAAACGACGGAAGTCATTATCAGAAGGTAGCTCTTCCTCATGGCGTTAGACTGAAAGAGGCCATGATACACAAGGCACTGCTCGAGTGCGATGTTTGGTTTAATCTTCCGGTACTCAAAAACCATGGTGGCGCCAAAATGTCCATTTCAATGAAAAATTATATGGGTGTTGTTTGGGACAGAGGCATATTCCATAGTTCCGACCTACAACAATGTATTGCCGACATCTGTACCTATCCCAAACGTCCGGCTCTGAACATTGTGGATGCATACCGTATTTTGTACAAAAACGGACCTCAGGGAAGAAATGAATCGGACACTGCGGTGCTGAAGACCCTGATCGTATCGCCCAATATCGTTGCTGCCGACACCGCCGCCATCAAATTCTTCAATCAGGTAGAAAAGATGGACATCAATGCAGTCGGACATATCGCCAAGGCTGAAGCGTTGCACCTCGGCACCCGCAATCTGAACGCTCTGAAGATAGAACGAATCAAAATGTAAAGCGGGGTAACTCGTACCAAAAAGCTGTCGAAACTATCGGCAGCTTTTTTTATGCTCAGCAGCCGGTATTATTTCATTTCTTAAATTTATAACGTACCTTTGGTTAGCAATAGAATTCTCAACACCGATTCAAACATATCACTTCATAACCATACCGCTCTCCCATCCGGGAAACGGATCTTTAAGAAACAAAAAAATGAAGAAAGAAAAACAACAGCCGGACAGCCGGATGCGTAAAACCGATCTTGCACGCGCTATCACCAACCTGTTCAATCAGGAGCCCAACCGAACATTTAATTATAAGCAGGTTTCTCATATTCTGGAGTTAACCAAAACTCCGCTGAAGCAAATGGCAACCGAAATTCTCACCGATTTGAGTGACAACGGTTTCCTGATCGAGATCGAACGGGGAAAATTCCGGCTCAATGTCCGCGGAGGCAACATTACCGGAACCATAGACCGCACCTCGCGCAAAACCTACCTGAATCCCGATGACGGTGGAGCACCGATCTTTATTTCGGAACGCAACCTCAACCGGGCAATGGATAAAGACTACGTGAAAGCATTCCTGTATGCCGGACGCAAAGGCCGCCAACCCGAGGCCGAAGTGCTGGAGGTACTGAAGCGAGCCAAAGAAAATTTCGTGGGTATTCTCGATATCAGTGGTCCTTACGCCTTTTTAATTGTCGATAAAAAATACTTATCGAATGATATTTTTATTCCCGTCGACAAACTGAAGGGTGGAAAAAACGGACAAAAAGCATTGGTCAAAATAGTACGTTGGGATGAAAAAGACAAGAATCCCGTGGGCGAGGTAATCGACATTCTGGGCGATCAGGGCGATAACAATGCCGAAATGCACGCTATTCTGGCCGAATTCGGACTACCCTACAAGTATCCCGAAAAGGTAGAGGAAGAGGCCGAAAAGATTGATGCCGGAATCACCGCGGAAGAGATAGCCAGGCGCATCGATTGCCGCGACATCGTCACCTTCACCATCGACCCGCGCGATGCCAAGGACTTCGACGATGCCCTCTCGCTACGCAAACTCGAAAGCGGATTGTGGGAAGTGGGCATTCACATCGCCGACGTAACGCACTATGTGAAGCCGAAAACCATTATCAACGAAGAGGCTGAAAACCGTGCGACTTCCATCTATTTAGTCGACCGCACGATACCAATGCTACCCGAAAAACTCTCGAACGGACTCTGTTCGCTTCGTCCCAACGAAGAGAAACTTACTTACTCCGTTTTGGTGCAGATGGACGACGAAGCCAATATTCATGATTACAAAATAGGCCGCACCGTGATAAAATCGGATCGCCGCTTTACCTACGAAGAGGCGCAACAGATTATCGAAACGGGTGAGGGCGATTACAAAGAAGAGATGTTGCAACTCGACAAACTGGCCAAGATATTGCGCGACCGCCGTTTCAAGTCGGGTGCCATCGCTTTCGACCGGGTAGAGGTGCGCTTCGAAATAGACGAAAAGGGCAAACCTACCAGCGTTTTCTTCAAAGAGGCGAAAGATTCCAACAAACTGGTGGAAGAGTTTATGCTACTGGCCAACAAAACAGTGGCTACCCATATCGGGAAACCGGGAAAAGGACGCAAGGGAAAAACGTTCGTCTACCGTATTCACGACGTACCCAACCCGGAAAAATTACAGAATTTCGCGCAGTTTATCCACCGCTTCGGTTACAAACTGAAGACTTCGGGCAAAAAGAGCGAAGTATCGTCAGCTGTTAACCATCTGTTAGACGAGGTACAGGGCAAGAAAGAGCAGAACCTGATTGAAACACTGGCCGTTCGGTCGATGGCCAAGGCCGTTTACAGCACCGAAAATATCGGTCACTACGGACTGGCATTCGACTACTACACCCACTTCACCTCGCCTATCCGCCGTTATCCCGACATGATGGTACACCGCCTGTTGACCCGCTATGCAGAAGATAAACCGAGCGTGAATGCGTCGGAATGGGAAGGACGCTGCCAACACAGCAGTGACATGGAGCAGCTGGCCGCCAACGCCGAACGCGCCTCCATCAAATACAAGCAGGTGGAATTTATGAGCGAACGGCTCGGACAGGTATTCGACGGTGTAATCTCCGGTGTGAGCGAATGGGGCATCTACGTGCAACTGAACGAAAACAAATGCGAGGGAATGATTCCTATCCGTGATCTGGACGACGATTACTATATTTTCGACGAAAAGAACTACTGTCTCGAAGGCCACCGTTTCAAGAAGAAATTCCAGTTGGGCGATGCCATCACCGTGCAGGTCGCCCGCGCCAACCTCGACAAGAAGCAACTCGACTTTGCACTGGTACGCGACGGAGAAGAAAAAGCAACCGTATCGACTATGCCGCAAAACCCACGCAAAGAGAGCAGAAGCAAAGGAAAAAGTAGCAGTGCTAAGAAGGGTGGCAGAAGGAGAAGGTAAATCCAATTATTAAACCATTAAGACATTAAGAAACATTCAGATTCATCTTTATCTCTTAATGCCTTAATGGTAAAACTTTTCGTCTCCCCTCCCACTCCACCGGTTGCCAGGTACCGTCGATCAGTTGATGAACGGTGGTGATTCCGGCAGCTTTCAGGGCCTGATAGGCAGGAGCAAAGCCGTCGAGGAGATTGGTCGGATAATGGCAGTCTGAATTGACAGTCACCGGGATACCAAGCTCTTTCAGGAGCGGGAAAAACTGCACATCGGGATAGGTAAATCCTTTCCCCACAAGCGATTTTGTATTGATCTCCACAATCATTTTCTGCTCTTTTATCAAGGTCAGCAAATCGCCCACCAAAGTAAGATAACGTGGATCCCGAATAGAAAACTCCGGACATTTCGAAGCGTTGAGCGCGATCTTATCCATGTGTCCTACAAGCTGAAAACCACCTTTTGACACCATCGCGCGGCTGGCTTCAAAGAAACGGTCGACCAACGCCCACACATCGCCCTCGTATCCGGTTTGCAAGCCATGGTTGAATTTGCTGAAGCTGCCGTCGATCGACATAAACGAGCCGTCGGGCAGGCGATCCAGATAATGCACCGACCCGATGAGATAATCCAGATCATCGACCGGATAAAACGCATCCTGCACCTCAAACACCTCATGAATGTAGTCCATCTCAAGGCCAAGAAAGAGCTCTATTTGCCCGGCATACTTCTCTTTCAATCGCTGGAATTCGGCTTTGTATTCAGGCAAATCGTCGGCGCGCATGTTCCAGAAGGTATCGAATGGCAGCGGAGCGTGCGACGAGAAGCCGTACCGTTTTAGCCCTTTGGCAATAGCGAAATGGACAAACTCTTCCATCGAACTGCGGCCGTCGCAAAAGTTACAATGACTGTGATAATTGGATAGGAACATGAGGAAAATTTACAATTTGTCCATTTACGATTTACAATTAAAGTCTGCTGAAAAAGAGCATCATAACGCCATTTTCAGCCATTCATTGTAACGCCGGAACAAACCTTGATTTGCTGGCACAAAATTAGTGTTTTTACAGCACAGTATCGGAAGAGGTTACTGTTTTACGGCTCATAAATAATTATAATTCATTCGGCTGATTTTCGGTGCGGTGCGCCGCCTCCAACAACCATATTCGGCTTTGACACAACAATTACAGGCAAAAATAGCTACCTTTGTTCCCTGATGCACAAGCTGAATCGTACATCGCAACTGACTAAATCTCAAATAAAACTGTGTTACCAAAAGAATTCGACATAATCGTAAAAACCTTTCAGGGGCTGGAAGAGGTACTTGCAAAGGAGCTAACTGAGTTGGGCGCAAACAACATTGAACTGCAACGCCGCGCCGTTAAGTGCACCGGCGACATACAAACACTCTACCGGGCCAATTTCCGGCTGCGCACAGCATCGCGAATACTCGTACCTATTGCCTCTTTTCGGGCCAACAACCCCGACGAGGTGTACGAACTGGTAAAAAAAATAGACTGGACACAATACATGGACGTGAATACCTCGTTTGTAATCGACTCCACGGTCTATTCCGACGACTTCCGTCACTCCAAATTCGTCTCCTACCGGGTTAAAGATGCCATTGCCGACTATTTTATGGAACGGTTCAAAAAGCGTCCGTCGGTACAGCTCACCAACCCCGATTTGTATATTAACATTCATATTGCACAAAATAACTGCACGCTATCGCTCGACAGCTCGGGAGAATCGCTCCACAAACGGGGCTACCGCAGCGATCAGACCGAAGCGCCGCTCAACGAAGCGTTGGCCGCCGGAATGATTCTGCTATCGGGTTGGGATGGCGAGACCGATTTCATCGACCCCATGTGCGGCTCGGGAACGTTACTGATCGAGGCTGCCCTGATCGCGCTGAACATTGCGCCTGGAGTCTATCGCAGCAGTTTTGCCTTCGAGAAGTGGAAAAATTTCGACGAAGAACTTTTTGACAATATATACAACGACGACAGCGCCGAACGACCCTTCTCTCATACTATTTACGGTTCCGACATGTCTATGCGCGCCATTCGCATAGCGGAAGCAAACGTAAAAAGCGCGGGTTTGTCGAAATACATCAAGCTCGAAGTGAAACCGATGCAAGAAGTCGACGAACCCAAAGAACCGACATTAATTCTTTTCAACCCGCCCTACGGCGAACGGTTGGTTACCGAAGACCTGATCGGACTTTACGAAATGATCGGTCGCACGCTGAAGCATAAATTTTCGGGCAACAAGGCATGGATTATCAGCTCCAACAGTGAATGTCTGGCGCGCATCGGGCTAAAACCGTCACGCAAAATCAATCTGCTAAACGGAGCTTTGCCCTGCGAATTTCGTTACTACGACCTCTTCTCCGGCAAACGGGATACATTTCTAAAAGATAACAACGGATAATAAACCGTCACCATTAGCCTTTACTCAAATCTGACCCTGAAAACCAATTTCTAACTGAAAAAATCACTTTAAATTTCCGACTAAAATGTCTGCACCTCATTTTTCTACAATCATATTCCGGCAAGCTGAAAAATATCAGGATCGTAGTGTATTCTTTACCCGCAACGACAAAACCGGGAGCTGGAATCCGGTAACATGGAACCATTTTGCGGGAGAAGTTACTCAAGCTGCCCGCTCATTACTTACCCTCGGCACCAAACGAGGAGATCGCATCGGTATCTACACACAAAACATGGTGGAGAGTTTCTATGTCGATTTCGGCAACTTTACCGTCGGAGCCGTTTCGGTACCTATGTTTGCCACGGCATCTGCCGCTCAAATTACCTACATCATCAACGATGCCGGCATCGAAACGCTTTTTGTGGGAGAACAACAGCAGTATGACAACGCGTTGAAAGCGTCCGATAGATGTCCGAACCTGCAACGTATCATCGTTTTCGACAAAAAAACCGATTTGCATAACAACGGGCTCGGCTTTTATTACTCCGACTTTATCGACCTCGGCAGTGCAAAACACGACAAAGAGATTGCCGCCCGGCAAGCACAAGCCTCGCCCGACGACATTGCCATCATTATGTATACCTCCGGCACTACCGGCGAACCGAAAGGTGTTGTTCTGAATCACTCCAATTTTCTGGAGGCGATGCGCATTCACGATCTGGCACTACCGACCTTCAGCGAAAACGACCGCTCCATCGCTTTCTTGCCGTTTTCGCACATATTCGAACGGGCATGGTGTTACTACTGCCTCTACCGCGGCGCGGTCATCTACATCAACCTGCGGCCACAAGAAATCCAGGCTGCTATTCGCGAAGTACGCCCAACCGTGATGTGCAGCGTACCACGCTTCTGGGAAAAAGTATACATCGGCATTCGCGAACGAATGGATAACTTCAAGCCATACATGAAAGGTATTGTTGCCTGGGCGTTGGCGCTGGGCGAACTTTACAACCTGCACTACCTGCGCGAAGAAAAGAAACCGCCGTTGTTCCTGAAATTAAAATACAACTTCGTTGACAAACTGATTTTCTCAAAAGTAAAAAAGACGGTTGGTATCGAGAATGCCAATTTCTTCCCTACCGCAGGCGCAGCGCTCGATGACGGCATTAATGTTTTTCTCAAAAGCATGGGTATTCCCATCATTATCGGTTACGGCCTGACGGAAAGTACCGCTACGGTCTGCTGCTTCCGCCCCACCCGCTACATTATCGGTTCGGCAGGAAAACTGATGGATGCCATACAGGTACGCATCGGCGACGACAACGAAATTCAGCTGAAAGGGAAAACCATTACCCAGGGCTACTACAACAAGCCCGAAGCCACCGAAGCCGCATTCATCGACGGATGGTTCCGCACGGGTGATGCCGGCAAACTCGATAACGAAGGCAATCTCACGCTGGTAGAACGCATCAAAGACCTTTTCAAGACCTCCAACGGAAAATATATTGCCCCGCAGCAAATCGAGATGAAGCTGGGCACCAACAAATACATCGATCAGGTAGCCGTAATTGGCGACCAGCGTAACTACGTAACGGCAATCATCGTACCCGCGCTATCGGAGGTTGAAAAAATGGCAACCGAGCGTGGCATCCGTTACAAATCGGAGGACGAATTATTGGTAAATCCTGACATTATTGCTTTTTATCAGGGACTTATCGATTGTTTATTGCAAGAGATGGCTTCTTACGAAAAGGTCAAGAAGTTTACGCTCATCAAAAAAGGATTCACCATCGAATCGGGAGAGATGACCTCCACACTCAAACTCCGACGTGCGGTCATTATGCAAAATTACCGGAAGCTGATCGATGAAATGTACAAATAATAGGCTGATTCTCTATTTTGCCAATATGCCAATTTAGAAACAGGGAGATTAAACGCAAATCTTTATCTCCTTTGAAAAACGCGACAAACATATTGGCACATTTTCATATTGGCACATTTTCATATTGGCACATTTTCAAATTGATTGTTTATGATTATTCAGGACATTTGCACCATTTTAGAAGACTTCGCGCCATTGGCTTTGCAGGAGAGTTACGACAATGCCGGTTTACAGGTCGGCAAACGGACGGCAAACATCAACGGCATTCTGCTTTGCATCGATATCACCGAAGCCGTCGTGGATGAAGCTATCCAACACAACTGCAACCTGATAATTTCACACCATCCGCTTATTTTCAAAGGACTGAAACGACTTACCGGCGATGACTACGTGCAACGTTGTGTCATTAAAGCGATTCAGAACGACATCGCCATCTACTCTTCTCACACCAACATGGATAGTGTAGCCGGGGGAGTCAACGGCCGCATTGCGCAAAAAATCGGGCTTACCGGTTGCCGCGTTCTGGCTCCGGTGACAGAACAATTGCTCAAACTTGTAACGTTCGTACCGCTGGCTCAAGCCGATCGGCTGCGCGAAGCTCTTTTTGCCGCCAGTGCAGGACAAATCGGCAACTACGACTCATGTAGTTACAACAACGAAGGATTCGGCACCTTCCGTGCAGGCGAAGGGTGCAACCCATTTGTAGGCAAAATCGACGAACTCCATCGCGAACCGGAAATCCGCATCGAAGTCGTTGTTCCCGCCTATCTCAAATCCAGAGTTCAACAGGCGCTGATTGCCTCCCATCCCTACGAAGAGCCGGCATTCGACTGGATTCCGCTGGCCAACGAGTGGAGTCAAACCGGCATGGGCATGGTAGGCCGGTTACCGGAACCCGAAGATGAAACCGAATTTTTACAGAGAATCAAAACCCTATTTCATGTCGGGGCAATCCGTCACACTGCATTGCGGGGAAAAGCAATCAAAACCGTTGCCGTGTGCGGTGGATCGGGAGCCTCGCTATTGAACAGCGCCATCCGGGCAAAAGCCGATATTTTCGTGTCGGCCGATTTCAAATACCACGACTTCTTCGGCGCCGAAAACCGTATTGTCGTAGCCGACATAGGCCATTATGAGTCAGAGCAGTTCACAAAAGAGATATTTTTTGAACAAATACAAAAAAAATTGCCTACATTTGCAGTCCGTTTCGCAGAGTGCAATACAAATCCGGTAAACTATTTGTAGGTAAGCGCTTTCGGAGTCAAAAAAGAATCCGAACAACAAGAAAAGCAAGGAAAAACGGCACAACTAAACGTAAAATTGTAAATTCAATACCGTTATGGCTACAGAAGCAAAAAACGAAAAAGAAATTTCAGTCGAAGAAAAACTAAAAGCTCTGTATGAATTGCAAACTGTTGCAACAGAAATTGACAAAATCAAAACTTTACGCGGCGAATTACCCCTCGAAGTTCAGGATTTGGAAGATGAAATTGCCGGCTTGCAAACCCGTATAGACAACTACACCACTGAAGGACAAGATCTTCAGAAACAGGTAGCTACTCACAAGGTTGAAATCACCGAAGCCAAAACGAAAATCGAAAAATATACCGAACAGCAGGACAACGTTCGCAACAACCGCGAATATGACTTTCTGTCGAAAGAGATCGAATTCCAAACGCTGGAAATTGAACTGAGCGAAAAACGCATTCGTGACGCGCAGGCTTCTCTCGCATTCAAAGAAGAAGAAATCGCCAAAGCGACCGAACTGTTAAACGAAAGAACAATCGACCTCAACCAAAAGAAGAGCGAATTGGACGAAATCGTTTCGGAAACCAAACAGGAAGAAGAAAAACTGCGCGAACGTGCCAAAACAATCGAAAGCATGATCGAGCCCCGTTTGCTGACTGCATTCAAACGCATCCGCAAAAATGTACGCAACGGTCTTTCGGTGGTTACCATTCAACGTGATGCCTGCGGTGGCTGTTTCAATAAAATTCCACCTCAACGTCAGATGGAAATCCGCCTTCGCAAAAAGATCATCGTATGCGAGTATTGCGGACGTATTTTGGTGGACCCTGAAATCGATACGCCTTCAGAGACACAAGAATAAAAATATATTTGTACCCTATTGCAAGCCTTGCCTTCGATATCTTTTCCGGTATTGATGCAAGGCTTTTGCTTTATTTAAACCGATTTTAGAATGAAAACAATAGACGATATCTTTCTCAATAGAACTTCGGTGCGCCGTTACGAACGCAAACCGATTGAAGCCGAAAAGCTGGAATTTATCTACAAGGCTATTCAAAATACGCCGACAAGCTACAACGGTCAACAATTTTCGGTAGTTTCCATTACCGATCAGGATCTGAAGCTGCAACTGTACGAACTGATCGGGCAGAAACAGATAAAGACATCCGCCGTGTTTATGGTTTTCTGCGTCGATTTCTACAAACTACAACAGATTGCCCAGGCAACCGGTACCGACTTTCCCCGCTTTCAGGACACCATGGATGGGTTTATGGTGGGAGTAATTGACGCTGCGCTCGCCATGCAGAACGCGGTAGTCGCAGCCGAAGCGTTAGGTTTGGGATCATGCTGCATCGGCTACACCCGTACCGCGGCTCCTGCCGAATTGGCTAAGATACTCCGGTTACCGGAAGGTGTATGCGTAATTTGCGGCCTGTCGCTCGGTTATGCGTCGGAGCAACCCGACCTGAAACCGAAACTTCCGTTACCGCTGGTTATTCACGAAAACCATTACCGCACCGACGACATAAAGCCAGAACTGTTAGCTTACAACGAAGAGGTAACGGCTTACAATGCGGTACGTTCCGGTGACAAAACCACCAACGACTGGGGCAGGCATATTGTGGACTATTATCAGACTGCGATGAAATACGACATGGAGCAATATACCTGGAATCAGGGATTTCGTATTAAAAAAGAGAAAGCGTAAATGACTTTCGAAAATGCGATTTTGCTTCTGAGATTGCTTTTTTCAGGAGCAAAATTGTATATTTGCATCGCGTTAAGTGCATTTGCAGATAGCAGATAGTAGCTCTATTGCCAGCACATTATGGCAATAGGCCAAAACAAAAACCGTTTAAACTTTCAAAACCCGTGAATACCATCCTCTCTCCATCCATCCTGTCAGTCGATTTTACCAATCTGCAACAGTCAATCGATATTGTAAACCGCAGTGAGGCCGACTGGCTCCACCTCGATGTGATGGACGGCGTTTTTGTGCCCAACCTTTCGTTCGGATTTCCCATTATCGAATCGGTTGCCAAAACCACTCAAAAACCGATGGATGCGCACCTGATGGTGATCGAGCCGGACAAATACATCAACCGGCTCCGGGATCTTGGCGTAAGCCGCGTAACCGTGCATTACGAAGCCTGTCCGCATCTGCACCGAACCATTCAGGCAATACAGAAGGCCGGAATGAAAGCAGGGGTAGCGCTCAATCCGCACACTTCGGTGCCTTTACTGACCGATGTTATCAACAATCTGGATCTGGTACTGATTATGAGTGTAAATCCCGGATACGGCGGACAAACATTCATCGAAAACAGCTGCCCCAAAATAGCAAGACTGAAAGCGTTGATTGAGTCACAACACGCATCCGCGCTAATTCAGGTAGACGGAGGGGTAAATTTTGAAACGGGAAGAAGATTGGTGGATAGCGGAGCTAACGTACTGGTTGCCGGTAGTTTCGTATTTTCGTCAACCGATCCGGTGGATACCATCAGCAAGCTCAAACAACTCTGACAACGGACTTTGAAGCGATAAAAAGAGCCACGTAAATGTAACTAATTACAATGCGTGGCTTTTTATTTGTCATCATAATGTCCCAATGCGGATAAAACAAGTACAATCACGGTAGTGTCGTTTACAGAATACACCAAACGGTGCTTGTCTGTAATCCGGCGCGACCATTGCCCGGCTCGATCGCCACCCAGAGGCTTGGGCTTTCCGGTTCCCTCGTAGGGATGATCCAATAATTCAAAAAGCAATTTTTCAAGCTTTTTAAACGCAAAAGGATCATTCTTTTTCAACTTAGCAATATTATCTCTTGCCTGATTAGAAAAATCGACTCGATACATATCAGAGTGAATCTAATAATTTTTTCAATTCTTCTTTCGAATTCACAGACACGTATTCTCCATTTTTATACTGCTCCAATGAACGATCCAGTTTTGCAAAGAACGCCTCCTTACTCATTAAACTATCATCCTCCTCTACAGGAACTATTTTATACGATTTGTTTTTACCCCTTCGTATAAGCAATTCCAGTCCTTTATCCACCTTTTCGAGATAGCTCTTCTGGTTTGCCCTGAATTCTCGTGTACTAATGACTAACATAACTATAATAATTTGGTACCATTTTGGTACAAAGATACAACAAAAAAAGACACAATAACGCGCCAACCACTTTATTGTGTTCTTTTAATCTGACTGATACAGTTATACCTTTTGCTCCGGTTGCGTTTCGCGGGGCTTCCGGTCGAAGAAAGGATTCTTTGACGACGCGCTGACAGGGATGGCGTAAATGGAGTGGCAGTCGGACAAATAACCCATCTCCCTGATGGCAAAACCGACTGAAAACATGACGCGGGTATCGACCCTCAAATCGGCAGCTGTTGCCACCACAGAACCGACCGCAATCCCCAAATCGACCATATTGATAGCGCAGGGCATCGCGTCATTCTGCAACTTTTCGGCGCAGGTAGACACCCCGCAATAACCGCAATTGAGTCCCTGAACTTTAGTACGGGTACCGATCAACACAATAACCTCTGCCTGCAGAATATTTTCCGCGTCGCGCAGCATAAATTTCAATCCGGTCTCTTCCCCCTTCCGGCGGGTCAAATCCGAAAGACGTTGAATCTCCTCTTCACCCGACACCAGCGCAATTTCAATAATATCGAAACCTTTGCCTTTGGGCGCGGTACGTGCGGCCGTCATCATCTGCCGGGCGACAGACAACACCTGTTCCTTACGGATATCACGTTCATTCAGAATCATACATTTGGAAATCAATCGAGCGGGAACACAGGTTCTTCACTGTTTTTTTTCAACACCAAAGCCGAACGGGCCGGAAGATACAATTTCAACCACTCTTTGTTGTGAGAGGCCTGCTGCTGATCATACAACGAAAAATGCTCTACCGCGTCATCCGACAGTCCGAATCCGCCAAACACCTTCGCATCGGTATCGAGAACCACTTTATATTTTCCCGGCTGCACAAGGATTCCGTAATCGGTATAGGAATGGGTAGGATGAAAATTATAGACGAACAACAAATCGCCGCGCTGGTATGCCAGCACCTGATCGTTGCCTTTATCCCAAAGCTGGAAGATAGGCAACGTATTGAATCCCGGGACACTCTTCAGTAGTTTTATCATGGCTGTATCGAAGAGTCCGAGACTATGATAAAGCAATTTCGGATTATCTACCAGGCTCCATTGCCGACGGGCATATTTATGCGACCAACCGTTACCGGAACGCGGAAAATCGATCCACTCCGGATGTCCGAATTCGTTGCCCATAAAATTGAGATAAGCCCCGTTAATCGTTGTTGATGTAATCAGGCGAATCATTTTGTGCAAGGCAACTCCCCGGTCTACCTTCATAGTAGTATCCCCTTTCTGCATATGCCAGTACATATCCGAGTCGATCAAACGGAAAATAATGGTTTTATCGCCCACCAGCGCCTGATCGTGACTTTCGGCATAGCTAACCGTTTTCTCTCCCAGACGGCGATTGGTAAGTTCCCAAAAGATATGCCCGGGTTTCCACTCCTCATCCTTCTTTTCTTTGATAGTCTTGATCCAGAAATCGGGAATACCCATTGCCATGCGGTAATCAAAGCCTATCCCGCCATCTTCGAACGATGCAGCCAGCTCAGGCATGCCGCTCACCTCTTCGGCAATAGAAATTGCGTTGGGCTTTACCTGATGAATCAGCCGGTTGGCCAGTGTCAGATAGCAAATGGCATTCTCATCCTGATGTCCGTTATAATAATCGGCATAATTAGAGAAAGACTCACCCAATCCGTGACTATAGTACAACATAGAGGTTACGCCATCGAAACGAAATCCATCGAAACGATACTCGTCCAGCCAATATTTGCAGTTGGACAGAAGAAAATGGAGCACCTCATTTTTGCCATAATCGAAGCAAAGCGAATCCCAGGCCGGATGCTCACGTTTGGCATCGGCATAGAAATATTGATCGGGAGTACCGTCGAAACGACCCAGCCCTTCCGCCTCATTTTTTACGGCATGAGAATGAACAATGTCCATAATAACGGCAATACCCAGGGCGTGAGCCTCATCGATAAGAGATTTCAGCTCTTCGGGAGTGCCAAAACGCGACGATGCTGCAAAAAAGCTGGATACATGGTAGCCAAAGGAGCCATAATAGGGATGTTCCTGAACGGCCATTATCTGAATGCAATTATACCCCATTTTTGCAATACGGGGCAGTACGCTTTCGCGAAACGAGTTGTATGTCGATACCTTTTCTGCCTCTCCCGACATACCGATATGGCATTCGTAGATCAGAAGCGGATCGGTTTGCGGGCTGAAATCGGTAACTTTAAATTGATAACGTACTTCCGGGTTCCATACCTGTGCACTGAAGATTTTGGTCTCTTCGTCCTGAACCACACGCTGAACCCAGGCAGGGATGCGTTCGCCACAGCCTCCGGGCCAATGAATCATCAATTTGTACAGATCACCATGCTTCATGGCTCCGGCAGGCAATTCGAGCTTCCAAATGCCGTTTTCCCCGCGCTGCAGCTGATATTCAGGCACCTGTTTCCATCCGTTGAAATCACCAACTAAAAAGACTGTCGTAGCATTGGGAGCCCACTCACGAAAAACCCATCCCCGGTCAGTATAATGAAGTCCGAAGAAAAGATAGCCGGTTGAAAAATCGGATAATGTTTGCCTTCCTCCGGTCAGTTCGGTCTCTTTACCTACTGCGTACTGATGCCGGCCTTCCAAAGCCGACGAGTATGGTTCGAGCCATGGATCGTTTTCTATGATTTTCAGTTTTTGCATGGATTCCGTATTTGCTCTCAATATTAAAATTGTCCACCAATCAAACAGATTGCTTTTATACCAATACTTTTATTACCAATTTACGAATGGCACCTTCACCAATGCAGGGAGCATGACCATCGTGCGGAAAGAATATCACAAATTGGCCGGGTTCCACCCGCACATACGCAGAGGGCTTGTCGGTGAAAAATGTAATATCTTTGGATGTATTGTAACCCTCAACAGAATTCCTGCATTCGCCGGCAGGAAGAAACCCAATGATTTCGGCTGCGGTAAGCGGAATCTGAATGTCGATATATTTTGCGTGCGATTCGATTTTTGCCTCTTCGGCTATTTTACCGGTGACTTCCGAAACGGAAATAAACAGTTTATCGTCATCAAGCACTATTTTACCGGCAGGAGCCTGCGCGAGATCATTTTGTTTTACATACTCAAACGCCTGACGAAAAAGCGGGTGTAAGGCTTCGTATTGAGCACTATCTGCTAAAGAGGCTAATATCATATTCGTATCTAAAATTTGAATTCATCGTGTCTTGCACAACAAGCAAGATTTAATCGTAGCTTTTCTCAATTATCTATGTTACAAAAATAACATCTTTACGTTACAACTGCAAGCCTTTACCTTCCCAATAATATCAAATTTTCAGTCATATGCCGTTTTATATTTCAATTTGCATTTTAAATACCCCCTAAAAAACAGACCCGTCACTAAGAAAACAACCCCATATTTCCGGATGCTGCATCCAAAAACAGGGGGTTGTTCTATAAAATAACAGTTAATTGGCGGCTTCTACCCCAAATTCAGTGCTTCATCCACAGTAAAGTTTAAAAAGCGGTTTACCGGTTGCAGGTAGCGGTAATAGTCGATCAATGGCGGAACAATAGTCTCCTGTGCATAAAAATCGTCGGGAATAGTCCGCCCGAAAGCATAATGCTTATACTTAAGCAATTCCGCATACGGCCACTCTTTCGGAAATCCGAGTGGTACCTTCTTCAGTTTATCGTCCTCTCCGTACATATCGGGAAATACGGAAGCAAAAGGTTCGCCCGTAATTTCAAGCCATTCGTCTATATTTTCGTAAACTGCCAGGCGAAGTGCTTTCAAAACAGCAGGATCGGGCATGTAAACACCTCCGCTGATAAACGAATTGCCGGGCTCCATATGCAAATAATAGCCTGCACGGGGACTTTTGCGTCCTCCTTTTGCTGCCATATAAGCCCCGAAATGTGATTTGTAGGGTGTTTTATCGGGTGAAAAACGGGTATCGCGATAGAGACGGAAGATACAATTTTTGGCTTCCAGCCCTTTAATTTCAGGCTCGAAAGTAGAGATACCGTCAATGACGGTTTGAGTCAGTTTCTCGAACTCTTTTTGCAACTCTTTGCAGTAATCTTTGTGTTCGGCAAACCATTCACGGCTATTGTTATCCCGTAACTGAGCTAAAAAAGGAATTATTTCGGATGTTCTCATCATTTCTTGATTTATGATTGACAAAACAAAGATAGAAAAAAAACGGAGAGAGTAGACTGAGGTGTACGATTTCCTGACATCAGGAGAGGCCGTAGAGCTAAACCGGGAAAGATAAATTTTTACTAAACCCGACATACAGATCTGACAAATATTACATATGAACCAATATTTTATTTGTTTTTACGCGATAAATATGTTAATTTAATTTAATACAATCAATATCACACTCCACCATACAAAACCATTCAAATATATTATTTTCAGCAGTTTATATGCATATTAATATATTTTACATCACAAAAAAAGTATTAAAACCGTGTTCATCTATATCCGGAAGGATAAAAGGTCTTGACTTTAACATTGTGGTTCTTTACCTTTATAACTCAAACGCAGACTGAAAGAGCGATATTCATTCGAAACAATTCTTTTTTATTGGTTTATTATATTGGCAATATGGGCATTGTGTATTTCTCTACCGAGATATGATGCTATGTCTATTCAATATACGAGTGTATGAACTTGGGAAAGCAAAACACTCTGTCTATTATTTTTCTCTTTAGATTAGGTAATAAAGGGACGATCAAGAATCGTCCCTTTATTTTTTCAGGCTAAATGATGTTGTTGTGAAGGGCTATGTACACTGCTTCAGCCATTGATGAAACATAGAATTTCTTGTAAATACTCTTTTTGTAATAGCGAACAAGATCCAGTTTTATGTCCAATAACTTTGCTATTTTATTTTCCCCATGCCCCTTTGCCGTTAATTTGAGAATATCTATTTCCACATCCTTGAGTTCCAGATTTTTTCTCTGTACATATTTATTGGCAAGTAGTGAAAAATATAACTTTTTGTCATTGTCTTTTATCGCAATAGAAAATTTTTCAAAGCCACTACTACAGGCCGGCAAAAACAGGACATAACCCAACAAAGGGTAGCCGGCCTCAGAAAAAAAGATAGGATGTATCAGTGTACAAACAGGTTTATAGCTACCATCTTTTCCCCGGATTTTAAAATGATAGTGTGCGGCAACATATGGTTGGTGATTCTCTTTCTGATATAATTTAGTGTAGAAAAGGACGGTTTTGGTGTGAGCTCTGATTACAGCAGATCTCTCTTTTGGATGTAATAGATAGGAGAATATATCCCTTCGGTGCGATTCTATGTCTTCATCTGTTATACCTGTAAGTTCTGTAAAACTCCCGGTTACATGGAATATTTCGAAACCCGACAAGTTCAATATACCCATCTCTGTTGACCAGATTTCTGATAGTATATCACAAGCTCTCACGTGTTCGTCCATTATCGATTGAAAAGTCGATTGATCCATATCAATAATTGAGGGGGTTATGTGTTGATGAAGTATGCGTTGTTTTTATTTTTAACTGACACTCCGGCTTTGCTTAGATAAAACCCTGCCGATGTAGAATAGCGACAGTTTGCGCTGTAGATTGGGCATTGAGATTAGTCATTATTGCCGCTTTCGTGCGCTTGAGAGAGCTGATGTTTATGCCGAGCCTGACGGCTATTTCAGCCTCCGAAAACCCCTGACAGGCGAGCGAAAATATTTCCAAATCATTTTGCTTTAATGTAATATGTTCCGGACAATTATTGTCATGCGGACAAAGTACATATATGATCGTGCTTTTGTGATGCAAATTATGCAAAGTGAGTTGTCCCTGATATGGAGAGTCGCACAGATCGGCCTGGTAAAAATTGATCCAGGGTAATTTTTCTTTCTGAGGATCAAAATAACAGTACGGAAACACCTTGAGATCTATTGTCTCTATCTGATTATTTACTGTAATGAATGGAACCTTACATGAAAAATAAAATGTAGAATCCTCTTCGGAGGCATATTTTGTAGTGTGTAAAGCAATGATCCGAATGTATTGGGCAAACGTTTCTCTAAATTCAGAAGGAATCTTTTCTACAATCACCTCTTCATCTATCGCCACGTTATGCTTCGTCTCTCCAAAAATACCCGATAGTTCCGGATCGGAATTAAAAATTATAAGCTGTTCTTTGTAGAGGTCTGTCAGGAAAAATGTTTTTTTTAATGACCCTGAAACCGCTTGTAAATTCTGAAAGCGAAGCGCTAATAACGTATAATCCGGAATTTGAGGATAGTCTATGTTTTCGTTGAAAAACAGGGATGTATTATTGGTGATGCACATGCTTAATAGGGACTGTTTGAATGGCAAAGATACGCTAATCCTGGAGAAAATTTTCTTTATTGCAGGTTTTTTATGTAGTTTTCCTTTTGTTTATTGCACGCGCCATTTTTTGAAGCATAAACGGCTTTTTATTAGAGTATGCAAATATTGTTAGGTTAAAATTAACCGGATATTTAATTTTCATAATTTACATGACAGGAATACCCCAAAAAGGTACCTGTGGCTTATGAGGGTACAATTCGATGGAAGATTTGTTTGATACAAATATGTAGTATCTTTTTAATTTGCGAAATAAAATTATATATATTGATGTTTGCATTCTATATTCTTTTTATTACTTTTGTACTAGTAACGACCTCACGGTGCCATACGTATGCTTGAGGTTGGCATTTTCTGGAATTATATTTTTAACTATTATAAATTTATACAAAAAAACAGAGATGCGTAGCTTGTGAAAGTAAAACAAACTCTTTATTTTTCTCTTTAGATTATTGAAAGAAATAGGGCGATGGATATCGCCCTATTTTTTTTGTCCGAATATTTCGTCTTGTTTTTACGTATTGACCTACAGAAAAGAGAGATATGGCTCAATTTTCAACAATGTCTCTTTGTCTAATACGCTGAGGCTTTTTAAATCATCGATTGATTTAAGTGTACCTCTGGTGAGACGAAGTTCATAAATGGCTTTCGCCTTGTAAAAATTCAGGTAGGGATGATATTTGAGCCGTTCCAGACTGGCCCGGTTAACGTTTATAGTTTGTATCAGTTTGGAATTGATGGAAAAATGCGACGCTATGACATTATAGAGATCGGGTGTGATGCCCCAAACCTCCCGTAGTTGGTCTGTTTTTACAAATCCTCCCAATCTTTTCCGATAACCGACAATGCGTCGTGCGAATCCGGCACCGATTCCTTTCACTTGTTGCAGTTGGGTTGTATCGGCACTATTAAGTTCTATTATATTCGCGGTTTTGGCAATTCGCGGATGTGTTACGCTTTGCGGTGAAGGTGTTTCTGCCGGAATATCCACATACGCTAAAAGACTTTGCATTTGCTCTGCCGGAATTCCCCATATTTTTTTAAAATCGTCAGCTGTTCTGAATTTTCCACCTTTTCTGCGGTATTTCAAAATATTGGAGGCAATCTTTGGTTTAATGCCCAATTTGACAAGCTGTAAGGAGTCTGCTGTGTTCGGATTAAAGCGCGATAAAACAGCTACAGGTAGTTTTCCATGCGGATATTCCTGTTTATCATAGATATAGTTGCGATAATGGGTTTGATAATTTGATCGGAAAGAAGTTTTCCTGAGAGAATCGAGAAAAATACGCGCTTCGGATTCAAAATTATCTTGTGGCGTGGTATGAGCAGGCAAAAACGAGATAACCATTTTGGCAATCAGAAGTACCAAAATGATACCAATTAAGGCAAGAATGCCAATCTTTTGGCTCCTTGAAAAGAAAAACCAATC
The DNA here is from genome assembly GCA_963678265.1 of uncultured Microbacter sp. Classification (GTDB taxonomy): domain Bacteria; phylum Bacteroidota; class Bacteroidia; order Bacteroidales; family Paludibacteraceae; genus Microbacter. The sequence continues at coordinate 488,960 of OY782761.1, forward strand.
TTTCCACATAAGCAATTGTTGTTTAGTGTCCGACGGTTGACTTCAGGGAATTTTCGTTTTCGGGTTTGAAAAAGCTACCCTAAAGTAAGTTCTCCACAAATTGGAGTCTGCATTAGCTCTTTTATTTCATTGTGCGATAAATTCTGACCCAGCAAGAACATCAGTTTGGTCACCGCCGCTTCACTTGTGAGGTCGTATCCGCTAATTACCCCGGCCTTAAGCAGGTTTAGGCTTGTTTCATAGCGTCCCATCTGTACCGAACCGGCATCACATTGCGAAACGTTGATAATGATAATCCCCCTTTGAACGGCATCGTGAAGACTTTCATAAAACCAGTCATGCCGGGGCGCATTACCGGCTCCATATGTCTCCAAAATAACCCCTTTTAACCCCTCGGCATGAAGCATTGCATTCAATATCTCGGAGGTCAGACCCGGAAATAATTTGATGATTGCAATATTGGAATTCAGGGAGGTGTAGATTTTGAGCGGCTTGTTTGTCTTATTCCGGTGAATGAATGAGCTTGAAAAATTAAAATGGACACCCACCTTAACAAGTGCCGGATAGTTGTACGAACCGAAAGCATTAAACAGCTCTGCGTTTTTCTTCGTCGTCCGGTTACCTCTGAAGAGTGAATTTTCGAAATATATACATACCTCGTGAACCATCGACTCTCCGCTTTCGTCGGTGTTGGCAGCTATCTCAATGGCCGACAGCAAATTTTCCTTGGCATCGGTGCGGAGCATCCCGATCGGTAGTTGTGCTCCCGTGAAGATAACCGGTTTGGAAAGATTCTCCAGCATAAAGCTGAGAGCGGAGGCCGAATATGCCATCGTGTCTGTTCCGTGAAGGATGACAAATCCGTTATAGTTGTCGTAATTTTCTTTGATTAGTGTCGCCAGTTTCACCCAGTGAGAGGGCTGGACATCCGAAGAATCTAATAAAGGGTCGAATGCGATGGATTCAAGATTTACATCCAGTTGTTTCAGCTCCGGGATGTACTCCTTCATTCGGTTAAAATCGAGCGGACGCAAAGCACCTGTTTGCGGATTTTCCGCCATGCTAATGGTTCCCCCTGTAAAAATAAGTAAAACGGATGTCTCTTTATTCATAATGAACGATGAACGTAACAATCAAAGTATGCGACGATTACGCTTTTGTGTAATTTTTTATCTGTTTTCCAAATAATAATGCAAAGATACGTTTTCCTCCGGTATATTCAGGTTATTGCAGATGGTTTTCTGCATGATAAGAGGATCGAACCAACGGTGCACTCTCTACCTGCCTGAATCCCCGTTTTAATCCCAGTGCTTTGTACCGGGCAAACTGTTCCGGATCGACATATTCGGCAACCGGAATATTTTTGCGGGAGGGTTGTAAATATTGGCCGATGGTGAGAATCGAACATCCGGCCTTTAGCAGGTCGTCCATAGTCTCCAGCACCTCTTCTTCCGTCTCACCCAATCCGACCATCAAGCCCGATTTGGCTACAATACCGCGTTGTGCAATGTGTGCCAAAACATGGAGACTTACCTCGTATTTCGCCGCGCTCCGGACGAATGGTGTCAGACGGCGGACGGTTTCGATGTTGTGCGATATAATTTCGGGCTGAGCTTCAATTACGATATCGATCAACGCATCTCTACCCTGAAAGTCGGGAATCAGTGTCTCTACGGTGATCCCGGGATTAACCGATTTGACACTTCGGATCGTTTCGGCCCAGTGCGCTGCTCCCAGATCAGGTAGATCATCCCGGTCGACGGAGGTAACCACGGCATGTTTCAGCTGCATCAGTCGGATCGACTCGGCAACGTTGGCCGGTTCCTTCGGATCGACGGGCAGTGGCTGACCGGTTAAGGTATTGCAGAATTTACAGCTGCGGGTACAGATTTCGCCAAGTATCATAAATGTAGCGGTACCCCGCGCCCAGCAGTCGCAAATATTGGGGCATTTTCCCGATGTACATATCGTGTGCAGATGGTGTTGCTGCACGATCTTTTTCACTTCGGAAAAATTGCCTGTCGATGACAACGACACCTTCAGCCAATCCGGTTTTTTTACTCTGTCTGTCATTTATCGGATTGTTATCATGGTGGCACCAAAACCATATTCACGGAACGAAGCATCCTGAACATAGTAGCCCGGATATTGCGACTTGAGTTCTTTCAGAATCTCTTTGCGGAGAACCCCCTCTCCTTTTCCATGAATGAAGACGATCTTTTGCCCCTTTTTGTTTTTATATTGTTCCAGCGTACCACGAAACTGATCCATCTGGTAGTTGAGTATGGCGGCATTGTCCATGCCGGCTGTCGTATCGAGCAGTTTGTTGATGTGTAAATCTATTTCCAGCACCGGTGCAATCCGTGCTCTTTTTTTATCAGAAGTCTGCTTCTTGACGTCAGGAGGAGTCTCTTTTTGCAACATCGCCTGTTTCAACTGTTCCGGATCGGGAGCAATAAATGCTGCCGGCAGATCTTTCTCCACAAGTGGAATAATCATTGCCTGCTCGTCGAAAAAGTCATTCTCGGTGAAGTTGTGCAATTTGTTGAAATCGGCAAAATGAAGCTTAACCTCGCAGTCGAGGGTCGGTTTCGGAGCATACACGCCACTCTTTTTAAATGCGACCGCCTGAATGGTGATGCGTTGTATTTTATTAATATCTTCTCTCTCTATCGTTTCCAGAAAAAGTTTTGTATTGGGATGCAGAGTGCCGTTATCTCTGCAACTGCACTCGCTTTTGTGATTCGTCGAGGCATAGCAGAAAGAGAGTGAATAGTTGCTATCGTTGATCAGGAAAGCGTCGAAGGGTGAACTGAGCAGGCTTTTGATGTTTGTCGGAACAAAAGCCAGATATAGGTTGAGCTCATTACCATAGCCGGTCTCTCCGGCCTCTTCCCACACCTCTTCGACCGGAGACGGAGTTGTTTTGACCGTGGTTGGCGCGGTTACCGGTTGTGTCGAAAGTTGCGGATGGGGATGCTCTACCGGAAAATTCATTTTATTGACATCGGCAATGACAACACACTCTTTTTCGAGAACGGGAATTTCGAACCCATCCTCATCCAAAACGCCTACGACATTTTTTTTTATAAAGCGTGATACGACTCCGCCCCCCACGGCATTGAGAAAACGCACACGATCTCCTATTTTTACCATATTCTATTTTTGAAGGTATTTCGCCTAAATTGCACCGTTCGATAATGTTTTCTGCAACTCTTCGGGCGAAATGTTTATTCTGATTTTTCCATCGACAGCATACGAAATGGTTCCCTTTTCTTCCGATACCACGATGGCTGTCGCATCGGATCGTTCCGTGATACCGAGAGCAGCGCGGTGGCGCAGTCCCAGATGTTTGGGTATATGCTGATTTTCCGAAATCGGCAGAATGGAGGCAACAGATACGATTTTCTTGTTGGAAATCACCATGGCTCCGTCGTGTAACGGACTGTTTTTGAAAAAGATATTCTCAATAAGCGAGGCGTTGATATTGGCATCTATGTGCTCGCCAATGTGGACGAATTCATCCAATTCGCTTTTGTGTACCAACACAATCAGAGCCCCGGTCTTGCTCTTGGCCATATGGCTACATGCAATCACCAACTGGGTGACACTCATATTATCGGACTCTTCTTCTTTTTTACTGCCGAAAATCTGAGATATCCGGTTGATGAACTTCCATTTGTTGCGGGATCCCACCATGAAGAAAAAACGGCGGATTTCGTTTTGAAAGATGACGATAAGGGCAACAATGCCCACATTCATCAATTGATTGAGGATGGAGCCCAACAACTCCAGCTGAAAAATATAGACAACGAAAAACCAGACTATAATTAAGGACAAAATTCCGATGAAAATATTATTCACACCGGTTCCCCTAAACAGTTTGTAAAGCTGATAAAACAGCAGCGCTACAAGAACGATGTCGACAATATCTTTTAATCCGAATTCTAATCCCATAAGTGTGTGGTTGCAAAAAATAGTTGAGCTTATTCCGTTGGATTATACGTATGTTGAAAAATACTGATGGCTTCAACCGCCTCCTTCACGTCGTGCACCCGCAGTATGGATGCGCCCCCGGTCAATGCCAGCGTGTTTGCCGCAATCGTGGCTGCAAGGGCGTGTTCCGCGTCTGTATTGAGTGTCTTATATAACATCGATTTGCGCGATAAGCCAGCCAAAACGGGACGCCCGAATGTTTGAAGACACGCGAGCTTTTGCAACAATTCAAAATTTTGCGCCGCTGTTTTGGCAAATCCGAATCCGGGATCCAGAATAATGTCGCTTACGCCCAGTGCTGTCAGTCTGTTGATTCTTTCTGCAAAAAAACGCATCACCTCTTCGATAAAGTCCTCATAGTCGGTGAGTGTTTGCATCGTTTGAGGCGTACCCCGCATGTGCATCAAAATATACGGAATGTTATATCTGGCAATGACATCAAACATATTCTCGTCCAACGTACCTCCGGAAACATCGTTAATGATGTCTACCCCGAAATTTTTGATAACCGATTCGGCAACCGAAGCCCTGAAGGTATCGACCGAAAGAATCGCTTCCGGATAGGCTTTTCTGATAATGTCAAGCGCCCGTGACAGGCGTTCCAGCTCCTCTTCGGGCGAAACGAAACCGGCTGTGGGACGTGTAGAATAACCTCCGACATCGATAATCGACCCTCCCTGATCCAAAATCTCTTCGGCCCGGGACAAAACACCCTTGTCCGACTGTGTTCTGCTATTACTGTAAAACGAATCGGGAGTGGCATTTAGTATCCCCATTACTATGGGTTTGGAAAGAGAATAAATCTGTCTTTTTAGCCGGATGGAGATACTATTTTGATACATGATTACGTTATACTATTTATTAGCACAAAAATAAGAAAATAAATCTGTAGTTCTAATTTTTGCCTCTTGAGAAAAAATTAAATAAAATGAATCCCGGCTTGGATAAAAAAAGCTATATTTGCAACCTGAAAGCATGAATTTATGAAATATTGATTGAGCAGAAAGGCAACAGATAATCAGAATGATACCTATTGTCGTTTTGTTCTGTTAATATAAATTTATGTCTCTTTCGGCAGAAAATACGTATGATTTAATTGCCAACCGGAGTGTAATTTATATTCCAAATCATCGTTTTCTGGTAATCTTATAAAAGAATAAATTATTGACGTATGAAAATTCGGAACATTTCAACTATCGGAATCATGATGTCAGCGGTAGCTGTTTTGATGTCGTGTGGCGGTGGTAGTAACAATAAGATTTCAACTTCTTTTTCAAACACGACAGGTTGGGCCCTAAATGGCAAAAAAGGCGGATTGAAGATCAATAATCAATATCAGGAGCGGACACCGCCGAACATGGTACTGATTGAAGGAGGAACCTTTACCATGGGCCGTAACGCCGAACAAGGCGGTCAGACTGCGAACAGTTTTCAACGTCGTGTGACGGTGAACTCTTTTTTCATGGATCAGTATGAAATTACGAATGAAAACTGGCGTGAATATCTGGAATGGACCAAGGAGGTGTTTCATGCGTCACCCGCAATCATAGAAAAGGCAAAACCCAATGTGGCTGTTTGGCGTGAAAAACTGGCATACAACGAGCCTTATGTGGAAAATTATTTTGAGCATGTCGCCTATCGTCACTATCCTGTAGTGGGTGTCACATGGGTACAGGCAATGGATTATTGCGAATGGCGTACCGACCGTGTAAACGAAAAAATACTGATCGACCGGCATAAGATTGTGGGATTGGATAAGGCAACTATTGCCAAAGCAACCAATGCCACTGAAATAGCTGAAAAATACGTTTTCAGCACCAAGAAATATTATTATACGAACTACAATAACCGCGATCCGAAATCGAAAGATACGACTAAAGTAGCAATGGCCGATGGTATTTTATTTCCGTACTTCCGTCTCCCGACCGAAGCCGAATGGGAATATGCCGCATATGGCGTAAAAGCAGACGCGAATTCGGGCGAAGTGGAAAACGGTCACATGTATCCCTGGGAATCGACACAGTTTCGCAGTAGCGCAAAGAGTCATCAGGGTGCTATGGTTGCCAATTTTGCCCGCGGAAGAGGCGATTTGATGGGTGTAAAAGGAAATTCAGACAAGAGCATTATTCCCGGCCCTGTTAACTCATACTATCCAAATGAATTCGGACTGTACAACATGGCGGGTAACGTGAACGAATGGGTACTTGATGTCTATCGTCCGTTGAGCGACATGGACGTGGAAGAGTACAATCCGTTCAGAGGAAACGAGTATGAGCCGATCCGTTTCAATCGTCAGACAGAAGATGGGCCGGACAAGACAGCGATTAAATATTATGTCGATAGTTTGGGACGCGCACGCTACCAGGTGGTTCGGGCAGGTAAAGACATTGAGAATTACGTGAATGACGTAAGAAACTATAAGGATGGATCGTTACAGACGACCAATAATCCGGATCTCTGGAAAGATTCTACGGTAGCCCACAAGAATGGAGCTACAAAATATATGTATAATCCGGAAGGAGATCAGCTGGATATTCTGGCATCCAAAGTTTCCGACAACTCGCGGGTGTACAAGGGAGGTTCGTGGAAAGATCGTGCATACTGGTTGAATCCCTCCACCCGTCGTTATCTCGATCAGAACAAATCAACGAACGACATCGGTTTCCGTTGCGCAATGACCCGTTTGGGAACACCGATTCAGTCCGGAAGAAAATAAGGCAATTTCTGTGTGGCGAATTGTTCTTAAAGGAGATCGCCACGCAACGAATTTTATAAAAATGAAAAGCACTTACACGCAATAAGTGCTTTTTTATTAATAGATATAACATGGCAAAATTACAGAGAATTAAGTTGGTGGATGTCATAGCAACACCCTCTTTGGTATCGCAGGAGATTAATGTAAAAGGCTGGGTAAGAAGCCGTCGTGGTAATAAAAATGTGAGCTTTATTGCGTTGAATGACGGTTCGACCATTCATAATTTACAGATTGTGGTCGATTTGACTACATTTTCGGAAGAAGTGCTGAAACCGATCACCACCGGTGCCTGTATCAGTGTTAACGGACAGTTGGTTGAATCGCAGGGAAAAGGACAGAGCGTAGAGCTGATTGCCAAAGAAATTGAGGTTTACGGCACGGCTGATCCCGATGTCTATCCGTTGCAGAAAAAGGGTCACTCGCTGGAATATTTGCGGGAGATTGCTCATTTGCGTCCCCGTACGAATACATTCGGCGCGGTGTTCCGTATCCGGCACAACATGGCCATTGCCATTCACACCTTCTTTCACGAACGCGGATTCTTTTACTTCCATACTCCCATCGTTACAGCATCCGATTGCGAAGGTGCAGGCCAGATGTTTCAGGTGACTACCATGAACCTGTACGACCTGAAAAAGGATGAAAACGGTTCGATCGATTATGCGAACGATTTCTTCGGCAAACAGGCCAGCCTTACCGTTTCGGGACAGCTGGAGGGTGAACTTGCGGCTATGTCGCTGGGTTCGATCTACACCTTCGGACCGACCTTTCGTGCCGAAAATTCGAATACGCCGCGTCACCTTGCCGAATTCTGGATGATTGAGCCGGAAGTTGCCTTCAACGAAATTGAAGAGAACATGCAGCTGGCCGAAGACTTTATCAAATACTGTATTCGTTGGGCGCTCGATCACTGCAAAGATGATCTGGAGTTTCTCTGCTCGATGTATGACAAAGAGCTACTCGACCGGTTGAAATCTGTGGTTGAGAACGAATTCGTTCGTTTGCCCTATACCGAAGGTATCAAAATTCTGGAAGCTGCCGTGGCCGGTGGCCGGAAGTTTGAATTCCCGATCTTCTGGGGTGCCGATCTGGCTTCGGAACACGAACGCTACCTGGTGGAAGAGCACTTTAAAAAGCCGGTTATCCTGACCGACTATCCGAAAGAGATCAAGTCGTTCTACATGAAACAGAACGACGATGGCAAAACCGTCCGTGCGATGGATGTACTGTTCCCGAAAATCGGTGAGATTATCGGTGGCTCGCAACGTGAAGAGTCGTACGAAAAGTTGTCGCAACGCGCCAAAGAGATGGGTGTACCCGAAAAAGATATCTGGTGGTATCTGGATACCCGCCGCTTCGGTACCGCGCCCCACTCCGGCTTCGGACTGGGTTTTGAACGGCTGTTGCTGTTCGTTACCGGCATGACCAATATCCGCGACGTGATTCCTTTCCCGCGTACGCCGAAAAACGCCGATTTCTAAATAGCGGCAAAATACTTTACCAACGAGGCCGACTCAATTGCACTATTGAATCGGCCTCGTTTCGTTTTGCTGGTTACGGTCGTTGGGTTTGTTTACACAATAGTATACGGCTTGGACACGCTTTGCAAAAGCGCGCCAGCGGCGGCGGAATATGCCTTTTTACTTCAAAATACGGTGTACATCTTCCGCTTGTGCTTTGATGACCCACGTTTTGCCATTGTCTGTCGATTGACTGTTCTTCCATTTGAAGGTGTCTTTTTCAATGTCGAAAAAGATCCATTTCATCAGAAATCCGATCGGTGTGACGCAGGTGAGTACGATTTGATCGTTCTCTTTTTCGGCAACTAACTGTATAGCCTCTCCCGTACAGCCGTAGAACACGTCCCAGTTTTTTTTTGCCGGGTTATAGATTCTGATGGTTGTGCCATACTCACGTTCAATTTCATTGGTTTGGGGATTCTTTTTGGACGTAATAAAGGTATCCTGCACGGCTCTGCCTTCCAATATGCGCGAGAATGTCCATTTACCCTCGTTTATCGATTCGTATTTGGTTCCGATATTATCGTGCCATTTGAAATTCCATTCGCCAATAAAGGCCCCGAAATAGTCATACTCATCAGGAATGATATCGTGTTTTGTTTCTGAAATTAGGGTGTCTGCAAATTTATTCATGGTGTGTTTGTGATTTTTAGATTGATGTTTTTACGGATGTGTTTTGTTTTATCCCCTCGTTGTGTTACTCGTTTTATTTGGAATAATAGTTCCACACTCTCTTTGCAATGTCGGCAATAAGCTTTTCGTTGGTTCGCCCGTCTTCGGTGGAGTTTGAAACCAGTACACTGATGAAAACTGGACCTTTATTCGGTACCATCATAATTCCGATATCATTAATTGCGGCGGTTACGTTGTGGTCGTTTGTTGCCGAAGTTCCCGTTTTGTGTGCTACGACGGCACCTTGTGGCAACTCTCCTTTCAGGCGGTTGGCGCCGGTAGAGGTTTCGGTCATTACTCTCCACAAGAAATCGCAAGTTTCGGGCGACAGCAGTTTTTCGTTGCCGGTGGTGTAGAACCGGATCAGCAGATTGGTTAGTGCCACCGGTGTCGCCCAGTTCCGATACTGAATACTCCACTCTTTGTGCATCTCTGCTTCGGTAGCTTTTACTGCGATATCGCGAAGTTGGTGTTTCGCTAGAAATTTTTCAACGGAAGCTGTACCTCCAAGCAGCCGCAGCAAAATATCGCAGCCATTATTGTCGCTCTGCTCGATGGTGTATCGTATAATGTCTGCGAGTTTCATTGAGGTGCCGTTTGGATACTTCTCTCTGATCGGACTCCAGGTATCGGGCCGCAGTTCGTTGGCCGATATGTCGATTTGCTGATTCAGCTTGAACTTCCCGTTGTCGACTTCGGACAGTAGTGCCAATGCAATGGGAAATTTAAAGACACTCTGCATCGGGTAGTGCTCCCGTTCATTGATGTTGAGGGTGTCTTTGGAGTGGTTGGCAATAACCGACACGCCGACTGTTGCCTTTCGTTGCCCTATCAGATGTTGAATATCGGCTTTTAATGTCTCGATTTGTGCATTGGCGGCGATATAGCCCAATGCCCCTAAAATAATGAATGCTATTTTTTTATTCATTGCTGTTTTGGTCTATTATACGTTTCTATGGAGGTAGCCTCACATCGGCTTCAAATTCTGGTTAAGGCGATCGATAATCTTTTCGATGCGGCTCTGGCGGGTTTTGTCCGATTTGGCATCGAGATAAAACCCCGTATAGGTACGTTGCACCGAATGCGACATGGCCAGCAGGTTGGAGTAGGCAGGCTCGTGCGGCTGAATGATTTGTTTGAAAAGCTCGATCTGTTCGTCGCTGATAACAACGCGTTCGGCACTCTCCCAGGTGCCGTCCTTTCGGGCACGTTCTATAGCTTCCAACCCCGGCGGCGTCATGAGCCCTTTCTCCATAAGGATTTGTGCCAGTTCTTTGTTCTTGACCGACCATTTGCTTTTCGGCAAACGCCGCGCAAAATATTTTTTGTAGCTATTTTCGTCGATGGACTGCATCTGTCCGTCGATCCATCCGTGACAAAGCGCCTCTTCTAACGCTTCGGCGGCAGTGAGTGTCTCCGGCGTCCCGTTTTTGCCGAAGAGCAACCATACTCCCTCGCTCTCTGCTCCAAATTTGTCGAGCCACTCCCGGAAGGCTTGCCGGTTGGCGAATGTTACTGTCTGCTCCATGTGTAATCGATTAAAGTGTGCCTGTATCATGGTCTATTCCACGCCGGGTTGTGTTGACGATCCATGTCAGTGGACGATCTTCCACGAGTTTCTGCTATACGCGAAAACCTTTGCGCAAGCTTGCGCGGTCCATTCCCCGTTGCAGAATGCTCCGCGCAGATTTGCATGGTCCATTCTGCGTTGAAGAATGCTCCGCGCAAGCTTGCGCGGCCTTTTTTCGATTGGTGAATGCTTCGCGCTAACATGCAGGAAACTTTCGTTGGCACAAAACCTCCGCGTCCATGGCAATGGAGATAGTTGTTTTGTTGCCTGAACCCCGTGAGGGGTTTCCTGTACATAACCGTGCGTGTAACGCACGGCCGGAAGCTTCCGCGCAACTATACCCTGTAGGGGTTTTCCATGAAATGCTACCGGTCAACCCTGACAGGGTTGCAGCGTATTGTTGGTCTGTTTCTCCCCGCACTACGTACGGGGTTATTAGCTGCGCTGATCTTCGATTTACGGGTATCCCGCCGGGACAAATCTGCAGACTGCCGGATAGTGAGTCTTATTGTTGATTGGTTTGATTTTGGCACGCTTTACAAAAGCGCGCCAGCGACGGTTCGCTAATCTTCCTTTTTTTTCCCAATGATAACAAAATCTCTTCCTTCGTACATTTGTAAAATGTCGATTTTGAAATACGAGAATATCTCTTTCAAAACATGCAAATCAAACACATGTTGGTGCAGTGCCCGGTTCTCAAAATTCTTCAGCGATCTTTCTCTAAATTGCTCCAGATTACCGGCCGGTTTGTCCATTTCCAGGTCATGCATCTTTAGTATTTCGTCCAGATGCGTTAAATCGTCTTCCTTTACATCGTTTTGATAGTCGAGTAGCAGATGCGAAAATGGAGTTACGGAGCGGTTGTGGTCAAAACAATATTTTTTGTTAGGAAGTACCAGTAACATGACTCCCCCGTTCTCTAAAACTCTATACCACTCTGCAATAGCTTTTAATGGATTGGCGATATGTTCCAGACAATTTGACGATAGAAGAAATGCGTATTTAGAATCGGGAACAGGGCTTAAATCGGTTGCATCCGAAATGTATTGAATGCCGCTTTTGTCTGAATAGTAATGGTAGGTTTTCCCTTTTTCAAGATTGCCTTCCCATATTGTTCTATCGGCAAAATTGCAGCCGTCAAGTTCTTTGATGATTCTGTATAGTGGGATAAAACCTTTGTCTCCGAAAATTCGACTCGGGCCTCCGATCTCTATTCCTGATTTGTTGGCGAACAGAGTGGTTACATGTGAGAGGTTGTCTATTCTTTTTCTTGCCAGTTTAGATAATATCGAATTGAGCATGAATTTAATGTTAATTTGCAATGAGAATATTTATTGATTTTTTCTGTAAAGTGTGCTATCAGGTATTGTATTCGCACCTGCAAATGTAGTAATTTCTGCACATATTTTTTGAAAAAATAAAAAAGGCCGGAACAACGCAGTGATTGTTCCGGCCTTTAGCAGGTGTTATAAACGGGTTAGTTTACAGCCATTTTATATAGTTCAGATCCTGACGGTGGGGCAGCTCTTCGTTTTTGGGGAAGAGGCGGAAACCGAGCTTGAAGGTACCGGCCTTGGTGAGCCGGTAGTTGAGCTGAAACGTGAGGCGGTTGCCTTCCGTTTTTACCAGATTGAACTCTTCGGTATCCAAGATATGTTCCGCGTTCTTGGCATCGCGGTAGGTCATTACCAGTTCGAGCCCCACGTTGCGGCAATCGGGCGTTTTAGCGTCGATCACGGCGGTCATACCATATTCCGAATTAACAGTAGGTGACATGCGCAGTTGCTCCGGCACCGACAGCTCAACCAGCTCAATATTGTCCCATCCGGCAGCCATTTTCTCTTTCCATGCCACAATGCTTCTGGCGCTTTGGTAGTTATTGGCAACCAACTGGTCGTGACGAGCGCTCAGTTTGTTGTAGAAGCGTTCGATATAGTCGTCGAGCATCCGTTTGGTAGTGAAGCGGGGTGCAATCTGAGCAATCGAATTCTTGATGTACTGAATCCATTCGGGTGAGTATCCCTTGCTGTTTTTGGCAAAGTAGAGCGGTATAACCTCATTTTCCAGCGTGGAATAGATGGTAGCGGCATCCAACTGGTTTTGATAATCCTGATTTGCGTAGGTTTGCTTTTCGGTCAACGCCCAACCGGCACCTTTTACGTAGCCTTCGAGCCACCAGCCATCGAGTACCGAGAAGTTTAGTACGCCGTTCATTTCGGCCTTTTGTCCCGACGTTCCGGAGGCTTCCAACGGACGGGTCGGTGTGTTGAGCCAGATGTCGACGCCAGAAATCAACCGTTTGGCCAACCGCATATCGTAGTTTTCGAGGAAGATAATCTTTCCCTGAAACTCGGGCATACGCGAAATTTCGACAATACGTTTGATCAATCCCTGTCCGGCACCGTCGGCAGGGTGAGCCTTACCGGTGTAGATGAACTGTACCGGATAGTGCGGGTTATTGACGATTCTGCCCAGTCGGTCGAGGTCGGTAAAGAGTAACTGAGCCCGTTTGTAGGTGGCAAAACGGCGACCGAAACCGATAATCAAGGCGTTCGGGTTGATCTTTTCAAGAATAGAGACAATCAGTGAGGGATCTCCCTGATTTTTGAGCCATGTTTCGGTAAACTGACCCTTGATGTAGTTGATAAGCTTATTTTTCAGCGCAGTACGCGTTCTCCATATCTCTTCGTCGCTGACATTGTAAATTTTGTCCCATATCTTGAGATTGGACTGGTCGTTGCGGAACTCTTCGCCGAAAGCTTTGTCGTAGAGACGTTGCCATTCGGAGGCCGTCCATGTAGAGAAGTGAACACCATTGGTGACATAACTTACGTGCAGCTCTTCGGGCAGGTATCCCTTCCAGATGTTCTGGAACATCTCCTGCGAAACACGTCCGTGCAGCCAGCTCACTCCGTTTACCTCCTGGCAGGTGTTGCAGGCAAAGTTACTCATGCTAAATTTTTCGTTGCCATCGCCCGGATTTTCACGTCCCAGATCGATGAATTCGTTCCAGCTGACACCCAATTTACCGGGAAATTCGCCCATATATTTACCGAAAAGACCTTCATCGAAACTATCGTGTCCTGCCGGTACGGGAGTATGAACGGTATAAAGGGAAGAGGAGCGCACCACTTCCAGCGCTTCGTTGAAAGATAACTTATCCTCCTGAATAAGGTCGACCAATCGTTGTGCGTTGATAAGTGCGGCATGGCCTTCGTTGCAGTGGTAAACCTGCTTTTTGATGTCCAGTTTATTCAGCGTCAGGATACCACCGATACCGAGCAGGTATTCCTGCTTCAGACGGTTTTCCCAGTCGCCGCCGTAGAGTTGGTGAGTGATGGGACGATCGTATTCGCTGTTGCGGTCGTTGTCGGTGTCGAGCAGATAGAGCGCAATGCGACCGACAGATACCTTCCAGAGGTTCGCGTAGATGATACGTCCGGGATAGGGAACTTCAATCTGAATTTGCGTACCATGTTCGTCTTTCACCTGTTCGATGGGCAGTAACCCGAAATTTTGCGGCTCGTACATGGCCAATTGCTGACCATCCATCGATAAACTCTGGGTGAAATAACCATAGCGATAAAGGAAGCCGACAGCGGTCATATCGACCCGGCAGTCGCTGGCCTCTTTCAGGTAGTCCCCGGCCAGAATTCCCAACCCTCCCGAATATATTTTGAGGATGTTCGTCAGTCCGTATTCCATGCTGAAATAGGCTACCGACGGCTTTTGCTTGTCGTAAGGAGTGTTTATGTATTCCTGATAAGAAGCATAGACGGCATCGAGACGCTGGATAAAGTCAGGATTATTTTCTATCTCCTCCAGTTTTTCGTAACTCAAACGCTCTAACATTACAATCGGGTTTCCTTCGCATTCGTTCCATAGTTTGGAATCAATGCTCGAGAACATCTCAGTCGCTTCAAAGTTCCATACCCACCACAGATTACGCGATATTTCGAGTAATTTGTGCAATTTCTCCGGCACATGAGAGGTTACCGTAATCTCATTCCAATTAGGATTGTTTACTTTTGATGATTGTAGTTTCATGTGTAAATAATTTATTTTTTAATAATCACATGTAATTCCCTGATTGCATTTTATAGCTTCATTACTATTGGTGTAGAGAAACCACATGTTTATTTGATACGCTATAAATTGATTTTTGAAATCTGATTCAACTTTTTGTTACAGCCTTATTCGATGTGTTTCCGGTAATGATTGAAGGATTTGATGATTTAATGACCGGTGTTTGATGCCCCGGATCAAAGAATTGCTTGCGCATAACCGGATAAACCCGGCATGTGCCACTATTTTTTCTTGCTTAAGGCAATTGTGTAGGCTTTGTCGTAATATTCGATAAAGTGTTTCCACAATGCTTTTTCAGCAATTTTACGTGCTTTATTTCGTGTTTTTTGCGTATCAGAAGGTGTGAGCGAAGTGAATAGTTCCGTTTGTTGTACAACTTGCCGGACCACTTCGTTGTAATTCGAATCGTTGCGGGGAATAACGGCTACTCCCTGGTCGATATTTTGCCGGTTGTCATTAACCCATTGTCCGAATCCGGAGAGGCTGGTGGTTACGGTTGGTACCGAAAAAGCAGCGCTTTCGAGCGGAGTATATCCCCACGGTTCATAGTACGATGGAAATACCGTCAGGTCGATACCGATGAGCAGGTCGTAGTAGCTTTTATTAAAGATACCGTCGTCGCCCTGCAGGTACGAGGGTACAAAGATGATTTTCACCTTTGTCTCTTTTGCATTGGTCAGATGCGACCAGCTTATCGACGACAAAATGGGGTCGTGCCACGGTTCGACCAACTGATGAGTGACGAACGGATTGCCATGCGGCGTGTCCGTATCTCCGCTAAGATGTTTCTGCAAATCTTCGCGGGGCCCCGAAATATAGGCGGGAACCATTAGAAAGGCAACTACCGTACGCGATAATGATTGCGAAACCTCTAACGATTTCAGCGATTCGATAAACACATCCAGCCCTTTATTCAAAAATTCATACCGTCCGCCGGTTGCTACAAAAACGGCATCTTCGGGCAGTTCGTATGTGAGCAGACATTCGGCCACCTCTTTCAATCGTTGACGCGCTTCTGCTCTTTTTGCTCCGAACTGTTTGGCTTTCGGAATAAAATCGTCTTCAAATCCGTTGGGAGTGACCACATCGGGTGTTTTGCATAACAACTGAGTGCACTCGCGGGCCGTTATGTCGCTGACAGTGGTAAAACAATCGGCAAAATGAGCGGCCTGTTTTTCTACCGAGTGTTTAGCCTGCATGTTCAGTTCTGCGGCCATCTGATCGCCGTCATAGCTTTCAAGGTAATCGTACAGCGGTTTGTGATTACCTGCAATAGATCTTCCAATCGAGGTGGCATGTGTTGTGAATATGGTGGCAATCTCGGGCGTATACCGTTTAAGGAAAAACAGTCCGAAAGCAGTCATCCATTCGTTGAAATGAGCGACTATTTTTTTATTGTTCAGTTTATAATAGCGGTAATAGCTGTCGATAACAATTCCAACGGCATACCCGAACATGGCAGAGTCGTGGTAATCGCCGTACGCATGGAGGGAATCTACGCTGTACCATTCCCATATTTGCCGGTAAAGGTTGTTGCGCTGCAGGTGTAACGTTGAAAAATCGATCAGCAAGGTTACCGGCCGACCCGGAATATCCCAGCGTCCCGAACGGATTTTAATGCCGTTGTATTTTTTCAGGTCCTCTTTCCATTCCAAAAACATCTCCGGCTCTTCCAGAAAATCGGGATGTGCATCGGGTCCCAGATCGGGACCGAGAAACAGCAACCGGTCTTTCAGTCTTTCCTGTAGCACCGAAGCCTTTGTCGACAAAACCGTATAGATTCCACCTACTTTATTGCACACTTCCCAACTCGTTTCAAAAATATAGTCAGGTGTTATATAATTGCTATTCATTAAATTATATGTTATGATCTTACAAAGATAAGTTTTTTTTTCAAATCGTCAAATGAAAACGGGCAGGTTAACGTTCTATTCATCGCAAACGATTGTTTAGACAGATAAATGTAAGTTATTTTGACGATTTAGTTGACTACACGTTACAATTTAAGGTAAAATGACTGCAATAACCGGACAAAATCCTCGCTGTACTGATGCCGTACTCCGGTCTCGATCGTAAGGGTTTCATTCTTCGTCGGTTCATAGCAGGATTTCAAAGTAATTAATAGCCGTTTGGGCGCGCTTGCCGGTGTGGGCAGGACAACTGTTTTACGGGTACAAAACAGGCGGTGGCTATCTATTTTTTCCAAAAGGTTATTTCCTTCGGCGATGGGCAGAATCAGGTGGATCGATCCGTCGGGCGAGAGTAGTCTGGCACAGTGCGAAAGAAGCGATTCCGGAGTAAGGTGTGTCGCATGTCGGGCGAGAGTTCGTTTTTCGTTCGGCGAATGTAACGACTGCTGAAAATAGGGCGGATTGGAAATAATGACATCGAACGTTGCATCTGTGAAGGCGGCAAAATCCTCCAGTGAGATGGGCTTGGCCGTCAGCCGGCTGCCCCACGGAGAACGGTCGAAATTCTCCCTTGCCTGAATGATGGCCGATTCTTCGATGTCTATGGCGGTAATTTTCGCAATCAGGTTGCGCTGAGCGGCCATCAACGCAATGAGTCCGCTGCCCGTGCCCACATCCAGAATGGTTTGAGCCTGCTCAACATCAGCCCAGGCGCCCAGTAAAACACCGTCGGTACCCACTTTCATAGCACACTTGTCGTGCCATACGGTAAACTGTTTGAACTGAAACCAAGGGTTGGGCATATGAAGTAGGATGTGGTAAAACGGCAAAAAACAGCGTCCGGATCGGTAAAAAAAGCAACACCGATAAGTAAAATAACGCGAGCTATTTACTTACCGGTGTAGTAGAAGTTTCGTCAGAATGAGAAGGCGGCTCCGATTTGCCAGTTCAGACCAAGCGAATTGTAGCCATACCAGCTTTGGTATTTCGTACCGAATACATTGTTCAGGCGGACAAACGCCGTCAACCAGTCGCTGTAGGAGTAAGATGCTCCAAGGCTTAGATCATTTATATTTTTTATTTTTGCCGATTCCTGCCCGTACAAATATGCATATCTGCCTCCGGCAAAATAGTAGTTGGCATTGACAAAAATATTGCGGGTAACTTTCGCCTCTCCTCCGAATTCTATTTCGGTTGTTGGTTTCATCCAGGCCTTCGTCAGTGTTTTGGTGTCCCAACTGTTGTAGCGGGCATTGAAATGAGCAAAAATTTTGTCTTTCCAATTGTACCCGGCATTGAAACTTGCTGTTACAACCTTGGCTTTATCGTATAGGGCGGCAAAGGTAGGTTTCATTATTCCTACATAGTTGTATGGATAGGCTATATCAGTGAGATAGCCCGGGTGGTACTGATTTGCATAAAAATATTGCTTGTTGTATGAGGTATAAGAAACAGAACCATCCAGCAAGAGTCCCGCGGTAGGAGAGAACTTGAGGCCACCAAAAACTTTGACAGGAGCATACGAGTCATCCACCCGCAAAGTGGGGTCGATATAGGGATTCTCATCGGTGATTTTTTGCATCGAGTTCACATCGTACTCTCCGGTGATTCCGGCATAAAGATTGACGGTTTTAGTCAGGTCGATCTGCGCGGCGACATCGGGCATCAGGTGTGTCGATTTGCCATTACCATTGATGGATAAATAGTCCTTCAGTCCCAGACGTACATTCCATTGTTCTCCTTTCAGATTGAAATAGGGATTCAGGCCAACGATAGAATGGTTGGGGTAAGGTTGTTGCCCGTTATATTTACTATAAAACAAGTTGTAATCGTCGATGTTAAGTCCCAGGCGGTATTCTCCGACCGGAAGATCGACATTGCCTGTAATGTGAATTTTCTGTTCGCCAAGTCCTGTGCCCGGTGTGAAGTTGTTGTATTCCACATTGGCTTTGTAGACAATGGCTTCTGCATCGTTTTTCGATTGAATTCCGGCTTTCAGTCCGAAATTGATGAAGTTGTTGGTAGAGTCTTTGTAATTTGTAGTAAACGTATTGAAATAAGGAGCATTTACTCCGTAATAATTAAAGCCGTTGCGTTTGAAATAGGCTCCGATATTCAGATCGAACACATCGAAGTGTTTCAGGTAATTCAGCCCGAAGTTGGTAATCCACTGACGTTGCGTGTTGCCGAATAGTCCGTGGATATGCGTGTCGAAGGTGAGTCGCTGCGAAGCATCGTCCACAATCGGGTAGTACAGATCGCCCAGAGCAGTGCCGTATAAGCCGAATCCAAGTATGGCATATCCTTTTTTATAACTGTTCTGTTGCAAATGAATGGCAGCAGCCGGCCATTTGTTGACCTCATAATCGGGTTTGAGCAGCGGAACCTGCTCCGAATAAGTCACCTCACTTTTTTTAATTTCGGGTTCTGTGATGACGGGATTTATTTCCAGTTTTTCAACATTTTTGATGGTAGGCGTGTAGTCGCGTTCGATCACAACGCTTCGTCGGGCAATGGTGTCGTTTTTATGGCTTTGCGCTGAAATAATCTGACATCCGGCCACGAAGGCAGTGAGGATTAGACATGCTGATTTCTTCATCGTTTCGGAAATTTTATGTGGTTCGTGAACGGTTCTTATTTTGGTTTTGCTGCATTCTCAATCACTTGCAGCTTTTGTTGTACGATCGACAATATATCGTCCTGTTGGTGGTAGTTATCCTGAAGCGTCAACAGATACTGTTTGGCCTGGAAGTTGTCTCCCCGTTTGACGTAAATATCCGACAGCAGGATAAAACTCTTTGCCAACCAATATTGATAGGGTGTGTTGAGATTAATGAAGTTCATAATCTCGGCTTCCGATTTTTTGAGATCCTGTTTCTGGAAATAGTAGTTGGCCAACTCGTACTTGGCTTCCGCGCCAAAGACTGTACGGACATTCTTGGAGAGTGAGCTCAGGTCGTTGAAAGCACTGTCCTGTTTGTTTTGTGCCAGATACGCTTTGGCACGATAAAAGCGGGCTTCCACAACCATATCAACGGGAGACAAACTGTTGCCGATGATTTGATTGGCGCTTTTTACCGTCGTCGGATAGTCGTTGGTAAGGTGACTGCAACGCAACACACCCAGACTGGCAGCCTCGTGATACTCCTTGTTGGAGGTATTTGCTTCCAGTGTTTTGAAAAATCCGAGCGATGCGGCATAATCCTTTTTATCGTACGTAATGGATGCACATTGAGCCAGCGCCTGTTCCATGTATGGATTGCCTACTATTTCGGTCAGTTTGCGGTAATTTACCAGCGCCTCATCTGTTTTGCTCTGTTGTATATAGCTATCTGCCAGGTAGTAGGTAGCCTTGATGCAATAGTTGCCTTGCGGACAATATTTGTCTAAATAGTTAGCAAACAGGGTGGCAGCTTCCGGTAATTTCCCGCTCAGGTACACTTTTTCGGCGGTAGTGTATACCAGCGAATCTTCCATCACGGCGGTCAGGTCGGTACTTTTACCCAACGAGCGGCGGTAGGTGACATACCCGGCTGCATCCGATTGATCGACGTAGAGATTTTCGATATTTTCCATCGCTACTTTAGCCTCTGAACTGCCCGGATAGTTCGATACTACTTTTTTGTATTCGGCCAACGCATCTGTCTTTTTGTTGGTATTGGAGTATGCCATCCCGATTTCGAGCGCGGCCTTGCGCGTTAGCTCACTGTTCGGAAATTTCTTAATCAATATGTTGTATGTCTCGATGGCCTTGTCGTACTGCTCAATGATGATGTACGACCGTCCTATTTCGTAATAAGCATTAGCGATGTAATCGGATGTCGGGAAATTCTCGATCATCTTGTTCAATTCGGTGATCTTGCCCCGATAGTTTTTCTGTAGTCCGTCGATAAAGGCAATCTGATATTCGGCATAATCGCTGCCTGCTTTCCCTTTTGCCACTACCTGAGCATAATATTTATGAGCATTGATAAAGTCTCGGGTCATGTAGTAGCAGTCGCCGATGCGGATAAGAGCATCGATATACGACGCGGACAAGGCTTCATGCTCTCCACCGGCAAAACGCATGAACGAGAGCAGGCTCTGTTTGTAGTCATGCGACAAGAATTTACAATAGGCCAATGCATAATGTGACAAATGGAAATTGGCATCGCGTGTGCTACGCGGATCGTCCTGATAGGTATTGAAATCCTTTTCGGCCAGCGCGTATTGTCCGGCACGATAGTAACTTTCACCCCGCCAGTAGTATATCTGAACCAGCGACGGGCGCCCCGAAATGACGGACAATGCTTTTGTGAAATTCGAGATGGCTCCCTGATAGTTTTTCTTGTCGAATTGCTCTACGCCCAGATGAAACAAAATATTCTCCTTGGCAGCAACAACCTGCGCGTTGTTCGTTTTCAGTTTGTTGATCGCGTTCAGCGCGGCAGTGTAATCTTTAGACTGGATAAGGGCAGTGGCCAGCCGGCTGTTGATTTCGTCGGCATATTTTGAATCGGGGAACGAGAGCAGGAAGTTATCGAATGCCTTTACCGATTCGCCGAACTGAGCATTCGACTCGTACGTCGAAAGCGCGTAATTGTACAATGCCTCTTCCTGTACCGTTTTGTCGAACGTGAGTTTGCCTGCGTTGGCGTACGCCATTTGCGCTTTCAACCGGTCGTTGGTTTTGTTGTAGGCATTTCCAAGAGCCAGATAGGCGTTTTGTCCCAGAACATCCGTTTCGCCGGCCACTTTGGTCAACGGCTGTACAGCCTGATCGTAGGCTCCAGACTGAATACATGAAACACCCCACATGTAAAACGAGGTGCGCGAAAGTTGTTTGTCGGTTGTATAAGCTTTGGCGAAATCGGTGGTGGCTAATTTATAATCCTGATCGCGGTATGCACATTCGCCCATGATGCGATACACCTCCCCGTTTTTCGGATTGTTCGGATTGATCTCCAGAATGGTTTTTCCATACGATTTTACCTTGTCGTACTCTTTTTGTTTGGCATAGATCTGAATGATGTAGTAAGGTGCCAGAGCCGAAAATTCCGGTTGGTTCTGAATCGTTTCAAAATAGGGCAATGCAGTGTCGTAGTTACCCAGAGCATATTCGCAATAGCCGTAATAATAATTTGCCGTCTTGTCATATTTTTCAACCCCGATCAACGGCTTGAACTGATCTCTCGCTTTTGCAAAGTCATTGGTTGCCGTGTAGCAATACCCCAACGCAAAATGGTAGAGATTTTCGTCGGTGTTATTTAATTTTTTGAGATCGATTTTATCCAGCTCTTTGATCGCTGGCGCATACTGTTTATGTTCAAACAACAAAATTCCAAGGCGGAATTTCACATTGTCGAGCATTGGGGTACCGGGATATTGTTCGAGATGTTTTTTTAATAAATCGATCGCATTGTCCTGCCGTAACTCATAAGCATCGGCAGCAAACAGGTATTCCGCTTCCTGAATTTTACTTTTATCTAATGGGTCGGCTGATTGCAAATAGTTTTGTAAACTGTGCTCCGAGGCAGAAAATTGTTGTTGCAGATATTGCTCTTTGCCCTCCTGGAAGGCGCGTGCAGGATTACTGTACGTGTATGTCTGTTGAGCCTGAAGGCTCAGTAGGGATAAAAAACCTACACATAGCAAGGTGATTTTCTTCATGGGGAAATTATTATTATCAAGCAAAAATAGGCATTTTTGACGGTTCGATCCCTGCCTGCAGTATTAAAAGATGTCAAGTTGGGCAGGAGCGGCTCGTTGCGAAATGAACTTATAAAATAAACGCACCGGGATGGCAGTTATTGTCATTACGGCGTTTAAAAACGAAAAAGCTGCCGTTGAGAGGCAGCTTTTCGAATCGTTTGGATAGCACTTATTTTCTGATACCCAATTCTTTGATGATGCTACGGTAACGTTCGATGTCTTTGCTCTTCAAATAGTCGAGCAAACGACGACGTTTTCCTACCAACATAACCAAAGCTCTTTCTGTGCTATAATCTTTTGCGTTGATCTTCAAGTGATCGGTCAACGAGCTGATACGGTATGAAAATAATGCTATCTGAGCTTCAGGAGACCCAGTGTCAGTATTCGACTTTCCGTACTTGCCAAAGATTTCTTGTTTTTTTTCTGCTGTTAAATAAGACATGAATGTATATTTTGAAAATTTGACGGCGCAAAGTTACGACTTTGTTTTTGGTTATGCAACAAATCCGGAAATTCTTTTCTTTGAATTTCAATGGCTTGATTATTGCCGGATACGATCGAGTTTGCTGATGTCGAATCCCGCTTTGGCTGCAATGTCGGTGAGCCGTTTGTAGGTGGCGTCATCCATCGTTTTGGTACGCGACAAAATCCACAGGTATTTCCGCGACGGGTCACCAATCAGGGCATGTTGATAACCGGCATCCAGATCGATAATCCAGTAATTGCCGGCAAACGGCCAGAAAAACGAAACTTTCAATTGCGCCGGCTTGGATGGGTCGGGTATCCATGCAACCCCTTTGGCCTTTTTGACAACCTCTGGACCGGTCATTTTGGTTCCCTGATTTAAAACCGTGATTTTTCCATCGTTGCGCAGGGTATACGTGGCTGAGACCTTTTCAAGCCCTTTTTCAAAACGATGGGTAATGCGGGCAATCTCGTACCAGGTCCCGCTATAGCGCTGCACGTCGAGTTGCCCGACGGTGTACAACGGCGCGGTCGATCGACATCCGGAAAGTATCATAAGACAAAATAGTGAAATATAAGTAATCGGTTTCATTGCATCAATTATGTGGAGTTACCGGCACAAATATACGACCTGCCAGCCAAATTCAATACAGTTCCTGACAAACGAACCGGTAGCTTTTGCCTAAATACACTATTCGCAATTTCCATCTCGACAAAGTTTATCTGCCAATCCGACTGCGATGCAACATTAAATAATCAATGTACGTTTCACTTCAATCAAAAAAAGGGAAAATAAAATGGTTGGAAGTATATGGCTATTGGAGAATTTCCCAGACTCCATTTTTGTCGGAACCTTTTCTGATAATTTTCCCTTCTTCCTGAAGTTTCTTAATAATGCGGGAAATGGTTCTTCTCGATTTTTTAAGGCGGAAAGCTAATTCATCAAAGGTGATTTTGGGGTTATCGATGATAAGTTTTACAGTGTCATTTACAGTGTCAATAGGCGATTCATTTTGCTTTTCTTGCAGTGTAACAAGAATTTCTTCCAACATAAATTCCATAAAGAAACAACAATCGGTAGCCTCCGAGCTTTTGTTGATAGCATTGTAGTATTGCTGCTGGTTTTTAAAAACCATGTTTTCAACAGGCAAATGCTCGAAAAGCGGGTGAAGTTGGCTAAAGATCAAAGATTGCCAGAGTTTGCCAAAACTAAGCTCAGAAACTCCCAAAAATTCCCTTATTTTTGTACTCCATATTCTGCAATTAAAAATCATCCCCATTCAAAATGCTTTCACGCCACGCCCATCGTCCCTGGTTCAACTATTTTCTGCTGTTTTTCGGCGTGCTTTGCATTTCGTGGTCGGCCATATTCGTAAAACTGGCCGGAATCAGTGGTTTCGGATCCGCATTTTACCGTATGGCTTTCGGGTTAGTGGCGATCTTGCCTCTCTGGTTGCGGTTTCGCAAACCGGTTACCGACCGGCACGGCGTGAAAATAGCATTGCTTTGCGGGATTTTTTTCGCCTGCGATATTGCCCTGTGGAATACCTCTATCATGCTAACGAAAGCCTCCATTTCGACATTACTGGGCAACATGGCTCCGGTCTGGGTCGGTTTCGGCGCGGTATTTATTCTAAAGGAGCGTCCGGGACGCATATTCTGGACAGGTACCGCCATCACATTAGTCGGCGTGGCTATTGTTGTGGGACTGGATAAACTTTCGGCGACGGATTTCTCGTTCGGGAACTTTCTCTCCATTGCCGCCAGTATGTTTTACGGAGCCTATCTGCTCACGACCCGCAAAGGGCGCAATACGCTCGACACATTTTCGTTTACCCTGCTTTCGATGGTGGCCAGCACCACGGCACTCGGTTTGTTGTGCCTGTTTACCCGGGTGCCCATGTGGGGCTTCTCCGCACCGACGTGGTGGTTTTTAGTCGCACTGGGTGTTGTGCCGCAAATGCTCGGCTGGCTGGCCATCAATTTTGCACTGGCCTATATCAAACCAACGGTGGCTTCCGTCACACTGCTCGGTCAGTCGATTCTGACGGCCATTTTTTCCATTCCGGTACTGGGTGAATTTATGTCGGCACGAGAAATAGTCGGCGCATTGATTGCCCTGACGGGAATTTATCTGGTAAACACAAAGAGATAAAAAAACAGCACACGGAATACACTGATTAGACGGATGAACACTGTAATTGTCATTGGTTTATCTCCATAAATTCTGTGTATTCCGTGTGCTTGATGTTGCTTTATTCTATTCTGGAATAGAGTTTCATAAACTGTACCCGCTCAAATGCCGCCGGATTTTCAATGTTTTTCTGACTGAACATTCCCTTGAACTGACCGACAGTCTCGAAATTGTGGATCTCCATCCATGTCTTAATGCCTTTCAACATACCCGGAATCACATCAGTACCTTGTTTGTACAGCGCCGAAGCGATCTGGATGGCCGAGGCTCCTGCCAATAGCTGTTTAATAACCACGTCGTAGCTGTGAATGCCGGTGGAGGCGCAGATGTCGCATTTTACCATGCCCGACAAAATGGCGACCCATCGCAGGGTATGCAGATAGTCGTCGAAGGTGGTGCAAACTTGTCCGGTAGAGATTTCCAGTTCGCGTATATCGATATCGGGATGATAGGGACGGTTGAACAATACCAGACCCGAAGCGCCCGATTCACTCAGTTTGGTGATGGTATGCACCACGCTCGAAAAGTAGTAGCCTATTTTGAGGGAAAACGGAATGTCAATCTGCTGCTTTACCTGTTCCGCCACATCAAAATAGACCTGCTCGTTCTCGGCTCCGCTGCGATTGAGATCGGAGGGTAGCACGTAGATATTCAGTTCGAGGGCATCGGCTCCGGCTTCCTGAATGCGTTTGGCAAAATAGCTCCAGTCGTATTGCGAAACGCAATGAATACTGGCAATCACCGGAATATTCAGTGTTTGCTTGGCTTTTGACACGAAAGCGAGGTACCGCTCCAGCGTATGCTCTTTGGCAAAGCTGTTGACATATGCTTCGGCCTCTTCATAGGCATACGGGTGGTGTATTACAGCGTCGGTCAACGTCTGTTTCCACTCGCGGGCTTTTTCATGATCGGATTGCAAAAAGCTCTTCGATTCGTGGCGGATCTGTTCCTCAAAAATGGACTTAAGGACAACAGCCCCGGCTCCCGCCTCTTCGAGTTCTTTCAGATATTCCACATTATTCATCAGACCGGAACTACCGGCAATAACCGGATTGCGCAGTTGCAACCCCATATAAGTGGTTGAAAGGTCTATCATAATTTATAGCTTTAAGGTTTTTGATTATCACAAACATACGTACATTTTCATTAAAATCAAACACCCATCTGAAAATTTTGTCGAGAGGGGATGCGAATAGTTCTGTATACGCAAAAAAAAGATCGCGTTTGATTGGTAATTTCTTCGCTTGTGACATCAAAAAACAATCGTTACATTTGCAGGAATATAAGCAAAGCCCGTATTCTGGCGATAAAATGCTATCGGAAAGCTTTGTGTGAGTGTCGATTTGTAACCTGAATATATTTCTTCATGCTCAATTATATCTGGATCGGATTTTTTCTCATCGCGTTTCTTGTAGCTACTCTTCAGTTTATTTTTACCGGTGACTTTGCCATCTTTGAAAAAGTGGTAAAATCGACCTTTGAAATGGCCAAGTTTTCGGTGATGGATATTGCGCTGCCGTTGGCAGGGGTGATGACATTGTGGCTGGGACTGATGAATATCGGAGAAAAAGCGGGGGCTATCCGTTTTGTGTCGCGCATTGTGGGTCCGTTCTTTTCAAAATTATATCCCGAAATTCCGAAGGGTCATCCGGCCAGCGGTCAGTTGGTGATGAACTATTCGGCCAACATGCTTGGACTCGACAATGCGGCTACGCCTATCGGATTGAAAGCGATGCAAAGTTTGCAGGAGCTGAATCCGCATAAAGATACCGCCTCGAATGCGCAGATCATGTTTCTGGCACTGAACACGGCAGGGTTGACACTGTTGCCGATCAATATTATAGCCCAACGGGCAATTCTGGGCGCGGTCAATCCGGCCGATATTTTAATTCCTGTTTTGATTGCCACGTACGTCTCGACCCTGACCGCCATTTTGTATGTGGGTATTCGCCAACGCCTCAACCTGCTCAATCGCACGGTAATCGGGTGGTTGGGTGCCATCACCTTTATCATCGGACTCATTGTATTTGGCTTTTCGCGTCTGAATAGCCAGCAGATGTCGGTGGCATCGAGCGTGACCGGCAACTCGCTACTGATTCTTATTATTGCGACGTTTCTTATCGGAGGGTTGGTTCGGAAAGTCAATGTGTATGAGGCTTTCGTGGAGGGTGCCAAGCAGGGATTCGAAACAGCCGTCAAAACGATTCCTTATCTGGTCGGCATGTTGGTTGCCATCGGGGCTTTTCGTGCTTCGGGTGCCATGGACATGGTCATCAACGGCATTGCCTCACTGTTTCATCTGATGGGTTTGAATACCGATTTTGTAGCAGCGCTGCCCAATGCCTTTATGAAACCGTTGAGCGGTAGCGGTGCCAAGGCGCTGATGGTAGAGACGATGAAAACTTACGGACCGGATTCGTTTGCCGGACATCTATCCTGTATTTTTCAGGGTGCTGCCGACACGACCTTTTATATTGTTGCCCTTTATTTCGGTTCGGTGGGCGTAACCAAAACACGCTATGCCATCACGGCGGGACTTATGGCCGATCTGGCGGGGGCAATTGCTGCAATTATTGTTGCTTACCTCTTTTTTGCATAAAATCACTTTTCTGCTTCGTACCTTTGCTTTCCCTTTAATTCTATAAAGTATGAGAGTCAGAGTTTTGTCGGTATTACTTTTTTTGAGTGTAATTACTTTTGCACAAAAAAAACATGTATGCATCTCTATCGATGACCTGCCGGTAGTCGATTACGGTTCGTACGACACAGTTGTTCAGCAACGGATCATGGACAATCTGATTGTGACGTTGAAAAAAAACAAGGTGCCCGCCATCGGTTTTGTCAACGAAAACAAGATCTACAACTATGTGAACAAGCCCATGTCGTTCCAAATCCATCTCCTCGACAAGTGGCTCGGGAATGGCCTGATGCTTGGCAATCACACCTTCTCTCATCCCGATTACAATACGGAATCATTCAAATCATATACTCAGGATATTCTTAAGGGAGAACTGATTTCAAAAGAGTTGCTTAAAAAATACGGTCAGAAAAAGAAGTATTTCCGACATCCTTACCTCCATGTAGGCACTACCAAGGCTCATGCCGATTTATTGGCGAACTTTCTGAAAGCACACAATTACATCACCGCTCCCATCACCATCAACAGCGAAGATTATGCCTTTGCGTATGCCTACTACAAAGCAAAGCAAAAAAAAGATGCTAATTTGATGAAGCGGGTCGGGGCTGATTATTTGGTTTACATCGATCGGGATATTAAACATTTTGATAAAGAGTCGATCGGGGTGTTCGGGAGACCGATGAGTCAGGTAATTTTGCTTCACGCCAGTATGCTCAATTCCGAATATCTGAATGATATTATTGCCATTTTCAGAAAAAACGGATACGATTTTCAACCGATCTACAAGGTATTAAAAGATCCGGCCTACAAAGTTCCGGTGACTGTTTACGGCACGTTCGGAAGCTCATGGCTTGACCGTTGGGCCCTGTCTCTTAACAAAAAAGGCGATTTTCTGATGGGAACTCCCGAACCGCCGGAGTATGTCCGGAAAATGCTGAATGAATAGAAAAATGCAGGCATACAAGGTCGGTAGTATTGTTTAATTTAATAATTTACGCATGAAGAAAATTGAGAAGAGACAGAATCTATTCTGTTTCCGACGATGGACAAGAGCTTCGTATGGCGTGTTCAACAGCCTGACGGTGCGATTGAAAATCGGAGTGATGGGAACGGCTATGCTGACTACGGCCAACCAGATGACACTGGCTCAGGAGAACGGGAAAGCAGCTCCCGATCCTGTATTTCAGCTGGAAGAGGTACAGATCAGCAGTGACCTGCCCCCGACAACCCAACAGTTGGTAAAAGTAGTTGCTGTGCTCACCCGCAAAGAGATTGAGCAGGCGGCAGTACAAAACGTTCAGGGCCTGTTACGCTACGTTCAGGGTGTCGACATCCGTACACGCGGAGCTGAAAATGTGCAGGCAGATATCAGTCTTCGCGGCGGAACCTTCGACCAAACTGCCATCCTTCTCAACGGTGTAAACTTCACCGATCCCCAAACAGGACATTTCAATTTAGACATTCCTTTAGACATTAATTTGATAGAGCGGATAGAAATTCTCTACGGACCGGGTGCCTGGACAGCAGGGGCTATCGCTTTCAGCGGCGCTATCAACATTGTCACCAAACAAATTATCCATAACGGATTCAATGCGCAAATCTCGGGCGGCGACTTCGGTTACCGGCAGGGAAGCACTTCGGGCTACCTCAACTCGGGTCCATGGCGCGTAACGGCAGCCGTCAACGGCACTCGTAGCGACGGTTTTGCCCACGACTCTGACTTTAAGATTTTCAACGCATATACCGATGTGCGGTTTATCGACAACCACATCGGACAGTTTTCGTTGCAACTCGGCGTGCAGTCAAAGGATTTCGGAGCCAACACATTTTACTCTCCGAAATATTTCGACCAGTACGAAGAGACCCGTTCGTTGATCGCTTCGTTGCAATACAAAAAACAGACCCGTCACTGGAAAATGATGGCCACAGGCTATTACCGCCGCCATCACGATATGTTCGCCCTCTTTCGCGAGGGTGTACCTGCTCCGCCATGGTACGTCTCTCCCAACTACCACCTCACCGACATGATGGGTATTTCGGCGCAAGCCAGTTACTTGTGGTGGGGAGGAGTAACCTCGCTGGCCGGTGATCTGCGTTCGGAGCACATCTTTAGCAATACGCTGGGAACGCCGCTCGACGCTCCGCACTTCGACCCCTATTCGGATGCAAACGTGTTCACCAAATCGGCCGAACGGCACATCGGTAGCGTGTCGGTAAAACAGGTGAAAGAGTGGAAACAGTGGACCGTGAGTCTGGGTGCGATGGGAAGCGGAAACGACGATTACGGATTCCATTTCTATGCAGGAGGCAACGTCGACTATGCCGTTACGCCCAGACTGACAGTGGGCACATGGCTGCACAATTCGTACCGGATGCCCACTTTTACCGACCTCTACTACCAGAGTACTACGCAACATGGCAACCCCGATCTGAAACCGGAGAATGCCTTCAATGCCGATCTGCACCTGTTATGGGCTCCCGATAAATGGACAGTACGCGTGGCCGCCTTCAAGCGGTTCGGGCACAACATTATCGACTGGGTACGCCTACCCAACGAACTGGTGTGGCATAGCGAAAACCTGACCGATGTCAATTCGTTCGGCAGCGAGCTGGCTGTCGATTACCGTCCTGCGTGGCGCTGGCTCGATAACATCCACCTCGATTATACTTACCTGCATGTCGCGAAGGGCAGTAGCCAGTACATTTCATCGTATTCTACCGATTACCTGCGTCATCAGGCGAAGCTACGCGTTTCACAACCGATTGTAAGCAAACTGTCGGCCGCCTGGCAACTGAGCCTCAACGACCGGGCCGGAACCTACGTGAATGTGGCCGATAACCGGGAAACGAAGTTCAAAGCCTCTCTGTTGTGCGACCTCAAAGTGCAATGGAAAGAGAAACATTATCAACTCTTTGCCGAGGCCACCAACCTGTTCAATACAATCTGTTTCGACTTCGGCAACCTGCCTCAACCCGGACGCTGGTTCAAAGCCGGCGTGTCGGTGACGGTATGATAAACAATTACTTCCGCCAACTCAA
Organism: uncultured Microbacter sp.; assembly: GCA_963678265.1. Classification (GTDB taxonomy): domain Bacteria; phylum Bacteroidota; class Bacteroidia; order Bacteroidales; family Paludibacteraceae; genus Microbacter. Next base: position 519,496 of record OY782761.1, read on the forward strand.
TGCTGCAGTTTGGCGGAAGTAATCGTTTGTGGTTATTCTTTATAAAGCTTTGGAACGACCGATTGAAGCTTAAAACAGCATTGAATTAAAAAAACAGTATCTTTCACCGATTGACTAAATATAATCCACATAATACATTGATTCACTCAAAAATATAGTATCTTTGTACTCGTTTTTCAAAAGGCAAAACGTACATTCCAACTATCACTATCTGATTTTTAAAATTATGCACAAAGCAGGGTTCGTAAATATTGTAGGCAATCCCAACGTTGGTAAATCGACATTAATGAACGCTTTGGTAGGCGAACGCATTTCGATTATTACCTCCAAAGCTCAGACAACCCGCCACCGCATAATGGGCATTGTAAACGGAGAGGATTTTCAAATCGTTTATTCTGACACCCCGGGGGTACTAAAGCCACACTACAAACTCCAGAAGTCGATGTTGGGCTTCTCCCAGTCTGCATTGAGTGATGCCGACATACTGCTTTACGTTACCGACGTAATCGATTCGAGCGAAAAAAACGCCGACTTTGTGGAAATGGTTCAGCAGCATGCCAACGACTACAAAATCATTCTGATTGTCAACAAGATTGACCTCATAGACGAAGCCAAACTGGTAGAAATCGTTGAAAACTGGCACACCATCTTACCCGGAGCCGAAGTTATCCCCATTTCAGCTACCAAGCAATTCAATATAGAACCGTTATTAAAACGGATCAAGGAGTTATTGCCCGAATCGCCTCCTTTCTTCGACAAAGACGCATTGACCGACAAACCGGAACGTTTTTTTGTAACGGAGATTATTCGCGAGAAAATTTTGCTGAATTACGACAAAGAGATTCCCTATTCGGTTGAAGTAGTTGTCGAAACCTTCAAGGAAGAGTCAAAAATAATTCGCATCAACGCCGTTATTTACGCCGAAAGAGACTCTCAAAAAGGGATTCTCATCGGTCATCAGGGCAAATCGCTGCGAAAAGTGGGCATGGAAGCCCGAAAAGACATCGAAGCTTTCTTTGGTAAACAAGTGTATCTCGAATTATTCATCAAAGTAGAGAAAGATTGGAGAAACCGCGAAACCAAATTGAGAAATTTCGGATACCATTTGTCTGACTAAATATTTACAAACCGTTCTTTTTACCAGAGCCTTCTTACTCTCTTAATCTGGCTATATCCACTATCCGTTACCAGGTCTGTCTGCAATCCGAAGAGGATCATTTTGTTTTCGATTCGAGCCCGCATTGAGTTCCGGAGGAGTATTTGGAATTGACACACACTCCGTTCAAGGCAATTACTCTGCATACGAATTACCGAATCGATAATCCCGAAACCAATAGCAAACAGCGCTACGCAACAGGTTGTCTGTATATAATAAAAAGCGTACATTTACTCCCGAAAACCATTCCGGATCATGACGCGTCCAATACCAACAAAGAGAAACACCTTCCTCCTAATACTTTTACTACCACTTTATCTGTTTGCAATCAATCCCAATATTAAAAATATCGGTTTTGAAAACGGATTCACCGGCTGGACGGGCAAAACATGGACCTACTATTTTTCCACACACCTCGACATTAACACTCAGCAGGTAGATACCACTTTTACAATAACACCCCCCATCCAGGTTTCCTTACCCGAAACAACCGGTAGAATTGTTTTGATGTCAGATACCACGGCATACGACGACTGTACCGACCATAAACTTCAAACAATTCCAACCGGGCATAAGCACAGCGCACGTTTGGGATCTTACAAAGTCTATTCTCCAAATGGCAGGGATCAAAGTCTCGAATACACACTCAAAGTAGATCCCACCAATGAACTGCTTACCATTAAGTTTGCCGCCGTACTGGAAATCGGTTATAGCAGCAACAACAAACCTCATTCCGAGCCGGAACAACCTCGTTTTACCATCACATTACTTGATGAGGCGGGCAACTCCATTCCCGAACTCTGCAGTTCATTCGATGAAACCGCGTTAAGTCTTGACAAGGTTCAACATTCGACATCAACAGATGGACAACCTGTTGCCTGGCGTGACTGGAAAGCCGTCTCTGCCAACCTTAAAAAGAAGGAAGGGCAGAATGTAACAATAAGGTTTACCACAATGGATTGTACACCGGGAGGACACTTCGGTTACGCTTACATTGTGGTAGACGCGCAACCGCTCTATATTACCACCAAATATTGCAATGGCAACGATGATGCCGTGTTGACTGCCCCCGACGGATTTGCATCGTATACCTGGAAAAAAGAGGGGAATATAATTAGCTCCGACTACCAATGCAAAATACCCAATGCTAAAGAAGGAGATCAATACACCTGTGTTTTTAAGACGGAGTCACAATGCTACGACAGCCTCTCAACCACCATCAAACGAATACACCCCATCGCCGATTTCGACTTTTCAACAATCGACTGCACCAGTTCCATCAACACGGTTCAATTCACCAACCGCTCCGTAGCTGATGCGCAACATCCGGGCGACACCTCCACATCACTGGCCTACCAGTGGAATTTCGGAGAGGGCGGATCCTCTGCGGCGGCCAATACGACGTACACCTTTTCCACTTCCGGATGGCAAAAAGTAAACCTGAAAATAACCAGTTACCCTTCCACCTGCACTGCATCGAAAGATACATTGATAGAGACGTTCTATCCTCCGTTAATCGGAATTAAAGGGGATGCAACCTACTGCCCCGACCATACAACCACCTTGAAAGGATACGGTGCCGACCACTATCGATGGATAGAAGCCGACGGCAAGAAAACCGGAATACAAGATACCTTAGCGGTAGGAAATCCGGGAGGCAGAGTAAGTTTGATCGGGTATGCCACCAACGAAATTTGCAACACAACCAAATACATTGACATTAGCGAGGAGCCTGCATGGACGTTAAGTGTCGGCGGCAACCCCTACTTTTGTTTCGGCGATAGCACAACCCTTGTAGCCTCCGGAGATGGAATCCACTATAACTGGAGTGCAAAAAAAACAGAAGATCCATCCATCACGATCAGCACTCCGGGGAACTATGACATCACCGCCACGAACAGGAGAGGATGCAAACTAATACAAACGATAAACGTAAAAGAGATTCCATTGCCTACCAAACAATTTCAGGTAGTTCCTTCCGTTATCAACACGAAATACAATCAGGTCACCTGTTCCATCACTCCGGAAGATAACATCGATTACCTATGGAATATGGGTGACAACCTCAGCGAGCGCGGCTCCTCGGTTACTCATGCCTACACAGGAAACGGAAAGATTGGGAAATATCTGATCATGCTGAACGCGACAAACAATCGCTACGGATGTACGGACAGCGCGACTCAAAGTGTGATTATGGAACCGTTTGTGCCGAATGTGTTTACTCCCAACGGAGATTCTCACAACGATTATTTTATGCCCAAATACGAAGTGGAAATATTCGATCGGCAAGGAATAATTGTGTATCAGGGTACAACCAACAGCGATGGTTGGGATGGCTCCTTCAAAGGAAAAAAAGCCGATCCGGATACCTATTTTTACATCTTGCACTACAACGACTATTTGAATGAGCGCAAGACACTTAAAGGCTCTGTTACTTTAATTCGATAATGGCCATGAAACAATTCTCTTTTGCCTTAATCGTATTTATGTTAACAACGTCACCTTTCAGCCGTTCTTTTGCACAAGCGGATATCAGCATGACCACCCATTGGAACAACCGGGCGAACTACAATCCCGCATCTATTGCCCGAACGGAATATCTCTATCTATTCAGCAACGTTCGCCATCAATGGACCGGTATCAGCGGAGCGCCCACCGTGTTCAATATTCAGGCATCGGAATATATTCACGACCTACATTCGGCCTTCGGCATCTCGGTTATCAGCGACAACATCGGGATAACCAGTGTACTGAACCCTACCCTCACCTATGCATACCGGCTCTCTCCGAATGAAGATTTGGATTCATGGTCGCTTTCCATGGGAATTTCAGGCGGACTATTTGCACGCACCATCAATCGTGCAGAGTTCGATCCAACCGACCCGACCGATCCGGCTCTCATCTATTCCGACATCACGACCTACAAGCCCGACGCCAACCTCGGTATTGAATTACAAACAAAACAGTTCGTGTTCGGCCTATCGTCCACTCACCTGTTGGCAATCGGGAAAAGCAGCGCTCTGTATCAAAACACCAACCACCGCTATCTGTATGCCATCTATAAAAATAGTGACTCCGAATATTTTAATTTCAGTCTGGGATCACAATTAACCAACAGAAATAATCTGACGGTAGTAGAAGTAAACTCTATGATCCGCTTCAAGCATCCCACGGGTCTTAATGACGGACCACGCGAACTGTTTGATATCGGCCTTAGTTATCGGACCACACAGCAGACATCCTTGCTATTGGGGATGAACATAACAAACAATTTCCGGATTGGATATTCGTACGACTACGATTGCAGACTCAACGCCAATCAGTCGGGAACACACGAAATTATGCTCGAATATCGTATTCCGACCCAAGTCAGTTCCATTTGCGAGAGCTGTCAGGGTCAGCATGACTGGTACTATTAAGCCCTGAATGCTCTCTCCATTTTTAAAATAATTATTGCAAAACCATTTCTGGTATTGTATATTTGTACTCGTTCGCGACAATAGTTGCATGAACAATTATTTTACACTAAAAACGAAATTATCATGTTACAAAAAGGAGATAAAATACCAGCCGTGACCCTGCAGGATCAAAACGGAAAACAGTTCGACACCGCGTCATTAACCGGCAAGAAAACCATCCTCTATTTTTACCCGAAAGACAACACCTCCGGGTGTACGGCTGAGGCTTGCAGTCTGAACGGAGGTTTGGACGAATGGGCCAAACAAGGGTATCAAATCGTAGGAGTAAGTCCCGACAGCCCGTCATCGCATCAAAAATTCATTGCCAAATACAGTCTGAATTTCACACTACTTGCCGATACCGAAAAGGAGCTGGCAAGCGCCTTTGGCGTTTGGGCAGAAAAGAGCATGTATGGACGCAAATATATGGGAATCCTGCGCACCACCTTTGTGATCGACGAACAGGGAATTATCACTCACGTCGTTGAAAAAGTAAATACAAAAGCACATTCGGAACAACTCAAAGAGGTGCTGTTATAATAACAAAAAGCTCCGGCAATTTGGAATCAAATTGCCGGAGCTTTTTGTTATCAATCAGAAAGAAACTTTTTTAGGCCATTGTACTTGTCAATGCCGACTTCCAACCAACTCTGTGCGCCTTCCTTTTTATAACGCGAAGAAATCCATAGAGAGCACCGAAAAGAGAAGTGGTGACATTACAAAAATTAGCGTTTTACAAACTCACCCCTATACACACCCCCCGCTTATTAGCGAGACTTTATTACTTAATTAAATAACCGGAAAATAATTATTTGGATAACTTACCAGTACATCATCCTTCGATTTCAAGACTGAATTCAATCCATAAAATCCATATAGTCCAATATGTAACCCCAAACTACCCATTGGAATTAGAATCCCTGCTTTTGCAAATAACGAAAAGGCTGTATTGGTTGTCAGTTTACCTGAATAGCTCGGATCGGTTACCGTTTGAGAAACATTGCCCGGAAAACTTTCTTTTCCCTTGGTTTGAGACTCTTCTCTCCATCGATATAGTAAAGTTTGCTCGAATTCCTAACTCTCTGGCTAAATCTGACATGTTACTGCGCTGGTAACTCAATTTAACCGCGCTCTCCTTGAACTCACGACTGTAATGCTTTCTGGTTGTTATCATAATGCAAAAGTAAGTTTTTTACCCTTAACTTTTTGTCCTGACAAAGTTACTAAGTCCAATTTACTTATTATATTCTCCTTTAAATGAATCAACTACATTTTGCAAAATGCGAATTTCCTTATAGAACAACGTCTTAAAATCATCTGTTCGCACCAAAGAATTATCTATTCTAAGCCATACACTACACCCCTCTCCATTAGTTTTTTTCACCACATAAATACGAGCGTAGTACCAGTCTGCCATAGTTGCATTAGCGGCCAAGACCAACTTGCTAAAATTATTCACATCATCATCGCTAAGATAACGAACTAAAACAAATCGCTTCTCATCATTAGTTGGACGCAAATAATAATTCTGGCTCTCATACTTGAATTTAACATCGCCATCAGAATCAAGTGTAGGAGAATAGCCCTCCTCTTTTAAGAATGACACATATTTATTTGTCAACGTTTGTTTGATCTGATCATCACTTTGAGCATTAACTGATAAAAATGCTATCACCAGAGGAAGCATACACAATAAACGTTTCATAACTTTTAATTTTTAGATTTGAATGAATGATTAATAATTTACTTTGAATAATAGTCTATTAGCCTTATCGTTTACAAGAAGTACAACAGTAATTTTATTGGCAATGAGTACATTTACATATTTCTCCTTTCTGGCAGATTCTTTAATATATCTCATCAAATCAGACAAAGTATTATCATCAATGTTATATTTTGAATATTCTGGTAGACGACAATTGTACATAATTGTTTTACCCGTACAATTAGCGCTCTGTATTACGATTTGTCCATTTACCATATCAATTGGACAATGGCTATTGATCTCTTTCGCCACACTTGCTAGCTGAGATGCTGATGAAACATTATTATTGGAGACAGCAGTTGCATTTGATGTGGTACCAGAACCAGCCTTTTGCTCTGCCTGCAAATTACCATTAAGTTTATAATATTTTGTTGACTTTAATGTCCAATTTTTATCATACTCATATATAATCTTGTGATAATTTTGCTTAGTTTCGCATGGTTTATCCTGTGCATCAAAATATTCTTCAGATAATTCATTTCCCCTTATATCATATACGGAACGTTTAACAGCCCATCCTAATTTGGGGTTAATAATTAAACGTCCATGCCCGTTTGCCGCTGCTATATAACGCATATTTCCCCATTTATCATATTGAACTAATCCTTCGGGAACCATCACTTCTGGGCTAGTTGGCCGACCGCTTACATCATAGTAAGTTTGACGAATAAGTCGGCCCATAACATCAAATGCGTTCCTCATTTTTGCATAACCTTCATTACCTATTGCAGGTTGCCCATTAATACCCCAATAAGAAGTTTCTACCAGAAATCCACGAGTGTTATACTGATACTTAAAGATTGCGACTTGCGTATGATTATACTCTACCAATTCATTGTGTACACCATAGTACCGCTCTTCCAACTTCTGATTACGACTATCGTAGGCATCTGTCATTTTATGATAACCCGACGCATTAATAGCAGGACTGTTTTCATAATTAAAATAAGCGGTTTCAATAACATTATCATATTTGTCGTACTTATAACGAGTGATCAAAGAGTGAGTAACATATCTTCCAGAAGCATCAATTCTTACTTCCTCAATGATATTCCCTTTTTCATCATATTTCCAATTTATTCCAGCATAGCCATCACTACATGTTGCCAACCTATTAGCCGTATTATAATATCTAAGGGTAAGTTCATTTCCCTTCAAGTCGAATGTGGAACGGCAAATAGCATAACCTGAATTACACTCGGTTGGGACCCCTTTGACATTGAAAAAAGTACGTTCAATTTCATTACCGTTTTCATCATATTTTGAATTCCATCCAGCAATTTTCTCTGTACTTAAAGTGTAATTACGACCTGTGGCATCATAGAAGGTTCTTTTAACTTCATTCCCTCGCTCATCATACTCAAACTTGGCAATATAAATGCCATTGTTATCACATTTGGGCTTACCATCCACTCCGATTACAGTCTGTTTCGTGATTTTATTCTGATCATTATATTCATAATAATATCCAGCAATGCCTTCTTTATTAAGGCACAATGCATTACTAATATTATAACACAACCAACTGATCTGATTTCCCAACGAATCGTAACGTGCTACAAATCTGGCATATCCATCTACGATTTCAACAGGTTTATTGTTTGTATCGAAAAACTGATTCTCTAGAACATTTCCTTTGGCATCATTTTTCAGTTGCTCTATGGCTAGTCCCTGAAAGTTGATCATAGGTTGACCTTTTTCATCGAGATATATTTTCCTTGAAACATAGCCATTTCTGTCATATTCGAACCTCACACCTACCAGACCTGCATTTTTAACATACATGGGTCTTTTATCTATTCCCAAACACATTAATTCAACCAGTTGGCCTGCATCATTATATTTCTGAAGTTGACCTGCACATCCATTTCTTTTCGTAATCATTAATGAACGATCAGATGCTCTATACCAGGTACTGACAAGATTCCCATATTCATCATAATCTAAAGTATAAATAGACAAACCATCTTTACAATCGAAAGCTGGAGATCCGTCAGGAGCAAAATAATCTGTTTCTATCCAGTTATCATTCGAATCGTATTTATATGTTTGCATAGCCAGTCCCCAAGAAGTTGCCTTTACGGCATCATGATATCCCAAATATATTTCCTTGAGAACACGCCCTTTCGAATCTCGTTCATATTTCTTTCCACAAATACCCATATCTTCAATAATCTGATTTTGAGGGTTGGCATAATGCAACATTGATATGTATCCATTTTTGTCGAATTCGAGCAAAAATCTGGATACCTTCCCTTTTTCGCCTGACTCATCTGCCAGTTTGGTATATTTATTGGTAAATTTTTTGGGCAAAAAACGTTCAGCGCCGTATTTGTCTCCATATTCAAACACAACCATATTAATCTTGCCGTCTTTCTCTCGATAATTTTTCTTGAATAGCACTTTGTTATTTCTGTCAAGATAATTGACATACTCAAGGCTACCATTATCGCGATATATAAATGTTGCATTGATAGGGCGCTCCTGATGTTCTGACTCACCATCATCGATAACATTCCCCTTGCTGTTGACATATACCATATGTTGCAATTTCCCCTTCTTATATTCAAAACAATAAGTAGCCGCACGATGATGAAATTCGCCGCTACTCAACTTATCGATTCCTTGCGGAATTCCCCATTGTTCGACGTAATCCTTATAATAAACAATTTTAGTGTGATTATAATCCCATATCCACCAACAACCGCCTAAGAGTAATGCAAAAAGCAAAATTCCTGCATATTTCACAACAAAGGGTATTTGCTCTCCGATAATCGCTTTTTTCCATGCTTTATGAAAATCACTACAACTATCATACCGTCTATCGGGCTCTTTCTGCGTTGCTTTATCTACAATTTTCTGTACTTTTTCCGACACATTCGGATAAAAATCTTTCATCCGGGGAAGTGGATCTGTAATTACTTTATTCTGGATCTCCAGTTCCGAAAGCGTAGTGGTATCATAAGGAGCCCGACCAGTGAGCATCTGATGTAAGAGAACACCCATCGCATAAATATCTGACCTTTCGTCTATACGTCCTCCCTTAACCTGTTCAGGGCTCATATATAGCGGAGTACCTACAACCCACCCCTTATCCTGCTCATCTTCCTCTGAAATAATCTTTGCTATTCCAAAATCGAGAATCTTTATGGTAAAATTACCGTCAGGATCATTCGTCATAATAATATTGGCAGGCTTGATATCTCTGTGTATGGTATTATGCTTATGTGCATATGCCATGGCTTCAAGCACTTGGTCAATATCGGGTAAGCTCTTTTTTCTACAATTAATCCGTTTTTGCGAGCAATAAAATCTTCGAGAGTAATACCATCCACATATTCCATAATAATAAATAATCCCTCTTCGTTTTCTACAAAATTGAGAAATTTCACAATATTAGGATGATCGAGAGCCAATAAATTCTTTGCCTCCTGACGAAAACGTTCACGAATAGCAGGATTATCTGCCAGATTAGCATTCAGTACTTTCACAGCCACTTTCTGGTCGATGTGCATATTAGTAGCCAAATACACACTCCCCATTCCTCCTTTGCCTATCAAACTTTCAATGCGATAATTTAAAATTTCTTTTCCGATCATGATTGCACGAATTTATAAGTTTATTATTATATGCAGAGAGCAATTATATTGATTACAAAAGCAACAGTACCTATCAAACCGGCTATCCCCGCTCGGTTAGGTGTTTCATCCTTCCATGCAAAATACATGATCCAACCTGCAATTGGAATTATAAAAGCTAAAATTCCCCATCCTATTTCCAATTTATCCGCTTTGTAAGGCAAGTATACTTCATTAATCTTATCTTCATACGACTCCAATTGGAGGTTCGGCTGACCACCTGCAATCTGCTGATTTACACGTTTAACCGTTTGAACTTCGTTGACACGATATGAAGACGTAGACAATAGAGAATATACTTTGTCCCAAGGCAAAGGAATTCTATTGGAAAGCAAAACCAAGGTTCCTGGCGCTATCACAACCTTTTTATTAATAATGATTTGGCCACCGATATTACTTCCATTACTGCTTTTATCTGCATATATATACTGCCCGTTGTTCAAATATATTTCGGCATGAACTCTACTAATACTCGCATCTGACAAGATAATATCGCATTGTGAACTTCGGCCTATAGTGATTGGCATCATACCATTTACAAATTATTACGTTAAAATTATTTTCCAAATAAATAATGAAACACACGAAAGGACTGCGCCTATCAATGCAGCTGTTCTGTGAGAAGCTTTATATTTATGAATTTTGCGTCCGTTAGCAAATTCCACTTTGCTGTTATAGATGAATATGCCGAATGCCAAGCCAAACAAGCCTCCCAGTACAGCAAAAATATAAATAGCAACAAGCCATCCGGTTGCGGACTTCGGCGGATATAACGACGGCTCATAGGTCGAAGCTGGCTTCGGCGGATTGGAATCGAGCGAATTGTTCTCAAGATATGGATTAGGGGATATGGATTGAGGTTTGCTAGTACCTTGTTCTTTCATGAAGAAGGCTTCTTCTATCCGTGTCCAAACCACGTCTATTTCTCCCGCCAAAAGAATGGTTGGGCAAATTATAGTTCGATAACTACCAAATTGATTCTCATAATGAATTGACCATGTTGTTTCACTATTATGAATTTTCTTTTCATTTATCATGGTTCCATTCGTACTTCTATCTCTAAATGTATACAATTCACCTTCAGACGTTATTTCTTTGACGACATCAAGATGGCGACGACTTATTTTTGGATGTGAAATAACAATATCGCAACCTTCACGCCCAATTGAAACCACATGTCCATCAAAAAAATTATTATCAACAGCCGTTTCACCACTACTCATCTCCAAATCAAATTCACGGCACGACTGAAAGCGCATCAGCATGTTTTTCTGGGTCGCTTTATCCAATACTCGTTGTATCTTGTTCGACAGATTGAAATTGAAGCTGATTGCTTTCGGAAAGTCATTTTGAATGATAAACATTCGGGTTGCCACATCACTCGACTGTTTTTGAACAGCATGCCGCCCCGTAAGCATAAAAAATAAGACACAACCCAGAGAATAAATATCGGAACGATGATCAATATTATATCCTTCGGCCTGTTCGGGACTCATATACCCATCTGTACCGATAGTCAATTGACCAACGGTTAGTTGACTATTTTTACGATTCATATCCTTTGCAATACCAAAGTCAAGCAAGCAGACATTTCCATTATTTCGGATCATTATATTACTCGGCTTGATATCCCGATGAACATATCCTTTTTGATGTGCATATCCCAAAGCCGATAAAACATCGCTCATTATTCGAATTGCTTCAGATTCTTCTATTACTCCTCGTCTTTTAATATACTGTTCGATAGTTTCTCCTTCCACATATTCCATCACGAGATAAAGGTTCCCCCTCTCTTCAAATGATGCATACATCTTTACAATGGAAGGATGCTCCAACTTATTTAGAATATGAATTTCCTGATGAAAACGCGCCCGCAAATCCCCATCCAACACATATTGAGCTAACATCTCCTTAATGGCCACTTTATTGCCCATCGCGTCGGAGCCCAAGTAAACCTGCCCCATTCCTCCACGCCCGATAGGCTCATCCTTGACATTATAAATTGAGATTTTCATATCTTCAATACACAATAGGTATTAAGCCGGTTCTAAATTTCTGTTTTTACCGGATCCATTATGCTGAGGTGCAGAGGGTGCCACAACCGGAGCAGGAGTCGAATGCTGTGGTTCTCCCGGTTTTATATGAATCACATATTTGTATGCTTTCCCGTTCGAACCCTTTTCTACAAAATATAGGATTGCCGGATATTTCTCTATTTGAAATTCCACAACCATTTTTTTATCGGAAACAACATCGCATTTTATATGTTCATCATTCGTTTTCTTTTGCCCTGGCATTAGTTTCACTGAGTGAGGCAAATTTATGGTTATCGGGGTATTCTTCTTAAAAACAATATTTCCCAAATCGACGGTAATTTCCTCGTTTTTCAGCACACCTGCCACCTTAATCACAGGAATATGAACCATACAATGCTTGTATAACTTCGTTTCACAACTAAACTCGATCTTGTTACCGACATACGGTTTATTACAATGAATGGTTATATAACTTCGATCGACTTTTTCTATTTTAACATACGGGCTATATTTATCTTCTATCTTTATACTGGAAAGAAGTACGGCATCATTGTCCGAAAATTCTTTGATGGATACAATAACGGGACTACCTGCATTATTAAGTGCTACCGGTTCGGTAAAAAACTGCATTGGTGTGTCTGCTTGTTTGACAGATGTAGCTTTGTTTGCATCTTTTACGGCGGCAATTTCCACTTTGCCTCTCTTCAAATCGGTATTATTCGATTTCTTAATACACAACCATGTCACTAAACCTACCAAAACGATTATTACTGGGAACATAAACCATAGCCATTTCTTCCGCTTTGTATCAATTGTGCCCGACGGATCAATATCCTGTTTACTCAAAGCAAATTCCACCAATTCGACGGTAATATTATCCAGTCCGCCATTATCATAAGCCATTTGAATCAGTTTTTCGGCACGTTCCTGAATCCTCAGATTCCGATCGCTTATAACTCTTTCAATATGCTTGTCATCTACCATTCCGGTCAAACCATCGGAACACAGCAAAAAACAGTTTCCTGCTTCCGGCTCGATCGGATCTTTACTGATAGTCGGGAGTTGCATACCCTGTAATCCCAGAGCATTTGTTATTTCGTTTTTCCGAGGATGGTGTTCTGCCTGTTCTTTCGTTATTTGTCCCGCATCCACAAGCATTTGAACAAATGAATGATCCTTCGTTAATTGAATAATCCGCCGGTTTGCAACAATGTAAATCCGACTATCACCGACATGTCCAAAATATACTTTCCCGTCTTTTGTAACTACAAGCATCACACACGTAGAGCCCATTCCCGTAAGTTCAGGTTGTAGCAGCGTGCGATTGATGATCGCTGTATTGGCTGCAACAATTGAACGTTCAATAGCCTCTTTCGGGTCATTAATGGAATTGTTCGTAAGAAATTCTTTTATGGTTGTAACAGCTGTTTGCGAGGCCACTTGTCCTCCTACATGCCCCCCCATTCCATCACAGACAACAAAAGCCTTAAAGTCGGCAGTTTCAAAAACCACCATGCTATCTTCATTTGCTTTGCGAACTTTACCGACATTAGTGGATGCCCCGACAAGACAAAAATTAAAATTTGCTTCTGTATTTTGTTTCATTCTGATTATACTAATTGAGGAATAGCAATGAAGATTAAACGTGTAGATCCGACACGAATAATATCGAAAGTACTTAACTCTCCTTCGTCCGTAAGCTGCTCGTTAACAAATGTTCCGTTACTGGACTGTTCATCTTTAAATTTAAATTTCCCATCAATCGGACGGTATAAAATCGAAAAATGTTTTCCTGAGATTTGACCATCTCCCTGAATACAAATATCCGAAGTTACTTCTCGTCCAATATAATTTCTACCTTCAAAAATATTGTGAACCTGGCCTGTAGAAAGCACATCATAGGTTACTATAATTCCCACGATTCTTTTGCCCGATGGTGTAGCTGCATTACCAGTTCCTGCAGCAGAACGGATCACAGTTCCACCTCCTATTCCACCTCCTAAAGGAATCGTCGGATCGTTTGTTGATACACCTCCAATGCTGGTTCTGCCTTCCTGATTGACTTCTGTACCTCCGGCACAACCACTTCCGCCTGCTTCTCCTCCATTTTCGCACACAACAGTACCCGAACCCTGAGATGGACAAAACGGACAATTGTCACCATAAATTGAAGAATCATAAATATGCCCTTTGCTGCATGTTTTCTTTGCCATATCTTTATTTTTTTATTTTTATAATTGCTATGTTTCTAAGTGAGCCGAGTCATATGTATGCCCATTGCTATAGATTTTATCATCCATTAGGACAGGACTCGGCTAATTGTCATTTATTCATCAGTTCAACCGCACATTTGGCTTTCACGGCCATGTTATAACCTTGGGCTACGCCTAAAAACCCGGCGTTTACAATTCCGACCAATTGTCCATAACTATTAAATATGGGCGAACCACTTGCTCCATGTGTGATAGAAATATTATGTCCAAACTCCACATCTCCGCGAGATTGTGTAATTTCTCCACTTTGATTATTGGCCTCTATGCCTGTATTCGTATTGCCAACTGTAAAACCGGCAGGAAATCCAATCGCAAACACCTTTTTCCCGATCTGAGTTGCCGAAGCTGAAACATCAGCCAGACTCAAATCCACTATTTTATTAACACCGGCAGGAAGCGATTTTGAATTGACTTGTAACAAACCCAAATCAATATTCTTACTCCCGCTGTCTCGGATATAAGAACATGGGATCATATCATTAATTCCCTTTACAAAAGAGTCATTTAAGAAAATACCAAACAGCTTTCCTAATTTCCCTTGAACGACAACATCTCCAATCATCGGTTGCAATGCCATGAAAGCTTTTTGGTTAGAAAGAGACAATCGGGCTAAATACTTTTGGAAGTACTCCTTAACTTTATCTGTAATACCATCATCATAATCCCATGGACATACCACATGACGATTCGTCATTATTTTTCCATCTTTTGAAACAAAGAAACCGGTTGCGGTATAAGTAATCGGATTATCTCCATTATACTGTGCCAATTGATTATCTGCAACAGTTATATTCGCCAATATTTTACCCTTGGCGCTAACTTCATAATAATATGTACCATAGATCATCACCACTGATTTTTTATAGATTGAATATATTTTTTCAGGGCTCAACTGCACTTGTTGTTGAATGACCGGTGTTGATAATTTGACAAAGAAGAATATGCCCAAACAGATTACAGCAACAGAAACAACTGCAATCACAATCGGTTTAAAAAGTTTAGGTGATGTAGTAGATTTAGAGATGGAATTTCCACTTACGCCAAAAATAGTTTCCCATTCCAGCAAATATTTATTCGCCAGTAAAACTTTATCACCTGGCTTTAATATGTACGAATCGATTTTATTATTGTTTACAAATGTCCCATTTGTCGAATTGTTGTCCTGAAGAATAACATTTCCGCTTTGATCCTTACGTATTATTGCATGCTTACTTGACACATCACTATAAGATAAAACAATATCATTTTCCGGAGCTCTGCCGATTGATTTTGAATTGTTCAATTTATTATTCAAAACAGTGTGATTACTATTGGAAACTGCATTTTTATGAAAGAACCTCATCCAGTCAACAATACTGTTGGCTACCTTTATTTCATCGGTAGCACTAATAGCCGTTTCCTTAGAGATTTGTTTCCCGTTAACGTAAGTTCCATTTTTTGAATTCAAATCACGAATACTAACTGAACCTGAATCAGTAATGGTAATACGGGCATGTTCAGAAGATACGGTCATATCGTCTATTACTATATCATTACCAGGGTTTCTTCCAATTTTAATAATTTTCATCCTGTCAACAAAAGAAATATGTTAATTAATTCCATCTATAATTATCTACAAAATGCTCTATTGAGAGATAAACCCTCGACAAGAATATAATTCCCGCATCCCAATTCTTTTACTAAGGAAAGCCCTCAACAGGCTATCGGGTTCATGTTAATACACATGCACATCAGTAGAAATAAAACACTTCTTCAACTTTTATTTCTCACTAAAAAACTCACAACACTACTGTCCACTAAAAAAGTGGACGATTAAAAATTAAATAAACTAGGTTCACAATAATCACCACGTTCATTGACATTATTGATATTTGATTTGTCGAAGATATCTCTCAAGTTCGTTTTATCGGTAAGAGAGATACCTATGACTTGAAGAATCTCATACACAGAACGCTCTAACTTCATACCATGCTTTATAATAGCAATCAGGCAGTAAGCAATTAATGCACAGTAAATTTGGATTCTTACAGCGTTCTCACTTGTCCCCCAAAACTTCTTTATTTTGAGGTGTTGTTTGAGCCATTTGAAAAACAATTCCACTTGCCAACGGTTACGGTAAAGTTCTGCGATGATAAGGGCTGACTGTTCAAAGTTATTAGTGAAGAATACAAATTTCCGGTCTTGTTCCTGATCATAATACACCACTCTTCTGAGTGGAATCGGATATTCTTTAGACCTTTTATATACCACAAACACGATGGTTGAGTCGGACAGGACATTCTTGGGGAGTCTTCGTTTCCATGAGATTTGCTTGCAATTAAGATTCTTCTTGGCGCGCACTACGAATGTAGCCTCAATCTGTTGAATCTTGTAGAGGTTGTCAAAATCATTATAGCCTCTATCAAAGATATAGAAAGCCCCCTTTTCGTAAGGTATTTCAGGCATTGCTTTCATGTCATTTACACCGGCTGGTGTGATGTGAAAGAATGCAGGAACTTGAGTTTCAATATCGTATAGGGTTGTATCTTGATGCCTGCTTTGTACTTACGAAACTTTGCCCATTGAAAAACTTCAAGACAGAGGTCTATCGTTGTAAAGTCGAAAGCATAAACATGGCCATCAAATCCAAAGATTTTTCCGGTGCATTTAGAACGTACTTCAGCTACCAGAAAATAGGCAAATTCCTCGAAGATTCTGTAATTTCTTTGCTCGTTCGCCTTAGCAAGATGACTACGGGTAACAGACTTGCCCATGCCCAAGTGGTACAACTTTTTCCAGTGTGCTTCGAGAGCAACGATTAAATCGCGAAGGCTTTCACTTTTAGCAAGTTGTCCGAACATCATTACAAACAGTTGATTCCAGCAAGAGAAAGATTTTATATACCTGTCTCCTTGGTATTTATCTGCAATGCGGCGAAACTTAAAACAATCAAGAAACTCGACTAATTGGGCGAAAATGTATTTGTCTTTATGCATAACGATCTGATTAAGACCGCAAAAGTAAATTCAAATCGTTGCGCACCAAAATATATGGCAACAAATTAAATATCAATTATTTCAAAGAACTATTGCGATTTTTTAGTGAACACTAATGGACTCACAAGATTAATTAGAACAGTTTACGGATAATCATTCCTATTATTAGTCAATAGCTCCAAATAAATAAAGAGACATCTTATATATACACATCTGCCAAGGCTCCACTCTACGTGAAGCCTTGAAATTATTCTCTTCTATATTACGATCTTTACGACCGGGGCACAGAAGTCGGGAGTAACGGCGGCAAACCGAAAATAGTAGGTGGCTCCGACAGATAGATTGGCGGCACCCAAAGAGGCCTGCGTACTATTTCCAACTTTATGCCATCCGGCTTCATCGGTTGGTAATACATCTTTGGCCATCTGACAAAGATAAGCTCCGGCTCTATCCACTGCCCGTGCA
Source organism: uncultured Microbacter sp. (assembly GCA_963678265.1). Taxonomy (GTDB): domain Bacteria; phylum Bacteroidota; class Bacteroidia; order Bacteroidales; family Paludibacteraceae; genus Microbacter. The sequence continues at coordinate 537,262 of OY782761.1, forward strand.
ACCAAGAAGACGCTACCCGATACATCTCCATTTTCTCCGGAAAGGCTTTCTCCTTGTCGTAAACGCTCTATTGCTTCTGCTTCAAATGACTTGTAGTCAAATTTTTCTTGATTATCCATGCTGCTGTGTTAAGTGTTAGTAAAGTTATAATTTTACTCCTTTCCCTGACACAGTTTATTGAATAGACCCTATTGAATAGACCCGTTATATCCTCGCTTCCGGCTCTTATTGGTTTCAGAACTCCCTTTCTCCACTGCGTTTCGCCTGTTATTGATTCAATTTCTGCTGTAACAGACCTTTTCTCTTCTGTTATCGGACCGATAATTGCTGTTATCGATCCCACAACAGCTGTTTTTCTCCTTTTTTCTGCTATTGCAGGGGTAATAACAGCTGTAACCGAGGCTATTTCTCCTTAGATAGAAACGATATCAGGTTTCATCACCCCATTTTCTGCTGACATCAGTCAATTGATCGCCAAATTAAACAATTCTTTACTTTTTCAACAGCAAAAATAAAAATATAGTTTTGAAGAATAAAACAAGAACCATTTTGCTATAGACCAATTATGCCGAAAAATCGCGATAAGATGCAAAATACAAATGTTATGTGGTAAAAAATCGTGATTAAATAACATCAGGGGATTTGATGTTTTATTTGTGATTCTCCGTATTCAGGCTCACGTTTCAGATCGAAACTTTGTGCTATAATCATCACCAAAAGCACCCCCGTAGTGGAGGCTCTTTGATGATGATACTAACCAAGTTTCTTGAATTAAAAATATAATTGATTCATGTATTTTCTAATAAAAGTTTGCAGCATGATTCCTCTATCCTGCAAACTTTTTCCTCTTCAGATTTAATTATCTCTGCACTACCAAAATGGACTCTATATTATGTTATTATGTAAGAAGTTTTACCGAATCACGATCTGTTTTTACATTCAAAAAGTTGCACGAAGGTAAAAAAGGTATTTTTAATGAAAAAACGAGCCGCGATTGCCGCTTGAAGCAAATGTTCAAAATAGAGAATAGAATGCAAATAAATGCAACTAAGTAGTCAAAAATCGGAAATATGTTACATTAAGAAAATAGAAATCAAGCATCACCCTTTGCAGAACATATTTCACATCAAAAAAAAATTAATAATCAACAACTTATACTACGATACTGCGACTTCAGCTAACTTGCGGCAAGATGAGAATTATGTCCATGTTGAATTACAGAAAATTCATTTTCTGCTGCAATTCTTTGTAAAATTTGCGAGATATTTTGAAGGAAGAGAGTCCATCGAACGGAGGAAGCAGCAGGCATTCTTTATCGTTGATGGCGGAGAGGTAATCAAAATTAATAATTTGATATTGATTAATTTGAAAGAAGTTAGTGGAAAAGCTGAGGATATCTTCGGCTCTGGTAGCTTTCCGCAACAGATAGCTAGTGCCTGAAATAAGAGATACGCTCCAGCATTTTTCATGCGGTTGATGTTCAAAATAGCCTATCTGATCTATCTTTAGCAACTGATAACCCATCACGGTAGCAATCATAAAACTATCGTTAAAAAGAAAAATTCGGCTCAGATTTTTCTGCATATCTGACTGTGGATGCTCTTGCGTTACATGAGCAAGAAAACGATCAATTATGACTTTGAATTCGTGCGACTGGTAGGGTTTCAGCAAACAATCGAATGCAGAGGTTCTCAAAGCATCCAACAGATATTTATCATACGCCGTGTAAAAGACCACATGCAGAGGCCAATCAATCTTGTCCTGAACGCTCTTCAGCAGATCAAAACCGGTCATTTGAGGCATCTCGACATCCAAGAACAACAGATCGGGTTGATGTTCCAAGAGAAGTTTCATTCCAGATTTAGGTTCGGTAGATGTAGAAAGCAGTTCGATTTCTGGAATAACTGCCAGAGAATTTTGCAGATTGTCAATGCAAATCTGTTCATCGTCAATAACAATAGCCGTATAACTCATAGCCTAAATATGATAACCGTAAGGAATAAAAATATCAGCAACTGCTCCAGAATTTTTAGGATCATCGCTATTTTTCATCGACAAGCGAATTGGATTTGAGTTCTTGAGGTTCAGTAGTTGTATTGTTTGGTACAATACTTTTAATCCGGTTCCCGTACCTTTTGTCGAATTTTGTGCCGCAGGGAAAAATCCTGTACCGTTATCTCTAATAAGAATTTGAACACCATGTGATTGTCCGGATATATTTATCGATAATTTTTTATCACCGGTTTTGTTGCGCAGTCCATGCTTCAACGCATTCTCCACCGGTATCTGAATCATCATTGCCGGAAGTTTTATTGCGTTCGTATCGATCGAATCATCTAATTCAAGATGCCACTTAAATTCATCTCCCAATTTTACCTGTTCAAGATCGATATAGGTTTTCACAAATTCCAGTTCGTCCTGCAGAGAGATAAGTGTCTGATCAGCAAACTCGAGGCTCTTGCGCAACAATTTCACCAAATCGAACAACTGCTGATTATCACGATCTTTCTCGTCACTAATTTTCTGATTCAAAACATTAAACATCAAATGAGGAGATATGCGATTGCGGATATTTTGCAATCGCAACTGCGCGGCCTGATCCTGAAACTTCAATTGCTGCATTACTCTTTTTCGTTGTAAAGAATGGTAAATCGCCACCGCTCCTATAACAATAACAACCACCAGCAAAATCCAGAAATAATTCGTCATTTTCAAAACACTGATCTGGCTGTTTTGCCGAGTGAGTAAAATTTCTCTCTTCATTACCGCTGTATCTTGCCTATACCGGGTATCGATCTCTGCTATTCGACTCATTACTTTCTCATTTCTGATCGAATCGTTCAGATGCATATTTTGCAATAAGGAATGATAGGCATTTTTATAATCCCCTATTTTGAGATAGTATTCTTGCCAACACTGGTTTCGAAGTCCTATAATTTCCGGTTCAATCTGTAATGCGGCCTTATCTGAAGTCAGCCATGAATGAGCTTCAGCAACATTGCCTTTCTTTAATGCAATGCCAGCCTTGACTGTAGCCAAATAGTAATAAATAGTAGTTCCTTTAGCTGAAGCAAAAAATTGAAAACTTTTATTCCAATAATACTGTGCAGAATCCAATTTCCCCAATTTTAAATAAATATCACTCAGATTCGCATAACACAAATTCTCATACGATGCATATTTACCGAAAGCAACCAAAGCTTTTGCTTTCAGGAACCATTGAAGTGCCCGATCATATTTTTGTTGGTAATAATACGAATTTCCTCTATTATTACAATAAACAAACTGCTCATGAAAGGTACGCTGAGGATAAAAACGCCAAGCCAAATCAAAATACTTTTCGGACAAAGTAAAATTTCGTAAACCCGCATAGTAGGCCTGACCAAGTCCGAAGTAGATTGGGAATCCCATCTTGCGGGTTATTCCTAATGAATCACTGGTAAAAAGGGCTTTCCGATAGTAACCGATTCCATTAATATAATCACCTTTACGGGTAAACATATCAGCCACATTGATTGAAATATCAATATAGCGACTATCAATAGCTAAAGATGCCAACTGCAAAGCCTTTTTGTACGAATAAAGAGCGGAATCTAAATAACACTTTTCAGTATAATAAATTCCATTTGAATTATAGGCTGCTGCTAATAATTTTTTGATTTCATCAGTAGGCTTTACTTCTTTACGACAAAATTGGAAAATCTTCTTATTCAAAAGGAAGGCCGTGTCGAACGAATTTGCCGCAAGAAAAGAACGCACATAGAGGGAGTAGAATTTATAATAGGGCAAGCTATCTGTTACCGAAGGCAGTAGTTTTAGTAGTTTACTTCTGGATGTATACGGATTAACACCAACAGAATCTTCAATTTGGTTCAGAAGTGAATCAACATTACCTTCGTGCGTATTTGAATGGTAGCAGGAGGTAACACATAATCCGACGAGAATTCCAATAATAATGATACGAGATCCTTGATTTTTCATTTTCTGTTAGAAAGGGATAGACGACAACTATACTAACATCTATCATATCAACTTCTAAATAACAAACCTCTTTTATAAATCCACTCAATATCGAATATTTACATAATTCACACAAAGTAATGAATTATTTTTTACATTAACAAAAAAAACATATCTATATAATACTACTATTTATTAAACTCACGTATCAACAGCCTGATTTTTTCACTCAGCTCTTGTAAATACCTGTTTTAGAAATAACCTGATTTTTTCAAAGAATATGTATCTTTGCTATGTCGAATCTGTCGTACTTAAATCGGCATGACATCTGACCAATCAAAAAAAAAATAATCACACTTATTCATCCAAACCGATACCGGATTACGTCTAATGTGTAAATGTTCCACTTCCAAAATGATAATTATGAAAAAACTTGGATTTTTACTATTATTTGCCTTCATAACGGCTTTTAGCATCAATGCCGTACAGATGGCTCCGACGGATTCGGTTACAAAATCGGCGGACAGTAGTGTCCAGACATCGGATTACAATAAGGAGTTAATGCAAAAACTATCGCCGGAGCAGCTCTATGAACTGGAAAAGGCCCGTACTTTAGGTCCCAATCATGACGACCCTAAATTAACCAGCGCCGGTATTGTATTAATCTCTTTAATGCCTTTTCTGACAGCCATATTGATTGTGTTTTTTGTCATACGTAACAAACGAATGAAAGAGCTACGCATGATTCAGCTGTACGAAAAAGCGTTAGAATCAGGCAAAGATCTTCCGGACAGCTTTTTTCGCCGTCCGGAAGAGGAGCCCAAGAGTCATTTGTTAAAAGGAATGATCTGGATCGGTAGTGGTCTGGGAATTTCAATCGGAGGATTATACCTGATGGGGGAGACATCTCCCTGGGCATTCGGACTGATTCCCGCTTTTATTGGTCTTGCTTATTTGATTAGTTATTTCGTCGAAAAAAAAGGTAAAGCGAACGCTGCCCAAGATGAGTAATGCGGAGGACCTGAAGTGGGTCATGCAGGTTACTCTTTTGGGCAACAAAGATGCCTTCGACCCTCTTGTCAGAAAATACCAATCGCCTATCCGTCGTTTCTTTCTGAATCTGACGATGGGCGATTCATCGTTAAGCGATGATCTGGCGCAGGAAACCTTCATTAAAGCATATCTGCAAATCAAATCGTTTCAGGGACTTTCGGGTTTTTCCACCTGGTTGTTCCGCATCGCTTACAATGTTTTTTACGATTCGGTGCGGGCCCAAAAACGACAAAACGAAACTTCGCTCGACGAAGTTGACCGGTGGCATTCGGTCGATAACGATTTTTCGGCCGAAAAGAGCGATTTGTACGATGCTTTACGTAAATTGCGTCATGAAGAACGAACGGCTATTCTGCTCTGTTACATGGAGGGAATGAGCCACTCACAGGCGGCTAAAGTAATGAAATGTCCGCTGGGAACACTAAAATCCTATGTTGCGGCCGGCAAAACAAAGCTGGCTCATCATTTGCAATAAGAGACAGAATAAAAATTTGCTCTGCATATCAGCATAAAAATGAAAGAAAACGACAAACAATTGCAGCAGTTTTTTGCTCAAAACAAGCAAGAGATTTCCGACAACGGATTTTCGGACAGCGTGATACGACACCTGCCCGAAAAGCAGCGCACCCCGGGATTAGTATGGATATTTGCGGCAGTAAGCACGTTACTCGTAATTTTTACCGGCAATTATAACCGAATATACCATGTTATAATGGCCATTCTGGACCAGACATCCTGGTGGATATTACCGGCTATAAGTTGCTTCATCGCAACAGTTATCATACTTGCTTTCAGCACGTACGAACACAAAGAGTCCATCTTTCGCGTGCCTTCCATTTAAAATAAAAATTCCGGGATTCCAACCGGCACAAGCCCGGTTTGGAACCCCGGAATAATATTTTTCTGAAATTATATCACTGACAAATGACGCATCCGGCGCATTTGGACAGCTCTCCCCGAAAGCGTTTTTCAACTAACAGGTGAATCCTGTCCTTCAACGCATCGATACGAATATTTTCAATCACATCGGCTGTAAAAGCAAACTTCAACAGCAGCTTCGCCTCCCTGACCGAAATACCACGCGAGCGCATGTAGAACAGCGCCGTTTCATCCAACTGACCTACGGTTGCTCCATGCGAACACTTCACATCATCGGCATAGATCTCCAGCTGCGGTTTGGCCTTCATCTTTGCAGTAGGCGTAGCGCACAGATTTTTATTGGTCATTAGGGCTTCTGTCTTCTGAGCCCCGGGAGCCACATAAATTTTGCCCACAAAAGCACCGATTGCCGAATCGTCCAGTACATACTTAAACAACTCATGACTACGACAGTGATGTGTATTGTGATTGATCAACGTAAAGTTATCTACCTGCTGATTTTTATCTCCAATCGCCATACCACAGAGCAGCACTTCTGCTCCAGGTCCATCCAGATCAACCTGTACATTATTACGTGTCAACCCATTGTGGAGTGTAATCGTATTGATTAACACATTGGAAGATGCCTCTTGTTTCACAAATAAAGAACCTATATTGGTTGTTCTGTTATGCGTATTTTCTAACGTATAACATTCAAAAGAGGCATTTTCGCCCACAAACACTTCGGTAACACGATTGCACAAAAATTGCACGGCGTCCTGTGTATGCGCGCACTCCAACAGCTGAGCTTTTGCTCCCTCTTCAAGAATAACGAGGTTACGGCTATTGGCCATAAAATCAACATCGGAACGCATAATATCGACCAACTGCACCGGTTTTGCAAGGGCAACACCTTTCGGCACATACATAAAGAAACCGTCCTGAACGAACGTTTCATTAAATGCCACCGTTGCAGCTTTATTCTTCCCGGCCTGACGATTGTAATACTTTGCCACCAATTCGGGATATTTCCGAGCGGCTTCATTGAGGCCGCAAATAATCACCCCTTCGGGTAAAACGGGAGGCTCCTGAGTAACGTAAAAACTATCGTTCACCACATAGTAAAGATAGGCATTGATGCTGGGCACATCGCAACGAAAAGCCACCGGAATATGCAGCCGGTTGAGGTTCAAGCCGTAATCGACCGAGAAAGAGGGTCCCAGGTCGGTATACAGATAATCTTCGTTGCGGGTGGTCGGAAAACCAAGGCTCGCAAATCGTGCAAAAGCCTCATCGCGACCTGCATTCAGTAGGTCGGAGCATGGTTTCTTCAAATCGGCCTGATGCTCCTTGTATAGTTCTATATAAGATTGTTCTATCGACATAAGTTCAATGTAAGAATTTAATAACTCGACAATTTAAACAAGATCCGAATGACAAATCCGGTCTGATTCTCAATTGTAAACAGATAAATTGTCAATAGTTACTGGGCATCAACTTCCTGTTTGATCCAGTCGTAGCCGCGCTCTTCCAGTTCGAGAGCCAGTTCAGGACCGGCAGTCTTCACAATTCGTCCTTTGTACAACACATGTACAATATCGGGTTTGATATAGTCGAGCAGACGTTGGTAGTGTGTAATCACAATGCAGGCGTTCCGGTCGGTTCTCAGCTTGTTTACGCCATTAGCGACAATACGCAGGGCATCAATATCGAGACCGCTATCGGTTTCGTCCAGAATAGAGAGCTTCGGATCGAGCATTGCCATCTGGAAAATTTCGTTCCGTTTTTTTTCGCCTCCCGAGAATCCTTCGTTTACCGACCGGCTGGCCAGTTTATTGTCGAGCTCCACCAAATCTTTCTTTTCGCGCATCAATTTAAGAAAATCGGAGGCCGAAATAGGATCGAGACCCTTGTATTTACGGTGTTCGTTAATAGCGGAACGCATAAAGTTAGTCATACTCACACCGGGTATTTCCACCGGATACTGAAAACTAAGAAAGATACCCTCGCGCGAACGATCTTCAGGAGCCAGCTCCAGAAGGTTTTTCCCATTAAAAATCACTTCGCCCTCGGTAACCGTGAATAATGGGTTACCTGTCAGTACCGCCGACAACGTACTTTTGCCCGATCCGTTCGGACCCATAATGGCATGTATTTCGCCTTCGTTTACCTGCAAATCGATTCCTCTTAATATTTCTTTTCCATTTATATTGGCATGTAAATTCTTTATTGTAAGCATAATGAACGGTTTGTTTTAGTAAATAGCCAACATCAATATATCGGCCGTTTCGACAAAAATATAAAAAGCTACGCAAAGATAATCATTAAATTGGTGATGCGTATGCCCGTTTTTGTGCGATGTGTGTTAATTTTGCACAAGTTTAGCGTCGATAACAGACTAAACACCCGACAGAAAGGACATAAAAAAGCAGATTGCGAATTCATCTGCAATCTACAGATTGACAAGCAATAGCATATGTCCGGATAATTATAATTCACTAAAAAAAGTAACACATGATAAAAATAGAAATGGACACAGGTTCGGGATTTTGTTTTGGCGTAGTCAATGCCATTACCAAAGCCGAACAAGAGTTGGATAAAGACTCTTCACTTTATTGCTTAGGCGATATTGTACACAACGGCAGCGAAGTAGAACGCCTCAACAAGCGTGGACTCAAAGTTATTGAACATCTGGAGTTCGACACATTGAAAGGTGCACGGGTGCTGTTCCGTGCCCACGGAGAACCACCCTCCACCTACCTCACCGCCAAAGCCAACAACATCCAGGTGATCGATGCCACCTGCCCGGTTGTACTAAAATTGCAGCAACGCATCAAAAATGCTTATGAAACACATCCGCAAAAAGAGTGGCAGATAGTAATTTACGGGAAAATAGGTCATGCCGAAGTGAACGGTCTTGTGGGGCAAACCGGCAACACGGCCATCGTGGTAGAGCATATCGAAGATCTCGCGCAGGTGGATATGAACAGAAACATCTGCTTGTTTGCTCAAACTACCAAATCGATTGCCGGTTTCAATAATTTGGTTGATACTATCAAAAAGAAGATTAATCCTGCCGTTTCGTTTGAATTTTATGATACAATTTGCCGGCAGGTATCGAATCGTATTCCAAATATTCGTACCTTTGCCGTACGACACGATATAGTCTTTTTTGTAAGCGGCAAAAAGAGTTCGAATGGCAAGGCGCTGTTCGACGAGTGCAAAGCTATTAACCCCAATTCGCATCTAATATCTACCCCCGAAGATATCACTCCGTCTTTATTAAAAGGCGTATCCACCGTAGGAATCTGTGGAGCTACCTCCACGCCGAAATGGCTCATGGAAGAGGTAGCCAAAGAATTGGAAAAGATTGCAAGTGTAACAAACGATTAAATCAAAATTGTCATGTATCAACTAAAATGTATCGGGGTACTTACCTCGGGAGGCGATGCCCCTGGCATGAATGCTGCGCTCAGAGCAGTAACCCGTAAAGCAATTTATCACGGCATCAGGGTAAAAGCGATCTATCGCGGTTACAAAGGCCTTATTTCGGGCGAAATCAAGGAGTTTCAAACACAGGACGTAAGTAACATTATTCAGCAGGGTGGCACCCTCATCAAGTCGGCGCGAAGCATGGAGTTCAAAACCGACGAAGGAATGCAGACAGCTTACGAAACACTGAAACGCGAAGAGATCGATGCTCTGATCGTAATCGGCGGTGACGGTACCTTTACCGGGGCCCGCATCTTCGGACAAATGTATAACGACATTCCCATTGTCGGGATTCCGGGCACTATCGACAACGATCTGTACGGAACCGATTATACCATCGGGTACGATACGGCGTTGAACACCATCGTGGAAGCTGTCGATAAAATACGCGACACCGCCAGTTCGCACGAACGGTTATTCTTTATCGAGGTAATGGGTCGTGATGCCGGATTTCTTGCCCTTTATGGCGCCATAGCGTCAGGAGCCGAAGCAGCCATCATTCCCGAGATAGCCACCAGCACCGATCAGTTAAGCCAACTCATCGAACAAGGGTTCCGTAAATCAAAAAACAGTAGCATCGTACTGGTTGCCGAGAGCGACATCACCGGTGGTGCTATGGGCGTGGCCGAAAAGCTAAAAAAAGCCCATCCCGAATTCGACTGCCGCGTCACTATTCTTGGGCATATCCAGCGTGGAGGCTCACCTACCGCCAACGACCGCATATTGGCGAGTCGCATGGGAACTGCCGCTGTCGATGCTCTTCTGGCCGACCAGCGTAACGTGATGGTAGGTATCGTAAACAACGAAATCGTTTACGTTCCCTTTGTCAAAGCAATTAAAGACGAAAAGCCGGTTAACTCGACCCTGATGGATGTCCTGCACATTCTGTCGATCTGATCAGGCTAAAGATAATTTCCAAAAGAGAGTTGATCCGGTATCGGATCAACTCTCTTTTTTCGCATACATACTTCCGATGAAATCACTCTCCGCACCTACACTCCCATGGAAAATTTCCGGTTCTCCTCTCCAAGAATAGCGCGATATTTTTAGGCTATGCGACAGAGAGAACAGCACAAAAAAAACCAGTCTTTCCGGGGAAAACCGAAAAGACTGGCACATTGATTACTATTCTCTTTAGATCTATACTTTGGTTATAAAAAACATACACTAACCATTACTCTCGTGTAAATTACGAGTCTCTTTACACCTGCAAAAGTACCCTATTTGCAACAGCCACCGCTTATCAATACATGCAAAATGGCGTTCACATTGACAAGTTTCTATAAAAAAATTGAATTTCGCCGGGAAAACCAGTAGTATTTAAGCGAGCTGTTACATCCAGCTATTGCTGATGACGTAACCATACAGAAGGCGAAAAACCGGTCATATTTTTGAACTGACGGCTAAAATTGGAAGGCTCGCTATAACCGACCATTTCGGATATTTGAGCGATGGTAAGTTGGGGTTCTTCGCGAAAAAGACGAATTGCTTCTTCAACTCTCAAAGAATTGATCCACATGTTAAAGTTCATCTCCTCCTCTTTATTGATGAAGCCGGACAAGGTAGTTCGTCCCATCCTGAGTGATTGCGCGATCTCCTCGATATTAATACCCTGAATCGTATAATATTTGTTTTCTATCACCTGCTTTTTCAGTTCCGACCACATATATCGATGTTTCGGAAACGAATCGGCGACCACCTGCGGTACAGGCTGCAAAGCAGTTTCTATCCTCACATACGTTCGGGGATATTGAATATAGCAGACTCCAAACACAACAAAAAAGATTGTAAGTACACAAAAAAATACGATTAACGCTTCCGAAGATGGAACCAACGCAATAATCAGCGCGTATATTCCGAGTAATATTGCACCATAATAACACAAACGAACCCAATGTAAATTCAATTGATAATTTTCCGAAAAATAGGCATTCAACCGGGCCTCATATGACGCTGCCTCGCGTTGAAAAATCAACGCAAAGTAAACCAACTGAATAACGCAAGCTATCCATGTCATTATCCGGATTACAACCTGGGGATGAAACAAATTATCCTTTACCAAGGTCATATCTGCAAGAATTGGATTACCCAACCGCATTGCCATGGACCAATAAACCAAACTCACCACCAACAAAGGGAGTACATGCAACAAGACAAAAGTCCGGTTTATCCGTTCAGGATGCAACAAATTGATTAACGCCATGGAAAAGAGCAATATAAGGAAAGAACACATGGAAAGGAATATCATCGACAGAACATTAACCAACACTTTATCACACACTGCAATAAGTGCCGAGATAATATAGGCTACAAACAAAAAACGCAATGATATCCGATAATTTCGCAGTCCTTCTTTTTTAGGTATCGGAAGCGTCACAAAAATAATAGCGAACACCAGACATGCAGCCGACAACGCATTCGTCAATAATATATACTTCAAATTAGTCATCCCACACAAAAAGAAGGCAAATAGTCCTTCCAATCAATTAATATCTATCAAAAAGCTACAATTACCTTACAAAGGTACACTTTCTGGCTAAATTATTCTACTTTTTTGTTCGGTATCCACACATATGGCTTTTCTTTTATCTATCTCACCCCACAAAGTTACTTTTACAGGGTCAACTCTTTTTGCTATCTTTGCAAGCTGCTTTTACCGGCATACACCGGCATCGTAAATTATCTCACAATTTATCAGAATAACAATCACATAGAAATGAAAGTAAGAGTCCGTTTTGCTCCAAGTCCTACCGGCGCGCTCCACATCGGAGGCGTACGTACGGCGTTATACAACTACCTTTTTGCCAAACAACACGGCGGAGACATGATTCTCCGCATTGAAGATACCGATTCCAACCGCTTCGTACCCGGAGCGGAAGCCTACATCGAAGAGTCGCTGGCATGGTTAGGCATTAAAATCGACGAAGGCGTACAACAGGGAGGTCCGTATGCACCGTACCGCCAGAGCGAACGCAAGGAGCGTTACAAAACACAAGTTGACCGGCTAATAAATGACGGCAAGGCTTATATTGCATTCGATACCCCCGAAGAGCTGGAAGCCAAACGCAACGAAATTAAAAACTTCCAATACGATGCCTCCACCCGCGGCATGATGCAGAACTCGCTGACACTATCTGCCGATGATGTTCAGAGCCGCATCGATGCGGGTAAGCAGTACGTTGTCCGTATCAAAATAGAGCCGAACGAAGAGGTTCATGTGCAGGATCTGATCCGTGGCGAAGTGGTGATCAACTCATCGATTCTGGATGACAAGGTGCTCTACAAATCGGCCGACAGCCTGCCGACTTACCATCTTGCCAACGTGGTAGACGACCACCTGATGGAGATTTCGCACGTGATTCGCGGCGAAGAGTGGTTGCCATCGGCTCCGCTGCACGTGTTGCTTTACCGTGCGCTGGGTTGGCAAGACACCATGCCGCAATTTGCACACCTGCCCCTGCTGCTCAAACCCGATGGAAACGGCAAACTGAGCAAACGCGATGGCGATCGTCTCGGATTCCCCGTATTCCCGTTGGAATGGAAAGATCCGAAAACGGGCGACATTTCGAGCGGCTACCGCGAAACGGGTTACGAACCCGAAGCGGTGATCAACTTTCTGGCGCTATTGGGCTGGCACGCCGGTTCCGACCGCGAGATATTCTCGATGGAAGAGCTGATTCAGGAGTTTTCGCTGGAACGGTGCAGCAAAAGCGGGGCTAAATTCGATTTTGAGAAAGGAAAATGGTTCAATCACCAGTACATTCAAATGAAACCGATTTCCGAACTTTCACGGAAATTTCAATCGATACTTACAGAAAAAGGAATTTCCTCGAGTAATGATACTGTTGCCCAGGTTATTCTTTTGATGCGCGAACGTATAAATTTCAGCAGTGAACTATGGGACACGACTTCCTATTTCTTTGTCGCTCCGACAAGTTACGACGAAAAATCGGTTCAAAAACGGTGGAAACCGTTTACGGCGCAACAACTCACCGAATTATCGGCATTTATTGAAACATTGGACAATTTTGTGACCGACAAAGCCGACACGGAAGCGAAAGTGATGGAATGGATCGCCGCCAAAGAGTATAAAACAGGCGACGTGATGAATGCTTTCCGCATTGCATTGGTAGGTGAGTCGAAAGGGCCTCACATCTTCGACCTGACGGCCATTATAGGCAAAGAAGAGACGCTGCGCCGCGTGCGACACGCAATCGATACCATTAAGCTCTAAAATACAAAAAAGGATGTCTTCTGCAAGACATCCTTTTTTATTATGAAGTCATCTTGACTTATTATTTTTTGACCTCCCAACCCTCCAAAGGAGGGCTTTAACATTGTGATATGCATAAAATCACTTCATTTTGCGACCAAATTCCTCCCCTTGGGGGAGGTTAGGTGGGGTCTGTAAGCAAAAAATGAAGATACAATGCTTGGCCAGAGAAAAGTCAAGACTAGTTCTATTACATTTTCAGTTCGCTTATCTCACCTTTTCAAGCAGGTTCTTTCTCAGGTAACGTACAGGATAAAGAGCCGCCAAAAATCCCATCACACTGACGGTAAAGAGAACAACGATAAGATCTGTCCACACAATCTCTACCGGATAGGCATCGATAATAAAACCGGAGCCTTGCAGCTTAATCCAACCGAAATAGTACTGTCCGAGACACAAAAGCACTCCCAAAACAACCCCAAGGGAAGCCCCTCCTACCGAAATCATCCATCCTTCAAAGAGGAATATGCGTTGAATCAACCCATTGTCGGCTCCCAGATTCCGCAACGTCTGAATATCATTCTCCTTGTCGATAATCAGCATGGACAAAGAACCGATAATATTGAAGACGGCAATCAGCAGGATGAAGGACAAAATAAGGTAAGTCATCCACTTCTCAATCTTCATAATACGAAAATAGTCACTCTGCTGTTCATACCGGTTGTGTACCGTAAACGTATCCCCCAGAATAGCCTTAATCTCCTTTTGCACCTGAGCGGTCTCTACTCCCGGCTTGAGCTTCAGGCTGACCGATGTGGCAACATTATCGGGATAGTCGAACAACCGACGGGCGAAAGGAAGGGATACAAGAAAATATTTATCGTCGTAGGCCGCCTGCTTGACAGCAAAGACGCCCGAGATAAAAATCTGATCCCGGTTAAAGCTGCTCTCCGGATTGGCAAGATTGATAGCCGACGTTCGCTTGGGGACATACACCTGAATGGGATCGAGGGTTTTGGATCCCGTTCCCAAAGCTCCGGCGAGGCCGACTCCTATTATTCCATTCTCAAAAACACCGTCGTTCAACACAAAACTTCCCGACACCAACAAGCTATCGATGGCCGTCATGGCCTGAAATTTACTACCCACCCCTTTGATGGTTGCCGGTAGCTGCTTATCCTTATAACGGAGCATGGCATTATCCTCCACCACTTCATCGTAAAAGGCAATATCTTTTATCTGACGTACGGCATTCCACTCTTTGGCATGCGTATCAAAAGCTTTTCCCTGCACCAGTTCGATCTTCAAATCAGGATCGAAAGCGCTGAAAAGCTGTTGAATGAGCCCTTCAAAGCCATTGAACACTGAAAGGACACAAATCATCGCCATGGTTCCCACACACACGCCCCCGGCCGAAATACCGGAAATAATATTGATGGCATTGTGCGATTTCTTGGCAAAAAGATAACGACGGGCAATATGGAATGCTAAATTCACGAAAATCTAAATTTGAGAATATGAAGATTTGAAAATTTGAAGATGCTCCAACCTCCCTTATTTCTTCAACAACTTGTCGATATTCTCGATATAATCGAGCGTATCATCGAGATAAAACACCAGTTCCGGCACCAAACGCAGCTGATGTCGTACTATTACCCCCAACTCGTAACGAATCGTCTTGATATGCCCCTTGATGAGGGCCAGTGTAGATTCAGACTTATCGCCGGGAAAAATGCTCAAATAAACCTTTGCGATGCTCAAATCGGGCGTGATACGCACATTGGTGACGGTAATCATCACCCCCGGATAGTTGCGCGCGATGCCGAGAAACATACTACTCAGCTCTTTTTGCAACATCCGTCCTATTTTTTCTTGTCTTGTTGTATCCATAAAGTTACAAATTCAAAATTCCAAAATTTCAGATTCCACACCGGGATTCCGGGTGTCATTGAACATTTCGGATTGTTATCGCACATTAATTATTCGCAATAAACCGCCACTTCATCTCTTTCCACTCCTTGGCATAATCCACACCCACACGCGGTGCTGTAGAATAAGAGACTATCGTAGGCGTATCTTCCACCCACAAACGGTCAGACGCATAGAGATCTTCGCCATAAAACGACTTGTCGAGTTGCAACAAACGCCCTACCCTGCCCGAACCTATCACCTTATCCACACCCCGGATGAGTACCGCCTGCGGATGACCATCGTCACCGGTAACAAAATTAAGCATCCAGTACATGCCGTAGATAAGATACACGTAAATTTTGCCTCCAGCGTGATACATCACTTCGGTGCGTGGCGTACGCCCTTTGCTTGCATGACACGCCAAATCCTCTTCCCCAAGGTAAGCTTCGGTTTCCACAATAACAAAACGCTTTATCTCTCCGTTTTCAAAGCAACGCACAATAGTTTTACCCAGCAACTCCCGGGCAACGGTAACGGCATCTCTTCTGAAAAATTCGGGACATAAGCGGGGAAAAGCGGTCATGGCTTGTTTTGCCTGCAAAATTAGGCATAATTTCTTGTTAGTGAAAGCATAAAAAAGCCGTCTGTTTCGAGACGGCTTTTCTTCAGATTTACTATTTTTACATTTACCATCTACGAATAAGACCCACTCATCACCTTGATTTTGAAAATCATTTCAGGCTCCGGGCAAAATTGCAAATCGTAAATAAATAAATTGTCAATATCAATTACGCTTTACCTGCGCTACCCAAAACGTTTACAGTTTTGTGCATGTAGAGTTTTTTCAACTCATCGCGAGCAGGGCCTAAATATTTACGAGGATCGAATTCGCCCGGTTTTGTTGCCAACACTTCACGAACGGCAGCTGTCATAGCCAAACGACCGTCAGAGTCGATGTTGATTTTGCAAACAGCCGAAGAAGCTGCGTGACGCAACTCAGCTTCAGGAATACCGATAGAATCCTTCAAATCGCCACCGAATTTGTTGATAGTTGCAACATATTCCTGAGGTACAGAAGAAGAACCGTGCAATACGATAGGAAATCCCGGAATCTGTTTTTCGATCTCTTCAAGAATATCGAAACGCAATGGAGGCGGGATCAAAATACCGTTTGCATCACGGGTACATTGTGCCGGTGTAAATTTGTTTGCACCGTGAGAAGTACCGATAGAGATTGCCAATGAGTCAACACCTGTACGGGTTACAAAGTCAACCACTTCTGCAGGTTGAGTATAGGTGTGATGTTCGGCAACCACGTCGTCTTCAACGCCAGCCAACACTCCCAATTCACCTTCAACGGTTACATCGTGTGCATGAGCATATTCTACCACTTTTTTAGTCAAAGCGATATTTTCTTCGTATGGGAAATGAGAGCCGTCGATCATTACAGACGAGAAACCCATGTCGATACAATCTTTACACAATTCGAAGCTATCGCCATGATCGAGGTGTAATACAACCGGAATTGCATAACCCAGTTCTTTGGCATATTCTACAGCTCCCTGAGCCATATAACGCAACAAAGTTTGGTTTGCATATTTACGGGCACCGCTCGAAACCTGCAAAATCACAGGCGATTTTGTTTCAACACAAGCAGCAATAATTGCCTGCATTTGTTCCATGTTGTTGAAATTGAAAGCAGGAATGGCATATTTGCCTTCGATAGCTTTCTTAAACAACTCTTTCGTGTTTACGAGTCCTAACTCTTTGTAGCTTACCATAATATTTATTGTTTATTGTGTTTGAACTTTACAAGTGCAAAGATACTCATTTTAAGCAAGGAATCCCAGCAAAATAACATTTTTTCACGACGCAGAATCCGGTTCTTTAGTATTGTCATGAGTCGTCGGGGTCTTATTCCATTTATCGAAATCCATGTAGGGAAGGACAAGATCGGGAAGCTGTTTCAACGGGGCATACAACAACGATCCGGGGGTATTATCGACCTCTTTTCCGGTCACTTTATGATGGGCGGAGGAATATAGGTTTATTAAGACTCCCAGCACCAACGCCACCTGCAAAACACCAAGTCCCCCACCGCACAAACGATTGAGCCACGACAGAGCCATCGCCTTCGACACTTGGGTTAGCATCCGCCCCAACACATACAAACCCAGTCCGATCGCCACAAACAGAATAAAGAACGAGAGTGGCAACGCGATTTTCGGGGAGAGGTGAAAGGCCGGTTCAAGGATCGAAGCTACCGGTTGATAAAAGAAACGGGCAAAATAGATGCCCAACACCAGTCCGGCCAGAGTCGCCAACAGACGAAAAGCACCTTTGACAAAGCCAAAAACCAGTCCTGCTCCCATCAAAATAAGAAAAAAACAATCCAGCGTCGACATAAGTTAGTATTGACACAACAGTAAAAACGGCCACGGATAACGACTCTGGTCTTCATCCGCAGCCGTTTATGTATGCTGCAATTAATCAGTTATATTATTAAAGAGTCTTCTTAACTTCGACTTCTTCGTAGCCTTCGATAAGATCGCCCGCTTTAATGTCATTATAATTGGCAATATTCAAACCGCATTCGTATCCGTTGGCAACCTCTTTCACATCGTCTTTGAAACGCTTCAGAGAACCGAGTTCACCACTGAATACTACGATACCATCACGAATAAGGCGAACCTTGGTTCCACGTTTAATCTTACCTTCACGCACGATACATCCGGCAACAGAACCCACTTTGGTAATCTTGAAGACTTCCTGCACTTCGAGCGTAGCCACCACCTCTTCTTTGATTTCGGGAGAAAGCATTCCTTCCATAGCTGCCTTCAACTCTTCGATAGCGTTGTAAATAATCGAATAGAGACGGATATCGATCTCCTCCTTCTCGGCCAGTTTGCGTGCTGCCATTGACGGACGCACCTGGAAACCTACGATAATGGCGTTGGAAGCTGCAGCAAGCATGACATCCGATTCGGAAATCTGACCCACTGCCTTGTGAATTACATTTACCTGAATTTCTTCGGTAGAAAGTTTTATCAACGAATCGGAAAGCGCTTCGATAGAGCCATCCACGTCACCTTTCACAATCACATTCAATTCCTGGAAGTTTCCGATAGCGATACGGCGACCGATTTCGTCCAGCGTAATGTGACGGCTGGTACGCAGACCCTGTTCACGTTGCAACTGCTCACGTTTATTGGCAATTTCACGGGCTTCCTGTTCGGTCGGTAACACGTTGAACGTATCACCCGCCTGAGGAGCTCCATCAAGGCCAAGAATCAATACAGGCTCGGATGGACCAACGGAAGTAACGCGTTGGTTACGTTCATTAAACATGGCCTTTACGCGCCCGAAATGGGTACCGGCAAGAACCACATCGCCAATATTCAAAGTTCCGTCTTTTACAAGAACCGTAGACACATATCCACGTCCCTTATCCAGCGACGATTCGATGATAGAGCCGATGGCGCGCTTGTTCGGATTCGCCTTAAGGTCAAGCATATCTGCCTCGAGCAATACTTTTTCAAGCAGTTCGTGTACACCTACGCCCTTTTTGGCCGAAATTTCCTGCGACTGATATTTACCACCCCACTCTTCTACGAGGTAGTTCATATTAGCCAACGCCTCTTTTATCTTTTCAGGGTTTGCACCCGGTTTATCTATTTTGTTAATAGCGAATACCATAGGCACATTCGCGGCTGATGCGTGGTTAATCGCTTCAATTGTCTGCGGCATCACGCTATCGTCGGCAGCCACAATAATAATGGCAATATCGGTAACGGCGGCACCACGGGCACGCATCGCGGTAAATGCTTCGTGACCCGGAGTATCGAGGAAGGTAATTTGGCGACCGCTTTCCAGCGTTACGTGGTAAGCACCGATGTGCTGTGTAATACCTCCAGCTTCACCGGCAATCACGTTTGCTTTACGCACATAATCGAGCAACGATGTTTTACCATGATCGACGTGTCCCATTACCGTAACGATAGGAGGACGCATTTCCAGATCTTCTTCCCGGTCTTCTTCTTGTTCCTGAGCAATCGCGTCAATTACTTCCGAACTCACATATTCGGTTTTGTATCCGAATTCGTCGGCTACAATATTGATCGTTTCAGCATCTAACCGTTGGTTGATTGACACCATCACACCCAGGTTCATACACGTAGCGATTACTTTCGTAACAGGGACATCCATCATGGTTGCCAATTCGGCTACGGTCACAAACTCGGTCAGTTTCAATATGTTCTCGCTGTCGCGTTCCTTCTCCTCACGTTCCTGCAAGCGTGCCGAAACGTTATCACGTTTTTCTTTTCTATATTTAGATCCCTTGATTTTTTTCTCGGTTAAGCGAGCAAGGGTTTCTTTGATCTGTTTCTGAACATCTTCCTCTTTTACTTCAGCCTTAAAGGGTCTTTTCTGGAAATTTCCCGGTCCTTTATGTCTGTTATCATGAGGTTTTTGTTGCGTATTGGCTGCCGGAGTATTTGGTTTGGTGATATCCACCTTCTCCTTATGAATCCGTTTACGCTTCTCTTTTCGCTGATCTGTGGCCGCTGCGTTAGTATGATTAGCCGCAGTTGTTGACTGATCGGTCGTTGCCGGATGCTGGTTATTCGGCGTATTTTGTTGTTCGCGTTGAACACGCTCTTTGCGTTTTTCTTCTTTCGATTTCTTTTTCGGGCGAGTCTGCTGATTCAGGGCAGAAAGGTCAATCTTATCGACCACCCTGATATTTTGTTCGATAATAGTCGGTCTCAACTGAAACACCTCATTTGTAGCTGCATTTTCAGCCTCTTGAGCCGGAGTCCTTACTTCGGCAACAACCTCCGGCTGAGAATGTACCGGCTCTTTCTTCTTCACTTCCGGTTCAGGTTTCTTCGTTTCTTTCTTTTCAACCACAGGCACCACAGGCTCTGCCACGATCGGCTTTTCCTCTTTCACTGGTTCCGGCACTGGCACTGGTTTCGGCTCTGCTTTCGGCTTTTCAGGCACCGGTTCAGGCTCCACCACAGCAACCGGAGCAGGAGCAGGAGCAGGCTCTTCCACCTTCACTGAAGGTTGTTCTATCACCTTCGGTTCCGGAATCGGTTCCGGTTTTGCTACCGGAGCAGGAGCAACAGGTTCGGGTTCCGGCTTTTTCTCCAGAGAATCCAGATCTATCTTACCTACGGTTGTAATGTGTGGACGAATTTCATCCGACACCTCCACTTTTATCTCTTCAGTAACAACTTTGGGTTCAGGTTTTACCTCAGGCTTTGGTTTTTCTTTGGCAGCAGGAGCTTCATAGCCCGCAGCTGTGATCGTTTGAGCCTTTTCCTTTTCCAAGCGCATTTGTGTTTCGCGCTCCGATTTCATCTTCAAATCTTTATCATTGCTAAACTCTTTAACA
The DNA here is from genome assembly GCA_963678265.1 of uncultured Microbacter sp. GTDB lineage: Bacteria > Bacteroidota > Bacteroidia > Bacteroidales > Paludibacteraceae > Microbacter. The sequence goes on from OY782761.1 coordinate 558,150, forward strand.
AGAATAACATATTGATCGTCCGAAATCTTGAAATTGGGGTTCTCCTCAACAGCATAGCCTTTTTTACGCAGGAAATCGACTGCCGTCGAAAGTCCCACGTTCAAATCCTTAACTACTTTATTTAACCTGATACTCGACATAGTTTATATTTAGTGTGTTTGAAAAGATAAGCAAAATGACAACCTACAATTCATATTCGTGACCGGATCATCCGATCTGATCTACTGATAACTGACGGTTTATTCTTCAAATTCTGCTTTGATAATGTTCAAGACATCATCAATAGTTTCGTCTTCAAGGTCAGTGCGTTGAATCAATTCATCGCGGGGAATTGCCAACACGCTCTTGGCTGTATCGCATCCGATAGATTTAAGAACATCGATTACCCATTGTTCTATTTCGTCGGTGAACTCATCCAGATAGATATCTTCATCTTCTTCACCGTCAATATCGCGGTAAACATCAATGGTAAACTCGGTCAGCATCGATGCCAGACGGATATTCATACCGCTTTTACCAATAGCCATCGAAATTTCTTCGGGCTTCAGATAAACATCGGCTTTTTTGTTCTCTTCGTCCAAACGAATGGAAGAAATTTTAGCCGGACTCAATGCCCGTGCGATAAACAGAGAGACATTAGTCGTATAATTGATAACGTCGATATTTTCATTACGCAATTCACGAACGATGCCATGAATACGGGCGCCCTTTACGCCAACACAGGCCCCAACCGGATCAATACGTTCGTCGTAAGTCTCTACAGCAACCTTCGCTCTTTCGCCCGGGATGCGGGCAATTTTCTTAATGGTAATCAATCCATCATGAATTTCAGGCACTTCCAGTTCGAACAAACGTTGCAGGAACAACGGAGAAGTACGCGAAACAATAATTTTCGGATTGCCATTGCGGTTGTCTACTTTCACAACCACCATGCGCACCGTATCGCCTTTCCGGTAAAAATCGGCCGGAATTTGTTCCGTTTTCGGAAGAATCAATTCGTTACCCTCATCATCCAGAAGCAAAATTTCTTTTTTCCACATCTGGTAAACTTCGCCGGTAACAATCTGACCGATACGGTCTTTATATTTATTGTAAAGATAATCTTTCTGAAGTTCCAAAATTTTGGATGCCAGTGTCTGACGCAGTGTCAAAATAGCCCGACGACCAAATCCGAGGAAGTCGACGGCATCGGTTACCTCTTCACCTATCTCATAGTCGGTATCAATTTTCTTTGCATCACTCAACGAAATCTGGCTCACCGGATTTTCTACTTCGTCATCGGCAACCACCTCGCGGTTGTGCCAGATTTCAAAGTCACCCTTATCGGGATTGATAATGACGTCAAAATTTTCGTCCGACCCGAACATTTTGGCCAAAGTGCCTCTGAAGGACTCCTCGAGCACGCTGATAAGCGTAGGACGATCGATATTCTTCAGCTCTTTAAACTCGGAAAAGGTGTCAATAAGATTGACAGGTTCAACTTTGCTCATAGCTATTTGAATCTTATTAGATATTTTGTGTATTTTACTTCGTTATACGTAAACACTACGTCTTCTTCTACCGTTATTTTGCGCTTGGCTCCCTCGGGTTTTACCTGCTTAGTGACGGTCACCGTGAAGGATTCTTCAGTGGCATCTTTCAACATCGCACTGAATTTTTTTCCGGCCTTTGTCAGAATTTCCACTTCGTTGCCGATATTTTTCTGATACTGTTTCAGCACTTTGAAGGGAGAACCCAAACCTGCAGACCCGACCTCAAGCTCAAAGTCTTCCACTTCTCTATCGAATTTGGACTCGATAAAACGGCTCAATTCGGCACAATATTCAATATCGATGCCTTTTGCTGAATCGAGTTCCACAACGACATCGTTGTCGGGACTTACTTTTACATCGACAATAAAATGCTCTGTATCAGCAATAAACTCTTCAATAAGTTGATATATAAGTTCTTTTTGTATCATAAAATCATCCAATCGGGTAGATTACCGCAAAGATAACTATTTTTTCACTGAATTACAACCGTTTATACATCCTGTACTCTTCAGTTTCAGATATAAAAAAACCCAATTGAAAGGACTTCAAAAGGGTTTCCCGGTCACTACCTCAGTAGTATATCGTGTAAAACTATTATCCCTTTGAATTTAAGCAAAAAGGCCACACTCCGATAATTGAAACAGGTCTTTGGTTACATGCTTAAATTGCTCTCGCTGTGAAGTTGCACGAACATTCCAACAACAAAAACAGCGCAAAGATACTATTTATTTCTTAAACAATCAAAATTAGCGCCGGTATCGTACCGAATCGCGAAATTACGCCATCATTTTTTTCAACACGTCACCGATAATTTTGATTCCTTTTTCGATTTTTTCTTCGGCGGTATTGCAATACGACACCCGGATATATCCGTTAGAAGCGCCCTGCGGATCGAATGTGGATCCCACCACAAAAACGGCTCCTTCGGCAATTACCTTTTTGAGCAGCTCCATTTCGTCGACCCCTTCGGGCAATTTAATCCAGATGTAAAATCCCCCCTTGGGCTCTACAAAAGAGGCTTCGGCCGGGAAATAACGTTTAATAGCCTCCACCATGTAGTTACACCGTTGATGATAAATATCACGAACGCTTGCCACGTAACTATCGAGTTTACCAGACGCAAGGAAACGGTGAGCCAGCACCTGCGTAAAGGTAGGCGAACAGGCATCGACACATTGCTTGCAGAGTTCGGCCTTGCGGTAAAACTCCTCTCCCACCAACATCCATCCAAGACGCATACCCGGTCCGAATATTTTGGAGAACGAGCCGGTATAACAGATCTGCTGCTCTTTTTCCGATTGAATTTTGAGAGGCACGATATGCTGTTTTTCGGCTTCGTCAAACCACAACTCACCGTAAGCATCATCTTCCAGAATAGGAATTTCAGTCTCATTCATCACATCCAGCAACTCCTTACGTCGCTCCGGACTGTAGGTCAAACCGGCCGGGTTGTGAAATGTAGGTGTAACATATAAAAATTTGGGATCGAGCTTTAACGCCTCCTTCAACGGTTCGATCAGAATGCCCTCTTTATCCATATTCACTCCGTGGATGCGGGGCATGTACGACCCGAAAGCCGACAAGGCCCCGATAAAGGCCGGATTTTCGGTCAACACCACATCATCCGGATCGATAAACATTTTAGCCCAGATGTTGATTGCCTGCAACGATCCGGTAGTAATAATCAGCTTGTTGCTATCCATCGGGAAGCCTTTACTGCAAAGCCACGCTTCCAACGCTTCAAGCAGCGGAGGATAACCGGTAGTGGGGGCATATTGCATGGCTACCTGCTGTTCTTTCACCGAAAGGCCGGCAACAATTTCCTGTACTTCACGAATCGGAAAAAGTTCGTTATCGGGCATTCCTCCGGCAAAAGAGATCATATCGGGGCGGGTTGCGAGGCTCATCAGGTCACGAATTGCCGACGAACGCAACACGCTGACCGATTGCGAAAAACGAGTCATTATGATAATTGTATTAGATGATAAATAATGTAGAATTGTTTGGAACCGTAAAGGTACGTTTTTTTACCGTTTCTATCAATTCTCAGGCCTCCAACATTTTAAAAACAGGACATCGCGAAGCAACATTGCGACACATTAAATACAAATCGTTACCTTTGCATTACATTATCCGATAGCTTAAACAATGGAATCTTTCGACATTCGCGACCCGCAACCCCGCACTGACACCGACAAAGAATATGAAAATGCTCTTCGTCCCCTCTCCTTTCTGGATTTCAACGGACAATCGAAGGTCGTCGAAAATCTTTCCGTATTTGTAAGCGCAGCGCGCATGCGTGGCGAATCGCTCGATCATGTGCTGCTTCACGGCCCTCCGGGACTGGGAAAAACAACCCTTTCCAACATTATAGCCAACGAATTGGGCGTCGGATTTAAAATTACGTCGGGGCCGGTATTGGATAAACCCGGCGATTTGGCGGGTTTATTAACCTCATTACAACCCAACGATGTACTTTTTATTGATGAAATTCACCGGTTGAGCCCTATCGTGGAAGAGTATCTCTATTCTGCCATGGAGGATTTCCGCATCGATATTATGATCGACAAGGGCCCCAGCGCCCGTTCTATTCAACTGACACTGAATCCATTCACACTTGTTGGAGCCACAACGCGCAGTGGACTGCTCACCAGTCCGTTACGCGCACGTTTCGGCATCAACTGTCACCTCGAATATTACGACGATTCGGTATTAATCTCCATCATTCTCAGGTCAGCAAAAATTCTGGATATTCCCTGTACTCTCGAAGCTGCGGGGGAAATCGCTTCGCGAAGCCGGGGAACCCCCCGAATCGCCAACGCGTTGTTGCGCCGGGTTCGCGATTTTGCTCAGGTCAAAGGGAATGGCACTATCGATCACGATATTGCCTGTTTCTCGCTCGAAGCGCTCAACATCGACAAATACGGACTCGATGAGGTTGACAATAAAATATTGACTACGCTTATCGACAAGTTTCAGGGTGGCCCCGTCGGGTTATCGACCATTGCCACTGCATTGGGAGAAGATTCCGGAACGTTGGAAGAGGTGTACGAACCATTCCTTATCAAAGAGGGATTTTTAAAACGGACACCGCGCGGACGTGAAGTAACAGAACTGGCATACAAGCATCTGGGCAAAACAAAATACAGCGACACGGGGACTCTATTCTAACACGCCATTCTACAAAACATAAACACTCAGGATCGGAAAGTATGGCCGAAAAACAAATGAAATCGTTGGCGAAAGATACCGCCATTTACGGAGTAAGCAGTATTCTTGGTAAATTTCTGAATTGGTTGCTTGTTCCGCTTTATACCCATGTACTGGCAAGTTCGGCCGATTATGGCATCGTAACCAATCTGTACTCCTGGACTGCATTGCTCCTGGTTATCCTGACATACGGGATGGAGACCGGTTTTTTCCGCTTTGCCAACAAAGAAGAAAACAATCCGGATGTAGTTTACAGCACATCGCTGATTACCGTAGGAGTTACATCCCTGATTTTTGCCATCTGGTGCGTTCTCTTTTCTCCGCAAATAAGTTCCTGGCTCGACTACGCCACTCATCCGGAATACATCTGGATGTTAGGGTTGTCTGTCGCCATGGATGCTTTTGCTTCTATCCCGTTTGCCTATTTACGTTATCTGAAACGTCCGATGCGCTTTGCCGCATACAAGATGTTGTTTATCTGTCTGAACATTCCGTTCAACCTCTTCTTCCTTATCGCCTGTCCGTGGCTGATGAAACATGCGCCACAAACAATCGAATGGTTCTACAATCCGAATTATGGCGTTGGTTATGTGTTTGTTTCCAATATCTTAGCTACAGCAATCCAGACCGTATTCTTAGCGCCCTATATTTTTGCCGTCAAATTCAAGGTCGATAAAGTTTTACTACGAAAAATCTTAGCTTACTCATTACCATTATTGGTTCTTGGAATTGCCGGTATCATGAATCAAACGCTGGACAAAATTTTATTTCCGTTTCTTCTTCCCGGAACGAAAGGCGCTTCCGAGCTGGGCATCTACGGAGCTACCTCAAAAATAGCATTGGTGATGCTCATGTTTACCCAGGCGTTCCGGTATGCATACGAACCATTTGTTTTTGCGCAAAAAAAGGATGAGAACAGTCTGGCTGCCTACTCAGATGCCATGAAGTATTTCGTTATTTTCTCGTGGCTTATCTTCCTTGGCATGGTTCTCTACATCGACGTATTCAAGTTTGTCATCGGACGCTCCTACTGGTCGGGACTGGGTGTTGTTCCCATCGTCCTGGTCTCTTTTATTTTTCAGGGAATTTTCTTCAACCTTTCGGTTTGGTACAAGCTTGTCGACAAAACGATATACGGCGCATGGTTCTCCCTGATCGGGACAATAATTATCGTTGTCGGTAATGTGATACTCGTGCCACGGTACAGCTACATGGGTTCGGCCTGGGCTGCATTGGGGTGTTACTTTGTCGTAATGCTTATTTCGTACGTAATAGGTCAAAAATATTTCCCGATCAACTACCAGCTAAAAACTATCGGAAAATATTCGCTGCTTGCACTGGTACTGTTCGTTTTAGGTTGGAAAATCGATTTCCATCACCTGATCATCAACCTCCTATATCGCACCGTACTGCTGGCAGTATATATCTGGTACATGACACGTCATGATTTCCCGTTGAACCAGATACCCTATCTCAATAAATTCTTCAGGAAATGATTATCGGATACGATGCCAAACGGGCTTTCTGCAACCGGAGAGGTTTAGGAAACTACAGTCGGGACGTTATCCGGCTGATGAGCCATTATTACCCGGAAAATAGCTATCTTTTATACACTCCGAAAATCAACGACGGACTTTTTGATCCCGATCCGACGAACACCAGAACGATCCTGCCTCATGGTTTCATTGACAAGAAGATTCCGTCTCTCTGGAGAAGTACCGGCATTTGCAAAGAGATCAAAGCACACAATGTCAATATTTTTCATGGACTGAGCCAGGAACTTCCGGTTGGAATAGAAAAAACCGGAACAAAGAGTGTCGTAACCATGCACGATGCTATTTTCGTGCGTTATCCCGAATTGTACGATCCGTTTTACCGGACAATTTTCACGAAAAAGAACCGTTATAGTTGCCGGGGTGCCGATCGCATTATTGCAATCAGCGAACAAACCAGAAACGACATTATCGAATTTTTCGGAGCCGATCCCGGCAAAATAGAGGTTGTATACCAGGGATGTAATAATATATTCAGACAGCCCGTTACTCCTGATGACATAGCTGCCGTAAAACGGAAATATACCCTCCCAAACGACTTTATTGTAACGGTTGGAGCTATTGAGAAAAGAAAGAATCAGGGCATCATTTTGGATGCGCTACATCAGGGCAAAATCGACATTCCACTGGTAATTATTGGTGGAAAGACAAAATACGCAGAAGAAATTGCAAAAAAGACACATGAATATTCGCTTGAGCGCCAGATAATTGTCCTTGACAACGTTTCCACTACGGATTTGCCTGCCATTTATCATGCAGCGCTATGCATGATTTACCCATCTTTATTTGAAGGATTTGGAATCCCCATTTTGGAAGCTCTTTGTTGCCAGACACCGGTAATAACGTCGCAGGGCAGTTGTTTTGCCGAAACCGGTGGTGATGCAGCCCTGTATATCGACCCTGAAAATGCTGACGACGTTGCAAATAAATTAAGCAGAGTGCTGACTGACAATCAACTGGCCAACGACATGACAAACAGGGGCACGATTCATGCAGGAAAATTCACAGACGAAAAAATTGCAAAAAACATCGCCAATATTTACAACTCGCTGATATTGAGACAATGATTGCAAAGGACAATTTATTCGGAATCGTCGTATGGTATAATCCCAGTCAGGATAATCTCTCTGCTACGGACAGCTATATAAACCACGTCAATCAACTAATCATCGTTGACAACTCCGATGGAGATAACTCCTTTTTAATTGCACAGAAGCATTGGGAAAATGTAATTTATCTACCCAATCATACAAACAAAGGAATTGCCACTGCATTAAATCAAGGATGTAAAATTGCGTTATCCCATGAGGCCGAGTGGGTATTGACGATGGATCAGGACAGTTTTTTTGATGAAGCCGGTCTTGAAACTCTTATTCAAAAGGCCAATGTTTATTGCGACTTCAATAACACAGCGATATTTTCTCCCCGACACATCATTGAAGATGAAAAAAGGAAGAGATTGAAGACAAAGCCAGAATACACGATTGAGGATGGAGTCATGACTTCAGGCAATATCCTGTCACTTGGCGCATATCAAAGCATTGGCAATTTTTTAGACGAATTATTTATCGATCTTGTCGATGTAGAATATTGCATTCGAATTGCAAAAAAAGGGCTCCTCACAATCATGGTTAATGATGTAATCTTACACCATTTTTTAGGAAACGGAGCGCAAACCACTTTTTTAGGTTTCAAGAAAACATTCTACAATCATTCGCCCATCAGAGAGTACTATATTGCCCGCAATGCTCTATACGTAGCTAAGCTACACAAAGACAGGCGCAAAAAATATTGGAAATATCTTTTAAAACAGATAAAAAGAGTAATTTTATACGACCATTCTAAAAAATATACCAAACTCCTCTATATTAGCAAAGGGATTTTTGATTATACAAAAGGCATAACCGGTATGTACAGCCAGAATAACAGTACAAAAAAAATCCATTACTAAATATGGACAAAAAATTGACAAACCCGAAAAGTATAGATAACTTTGCCTGTTGACTTTCAAAAGTCGCGCATTCGTTCTACACACCCACGTGAAAGAGATGAAAGAAGAAGTTGCAATAATAATTCCCATTCACAAAGCAAACCTGACAGCGTTTGAACAGATCGCGCTGGACAAATGCTTTGCGGTGCTCGGACACTATCCGATCTATCTTATTGTACCTGACTCATTGACGTTAGATCCGATTCGGTTATCAAATTACAAAACACAGATAATACGGTTTGACGACAAATATTTTGATAGCATTGCCGGTTATAATAGACTGATGCTCAGTAGCTGCTTTTACAAAACATTTCTAAGCTATTCATATATTCTTGTTTATCAGCTTGACGCATATATTTTCAACGACGACTTAATAGCTTGGTGCAATAAAAGTTACGACTACGTTGGTGGACCATGGCTCCCTGCTCAAAAATACGAAAAAAGACATGTCCGGTATAAATTGGAATTCTTCAATTTTTTATGCAAGCTTACCTCAATACGTGCTGGTGTCAATCGATATTATCATGTCGGAAACGGAGGATTCTCGTTAAGAAAAACGGAAACCTTCTATAGAATCACCCTTAAGGAACGAAAACTGATCGATTATTTTCTCTCGAAGAGAGGTTCTCTCTACCATGAAGATATTTTCTGGGGTGTAGAAATGCCGCGCCTTCACGAAAACTTCAAAGTACCTCATTGGGAAGAGGCGTTAGCTTTTGCATTTGATATTCGCCCATGGCTTGCCTATAAATATGCTAACAATCAGTTATCAATGGGATGTCATGGCTGGTCTTCAAAAGCGAATATCCCTTTTTGGGAACATAAGATACATGAACTGACACGAAACAAACTGCATGCGAAGGATCATTATCAGTCGGCTTGCTTACCAACTAAGCGATAATCAGAAATAATGAATATTGTAAGAATAACATCCGGGTTAGGAAACCAGCTATTTCAATATGCCTTTTATAAAGCACTGAAGGCAAAGCAACCTGATACAAAGATGGATATTTCGGAATTCAAATACCGAAAGCATCACTATGGATTTGAATTAGAAAAGATTTTTCACATTGCTCCGGACTATGCTACCAAAGAGGAATGCAATTATTTAGCCGATGTTTCAAAAGATTGGGTCTCGGAGTTTCGCCGTAAATATTTACACTTTCATCTTCCGGCTCACGGAAAACTGATAAAAGAAGATGTAATAGGCACCGCTTTCCATCCCGAGCTATTATCTGCCCGAAATAGCTATTTTTGGGGCTACTGGCAAACCGAAAAATACTTTTCCGACATATCGTCATCATTACTCAAAGAACTAACATTCAAAGAGTTGACAGGAGCAGAAAATTTAAGGACAGCAGAGTTGATACAAAAGCAAGAGTCGGTGAGCATACACATCCGACGCGGAGATTATATTAAAAAACGACGCATCGACATCTGTGGATCCGTCTGCACGCTCAATTATTATCAGCAAGCGATTGCTCACATTCTGGCCAACACAAACAATCCGCATTTCTTTATTTTTTCGGACGATTTAAGCTGGGCAAAAGAGAATCTCGTTCTTCCGAATGCCTATTTCGTTGACACAAACAGAGGCATTGACAGCTACAAAGACATGCAGTTGATGAGTTTATGCAAACACAACATTATTGCCAATAGCAGTTTCAGCTGGTGGGGTGCATGGCTGGGACAATATGACAAAAAGATGGTTGTTGCGCCAAATATTTGGTTTCGGAACGATCCTCTTCCCGACATTCTTCCCGATAGCTGGGTGAAAATTTCCATTTGAGGTTATGTTGATTCATTGAATCATTCCCGTTTTGTCCTCTTCTTTACCAGACAAAGCGATCCAACGGTCAACGCCGAAAGAAATTATTCCAACTCTCCGAGGCAACTCTGCACCCGCTGATTTGGCCTCATTTAGGCAAATAGCCTAAGCATCCCCATATAGAACAAGCGGCATCCCTGTCGCTTGAAAATATCAAAGAAGAGAATCTGAAAATTGAAGTTTGCAATTGCTCTTTTTGACTAATTCTTTACACAAATCTGCTTTATTACGATTAGGAGCGTAGAGTAGATACTCGTTTGTAGAGTAGTAAGTACCTAATCCGGTACGATTCTGTGAAGCACGTTTGGCATCGAATGCTATTTTCTGAGAAATTAAATTGTCATGGAGTCAATCTTTAGTGTCTCTTCTGTCCTTCTTCTTGTTTAGCAAGGGTGATAAACTTATAGATAGCATTTAGCATGGCATAGATGAAACCCGCTTTGCCATCTCTGAAGCCACCCTTTTGGAAGTAGATATGAATAAATCGTGCGAATGGTTTTATGAGATAGGTTCCAATGCTATACTTCCTAGGTTTACGTCGAAGTACTTCTTTTGAAGTATAAATGTCTGTCTTTTGTAAGCGATCACTAATGGTGTTACTAGCAAGATGTACCAACGCAAGTTTTGCTTGTGCTTCAGGTATCGTTTTTATCTTTCCTGTGATGATAGGCTGTGAATGAATTTCAGAAGGCCATTCAATACTGTCTTTTTTTGCAAAGCGTATTACATAGTCAGGGTAAAGGCAGTGCATGAAATGTCCCATAAAAAAATTCTTTCGTGGAATTCGTAGCGCTTCCTCCGGGTTGGGCGAATTAATGTGTTGATAAAGGTAAATTCGTAATGCCGGTGGAATTATCTCATCTGCATCGAGTATGAACACCCAATTATATGTAGCAGCCTGTATAGCTGCATTTCGCGCTGGCTCACAGATGCCGCAACGTTCATGAAGTACAATGCGGGCACCATATTCTTTTGCAATTTCTTGTGTAGAATCGGTACTATGCATGTCGCATACAACAATTTCATCAAACTGCTGCAATGCCTCTAGTACTTGCGCCAAATATGCTTCTGCATTGTAGGTATTTAGTACTATTGATATTTTTTTTCGTGTGCTAATCACAATGGTTCGTTATAAATTAAATAAATAGTTGATAATAATAAAAATAGCTGTTAATCAATTTGGATAACTCACTAACATGAAGCAACTTTAAGGATTAATCACAATCTGAGAAGTTATGTCAATCAGCGAATATCCAAATTACAAATACGTTATTATCAGAGTATTAAAATCACATAGGGTTTCAGGACTTAAAGAAGTCCGAAAACGTTTCATTCTAAATGTCCTTTTAAGCTTTTTAAGCATTAAAGATAGAATAAATTTCTTACAACTTTTTCGATTTTGCGAACATTGCGAACAGGATTCTTTCCTGGACGCCCTATATAAAAGGAGCATTCCGCTTTTTCAAAATATATGTACTGAAACTGGGGTTACTGGATGGATACTACGGATTCGTCATCAGCAAAACACTGGCAACCTCATCCTTTTGGAAATACAAATGGGCGCAACAACGCAACGCGCAGTAGCACCCACCCTTCTTCTCCCCCGATAACTCAAGGTTTCCGTTACCAATCAAGATTTCTTGCGGGCATAGCTATACAGCAGGTCGCCCTTTTCGTTGATAAAGTAGATTGAGAAGTGTGCATGATCGACCGAACATATTGTAAAGCCAGTTTCTGATTTCCAAAAACGGGTATAAAACCACGGCGTTACCATACGCGTTTTCCATGCAGATGCAGTAGTAACATAATCGATTCCTCCAATTTGGTTATGCTGAAATGTATGCACATGACCCGAAAAATAGAAATCTACGTTATATTTCTTCAATATAGGCTTTACCTGATCGATCAACTCTGGTGTATTTCCGGAGAAAAAGCCCGAATGATAAATGGGATGATGACCAATTACCACCTTCCATCGCTCCTTTGATGTTGCCAATACGCTATCCAACCATGCAAGTTGCCGATCGGTATTTTGTATTGCGACATCCTTATGCGTCACCCGTTTTCTATAACTTTTCACAAAAGGAGATGTATCGAGGACAATAAACCGCAAGGAAGTTCCATCCGGAGTTTGTTTCGTAAAGGTATAATATCGCGCCGGCATATGCCAGTGTTTATCTACGGTTCCATAAGCGATTTCTGCTTCCGGATTGCCCGTATAATCATGGTTGCCCAGTGCAGCATACCAATCCAGATCTTTGATATTGCCAACCCTGAAGAACTGACCGTAATCCCATTGCCAGGCTGTATCCTGAACGGCTTTCAGGACATCGGTATGAAAATTATCTCCCGAAGATATAATAAATTGCGGATTGGTTTTAGCTGCAAACAATTGCATCTGTTTGGCTACTTTGGGTTTGTTGTAATGATGAACAACAGTACCGAAATCAGTTATTACAAAAAAATTATATTGCTTTTCAGAAGGAAGCGGGAGGGGTTGATGAAATTTCCAACCCGGAAAGAACAGATAGCCTAAAGTGCCTGCCACAAGGCATAAAACGGCTATGAATATGTGAAACTTTTTTATTTTTTTACGCTGTAACATATGCATATTTTTATGAATCAATACTTAACAAAGGGCTGACTAAGCTACAATATGACATTCAACACTCATTTTTGAAGCTAAATCGTTGCTCAATGTGAGCAAAGATAAGCAATAGAGACATTCAACTCCAAATTCATTTTCTTTTTTTGTATCTTTGTTTTTTAATTTTTAGTCTTTTATTAAGCATCAAACGACCTTTGATATGACATTTTCTCTACCAAAACTTAAGACAAAGCTCTATCTTCAGGATTATCGGGTTTTATTTATTGTATGGGTTCTGCTTGCTCTATTTGTAGGCATTGTCAAACAACTGACATCCGGATTACATGCAAATTATACCATATACAAACTCGTTTTTTATCACTTTCAGGAACTCGTTTCGCTCTATCCTGCTCCCACCGATATACTGGACACCAACCATTACGGTCCTATTTTCAGTCTAATCATTGCCCCTTTTGCCATTTTGCCCGATAGTTTAGGAGGGCCTTTGTGGCTGATCGCCAATGTTGCTTTTCTGTTTTACGCAATAAAACAATTACCGCTACAGCAATGGCAACATTCCGCAATCTATCTGTTTGCTGCCATTCCTCTTTTTACTGCCATTACAAATGTACAATTCAATATATCGATTGCAGCCATCATTATTTTGTCTTATTCTTGTATTATCAAGGAAAAAGACGGGTGGGCAGCATTTCTCATTGTAATCGGCACATTGGTAAAATTATACGGCATTGTGGGTCTGGCCTTCTTTTTCTTCTCAAAGCACAAGTTAAAATTCATTATGTGGTGCGCTATCTGGGCCGTTGTGCTTTTTGCCATCCCCATGTTATTTGCGCCACCGGAATACGTTATCGGCCAGTACAAAGCATGGTATATCTGTTTGATTGAAAAAAATCAGGCTAATGAACTATCGCCAGGACAGGACATTTCCGTGATGGGAATGATAAGACGCATTTTTCATCAGACACAGTGGTCGAATATACCTTTTCTGGCCTCAGGGCTCGTCCTGTTTTTCTTACCATACCTGCGAATCAAACACTACTCGGATAAAATATTTCAACTATCCATTTTATCATCCGTTCTATTGTTCACAGTTCTGTTCAGTACCGGCAGCGAACCCAACACCTATCTGATCGCGATTTTAGGCGCGATTATCTGGTTCGTCATTCAACCCAGACCGTTTACGGCCCACCAGTGGGCGATAATAATTTTTGTGTTTCTGTTCTCGTGTATGCCTCCGTCCGATCTGTTTCCCCGCTGGCTATACCGGCATTACATACAACCATACTCGTTAATGGCTCTCCCCTGCCTCGTAGCCTGGATTGCCATAACATATGATGTGGCATGGAGATATTACCGAAAGAACTGATTACTTTATACATGCTGAAACAAATCGCTTACAAACAAAAATCTGACAATCAATTTCAGCTTTACGAGCAAACACTTTATCAAAAAACAGTACATTAGCTTTTAGCGAAAGGCTGTCAATTAAGCATTATACCCGGCATTGCAAATGAATGCCTCACATGTATTTCATTAATTTATTTACAAACTATGATTAAAAAGATGATTGTAGGTATGAGTATGCTAACTCTGCTCATGCCAATGGTTGCCCAGAAGCCGGCCAACTTCTTTAGCACAAAGCTGGCAAACGGATTAGAGGTATTGGTAGTTGAAGACAAAAGCGTACCTCTCGCCACAGTGGAAATTACGACCAAAAATGGCTCGTACACCGAATCGTCCGAATTCAACGGGTTGAGTCATCTCTATGAACACATGTTCTTCAAAGCAAACAAAGACTACCCAAGTCAGGAAACTTTTATGGCAAAAGTACGTGAGTTGGGCATCGTTTTTAATGGAACTACTTCCGAAGAACGAGTGAATTATTTTTTCACCCTGCCAAAAAACAACTGGGTGGCAGGACTTAATTTCATGAATTCGGCCATTCGTTATCCATTGTTTCTTTCGGAAGAGATGAAAAAAGAGAATGTGGTGGTAGATGGTGAATTTCAGCGCAACGAATCGAATCCCTATTTTCCGCTCTACATGGAGATGAACCACGCGCTGTGGGGTGATCTTTTCAGTCGCAAAAATGTGATTGGCGACCACACCATCATCAACACGGCTACTCCGGCAAAAATGCAAGCCATCAAAGACAAATACTATTGGCCTAACAACTCCATGTTGATTATTTCGGGCGACGTAAACCATACGAATGTTTTCGCGAAAGTAAAAGAGCTCTTCGGTTCGTGGAAAGCATCCGGGTTCGATCCGTTCGCCAAATGGCCGATTCCGGAATTCAAACCATTAGACAAAATAAATTATTTTGTGGTAGAATCTAAAAATGCCCGCGTGCCCATGTTCATGCTCGGCTGGCATGGACCCGATACCCGGAGCGACCGTTCTGCAACGTATGCTGCCGATGTCTTTTCATATATTCTGTCTCAGAACTCAAACAAATTTCAAAAAGAACTCGTTGATAAAGGCATTGCGCTACAAGCCAGTGTTAGTTACCAGACGTTGAAACACACCGGTCCTATCAGGGTTATTGTGGTCCCCCACCCTGCTAACGTTGCCGCTTGTGCACAGGCAATGAAGGAACAGATTGCACAATGGGATTCACCGGATTACATTACCGATGAACAATTAGAGAATGCGAAACGGCAACTCGAGATTCAGAATCTGCAAGAATTTGATGTCACCTCCTCTTTATCGCACGATTTGGCCTACAATTGGTGTACAGCAGACCTTGATTATTTCTACAACTATATTGCCAATGTGAAAAAAGTAACCAAAGCCGATCTGCAGAACTATGTACGTAAATACATCAAAGGAAAGAATTACGCTGCAGGTTTGCTCATCAACCCGGCTCAGAAAGAGCAGTTGAAACCGGAAACATTCTGGAAAGAATAATATGTTACTCACTGAAATGTAAAACACTTAATAAAGAAGCAAATGAAAATCAAAATAGTTAGCTTAATAGTGGCATTTGCAGCCTTCGCGTTTTGTTTGCAGGCTCAGGACAACGTCACGGAGATGAATATTCACGGGTTAAAGGTCATCTTTAAACCGTCGGCGAAACAATCGGTTAGTGCCTATATGTTTTTTAAGGGAGGTACTGCCAACTACACCGCACAACAGCAAGGCATCGAATCGCTGACATTAAGCGCCGCAACAGAATGCGGAACTCAAAAATATACCAAAGACGCGTTTAAGGATTTAGCCGACAAATACGGCGTAGATGTCGCCGGAAATTCAGGATACGACTATGGATACATTAACATGAATTGCGTCAAACCCTATTTCAACGAAGGATGGGATCTTTTTGCAGAAGCAATCAATCATCCGGTTTTCGATGCAAAAGAATTGGGTATGCTTCAGCAGAAAAAAGTTTCCGGATTAAAAAGTCAGGAGAGCGACCCAGACAACGCGTTGACTCAAATGACCATGCAGGATGCGTTCAAAGGCACCCGCTATGCTATCCGTCCCGAAGGCTCGGTAGAAACGGTGAACTCTTTCAAACAAGAGGATGTTACGAAATATTATGCCGAATTGCTGAATGTAAATCGTTTATTATTGGTCGTGGTGGGAAATATCTCGGTTCAGGATCTAAAACAAAAGGTAGAGAATGCGTTCGGAAACCTGCCATCAGCTTCATTGCCCCAACTGAAAGCGCCGGAATCGACAACCGTAAGCGCCACCACATTAAATGTTGAGAACCGAAAACTGGCAACCAATTACATGGCAGGAATACTTGGAGCTCCGGCTTCTACAGCGCCCGAGTTTAACGCCTACCGTCTGGCATTTGCCATTTTATACGACAAACTCTTCGAAGAGGTAAGAACCAAACGGAATCTTTCGTATGCACCGGCAGCCTCTTTATCGGGAGGATTTCTTCCTTTTGCCGAAATTTATGTAACGACAACCAAACCCAAAGAGGCCGTAAACGTTATGGTGGATGAAATCAAACGGTTGCGCAACGGAGGATTTACAGAAACCGACCTGAAGGATGCCAAAAGCAAATTGATGACCTCTTATTTCATGCGTAACGAGTCGACCGCATCCAACGCCAGAGCATTCGGTATTGCTGAAATCAAGGGCAGCTGGAAAAGCGAGATATCCCTTTTGGACAACATTAATGCTGTCACACTACCCGAAATGCAGCATACATTTGCACAATATACCGACGGTATCAAATGGAGCTACCTCGGAGACGAGACGTTAGCCGACAAAGAGGCTTTCGGTAGAACTGCAAAATAATCCGGCGTCGACCTGATTAATCAAAAGAGGCTGTCTCATTTTTATTTTGAGACAGCCTCTTTTGTATTTAAAACTGATCGATATGTACGTGGTTAAAAAAGGATTCACTGTTAGTGAAGTCCATTAAAATTCCCGTCATTTTTCGGAATAAATCACTCCCAGTAAGGTCTGACCCACGACTTGTAAGGTCTGCCTGTTGACATTGTCCATCGTATCGTGAGTCGTATGCCAGTAGCTTCCGAACCCTGTCGCGCTGTGAGGATCGAAGTGAATAATATTGATACACGGAATACCGGCCAAGCGGTTTACATAAATATGATCGTCGGTAATAGCGCCTCCGGTTCCATCCATAAAATAGGATGTGAACCCATATTCACGGGCTTTATTCCAGACTTTATCCACCACCGACGGCGCAAAACCAAGCGATTCCTGCTCTTTGTAGAAAACAGCCCCCGGAGCTCCCACCATATCGAGCAGAATACCGAAACGGGCTTTATAACCCTTCACATGTGGATTTTTAGCCCAGTATTGCGTACCAAGACACCACGAATCTTCATCTTTCGGCCCGTTATAAAATTCAGGGGTTCCGTAATCTTCCGAATCGAGGAAAATAAGGTCGATACCAACAGCCGGTTGTTGTTTATTCAGCTGACGGGCAACTTCCATCAGCACCCCTACTCCACTGGCGGCATCATTGGCTCCCATCACCGGTTTATGATGATTGACAGGGTCTTTATCCTGATCGCACCAGGGACGACAGTCCCAGTGAGCACAAAGCAGAATACGCTCTTTCAGATCGGGCCGATAAGAGGCAATAATGTTCGTCGATTTCAGAATTGTGCCGTCGTATCCTTTCAGGTCAGCCTTCTGGCGAATCACCTTCGCCCCGAAACGTTCCATCTGGCGCGCCAGATACTCTCCACACGCCTCGTGAGCTTTGGAGTTGGGAACACGCGGTCCGAAATCGCACTGTGTTTTGACATAAAGAAATGATGAATCGGGATCAAACTGAGGTACTGCTACCGGAGCCGTCTGGTCGGTTTTAACGGCCTGTTGCTTACCCGCCGAACTACATCCGACGACACAAAACAAAAGACAGCAAAGTGAGATTAATTTATTCATAAACAGTGATGTATTTAAAATTTATATTTCAACGCCACCTTCGCATCGAATGTGGCATAACGTACGATCGGGAAATGCACATAGTTAGAAGTCCGGATAAAACTTCGCTGCTCGAATACCAGATTCCAAAAAGGAGACAGGGTGAAATTAAAAGTAGGTGTAATCATGAATATGGTGGTACGTCCCTTGTCACCCTGAGCATTCAAATCAAGCTGTTGCTCATGAGTCAACGTAGACAGATCCAATCCGGCGGGATAACCTTTCCACGTGTAGATGTTCAGGTTGTACAATTTAATACCGAACTCGCCCACTCCCTTATATTGCAACGAAGCACTTAGGTTGATGCTAAAGCCCTGTCCCATGCTGTATTCGCGGTTTAGATTCCGGTAATGATCGGACAAAGAAGCGCCCAATAGCACAAAATTGGCATAAGAGGCACCCACAAATCCAAGTCGTTCATTTTCAGGATCAAGTTTATAAAGCAACCCTGGACCAAATGAAACTGTCTCCGCTATTTGATAGGGAGTAACATTACTACCGGTTGGAAGCACCGGGTTGGAATCGAAAAAATTAAAGTGCTGATAGATGCCTAATACCATCTGCTGATTACGCGTGAGTTCCACATTGCGCCCGGCGATCAACCCCACGGCATTTACCGAACCAATCGTTGGCTGCCCACCACCAAACCCAAAATTCATACTAACATTAAACCAGTCATACGGTTGGTAGTTCTCTTTTTCAAAAGGATTTCCATGATTAGCCGCAAACCCGATCTCGGTAACGTAAGCGCCCTGAAAAGCATGACCTTTCTCAGACAGATAACGTTCTCCTATACCGACTTCAAAAGTCGTCGGATTGTAATGGAAATAATCAGCATGATTATTGGGACGTACACGCCGGGTTTTACCTGTAATAAGACGATTAAACCCCTGCATCGGAGAGAGAAAGGCTCCAATAATTTCGCGGGCAACACGACCGGAGCCACTTTTGGAATCATCGTACACCGAAGAAGATAAACGGAATAACATTTCGCCCATCATGGCTCCTCCCAGTGTCGTTGCCATCAAATCGTTGATAGCCGGAGGTTCCGTCTCCATAAGAGTTTCCCACATCAGGCTACCTCCAAAAGAGAAGGGCAACGATTGCCAGAAATTCATTCCATTCGAACGTGCCGCAGCAAAATACAATCCTCCATGGTAGGGATGAGCAAACAAATTGGTATTCATCTGATCATTATCCCACACCCATTGATGGTTAATGTTATATTTCATACTTCCGAAGCTGATCTTTGCATACTCGGCGCCTCCCAGATAATCCATTCCCCACACACCCAGATTCAAACCAACAACTTCGGCCACAGCAACAAGAGGCTGCTTTTTCAAGCGCTCTGCCGTCTGCTGAATGCTATCGGCATATGATGGCAATGGTCTAATTACCTCAACTCTTTGTGCACAAAGCGATACACAAAAGCAGAAGGAAAGAATCGGTATGTATATCAGTCTGCGTTTCATCTACTTGATTTCAACAAATTAGGCAATACCACACCCAATTCCATAATTGGTTTATAATCGGTATGGGCTCTTCTTCCGAGGAATCTCCTCATGGAGTAGCCTCCCGAACACATAACAGAAAAACGCTTATTCAGCGCTAATTCCATATTCACACGTCCATCAAATGATATGGCGTTCCGCTCCCGTGATTCGTAAAATTTAGAAATATAGCTGGCCCCGACATCCGAACTCAACGTGAACTCACCAAATTGCCAGTATGTTCCCAACCGGTAGAAAAACAGGCCGGACGAAGTCGAATGTGGAGCATCATACGGAGTTCCCAACCCCAGAATGGAGTAAGATACCCGATTCATAAAACGAAACCCGACATTGAATGTAGCCAGATTGCTATAATACAGTATGGGTCTGATTTTAGTTTTTGGAGAGATAGATACTAACCCAAGCTTCAGCGTAGATGAATCGGCTGAGTAATTCACTATTCCCAATTGCACACCTTTCATTCTTCGGGCGAAGTTAGCCACACCGATTTGCATTCCGTTGATATGCGTGGCATAATTGAAGGTTGACACCTGAACTCCACGACAATCCTTCAAAGCAAAGTTAACGATTCCGGACAACTGTACGCCACGGGCTACATTGGCTACATTGAAACCGCCGGAGATTTGCACCCCCGAAAGTATCTGCCCGGTTACATTCATCAAGCCCCCAACCTGAAGACCGTCCGTATTAAACATACAAATATTCTGAACACCAGACAATTGCACCCCATGATGATTAACCACATTCATCGTGGCAAGGCCGCTAATATCCACTCCGTTCATCGTCGCATGATGAATATTGTAAAGCCCGGAGATAGTTACTCCTTTTGCGGCTCCCTCTATTCTGGAATGCAATCCTCCGAATTGAAATCCATACATATTACCCGCGGCAATACTACTCAACACGCTTGCGTTCAATCCGTATATATTATTAGCCTTTGCCTGCAACGCCCCCAAAGAGAGGATCACCGAATTATCGTACGAATAGGGGGTTGTAGCTGCCGGATTCCATAGCGAAACATTCACCCATTTAACATCCGTCTGCGCAAAGACTGAGCCCGAGGAAAGAACAACAATAATAATGATCAATAATTTATGCATAAAGGCTCTGCTGTGGATAATATTCACAAAGGTATTTATTTTTCATACAATCGCAAGAACGACTTTTTTCATTTTCCGTCGCTACCGATTTACACTATCTTTGTCTTCGAATTTCAAATCAAAAGAATCATGCTTGTTTTACTCAGGAAAGAGTTTGCCAACTTCTTCAGCTCGGCTGTAGGCTACATCATTGTCGGCATCTTCCTATCGCTTACCGGGCTGTTTTTATGGGTCTTCCCCGGCGAATATAATATTCTTGATTCGGGCTACGCTCAGCTAAACGGACTTTTTTCGCTCGCTCCCTGGCTTTACCTGTTCTTAATTCCGGCCATTACCATGCGTCTTTTTGCCGAAGAAAAACGGATGGGAACCATTGAATTGATTTACACCCGACCCATCGGCAAGTTACAGATTGTAGCCGCCAAATATTTCGCCGGGCTGCTATTGGTAATCATATCGCTGATTCCGACCATTATCTACTTCATTTCGATATCACTGATGGCTGAACCCGTCGGCAATGTCGACTCGGGAGCTTTCTGGGGCTCATTTATCGGACTGATTTTCTTGGCCTCGGTCTATGTCGCCATCGGTATTTTCACTTCTGCATGTACCAACAACCAGATTATCGCTTTCGTTTTCGCCGTCACGCTCAGCTTTATTTTCTATTTCGGCTTCGATCTTGTAGCCTCTCTTTCCACCTCAGGAACAATTCAGGCATTTATCGCATCAATAGGCATCAACAGTCACTACACAGCCATGAGTCGCGGAGTGATCGACAGCCGTGATGTGATTTACTTCGTATGCGTGATTGCCATCTGTTTTCTATTTACACGCTGGATTATCCGGGCCAAATAAAGAATTCTTATAAAAGACAAAAATCCGTCGTACAGATTATGTGCGACGGATTTTTTTATGCGTGAATCAATTTATTTTACCGCCTTAAAGCTCATATCCAGGCTCTTCACCGAATGAGTAAGCGCTCCGACAGAGATATAGTCGACACCGCATTCGGCATAAGCACGAAGCGTATCGAAGGTAATTCCACCCGACGATTCGGTTTCAAAACGACCGGCAATCAGTTCTACCGCCTTTTTCGTATTCTCAACCGAAAAGTTATCAAGCATGATACGATCGATACCACCCAGCTTTAACACCTGATTGATTTCGTCGAAGCTACGTACTTCAATCTCAATTTTGAGCGATTTGCCCTTTTCTTTCAGGTAATTCTGCGCCGAAAGAATAGCCTTATCGATGCCCCCTGCAAAGTCGACATGATTGTCCTTCAACAGAATCATATCGTACAAACCGATCCGGTGATTGACACCACCACCGATATGCACAGCCTCTTTTTCCAGCAAACGCAAACCCGGAGTGGTTTTACGGGTATCGAGCACGCGGGTTTTCAGCCCTTCGAGCTGTTTCACGTATTTGCGGGTAACGGTAGCCACGCCGCTCATGCGCTGCATAATGTTCAGCATCAAACGTTCGGTTTGCAAAAGAGAAAGAACCTTTCCCTCCACCACAAAAGCGATATCGCCGGGATTTACCTCGGCACCGTCGTTGATAAATACTTCTATTCTGAGTTCCGGATCGAAAGCTTTGAATATTTCCTTGGCTATTTCAACACCCGCCAAAACACCCTTTTCTTTGATGATGAGCTGCGATTTCCCTGTTGCTGTAGCAGGAATACAGGAAAGTGAGGTATGGTCGCCATCGCCTATATCTTCGGCAAACCAGATTTTGATCTGTTCGTGTAAATTGTCAATCATTGTTTAAGTAGTCAGTAGATAGTAGTCGGTAGATAGTCGCCGATCGGCAAGCACCGACTTATTATTCAATACGTAATTGATATATTTTCAGGACATTGCCCTCTTTTTTAAAGAGCATATTGACTCTGAAGGAAGAAGTGGCTGTGGTAAGTTGTCCCACAATAAACGAGACATTGGCACGGGAACCCTGATGTAGAATTTCAAATGATTTAGGTGACTGTTTTGCAAAAAAAGCAGCAATCTGATTGTGTGCCTGAGCTTTTGGATAGGTATTATCGACCCCGGGCAACACCAGCTCCACGCTATTGCAAAGATAGTTCGACAGAGCAGCTGCATTCTTTGCATTAAAAGCAGATGCAATGGATGCGCCCTGGTTTTCAAAGCTTTGAGCGCTACATAACTGTGCGCTTACAAACATGGTCAGTACAAACGATAAAAATGCAATACACCGCTTCATAATCTATTGTTTTTGAATTGTAAATTGCAATGCAAAGGTACGCACTTTTACCCCAAATAGCAAGTTAAAACAGTGTTCCCTGAGGATTGACGGGTATGTCTGCCATCGGCTCCTGCTCTATCATCTTCAGAAAATCCTCTTCGCTGACAATTGCCACACCCAACGCCTTCGCTTTATCCAATTTAGCCGGCCCCATGTTAGCTCCTGCCAGAATAAAGGAAGTTTTGGCCGACACGGAACTGGTCTCCTTACCTCCGTTTTGCTCGATCATCGCCTTGTATTCGTCACGGGAGTGATGGGTAAACACGCCGCTCACCACGATTGCTTTACCTTCAAGCAGCGAACTTTTTACGGCCATTTTAGCCTCAGAAACTGCCAATTGCAGGCCATACTCTTTCAAACGTTCGATCAACATCCGGTTGCGTTCGTCGGCAAAGTAGTCGACCACACTTCGAGCAATACGTTCGCCCACATCGCGCACGGCTGCCAGTTCGTACTCTTTGGCCTGCGCTAAGGCTTCGATACTTCCGAAGGCCTGTGCCAGGGTTTTAGCCACCTTTTCGCCAACGAAACGAATGCCCAATGCAAACAGCACCCGTTCGAAGGGCACCTCTCTGGAAGCGGCAATGCCTTCTATCATATTTTGCGCCGACTTCTGCCCCATCCGTTCCAGACCGACAATTTGCGGCACTTTCAGCTGATAGAGATCGGCAATATTCTGAATCAAGCCCTGCTGATAAAGCAGATCGACCGTTTCGGAACCGATGCCGTCGATATTCATCGCCTTGCGACTGATAAAATGCTCGATTTTTCCTTTGATCTGAGGCGGACAGCCGTTCTCGTTCGGACAATACCAGGCCGCTTCGCCGTCGTTGCGTTGCAGTTCTGTGCCACAATCAGGACAATGGGTAATGAATTGTATCCGTTCGCTTGCCTGTGCCCGTTGCTCCAAATCGACACCCACAATCTTCGGGATAATCTCGCCTCCCTTTTCCACAAAGAGGGAGTCGCCCAAATGGAGATCGAAACTTTCGATAAAGGCAGCATTGTTCAGCGTCGCCCGCTTTACGGTAGTTCCTGCAAGCAAAACAGGTTCGAGGTTGGCTACCGGAGTAACCGTTCCCGTGCGTCCCACCTGAAACTCTACGCTCCTGAGTACGGTAGACACCTGCTCGGCCTGATATTTGTACGCCACTGCCCAGCGGGGCGATTTGGCCGTGAAGCCCAGTTCCTGTTGCTGACGCAGCGAATTTATCTTCAACACGATGCCGTCGGTTGCCACGGGGAGTTTGCTCCGCTCCTTATCCCAGTAGTGGATAAAATCGAATACCTCGTCCATGCTTTTGCACTTACGCATGGCATCGGATACCTTGAAACCCCACGATTTTGCCTTTTGCAGGTTCTCGTAGTGGCCGTCGCACGGAAGCTTTTCGCCCAGCAAATAGTAGAGATAGGTATCGAGTTGCCGCTTGGCCACCTCGGCAGGATTTTGCAATTTCAGTGTTCCAGAAGCTGCATTGCGGGGATTGGCAAAGAGTGCCTCTTCCTGCTCCTCACGTTCCTTGTTCATCCGGTCGAACGACTCCCAGGGCAACAAAATTTCGCCCCGAATCTCGAATGAAGCGGGATAGTCATCGCCCTGCAAACGCAACGGAATAGCACGTATGGTTTTTACATTAGCTGTCACATCGTCTCCATTCACACCGTCGCCGCGCGTTACGGCACGTACCAGAACACCATCTTCGTAGATCAACGAAATAGAGACACCGTCGAACTTCAGTTCGCAAACGATCTCGAACGGTTCGTCGATTAGTTTCGCAGCCCGGTTGAAGAAATCAGCCACCTCGCTTTCGGAGTAGGTATTCCCCAGCGAGAGCATCGGGTAACGGTGCGCCACCCGCTCGAAAACTTTACTCGCAACAATGAGATTTACAACTGCAACCTTTTTCAGGTCGCTACCCACCCGTTGCGTAGGCGAACTCGGGTCAAAAAACTCGGGATGCGCCGCCTCGAGCCGCTGCAACTCCTTCAGCTTCATATCGAACTCGTAGTCGCTGATAGCGGGTTGCGACAACACGTAGTAACGATAATTGTGATCGTGCAGTTCCTTGCGGAGGGTTTCTATTTGTTGTTGGACTAAAGCCCCACCCGACCTCCCCACAGGGGAGGAGATTAAATCTGACATTGAGAGATATTTATAAAGAAATTCAACAGCTTAGTACCTACTGACTCTTCCTGATTCTACCATTTGAGAAGCCTCCCCCTAAGGGGAGGTTGGTGGGGCTTTAATTCGTTTTAAACTTAAACTTCACCTCTTTCAACTCTTCGTTGGCCTTCACAATTTTCGTTTTCAGGCCTTCCTTGTAGTCGATCAGTTTGGTTTGCAGGCTTTCGTCGCCGGAGGCTAAGATTTGTACCGCCAACAGAGCCGCATTCATCGAAGCGTTGATACCGACGGTTGCCACGGGGATACCCGGAGGCATTTGTACGATGGCCAGCAGGGCATCCATGCCGTCGAGCGAAGCGTTGATAGGTACTCCAATCACAGGTAGCGGAGTCATGGCGGCGATCACACCCGGGAGGTGAGCAGCCATACCGGCAGCAGCCACAATCACTTTGATGCCACGTTCGCGGGCACCGGTGGCAAATGCTTCAACTTCTTTCGGGGTACGGTGAGCCGAAAGGGCATGAATTTCGAACGGAATCTGAAACTCGTCAAAAACCTTGGCGGCTTTTTCCATAACGGGCAAATCGGAGGTACTGCCCATGATAATGCTAACAACCGGAGTCATAGTAAAATGGTTTAATGTTTTGATTTTATATCGTTTATTTCTTTACAGCGGAACTTTGTTTTGCTTCAACGAAATTACATCAAATTTCGCCAAAGACAAAAAAGCCGCACAGAAAATAGAGCGCCTTAAGTAGTCTTATTTATTTTCGTTTTTTCAATACACCGAACAGAATGTTGAATTGATGAAAAAGACTCTGTCTGAGCGAAAAACGCCCTACAGGGAGTTCTATGCATAGTTGTAAACCCCATGAACAAATCAATTTTCTTCGCAAAAATTCTTTCAATCTTTTTTAACTAAAAAAATAAGCCTCAAATTACTCAATTCTGCTCAAATTTATTATTTTTGCGCAACAATCGAAATCAAATTGAACGATGCCATCCATAGCTTCTCTTACAGGACAAAAAACGCGCGCCATGCTTGTAGATGTCGCCCGGATGCTTTTTGCCAAATGGGGAAAAGCAAACACCACGATGAACGACATCGCAAATGCCTCGAACAAAGGCAGACGCACGCTTTATACCTATTTCAGCAATAAAGATCAGATCTATCTGGCGGTAATTGAACAAGAGCTCAACATTCTGAATGAGAAACTGCAAAAAGTTGCCGCGCTGGATATTCCTCCCGATAAAAAACTGGCTGAATATATCTTCACACGCTTAGATGCCGTAAAAGAATCAATAACCCGTAACGGTTCGCTACGGTCCGATTTTTTCCGCGACATTTACGAAGTAGAAAAGGCCCGCCGCCGTTTCGACATCAAAGAGATCAAACTACTGGTCGGCATTTTTCAGGAAGGAAAAGAGAAAGGGTATTTCAATCTGCACGATGCCGAGCTTTCGGCTCAAATATTCCATTACGCACTCCGGGGCATTGAAACCCCCTACGTACGCGACAGGGTAAGCGAGAAAATGAAATACAACAAACGATTTATTATCAATGCCTTTATGCACGGCATTCTGATTCCCAAACAAAACAGGGAGGAAAAACAATTTCCAGAAAACACAAATGACTGATTCTTGCGAGTCAGTCATTTGTATTTTCTGATTGTGCCTGCATTAGCGACGCTGTTTTACCGCCTCATAAATCAATACCCCGGCAGCCACCGAAACATTCAACGAAGCAATAGTTCCCAACACCGGAATAGAGACCAACTCGTCGCACAAGCGAAGTATTTCGTCGGAAATTCCGATATCTTCCGATCCCATCACAATAGCGATCGGCTCTTTATATGAAATCGCCGTAAAATCTTTTGCCGCTTTTTCGGTAGCAGCTATCACTTTCAACCCCGAACTTTTCAGAAATTTGACGGCATCCAGCAGACTATTTTCTCGACAAACCGGAAGAACGTGCAAGGCTCCTGCCGAGGTTTTGACGGCATCGGCATTCGCGGCGGCACCACCCCGCGACGGCACCACAATGGCATTTACGCCTGCGCATTCGCACGTACGGGCAATAGCTCCGAAGTTGCGAATATCGGTTACCCCGTCAAGCACCACCACCAACGGATTCTTTCCCTCTTCGTACAATGCAGGAATAATGTTGGAAATCTGCTGATACTCGATAGCTGCCGCGTAGGCAATCACACCCTGATGGTTCTTCTGGGTAATCGCATTCAGTTTTTCAACCGGAACACGCTGCACCGGCACATTGCGTCCCTGCAAAACAGCAAAAAGTTCTTTTGCCAGATCGCTCGACAACTCTCTTCTTATCAAAATTTTATCCACCTCTTTCCCGGCTTCGAGCGCTTCGATGACGGCACGGATACCGAAAATCAGATCCGAACTGGGAGGCCGGTGTTCCCATTTGGGACGAAAAGGATTAGGTTTTGAGTTGCTGCGCAACTGTGGCCGGCGCTGAAAAGGATTCTGTTCCATATATTTATTTACGATTGAAAAATTACAAAATAACTATTTCAAAATTCACCATTCCAAGATTCCGGAACAACAAATATACTTTGTTTCCTCTCTATTTGAATTTTGGAATCTGAATTTTTGGAATAAAAAATCAGACATCGAGCCGCATTCCGTCAAAAGCCAGTTGCGTGTCGGGAAAAATGGCCCGGGCCTCGGCCAAGAGACCGCTCGGATTGTCGTAACGAGCCGAATAGTGACCGATAATAAGTTTCTTAACATGAGCGGCTTTCGCAATTTCGGCAGCCTGCTGTGCCGAAGAGTGAGCCGTCTCTTTCGCCCTCACAATTTCACTCTGCATGAAAGTGGCCTCGTGGTACAAAAGATCGACACCTTCGATGATCGGAACAATTTTTTCCGAATAGGCCGTATCGGAACAATAGGCATATTTACGCACCGGATTAGGCGCTGTGGTCAAACGGTCGTTCGGTACAATTTCGCCATCCTCACGCACAAAATCATCGCCCTGCTTGATACGGGCAATTTCCCGAACCGGAATCCGGTAAAAATCGATCATTTCACGAACGATATGACGCTCTTTCTCTTTTTCGGAAAACAGGAATCCGGCGGTAGGCACACGGTGTTTCAGCGGAATAGAAAAAACCTGCAACGAACGGTCTTCATAAATAAGTGCATGTTGCCTTGGATTGAACGGTTCGAAAACCACTTTATATCCGGCATCCGCACAGTAATAGTTTATTTGGGGCTGCAAAATTCCAACCAAATCGGAATGCGAATGAATCACCAAATCGGAAGTGCGACCCAACATGCCCAGCGACGAAATGAGTCCGATCAGTCCGAAACAGTGATCGCCATGAAGATGTGAAATAAAGATATGGTTCAGCCGCGAAGCTTTGATTTTGAGCTGACGAAGACGAATCTGAGCCCCCTCGCCACAGTCGATCATAAACTGTTTTTCGCGAAGCGACAGCAACTGCGAAGTCTGAAAGCTATTGATAGAAGGCAGCGCCGAATTACACCCCAATATGGTTAAATTCATCTTTTCCATAAGCTTCCGTTTTCAGCGCTGAGTCAGACAAAATGAGCCAAGGGCTCTTATTTCGTATATTTGAATACGCCCTTATCGCTACGAATGGTCACCTTCGCTCCTTCGGAAGCTTCCACATGCCCGATGATCTGCGCATCGACATTGTATTTCTCGGAAAGAATTATGATGTCTTCGGCCCATGCGGAATCGAGATAAATCTCCATCCGGTGCCCCATGTTGAAGACCTTGTACATCTCTTTCCAATCGGCTTGCGACTCGGCCTGAATCATTTCGAACAACGGCGGTATCGGGAAGAGGTTATCTTTGATAACATGAAGATTGTCGATAAAGTGAAGCACTTTTGTTTGAGCGCCACCCGAACAGTGAACCATTCCGTGAATATGTTCGCGGTGATGTTCCAGAATGTCGCGGATAATCGGGGCATAGGTACGCGTAGGCGACAACACCAGCTTACCGGCATCCATACCTACATGTTTAATTTCGTCGGTTAGTTTTTTCGTTCCGGAATAGGCCAGTCCGGTAGGCATACTGGCATCGTAGCTCTCCGGATATTTTTCGGCAAGATAGTAAGCAAAAATATCGTGACGGGCAGAGGTCAGTCCGTTGCTGCCCATACCCCCATTGTAACCGTCTTCGTAAATTGCCTTGCCACTCGATGAGAGACCGACAACCACATCACCCGGCTGTATCTTATCATTAGATATAACATCCGAACGCTTCATACGGCAGGTTACCGTGCTGTCGACAATAATGGTACGCACCAAATCGCCCACATCGGCCGTTTCGCCACCGGTAAGGTGAGCATTCACGCCCAGACTGCGAAGCTTCTCCAGCAAAACTTCCGTTCCGTTTATTATTTCGGCAATCACTTCGCCCGGAATCAGATTTTTATTCCGCCCGATGGTCGACGACACCAGAATGTTATCGGTTGCACCTACGCACAACAGGTCGTCGATGTTCATAATCAGGGCATCCTGAGCAATACCTTTCCATACGGAAATATCTCCGGTTTCGCGCCAGTAGAGATAGGCCAGCGACGATTTCGTTCCGGCTCCATCGGCATGCATAATATTGCAATACTCGGGATCCCCACCCAGAATATCGGGAATTATTTTACAAAAAGCATGGGGGAAAATACCTTTATCCAGATTGCGGATAGCGTTATGAACGTCTTCTTTAGAGGCGGAAACACCGCGTTGGCTATATCTTTCGTTCATCGAAGTAGATTATATGCGAAGTATTAAAATTACGCTGCAAAGGTACTACATTTCCTCCTTATATCATGCAGCATTCCAAATAAAAACAGCGCGAAACCCGATCCGTTCGCCAACATCGGATAGCAACTCTTTACAGATTATCACAAAAACACTCATACACTTTCAGTCCGAATATAATCGTCACCTTTACCCCGGCATACATTACATTCAGACGATTGGATTTCATGTCATTAAAAAGGTAACTGCGAATAGCCGGAGCGACTTCGCCGGTAGTGGATGTGTTTACAAAAAGATCTGTCGTTTTTTTGTCCTTCTTCACCGGCGCTATGCCATAGTCGCAAAACAACGACAAGCGCAATTTCGGTTTCATACTCCGGATATGATTTTCATATTTGATCGGCACGGTATATCCGCACTCGATCGATCCCACAAAAAGCGCATTCAACTTAAACGACCCATGCACAACCCGGGTTACGGTCGACAATCCATGATTAGGCATATTACTCAGTCCGCCATCGTTATTTTCGCCAATAATATTCGGGTAGTATGCCCTCAGATTCACACGGGTCGAAGTCGACGTATTGCCGGCCAGGTTGAACATGGCCTTACCTCCAACAGAGACAAAATAGCCGTTCCACGACTCATAACCCACCATCAGGGGAATCGCAATATTTGTCAACCGCTGTAAATCGTTGGTTTTTGTAAACGTAAAATGACCCCTGAAGGGCATATCTTCCGTATCCACCATATCCAGATCCTGCAGCGTATCTTTCAAACTCATCGTCGACCGGTAGAGAGAAAGCTCGATTCCCGTTTGAAATAAAAAGCTTTTGTATTGCCTTTCAAAAGCAGCACCCAAGGCAAATCCCACATTGCCTTTCTCGTTCGAAATCGTCGCTCCATTTTTAATCTGACAGTACCCGCTCGATCCCGACAGCAACAAATGGCTCTCGTTTATTTCACGTTGAGCAAACATGGCTACAGTACACAACAACGTCACAGAAAGCAAAAACAACCTCATTTCAGTCATATTCAACCCCTCATTTTACAATCAACACCTGTCTTTTCACATCACCCTGTTCATTTGTAATAACCAACACATAATTTCCGGACGGAACAGACACAAACATGCTATTGTCGCCACGCTGCAGAGTTTGCTGCTTTAGTCTGATTCCCGAAGACTTCATTAGAACGGCAGAACCCGGAGCTGTTGTTCGGATAGTCACGTTGGTTGCAGCCGAAAACTCTGTAGGAAACACCGCGACATCCGATTTCACTACCGGAACGACAGGGCATGTAAACAGCGCCACACCATCACTAACACGTGTCACTTTGGCTTTATACTCAGCTTTAGTATCCAAGGTTCCGTTCTTCACATACAGATATGATCGCGTCTCACCACTCATAAGCTGATTATTCTTATACCACTGGTATGACGCAAATTCATATCCTCCGTTATAACTACTATTGAGAAGAGCCAACACATCATTCCATTTTTGCAGGATAACGGACGACGCGTAGTTAATCGCAATGGTCACCGGAACCTCTTTCTGAATATAACCATTCCGAAATACCACAGAAAAATTATACTTATCAGGAACAACATGCAATGGCAACGGAATATCAACAAACCCCACGGCATCCTGCATCTTCATATTCTTAAATCCCATCTTCAGCGCGTTGTTATCAAACGCAATCGAATCAAATTCAATCGCACCCTTCTTTATTTCATAGGTCAACGTAAAATATTTATCGTCCGCGCAAATTTCAGGCACAGGCTTCACCTCCACGTCAAAATCGG
Source organism: uncultured Microbacter sp. (assembly GCA_963678265.1). GTDB lineage: Bacteria > Bacteroidota > Bacteroidia > Bacteroidales > Paludibacteraceae > Microbacter. The sequence goes on from OY782761.1 coordinate 589,855, forward strand.
GAGAAACGTTCAATTTTAGTACAACAGTACTATCACAACCCTGTACCGTTTTCTGATGTTGATAGAAGGTCAAATCACCATATTTCTTTTGTGTTGGAATCGAAAACCCATACGCGGCATAGTTTTGATTCTGATAAATCGTATCACTCATCTGTACGGTTTTGGAATAACAGATGTTCAACTGAAGCGTTGCAGCACTATCGCACCCCGCAGCATTCGTAAAATGAACCGTATACGTTCCCACGCTATCATATACTCGCCCATTAAACGTGTAGCTTTCTCCATGACAGATCGAAGCCGTAGTTAAAGAACTGCTCGGTTCAAGGACTGTCAGTTGCAAAGTAGCGGTACTGTCGCAACCCACAGCATTCGTCAGATGCGTCGCATAGGTTCCAGCCACAGCATAGACCTTCCCATTAAATGTATAGCTCTCTCCGCGGCAGATAGAAGCGGTTGTTATGGAGCCGCTTGGCTCCCGGACAGCCAGTTGTAACATGGCGGCGCTGTCACAACCAACCGAATTAGTCAAATGAACAATATAAGTTCCAGCAACGGTGTAGATCATGCCATTGAAAGCGTAACTGTCGCCACGGCAAATCGAAGCCTTAGTAATAGAGCTACTAGGCTCTTTTACCTTCAGAATTAACGTAGCGATACTATCACAACCTACAGCGTTAGTCAAATGAGCAACATAGGCTCCAGCGGTGGTATAAGCCCCTCCCCCAAACGCATAGCTATCGCCACGACAAATGGATGCGGTTGTCGTAGAGCTGCTCGGCTCTTTTATCTTCAAAACTAACGTAGCGGTGCTGTCACAACCGACGGCGTTAGTCAGATGTGCGGCATACGTTCCAGCAGCAGTGTAGGTCGCTCCATTGAAAGTATAGCTCTCGCCGCGGCAGATCGAAGCGGTTGTCGTAGAACTGCTTGGCTCTTTTATCTTCAAAACTAACGTGGCAGTACTATCACAACCTACAGCGTTAGTCAAATGCGCGAGATAGGTTCCGGCGGTGGTGTAGGTCACGCCGTTGAACAGGTAGTTTTCTCCACGACAGATCGAAGCCGTAGTGGTAGAGCTGCTCGGTTCTTTGATCTTCAAAAACAATGTAGCGGTGCTGTCGCAGCCCACAGCGTTAATCAGATGTGCAACATAGGTTCCGGCGGTGGTGTAAGTCACACCGTTGAAAGTGTAGCTATCGCCGCGGCAAATTGAAGTCGTGGTGGTAGACGTGCTCGGTTCTTTTATCGTCAGAACTAACGTAGCGGCACTGTCGCAGCCAACAGAATTCGTCAAATGAGCGGCATACGTTCCGGCAGCAGTGTAAGTCACTCCATTAAATGTGTAGTTTCCTCCTCGACAGATCGAAGCTGTGGTCATGGAGCCGCTCGGCTCTTTTATCTTCAGAACTAACGTTGCAGTACTATCGCAACCAACAGCATTCGTCAGATGAGCCACATACGTTCCGGCAGCAGTGTAGGTCACTCCATTAAACGTGTAGTTTCCTCCTCGACAGATCGAAGCTGTGGTCGTGGAGCCGCTCGGCTCTTTTATCTTCAGAACTAACGTTGCAATACTATCGCAGCCAACGGCATTCGTCAGATGCGACTGATAAGTGCCGGCGGTGGCGTAAGTCACGCTGTTAAAAACATAGCTATCGCCGCGGCAAATTGAAGTCGTGGTGGTAGACGTGCTCGGTTCTTTTATCGTCAAAACCAACGTGGCAGTGCTGTCGCAACCAACGGCATTGGTCAGATGCGCCACATAGGTTCCGGCAGTGGCGTAAGTCACACCGTTGAAAGTGTAGCTATCCCCGCGACAAATCGAAGCATTTGTAGTGGAACTGCCCGGTTCCTTCGCCTTTAGAACCAAAGTTGCTGTGCTGTCGCAGCCTACAGCATTGGTCAGATGAGCAACATATGTTCCGGCGGTAGTATAAGTTGCTCCATTAAACGTGTAACTATCGCCACGACAGATCGAAGCAGTGGTTGTAGAACTACTTGGCTCTTTTACCGTCAAAACTAACGTGGCAGTGCTATCACAACCTACAGCGTTAGTCAAATGAGCCACATAGGTTCCGGCAGTGGCGTAAGTCACACCGTTGAAAGTGTAGCTATCGCCGCGGCAAATTGAAGCGTTTGTCGTAGAACTGCTTGGTTCTTTGATCTTCAGAACTAACGTTGCAGTACTGTCGCAACCAACAGCATTAGTCAAATGTGCCACATAAGTTCCGGCAGCGGTATAAGTAGTGCCGTTGAAAGCATAGCTATCCCCGCGGCAAATTGAAGCATTTGTAGTAGAGCTGCTCGGTTCTTTTACCGTCAGAACGAATGTAGCGGTGCTGTCGCAGCCAACGGCATTGATCAGATGAGCTGCATACGTTCCGGCAGAGGTATAAGTCGTACCATTGAAAGTGTAGCTATCCCCGCGACAAATCGAAGCATTTGTCGTAGAACTGCTCGGTTCTTTTATCTTCAGAACTAACGTTGCAGTGCTATCGCAACCAACAGCATTAGTCAAATGTGCCACATACGTTCCGGCGGTGGAGTAGGTTATTCCGTTAAAAGTGTAGCTATCGCCACGGCAGATAGAAGCATTTGTCGTGGAGCTGCTTGGTTCTTTTATCTTCAGAACTAACGTTGCAGTACTGTCGCAACCAACAGCATTAGTCAAATGTGCCACATACGTTCCGGCGGTGGAGTAGGTTATTCCGTTAAAAGTGTAGCTATCGCCACGGCAGATAGAAGCATTTGTCGTGGAGCTGCTCGGTTCTTTGATCTTCAAAACCAACGTAGCGGTACTGTCGCAACCAACAGCATTAGTTAAATGTGCCACATAGGTTCCGGCGGTGGTGTAGGTCTCGCCGTTGAAAGCATAGCTATCGCCACGGCAAATTGAAGCCGTAGTGGTAGACGTGCTCGGTTCTTTTATTTGCAAGACTAACGTGGCAGTGCTATCGCAGCCGACGGCATTAGTCAAATGCGACTGATAAATTCCGGCAGCGGTATAAGTCGCTCCGTTGAAAGTATAGCTATCACCGCGGCAAATTGAAGCGTTTGTCGTAGAACTGCTTGGTTCTTTGATCTTCAAAACTAACGTAGCAGTGCTATCGCAGCCGACGGCATTAGTCAAATGCGCCTGATACGTTCCGGCGGTAGTGTAGGTCTCGCCGTTGAAAGCATAGCTATCGCCACGGCAAATTGAAGCCGTAGTGGTAGACGTGCTCGGTTCTTTTATTTGCAAGACTAACGTGGCAGTGCTATCGCAGCCGACGGCATTAGTCAGATGAGCCTGATAAGTGCCGGCGGTGGCGTAAGTCACGCCGTTAAAAACATAGCTATCGCCGCGGCAAATTGAAGTCGTGGTTGTGGAACTGCCCGGCTCTTTGATCTTCAAAACTAATGTAGCGGTGCTGTCGCAGCCAACAGAATTCGTCAAATGTGCCACATACGTTCCGGCGGTGGAGTAGGTTATTCCGTTAAAAGTGTAGCTATCGCCACGGCAGATAGAAGCATTTGTCGTGGAGCTGCTCGGTTCTTTTACCGTCAAAACCAACGTAGCGGTGCTATCGCAACCAACGGCATTCGTCAGATGTACGACATAAGTTCCTGCAGCAGTATAAGTCGTGCCGTTAAAAATGTAGCTATCGCCACGACAAATTGAGGCAGGAGTGGTAGACGTGCTCGGCTCTTTTACCATCAAAACTAATGTAACGGTACTATCACAACCAACGGCATTCGTCAGATGTACGACATAAGTTCCGGCGATAGAGTAAGTCGCTCCATTGAAAGTATAGCTGTCACCGCGGCAAATTGAAGCATTTGTAGTAGAGCTGCTCGGTTCTTTTACCGTCAAAACTAACGTTGCAGCACTGTCACAGCCGACGGCATTCGTCAGATGTGCAACATAAATTCCGGCAGCGGTATAAGTCGTACCGTTGAAAGTGTAGCTATCACCGCGGCAGATAGATGCCGTAGTGGTAGAACTACTCGGCTCTTTTACCGTCAAAACTAATGTAGCGGTGCTGTCGCAGCCAACAGCATTAGTCAGATGTGCGACATAGGTTCCGGCGGTGCTGTAGGTTGTACCATTAAAAATATAACTGTCACCACGGCAAATCGAAGCCGTTGTGATAGAACTGCTCGGTTCTTTTACCGTCAAAACCAACGTTGCTGTACTGTCGCAACCAACAGCATTCGTCAGATGTGCAACATAAGTGCCGGCGGTAGCGTAGGTCGCTCCATTAAACGTGCAACTATCGCCGCGACAGATCGAAGCGGTTGTTGTAGAACTGCTCGGTTCTTTGATCTTCAAAACTAATGTAACGGTACTATCACAACCAACGGAATTAGTCAGATGAGCCACATAAGTTCCGGCAACAGTATAAGTCGTACCGTTGAAAGTGTAGCTATCGCCACGGCAGATCGAAGCATTTGTCGTAGAACTGCTCGGTTCTTTGATCTTCAAAACTAATGTAACGGTACTATCACAACCAACGGCATTGATCAGATGCGCCTGATAAATTCCGGTGGTAGAGTAAGTAGTACCGTTAAACATGTAATTTTCACCACGGCAAATCGAAGCGATTGTTGTAGAACTACTTGGTTCCTTTATCTTTAAAATTAATGTGGCAGTACTATCGCAGCCAACGGCATTCGTCAGATGTGCAACATAGGTTCCGGCGGTGACGTAAGTCGCTCCATTAAATGTGTAGGTTTCGCCTCGACAGATCGAAGCATTTGTGGTAGAACTGCCCGGCTCTTTTACCGTCAAAACTAATGTAGCGGTGCTATCGCAGCCAACGGCATTCGTCAGATGAGCCACATACGTTCCGGCGGTGGTATGAGTTGTACCATTAAAAGCATAGCTATCGCCACGACAGATCGAAGCGTTTGTTATGGAACTACTCGGCTCTTTTACCGTCAAAACTAACGTAGCAGTGCTATCGCAACCCACAGAATTGGTCAAATGAGCGGCATACGTTCCGGCGGTGGTGTAAGTCATGCCGTTGAAAGCATAGCTATTGCCGCGGCAAATTGAAGCCGTGGTTGCGGAGACAGAAGGAGCTTTTTGTGTATACTTATTTGCCAATATATCAATTGGAGTATAATCATTATTGATATACGCATTATTTATTATATTTTTTTCCGTTCCCCATCCCGTAGCACCACCAAAGCCATAGTAAACGTTAGCTCCGTCAAAATAGGAGGTCAGATCATAGGTATAGCTTAAAATAGGAGTGACCGGACGCGTTGTTGTCGTGCTGATACGCACTTGCAGTTTTGCTCCGTCGTAATCGATCCATGTATAAAATGTTTTTCCGGCAGTTAAAGTTATTCCGGCACTCTTTAACGTAGATGAATTTGCATAATACGCACTTGATGGATGAGTCACACTGCCTCCGAAATCTATCGCAATATGATTGGCATCCGGATCATTATAGTCAGAATTCTCATAGGTATCATACTCTACAGCAATCGATTTCCCCGGCAATCCATCATAACCCAACCCACCTCCGGATGCACCCCAATTGTTGGCATATTGCTGAATAACAAACACCAATCCATCAGCATAAGGAACAGACGAACCGCTATGCGTAATGGTGAAAGAGAAAAACGCGCTAAATTTAAAGCTATTGGAATTACAAACCGTTCCGGTCCAAAACGCAGTTCCTGATTGATTAGGCACATCATCGGTCAATTGCAGTTTATTACTAACAATGGAGCTGGTTCCATTCAAGGACCAATATGAACGATACGAAGCGCCAAAATCAGGAGATAATATAGCAATAGGAATACTGGCCGCTCTTACCAGAACGACACAGCAGACAAACAGGATTATGGTTAGTTTCCGTTGCATTTACATCACGTTACTATTCTAATAAAAACTACAAATCAGCTCCATACAGCTAAACAGCCATACATTATCCAATTCACCTCCTGAAAAAATTCAGAATGAACCGGAGGCTCCCGGGTTAGTACAAACATCAGGGATACCCATTTTCTTCGCACTTATCTGAATTCAAAAACAGCTAAATGACTCAATTGATTGCTTAATCTTTAGTTTGGTAATAACGTAACAACTACCAGAAATCTCTTCAAACGAATCATCATTTGAAAAAATAATCCGAGCTGCCGGTTTCTTTCTCTTAGAATAGAAGTAAATGCCTCTTTATCGGATAGCATTAAACTCTTTATCAGACTACATAGCTACATCTCTGATCGGCTTGAGTTGCCAACTTTACTTTCGGACAACTATGCAGACTGTGGTAGTAAAAAATAGGAGTATAAAGATTTCTCTTTAGAAGAATAAATCTATAAAGCTCATGTTCCCAGAACGTGGAACACTCAACTATTATGCCGGATCAATTCGACACCAGCACAACGCTCTCTTTAGGTAAGAATAAGAATTAAGGAGACAACAGACAATCAGAGTTCAGGGGGATAAATGCAAGTTTGCATAATCATGAACTTTTCGCTATCAAATCGTACACCAACGCACGCGAACAACAAAATGTTGTCCCTATCTATCGAGATCAAAAATACTACACATTTAAGAACCCGCAAAACATTTTGACAAAAAAAACCCTCATTAAACTCAATTTAACCACTTCAGCAGACAAAGGTAATGTTCATAAATAACAGTCCCCTGTATTATGTTTAACCATAATACAGGGGACTAAAAATAGATTACCTGCTATTTCGTGGAGCCGGCGGGAGTCGAACCCGCGTCCAAACGAGGAAGCAATACGCTTTCTACATGCTTATCTTCGCCTTCGTTTTTCGTGTACCGGCAAGACCGAAGCCACCAACCGTTACCTTATCCTCTGAATCTCATCGACCGCACGAGGCTACGTCCGACTATTCCCGATTTAGCTGCACCTCCTGATCAAAGAGCCTCGAGACCACGGCATTTGGGAGATGTCTCGTCCCGGCACTATCGCCGGGATAAAGCTTCAATCTACTATACTTCGATTAAGCAGCAAGAGCGTAGTTATTTTCGCCAGTTACAATTTTGAGCATCGAGATTTACGAGCCGACATCTCAGGGCTCGGCATGCTTACATACCTCTTCTACCCGCTGTCAAAACCAAGCGACCCCGGTTTTTAATGCACAATTGGCAGGTGACAAATGACAATTATTCTGGCACAAAGATACAACATTTTCAGTCACAATAAAAGCCATTTAAAGTTGGCAAGGAGATTTCTCTTACTAAACACCCTCCTTCTATTTAACACAACGACTACTCATCTCTATGAAATCCAATTCTTCTATATGGCCTATCGTTCAGCTGCTTATTCACTTGAAGTTCTGCCAGTGTCTGATTAATAAGTTCCAGTTGCATACGGGTATCTTCGTTAATGTCATTTTGATCGGTGAGTATCCCGTCCATATGTTGCTTTAACTCCTCGTACCGATCAGGCTGTGGATATGCCAATGCCTGACGTATCGTAACGAATGCGCGCATAATGCCCATATTGACCTCAATGGCCGTTTTGGAATTGAGAACGCTACTGAGCATGGCTACACCCAACTCAGTGAAAGCGTATGGCAGTTTTCTGATCCCGCCCCAACTTGATGTCACGTTTTGTGATTTCAAGTCGACCCCCTCTATGTTGGATATCACAATTTGTGATTTCCAATTTTCAAATTCAACATTCGATAATTGAAACATAAAATCTGAGGGAAATCTCTCCATATTCCTTTTTACAGCCTGGTTCAGAACTCGGGTTTCCACGCCATACATCTCAGCCAAATCACGATCAAGCATTACTTTCTGATCTCTGATCGTGTAGATTTTACTCCTTATTAATTGTATCTCCATAGATATTGAAATAAGCCGTTTGATTCATTCTCTGATGCGCGCTATACTTCATTCATCCCGCCAGAGGGGCTATGGTCAACACATTTCTGTAGACATTCGGTAAAGCATCGGAATTTCGTTTATTATTTTACCACAAATATAATCAACGAATTATATTTCACAAACAAAAAAAGCTCCTGCATTTGCAAGAGCTTTTAGAAATCTATTTGAAAGAATGTGTTTACTTCGCGTAGCTTACTGAACGGGTTTCACGGATAACGGTGATCTTCACCTGACCCGGATAGGTCATCTCATCCTGAATTTTCTTGGCAATATCGAACGAGAGTGTCTCTACCGATTTATCATCTACCTTGTCGGCACCTACAATCACGCGCAGTTCGCGACCGGCCTGAATGGCATAGGTCTTCTGAACGCCGGGATACGACAATGCCAGATTTTCAAGGTCGTTCAAACGTTTGATATAGGCCTCAACGATTTCGCGGCGTGCGCCGGGACGAGCACCCGAGATGGCATCACACACCTGAACGATCGGAGCCAGCAAGCTGGTCATTTCGGTCTCTTCGTGGTGCGAACCGATGGCGTTGCAAATATCCGGTTTTTCTTTGTACTGTTCGGCCAGTTTCATACCGAGCAATGCATGTGGCAATTCCGGTTCGTCATCGGGCACTTTCCCAATATCGTGCAACAGACCGGCACGTTTTGCTTTTTTCGGGTTCAGACCGAGCTCGGCAGCCATTACAGAACAGAGATTTGCCGTTTCGCGGGCGTGCTGCAACAGGTTTTGTCCGTACGACGAACGGTATTTCATCTTACCTACCATACGAATCAATTCGGGATGCAGACCATGAATACCGAGGTCGATGGTGGTACGTTTACCTGTTTCGATAATCTCCTCTTCCACCTGTTTTTTCACTTTGGTTACCACCTCTTCGATACGGGCAGGGTGGATACGACCGTCGGAAACTAACTGGTGCAATGCCAGACGGGCAATTTCGCGGCGAACAGGGTCAAAGGCAGAAAGCACAATTGCTTCGGGAGTATCGTCAACGATGATTTCAACACCGGTAGCGGCTTCCAACGCGCGAATATTGCGTCCTTCACGACCGATGATACGTCCTTTTATTTCGTCCGATTCAATATTGAACACGGTAACTGAATTTTCGATAGCAGCCTCGGTAGCCACACGCTGTATCGTTTGAATGATAATACGTTTAGCCTCCTTATTGGCATTCATCTTGGCCTCTTCCATAATCTCGTTGATGTAGGACATAGCACCAGTCTTGGCCTCATCCTTCAACGATTCGATCAACTTATCTTTCGCCTCTTCGGCTGACAGCCCCGAAATAGTTTCGAGTTGTTCAAGCTCCTTACGATGAATGGTTTCCAGCTCTTTCTTTTTCTTCTCTACCAAGTCAATTTGCGATTCAAGATTTTCTTTAATCGCATCCACCTCGGTATTTTTGCGCTGTAGTTCACCTTGTTTCTGATTCAGGGTCATTTCCCGTTGCTGAATGCGAACTTCGGCTTGCTGCATTTTAGAATTACGCGAAGCAACTTCCTTCTCGTATTCCGACTTCATCGAAACAAAATGTTCTTTGGCTTCGAGCAATTTATTTTTCTTCAGCACTTCGGCTTCCGCCTCGGCATCTTTCAAAATTTTCTGTGAACGACCATTCAAAACGAAACGTACGACGACCCATGTGGCTGCCGCAGTAATAATGATAGTCAGGATAATTAACAATATTGGACTCATAGAATTATTTAGGTATTAAATATAAAAAACGCATTGACCCGTAGCCTTTTGTGGCACGAGCAATGCGGGAATATTGTTCTCTCAAAAGTATTAACGAACCTATTGAAGTTCATTCAAGTATTTATCCAATTCCGTATCCAACAGCTCCATTTTCTCTACAACCGGACCTACATCTTCTCTGTGTTTCAGCTTTTCGGCTTCAATTGCGAAATGATAAGCCGACATTACAAGCACAGATTCATAAGGCAACTGGGCATGTCGTTCCCGGTAAGAGTCTATTTTTTCTTTCAGATCTTTGGCGGCATCGCGATACAACTTTTCATCCTCCCTGTTGATTGTCAACGGAAAACGATGCCCAGCCAAATTGACATTTATGGTAAATAGTTCGTCGTTCATTTGCTTTATTGATTCAGCAAATCAATACATTTGTCAATTTCCCGCACCAATTGTGAAATTCGTTTGTGAGCCAGTTCTCGCTCAGCCTCACTACCGCCGGTAAACGTTTGTGCCAATTTCAGATTTTCATAATCGGAACGTAATTCAAGAATAACTTTATGCGCTTGCATCAAATCCTCCTCTTTCCGCTGCAATTGCTCCGTTAATTTCTGATTAGCAGTTCTTTCTTCGGCATGTAATTGCAACAGCTTGCGTAGCTTTTTCTCAAAGCTATCAATCAAGGATTGATGTCTATTTGTCATCTTGAAAACGAAATCGTTGTCAAAGGTATATCGAATTTATGAATGAACAAAATTTTTATCTCTTTTTTTAATAGAATGCAAATAATTTTCATCACTAAAATTCACAAATCTTTATTCAACGCTTAAATATGTTAATATTGCATTTTCATCAGATTAGCCTTAAGTTTGCAGCATGGATCAGACGCTCTATTTTTTCAACCCCGAACATGACTTGGCATTGGCCAACAACGACCGGAATTTCAATGCCCCGCAGCAAGCGAAGCGACTGGCTCACGATTTGGCTTGTCTGCCATTGTGGTATGCTCCAGCCGGCAGTGTTGTGTGGACGCCTTCACCCGAGGATCAATGGTTTGGCGCGATCCGGCAACTCTTTCCGCAAATCACAGAATCCTGTCTGAGTTCGACTCCCGATTTTTCACAAATCACCTCTCTGATACCCTGGGGCTGGGATACTGCCGCTCATAAACGACTGACACTGTCGGGTGCCGATCCGGATCTTTTACCAAGTGAACTGCAATTGAGCACCATCCGGCAATTATCTCATCGAAACATGGCCATCAAGGCATTAGATTTTATCCGAACCCGGCAGTTTACTAATGCCCCACTACCGCAATCCGCGCAGGAGCTAACTTCAATAGACGCAGTAGAAAATTATGCTGCAAAATATGCCCGCGTGATCTTCAAAGCTCCCTGGTCGGGAAGCGGAAAAGGACTCTGCTGGTCGCGCGACAAGATGACCGATAGCCGACGGGGATGGTGCCGTAACGTAATCGAAAAGCAGGGGAGTGTGATTGCCGAACCGATCTACGACAAGATACAGGACTTCGCACTGGAGTTTGAGTGCCACAAAGGACAAGTCTCATTCGCAGGCTATTCACTGTTTGAGACCGAGAAAGGCACCTATCGCAGTAACTTTTTAATGAGCAACGATATTATTATTCAGAATCTCACGAACAAAGGCATCGACGTTGAACAGTTATTATGGATTCAAGAACAGCTACATGAATTTATTGTTTCCGAAATTGCCCCTTACTATTCAGGAATGCTGGGTATCGATATGTTTGCATACAACGAAAACGAGGAGATAAAACTACACCCTTGCGTAGAAATCAACCTCCGAATCACCATGGGATATGTGGCCCGCCTGTTTTTCGACAGGTTTGTGGTTCCCGATAAATCCGGACGTTTTTACATCGATCATACTCCTGTCGCCGGAGAGTTACAAAACGATCATCAGCAGCGACAGGCAAATGCTCCGTTGGTAATTACGAATGGATTCATACAAAAAGGATATTTCTCCCTCACCCCTGTCCATCCTCACTCCGGATACAGAGTCCGGATAGAAATCGAATAGGAGCTCTTCAGTCTATATCTGTAAAATTTTTCATCAAGAGTGTAAATTTATTTTACACTATAAAAAACACACGCAACACATAAACACTTAATTACGAGCAAAATAATTCTTTGGCACGATTTTAGAAATAGATTTCACAAAAAATTACGTCCAAGAAGAATGAAGAAACTTGCTTTAATTTCCGTTTGTTGTATATCATGCGCTCTGCTATCATCCCAACAAAAGGCATGGACTCTTGCCGACTGCATTCATTATGCGGTAGAGCACAGCAACGACAAGAGAAAACAGGAAGCGCAGATAGAAATCTACAAACAAAACCATAAAGAGGCGATTGGAGGCTTACTACCGTCCCTTAAAGTTACCTCAGACGGATCACTATCTTTCGGACGCGTATTGGACAAGGACACCTACAAGTATGTCAATACGAATACACTCTACAACGAATATCAAATCTACTCGTCAGTCACTCTCTTCGACGGCTTTTCGCAAATAACCAAAACCCGTATGGAACGGATGAACCGTTTGAAAGGAGAAGAGCAACTCCGTCAATTGAAAGAGATGTTGGCCTACGAAACCATGGAGTTGTTTTTCAACGTTCAGTATTATCAGGGAACGGTTCGTTTGGCCGGTCTGCAACTGGAAGAGAGCCTGGGCAACCTGAAAAAGGCAAAAAAGATGGAAGAGCTGGGACTGAAATCGACTCCCGATATGGCCGAGATGGAAGCACAAGCATCTCAAAACAGGTATTTGCTTGTAAAACAACAGAATCTACTTGAGCAGGAACAAATCAAACTACGGGCAAAGATAAATTATCCTATCGATCAGACATTTGCGATTGCCGGTTACGACTCGTTAATGCTGGTCGACTCTACAAAAGAGAATCCGTTAACCATTTACGAACAGGCGCTAAGTTTCTCCCCCAAAGCGCTTACCGCACAAAAGTCGCTAAAAGCATCGCAAATGGCTGTCGGCGTCGCAAGAGGACATTTTTTTCCGACGCTCTCCCTATACGGCGGATACGGCACCTACTTTACCCGGTTGATGAACGGCTCGTCATACACATCTTTCAAACAACAATTTAACGACAATCAAAGTTCTTTCTTCGGACTTTCGCTATCCGTTCCTCTTTTCTCTGGGTTCTCACGTTCTGCCGAATTTCAACGCAGTAAGCAGCAACTAAAAATTGCACAAAGCGACTACGACGACACACTCCGGTCACTTTACAGCGACATCGAACAGACAGTGGCCGATGCACACGGAACCGCAGAAGAATATCTTCATGCTCAAAAACAACGGGAATCGATGGAAACAGCCCATCGCCTCAACTCCCAAAAATACAACATGGGAATGATTAGCGCTCTGGAATTAAGCACCAGTGCCAACCGGCTGTTACAAGCGCAAGTGGAAGAACTGTATGCCAATCTGAAATACCAGCTGAAACACCGTTTGCTCGAATACTACAAAGGAAAGTCATTCAATTGAGAATGATGAATTATTAATTGTTAACTGATAAATTATGGATATTCAAATAGAAAAAAAGAAAGGAATCAAGAAGAAGCACCTTCCCTATCTGGCCGGAGGCGCCGGGTTACTATTACTATTGATCTGGCTGATATTCGGTAGCCATGCCAGGCAAATGAATGTCGACAAACAAACCCTTGTTACGGAAACTGTCACACAAGGACAATTCAATGATTACATACGTGTCAGCGGACAGGTTGAACCGATCAATACTATTCAGTTGAGCGCTATAGAGGGTGGAATGGTATCCGAAAAATTGGTGGAAGAGGGAGCTGAAGTACATCAGGGTGACGTGATTGTCAAATTAAAAAACACGATGCTCAATCTCAACATTCTGGACAGCGAAGCCCAACTGGCAGAAAAACAGAACTTTCTTCGCAACACCCTGGTTTCAATGGAACAGGAACGCCTCAGTTTGAAAAAAGAGCGATTGCAACTCGACATGGATGTTGCACGCAAAAAGCGAAAATACGAACAATACAAGCAACTGAGTGGCGACAAAATGGTATCGAAAGAGGATTATCTGCAAGCACAAGAGGATTACGACTTTGCTTTGAACAGCCGCAAACTGGTGGCCGAACGACAGAAGCAGGATTCCATCTATCGTTCCATTCAGGTGAAACAGATGGAGGAAAGCTTGCAAAATATGCGGAAGAATCTGATATTGGTTCGCCAACGGGTGGACAACCTCAACATCAAGGCTCCGGTGAACGGGCAGCTCGGATTGCTCGAAGTTGAAATAGGACAATCAGTAGCTACCGGTAGCCGCATCGGACAAATCAGCGTGCTGTCCGACTACAAAATCGAAGCGCTGATTGACGAGCATTATATCGATAAAGTACGTGCAGGACTAAGCGCTTCCTTCGAACAACAAGACAAAAGTTTTGCTTTGCGGGTGCGTAAAGTCTATCCCGAAGTACGCGACAAGCAGTTCAAAACCGACTTCGTGTTTGCCGGCGAACGCCCCGCAAATATTCGTGCGGGACAAACCTACTACATCAATCTGCAACTCGGGCAACCCACCAAGGCAACGTTAATTCCACGCGGATCGTTTTACCAAACCACCGGTGGACAATGGATTTTCGTACTATCAAAAGACGGCAAAACAGCAACTCGCCGCAACATCACCATCGGACGCCAAAATCCGTTGTTTTACGAAGTGTTGAGCGGACTGCAACCCGGCGAAAAAATAATTACCTCCGGATACGAAAACTTCGGTGATAATCAGAAATTATTATTTAAGTAACCACAAAGATGATTAGGAATATTCAAAAAGCCTTCCGAAGCATTTTCAGTAAAAGAATGCACAACAGCATACGCATTGTTTCGTTAGGAATCGGACTTGCTGTGGGGTTGGTTCTCATAGCTAAAGTGTGCTTTGAACAACATTTCGAAAATTTCTATCCTGACAATGAACGGATTTATCAGGTTCAGGAAAACGTTGGGCGAACAAATGAAGCGACAACAAAGTTTCCTAGTGTAAGCGGTGCAATCGCCCCCGGAATGAGAGCCGAGATCCCTCAGGTAGAGGCGGCAACACGTTTTACACAATTGGCCAACGATGCCGTTTTCTCTACATCTGCCAAACAGCGTTTGACTGCCAGTTTCATCTTAGCCGACAATTGCTTGTTCGATATATTGCCCCGCCCCGTACTATCGGGTAACGCAAAAAAGATATTATCTCAGCCTATGTATGCAATGGTTTCCCGATCGATCGCCGAGAAGATGGGCAAAAATGCCTCAGATATTATCGGAGAGACCATTCGAATGGATGAATGGCCCGACAATACCATTATCATTGGCGGTGTTTTTGAGGATATTCCTCAAAATTCGGAGTTTGGCTATGATGTTGTTGTATCTCTGACCTCCATTGGCAAGTTCATGTGGGACGGGTCGGAAAACTGGCTCGGCAATGATCGCTACTGCGCTTTTGTGAAGTTAACAAAAGAGACAAAACCACAGACACTTGCTCCTGCCATGGAGAATATGCAGAAACGGCATCAGGATATGGCTGAGATGGTGAAAGCCGGCTCCAAGGTTTTCTATACGCTTCATTCTATTACCGACCTTCATCGTACCTCTTCCGATGTAAAAAGAATGTCGGTACTTCTCGCCTTACTTGCGTTTGCCGTATTGTTTACAGCTGCACTCAACTATATATTGGTTACTCTCTCGTCGCTTGTAAAACGAAGCAAGGAGATGGCTGTATATAAGTGTTTTGGAGCCGGGCAAAAAGAAATTGCAGGTATCATCCTGTCCGAGACATTGGTGTGCCTCATCATCTCATTGCTCATCGCCACCGTATTCATTCTATGCTCGCGAGGTTCTATTGAAGAAATATTGAACGCCCCACTCAGGGCTCTGTTTTCACTGCAATCTATTCTCTGGCTACTATCCATTTGTCTGGCAATGTTTATTTTGGTAGCAATTGTGCCGGCGCGCATATTTGCTCAAATTCCGCTTTCGTCGGCATTCCGGAATTTCAAAGAATCGCGCCGTAAATGGAAACTGGCACTGCTTTGCCTACAATTTGTAGCCACGGCTTTTTTAATCACGCTGCTGGTTGTCATCGGACGGCAGTACAATTTCATGATTAACGACAATCCCGGGTATCGGTACGACAAACTTGCCTATTGCTATTTGAAAGGAGCTTCGCCCGTAGGCAAGCAAAAAGCAATAGATGCCTTGAAAGCTTTGCCGGCAGTAGATGCGGTTGCCACCTGCAGCACGTTGCCTGTGGAAGGTGCTTCGGGAGATAATGTACTGGAACCGGGCAAAAATGTCGAACTCTTCAACATTGCCGATCTATATGGCGCCGACAGTAACTTTCTCTCTTTGATGGAAGTCCCGCTCGTTGACGGACAAGGATTTCAACCGGAAGTTGCCGACTCTACACAAGTACTTATCAGCAAAAAAATGGCCGACAAACTAAGTTCTCTACTCCACTGGAATAACGGAGTTGTAGGGAAAAGTATTTATGTTTCGGCTCATAATGTAGTAACAATCACCGGCGTTTATCTCGATTTCAGAATTGGTTCCATCAGCAATGAAGATCAACGCCCGTCAGCTCTGTTTTATCAAAAATCTCCGTCGGATTATCTGATGATACGTCTCCGAAATATGACTTCGGAATCTCTCTTACAAGTAACACATACGCTACAGAGAGTATTGCCCGAAAAAGACATCGTTGTAACTCCATACAAAGCCAATATGTTGAATGCGTACAAATCGTCCCGCCTGTTCCGGGATGCAGTGCTGATGGGTGTTATCGTTACTTTAATCATTGTGCTGATCGGACTGATCGGCTATGTTTTGGATGAAATCAATCGCCGGGGAGCAGAGATTGCCATCCGTAAAGTGAACGGAGCCTCGGCAAAAGAGGTTTTGAAACTATTTATTGCAGATATCCTCCGAATAGCACTTCCGGCGCTGCTTGCAGGCGAAGTACTGGCTGCAATTTGTGCCGGCAAGTGGCTGGAGAACTTTTCCATTAAAGCACCGGTTTCACTGATGCTGTATGTAGGGTGCAGTCTGATTGTGTTGGCAATCATTGTCTCTGCCGTTGCCATAGCCGCATACCGCACAGCCGTAAAGAATCCGGTCGAGGCATTGAAACATGACTGATTAATAGTTATATCAACAACATATAATAATGAAAGCAATTATCCGTAATTTTTTGTTTGTTCTGAAACGATTTAAGACCTCCAGTATCCTGAACATATTGGGTTTATCAGTAGCCTTTGCCGTATTTACAGTGACCATGATTCAGGTAAACTACGACCTGAGCTACGACAAACAGTTTCGTAACAGAGATCAGATCTATTTTTTAACTATGATGAATCCAAGCAATGGCAGAGGCACCACTATGTCGACTCCCATGGCAAAAGAAATTTCCGATAAATTTCCCGGGGTGAAAAATTATTGTTTGCTGAATAATAATGGTCCGGATGATTTAGCTGTTGATGTTCAGGGTAAAGGAGGAGTAAAGCAAAAGTTTGCGACTAAGGTAATTCCTGCCACTGCAGGTTTGATAGACGTTTTCACGCCCGAGATAATTGCCGGAACGACCAAAGGCATGTTCGATCAACAGGGAAAAGGGATGATAACCGAAAGCGAAGCCTTAAAACTATTTGGCAATACAAATCCGATCGGCAAGACAGTCTATTTTCACATTGCAAAACATTTCTATAACAATCAAAATACCGACCATATAACCATTCAGGCAGTATGTAAAGATTTTCAGAAAAACTGCTCTCTGGCAAATGGCATTTACACCCTGTTGCCCGACGATCAGCCTGAAAATTACAATTACAACGGCTACTTTAAAATTGAACCCCGGCATGTGGCTAAATTATTATCCACCCTTAACAGCGAAAAATTCTTCGGAAAAGAGAATTGGCAGGAAATGAAGAAAGATCCGAACCGAGCTATCACCATCGAGCTTACTCCATTAAACAAAGCCCATTTCGATTTCGAAAAAGGACGACTTTCAGTAACACTATCGTTTCTGTTTATCGGCATTCTGACATTGATTATTGCCTACATTAATTTTCTGAACTTTTCGGTTGCAATATCGCCGGCCAGGGTGAAGGCATTGAATATACACAAAATCATAGGTGCCAGCACTACAAAATTAAAGTGGATGCTTGCCTCCGAAGCTGCCATTTTCTCTCTCATTGCCTTTCTGCTTTCGTTGATCTATATTTTATTATTGAAGAGTACGTTTATCGGTCAATATTTTTCAGCGGATGTGAGTCTGAAAGCCAACATTCCGATTTTTGCTCTCATTGCCGTATCATCTGTTGTATTCGGTTTACTGTTCGGATGGTATCCTGCCCATTATATTGTCTCGTTCCAACCGGCAGTAGCACTTTCAGGTTCGTTTTCGATGTCGAAGCAGAGTAATCGACTGCGTAATGTACTGATTGCAGTGCAGTTTACAGCCGCCATTACAATGATTATCGTAGCACTGTTCATTCAGCTTCAAAGTTCGTTTATGCAAAAACGCCCCTGGGGCATTCAGAAAGAGAACATTGTGTATGTGCCTTACGGACAACTAAAAATAAATATGCAGGCATTTGGTGAAGAACTGAAGCAGGATCCGCGTATTCTTGATTATACCGCAGCACAATTCATACCCGGGAATGTAGGCATGAGTTGGGGACGTAGCTTTGAAGGCAAGCAGGTTAATGCGACCGTATGGCCTGTACATCCTAACTTTCTGCATTTCTTTGGCGTAAAGGTACTTCAAGGCCGGGATTTTCAGGTTTCGGATAGCGTAGGCAAAACCCGTGCTATTATTTTTAACGAAGCATTTGTGCGCAAATATCAGTTCGACAATACGATTCTTGGAAAAGATTTTTCAGGATTTGACAAAAACCTCACCATCGTAGGCATCGCTAAAAATGTCAATTACAGCTCACTTCGAGATTCTATTCAACCTATGGGCTTTGCCATTCTCGAAGAAGGGTTTATGAACTGGTTCTTTATCAAACTATCAGGCAACGATACACAGGGAGCTATTCAATCGATTCAAAAAACATGGAGCAAATACAGCTCCGAAGATTTTGATCTGAAATTTATAGATCAATCTATCGAAAAGCTGTACAAGAATGAAACAAACTTAGCAAAGCTTATTTCATTGTTCGGATTGGTAACCATTATCATTGCGGTGATGGGTGTTTATGGACTCGTTGTATTCAACACCCGTTACAAAGCGAAGGAAATTGCCATTCGAAAAGTAAACGGAGCCTCTATTGGAGAAATAATGCTAATGCTTAACCGAAACGTGCTGATACTTTTATCCGTTGCATACATCATCGGCGTACCGATTGCGTACTATATCGTGCATCGGTGGCTGGAGCAATTTGCATACAAAGTTCCTATCTACTGGTGGGTATTTGCAGCTGCCGGCATCCTGATTTTCGTTGTAACGGTAGCAACTATTTCGCTGCATAGCTATAAAGCAGCGGCTACCAATCCGGTAGAAGCTGTGAAAGGAGAGTAAAAACAACAAACAATTAAAACAACCGGTAACGGATAACTATAACTTGCAACATTATGCTTAAAATTAACAATCTCAAAAAAATCTTCCGGACGGAAGAGATCGAAACCGTAGCATTGAACGGTATTTCATTGGACGTAGCAGATGGTGAATTCATCGCTGTAATGGGGCCTTCGGGATGTGGCAAATCTACTTTGCTCAACATTTTGGGACTACTCGATAATCCGTCGTCGGGCGAATATTATCTTGACGACAAAGAAGTGGGTCATCTAAAGGAGAAACAACGTACTGAAATGCGCAAAGGCAATATCGGATTTGTATTTCAGAGTTTCAACCTGATTGAAGAGATGACCGTCTACGAAAATGTGGAGCTGCCGCTGATTTACCTCAAGGTAAAACCGTCGGAACGGAAACAACGAGTGGAAGAGGCGCTTCGCCGGATGAATATCAGCCACAGAGTGAGTCATTTCCCCAACCAGCTATCGGGCGGACAGCAACAACGTGTGGCAATAGCCCGTGCCGTGGTAGCCAACCCCAAACTGATTCTGGCCGATGAGCCTACCGGTAACCTCGACTCTAGGAATGGGAAAGATGTGATGGAGTTGCTTTCGGAACTGAACAAAGAGGGCACTACCATTGTGATGGTAACACACTCGCACCACGATGCCGCCTTTGCGCACCGCGTTGTCAATCTTTTCGATGGTGAAATTGTGACCGAGATAGAAGGAAAACTGTAGACAGAGTACAGTGTGCAGTCAACAGTTAACAGTTAAAACTACAAGTAACTGGTAACCGTTAACTGATAACTGGTAACCGATAACTGTTAACTGATAACCGATAACTGAAAATGCCTATTTTTCGTCGATCATTGAATAGCCGCTACTTGCGGACGGTAAACCTGCTGGGGCTGGCATTGATTTTTGCCTCCCTGTTGCTTTCGTATGCCTATGTGAAGCATGAGTTGAGTTATGATCGGTTCAACACCAATGCCGATCGGATGGTTCGCTTTATGATGAGTTGGAGTCAGGAGCCGATAGTGGAGAGTCGGGTATTCGACAACGGGATTGATGATTACCTGAAGCAACTCCCGGAATTGGATCAGATTGCGAAAGTATCCAAATACTCCTGTATCTCTTTCCTGAACAATGGAAAACCCGAGGTACTCAACAATGTGTATTCTGCTTCGTCCAATTTCTTCACTACATTCAGCTATCCGCTGCTATCCGGCGATCGGAAAAGTGTTCTTAACTCGCCGAATAAAGTGGTAATCAGCGAAGCATTGGCACATCGATTATTCGGAAAAGAGCCACCTCTTGGGAAACCGCTCAAGTTTGTAAACAACCGGAAAATGGCCGACACCACACTGTTCGTCAGCGGCGTTTTCAAAGACTTCCCCGAAAATTCGCATTTTCATACAGAGATGATTCTGCCGAGGGAGAAAGAGCAAGCCGACTTTGCCTACACTTACCTTATTTTCAAAAACAGAAGTACCGACCTGAAGGCTGTTGAAAAGAAACTGACAGCTATGTTCAATAAAGGAAGCAAAACAGAAAACAAAGTAAGAGCCATTCTGTTACCACTTGCCGACATCCATCTGAAAGCCCATTACAGTTGCGAAATGGAGCCCAACGGGAATATCAATTTCATCTATCTGGTGGCAGGTGCCAATCTATTGCTTTCGCTGATCGTTTTTTTGAATATCTGGTTGAATGCCGGTCTTATTTTCGCTTCACGTAGGCGCTATTATCAAATGCTTCGACTCAACGGAGCAACTACCGCCGCCATTTTGCGTGAAGAGTTTTTGCTGGCACTGGTTTCTTCCGGCATTGCTATCATAAGCGGAGGCTTGTTTGCCTTGTTGCTTTCACCTTTGCTCCATGTCCCTCTAATCTCTCTCTCGGTGGGAGAAGGATTGCTTTTGACAGTGGGCTTTTTCGTTATCGTAACCATTGTTTCGCTCTTGCCGGTTCTGAGAAGTATATCAACTACTCTTTTCACCAACAGTTCCATCACGCTCCGTCCGTCGGGACGTTCGTTACCAGGCATCCGCTACCTGCTTACGATCCAGTATGTGGTTGTTATGCTCATTGTCATCCTTACATTCGGGATCGGCAAGCAGGTAGCGCTTATCATGCAAAAACAGATCGGGGGGCAGGACAGTTGCACCATCGTGTTGCAGGAACAACCTTCCGCTGTGAAAGATCGCTTCCCGGTTCTCAAAGCTGAACTGCTAAAGCACTCCGAAATAGAAGCAGTTACGGCTGCCATGCAACTCCCGGGCCATGGCATTCGCGATGCGCTGGAAGTGACAGTGGAAGGCAATAAAACACCTGTTATTACTAACTTATTGGTAGTAGGAGATGATTTTATCCCCTATTTCGGTCTGAAACTATTAGCTGGGTCGCCTCTTCCTCCCGATAAATATACGTCACGGCAGCACCTCGATTTCATCCTCAGCAGCACGGATAAGAAGCCCGTTCCGCATGAACTCTCGGAAGACTATGTGATTAACAGGAAAGCCATGACCAATATGGGATTCAAGTCACCCGACGAGGCCATCGGAAAAACAATTTCATTGGACAAAAGACATCCGATAAGCTACATTCCGGGCGGCAAAATATGCGGAGTAGTCGAAGATTTTATATACACTTCAACGTTCGAAAAAAATATTCCACTATTGATCTTTCCACGCGCATTTTACGCCCAATGTTTTATGATAAAGCTGAATGACAGCAACCGACAGAAGTCATTACAGACATTTTTGGGCACATGGAAGAAGATCAACCCCGAATATCCACCCAACTACACCTTTTTGAAAGACGAGTATGGCCGTGTCTATCACAACGAACTGAATGCCGAAGCGCTGGTACGGCTCTTTTCGCTGCTCTGTCTGCTGATTACCAATCTCGGATTGCTGGTGTTCGTCTCGTTTGTGGTGAAGAATCGTACGCGGGAGATTGCTATCCGGCGTGTCAACGGAGCTTCTGTATGGCAGATCGTACGTTTGCTCAACTTCAGCTATATTGGTTGGATAGGAGTGGCTTTTGTTATTGCCGCGCCAGTAGGATACTATTTGCTACAGAAATGGCTGGAGAACTTCGCTTACAGAACGACTCTCGACTGGTGGATATTTGCTCTGGCAGGGGGAACGGTACTGATTCTCTCCGTCGGGCTGGTATCGTGGCAAACATGGCGAGCTGCCAATGCCAATCCCGTTGATAGTTTAAAAACGGAATAAACAGTCTACAGTCAGCAGTTAACAGTTAAAAACACTGGTGTACAGTCTACAGTTCAAACAATAGCAACTGGAACTGATAACTGATAACTGGTAACTGGTAACTGATAACTGATAACTGTAGACTGAATGGTTTCACTTGGAGAACGAATCGACGGGATGTCGGTTCGTTCTTATTTACAGACAAAATAAATATGGAGCCGGCGGGAGTCGAACCCGCGTCCAAACTACAGACAACCGCTAACCGATGACTGGTAACTGTAGACTGTTAACTGACGACTGTAAACACCGTCATTCCTTCGGATGATGTGGAATGTAGCAGTTTACCACCATGCAGGCGCACAATGTAGCGCGACACGCTGAGACCAATTCCGTTGCCGTTTTCCTTAGTGGTAAAGAAAGGGATGAAGATATGAGGCAATATATCAGACGGGATGGGATTTCCGCTGTTGCACACCTCGATATAGCTCCGTCCCGAAGGCTGATAACCGTAACGCAACAACAGTTCACCACCTGTTTCGGGTATCGCCTCCACAGCATTCTTAATCAGATTAACCAACACCTGAAAAATCAGCTTTTCATCGGCAGTCATCGTTGCATCCTCGTTTACAGTCTCTATCTTCAATGAAATATTTCGTTGTACCATCACATGTTCCTCCAACCGCACGGCCTTCTCAAGCAAATGCCGGATGGCGAACGCATGCACTTCGGGTTTAGGCACTGCTGTAAACTTCCGGTACGACTCCACAAACGAGAGCAGGCCGCGAGCCGTGGAATGAATAGTCTCGAATGCCTCAATCGTATTTTTTCGCAACGAATCGGAGCCTTCCTCCTCTTGTGGCTGATGATGCAATGTGAGCAGCGTTTCGCTCAGCGAAGTGATGGGTGCAATGGAGTTCATAATCTCGTGCGTCATCACGCGGATAAGCCGCACCCACGACTCCATCTCTTTTGTCTCCAACTCACTGCCGATATTATTGAGCGTAATTATCTTTATCTTTCGCTCCTTCAGCTTAATCTCCGACATGCGCAGACTCACCTGCATCTCTTCCCGTTCGTTCGGGATCGTAATCTGGAGGTTATCGCCCGCCTTCATCTCCCTGAAAAGCGTCGGGAAGGTTTCGTTTACACCAGACAGTTGATTAAGGTGGGTAAACACAGGTAGTCCCAACAGATCGAGCGCAGAACGATTCACTGTTTGCACATGCCAATGTTCGTCTACAATCACAATGCCTGTCGATACGCTTTCCACAATCAGGCTAAGGAATTTTTCGTTTTCGATGACTGCTTTACGGGCATTGGTAAGTATCTCTTTGATACGATTGAGCATGGCATTCAGCTCCTTCTCTCGTCGCGACATACTACTTTCGGAGAAATGAAACGAGTAATCGCCGTTATCGAGTGCGTTGAGCAGAAAAAGAATGTTCTGATTGAACCGCTTGTAGTGTCGCCACATGTTGACAAGGCAGACCACCGCCAGCAAACTACACAGTATAGCCCAAACTACCCTATTTTGCACAACCGAAACAGCAGATGCAGCTACCGACACTACCAGCAGAGCAGTATAAGTAATCAGGCGATATTGAATGGATTTAAACATATGCAGTTGTCAGTTGACAGTCAACAGTTAGCAGTTCCAGCTACCAGTTACCAGTGGCTTTAACTGTTAACTGTTAACTGGTCACTGATAACTGTCCACTGTTCAAAGTTCGTATTTTTTTATCTTGCTGTATAGCGTTGGGCGGGTAATACCCAATTCGGCAGCCACTAACGAAAGATTGCCGTTATTTCGCTTAATGGCATTTGCAATCAATAGTCTCTCTGCATCTTCCAGACTCAGTTTTTCGGTTTGCAGGGTTGCCTTCTCGTTCGGACGCATATAGAAATCGTCGGGCTGCAACGCGTTGCCTTCGCAGAGAATTACCGCCTTCTCGATGGCATGTTGCAACTCGCGCACATTACCCAGCCACGCGTAGGCTTTTAATTGTTCCATGGTTTCGTCGGCAAAGTGGAGATCGGGACGGTTGTAGCGGACAGCGTATTTTTGGAGAAAGAAATTTGCCAGTTGCGGAATGTCCCCCTTTCGTTCGCGCAGGGGCGGCACTTCTATATGGATGGTATTAACACGATAAAGCAAGTCTTCGCGAAATTCTCCCGTTTGCACCAACTGCAGCAAGTTACGGTTGGTTGCACAAATCAGCCGTATATCTATCGGTACCGGACGGTTGTCGCCCACGCGGACAATCTGTCGCGACTGAATCACATTGAGCAGTTTGGCTTGCAGGGGATAACTCAGGTTGCCAATCTCGTCGAGAAAGAGCGTGCCGCCTTGCGCTGCCTCGAACTTTCCGATCCGGTCTGCCTTGGCATCGGTAAAAGCGCCCTTCACATGGCCGAACAATTCGCTTTCGAAGAGTGTTTCGGTCACGGCACCCATATCCACGGTCACCATCACCTTGTTTTTACGAGCCGAGAATTCGTGAATGGCCCTAGCTATCACTTCTTTTCCGGTTCCGTTCTCTCCGGTAATCAGCACATTGGCATCCGTTCCGGCAACCTTTTTTACCAGTTTCTGCAGCTCTTGCATGGCATCCGACCGTCCCCAGCAAATAGCAGACCCGACAGCTTCGGTACCCTTATCATTACCCTGTTCCCTGTGTAAACCTTCCCTTTGCTGCATGACCGCCTGAAGTGTAGTCACCAGCTTGGCATTATCCCATGGTTTCACCACAAAATCGCTTGCACCCTCTTTCAGCGCCCTCACGGCCAGTTCGATATCGGCATAAGCGGTAAAAAGCACCACCGGCAAATCTGCCTTGTATTTTTTTATTTCCGACAACCAGTAAAGCCCTTCGTTACCCGAATTGATTCCTGCCGAAAAATTCATATCAAGCAGCACCACATCGGGCTGCACCTCGCGCAGCTTCGACACCAACAAATTGGGCGAAGTAATCAACGTAACCTGCTGAAAATAACTCTCGAGCAAAATGCGTAATGCACTCAGCACATTCTTATTATCGTCCACCACCAGTATACTACCCGTCTTTGCCATTCCGAATCCTGTTTTTATAAAACAAAAATAGAGGTTTATTTCGGAACAACGAAATAGGAAGCTTTGGTTTTGCACTTTACAGCAGTAAAAGAAGGACACATGCAACCGTCTGTCGAATAGCATTCCTTCAAAAGCCCACCGATTTCTTAACACAGCTTTTCTTTCGGCACAACATCGCTCTCCCTTCGGTGTCTCTTCGCTTTTATTACAGTATAATCACAAAGATATTACTATAATATCATAATAATATTACAGTTCTAATTATAAATCTGATATCTGTTTATTATTTCATTAATTACAAAATATTTATTTATTTTGCAAAGCGAATACAAAGTATAGGGAGACCGAAACAACAACGAGGCATCACTCCGACTGTACAGAGATTCAACCGATTAAACGCATAAAAAGAGTTAGCATAACAGATTCATTTTAATACCCGAAAGTATGGCACGAGTAAAAGGCACAATTCAGATGACAGGCGGCATCAGCGGACTTTCGTTCTACACCATGAAAGGAAGCGACACCGTCTTTGTACGAACAAAAGGAGGTCCGTCCAAGCGACGGATGAAGGTAGGCGAAGAGTTTGCCGAGGTACGCAAGCATCAGAGCGAATGGGCAGGCTGTGTGAAGTTTTCGCAAATGGTAAAATCTGCCTGCGGAGAGGTGTACCGACTGGCTGATTTCAACGTATCGCCGACATGGAACGGACTGGGTAAAAAGATTATGGCGCTGGATACGGATCACGAAACAGGCGAACGCTACCTGCAACTGACCCGTTGTCCCGAAGCGCTGGCGGGCTACAATCTGAATCGGAATTTCCCCTTCAACTCGGTATTGCGCAGTTCGCTACAGTTCGCTCTCGATAAAGAGAAGTTGCAACTCTCGATAGAGATTCCGCGTATCAATACCGTCAACGATATTTACAACGTGCAAAAGCTACCCTACTTTCGGTTGATCTTTACGCTGGGCATCGTCACCGACATCGTGTATCATACCGAAACGCACTACTACAATTCCTTATCGGCAGGCAAACTATCCGGCGGAGCATCGCGCAGCATCACAACCGAATGGTTTTCGGCACAAGACATTATCGCGGCACAGAGGGTGGAGATGGCATTCGACACGTACCCGAAAGCAGACGACCTGACCCAGACGACCATCCTTGCCTCGGCAGGAATCGAGTTCGGCACGGCGGGTCTTGGCGGAACGATAGAGGCGGTGAAGAATGCCTGCTGCGGCAAGATTGTATTGGCGAAGTAGGTTGTTGTGATTACCTTTGTGTTTCAAAACATTCTATACTGACACGGTAGTGAGTCCGTCCCTGTGAATAACGATCTTGCTTAACAAAACGGAACGTTAAAAACAACACTCATCATGTTACTGTCGGATAGCAAATATCTTACCTTTCCTCGTCGAAGGTATCTTTCAGTATCGGCATTCCGATATGAAATTTGACGGCCAAAAGGCGAATCGCAATCACCGAAAGAGCTGAGAACAACTGCGTCATTCCCGATGGGATTCCAAGATACGAGCAGATCATAAAAACAACACCACCTGCCACACAGGCCAATGCATAGATATCTTTGCGGAAGATAAGTGGTGTTTCGTTAATCAGCATATCGCGAATCACACTTCCGATGGAACCGGTAATCATTCCCATCACAATCGCCACCCAAAAAGGAAAATGTGCATCGAGCGTACGTTCGATACCGACCACCACAAAGAGCCCCAATCCGATGGTGTCGAAAATAAAGAAAGGATTTTCGAGTTTAACGAGATGTTTACTGAACAGGATGACCACCACAAGAGCCACCCCGGTTACAATCAGGTAAGAAGGCTGATGCATCCAAAAAGGAGAGACCCCCAACAGCACATCACGTGTAGTGCCACCTCCAATAGCTGTCACCAACCCGACAATATAGGCGCCGAACCAGTCGAACCGTTTGGCCGCGGAGAGACGAATGCCGCTGATAGCAAAAGCAAACGTACCCAGATAATCGATTAAGTCAAGCAGATTCATTGAAATAAAAATTATTGCATCAAGCGGACTCCATACACCCTCCGGACAGATTCTTTCAAAGA
Organism: uncultured Microbacter sp.; assembly: GCA_963678265.1. Classification (GTDB taxonomy): domain Bacteria; phylum Bacteroidota; class Bacteroidia; order Bacteroidales; family Paludibacteraceae; genus Microbacter. The sequence goes on from OY782761.1 coordinate 617,376, forward strand.
AAAAGAGATATAGTTACCCAACAGATTTTTTCCGGGTCAGAAGTCAAAAAAAGCAGGAATCGGTTCAGCATCGACCGATTCCTGCCCCTTATCAACGTATAGTATAATTACTTACTTACGAAACGGAAGTGCGAACCGAAACGTTCGAAAGCCGCCTGTTCGAGGGCTTCGCGATGATCGGGATGAGCCACACTAATCAACAGTTTGGCACGTTCCTGCAAGGTTTTGCCATAAAGATTCACAGCGCCGTATTCGGTTACAAACCAGTGCATATGGTTACGTGTTGTAACGACACCAGCGCCCGGAGCCAATACCGGAGCAATTTTGCTCACACCCTTGTTGGTCACTGAAGGCATAGCAATAATAGCTTTACCGCCCTTGGAACGTGATGCACCGTAAACGAAATCGATCTGTCCACCTACACCGGAATAGAATTTAGTTCCCAGCGAGTCGGCACAAACCTGACCGGTAAGGTCAACCTGCAATGCAGAGTTGATAGCCGTTGTTTTCGGGTTTTTGGCAATCAGGAACGGGTCGTTGGTGTAACCCACATCCATCATCAATACCTGCGGGTTGTTATCGATAAAATCGTACACTTTCTGCGATCCCATCAGGAATGTAGAAACCATTTTTCCTTTATCGATACCTTTGTTGGCACCGTTAATCACACCACTTTCTACCAATGGAAGCACACCGTCGGCAAACATTTCGGTATGGATACCCAAATCTTTATGGTTGCCCAATTGAGCCAACACTGCATTCGGAATAGCACCGATACCCATTTGCAGGCAAGCACCGTCTTCGATCAGTTCGGCACAATGCAAACCGATTAATTTTTCCACTTCGCTCGGTTCGCTGAAGTGAGCCGGTTCCAGAGGGGTATCATCTTCCACGAAGATATCAATCAAGCTCATCGGAATCATTGCCTGACCGAAAGCACGGGGAACATTCTTATTAACAACAGCAATTACATAATCAGCCGTTTCAACAGCAGCCAACGTAGCATCTACCGAAGTACCCAGCGAAACATATCCGTGTTCGTCGGGAGGACAAACCTGAATCATGGCAACATTACATTTGATGTAACCATCACGATAAAGGCGTTGCGTCTCACTCAAAAAGATAGGAATATAGTCGGCAACACCGGACTGAACGGCTTTACGCACATTAGAACCTACGAAAAAAGCATCGTGTTCGAATATGCCTTCATACTTTGCTTCTGTGTAAGGAGCCGGGCCTTCGGTATGCAAGTGATGAATACGAACATCTTTCAATTCGCCTGCATCGCCACGAGCACACATGGCATTAATTAAACACTGGGGAGAACTGGCCACACTGCTCAAATGCACGTGATCGCCCGACTTGATAACCTTAACAGCCTCAGCCGGAGTAACTACTTTGTAGTTTTTTGTTGTCATGTTTGATATATCTAATGGTTTAATGAATCGTCAAAGCACTAATAAACAGCAAATTAAAAACGCACAAAATCCATAAAATTCGCATTGCAAAGTTATTGCTTTTTCGTCATATCGCCATTGATAAATAGCGCATTGCCCCTATATTTTAAGACTTTTTATTCCACTGCGGCAGCAAACCGTTTCAACTCGGCAATCTCTTCTTTCCAAAGCGTTTCGTCGGGTGTTTCCAAAATAATCGGAATATTATCGAACCGCTTGTCGGCCATAAAGCGTTTAAAGAAATCGATTCCGATATAACCCTTCCCTACGCTATCGTGACGGTCGACACGCGTTGACAGTTCTTTTTTCGAATCGTTCAGGTGAATTCCCCGAAGATACCCGAAACCCACAATAGCCTCGAATTCTTCCCAGGTTTTCTCATATCCTGCCGGATCTTTCAAATTATATCCTGCCGTAAAAGAGTGGCATGTATCAATACACACTCCCACACGTGTTTTATCCTCTACCTGAGCAATAATATCTGCCAAATGCTGAAAACTGAATCCGACATTACTCCCCTGCCCCGCCGTATTTTCAATCACAGCAGTCACTCCCTGCGTTTTGGAGAGCGCAATATTGATCGATTCGGCAATACGCGCAAGGCAATCCTGCAATGAAATTTTATTCAGGTGCGATCCCGGATGAAAATTGAGCAGTTTCAACCCCAGTTGTTCGCAACGTTGCATCTCGTCGAGAAAAGCCGCCCGGGATTTCTCCAATCCCTCCTCCTCGGGATGACCCAGATTAATCAGATAACTATCGTGTGGCAAAATATAATCAGGCAGATAGCCGAATTTTGCACAATTATCGGCAAACGCCTTAATGCTTTTAGCCGACAAAGCAGGCGACACCCATTGACGTTGGTTTTTGGTAAAAAGGGCAAATGCGTTTGCCCCAATTTCCGATGCATTCAAAGGAGCATTTTCTACTCCGCCAGATGCACTCACATGCGCTCCGATATATTTCATAGAAATGAATTTTAAAAGAAACACAAAAGTAATACACTGAATTACGGAATGCAAAATTATTCTCACAAACAGAGCCGCCAGCACTCCGTTTTTGCATCAAATCTTCCTTTAGATGACCGAACCAATGCTCTTTTGAGTTTATTTATGCACTCTATCCTTACTATTTTCCGTCGATTTACCCCATTTATATGTTACTATACGTCAATGAATAACACCATTTCTATTCCATTTGAGAGGAAGATTCCAGAAAAACGAACAAAAAGTTTTGAAGTTTCATATTTTTCGTATCTTTGTACACTATTTCCCAAAGACTATGGAAAAAATAGATAATTTAGATCGAAAAATATTAGAGATCATCACTCAAAACGCACGAACTCCTTTTAAGGATGTCGCCGAAGAGTGTGATGTATCACGTGCAGCCATTCACCAGCGCGTGCAAAGGCTGATTGACATGAAAGTAATAACCGGGTCGGGATATTATGTCGATCCGCGGGCTCTCGGATACAGTATGTGTACATATATTGGAATCACTCTCGAAAAAGGGTCGATGTACAAAGAAGTAGTTCCGAAACTGGAAGAAATTCCTGAAATAGTAGAATGCACCTACACCCTCGGACCGTATTCCCTACTTATCAAAATGTATGCTAAAAACCCCGAACATTTACTGGAATTGCTCAACGGGCGAATTCAGGAAATCGACGGAATTGTAGCCACAGAAACTCTCACGGTACTTGACCAACGAATTTTGCGTCAAATTCCGATTTTGAAAGACGAATAAATCTTTCCGTACCAATTAAAAGCCCTGTCGATAAAATTCGACAGGGCTTTTTGTTTTTCTATCCACCGAAAACGTTTGCACACACTTCATTGCCTGTTTTGACATTTTATCGAGCACTGAAATTCAATTGTTTCTATATTTGAAGTCTAAAAACCGACTTAGGCCGGTGCGCGATCAGACGCACATAATCTCAAAATCTTTTCCCATACTATGCAAAAAAAAATCTTCTTCGTCTTTCTTTTCGCCACATCTATATTGTTTGTCTCCGCGCAAGTGGAACGTGTTGAACCCGCATTTTGGTGGGTAGGCATGAAAAATTCAAAGCTACAACTACTGATTCACGGGAAAGACATTTCCAAAAATCAGGTTTCAATCAATTATCCGGGCGTTAAAATTGCAAAAGTAAACACGGTTGAAAACCCCAACTACCTTTTTGTAGACCTAACCATCGACTCCAAAATTACAAAAGCCGGGAAATTCAAAATCGATTTCTCTCACAACGGAAGAAAAGAAGCAACTTATACCTACGAGCTGAAAAACAGGAGAACAGGTTCTGCAAACCGACAGGGCTTCTCCAGTGCCGATGTGGTTTACCTGCTCATGCCCGATCGCTTTTCAAATGGCGACCCAACCAACGACAATGTGGCTTCTCAACCCGAAAAAGCCAACCGAGCCATTGACTACGGCCGGCATGGCGGCGACATCAAAGGCATTCAGGATCACCTCGACTATATAAAACAGCTGGGAGCCACAGCCGTCTGGTGCACACCCCTACTCGAAAATAATTATACCCAATACACCTATCACGGTTATGCCATCAGCGATTTTTACAAAGTCGATCCGCGTTACGGAAGCAATGACGACTATGCCAATCTGGTATCCGCAGCTCATCAACAAGGGCTTAAAATAATTATGGACATGGTGTCCAACCATGGCGGTATTGATGCCTGGTGGATGAAAGACCTGCCAATGAACGACTGGATTCACCAATGGCCGGTTTTTACCCGAAGCAATCACAAAGCCATCACGACCAAAGACATTCACGCGGCGCAATGCGATCTGAAACTGGATCAGGAAGGCTGGTTCGACACCACCATGCCAGATATGAACCAGAACAATCCTTACTTTTGGAACTATTACATTCAAAATAACATCTGGTGGATTGAATTTGCCGATCTGGATGGCATCCGGATGGATACATATCCGTATAACGACCGCAATGCCATGTCGCAATGGGCGAAAGCCATTTTGAACGAATATCCGCATTTCAATCTGGTTGGTGAAACATGGCTACACAGTTCGGAAGAGATTGCTTTCTGGCAAAAAGATGCCATCAACTCACTGCATTATAACTCCAACCTGCCTACCCCAATGGATTTTGTGATGAATGATGCGCTTTCAACCTGCTTCAACGAACAGGGAAACAGCTGGAATGAATTGGGAATGAATAAGCTGTACAATACCATTGCGAAGGATTATCTCTTTGCCAATCCGAATAACCTCTTCATTTTTGCCGAAAATCACGACACGCAACGCTACAACAACACCCTGAAAGGTGATCTTGACAAGTATAAGATGGCCATGTCGTTTCTGATGACCACCAGAGGAATACCCCAAATATATTATGGCACTGAAATTGGCATGACTGGCGACAAAAACAAAGGAGACGGCGATATTCGTCGCGATTTTCCGGGAGGATGGGCTGGTGACAGTATCAATGCATTTACCACACAAGGAAGAACCGAATTTCAGAAAAGTTACTACGATTTCACTTCAAAACTGTTGAACTGGCGCAAAAACAAGGAAGTCATTCACACAGGGAAACTGTTGCATTATGTTCCGGAAAATGATATTTATGTCTATTTCCGCTATAATGAAACAGAGACCGTTATGGTTATTCTCAATAACAACAACAGAGAACAACCCTTACCAACCGAACGCTTTTTCGAAAAGTTAAAAAGTTTCAAAGAGGGCACTGATATTATTACCGGAATAAAGTATGCCGTTACAAAACCCATGATTTTGCCAAAAAAGTCCGCTCTGATATTGGAGCTTAAGTAATCCGACAAAAAATTCAATGTCGCAGCAAAAACGAAATCGATTTCTGCTGTGACATTTATCAGGCTCAACAATTTCATTATTCTCCTTTTTTTGCGCCTATTTTCTACATTTTTTTCTTCTCAACGACCTATTTTTCAAAATAAAAGGGTTCAGAATGTCTATTTGTATACCGACATCACTTTTGCACCAATACCCCACAAAGTGCATAAAAAACTGATGGAAAGCAACATAATTATATCAGACAAATAATCATTGATATAATTTAGTTGTAAAACTTTTTTTCAAACATAAATTGCACGTTTTGAAAAAAAACATCTATATTTCGCTCGGTTTATTTAACCAAACACACATTAAAATAAATATTTCGAAAGCAGTTCGTTTTTTGAAATATTAACAAGCAAGCCATTCGTAAAAACACACCCTTTATCATCGGAAATCTTATTATTTCCGATTGTTGTTCGCATCCAATTATTAACCTTAATCTAATGAAACCAATCATTGTGCTGGCTCTTTTCATTATAAGCATGAATCCTTCGTTCATGCAGGCGCAGCAAACCACTTTAGCAGAACAAAAGAACGAGTTGGTACCTATCGATACCCTATTTAAGAGAATCGAAGTCAACCAGCACATTAAGTTATACTTCAATCCACAATGGTTTACCGGTAAAAAATTCCGCGAATCAATTGCCACCCTTCCTCTCAATGAGTGCCTGACTACTATCAAACACATTGCAGAGCTGGACTGTATCCGGCTAAATTCTAATATTTATGTTTTCACGCCTCCCAGGTTAAAAAACTATTCAAACAAAAAAGATTTAAACGGAGTATTAGTTATCGGAGACAAAAGCAAGAGCGACTCTCCTACTCCGGCTCAACTCAAAGGAAAAGTTCTGAATGCCAAAACCGGCGCCCTATTATCGGGAGCAAGACTTTCCATCGACAGACTACACCTGAGTTGGACCTCGGATAAAACCGGTTCTTACAAAGCAACCATACCACCGGGCGAATACGACATACGCCTTTATTATCCCGGACTGAAGGAAGAAATTCGCATGATTCGTATAAACGGAAGCGGCATTGTGGATTTTGAAATGGCAGAAAGTTCCATTCTCCTGAAAGAGGTATTAGTGATAGGAACTCCCATGGATTTGAATGTCAACCGGGCACAGATGAGCACCCTGAAACTCACGTCAAAAATGATAAAAGAGATGCCTCTTACGTTGGGAGAAAGAGATATCATAAAAAACCTGACATTACTTCCCGGAGTTCAGTCGACAGGAGAATTCGGCACCGGATTTTTCGTACGCGGCGGTGGTTCCGACCAGAATCTCATTCTTTTGGAAGATGTTCCAATATTCAGTTCGTCGCATGTCTTCGGAATGAGTTCGGCCATTAATGCAGATGGAGTCAACAATGTATCGTTAATGAAAGGCGGTATTCCCGCAAAATACGGAGAAAGAGCATCTTCAGTAATGGATGTGCGCTTCAACAACAGTGGAGACAAGCCCTCCGTCAAGGGAGGAATCGGACTGCTTGATTCGCGCCTGAATTACGAGACTCCGCTTTTTAACAAAAAGGCGTACTGGCAAATCAGCGCACGGTCATCTTACTCCGATTGGTTACTTCATGCCATGCCCGATGAAGATTTAAAGCAAAGCTCCGCAAAGTTTTATGACATCAATTCGTTGCTTAGTATAAACTTAACGCCCAGGGATCATCTTTACATTTTTGGTTATTACAGTAACGACCATTTCAGATTTACAAAACAAAACCCGTATCAATACGACAACACGCTTGCATCTCTCAGATACAAACACATTTTTAATGACAAATTTGATGCAAGTATCGTATTCGGTCTGAGCCGCTATCAAAATAATCAAAACGAACGGGATACACTGCAAAAGACAACCGCCTACAAATTCAAATCGTCCGTTCAATATTACACTACAAAAGCGAATGTGGCCTGGAAACCCAATGACACACACTCATTTGAAGGCGGCATCAACGCCTCTCTTTACAAAATTCACCCGGGCGATTTGACTCCGTACGATTCGCTATCAACCGTTCAGGCAAAAAAAATCAATTCGGAACAAGGCCTCGAAGTTGCGTCGTATCTATCTGACAGCTGGACATTCTCGCCAAAAATCAGTGCCGATTTGGGTTTGAGATTTACCCAATATGCGAATCTTGGGCCAAGTAATGTGTTGATATTCAAGCCAGATGCGGCTTTAACGCAAGACAATATTATAGACACCCGTTCTTATGGTAATAATGCAGTAGTGAAATGGTATTCAAGCCTCGAACCCCGACTGTCTGTCCGCTATCTGATCGACAAGACAAGTTCTATAAAAGCGAGTTACAATCGTATCAGCCAATTCATCAATCTCATTTCAAACACATCGGTAATGTCGCCTTCGGATGTATACAAACTAAGCAGTCCGAATATCAAACCGCTCGTATCTAATCAGATAGCCATGGGCTATTTTAAGAACTTTAAGAACAATAGCATCGAGGCATCGATAGAAGTGTATTATAAAAAACTGGATAACTTAATCGACTACCGGAACGGAGCCACTATTTTCATGAACAATCAGTTAGAAGCCGATTTACTGCAAGCTTCCGGGCATAATTACGGAGCGGAACTGTTTATCAAAAAAAACACAGGCAACCTCACCGGATGGATCAGCTACACCTATTCGCGATCTTTGCGACATACCTCCAGCCCATATGAGGTCGATCAAATCAACTCAAACAAGAACTATTCTTCCACGTTCGACATACCGCACAATCTGGTCGTTACCGGAAATTATCATTTAACCCGCCGCTGGTGGCTCTCCGGCACATTCACATACCGTACGGGACAACCAGCCACATTACCCGAATACAAATACATATATCAGGGAAATCAATACCTTTACTATTCCGACCGAAACAAGTATCGACTTGAAGATTACAACCGGCTGGATATTGCCATTACACACGAAGAGAATCTGAAATTGAACCGGGTATTTAAAGGAAGCTGGACACTTGCCATCATTAATGTGTACGGGCAAAAAAATCCCTATTCCGTATATTATAAAAACTCATCCAGGTTTTCGCAATCATTCAATATGTATGAGCTCTTTATTATTTCAAGACCCATTCCTACATTAACCTTTAACTTTTCATTTTAATACTATGTCTCGCTGCATCAATTTATTCATAGTGGCCTTGTTGATACTTTGTGCCACAGGTTGTTCGGAAATTTACTATCCTAAAGTCACTTCCGACAACGATTTTTTGGTAGTGGACGGGCTTATTACCAATACAAACGGGCCATTCGTCATAAGACTAAGTAAGACGGTAAAATACAGTGCTGACTCCGTGACCAATCCAGATCCGGTTTCCCAGGCAAGCTTAACGATTACCGACAATAATAATGTATCTTATGCCCTGACAGAAACATCACAGGGAAAATATACGACTCCGCCGTCTTTGGTTCCCCGGGTAGGAAACAGCTACAAACTACATATAAAAACTGCGGACGGTAATATATACGAATCTGACTATCAGAAGCTACCAAAACCGGCATCATACGACAGCATCAAATCGTACAATGTAACTGAAAAAATTTTAGATTCGCATAAGTCATTACAAACAACAACAGGAGCCGACATTCGGATCGACCTATCAAACTCATCTTCTGACGAAAACATCAAGTGTAGATTTACAACAAACCTGACGGTTCAATATAAGTATACCATGGAATCGTATACGAACGATTGCCTTGCATATAAATGTTTTGGATGGCAATCCGGTTTATCTCTTGAAAATAATGTAAATATCACAGACGAAAGCAACTCAGGTTCGAATAACCGTATAATCAATCATAAAGTCGGATTTATTCCATTTGCCCTGTCCGCTTACCAAGCAGAAGGGAAACTATTGTTTATCGGTCAACTCTCAACTTTCTATTATTATTTAAAGATCAACCAATATACATTGAATGATGCCACTTTCGCTTTTTATAAAGCCGCCAAAGCGCAACTCAGTGCTTCCGGAAAAATTTTTGATCCGATAGCATCACAACTATACAGCAATATCAAATGTACAAATAACCCATCAAAATTAGCATTGGGCTTTTTTGAAGCCTCATCAGTAACTACCTCTGCCATGCTCATTTTTGAACGCGATCAAAAGATGGTAAGTTCTAAAGTACCAAATATTGAAATACCACAAAACTCTCTTATCCAAGATCAATTCTGGAAATGTAGTAGTCAACCTCCGTTTACCCCACATACAACTCCTTATCCAGGCTGGTGGGGACATGGCATATTGTAAAACGATTTACCAAAAAATCACAAAACAAACATGAAGCTATATCAGACCATTAAAAAAACAATTATTTAATGATGAAATATTTTTTTTCACTCATATTTGTTCACTGCATTTTGTGCAGCCCCTTTGCGCAGAATCTTCCCATAGAAAAGCTCTATTTGCAGACCGATAGGGAATCTTACGTCTCCGGCGAACCGATTTTATTCAAACTGAATATTTCAGATGCCACCACCCATCAACCCTCCTCTGTGAGTAAAATTGGGTACATTGTGCTTAGAAACACTCATTCGACCGCTATCCGGCGACTCAGAGTCCGTATCGACAACGGAGAAGCAAATGGCGACATAACTTTGCCCGACACCCTGAGCTCCGGATTATACCAAATAGTAGCATTTACAAACCTGCAAAGAAACTATGATGAAAAATTCTATTTTCAAAAGCAGCTCACCATCATCAGTCAATCGGATACCAATTTCGACTTTTACAAAAACAAATCCAAGCCGGCCAATGAGCAACTCATCAATACGAATGGACAATTAACGATTGAATGCGACTCTACCCATTACAGACCTTGTCAGAGAGTCGCAATAAAGTTACATGCGGTGCCGTCAGGAGCCAATGTTGCCGTTTCTGTTTTTGAAAATAAAAATCAGTATGCCTGCAAGCAACCGGAACCCGACCAAAACGCCGAATACAAACCTGTCACAAATTACACCTACTTACCCGAAACAAAAGGTAGTATTCTGAAAGGGGAAGTAATTGACGCAACCAGCCAGCAAAAAGTCAAAAACGCGGTAGTATTGTTATCCCGCATCGACACTGTACCGAATCTAAAATATGCCATCACAGACTCCGATGGAAAATTTCGTATGTTTCTAAACAATTATTACGACGGGCAAGAACTTTTTTTAACAATAAAAGACGTTCCAAAAAATGCAAACTGGAAAATCAAAGTTGAAGACAAATTCGCTTTGAATCAAAAATTTACGCCATCTCCTGTCGCAGGTATTGATACCGCCTTTTTTACTAAGAGTCAAAACATTGCCTACATCAATAAATCATACGAAGTCGATCCGTATAAGCAAGAAAAAGCAAGTGATGAAAAAACAGCTCCTGCTCCCCGGTTTTATTTGGGATCTGCAAGTACTATTTATCCGGCAGATTATGTTCCACTTGATAATTTTTCAGAAATTGTCACCGAACTGATACCCCTCCTTTATATCAGGAAAAATGGCGATCAAAAGTGGTTATACATTGTAGGAGCGTCCAGTGCTCAATTCGAAAACAAAGGCGCCGCCCTGTTCGTAGATGGGGTGTATGTCAATGATGTTAATAAAATAACAGACTTCGGATCCAATCTAATCAGGAAAATCAATGTACTATATAGTGAAAGATGCTATGGCGATTTGGTTTTCCAGGGAATGGTATCGATTAACAGCAGAGGAAATCTTATCCGGACATTGACACCGGCCAGCTACACGCTACGAATCATGAATCCGGCAATCTCTAACACCCATTTTTTAACAGCCAGCGCAGATCCGGCAACCACAAACAAGGACAAACCGTTTGTAAGACAACTGCTTTACTGGAATCCAAGCATTACTGTTTCCGATAAAAAAGATACTGAAATAGTATTTTATACCTCTGAAAACAAAGGGATATACACCATTAAAACAGAGGGATTTACAAAAAGCGGAGAACTCATATGTACCAGTACGCAATTTGAAGTAAAATAATATATTTATGATACAAAAAAATATTCTGATATTCCTCTTTATGATGTGTTGGAACTTTGGCATTCTCTCACAGAATTATCCTCGGTTGGATGCGCTCTATGCGCCCAAACTGACAGGAGCAAGCTTTGTCGAAAAAAGATACCATGGTACACCGTTCGTTACTCCGGATTGGACAAGGAGTACTATCGTACTCAGTACGGGAGATACGATTGTGGGTGAAAAAATAAAGTATAATGGTTATTCGGATGAAGTTGTCTGGATAAACCAAAATAATTTCAACAAATTCACGCTGGATAAACCAAATATCAACGAATTCTGGATACAACCTGATAGCACCCATTCAGCTCACTACAAGCAGATACCGGTACCGATATACCCGAACAATCAAAAAGTATTTCTGGAGACCACCTACGAAGGAAATGTGGCCTTATACATTCACCACAGAATCAGGAGGACCGGAATATATACTGAAAAATACGAAGATCTCGATTACCAACTCGACGTATTGACTCTAAAGAATATTTATCTCTTCAAACTGCCCGATGGCAGATGGATTGAGATGCATAAATTACGCAAGCGCCATTTTCTGAAATACTTCCCGGAACAAAAAAAGGCAATCATGCAATTGGCAAAAAAAAATCATCTCTCTTTTGATGTAGAAGATGAATGCATCCAGTTATTACACATAATAGATCAGGAACTTCTCTCAAAACCCAAATAACATCTATTCAATTGGGTTGCTAAACGTTAACAATCGACAGTACAGATAGAGCATCCGATCTCAAGCTAAGCACATGGGTATCTGCAAAATTTCATTTAACTTTGTGATTGATATATTTTCGGTTTTTACCCAATTGATGACACATGTTGATGATGACAAAAAAGCATTTGATTGTTTTATCTGTTTTTGGAGCAACCATATGCTCTCTGTACGCCACCAAGACTGACTTTGCTAGAGCAACCACTCTCTTCAATAACGGCCGGTTTAGCGAATTAAAAAGTTTTGGCGATTCCATACGACTCGCCAATCCAAGTACTCCTGACTACAAAATCGATTCATTATGCGAAATTGCGTCACGCGTTCAACAGGATTTCAGCCTCTCCGAGCCAAAAGCCGAGGCTCAGATTCGCGCCAAAATAGGCACGTTCACCTTGGGTGATAAAAACAGATGGGAAAACAACAATTGGCTGGAATACAAAATCATTGACGGACAAAAACGTTATTTCAACCGTGCCGTAAGTAATCTCAGGCTCCGCCTTAACCAGTACAACGACAGTCTTAGTCACAGACCGGCTCCTATCGATTCCCTTTCCGCATTCCGCCTGCGACACGCGGCACAAGCCATAGCACAAACAACTCAGGCAGGATCGCTATCGGCACCCACCCGATTTACACTCTCTTACTCGATATCTGTGAAGCCCGATATGGTTCCGGCAGGAGAAACAGTACGTTGCTGGCTACCTTATCCGAAAGAAAATCGTGCCCGTCAGCACCATATCAAACTGCTGTCAACCTCCCAAAAAGACTACAAGATATCGCCCGACACCTGTGGCCACCGATCTGTTTACATGGAAAAGAAAGCCACCGCCGGCAAATCAACGGATTTCAAGATCAAATTTGAATATGTAGGCGCCGCACAATATTTTGATCTCAGTAAAGTCAATATTGCACCTTACAAGAAGAAATCCGACCTTTATCGGCACTACACATCGCAACAGGGACGTCACATAGTGTTTAGTGACCACATTAAAGCATTAGCCAATAAAATTGTTGGCAAAGAAAAACATCCCGAAAAGATCGTGCAAAAGATTTACGAATGGATTGACACCCACATTATCTGGTCGGGAGCGCTGGAATATTCGACCATGGACAATATTCCGGAGTATGTTTTGCAACATCGCAGAGGCGATTGCGGAATGCAGACGCTCTTATTCATGACCATGGCGAGATACAAAGGAGTACCCGTTAAATGGCAAAGCGGTTGGATGTTGCATCCCAACGAGGTCAATTTGCACGATTGGTGCGAGGTATATTATGAAGGTGTTGGCTGGGTTCCTCTCGACATGTCGTTTGGACTACAATCGACCGACCAACATGCACTCCGCTATTTTTACATGAGTGGTATCGATGCATACAGATTGATCGTCAACGACGAAATCAGCGCACCGTTTATTCCAAAGAAGGAATACATGAGAAGTGAACCTATCGATTTTCAAAGGGGAGAAGTCGAATGGAAAGGAAACAACCTCTATTTCGACAAATGGACATACCACATGGATGTTGATTATGCAGAATAAAAAAAAGCCGGAACAAGGAAATTTCCCTGCGCCGGCTTTTTGTATTAATGTGTTTTTTTGAGCTTTTTATTTTCCTGAACCATAGCAAAAACTGAAAAAACAGTAAATATGGTAACTGCCGATCCTGCGCCGACCAATAGATTCAATTTATCTTCCGGTTTATCCAGCGGAAGTACAAAAATAATAATTAATGCACATAAGGCCATTATTCCCAAAGCCAATGCGATTGTTGCTGTAATTTTTCCTCTTATAGATCTCATGACGTTCCATTTTAGGTGTTCACACGTCGCTCTTACATATCGGCCGAAGCCCAATCTTATTATCAAGCACGCTTGCTTGAACATCTCTTAATGCCAATCAGGCCATTCTTTCATATTTTGCTTAACAGTACAAATATAAAATGGAAAATTGAATTATATTCACTTTCATAAAAAAAAATATCAACAACGACGCGTAACTTAATAATCGTCCCTTTTAATTTGCTTTCATAAGCCGATTGAATCGAAATTATTTATTCGTCAAAGGAGCCAGCAGAAGCATTAATGATAATACTATCAGCACGATAATCGTAAACCAACCTATAACATTTACCAGCGGTTTATTGGTATGCTCTCCCATAATTTTCTTTTTGTTTACCAGCAAAATCATGCAAATCAGCACCACCGGCAGCAACACGGCATTAATTACCTGCGACCACAAAGATATGCCGATCAATGGCGCATTGGGCCAAAGAATAATACCTGCCGCCAAAACAAGTATTACGGTGTAGAGTGTGTAGAACTCTTGTGCCTCACTCCATTTCTTATCGATACCGGCCTCAAAACCAAAAGCTTCACACACATAAAATGCAGTTGCCAGTGGCAAAATGGTTGCCGAAAATATAGAAGCGATAAACAAGCCAAAAGCAAATAATTGCGAGGCAAACGCTCCGGCAAGAGGCTTCAGCGCCATAGCAGCATCTTTTGCTTCATTAATCACCACATTGTTTACGTGAAGCGTTGATGCACAAGCCACTATAATAAAAAATGCGACTACAACCGTTGCAATACAACCGATTATAATGTCTGCCAAGACATATTTGTATTGAGTAATTTTCAGCCCTTTTTCAATTACGGTCGACTGCATGTAGAACTGCATCCAGGGTGCAATAGTTGTTCCTACAATACCTAACACCATAGTAAGGGTTTCGTTATCGGCTTTCATTTGTGGGTGAACCATAGAATGTCCGATCATTTCCCACTGAGGATGTCCCAATAGGGCAGAAACCACATATGTTAGTAAAGAGATGCTGAATATTAGAAAAATACGCTCGGCGATGGTGTAGGTTCCCTTTACCACTAAAATCCATACAATGGCGGCAACCAGCGGAACAGAAATATATTTACTAATGCCAAATACCTCCAGACTGCCGGCCACTCCGGCAAATTCGGTGGTTGTGTTGCCGATGTCGGCCAGCAGCAAACCCATAAAAATGAAGAAGGTTATTTTCACCCCTGCGTTTTCGCGGATCAGTGTTGCCAATCCTTTGCCGGTAACAATCCCCATACGGGCATTCATCTCCTGAATCACGACCAGCACAATAAACGACGGAATCAGCGTCCAGAGTAGGTTGTAACCATATACGGCACCCGCTACAGAATAGGTGGTGATGCCACCCGCATCGTTATCGACACTACCTGTAATCAATCCCGGACCGAGGACTGCCAGAAAGAGGCCTGCCTTCTTGTATAAATTTTGATTATATTTTTTGAAACCCATGAGTCTGATTTGAAAATGTGGAAATTTGTGAATTTGAAAATAAATATACCGCTCAAGCTACCAATGAATAGTTCAATTCAGGTCAATCATACTGGCCCATTGGCATATTGACTAATTTTCAAATTGCGGCTTATGTTGTTCTCCGTTTACCCAGAAGGTCGTCGATAATATCATCCACCACAACCATGCCTTCGAGTTCATTATTGTCGTTTGTCACCGGAACGGCCAACAGGTTGTATTTCGATACCATTTCCGAAAGCGAATCGAGCTTATCATAGTCGTTTACGCAATTGAGGTTGTCATCCATCACATCCTCCAAACGAACCGTCGGATTCGAAATCAGTAAGTCACGCATGGTGATGGTGCCCGTCAATGTATTTCGTTTGTCGATCACAAACAACCCGTAAAGCGTTTCCATATCAGGTTGTTCGTCTCTGATCAAATCGAGCACTTCAGCAATGGTTTGATCCTCGTAAAAAGTCAGCACTTCGGTAGTCATCAAACTTCCGACAGTACTGTCGGGATATTCGAGCAAATCACGCACCTCTTCGGAAGCTTCAGGTTCCATTTCATGGAGCAACTGTTCGGCTTTTTCGTCTTCCAGATTGTCCATCAGGTCGGCAGCCTCATTGGCCGGCATCTTTTCAAGCACATCGGCAGCTTTCTCTACCGGAAGGCTCTCAATGATGTGCACCTGCTCTTTCACGTCGAGTTCTTCGAGTACATCAGCAGCCTGCTCTTCGTCCAGAGAAGAGAAAAGGGTGGTTTTGGAAGTTCGTCCCAAATCTTCAATAATATCAGCTAAATCGGAGGGGTGCAGCGTGTTGAGCTTGGAGCGTGACTTTGAGAGCTGGATGCTAAGGGTGTTTAAATCGATAGCTTCTACGTCGTCCCAAAGAATGAATTTAGAAGGAATGCGCCCCTTAAACAGAAGTAAAATGCGGTTGATTACTCTATCGATGCCGATGCGGCGTAACAAGCCCTCGGTGCCGACATCGACTGCCACCACAAAAGCCCCTGCCGGAATGGCAACCATACGGATGTCATTCACACGCACCAGCTTTCGTCCGGTAATATCTACAATTTGTTTATCCAGAATGCTATCTTTCAGAAGAATAGCATCCGAAAACTGCTCCGGATTGACATATGCCATGGTTTGACACTGAACCTTATACCGTATACCGAATTTGACAATTTGCAGATCGTTGAGTACAGCATTTTTCTTTTTGCCATCCACTCTGACGCTAAACCCTACTACTTGCGGGCGCAACGATTCGTCACTATCGGATGCCATAACCGGAATACGGACATAAACATCGACAATTTTACCCAAAATATTTTCGCGGGCATCGTAAATTTCGCAGCCTATCAACCGGCTGAGATAAAATGTTGTGAGAGAAGTCATGAAACCCTCCTTCTTTATGCGGTTTCGAAGGAAGGCGTGAACCGGCCTTCCTGCTAATCGCAGGTTAATACTTTTGTACTATTCGCCGGACCATCATCCATAATTGGTGAGTTTTAAAATTTCGCTGCAAAGATAAGCCTTTTTCTGCCAGAAGATTTTCCGTTTTGTTTTTTTGTGACATTCACAAATCACAAACGAAACAAGCTATATATGTGCATTTTACTAACAAGAAAAAGCTTCAAGAAGAGGTATTATATAACATCCGGATAGGTTTTGCCTGACGAAAATGAATTTCGTCAGGCAAAGAAAATGAAATTTCAGAATAAACTAATGACAACTCCAATCACTAACATGATCAAAAGTGATACCGCATAGAAAAAGCCAGCCATGAGTACTTTGCCGGTAGTCTTAAGCCAACCTATACCGTAAACATTGCGGGCACATAGCCATCCATAAATAAATGTAACAAAAAAGGGCCACCACAAAGAGACAGAAAATAAACTTGACACTAGGGCATACAGAATCAATACAAGAAAAACGATACAGTGGATATGAATGGAAAAAACCAGATGCTCGGTATAATATAACTTTCTACGCCAAAAAAGCAACCACAAGAACAATGCAAAAAGCGGCATCATAAAGAACATCAGCGTGGAAACTGTTTTTTGAACTTTATGCATCCATTCTTCAACCGTAGCATGTCCGGTTCTTATTTTCAATAGATTGCGTTTAAAATTATGATTATACCAATTTATGGTCGTCTTTGAAGCAACAAAATACTTATCAATCAGTTCATTATTAGGATTCGGAGTTTTGCAAATAGAATCAAAAAGTACTTGAGCAACGGGATTGTTCCGAAGACTGACGTTTCTATCCACGACATCATCACTATCGTCATCATCCATATTGAAAGTGACCCCCATCTGTGAAGGTGGCTCTTTGCCGATCTTCTGCTCTATTTTGGACGATCGGGCATCATCATGCACATTTCCAGGTAAAACAGCTAAGAGAAAGAAAAAAATAAAACTGATAAAAATATAGAGTCGCATCGGCGGCACATAACGCGCCCGCTTGTTCTGGTTGTAATTGACAGTGATACGACCGGGATAGATGAGCAGATCGCGTAGCGTGACAAACATTTTTGTGTCGAAATGGAAAGCACTCTCCAGGTATTCCATCACAAAATGTCTTACCGGAAGTTTATGCGTATGATTTTCTTGTCCGCAGTTGGGACAAAAGTTGTCGGTTTCATCAAATTCGTAGCCACAATTGGGACAGACATGCTGTTTTATCCGATTTTTCGCCATCTTTTACTGATTTTTCACGCAAAGATACGATTTTTCCGTTATTCAAAAGGGCTGTACTGTATGCGACAAGCTCAGGCCGTCTTATATTTCGAACCGTTTTCCGGTCGACAGAGCTTCAATTTTATCGTGCAGTATACTCTTCAACAGTTCAAAGCCTTCCGTTCCGGTACAGTGCCCCGTCAGAATTTTGTCAACTCCTATTTTATCCAGTCCTTTGGCCAAATTCCGGACAGTTTCGGGCAATTCGCCGAGTGATTTAGTGGCAGTATTCAACAGGTGAAAACCTCCCACCACGGCATGAATGGGGTTGTCAGGCATCTTTTCCTGTACCGTCCTCACCATGTTGAGAATACCACTGTGGGCACAACCCGTGAAAATCGTATTCCGTCCGTTTTCGGTGATTGCCATCACCAGTTCGTGACGGAAATCGTCGGGTATCATCTCTCCGTTTCGTTTCGTGTAGAGCAACGAATTGAACCGGGGGCGGAAGGTATTGAAGTCATGAACCGAAAAGAGGCGGATAGAATCGTTGACACAAACCTCGTTTGCAACAAAACGGAGACGGCGGCTATTCTCTTCAAACAGTTGCGGATCGATACCGATATAACGGGGTTCGGGAGTACGACCGACGGAATAGCATTGATCGGAAGCAAATTCCGAGAGCCAGACCGTTGCTTTGTCGTTCATCGACAGAAAGGTACGCAGCCCGCCAGCGTGATCGTAATGAGCATGAGAGAGCACATACAGATCGACCTCCGTCAGATCGATACCGAGCAAAGCGGCATTTTCCACAAATGAATCGTCGGGGCCGTTGTCAAATAACAATTTCAGGCCGTTCGTTTCCACGTACAAACCCAGACCGTGGCCAATAGAAAACGGAGTTCCTTCAGGTTTGGTATTTTCAATCAGTGTCGTAATCTTCATATCTGATGGTGTTTTAATCGATTGTTTTAAGTCTGAAGCCCAATAAGCCGGCAATCAAAGGTAAAGCCACAAGGCAATAAATTGTGATGTTAATGCCTGCCGTATCGGCCAGCACACCCATCAAACCGACTCCCAGTCCACCGATTCCGGTACCAAAACCGAGCGTAAGTCCGGATGCCAAACCGGCATTGTTTTTAATCACCCTGTGGGCTGCAGTCACCGTTACCGAAAAAGTTGCCAGCAAACAGGCACCGGCTATTGCCAGAAAAAAGATACTCAGCCAGCCTTGTGTCTGTAAAAACAGGGCAAACAGGGGCGTAGCCAGACAAAGAGAAGTGACCAATACCCAGCGACGACCGTATTTGTCGGCCATAAACCCGCCGATCAGTCCGCCAATCGAGCCGGTAAAAAGCATCAGCGATACCATGCGGCTACTGGTTACCAGCGAAACGTTTTGTTGTTTCAGGTAGAGCGGCAAAAAGGCAATCAGGCTAAAATAGGTCAACGAACGAAAAGCCACGATCAACAGAATGGTGGTCAGTTCGCGGCTGTTTTGCCGGAGCACAGGCCATATCGGAGTCCGCGTTACCGGCGGCGCTTTGGCTGCAAAGGTACGACTACCCGAAGCCCGCCACAAAAGCAGACTCATCACCAAACCGGGGATAGCAAACAGCGGAGAGATGGTCATGCCGAAATGATGCACCATTGGCACGAAGAGCAAGGGAGTAAGCGCCCAGCCCACGTTTCCGGCCGCGATGAAAACCGCCTGAGAAAACGACTTGCTACTGCCGCTACACGAAGCCACCATAGCCGATGCCTGCGGATGAAAAGCTGCGGTACCGAGTCCGGCGAGTGAAGCCAGCAAAAGCAGTAACAGATAATTGGTCGATAACCCCATCAGGCTGAGCAACACCGCCATCCATGCCGTACCGCAAAATACCAGCCAACGATAGCTTTTCCGGTCGGATAACATGCCGAACAGCGGCTGTACCAACGAAGAGGTGACTGTGAATGCCGCCACCAGAAATCCACCCTCACTCACACTCAATCCGGCCAGCACCCAAAACGGAATCAACACCTGAATCTGATTCATATACAAATCGTTGACAAGGTGCCCTGCCGAAAACAGGCTTATTTTGCCCACCTGGGGTTTTTGAATCGCCGCCGTCGCTGTTCTTGCTTCCATAGTTTTATGTTTTATTCGCCGCAAAGGTATGGCTCTTCACATATTCGGGAAATGGCAAAAACAGGGTAAGAATTGTCAAAACGGTGGTTTCAGACAATGGATTGGCGGAAAGCCTGAAACGAAAGTCCGGTCTGTTGCTTGAAGAAACGGCTGAATCGCGCCGGATCGTCAAAACCGAGCCGGAAACCGATTTCCTTGACCGACAGGTTGGAAAAGAGGGCCAGCCGTTTGGCTTCTGAGGTGATTTGAGCCGAGATATACTCCTTAGGCGACTGACCCACAACTTGTCCGAACAGTTCGGAAAGATAATGCGGCGATAAGCAGAGCGCTCCTGCATAGTCGTCCACCTTATGCCATTCGTGCAGACGTTCGCTTACCATTTTTTTGAAAGCCGCCACGGCCGGATGCTGGAACGTATCGTGTTTGACGGGCTTACGTCTTTGCATCACCAACAATTGGTTGCATTCGAGCAGAAAAAGTTTGAGATGAGCTTCTATTCGCTCCATTCGAAAAGCATCGGTAGAGAAAAAAGCATCGGTCATGGCCACCGTATGTTTCATCAAAGCGGCAGCGTTGTCATCCGAAAGAGCAATGGGGTGTCCGTGCGACCGGAAAAGGGAAAGCTTAGCCAGAAAGCCTTCGTCGATAGCACGCGAAGGAAACAGCTCCGGGATAAAAAGGAGCATCACACCCTGCGGCTGCGGAGGCTCGATGCAATGTACCTCGCCCGGCGCAATAAACCAGATAGTCTGTGGGCGAAAAGGGAACGTGTGCGTATCTACCACATGCTGTCCGGCTTCGTTGAACGACCAGAGCACGGTGTAGTAGCTGTGACGGTGAGGTACGGCGGCAATCTCCATGCGCATCTCCTCCGCTTTTTTAATCACGAAAGGCGAAGGTTCGTCTCCGTACAGCAACACATTATCACGCCGGATTTCGATAGACATTATAACTCGTTGAAGTTCGACAGCAAAGGTACAAAAATAGCGACAATATTGCCAATTTCATCCAAATCCTCGTAACTTTGCAGCTTCATTCAAAAATCATTTTTATGCATAAACTTCAATCTATTATAACCTGCATGGCTCTCGGTTGCGCCATCACAGCTTCCGCCGCCACTCCGAAACTAAATAACGGCATCTGGCGCGGAACGCTGGCGGTGAAAGAGAACACGGCTCCTTTCCTTTTTGAGGTCTCTCGTCACGGAGCCGACTCGACTGTGGTTACGCTGATGAACGGTGAAGAACGGGTGGTACTGAACGGAGTTTCATTCAAAGGAGATTCGGTTATCATCCCCATCGAATCGTTCGACGCTCAGATACGTGCTGCCGTAAAAGAGGGAACTCTCAGCGGACGCTTTCTGAAAAACTATGTCAAAAATGATGCGGGAATTCGTTTCTCGGCCCGCTTCGACAATAAACAACGCTTTGAACCGGTAGCATCTCCCACTACAGTTCGCCTTGACGGAAAATGGGATGTACTCTTTATCGATCCGAAAGGTGAGGCCGAACACAACGTGGGTATTTTTCAAACCGACAACGGGATTATTACCGGTTCGGTGCTAACGCCCAGCGGCGACCTGCGTTACCTCGAAGGAGCCTACACGCAAACAGGGGCTCACCTCTCGGCTTTCGCGGGACAGAGTCCCTACCTGCTGGAGGTTTCATTTAAGGACAACAACCATTTTGAGGGCATCTTCTTTACAGCGAAAGGCAAAACCCGTTTGGAAGGTACCCGAAACGACAAAGCCGGACTGGCCGATCCCTACAATCAGACACACATGAAACCGGGCAAGGATAACCTCAGCTTCAGCCTGCCCAACACCGACGGAAAGAAGATTTCGCTTGCCGACGAACGTTACCGTGGTAAAGTAGTAATCGTCTCGATCCTCGGAAGCTGGTGTCCCAACTGCATGGACGAAATGAAATATCTGGCTCCGTGGTACAAGGCCAACAAAAACCGCGGCGTAGAGGTTGTAGGTCTGGCTTTCGAGCGGAAAGACGATTTCGATGATGCCCGCGCCGCCCTGTTGCGCATGAAAAAACGTTACGGAACCGAATACGAACTGCTCTTCGGCGGACAGGTAGGCTCGGAAGCGACCGATAAGGCATTGCCCGAAATGGAGAAAGTAACCAGTTATCCCACCATGATTTTTATCGATAAAAAAGGGAAAGTGCGGAAAATCCATACCGGATTCAATGGTCCGGCCACCGGATTGTTCTACAAGGAATTTCAACACGAATTCAACGCGCTGATAGACGAATTATTGGCAGAACAGTAAAGATGCACGGCCGTGCATCTTTACATTAGGTTTAATCAACAAATTCGGCCCAATGTGCCGGAAACGGCGCCTCGATGGTTAGTTCGGTTGGCAACACCGGGTGCTGTAAACGCAACGAACGGGCGTGGAGAAACATCTCGCGAACGCCCAGTTGTTCGGTAAAAATCCGGTTTTGCTTGCCGTCGCCATGTACCCGGTCGTTAATGATGTAGTGACGCAACTGAGCCAGATGCTGACGTATCTGGTGCCAGCGTCCGGTCAACGGATATGCCTCCACCACGGAGAAGCGGGCTGTCGGATAGCGATCGGTTGCCAGCGGTAGTTCCAGCTGTTTTAACGGAACGAATCGGGTAAGCGCCTCCTGCAGGTTATCCCGATCATTCTTCACGGGGCGATCGCAGATGATCTCCTGAGGAAACCATCCCCGCACCAGAGCCACATATTTTTTATGCGACACACCGTTAGTCAGTTGGTCGTTGAGCAGTCGCGCCACCTCCGGCGAAAAAGCAAAAACGAGCACTCCTGACGTCGGTCGGTCGATACGATGCACCGGAAAGAGCTTGCACCCTACCTGATCACGCAACAGTTGCAGAACAAACGGCCCGTCACTTTCGGCAATGGAAGTGCGGTGCACCAGTAATCCGCAAGGCTTATTGATGGCAATCAGATAATCGTCCTGATAAAGGATATCGAGCATGGAATTGGATATGAAGAGAAGAAAAGATGATGCAATTCGATATAATCATACGGCAGGAAGACAAACCAAACGACCCCGCCACAGTACATCACCACCGGATTATCACGTCAATCTCTCGAACAGTGACAACCATACGACTTATCACCAAGATACCAGGAGAAGCCTAACTTCAATCCGTAGCTAAGATAATGATTTTGTGTTACGCGATCCGAATGCATGACATCGTTATAATGGCCATCCGACTGATATACCAGATTTTTTTGAGGATTAATCCAATTGGATGGCCCATAATCGACATATGTACCGACATTTACGCTAAACACCGGCGTCAACTGACAAACGACACCAATATCGGCATAACCAGCATACGACAATCCTAAATGAATCTTACCGGATGGTACCTGATTGATCGTTGTAAAACCATTTTGAGGTTGATTCATAAACTCCATGTTCGTACTGCTATAATATCCGGTGGTTGTAATACTCCCATCCGAATATGCATATGTAGACGAAACCGGCATTAATAATTTTACTCCCCCCGATGCCGTTAAGCCCAAATGATCGAAAACAGGAAAGACACCCCGAAGCCCTACAGGAATACTCAACAATGTGAAATTCTGTTTTTCTTGCCATCCGTTGAAATAATTCCGGTATTCATATGCTATTCCGCTTTTGTCTACAGAAGAATATCCACTCATTGAAGAAAGCACTATCTGAGAATGAAATGTCTGTATACCCAATCCGGTTTCAACTCCCCAGTTTGGATGAAAGAAATAGCCATAACCTACCGTCAGCTGATATCCCACATCCTTGATTTGGTTACCATTTTTCAGATGACATTCAATAGCCGTAGGCCCCATGCCTGTCTCCAAAAACAGATAGTGACCTCTCTCTTGCGCCTGCAGGTTTATGAAAAGAAGGAGAGTTCCCATGCAACACACCATGGCTCTCCTTACTACGTTTGTCATAAAATTCAATCAATTTGCTAATATCTCCAGACTTTCAAACCGGGAGAATTTCTCTTCAATACTTATGCATCGAGCTATTTTTCTACGAAAAATAACCTTTGTGCAAATATATTACTTTAATTAGAAACTTTTATAGGTTCACCTCCCGATAAAGATAAATTTAGATTTCACCCTGGTTTTTTTAAAAGTCATCCTATTTCGTAAACAAAGAATATCACAATATTTTGCGTTCCCTTTATTTCTTAACCGAACACCTGACGCATATCAACAGCTCATATATCGTCTTTTATTTTATTCATCAACCGAAAATGGTTATTTTTGCAGTATAAAACAGTAGCTATGTCAACTCTATCTATCGGCACACCTTTGCAAAAGGATGCCACCCGTGTGCTCTTCCTCGGAAGCGGCGAATTGTGTAAGGAAATGGTAATCGAGGCACAACGTCTCGGAGTGGAAACCATCGCAGTCGACTCGTACGAAAATGCGCCTGCCATGCAGGTGGCTCACCGCAGCCATGTTATTGATATGAAAAACGGTAAGGCGCTCCGCGCCGTCATCGAACGTGAAGCTCCGGCGTTGATCGTGCCGGAGATCGAAGCCATCGATACCGTGATGCTGGAACAATTAGAGAGCGAAGGCTTCCATGTAATCCCCAAAGCGCATGCAGCCCGTCTCACGATGGATCGGGAAGGCATCCGCCGTCTGGCTGCCGAAACATTGCAACTGCCCACAGCCCGTTATCTCTTTGCCGACACCGCCGAAGAATTCCGCGCCGGAGTGAAAGAAATTGGTATTCCCTGTGTAACGAAGCCCATCATGTCGTCCTCCGGCAAGGGACAAAGTACCATCAAGAGCGAAGCCGATATAGACAAAGCTTGGAACTACGCCCACGAAGCTGCCCGCGGCATCGGCAGCCGGGTGATTATCGAAGAATTTATCACATTCGACTACGAAATAACGCTGCTTACCGTCCGCACCGCTTTCGGTACCAAATTTTGTGCACCGATCGGTCACGTACAGATCAGCGGCGACTACCACGAGAGCTGGCAACCCTGCACCATGGAGCAGGATACCATCCGTCAGGCCGAGCAGGCTGCCCTGAAAGTGACCGACGCGCTGGGCGGTTACGGCATTTTCGGCGTTGAACTGTTTGTAAAAGACGGCAAGGTAATCTTCAGTGAAGTATCTCCCCGTCCCCACGACACCGGCATGGTGACAATGGCCACGCAGGTGATGTCGGAGTTTGAACTGCATGTTCGGGCTATTCTCGGCCTGCCGGTCGATACCCGACTGTTGCAATGCGGTGCCACACACGTAATCAAAGCGACCGAAGAGGCATGGAACCCCACTTTCGACATTACCGAAGCGGTGCATGTGCCCGATACCAAGATCCGTCTTTTCGGCAAACCACTCTGTAAACCGAGTCGCCGCATGGGAGTGGTGTTAGCCACCGGCAACGATACCGACGAAGCCCGTGCCAAAGCCGAAGAGGCAGCGCACAAGACAATTATTAATTATTAATGATGAATTATTAGTTCAATCTGGCTATTTGCTCGTTAAGCAGATTTCATTCTCAAATTTCCAAATCTTCAAATTTTCAAATTGGAAACAATCAACATAACCCTGCCTGCCGAGTGGGCACTCCAGAGTGGCATTCAGCTCACCTGGCCGCACGCGGATACCGACTGGAATTACATGCTGGATGAGGTAACCCGATGCTACGTTGCGCTTGCCAAAGAGATCGTGAAACGCGAAAAGTTGCTCATCGTTTGCCGCGATAGCGCTGCCGTGCGCGAACAGCTGGGCGACGGCACCGATTTCAGCCAGATCATTTTCCGCGAAACAGAGACCAACGACACCTGGGCACGCGACCACGGAGCCATCACTGTGATGGTGGAAGGCGACCCTTATCTGTACGATTTTACCTTCAACGGCTGGGGCATGAAGTATGCCGCCAACTTTGATAACCAGATTACCCGCCGGCTCTATGATTCGGACACCTTTCAACCGACGGTGGCTTATCAAAACATGCTGCAATGCGTGTTGGAAGGCGGTAGTATCGAGTCGGACGGAGAGGGAACCATCCTCACCACCGAAGAGTGTCTGCTTTCGCCCAACCGCAACGACCACAAATCGAAAGAGGAGCTGGAAGAGTACCTGTTGATGGTTTTCGGAGCCAAACGGATGCTCTGGCTGAAAAACGGTTACCTGGCAGGAGACGATACCGACAGTCACGTGGATACGCTGGCTCGGTTCTGCACCCCCGACACAATTGCCTATGTGAAATGTGACGATCAAAACGACGAACACTCCGAGGAGCTCGCCCTGATGGAAGAGGAACTACGGGCATTCCGCACGATAGACGGAAAACCCTACAACCTGATTGCCCTGCCAATGGCCGATGCAGTTGTTTTTGCAGAAGAACGGTTACCGGCAACCTATGCCAATTTCCTTATCATGAACGGAGCCGTGCTGATGCCGACCTACGATTCGCCGAAAGATGAGATTGCCAAAGCACAATTGCAAGCCGCTTTCCCTGATCGCGAAATTGTCGGCATCGATTGCCGCCCGCTGATTAAGCAGCACGGATCATTGCACTGTGTGACGATGCAGTTTCCGGAAGGGGTACTGTAAAGATGTGGAAATTTGAGAATGTGAAAATTGAATTTCAATTCAAAATAAAAATAACTCTCCTTTTTTCCGAATACGAATAATTATTGATTAGAACGCCAGACTACAATTTACAGCAAATTGAATATTCAATCACAATGATTTATGAAGAAATGACAGCCTGATTCAGATTCCATTTTCAAATCTTCAAATTACCAAATTTTCAAATCAGCAACCAATGAAAATAGCTCTTATCCAACAAGCCAATAGCGCCGACACCCGTGGCAATATCGAAAAGCTGAAACACAACATCACCGCCTGCGCCCGTCAGGGAGCGGAGCTGATCGTGTTGCAGGAGTTGCACAACGGGCTATATTTTTGTCAGGTGGAAGACCCTGCCAATTTCGATCAGGCCGAAACCATTCCGGGGCCCTCGACAGAAGAGTTCGGGGCTTTAGCCAAGGAACTGGGCGTGGTCATTGTGCTTTCGTTGTTTGAGAAAAGAGCTGCCGGACTGCATCACAACACAGCCGTGGTGATAGAGAAGAATGGTTCTATTGCCGGGAAATACCGCAAAATGCACATTCCCGACGATCCGGCTTACTACGAGAAATTCTATTTTACTCCGGGCGATTTGGGATTTGAACCGATTCAAACCTCGATCGGTAAACTGGGCGTACTGGTCTGCTGGGATCAGTGGTACCCCGAAGCCGCCCGACTGATGGCGCTTGCCGGTGCCGACATGCTGATCTACCCGACGGCTATCGGTTGGGAATCGACCGATACCGATGAAGAGAAAGCACGTCAACGCGAGGCGTGGATTATCTCGCAACGGGCACATGCCGTGGCAAACGGACTTCACGTCATTTCGGTAAACCGCACCGGTTACGAGGCCGATCCGTCAGGCGTGACCAATGGCATTCAGTTTTGGGGAAGCAGTTTTGTGGCCGGACCTCAGGGCGAAATATTGGTACAAGCAGCCTCTGACGAAGAAGAAAACAGAATTATCGACATCGACCTTTCGCGCACCGAAACCGTACGCCGTATGTGGCCCTTCTTCCGCGACCGCCGCACCGATGCTTTCGGCGACATCACCAAACGCTTCCGCGATTGAGGAATCTGAGCACACGGAAGACACGGATTAAACAGAAATACACAGAGAAAATTATTTACCTATGGATTTCTGTGTTCATAAGCTTATCCCTCGTTTTTGTGTCGTCAAGGCACACGGAGTACACTGATTAAACAGAAATACACGGATAAATTTAGTTTACGATTATCGCATCATGCCGATTAATTTCCCATTCAGATGAAGAGGAGATTAACCGGCATTGTCAATTCTAAATCGAACCGAAATATTGCATTTTGCAATTTTCCGTCTATTCCGTGTTTTCTGTGTGCGAATAACTTGCGAATCACTACGGGCTGAATTCCAGAACTCCGTGTTTTTTACCATCAAAGCACACGGAGTACACTGATTAAACAGAAATACACGGATAAATTTAGTTTACGATTATCGCATAATGCCGATTAATTTCCCATTCAGATGAAGAGGAGATTAACCGGCATTGTCAATTCTAAACCGAATCGAAATGTTGCATTTTGCAATTTTCCGTCTATTCCGTGTTTTCTGTGTGCGAATAGTTACAAGTTGAATTCCAGAATTCCCTTCCGGTCGAAATCGCAGTTAGACCACTCGTTATCGATGGTCGCTCCGCACTTTTCGTATAGCTTGATGGCATTCACGTTCCAGTTGAGCACCTGCCAGCGCACCCGTTTACAGTTCTCCCCGCGGGCCACTTCAAAAATCTTTTTCAACAAAGCCGAAGCAATTCCCTGTTTGCGGAATGGTTCGCGTACATAAAGATCGTCGAGATAGAGCGATTTGCCCACCCAGGTATAGTAGGCAAAGAAATAGAGCGAGATAGCCAGCACCTCGTTGTGTTCGTCGACAGCCACAAAACAGCGGAAACAATCTTTCTCTTCGAGCATCTGTTCCACCGAATTGGTCACCTTTTCAGGCGCTTTCTCGAACAAAGCCAGCTCTTTGATGATACTTAAAATAGCAGGAAAATCGGCTTCCTGGGCCGGACGTATGGAATAAGTCATAGCGTAAAAATTAATAGCGACAAAGATAAGCATCCCATTTCAAAAACGAAAGGCACAGTCTCATCGCGAGACCATGCCTTCATACTTACTTAAATATGTTACGAAAAAAATCAGAACCGGTAATCGAGTCCTAACCCGAATACCTTATTCGTCCTGTCGAACACATCCGTTCCGGCCAGGCCGGTACCATTGTAATTTGCGGATGCTTTCGTCCATTTGTCGTAATTGGTGAAGAAATAGGCGATATTCAAACGCATTTTCGGCGAAATAATTATCGCGCCACCAAAACCGACCGAATAAGAATTCAGACTGAAACTCATATCGCTCTGGTAAGCATCGGTCACACCCGTACGGGTAATCTGTCCACCGGCACTCACCAGAAACATGTCATCAATCTGATATTCAGTTCCGAGCAAAAACTCATTTACCCCTCCATTAATATATTTTTGTTTATCATTGGCCATCTTGGCATCCGAATCGAAAAAGTGGTGGTAACCACCCGAAACCTTCCAGCTTTTACAAAGCTGATATTCCGCTCCGATTGTCAGGTATGCCGGTATATCGTTCGGGGTATTCACCCCATCGGCAAACAGTCCCGTATCGTCGATTTTTGTATTATTCTGAATATTCAGCGGCGTAATGAATTCATATTTTGCGCCGATATTCAATCCGGCAACATGGTAATTTAGTCCGATAATCGGCGTAACGCCCCACCCGGTTTGGGTACAATCGAGCTGCTTATCGGCAGTAGCCTTGGCATTGGCCGTCATACCGGCGGCAGTAAAAAAGGTAGTGGCCGGAATCATCGCCCCCGTCGGATTCAGCAACGGATGCGCAGGATTCACCTGAATATCGCGCAAGTGTCCCAGATAGCCGTTATTGACGATGTTGAGGCGCATTCCGATGGCTCCCGAAAAAGCGTCGTTGATTTTATACGAACCATTCAGTTGAAATCCGAAAATAAACTGACGCCCTTCCATAAATTCATCAACGGAATAGGCTGATGTAGGAAGCCCCGCTTTTTTCAGCGACAGTGGAATCATAGAGATAGGAGCTTCAAACGAGGCCAAACCATGATTGAACGTCGCTTTTCCACCACCTCCCGAAACAGCAAAAGCGGCGGAAAGCACGTAGCGATCCTTTTTGTAGGCAAACTGAAAACTCGGGATAACGGGAGCCGAAGCTTCCCCTTTGAACTCTTTGGTTGCACTCCCGCCGAAACCGGCAAAAGGAGCGAACGTAGAGGTTATTGTACGGGTCTGAAACGCACTCTGATTGGTCAATGACAAGTGAAATCCGTCGGACAAATAGGTTAAGCCGGCAGGATTGGTATACACCGCATCAATCTCGGTTGACGCATCGCGAGCCGGATTACGAAGGAAATGAACGCTTTGATTGGTATTGGTTAACAAACCTCCGGCAAATGCAGTGCTTGTTGCCGACAGAAGCAACAAGATAAAACAAGATTTTTTTGTTATCATTATTTGCAAATTAAAATGGAGATAGAGTGACCGATTTACCAACCGCCCTCTATCCGATTAAAAACTCATTAAGTTTAGAGCCGACAAAATTACTCATTTTTTTTATAAATGTGCAACTTTCAAATAAACGTAGCACATTATAATGAAATATGTGCATTTTATAATTTCAAATGCAACCATAACACACTATAACTGTTGCAATTGTAATTATTTTACAAAAAGAGACAATTTATAAAAGAGAGCAACCGGGCCTATCGAAAAGAGCCGGTTACTGATTAACTTTGCACAAAAAAGAGGATCTGAAAGAAGGAAATGTACCGCGACTGGCAAGAACATTCTTTTGGAGCTACAGAAAAGGATCAACAACATGCCGTACAACATACAAGGAGCGCCACAACAATTAGGAACCGAACGAATCAAAAAATTACTGATAGAATACTCTGTTCCGGCTATTGTGGCCATGTCGGTAACCTCGCTCTATAACATTATCGACAGCATTTTTATCGGACAGGGTGTCGGTCCGATGGCAATTGCCGGGTTGGCAATCACCTTTCCCTTTATGAATCTCGGGGCGGCATTCGGTTCGTTAGTGGGAGCCGGAGCATCCACCATGATATCCATTTACCTGGGCCGGCAAAATAAAAACGGGGCTATCCGCATTCTGGGCAACGCAGTTATTATGAATTTATGCATCGGATCACTGTTTGCCATCGTCATGCTGATCTTTCTCGACCCCGTACTGCGCCTCTTCGGAGCCAGTGATCAGACAATCCCATACGCGCGCAGCTTCATGCAGGTAATTCTGTTGGGCAATGTGTTCAACCACATGTTTATCGGCCTCAACAACATGATCCGGTCGTCGGGGTATCCCAAAAAGGCAATGGCAATGTCGTTATTGACTGTGGGAGTAAACCTGACACTTGCCCCCCTGTTCATTTTCGTTTTCCACTGGGGAATCCGGGGTGCAGCTGCGGCTACCGTTACCGCTCAGGCTATCGGATGCTTCTGGGTAGTGAAACATTTTCTCAATCCGGTTCATTACATCCATTTTCAAAAGGGCTTTTTTAAGTTGAAGTCAAAAATAATCGCCGATATTTTCTCCATCGGCATGTCGCCGTTTTTGCTCAACCTCTGTGCCTGTTTGATTGTCATCATCATGAACAAAAGCTTTATGGCATACGGAGGCAACATGGCAGTAGGCGCTTTCGGGATCACCAACCGGATTCTGATGCTGTTTGTAATGATTGTAGTAGGGTTCAACATGGCCATGCAACCCATAGCAGGTTATAATTTCGGAGCCAAACTATATGACAGAATGATACATGTCTACCGGCTAACGGTGATTGCCGGAACAATCACCACCACCATCGGATTTATCATTGCCCAACTCTTCCCGCACGCTATTGCCCGCGCATTCACCACCAACCCGCAACTGATCGATATGGCGGCCAATGCGCTACGAATAAACATGATAGTCTTTCCGATTGTCGGTTTTCAGATTGTCACCTCCAACCTATTTCAGTCGATTGGAATGGCTAAAACGGCTATTTTCCTCTCCCTGTTGCGGCAGGTACTTATCCTGATTCCGGCCCTGTTTATTTTGCCACGCATATTCGGATTGTATGGAATCTGGGCGGCAGCTCCAACCAGCGACCTGATAGCCAGCCTCATCACATTTGTCGTACTTCAGATACAAATAAAGAAATTCAAACGGAGCCGATAGGTTTGGATATCAATCCAGTTTCATGTAATGGTCGACGCAGGCAGGTATCTCTTCGCTCCGGTGGGTAACATATATCAACGATTTATCAGGCTGTGCACAATAGCTCTCCACCACCCGACGACACAGTTGCTTTTTTGAAGCATCCAGACCGTGAAACGGCTCGTCCAAAATAAGCAGTTCGGGGTTCTTCACCAACGAACGGGCAAAGAGCACCAACCGCTGTTCTCCGGACGATATTTTAAGAAACGACCTGTTTTTCAAATGAATGCACCCCAATATTTCGAGCATTTGAGCGGCAAGATCCAACTGTAAATCGGAACATTTACGAAACAACCCCACACTATCGAAAAAGCCGGAAGCCACCACCGACAGGCACGGTACGTTTTCGCGATAATAGAGATGCATCTCTGACGAGGTAAAACCGATCCGGGCTTTTATCTCCCAAATACTTTCGCCGGTACCACGTCGCCGGTCAAACAACGTTAGTTTTTTAGTATATGCCTGAGGATTGTCGGCAAAGATATAGCTCAAAAGGGTGGATTTCCCCGATCCGTTGGGACCCGACAACGCCCATTTTTCCCCTCTTTTTATCGTCCAATTCACCCCGCGGCGTATAATTTGTTTGCCGTACGAAATTTCCACATCTTCCATTTTCACCACTTCACGGCAGATCTCAGAACTCTCCTCCGGAATAGGAAATTTGGTCCAATCGACATGCACGTCAGCTTCGGAGGCGGCGGTTTGCCGGTACCTGTCTCTATATTCTCCGGCTGTAGTGAACGATGCCATTTGACACCGATCCATCACCAACACTTTTTCGGTACAATCGGGCAGATCGGCTACCGACGGCACCAAAAACAGCAGTTGTATTCCCTGCCTGTTCATCCGCACAAACAGTTCATTCAGTTGCTGCCGCGAAGCCACATCCAATCCGATAAACGGATTGTCAAAAATAAGCATCCGCGGATTCGATGTCATAATTTTAGCAATCAACAATTTACGAAGTTCACCACTCGAAAGTTGAATCAGCTTCCGGTCAAGCAATCTGGCAATATTCAGCGTTTCAATGATCTCTTCCGTCACCGGATTGGCAGATTCCTTGCCAACCAACAGATCCCGCACAAACGGAGAGTCTTCGGCCTCCGTACTGTTGAAACGCTGCTGGTAATACATCGGTCGGAAATCGACAATCGAGTAGGTAGAATTGAAACTTACCAACTTAATAAATTCCCATGCATGTACTGTTTTATCCGGATTTTGCTGTTGCAGCTCTTCCATAAAATGGTAGGTTATATCGCCTTGATCCGGCACATACTGACCTGCAATAAATTCGGCCAGCACTGATTTTCCACTTCCGTTCGGGCCAGCAACCGCCCACACTTCACCGCTTTGAACCTTCCAGTTGAAAGGGATGCCGAATGCCACCTCCGGCAGACGCGGAAGGGCATTTTCTATAGAAAAAAAAAGATTCATTCGTATTTTTTTGAAAGTGCAAAGATGCCAAAGAATGATGGGAATAGCAACGCTTTTAAATAAAACATCGGCTTCAAATAAACAAAGTAAGCAATCCCCTTTGAGTATCTTTAACGACTAAAAATTGATTTCGGCATCTTGCTATCGTATCTTTACATCGAAAGAGCCTCTCAACGGCAACAAACAGAAGAGAGGCGGAGTTTTTATATTTAAGAATATAAAAACATTATTTATTCGGTTTTTATGCCGGATACAAAAGCAAATAATGTGTATAGTAACGTGTTTGTCTTATCATTCCGCCCAAACACACAGCAACCATAATAGTTTGAATAAATAGTGTCGCGGATAAGCCTATGAAATAGGTGTAGTTGGTATTTTTCTTACAATTGAAAAGGAGGCGCGTACAAGCACCTCCTTTTTTACACTCCATTTTTCACCATCAGGTCTGACTACAATTTGCATAATAAGACGCCGATTATACTGCATAAATATTCACAAAAGGCTATTTTTTTGCATAAAATCACATTATTTCGCATCAAAAATTTTGACATTACGTAAAAAATTCGGACATTTGTACCCGAAAAAAGAATAATCTGTAACGTATTGTCGTGCCAAGATTAAAAAAAGTCATCATTTGACATAGATACAGGACAATAATGCAAAGCCAAATAATAAAAATGGAACAAACAAGAATGAACTATCCGAATTTTCCACAGCCCCAAGGCTTGTATCATCCCGAAAATGAAAAAGACGGATGCGGCGTAGGCTTAGTGGTAAATATCAAAGGCGGCAAGTCGCATGATATTGTCGAAAACGGATTGCAGGTACTGGAGCACATGATGCACCGCGGTGCGGAGGGTGCAGACAACAAGACCGGAGACGGAGCCGGAATTTTAGTGCAGATTCCACATGAATTTATTCTTCTGCAGGGAATTCCTGTTCCGGAAAAAGGCAAGTATGGAACAGGATTATTTTTTCTCCCGAAAAACGCGTCCGATCAGGAAACCTTTCTTTCAATAATAAAGAAAGAGATTGAAAAAGAAGGACTTACGCTCACTCACATTCGTAATGTGCCTGTCGACAGCGAAGTATTGGGTGAAGTTGCTCTGGCTGCCGAACCGGATGTAAAACAGCTGTTCATAACCGGAGGCAACGATCAGCTTACCTTAGAAAGAAAGTTGTATATCGTACGAAAAAAAATCGAGAAAGCCATTCTCGACTCTACCATATCGAATAAAGGGGCGTGCTATATCGTGAGCCTCTCTACTCAGAAGATCATCTACAAAGGAATGTTGTCTTCGCTTCAGTTGAGAAGCTATTTCCCCGATCTGACGAGTCCCTATTTTACCAGCGCCCTGGCATTGGTACACTCGCGTTTTTCCACCAATACATTCCCTACATGGTCGTTGGCTCAGCCGTTCCGTATGTTGGGACACAATGGCGAGATTAACACCATCCGCGGAAACCGTAGCTGGATGGAGTCACGCAAAAGCGTATTGCACCCTGAAGTTCTTTGTCCTATGGACGAACTGGAACCGCTTATCCAACCGGGCATGAGCGACTCTGCATCGCTTGACAACGCGCTCGAATTTTTCGTCATGAGCGGCATGAGCATTCCTCACGCACTGGCCATGATGGTTCCCGAGAGCTTCAACGATAAAAACCCGATTTCGCCCGAACTGAAAGCATTCTACGAATACCACAGTATTTTCATGGAACCGTGGGACGGTCCGGCTACCCTGCTGGTTTCCGACGGACGCTATGCCTGCGGTATGCTCGACCGTAACGGATTGCGCCCGACCCGTTACCTTATCACCAAAGACGATGTAATGGTGGTTGCATCCGAAACCGGCGTACTGACTATCGACGCCTCTCAGATTAAAGAAAAAGGACGTTTGCGCCCCGGTAAAATTTTGATGGTGGATACCGAAACCGGCACGGTAAAATACGATGCCGAACTGAAAGAAGAGCTGGCAAACGAACACCCATACAAAACATGGCTCGAAAAGAACCGTGTAATTTTGAGCAAACTGTCGTCGGGAAGAACCGTAAAACACACTGTGGACAACTACGAAACAATGCTGCGTGTGTTCGGGTATAACCGTGAAGACATCGAACGCGTTATCCAACCACTTGGAGTTGCCGGTATAGAACCGACCGCTTCGATGGGAAATGATATTCCGCTGGCCGTTATGTCGAACCAGCCGCAACGGTTGTTCAACTATTTCCGTCAACAATTTGCGCAGGTAACCAACCCCCCTATCGACCCGATTCGTGAAGAACTGGTTATGTCGACCACTAACTACATCGGATCTATCGGTGGCAATATGCTGAAACCTTCTGCAGAACACTGCAAGGTAGTACGGCTCCCGGTACCGGTATTGACAAATACCGAACTGGATATTCTGTGCAACCTCCAATACAAAGGATTCACCACCAAACGGCTTCCGATGTTGTTTGATGCTGCTGCCGGTACAAAAGGGATGGAAGAGGCTATCGACAACCTCTGCAAGTCGGCAGAACAGGCTGTTGATGACGGCATCAACTACGTCATTCTGAGCGACCGCGGAGTAACTGCTGAAAAAGCTCCGATTCCATCGTTGCTGGCTCTTTCGGCTGTTCATCATTACCTGAACGACAAATGCAAACGTGCTCAAATCGCGTTGATCGTTGAAACGGCAGAAGCTTACGAAACGATGCATATCGCATTGCTGGTTGGTTTCGGCGCAAGCGGTGTGAACCCGTATATGGCATTCGCCGTACTGAACGATTTGGTTACCCGCAAGGAGATCCAGCTCGACTTTGCGACAGCCGAAAAGCATTTTCTGAAAGCGATCCACAAAGGTTTGCTGAAAGTGATGTCGAAAATGGGTATTTCAACCATCAAGAGTTACAACGGTGCTAAAATATTCGAAGCTATCGGACTCTCGAACGCCCTCCTCGAAAAGTATTTCCGTGGAATGTCGTCGAAAATTGAAGGTGCCGACATCGGCGATATCACCAAAGATACGTTAGCCTCGCACCAAAAAGGATTTGAAAGCGATGTGGTCAACGACCTGCTCGACAACTACGGCAACTACGCTTACCGCGTTACCGGCGAACAACACGCCTGGAACCCGGAAACCATATCGAAGCTTCAGCTGGCAACCCGTTTGGGAAGCTACAAAATGTTCAAAGAATACTCCAAATTCGTCAACGGGAAAGAACATCCGATCTTCCTGCGCGACATGATGGAGTTCAAGAGAAATCCGATCGACATTTCGTTGGTCGAACCGGCAAGCGAAATCACCAAACGCTTCGTAACCGGCGCTATGTCGTATGGCTCTATCAGCCGCGAAGCGCACGAAGCGATGGCTATGGCCATGAACAAAGTGGGTGGTAAGAGTAATACCGGTGAAGGTGGTGAAGACCCCGAACGTT
This sequence comes from uncultured Microbacter sp., assembly GCA_963678265.1. Taxonomy (GTDB): domain Bacteria; phylum Bacteroidota; class Bacteroidia; order Bacteroidales; family Paludibacteraceae; genus Microbacter. Next base: position 654,333 of record OY782761.1, read on the forward strand.
ACAAACCGAGACCCGACGGCACCTCTACACGTAGTGCCATCAAACAGGTCGCTTCGGGCCGTTTCGGTGTTACAACTCACTATTTGGTTAACGCCGACGAAATTCAGATCAAAATTGCCCAGGGTGCAAAACCGGGTGAAGGTGGTCAGTTACCGGGCTTCAAGGTTGACGAAATGATTGCCAAGACTCGTCACTCAATACCCGGCATCTCGTTGATTTCGCCTCCGCCTCATCACGATATTTATTCAATCGAAGACCTGGCTCAGCTTATCTTCGACCTGAAAAACGTCAATCCGAATGCACGTATCAGCGTGAAACTGGTTTCCGAAACCGGTGTCGGTACGATTGCTGCCGGTGTTGTAAAAGCGAAAGCCGACATGGTACTGATCAGCGGTTGCGAAGGTGGTACCGGTGCAAGTCCGATGAGCTCTATCCGTCACGCCGGTCTGCCCGCAGAATTGGGTCTGGCCGAAACCCAACAGGTTTTGGTACTGAATAACCTCCGCGGAAAAGTAAGACTGCAATCCGACGGTCAGGTTAAAACCGGTCACGACATCGTTACTATGGCATTGCTCGGAGCCGAAGAGTATGGTTTTGCAACCAGCGCTCTGATCGTGTTGGGTTGTGTGTTGATGCGTAAGTGTCACCTCAACACCTGTCCGATGGGCGTTGCCACACAGGACGAAAAAATGCGCAAGCACTTTGTAGGTCGTTACGAATACCTCGTTAACTATTTCAATTTCTTGGCTGAAGAGGTTCGCGAATGTTTGGCCGAACTCGGATATACCAAATTAGACGACATTATCGGACGTTCCGATCTGCTCGTTCCGAAAAAATACCCGGCAAATACCAAATTAGGGAAAATCGACCTGTCGAAAATACTCTACCGCCCCGAAGAAGCAAAAACCAATGCTACCCGTAAGGCTGTGGAACAAGATCACAAAATCGACGCTGTTCTTGATCTGAAACTGATTAAGGCAGTCAAGGTAGCATTTGAGGCCAAAATGGCCGTTCAGCTGAACTATCCGATCGACAATACCGATCGTGCCGTTGGCGCCATGCTGGCGGGTAAAGCTACCGAATTGTATGGAGAAAAAGGGTTACCTTCCGATACAATCAATATAACCTTCAACGGATCGGCCGGACAAAGTTTCGGAGCATTCCTCGTTCCGGGTATTACTTTCCGTCTCGAAGGAGATGCTAACGACTACCTCGGCAAAGGATTATCGGGTGGTAGAATCATCGTTGTTCCTCCCGTTGGAACGACTTTTAAATCGAACGAAAACATTATTGCCGGCAATACGTTGCTTTACGGAGCTACCACCGGCGAAGTGTATATCAGCGGTCAGGTAGGCGAACGTTTCTGTGTACGAAACAGTGGAGCTACCGCGGTTGTTGAAGGTGCCGGTGACCACTGCTGTGAATATATGACCGGCGGTCGTACCGTAGTTCTCGGATCGGTTGGACGTAACTTTGCAGCCGGTATGAGTGGCGGTATCGCCTATGTCTGGAACAAAGAGGGCAACTTCGACTACTTCTGTAACATGGAAATGGTAGAGCTGTCGCTGGTAGAAGAGGCTATCGATAAAAAAGAGCTGTATGATCTCATCGAAGCTCATGCGCGCTATACAGGCAGTACTGTAGCAAAAGAGATGTTGGCCGATTGGGACGCCTATGTCGATCAGTTCATCAAAGTGATGCCTATCGAATATAAAAAAGTTCTTCACGCACAACGTCTTGCTGCGCTTGAAGCCAAGATTGCAACTGTAGAACGTGATTATTAATGGTTTGAGTAAAAAGAGGAGAGACGAAAGAATCGTTTCTTCTCTGATGCCAGACGGGAAAAGTAAATTGTAAATAGTAAATTGAATATACAATAATGGGAAACCCAAAAGCTTTCATGAATATCGATCGGAAAGAGGCCGGTTACCGGCCTGTTGACGAACGGGTATGCGATTTTTCGGAAGTTGAACAAACACTCAACATTGAAGACCGCAAGTTACAGGCATCACGCTGCATGGATTGCGGCGTACCCTTCTGCCACTGGGCTTGTCCGCTGGGTAACAAGCAACCCGAATGGCAGGATCTTGCTTACAAAGGGAAATGGTTACAATCATATAAAGTATTGACTTCAACCAATGATTTTCCGGAATTCACAGGCCGTATTTGTCCTGCTCCCTGCGAAAAATCATGTGTCCTGAAACTACACGAACAACCGGTAACCATTCGCGAGAATGAAGCTGCCGTTGCAGAACGTGTATTTCTCGAAGGTTTAATTACCCCGATCATTCCGAAACAACGTACCGGTAAAAAAATTGCCGTTATCGGATCGGGGCCTGCTGGACTGGCATGTGCCGACCGTTTGAACCATAAGGGACATACGGTCACCGTTTTTGAAAAAGACGAAACCGTCGGTGGTCTCCTCCGCCTCGGCATTCCCGATTTCAAACTGCACAAATCGGTGATCGACCGTCGTATCGACCTGATGAAAACCGAAGGCGTTGAATTCAAAACATCGGTAAATATCGGGGTAGACATTACCACCAAAGAGATACTGAAAGAGTATGATGCCGTCTGCGTCTCAATCGGTGCGGGAGTTCCGCGTGACCTGAAAGTTCCCGGACGTGAAATGAAGGGAATCTATTTCGCCCTCGAATTTTTGCAACAGCAAAATCGTGTCATTGCCGGAGCGACATTCTCCGACGAAGAACGCATCAACGCGAAAGGAAAACATGTACTGGTTATCGGAGGTGGCGATACAGGCTCCGACTGCGTAGGAACATCGATTCGTCAGAAAGCGGAGAAGATCACGCAGATCGAAATTATGCCCAAACCGCCGGTCGGTTCAAATCCTGAGACTCCGTGGCCTCTCTACCCGATGGTGTTGAAAACGTCATCGTCGCACATGGAAGGTTGCGAACGTCGCTGGAACCTGGATACCCTCCGTTTCCTCAGCGAAAACGGACAGGTAACCGGAGTGGAAGTGGAAGAGGTAAAATGGACAAAAGATGAAAACGGTCGTATGAATCTGAAACGTACCGGCAAAACCGAAACCATCAAAGCCGATTTGGTATTCCTCTCCATGGGATTTGTTCATCCACTTTACGAAGGTTTGTTACAAGAGTTAGGTGTTGAGCTGAACGAACGCAAAAACGTTGCAGTCGACGGTTCGCACCAAACATCCGTAACCAAAGTGTTTGCTTCCGGCGATGCCGCTCTGGGCGCATCTCTGGTTGTACGTGCCATCGCTTCGGGGCGTGACACAGCCGCAAGTATCGACGATTTCTTGAAGGCCTGACACACGTCCCTCTCAGCATATTTCGGTAAGCAGATACCAGGTTCTCAGTAGAAGGTGATTCCTGATACCTGCCTACCATTTATATGAGTTCTCCCGATCATCCCGATTAACTCATATAAAGCTATTTTGTATCAGAGTGTTTTCTGCCCTCCGAAAGCCCTTTCGGCGCTAAAAACTTACCGCTTATGCAAAACAACATTCTACCCAAAGATTTCTATTCCGAATATCAAAAACGGCTTGCCGCGGTACGTTTACAGTTGAATCGCCCGTTGACTTTAGCCGAAAAAATAGTATACGTTCACCTCTTCGATGTAAAGGAACTCAAATCGTACGACAGAGGTTCAGATTACGCCTATTTCGCTCCCGACCGCGTAGCCATGCAGGACGCGACGGCTCAGATGGCGCTCCTTCAATTTATGAACGCGGGTAAAAGCAAGACGGCCGTGCCCTCTTCGGTTCATTGCGATCACTTAGTTACAGCCAGAGTGGGAGCTTCCGACGATCTCCATACAGCCAAAGTTACCAACGAGGAGGTATATGATTTTCTGCTCTCCGTTTCGCAAAAATATGGCATAGACTTCTGGAAGCCCGGTGCAGGTATCATTCATCAGGTAGTGCTCGAAAACTACGCCTTTCCCGGTGGAATGATGGTGGGAACCGACTCACACACACCGAATGCAGGTGGATTGAGCATGGTAGCCATCGGCGTGGGTGGCGCCGACGCTGTCGATGTGATGGTGGGAATGCCCTGGGAACTGAAGATGCCGAAACTGATTGGGGTGAAACTGACCGGACGAATGAACGGCTGGACTTCGCCCAAGGATGTAATACTGAAACTGGCCGGTATCCTGACTGTAAAAGGAGGAACCAACGCTATTATCGAATATTTTGGTGAAGGTGTCCCTTCGTTGTCGGCCACCGGCAAAGCTACTATTTGCAACATGGGCGCCGAAGTGGGCGCAACCACCTCCATTTTTCCGTTCGACGAAAAGACAGCCTACTACCTCAAGGCTACCGGACGTGCCGACATTGCCGGACAAGCGGCTACTGCGGCTGCCGATCTGCAGGCCGACCCGGAAGTGGTTGCCGCTCCCGAAAAATATTATGACCGGGTAATCGAGATCAACCTCGACGAACTGGAACCGTATATCAACGGTCCGTTTACCCCCGACGCGGCCCATCCTATTTCCGAGTTTGTGAAGATCGTCAAGGAGAAAAATTATCCTGAAACGGTTGAGGTCGGACTGATCGGCTCCTGCACCAACTCATCGTACGAAGATTTGGCCAAGGCGGCATCGATTGCCCGTCAGGCAAACGAAACTCATATTGAAACGAAGGCGAAATTCATTCTTTCGCCGGGTTCGGAAAAGGTACGCGCCACTGCCGAGCGTGACGGACTGTTAGCTCCGTTCGAACAATTCGGCGGTCTGATTATGGCCAACGCCTGCGGCCCCTGCATCGGTCAATGGAAACGTCAGACCAACAATCCGCAGGCGCTGAACTCCATCGTTTCGTCGTTCAACCGCAACTTCGCAAAACGTGCCGATGGCAATCCGAATACCTATCACTTTGTAACATCGCCCAATCTGGTTACGGCTTTAACATTGGCCGGCCGGTTGACATTTAATCCGTTAACCGACACCATCACCAATAAGGATGGCAAGGCAATCAAACTGCAGGAACCTGTCGGCGATGAGCTTCCTCCGCTGGGCTTTGCACAGGCCGAATCAGGATGCTTGAAACCATCTGCCGACGAAACCTCCAGTGAAGTAAAAATTGCCCCCGACTCGCAACGCTTGCAAAAGCTACACCCGTTCGCGCCGTGGGACGGTTCCGATTATAAAGGACTGGCTCTGCTGATAAAGACACAAGGAAAATGCACCACCGATCACATTTCGATGGCCGGCGAATGGTTGCGTTTCCGCGGTCATCTCGAAAATATTTCCGACAACCTGTTGATGGGAGCCGTCAACGCTTTCAACCAGAAAACGAACGAAGTACTCAATCCGCTTGACGGTTCGTACGGAAAGGTGTCGCAAGTAGCAAAAACGTTGAAAAGCAAAGGCATTTCGTCGATTGTAGTTGCTGAAGAAAATTACGGAGAAGGTTCGTCGCGCGAACATGCGGCTATGGAACCCCGCTTCTTAGGAGTAAAAGCTATTCTGAGCAAATCATTTGCCCGCATCCACGAAACCAACCTGAAAAAGCAGGGAATGCTGGCGCTGACCTTTGCCAACGCTACCGACTACGACAAAGTAAAAGAAACCGACACGATCGACATTCTCGGTCTGACCGGATTTACACCGGGCAAACCATTAACCATCGCATTGCATCATGCCGACGGAAGCGAAGATAGCTTTGCCGCCAACCACACCTATAACCAGGAACAGATCGAATGGTTTAAGGCGGGTTGCGCGCTGAATATGATGAAATAGCAGCCTCCCCCGACCCCTCCCGAGGAGGGGAGATGGAGTCTGGCTGAGTAATAAAGAACTGTTTTGCACACGCCTAACAGCCCCTCCGAGTTTATCCCGCCTTAGCGGGAGAGGGGCTTGGGGAGGCCAATATTACAAACAAATGAAAGTCTCTTGTACAAACGGTCAGCTGACCGTACCCGATATAGTTACCATCCCGTTTATCGAAGGCGATGGTATCGGCCCGGAAATAACCGGGGCTGCCCAGAAGGTAATCAATGCCGCGGTAGCAAAAGCCTATAATGGCAAACGTGCGATTGAATGGAAAGAGGTGCTGGCCGGAGGGAAAGCCTTCGAACAGACCGGCTCGTGGCTACCCGACGAAACACTGGCTGCTTTTCAGGAGTACCTCATCGGCATCAAAGGCCCGTTGACCACGCCGATCGGCGAAGGAATCCGCTCGTTGAACGTGGCGCTTCGTCAAACACTCGACCTGTTCGTCTGCCTGCGTCCGGTGCGTTGGTTTAAGGGTGTTCCCTCGCCGGTGATTCACCCCGAGAAGGTCAACATGTTCATCTTCCGCGAAAATACCGAGGATATTTATGCCGGCATCGAATACATGACCGGCGAAGCCAATTGCGAAAAATTCAAGAAATTCCTGCTCGAAGAGATGGGTGTCAAAAAAGTTCGTTTCCCCGACACCTCCTCCTTTGGCGTGAAGCCGGTATCGAAAGAGGGTTCCGAACGTTTGGTACGTGCCGCTATTCAGTTTGCCGTCGACCGTAAGTTGCCATCTGTAACGCTGGTTCACAAAGGCAACATCATGAAATTTACCGAAGGCGCCTTCAAAAACTGGGGCTATAAACTGGCCGAAGCCGAGTTCGGAGACAAAGTGTTCACCATGGCCGAATACCAGCAGATTAAAAAGAGCGAAAGTAAGGAGGCGGCCGATGCCGTTTACAAACAAGCCGTGGAAGAGGGAAAGATTATCGTGAAAGATGTGATTTGCGACGCTTTTTTGCAGGAATCATTGCTGCACCCGGAGGATCACAGCGTGATTGCCACCATGAACCTGAATGGCGACTACGTCTCCGACCAGCTGGCAGCTTGCGTGGGGGGAATAGGCATCGCACCCGGAGCAAACATCAATTACAATTCGGGTCATGCCATTTTTGAGGCAACTCACGGTACGGCACCCGACATTGCGGGAACGGGTAAGGCAAATCCTTCGTCGCTACTGCTTTCCGGCGTAATGATGCTCGACTATCTGGGATGGAGCGAAGCTTCGGTTCTGATAGATAATGCCATTGAAAAGCTGATGGCGGAGCGCAAAATGACAGCCGATCTCTATTCGCAAACCGAAAATGCGACACTGCTCACAACCAGCGAATATGCTGATGCTCTGATCGGTTTATTATAAACGAAAGTTCTGACACACTGCATACACTGTGGTATCCCCACATTTCAGAGAAACGTTCCGACCGGATAATCTATTGATTTGAAAGTCGAAACACATCCTGTAGTATTAATTTTTAAAAACGAAAAGTTATGAGTACAGATGACATTATTAAAAAGCTGACTGACTCCATCAAGGTAACCAGTCGTATCGACAACGAGCTTTTTACCAAATATAATGTAAAACGTGGTCTGCGTAACGAAGATCACTCTGGTGTATTGGTCGGATTGACCACAATCGGCGATGTAGTTGGTTACGAACGACAGGAGGGCGGACCGTTGAAAGCCATTCCCGGGAAATTGATTTATCGTGGTATCGATGTGGAAGATATTGCCGCATCGCTGCAAAAGTCTCACCGTTTTGGATTTGAAGAGACGGTATTTCTGCTGCTGGCAGGTTACCTTCCTTCAACGGAAGAGCTGGACTCTTTCAAAGAACTCATTGCCGAACAACGCCGCATCGAAGATATGTCGAAGTTTAGCATTTTGCAATTGCAGGGTCACGACATTATGAACATTCTGGCTCGTTCGGTGATGATTATGTACACCTTCGACGATAATGCCGACATCACTTCCCGCGAAAATCTGATGAAACAGTCCGTTTCTCTGATTGCCAAATTCCCGACTATCATTGCATACGCCTACCACAGCATGAGACACTCATATCAGGGAAGAACCATGGCAATCCGGCATCCGAAAGACAATTTATCGATAGCGGAAAATTTTCTCTACATGCTGAAAGGGCCTGACAACTATACCCAGTTAGATGCCCGTATTCTCGACATGGCTCTGGTACTTCATGCCGATCACGGTGGAGGTAATAACTCAACCTTCACCATTCGTGTTACCAGTTCATCGGGAACCGACACCTATTCGTCGGTAACAGCTGCCATCGGATCGCTCAAGGGACCATTGCACGGAGGTGCCAACCTCAAGGTGATCGACATGTTCAACCACCTGAAAGAGGTCATTTCCGACTGGAGCAACGAAGCCGAGATAAAGGAATATCTTCTGAAAATGCTCCGCAAAGAGGCCTATAACCACACCGGACTGATTTATGGTATCGGTCATGCAGTTTATACCATATCCGATCCCCGTGCCGAAATTTTGAAGGTAATGGCCCGTGATCTGGCAAAAGAAAAGGGGCGTGAAAAAGAATTTGCATTCCTCGAACTGATCGAAAAACTGGGTGTGGAAACCTTCATGGAATTCAAAGGAAACAATGTCAACAAGCGCGTATGTGCCAATGTTGACTTTTACTCCGGATTTGTTTACGAAATGATCGGTCTGCCCAAAGAGGTCTTTACCCCGATTTTTGCAATGGCCCGTATCGCAGGTTGGATGGCTCATCGTATCGAGGAGTTGAACTTCGACAGCAAGCGAATTATACGACCGGCTTACAAAAACGTTGCCGACCGGAAAGAATATGTGGAACTGAAACAGCGTAGTCGCAAATGAGATAAAAAACGGGGGTTGCCATTAATGACAACCACCGCTCAATATAAACATAATATAACAAATAATAAATACAATTAATATGTGTATTTATTTGAAATAAAAATACCAAAAAAATATCTAATATCAATATAGTTTGTACCTTTGCAATCAAATAAAAGCTTTGTATTACAAAGATATAATGTACTAAACAACATACATTTAACTACACAACCAAAACAACCCTCATGTCGAAAACAGCAAAAGTAATTGAATTGGATCAAGTGGTTGTTCGATTCTCCGGCGATTCCGGCGATGGAATGCAACTCACAGGTACCCTTTTTTCCAATTTATCGGCCATTCTTGGTAACGAAATTTCTACCTTTCCCGACTATCCTGCCGAAATTCGTGCTCCGCAAGGAACATTAGGAGGAGTCTCAGGTTTTCAGGTTCACCTTGGTGCACAAAAAATCAATACTCCGGGCGATCAAGCCGATGTTTTAGTGGCGATGAATCCTGCCGCATTGAAAGTAAACGTCAAAGCGATCAAACCGGGCGGCGTTATTCTCTTTGACGAGAATACCTTCGACGAATCAGGTTTGAAAAAAGCCGGCTTTGTTACCGACAATCCATTTGAAGAACTCGGTTTGAAAAACGTTCAGCTACTGGGCGCGCCCCTCACCGACCTCACGAAACTGAGTCTTGAAAATAGTGGCTTCGATAACAAAACCATTGTCCGGTCAAAAAATATGTTCGCGCTTGGTCTTGCATGTTGGTTGTTCAACCGCCCCATTGACAAAGCACAGCACTTCCTGGAAACCAAATTTGCCAAGAAACCGGCTATTCTTCAGGCCAATCTCAAGGTGTTGATTGATGGATTCAACTATGGAAGCAACACACATGCTACCGTATCCACCTATCACATTGGGAAATCCGAAATCGACAAGGGGCGTTATACAAGCATTAGCGGCAACAAAGCCGTGGCTTTCGGCCTGATTGCCGCTGCCGAAAAAGCAGGACTTCAACTCTTCCTCGGAAGTTATCCCATCACTCCGGCAACCGATATTATGCACGAACTTGCAGCCCGCAAAGATGTGGGTGTACGGGTCGTTCAGTCGGAAGACGAAATTGCCGGCATCTGTACGGCGATTGGAGCCAGCTTTGCCGGAAATCTGGCAGCAACCTCTACATCGGGTCCTGGCCTGGCACTGAAAAGTGAAGCTATCGGTCTGGCTGTAACTGCCGAGTTACCGTTGGTTATTGTCGACGTTCAACGTGGAGGTCCCTCAACAGGCCTTCCCACCAAAACAGAACAGGCAGACCTTCTACAGGCGCTGTACGGCCGCAACGGAGAGTGTCCGCTGGTAGTTTTGGCCGCCGGTACTCCCGACGATTGCTTTGACTACGCCTACATGGCCGCCAAAATTGCCGTAGAACATGTCACTCCGGTTATTTTGCTCACCGACGGTTTCATCGCCAACGGAACATCTCTGTGGAAATTGCCGAAACTCAGCGAATATCCCGCCATCGTCGCTCCCTGTCCGACAGCACCTGCCGGAACATGGAAAGCCTACATGCGCGATCCCGAAAAGCTGAACCGTTACTGGGTGGCTCCGGGTATTCCGGGCTATGCTCACCGTTTGGGAGGTTTGGAAAAAGATTTCATCACGGGAGCCATTTCTACCGACCCGAAAAATCACCAGAAAATGGTGGACGTCCGTCAGGCTAAAATAAATAAGGTTGCAGAGTATATACCCGAACTCGAGGTTTACGGCGATGCTTCGGCCGACACCCTTATCGTGGGTTGGGGCGGAACTTGCGGTCACCTGCGCTCGGCAACCGACAAGCTGAACGAAACAGGCAGAAAAACCGCGTTGGCGCATTTCAATTACATTATGCCGCTGCCTAAGAACACCCGCAACGTTCTTTCCAAATACAAGAAAATCGTTGTATGCGAATTAAACAGTGGCCAGTTTGCCAGCTATCTTCGTTCTCAATTCCCTGAAATTTCCATTTCGCAATTCAACAAAGTTCAGGGACAGCCTTTCGAAGTTCATGAAATTGTAGAACACATCACATCTCTTTAATCTGCGGACTATGAGTACTCAAACATATACAGCTCAAGATTTTAAAAGCGACCAATACGTGCGCTGGTGCCCTGGTTGCGGTGATTTTGCCATTTTGAATTCCATTTATAAAGCTATGGCAGAACTGGGTGTCGACCCATCTCAAACGGCAGTAATTTCGGGTATCGGATGCTCCTCCCGTCTGACCTATTACATGAATACATACGGATTTCATACCATTCACGGACGTGCAGCCGCCGTTGCCACCGGCGTGAAATGTGCAAATCCGGAACTGACTGTTTGGCAATTTACCGGCGATGGTGACTGTCTTGCCATTGGAGGGAACCACTTTATTCATGCCGTTCGCCGAAATATCGACATCAATATTATTTTACACAACAACGAAATTTACGGTCTGACCAAGGGTCAGTATTCTCCGACATCCAAAAAAGGATTAGTTACCAAATCTTCTCCTTTCGGAACGATTGAACGCCCTTTCCGTCCGGCAGAACTGACATTTGGCGCGCGCGGAACATTCTTTGCCCGCACCATCGATGTTGATACCAAAGGCTCGACCGATGTAATGGCTGCCGCCGCAAAACACAAAGGAACGTCGGTTGTCGAGGTATTGCAAAACTGCGTTATTTTCAATGACGGCGCACACAAAGAGATCAGCACCAAAGAGGCTCGTGCCGAGAAAACCATCATGCTGGAACAGGGCAAACCGATGCTTTTCGGCAAAGAGAATGAAAAGGGATTGGCGCTCGACGGTTTCAACCTGAAAGTGGTTACGCTGGGAGAAAACGGTATCACAGAAAAAGATATTCTGGTGCACGATGCTACTACCGAAGATAATACCCTGCACCTGAAACTGGCCAACATGACCGGTCCTGATTTTCCTGTTGCGATGGGAGTTATCCGTAATGTAGAGACAAGCACCTACAACGACGACCTTGTGCAACAGATTGAAGATGTTCAGTCCAAATCCAAAATCAAAACCTTCGACGACCTGTTGAAGAGTCTTGATTCATGGGAAATCTGATAAAATTAACCATGGATAATTGATGAAAGAAATTTACTGCGTACCTTTGCTACGCATAAATTTCTTTCGTCAATTATAATCGTATAAATCGTAAATCATAATGAGACAAGCATTAACTGCCACCGAATTTAAGTTCCCGGGACAAACGGGAGTATATCATGGGAAAGTGCGTGATGTGTACAGCATCGATAATCTTTTGGTAATGGTGGCTACCGATCGTATTTCCGCTTTTGATGTAGTTCTTCCGAAGGGGATTCCATACAAAGGCCAGATGTTGAATCAGATTGCAGCCAAATTTCTGGATGCAAGCGCCGATATCTGCCCCAACTGGAAACTGGCGACACCCGACCCGATGGTCACTGTCGGTGTACGTTGCGACTCATTTCCGGTAGAGATGATTGTACGTGCTTACCTTTGCGGAAGCGCGTGGCGTGCATATAAAAGCGGGGTTCGTTCCATCTGCGGAGTAGCACTTCCGGAAGGGATGCGCGAAAACGAAAAATTTCCGCAACCGATCATTACGCCCACCACAAAAGCCGCAGTAGGCAGCCATGACGAAGATATTTCCAAAGAAGAGATCATCAAACAGGGTCTGGTTTCAGCCGAAGAGTATGCCGTTTTGGAAAAATACACGCTGGCACTCTTTGCCAGAGGAACCGAAATAGCCGCTCAACGCGGATTGATTTTGGTAGATACCAAGTATGAATTCGGCAAATACGAGGGCAAAATATATCTGATTGACGAAATTCACACGCCCGACTCTTCGCGTTATTTCTATGCAGAAGGATATCAGGAACGTTTTGAAAAAGGGGAAGCTCAGAAACAGCTCTCTAAAGAATTTGTTCGTGAATGGCTGATGGAAAACAGATTTCAGGGTAAGGAAGGACAAAAAGTACCTGAAATGACAGAAGAAATTGTAAACGGGATCAGTGAACGTTACATCGAACTTTTCGAAAACATCACCGGCGAAGCATTCAACAAGGCCGACACGGAAGATCTGACCAAACGTATCGAAAAAAATGTATTGAATTATCTTGCGACCCTTTAAGGGTTGCAAGTTTTTTTTATCGTTCAAAAGTCTTATTCGGCAAGTGATAGGAAATCTTCAACACACCTTCTACAATTAAATCGGGATGTTTGGATGTTATCGGTGAATAACCATCCAGATAATCACTGGATCCGAAATAATACTTCCCTTCCAAACGCAAATCAAGGAAGCTCACAATAGGGAACCGCAAGCCGAATCCGGCAATAAAATTAAATCCTCCCCCCTTTTTGGCCAATCTGTCTCCCTTGTTAGGTCGCCCCGATGCCGGAGAGAAGCTTTGATTGGACAATTGTGCGCCCATCAGTCCAACTCCCCCTACCAAATAAGTATCCATTGGAATTCGTTGCGTCGAGAAGAAAGAGAATATATCCAGATTTGCCAGAGCAGAAACCTCTCCGATAGTCGATGAATACTGATAATCACGCGAATGACGCGTGTAATCGTGCGTACCCTGATATTTTTGCACTCCCAGATTTATGACGTAAGCCAATCCGGACATTATATATTGTCGGTACTCAACCGTATATATCGATCCGGCATCCTGTTGAATAAAATCCTTGAACAAGCCATGTGATTTCTGCGTAGCAGCTGCATCACTAAACATGTATCCATACCCAACACCAACCGATATTGAACGTTCATGAGCCTCATAATCATATCCCTGAGCGGAAAGGCTCGACATTGTACCCAAAAAAATAGCTATAACTAATGTTATTATCTTAACATTTCGCCAACTTCTCATTGAATTATTTTCTCTATAGATTTGAAAAAAAAGGTCTTCTCTTTAACCTTCACACTAAACACCGGCCATTACACTTCAGATTCTTGCCGGGAAAAACGACACATTACTTGTGTCTCATAAACAACAATACGGGAGTACCTTTAAAATTCCACGTACTTCTCAACTTATTCTCAAGGAAACGAATATACGGCTCCTTCACATATTGCGGCAAATTGGCAAAAAAGACAAACGTAGGCACCTGCGTTTCGGGTAACTGCGTAACGTATTTGATTTTGATATATTTTCCCTTCATTGCCGGAGGAGGATAGTTCTCGATCAACGGCAGGAAAAACTCATTTAGCTTGTTTGTTGAAACACGTCTTGTTTTATTCTGATATACCTCTACGGCAGTTTCCACAACTTTGAATATACGTTGTTTTGTCAATGCGGATGTAAATATAATAGGAAAATCGATAAATGGTGCCAAACGCTCACGAATAGAGTTTTCAAAGGCCTTGATATCTTTTACCTCCTTGTTTTCGACAAGATCCCATTTATTTACACAGACAACTATTCCCTTACGATTTTTCTGCACAAGAGAAAAGATGTTTAAGTCCTGACTTTCAATGCCCCGCGTAGCATCAATCATCAATATGCAGACATCGGAACTTTCGATTGCACGTATTGCCCGAAGCACCGAATAAAATTCGAGATCTTCGTTTACTTTGCTTTTTCTACGGATTCCGGCCGTATCTACCAGATAAAAATCCTGTCCGAATTTATTATACCGCGTATAAATCGAATCACGGGTAGTTCCGGCAATTTCGGTCACAATGGCCCGGTCATCACCGATCAACGCATTTACAAGCGATGATTTTCCGGCGTTCGGACGTCCTACGACAGCAAATTTCGGTAAATCTTCCAGATTTTCTTCTTCGCCTTCGACATTCAAATGCAACAATACTTCGTCAAGCAGTTCGCCGGTTCCCGATCCGTTAATGGCCGAGATTACAAAAGGATCCCCCAATCCGAAAGCATAAAATTCGGCAGCCTGATACTGCAAATCGAATGTATCGGCCTTGTTGGCAACCAGTATAACCGGTTTCTTCCCCCTTCGCAAGATACTTGCCACTTCCAGATCCAGATCAGTGATACCATTCAGAATGTCTACCACAAAAATCACGGCATCCGACTCTTCAATCGCAATAGAGACCTGCCGTTTGATAGCTTCCTCAAAAATGTCATTCGAGTTTACCACCCAACCACCGGTATCAATCATAGAAAATTCTTTACCGTTCCACTCAACTTTACCGTATTGACGATCGCGCGTTGTACCCGCTTCGTCATTTACGATAGCTCTTCTGGATTGGGTCATACGATTAAAGAGTGTTGATTTCCCGACATTCGGCCGGCCAACAATTGCTACAATATTGCTCATGAAATGTTATTGTTTATTCGATGCTCACAGGCATCAACAGATAAAACTATGTTTTTTGATTATTCGCGAATCCGACAGATTACGAAAGAGTTACTATTTGGCCGGCACCTTTATCTTATCCCGGACCACATACAAATCGCGTTGAACCTGAGGATAAGCATCTCCGATTTCGGATCTCAATTGCTGAGCTTCCTGCATGGATCTGCAATTGCCTGCTCTCACTTTCCAAAAAGGAGAATGATACGAGACGTAAACAGGAACTTCGGGCAGGAGCTGCTGTAACTCGCTTTCGATTCTGAACGCTTCCGATTTGGCTGTTCGCTGAATGTTACTTGAATAAACCTGCACACGATATCCCTGTATTTCGGTCGTACTAACAGCTTCCGGTGATGATACAACCCCTGAAGTTGGTTCCGAAACGGCAGAAGCTTTCTTAATTCCATATACCAATGACTCGATACGCTGATCCTGATGGACTTTTATAGATGCCTTGGTATTGGAATCCTTACTCTCCAAATGAGAAAATATATTCTGAGCTGACAAATTTAAAACACTAAAAAACAGCGAAATAAATACAGCAAACAGACAGATTCTATTTCTTCTTCCCATACAAACAAAATATTATGCGGCAGATTAAGCATAAGTTGGTACAAAGGTACACATTTTTAGAGGAATATTTGCAATCTTGAGATAAACGTCATTTTGATTTTTCACAAAGGTTTATAGCAATATTTTTTGTAACTTTGTAGCTTTAAGAAACCGCTCGTAGATGAAAGATATAGCAGCCATAAAGCAACCGGTTATCCACGACTTTAAACGCTTTGAAGAGTTATTTAAATCTGCTTTCCAATCAGATAATCAGCAACTCGCCGAAATATATTCCTATCTCCTAACCAATGTAGGGAAACAAGTACGTCCTACACTGACGCTACTGTGCAGTAAATTGTGCGGGCAGGTTAATGATATGGCATTACAGGCCGCTGTCGCTCTGGAGCTCATGCACACCGCAAGTCTTTTGCACGACGATGTAGTGGATGAAGCCAAAGAACGGCGTGGAAATCCTTCGGTTTATGCGCAGTGGGGAAACAAAACCGCCATTTTATCGGGCGATTATTTGTTAGCTGCAAGCTTCATGGTAATTACCAGCATTAATAATTCGCGCATATGGACCATTCTTGCGAAAGTAGGGAAACTCCTTGCCGAAGGCGAACTGCTACAGCTCAACAAAGCCGATGGCGAAACGGTAAGCGAGACTCACTATTTCAAGGTTATCGGAAATAAAACAGCTGCTCTCTTTTCCGCCTGCACGGAGGTTGGAGCCATCTCGGCAGGAGCCGACGAACAAAGCATCAGGCTGATACGAAAATTTGGAGAAAATCTGGGTATCGGATTCCAGATTAAAGATGATATTTTCGACTACTCCGATAGTAACATCATTGGCAAGCCGACTGGCAACGATTTGAAAGAGGGCAAAATAACATTGCCGTTAATCTATGCCATCAAACATTCGTCCGAAGAGGAACGTAAAAGCATTTTACAGAAACTTCAGATGGTTAATCAGGACGAATCGCTGATAGCCGAAATACAGGAATTTGCCCGGGTCAAAGGGGGAATCCGTTACGCTGAAGAAAAAATGTTCTTTTTCAAGGAACAGGCTTTGAACGCCCTCGCTGCTTTCCCCGACAATGTAGAAAAAGATGCACTAATTGAGATTCTGGATTTTGCTACCGCCAGAGACTATTAACGTGTTGTTGTCCGACATTAAAGAACGTTTTTATGAAAATCAGAACGACTGTATTGAAATATATTTGCATCGGATTGCTGCCTCTGCTAACAATAACCAGCTGCTCCTCGTCCAAAAGACTGACCTCGTCGGCAACCATTGCGGCACCCACACAGGAAGCTTCCAAATCTGTTACTCAAACGAAGCTTAATCTGCCTCAGTTCTCAACGATGAATGCTGCCAAATGCAAATTTGCCATTACGCTTCGGGAAAAGAGCTATTCCATTACATCGTCGGTAAAAATTATCAAGGACAGCGTCATTCAGCTATCGATTATGCCTCTGTTGGGCATCGAAATGTATAGAGCGGTCTTGCGTCCCGACTCGATCACAATCATCGATAAGAACAACCACAACTATTTTGTAACCGACTATGGGTTTTTCCAAAAGCGGTTTGGTGTCAGCATCAGCTTCAAAGATGTTCAGTCGCTCTTATCAAATCAACCTCTGAACCCAACCGACGAGGTTGGCAATTCCGAACTCAGGGCGAACGACAACGGTTACGAATGGATTACCTCATACAAAAATCTGAAAGCCGACTATCAGTTTTCGAAAGAGTACCAACTAAACAAAACGACCCTTGAACAACCCGGATCCGAATCGACATTTAATTGCAGCTACGCCAATTTCAATACTTTCGATTCGGTCGTATTCCCGACGCAATGTTCGATAGAAGCCTTGCACAACCGACAACAAACCGGCTTTACTTTTACAATCGAAAAGCTCACATTCAACACGCAGTTAAATATCAATTCGATTAATTTTTCGGACTACAATCGTGTAGGCCTCGACCAAATACTTCCATTCTAAACCCGGGCAGATGTACGCAAAAAGAAAACTTGTCATTTTTTTATTACTCGCTGCAATAGTCGCTCCCGCTTTTTCGCAATCGATTCAGGAGTTGCAGGCTCAAAAAGCCAAGTTGCAGGAAGAACTCAGAATGACAAACAGATTGCTATTGGATACAAAAAAATCGGCTGCCTCATCGGAAACCAAACTATCTATCATCCGGCAAACTATCGAATCCCGCAAAGTGTTGATTAACAATCTCAGCTTACAAATCAATGCACTGGACAAACATATGGATACGTTGCAATCGGAAAAGAACCGCCTTTCTCAACGTTTATCCCGGTTGAAAGCCGAATATACACACCTTCTGCAGGAGGCACAAATGCGCAAAAGCACCTATTCCCAATTTTTGTTCCTTTTTTCGTCCGAATCGATCGAACAAGCCTACCGGCGCTTGCGCTACCTTCAGGAGAGCAGCGATTTTCAAAAAAAACAGGCATACGAAATTCTGGGTGTACAACAAACCATATCGCGCAAACAAACCGAGCTGATTCAGTCCAAACAATCGAAAGTAGTAACGCTTAGCCAGAAGGAACAAGAGAGTAAGCAACTACAAAACGAGCAATCGAAAGAGAGTCAATCGCTCAAAGAACTTAAAACCAAAAACAAGCAGCTCCAATCGCAATTGGTAAAGCAACAACGGCAGGCCAATGTTCTGAACAGCCGCATCGAACGTGCCATTATGGAAGAGATGCGCCGCGAGGAGGCACGCCGGGCTGCTCGCCGTAAAGCCCAGTTGGAAAAAGAGGCTGCCGCTGCGAAAAAGGCAGCCGACCGAGCTGCGGCAGAAAAAGCAGCTTCTGAGGCTGCCGCTCGAAAACAAAAGAAGCGGACCTCCAAATCGACCACTACAACCGAAAAGGCTCCGGCTGTTGAAGAACCGAAACAGGCTCCGGCTGCCCTACCCTCCACATCGGCTTATGTCGACATGATGACAAAAGAGGAGGCGTTGGTTTCGGGCAACTTTGCCGCTAACAAGGGCCGATTGCCATGGCCGGTTGAAAAGGGATATATCCGCGGACATTTCGGCATACAACCGCATCCGGTGTTGAAACACGTAACAACGAATAATAAAGGAATATACATTCAGGCGCCCCGTAATTCGGATGCACGGGCGGTATTTGAAGGCGTCGTTACCCAGCGTTTCTCCATCCCCGGCAACAACAACGCCATCATTATCCGTCATGGTAATTACCGTACGGTATATGCCAACCTGACTTCCATTTATGTAAACGTGGGAGATCATGTCTCTCCACGGCAACGGATCGGCAAAATCTTTGTCGACGACGAAAACGGAGGAAAGACAGAGCTCTACATGATGCTGTGGTTCAACAAAACATTGTTAAATCCCGAATCGTGGCTGGCACGATAATCTATAAAAACCGACGGAACTCTATAAAATGTTAAGAGTCGGAAGCTTTTGATTGCGCTGTCCGAAAAGCGTCGTATATTTGACTCTGAACTCTATTAACGCTTTCAATGCTGTCAGCTTCTCAAATTAAAGTTATCCGCTCACTTACCCAGAAAAAAGAGCGGGATGCCTCCGGGTTATTTGTTGCCGAAGGCAACAAATGTGTAAACGAACTGCTGCAATATTTCGATTGCCAGCTACTCGTTCTTTCCAAAGAAGATAAAACCCATTATTCGGGCAATATCGAAGAGACCTTGTATGCCTCTCCCAAAGAAATAGAACGGGCATCGTTTCAGAAAACGCCTCAGGGCGTAATTGCCGTGTTCAAAAAACCGGAGACTCCTCTACCTAAAATCAACAACAAAGAGCTCTATCTGGCATTAGACGGCATCCAAAATCCGGGAAATCTCGGAACCATCATCCGTCTGGCCGACTGGTTCGGCATCCGTCACATCTTTTGTTCGCCCGATACCGCCGACGCTTTCGGACCAAAAACCGTACAAGCAACCATGGGAGCATTAGGGCGTGTCGGCGTATCCTATACCGACCTACCCGGGTTTCTGATGAGTGCTCGCCAGGAGACTCCTGTTTACGGTACTTTTTTGGGCGGAGATTCCATCTATGCCTCCAGCTTACCCGACAACGCCATCATTGTGATGGGGAACGAAGGAAATGGAATATCGGAGAAAGTGGCCGACTGCATCGATAACAGGCTGGAGATTCCCTCATTTTCCAACGGAGCCGAAACATCCGAATCGTTGAACGTCGCCGTGGCAACCGCGGTTGTCTGTTCCGAATTCCGGCGAAGATCACTTACTGCCGAATAACCGGCGCAAAACATTGCTATTTACCGTTATGACTAAAGATAAAATTCTGTGGACTGACGACGAGATTGATCTGCTACGGGGCTACGTTCTTTTTCTCGAAGAGAAAGGGTATGAAGTATCTACAGCCACCAATGGCCGCGACGCAGTAGAAATGTGCCAACAACAACATTTTGACATCATCTTTCTCGATGAAAATATGCCGGGACAGAGCGGGCTCGAAACCCTGAGCATTATCAAGGAGATCGATCCTTCGGTGCCGGTAGTGATGATTACCAAAAGCGAAGAGGAGAATATCATGGAGATGGCCATTGGCAATAAAATTGCCGATTACCTGACCAAACCGGTCAATCCCAGCCAGATTCTGCTAACACTCAAAAAAAATCTCCACAAAAGAGAAATTATCTCCGAACAGACCACCTCTGCCTACCGATCCGACTTCAATAAACTCGGAATGCAAATCAACGATTCGTTTTCTCATGCCGACTGGGCCGAAGTTTACCGACGATTGGTTTATTGGGAACTGGAGTTGAGCGAAGCCGAAAACAGCATGGACGAACTGTTGTTGATGCAAAAAACTGAAGCGAATGCCGCCTTTACCAAATTCATCAAACGCAACTATGCCAAATGGTTTGAAGATCCGGAGAACCGTCCGCTGATCAGTCCCGACCTGTTTAAGAAACGTATTTTTCCGTTACTCGATCAGGGCGAAAAAGTGTTCCTGGTTCTGATCGACAATTTCCGTTTCGACCAGTGGCGGCTTATCAAGGAACTCTTGTCCGAATTTTTCTCATTCGATCAGGAGGAGTTGTATTACAGCATACTCCCCACCTCCACGCAATATGCCCGTAACGCTATCTTTTCGGGGCTGATGCCGCTGCAAATCAGCCAGATGTTCCCGGAACTCTGGGTGAGCGAAGAAGACGAAGAGCACAAGAACATTCACGAAGAGGAGCTGCTGAAAAGCCAGATCGATCGTTTCCGCAAAAAATACAGTTTCTCGTTCCACAAAATATTCGACACGGCAACCGGAGAGAAATTGGTCGCGAAAGTGCCCCAACTGTCATCCAATCAGCTAAACGTCTGCATCCTCAATTTTGTCGACATGCTTTCGCACGCGCGTACAGAGTCGAAAATGATACGCGAACTGGCTCACAGCGAAGAGGCTTACCGCTCGCTTACCCTGTCATGGTTCCGCCACTCATCCACTTACGACCTCTTCAAGGAGCTGGCAAACAACAACTATAAAGTGATTGTAACTACCGATCACGGCACGATTAAGGCAACCAATCCGGTAAAAATCGTAGGCGATCGCAACACAAGCACAAACCTACGGTACAAGGCAGGTAAAAACCTGAGCTACAACCCCAAAGAAGTCTTTGAAATGATTCATCCTTCAAAATACGGATTGCCGTCACCCAATGTCAGTACCGCCTATGTGTATTGCACACAAAACGATTTTTTTGCCTATCCCAACAACTACAATCACTATGCCGGTTACTACAAGAATACTTTCCAGCATGGAGGCATTTCGTTGGAGGAGATGTTAATTCCGTTCGTAACCATGAGCCCCAAGAAGTAATTGCATTTGTTTTCCGAGCGAATTACCTTTTTTAAGTGATTTTGAGCTATATTGACGCACACAGAGATAGTTCACTTACATTGTCTCAACAAAAACAATTCGTATATTTGCAGGCAATATTTTAACACCAGCCGAAACGTAGCATAAAACTCCATTCGGTCAAACAGACGATTTTACAGAAAGGCCTTTTAAGCCATCTCAGACATGAAACAACTATTGTTGATCACTTTTGCTGCATTCGCAAGCCTCTTATTTGCCCAGAACGGAACCGATCCTGTTTTGATGACAATTAAAGGTACGCCTATCCACAAGTCTGAATTTGAATATCTGTACAATAAAAATAACGCTCAAAACACATTAGATAAAAAGTCACTGGCCGAATACCTCGTCTTGTTTGAGAATTTCAAAATGAAAGTTCTCGAGGCGGAAGCTTTGGGCATGGATACTACCCGGGCTTTTTTGGAAGAGCTGGCCGGCTATCGTCGCCAACTGACTCCGGCATACCTTACCGACACGGTAATGCAAAACCGGTTAGTGAATGAGGCTTATGACCGGTTAAAAGAAGATGTCAATGTAAGTCATATTTTAATCCGGGTTGTTCCCGACGCAGCACCCGCCGATACGCTGGCCGCCTACAACAAAATAACGGCTATCCGCGACAGGGTGGCAAGAATGCCCCGCACAATCGCAGCCAAATGCGGATTTTTCACCCGTTTATTCGGCCATTGCAAACAGATAACCATCGGGCCCGAAAATTTCAACGAAGTCGCACGAAAAGAGTCGGAAGACCCTTCGGCAGTCGACAACAGCGGGCATCTTGGATTTATCAGCGGTTTCACGACGATATACCCGTTCGAAAATGTGGCTTACACCACTCCTGCAGGACAAATAAGCGCTCCGGTTCGTACTTCGTACGGTTATCACATTGTCAGAGTTGAATCGCGTCGTCCTTCCCGTGGCAAATTACAGGTTGCGCATATCATGAAATTTGCACCGCAAGATGGCAGAGATTCGATTAAAAAAAGGATGAAAACGGTCATCGACAGCCTGTATCGCGAGGTAAAAAGCGGAGCTGACTTCGGTACGGTAGCTCAAAAAGCATCGGATGACAAAAGCTCGGCTGTCAACGGTGGTATTTTACCCTGGTTCGGATCGGGGAGCATGGTGAAAGAGTTTGAAGAGGCGGCCTTTGCCCTTAAAAAGGGAGAGATCAGCCAACCGGTTCTTTCTTCGTATGGATGGCATATAATCAAATTATTAGATACAAAAACGTTAGAACCGCTGAACGAAAAACGAGCTGAAATAGAACGCCGTATTCAACGCGACGAGCGGGCCAATTTGATTGCCCAATCGTTTGTCGACAAGTTAAAAGCAGCCTATCAATTCAAAAACAACGAAGACGCAATAGCTCCGTTTTACACGCTGGCGGAGAAATATGCGTTGAAAGACAGCAATTTTGTGAATGCAACGGAACACATGGAAGGAACTATGGCCACATTTGCCGATCAAACCCTGACGCAATGCGATTTTGCCTTTTTCCTCAACCACTACCCCGATAGCAGGCAAACCGACAAAAAAGCGTTGATAGACGAAAAATACATGCAGTTTGTAAACACGGCGCTTGTCAATTACAAAGACGATCAGCTGGAAAAAGAGTATCCCGACTTTGGCAATTTGATGCGGGAGTACCACGACGGCATTTTACTGTTCAACATCAGCAACGAAAAGGTGTGGGATAAAGCCACGCGTGACACCAGGGGGCTGGAGGCATTCTTCCGAGCCAACAGGAGAAACTATACCTGGTCGGAACCTCATTTCAAAGGATTGGTTATTTCGTGCAAAAATGAAGCTACCCGCGCCAAAACAATGGAAATCATTGCCAAAGTTTCCAAAGATTCTATCGAAACCGCACTTACCGCACGGTTGAACAGAGACACCGTTTTGGTTGCCAGAATTGAAAAGGGACTGTTTGTTCAGGGCGACAACAAAGCGGTAGATAAATTTGAATTTAAAACCGGCGACTTTACCCCGTCAAAAGCATTCCCGATTGTTTTCACCTACGGCAAAATGCTCAAAACAGGGCCGGAATCTTACGCGGACGTAATGGGCATACTGACATCCGACTATCAGACCTATCTGGAAAATCAATGGGTCAGGGAACTTCAGCGGGAATATCCGGTTATCGTCGATCAAAAAACACTCAACACAATAAAAGAAAATTGATTACATGTAATCTCAACACATAAATATGAAGAAAACGACACTAAAACTGGTAATTCTGATGTTTTTGACAGGCTTCCAACAATTTGCCTCGGCTCAAAATAACATTATCGACGAGGTAATCTGGGTAGTCGGAGAAGAGGCGATTCTCCGTTCGGATGTTGAAAACCAAAAGCTTCAAATGCAATATCAGAACGAAAAGATAGACGGTGATCCCAATTGTGCCATACCGGAACAAATCGCGATTCAGAAATTATATCTCCATCAGGCAAAGCTCGATAGTGTGGTGGTCAGCGAAACCCAGATCAACTCCGCAGTGGAACGCCGGATCAACTATATGATTTCACAGATAGGTACGAAAGAGAAGCTGGAGGAATATTTCAATAAGCCGCTTGCACAAATTCGTAACGAATCGTACGAACCAACACGCAATCAGATGCTCGTTGAAGAGATGCAACGAAAACTGATCGGAGACGTTAAAATAACTCCTGCTGAGGTTCGCAAATATTACAAAAGCCTGAATACCGACAGCATTCCGACCGTACCGGCATCGATTGAAGTACAAATTATCACCAACGACCCGGTGGTTCCCCAAAGTGAAATAGACCGGGTAAAAGAGAGATTACGTAGTTTTGGAGAACGAATCACTTCCGGTGAGTCTCAATTCTCCACGCTGGCACGACTCTATTCTGAAGATCCGGAATCGGCAAAACGGGGCGGCGAGCTCGGATTCATGGGAAGAGGACAGTTACTGCCTGCATTTGCAAATGCAGCATTTGCCCTTACCGATCCAAAAAAAGTATCCCGTGTTGTTGAAACCGAATATGGCTATCACCTCATTCAATTGATCGAGAAACGGGGAGAAATGGGCAATTTCCGTCACATTCTATTAAAACCACAGGTCTCTTTGGATGCGGAAAATAAAGCTATACAACGGCTCGACAGCATCGTAACCTTAATTCATAACGGCAAAATGACTTTTGAGGATGCCTGCCGATACTCCTACGATACCGATACGAGAATGAACAACGGACTGATGACCAATGGCAGAACCGGAGATTCAAAATTTGAATTACAACAACTTCCCTCCGAAATTGCAAAAAAAGCGGAGAACATGGGTGTCGGTGAAATATCAAAACCGTTCGTAATGCTCAATCCGAAAACCAATCGTGAAGTTTGTGCCATCATAAAGATTAAGGGTAAGTCTCCCAGCCACAAAGCAAGTATTGCCAATGACTATCAGATCCTGAAGGCAATTGTGGAGGACAAACAAAAAAGCGATATTCTTCATAACTGGCTTATAAAAAAGCAGAAAGAGACCTACGTACGCATCGACCCGAAATGGAGCAACTGTACTTTCCAGTATCCGGGATGGGAAAAGAAATAACGTTACCTGTTTAAGCTGTGATCCAAGGATTACAGCTTAAACATCAAACATTGAACCTGAAATTTTGAAACCTGAATTTTTCAAATCATACAGCAGGCATATCGTACTTTTAGGTGCGTTATGCTTGTTTTTGCATTGGTTAGTTGCTCAACAAACCGATCCCAAAACAGTTTTTCCGTTGCCTAAACATCAAAGGCTGCAGAGTGTCGAAGAGTTGATTAAACCCAAAGAGGACAAAGAGGCTGCTTTCAAAAACACGCAACAGGTGCTGCACCCCACCACGCCACCCAAAATCGGCAAACACAGCAAATCGGTTATTTTTCTTGAACACGCCGATGTGTGGAGAGGAGACCGGGTTCTGTATCCTGATGTGGAAATTATATCGCAAAATGTGCGCTTCCGTCAGGACAACACCTATCTCTATTGCGACAGCGCCTATTTCTACAGTGAGGAAAATTCACTGGATGCCTTTGGCAACGTACACATGATACAGGGAGATACGCTGCATCTGTATGGCGACGTACTCTTTTACGATGGGAACAGCAAACAGGCACATCTGAAATACAACGTACGGATGGAGAATAAGGGAACCATTCTGACCACAGATTCCCTGCTGTACGACCGAATGGAGAATGTAGGTTACTATACCACCGGAGGTCGCATCACCAATGGCGACAACGTATTGACCTCGCTTATCGGGCAATACTATCCGGCTATCCATACCGCATTCTTCAAGACTGCCGTCAAATTGGTAAACCCCGATTTTGTGATGCGATCGGACACCCTGCAGTACGATACAAAAAGCGGTGTCGCCACCATTGTGGGACCTACCGAGATTGTTCACCGGAACAAGACAACCATTACCTCTACCCGCGGATGGTACGATACACATACCGACCATTCCCAGCTACTGAACCGTTCCATTGTCCGGAATCCCGATGGCAGGCAACTGACTGCCGATACCATTTTTTACGACAAAAAACTGGGCATAGGCAATGCGTATCATAATGTGGAAATAAACGACACGGCCCAGCAAATAACGCTCTACGGCCATTACGGATATTACGACGACAGCAAGAGTTATGGATTTGTCACCAAACGGGCCAAACTGGTACAACGTTCGCAGGAGGATACCCTGTACATGCACGCCGATACCTTAGCCATGATGAAAGACTCCGTATTCAAGAGTGCCAAGGGCTTCCACAACGTCCGCTTCTTCCGTAACGACCTGCAGGGCAAATGCGATTCGCTGTTCTATTCGGATCGCGACTCGGTGATGCGGATGTACGGGTTACCGGTTCTATGGTCGGATCAGCAGCAGATATCGGGAGAAGAGATTCATGCCTACTCGAAAAACAGAGAGCTGGAGCATATCCATGTCATCCACTCTGCGTTTGCCATCCAGCAAAGCGACAGCATCCGTTTCAACCAAATTTCGGGCAGAGACCTGAAAGCCTATATCCGTAACCGGGATATTTACCGGATTGACGTAAGTGGAAATGCCGAATCGCTCTATTTCCCACGAGACAAAGACAGCACGCTGATTGGGATGAACACCACTCAAAGCAGCTTTCTGACGGTGTTTATAAAGGAGAAGAAGATCGATAAAATCGTGCTGCGGCCTCAGTCCAACGGCACGCTCTATCCTCCCGAGAAGACAAAGAAGGATCAGATGTTCCTCAAAAGTTACAATTGGCAGGCGGCCATCCGTCCAAAAAATCCGGAAGACATATTTACCGTTACCTCTTTCGACAAATCGCAAGTCCAAAACGGACGACAAAAACAGAAAGGAGTCGTGACCAAGCCTCCGAAAGAAAAAGATAAAAAATAAGAGAACACACAAAGGGCTAAATGTCGATAACATTTAGCCCTTTGTCTATTTCAACCTCTTGTTTGAATCACCTCTTCTATAACTCCCGGAAAGTGCTCATATTCCAACGCATGTACCCGGGAGGCAACATCATCAGCCGAGTCGGACGTTAATACCGGACAGGTTGTCTGAAACAGGATCTGACCCTCGTCATAGTGCGCATTCACCAAATGAATCGTAATACCCGACTCCTTCTCTCCGGCGGCCACTACAGCCTCGTGCACACGACTGCCATACATCCCTTTTCCACCATATTTGGGCAACAGAGCCGGATGAATATTGAGGATATGATCGGGATATGCCGCAATAATATTGTCGGGGACCTTGAGCAGAAATCCGGCCAATACAATCCATGCAATATTGTTCTCTTTGAGTAAATTCAACACCGAATCTCCCTCATTCATCTCTTTTTTGGAGAAAACCACCGACGGAATATGTAGTTTTCGGGCACGTTCGAGGACATAAGCATCCGATTTGTTTGTTAAAATTAATGCTACCGAGACAGATGCACTGCCATTGAAATAGCGAACGATATTTTCGGCATTACTACCTGATCCTGAAGCGAAAACGGCTATCTTAGTCATGTAAGAAAAGGGGATTTTTATGCACATTAAAGTGCGTTTTGTGCAAAAAGCTCTCATTTTTATAAGAAAACGCATGGCTTTTCAAAAAAAAATTCGTTCCTTTGCAGCGCAAATTTATAAAACAAATTTCATTTACAACCAAAAACTTTAAAGTTATGTCAGAAGTTGCAGACAAAGTAAAAGCGATTATCGTTGACAAATTAGGCGTTGACGAATCAGAAGTAACACCACAAGCTAGTTTTACTAACGACTTAGGCGCTGACTCACTCGACACTGTAGAATTGATCATGGAATTCGAAAAAGCCTTTGGCATTACTATTCCCGACGATCAGGCTGAAAAAATTTCGACAGTGGGCGAAGCTATTGCTCATATCGAAAGCGCGCTTTAATAACTCGATAACTCTGTATGGAATTAAAACGAGTAGTAGTAACAGGTCTTGGTGCTATCACTCCGTTAGGCAATTCGGCTCCTGAAACATGGAATAGTCTGATTAACGGTGTGAGTGGCGCAGGACCTATTACTCATTTTGACGCATCACTATTTAAGACTCAATTCGCTTGCGAGGTTAAAAATTTTGACCCGAGCCAACTCTTAGACAGGAAAGAACTACGGAAGTGCGATCGTTACACGCTGTATGCAATTGCTGCGGCCAAAGAGGCGATCGAAAATTGTGGTGTCGATCTTGAAAAAGTAGACAAAAACGAAATTGGAGTCATTTTTGCAGCCGGTATAGGAGGTATTCAAACTTTCGAACAAGAAATCGGTGGCTACTATGCCAACCCGTCTATCGGTCCTAAGTTTAATCCGTTCTTTATTCCGAAAATGATTTCGGATATTGCAGCCGGTCAGATTTCCATCATTTATGGATTTCACGGGCCCAATTACAGTACGGCTTCGGCATGTGCGTCTTCAACCAATGCCCTCATCGATGCATTCAACTATATTCGTCTCGGCAAAGCAAACATGATTGTTGCCGGTGGCGCCGAAGCAGCCATCACCCCCGGTGGTGTAGGAGGTTTCAACGCTCTGACAGCTTTATCAACCCGAAACGATGATGCTCAGGGAGCTTCACGCCCCTTCAGCAAAAGTCGCGACGGTTTTGTAATGGGCGAAGGAGCCGGTTGTGTCATCGTCGAAGAGTTGGAGCACGCTTTAGCCCGCGGAGCAAATATTCTTTGCGAAGTGGTTGGTGGTGGAATGTCGGCAGATGCTTATCACCTCACAGCTACCCACCCCGACGGATTGGGAGCCACATTAGTGATGCAAAGAGCATTGAAAGATGCTGAAATGAATCCCGAAGATATTGATTATATCAATGTTCACGGAACATCGACCCCGGTAGGCGACATTTCTGAAGTAAAAGCCATTAAGGGTGTATTCGGAGAACATGCTTACAAATTGAATATCAGCTCCACAAAATCAATGACAGGTCACTTGCTGGGTGCCGCCGGTGCGGTAGAAGCCATGACCAGTATTCTTTCGGTGGTGAATGATATTGTTCCGCCAACCATCAACTTCCATGAAGGCGATGAAGATGAAGAAATTGATTACAAATTGAACTTTACCTTTAACAAAGCCCAAAAGCGCACTGTTCGAGCTGCATTATCGAACACGTTTGGATTTGGCGGTCACAATGCAAGTATTATTGTAAAGAAATTTGCAAAGTAACAGGTGATTATTCAGAAACTCTATAAGAAGATAAGGCTCTTTTCGAGAATTCGTCAAGAGCCTTATCTGTTATTTTATCGGTTAACCGGTTTCATTCCCGACAATCTCGGTCTCTATGAGCTGGCCATGTGCCACAAATCGACCGGAGTGAAAGATGCGCAAGGGAATGCGGTAAACAACGAGCGACTCGAATTTCTGGGTGATGCCATCATCAACTCGATAGTAGCTGACATTGTTTACCATCGTTTTGCCGATAAAGAAGAAGGTTTCCTGACCGATACCCGCTCCAAGATAGTACAACGGGAATCGCTCAACAAATTAGCCATCGAACTGGGTATTCCGAAACTCATGCAGCTTTCGCCCAAAAACGGAGCGCTACACGGCAATAATATTTTCGGCAATGCCTTTGAAGCTCTCATAGGAGCCATCTACCTTGACCAGGGATATGAACGGTGCAAGCAATTTATCGAAACGAAATTGATTGCTTCGTCCATCGATGTCAACAAAATGGCAAATAAAGAGGTCAACTTCAAATCAAGATTGATCGAATGGGGACAGTCTAACAAAGTTCCGATTGAATTTGAGGTAATCGAGACCTTTCATGACCGGCGGAACGAGTTGACTTTTCAAACTCATGTACTGATTAACGGATTGGTAGGTGGATTGGGTGTGGGACACTCGAAAAAAGAGTCGCATCAGAATGCATCGAAAATGGCACTGAAAAAGCTGCAGGAGGATGAAGAGTTCAACGAACAGGTTTTTCTGCCCAAGCCCGAAGTCTCAACCGATGCGGAAGAAGCCGAAGTAATAAACGAAAGTGGGGATCAGACAGGCGAACTGGTTTCTGATCCGGTCGTCACTACCGTTCAACCGGAAGAGCAAACGACAAATTGATCGTTACGTAGTAAAACAGGATATTAGATCTGACCAATATGGAGATCCTTTTTTTAGGAACAGGAACCTCGAACGGAGTTCCTCAGTTGTGCTGCAACTGTGACGTGTGTTCTTCGACAGACACGCGTGACAAACGATTGCGTGCCTCTGTCCTGTTGACTATCGACGACAAAAACATACTGATCGACTGCGGCCCCGATTTCCGGCAGCAAATGCTGCTTCATCAGGTTACTTCGCTCTCGGCCATTCTGCTCACTCATGAGCACTACGACCACGTAGCCGGTCTTGATGATGTACGTTCGTACCGGGCCGTCGATATATTTGCCGAAGAGCGGGTAAACCGTACGTTGATGAAAACGATGCACTACTCTTTTGCAGCCAACAAATATCCGGGCACCCCGGAACTAAAGCTGCATGAAATTGTAGAAAATGTTCCGTTCGAGGCTGCCGGCATAAATGTAATGCCGTTACGTGCCATGCATGCACAATTGCCCGTTCTCGGGTTCAGAATCGGAAATATGGCCTACATAACCGATTTTAAAACCTTACCGGAAACAACCGTATCGCAACTTGAAGGACTTGACCTGTTGGTGATGGGAACCCTGCGCTTCAAACCGCATTTTTCTCATCTGATGGTAGAAGAAGCTCTTACCCTGATTAACCGCCTTGCCCCCAAGCAAACCTATTTTACACACATGAGTCACGACATGGGACTACATGCGCTTGTAGAGAAAAAGCTGCCTCCGGATGTGAGGTTGGCTTATGACGGATTAAAAATTAAATTATAACAGATAAACAATCACCGAAGCTGTAAGTGTGATGGCTCTTGTTCGCGAGGAATACGAGCGATCCGGACACGCTGGCCGAGGTAAAAATCAGATCAAATGCAAAATATCAGAAACATCGCAATCATTGCCCACGTCGACCACGGTAAAACAACGTTAGTAGACAAAATGTTGTTGGCCTCCAAACTATTTCGCGAAAACGAAACGGTAGGCGAACTAATATTGGACAATAATGATTTGGAACGTGAACGCGGGATTACCATCCTGTCCAAAAACGTTTCGGTAAATTACAACGGCTGTAAAATCAATATTATTGATACTCCGGGGCACGCCGACTTCGGCGGAGAAGTAGAACGGGTGCTCAACATGGCTGATGGGGTACTCCTTCTGGTGGATGCTTTTGAAGGCGCTATGCCGCAAACCCGTTTCGTACTGCAAAAAGCGCTGCAACTGGGATTGAAACCCATCGTGGTGGTTAACAAAGTAGACAAACCCAACTGTCGCCCGGAAGAGGTACAGGAAGAGGTTTTCGACCTGATGTGCAGCCTCGATGCCACCGAAGACCAGCTTGACTTTCACACTATTTTCGGTTCGGCCAAAAACGGATGGATGTCCAAAGACGTACATGTTATGAAAGATAACATCAACGACCTTTTCGATGCCATTATCGCATACATTCCGGCTCCCGAGTATCTGGAAGGTACTCCTCAGCTGCTGATCACCTCTCTCGATTACTCTTCGTATGTAGGACGTATTGCCGTAGGACGGGTACATCGCGGTGAATTACGCGAAGGCATGGCCGTATCGCTGGCAAAACGCGACGGAACGATAGTCAAATCGCGCATCAAGGAGTTGAATGAATTCACCGGATTAGGCAGAACGAAAGTGGATCGCGTCGGTTCGGGTGACATCTGCGCATTAATCGGTATCGAAAACTTCGAAATCGGCGACAGTATTTGTGACCTTGAAAATCCGGAACCGCTCCAGCCAATTGCCATCGACGAGCCCACAATGAGTATGTTGTTCACCATCAATAACTCTCCGTTTTTCGGCAAAGAAGGAAAGTTCGTTACATCGCGTCACATTCACGACCGTTTAATAAAAGAGCTGGATAAAAATCTTGCTTTGCGTGTCGAAAAAAGTGAGAATCAGGATTCGTGGATCGTTTTCGGACGTGGCGTGCTTCACTTGTCGGTACTGATAGAGACCATGCGTCGCGAAGGTTACGAGTTACAGGTAGGCCAACCGCAGGTTATCATCAAAGAGATAGACGGCGTAAAATGCGAGCCGATGGAACAACTCACAATCAACGTTCCTGAAGAATCGTCGGGAAAAATCATTGAAATGGTTGCTGTCCGCAAAGGCGATATGACCAACATGGAACATAAGGGAGATCGTGTGAACCTTGAATTCACGATTCCTTCACGAGGCATTATCGGGCTTCGTAACAACGTGCTGACCGCATCGGCCGGTGAAGCTATCATGGCGCACCGTTTCCTCGAATATCAGCCTTATAAAGGCGAAATTGAGCGTCGTAACAACGGCTCCATCATTGCAATGGAAAGCGGCACTGCTTTTGCCTATGCTATTGACAAACTACAGGACCGGGGTAAATTTTTCATCTATCCGCAGGACGAAATCTATGCCGGACAGGTAGTTGGAGAACATAGCAAAGAGGGCGACCTCGTTGTGAACGTTACCAAGTCGAAAAAGCTGACCAACATGCGTGCTTCCGGTTCTGACGACAAAGTACGTCTTTTTCCTCCTATCGTTTTCAGTCTCGAAGAGGCGCTCGAATACATCAAGGAAGACGAATACGTGGAATTGACTCCGAAATCGATTCGTCTGCGCAAAATTATCCTCGACGAGAACGAACGTAAACGTATGTCAAAAAAATAACCGCCCCGATTAACTAACCAAATTTTTAACAACAGAAATATGAAGAAAATTTTATTAGGTATGATGGTAGCCTTTACGCTTGCCTCTACCACCGGAGTATTGGCCCAGACGG
Organism: uncultured Microbacter sp.; assembly: GCA_963678265.1. Lineage (GTDB taxonomy): Bacteria > Bacteroidota > Bacteroidia > Bacteroidales > Paludibacteraceae > Microbacter. The sequence goes on from OY782761.1 coordinate 687,117, forward strand.
CGACAACGGGCAAAAAGCCATGCTATGTTGATGAAAACAACAACAAAGTATGTGATAAATACGAAAGTCATATTTGTAAAACCGGTAACGGTACAGGTGCTCCTGATTGCAGAAAAAGCCAGGCTGCTAAAACTACGACCAAACCGGCAACCACGAAAACTACCGCTAAAAAGACAGCCAAATAATAGCGACATCGTTTAAGCCATGAAATAATCCTTTATTTCATGGAGAATACAAAAGAGGCTATCCGAATTATATCGGATAGCCTCTTTCCTGTTTTATCGACTGAGCATCCTTACTTTTCAGGATACAAAACTAACTTAGCATAATTTGCGCCGAAATATTTATTGGCAATACCTTGTAATTCTTTGGAAGACAGTTTATCAATTGCTGCTTTACTGGCTGCTTCATCATCTGCACTGGTATTATAAATAACCATCTTGGCCAATTCATTGATCCAATAGAGATTACTTGTCAGGTTGACTTCCAGGTCATGCTCTTGCGTTTTCTTCACCTTGTTCAGATCAGCAACAGCTACACCGTTCTTTTTTACCTGATCAATTACTTTCAACGCTGCAGCAATCAAACCTTCCACATTTTCAGGAGCACATTGAAAAGAGATCTGTTCCTTGTAACTTTCATACGGGTCTTTTGAAAAACTACTATTCGCACGAACGCCATATACTCCGCTCTTTGCTTCTCTCAAATCCTCCATCAGTTTGATAGTCAAAACATCATTCAATGATTTCAGCAGATATTCATCTTGAGCGTTATACTTTACAGCACCGGTAAATACAAGATTCACACCGCTTTTCGGATCCGTACCTTTGTAAAAAGCTTTCTCCACCTTTCCCTTCGGAGGACGAATACCCAAATCTTTTGTTTTCTCACGAGCAGCAGTAGCAGGCAAACTTCCCAGGTAGGTTTCGATCAACGGTTTAATTTTGGTTTCATCAATGGCTCCCACAACTATAAACGTAAAATCAGCAGCATTGGAAAAACGTTCATGAAAAATATCCAGAGCCCGTTTCATATCAATCTTGTCCAGATCTGCTGGTTTCGGGAAACCACCTCCACGAGGATGATTGCTTGATAAAAATGCCGATACCTCTCCGTCAAAATACTTTTGAGGATTCAAGCCGATTGTAGCCAGACTTGATTTGGTACGTGGAATGAATGTTTTGAATACGGCACTGTCAATCTTTGCCTGCGTAAAATAAAGGTTGGTCAGTTGAAAAAACGGTTCCAAATCGGCTGGAGTTGTTTTTCCGCTAATACCTTCGCTATTACTATTTATAAACGGCGTAACCGACACCTCTCTACCTGCAAATGCTTTAATTAAGGCGCTCTTCGACAGATCGGCAATACCACTTTCGCCTACCAATGCCGAAGCATACAAGGCAGAGAAGAAATCGGCATCGCTGTAAAGATTGTGTCCTCCTTTGCTATAAGCGTATACAAAAATCTGATTATTCTTGAAGTCTGTCGGTTTAAGCATTACAGTTACTCCATTCGATAACGTAAGAATCTTTGTATTGATAGCCTTATTTTCCTGTTCTTTTACAATCTTGCCGGCAACAGGTTTTGCACCCGGCCAAACAAACGATACTGCTTTATCATTATAAGCCTCCAGTTTTTCCTGCGATACTTCTGCTACAATTTCTTTTAACTTATCAACGGTAGGCAAAGTAACACCCTCTTTGTCGGGACCGGTAACCACAACTACACGATTAGAATCTGTAAGGAACGAATTATCAAATTCATTCATCTCCTGAAGTGTAATTCCCGGTATCTGATTTTTAGTAAACTCATATTCGAATGGCACACCTGGAATCGGTTCTTTAGCAAGGAAGTTACGCACCAGCTCCGATGCATACCCATCCGATTCTGATTTGTCTTTATCGGTGAAAGCATGTGTGTACTTCATCATCACGCTCTTCTTAGCCCGTGCCAGTTCGCTGTCGTTAAACCCGAAACGCTTTACACGTTCGATTTCTTCCAAAACAGATTTCAACCCTTGCTCGACTCCATTTTCACGAACTTTGCCCGACACATAAAAAGCATCTTTATTTCTGGCAATGGCCTGAAAAGATGAATGGGCTGAAGAAAATGGAGGATTTGCAGAACGTGCCAGTTCGCCGAAACGTTGATTCAGCATGAAATAATAAAGCTGCTCTTTGATGAAATCGCGATAATCATTCAACGTATTTTCGTGCGTATGAGCTTTTTTAATATAGATCATAAACTGGGTCTGAGTAGCCTCCTTGTCTGTTGTGACAGAATAAAGCGTAGACGCATGGTTGGGAACGTCATAAACGATTCTCGGGCGTTCATTTTTCGGAGAGGGAATAGCGGCAAAATGTTCTTTGATTTTCTTTTCATATTGATCAAGATCAATATCACCAACGACTACTACAGCCATCAAATCGGGACGATACCAGTCCTTGTAAAAACGGACAATAGTTTCCGGCTTAAAACTCTCGATAATATCGTGTTTTCCTATTGGCAACCGCTTTGCATACTGCGATTGGTTGAACACTACCGGAAAAAATTTATCCTGCATACGTTGATTGGCTCCCCGCCCGATACGCCATTCTTCGGTTATCACACCGCGTTCGCCTTCAATTTGTTTGGGATCAAATGACACATTGTGGGCCCAATCTTCCAAAATAAGCAACGCTTTATCCACCACTTCGCCGTTTGTGGTAGGAACCAATAAACGATAAACGGTTTCGTCAAAGCTGGTGTAGGCATTCAGGTGCGAACCGAATTTTACGCCAACCGATTGCAAATAACCAATCAAATCGTTTTTTGCAAAGTGTTTGGTTCCATTAAAAGACATATGTTCCGTGAAGTGGGCCAATCCCTGTTGATCTTCATCTTCAAGCACAGAACCTGCATTTACTGCCAGACGAAGTTCCACACGATCTTTAGGAAATGCATTTTTCCGCAAATAATAGGTCAGTCCGTTGGACAATTTGCCGATACGGACGTTCTGATCAACAGGCAGAGGAGAATTTAAGTTATAGTCTTGCGCAAAAGCCGATAAGGTAATGCAAAACAAGAGAACGAATATAGTTCTGAATAATTTCATTTTTCAACAATTTATTTGGTAAGTAGCGTCAAATAACTATTTTGCAATACTGTAATCATTGCACTCATTCACAGTATAAGATGCCAGATAATCTTTTCCTCCGGCGGCTATCTGCTTTTGCAGTTTCTGTTTCTGAGCCTGAATACGTTGAACCGGCGTAGCTTTTTCATCTTCACCGTTTGCCTTGGCGTCCGTGGCGCAATGCTCTTTCTTTGCAGATTGCAGTTTCTCTGCCTCAAGAGCTTTCGTCTCCTGTTTATCAAGATCTTCTTTGGTAACACGATGTTCAGCAACCACACCCGAAATCGTCACCTCCTTACCTCTTGCTGTCGGGTCGAATTTAGCGATCTTCGAGCCGGCATTGAAACGGAAAAGTTTTGTGCCGTCAGTATTAAGAAGAAATATCTTTCGTCCGGTTGTAGCGCATACATGTTTACAAACGCCCGTTACCTGCACGATCTGACCAACCAGGGTTGGTGCTTTGGCGATCAGTTGGTCGACGCTATATGTTTTTATTTTGGGACTGGCTACGGCATCAGATGCACAAAGCAAGATTGTGGCAACAGCCAACAGAATTGAAAATTGTCTCTTCATTTGTTTTGAATTTAATAATATTTTAATTATCTGATTGTTAATTCTTTAATGATATTAGATGCTTTTGCAAACTTGTCGATCACAAACAAAACGTAACGAATATCGACATTCACAGAACGGTTTTTCTGTGGCTCATAAATAAAATTACCGGCCAGCGACTCCCAGTTACCATCAAATGCAATACCGATCAATTCGCCTTTACCATTTATAACCGGACTACCGGAGTTTCCTCCCGTAATATCCGTACTTGTCAGAAAGCAGGTATAGAGCGTGCCTTTTTCGGCATACCGGCCATAGTCTTGTGTAGCATAGAGCTGTTTCAGACGAGGAGACACCTGAAATTCATAGTTGCTAGAATCTTCTTTTTCAATCACGCCCTTCAGTGTTGTCTGGCTTTTATAGATCAAGCCATCACGTGGATTGGCACCACACACCGTACCATATGTTAACCGCATAGAAAAATTAGCATCGGGATATTTCAATTTACCGGTTTCCTTTTCTCTCATGCCTTCAGCATATAAACGGTTCATTTTCCGGATCTCAGTACCATAATCGGTCGACATTTTTTTCAATTCGATCAATTTATCATAAATATCGGTTCCAAAAATATACAACGGATCCGACTTAACTGCCAGCGTCGGCTTCTTGAGAAACTTCTCAATGTTTGCCGGAGATGTAAATAGAGATTTCGCATAAAGATCATCCACATATTTATCTACATCACCTTGATATTTGGTGTCGATAGTAGCAAAAAAGGCAGGCTGATACTCTTTGGCAACCTCTTTTTTTACAACCTTCAACATGGCACGGACAATCTTCTGATCGGTTGCCGTGTCATAATTTTTGGCAAACGTTGTATACCATTGACGGAAAAGAGTAATCGACTTTGCGACCTGATCATTATCTTTTTCTGTCAATCGTTCAACTATCGTCTTGGTACGGGAACCGAAAAGGCAGGCATCACTAAACAATGCACCAGTTAACACAGCATGTGCATACTTGGCATTGTACTCTTTTTCATAATCACTGGCAAGAACAGCAAGGCAATTGCCATATTTTTTCTCACGCGATGGATCGGCTTTGACCCAATTCGTAAAATCGGACTCTTCCTTTTGTTTATTTTGAAAAGCAGGGCTTAACGAAACAAGTTTCATCATTCCGAGAGCCAGTTTATAACTGTTTCCGGCCATAAAATTTTTGGTGGAATATTTTAACCGAACTCCCTCATCATTATCCATCTCTTTTTTCAACACGTCAATATATTTCCCCTTGGTAATGACCGTTGCCCTGTTTTTCAGATCCTGTTCTTCCTTCAACTCATACGAAGTGATATACCGTTGCGTAATTCCCGGAAATCCGATTGTTATGGCAAAATCATTGTCATGAATCCCCGCCAGCGATATAGGCAAAAAAGTTTTGGGATGATATGGTTTATTATCAGCAGAGTATGGAGCCGGCAAATTGTTATTATCGGCATATACCCTGAAAATAGAAAAATCGGCTGACTGCCGGGGCCATTCAAAATTATCGGTTTCGCCTCCGAAATTACCGATACTCTCAGGAGGATTTCCCACCAAACGAATATCGTTGAAAACCTGATAAACAGATATATAATACTGTCCATTACTAAGTCCATCCAGACTTGCCGTGTAATGGTGCACCGAATCGGCATATTGTTTTTCTATCTCCGACTGTACCTTCCGTAAACTCTTTGTTCTGAGCAACTCCACCGCACGAGAGGTAACATCTTCCATTTTGATCAGGAATTTCACGGTGAGTCCCTTAATTGGAATCTCCTCCTTCACAGATGCCGCCCAAAATCCGTCACGGATATAATTATGTGCTTCGCTACTTACCTGCTGCACCCGATCACGTCCGCAATGATGATTGGTAAACAGCAAGCCGTTAGCCGACACCAACTCTCCGGTACAACCATTATCAAAGATCATTACCGCATCTTTTACGCTGGGCTGCCGGTCATTGTACAACTGCTCGGATGTAAGCTGCAATCCGATATTTTTCATTTTATGTACCAAAGTCGAGTCGAGATTGGAGATCAACCACATACCCTCATCGGCCTTTACAAAACCGCTAATTGCAACAAATACGACAATCAACGCTTTATATTTCAGACACTTCATTGTTTATAGATTAAATAAAAACAATATCACCAAACAGGCGGTATCGTTTTTCAACATTATTTCATGCATCATTAAAAATTATATCCTATTTTGACAGAGAGATTACCAAAAGTACTACCGATATACCTGACAGATAGTGCCTTTGTCGCGTCATAACCAACTTCGCCATATATGCTGGTATTATTTGTTTCGAGTGGTTTCGTATACCGTATGGCTACCGTACCGGTAATTCTGTCGGCAGTTAAATACTCGAATTCACGATATAAATAGCGATCCAGACTAACTGCGGAACTTTGCGAGGATCCGGAAGAGGTGTATTTACCATCTTTGGCAGCATAACCCGAACCTGAACCATAGCCGGCCTGCACGTGAAAACACAGAATATCTCCCGAAGCCAGGTACAAATTGCGTTTTGCTGACAATTGAGCAGATATCTGATTCACCTTATGCTTTCTAAAAGACGGATACAGCGTAATTGTTTGATCGTCTGAGGTTGCAGCAAACAGAGCATCGACAACCCACAACGGATTATTATTTTCTACCTGAAAATATCCGGTATATCCAACTGAAAAATTCATCCGGTCCTGATCGAACACCTTATTTTGGGCATAAAAAACATAGGTGGTGACACCGCCTGTGGTCGTTTCGGCCCGAAAAGAGTTTTCGGAGTTTTGCAGATTTTCTATAGTTGCAGCCACTTTCAACAACTGAATCGAGGCGCGGTTCTTGAGTGAAATCACACCCGAATAACTAAAGATATCCGATTGATGCTCGGTGCGAACCAAAGTAGCGGCCGATTTTACGCCAAAATAGCCTGTTCTACGCTTAACGCCAAATTCATTAAAAATTGAAATCTTATTTTTGGGAAATAGATTCAACTGAATTGAAGCTCCATTAAACTGATTAAAAAACAGATTATTATCGGCAGTGTAACCACTCGATCCGAACAACTCCTGATGCCCGTAAAAAGCTCCAAAATCGATTAAAGAGTTGAATTGGTTATTCATCGCCCCCAACGATTTGAAGCCAATTCCCTCCGTACTACGCCGGTAATAATAATTAATGCCGGCATCTACGAATGAATTTACCTTATACCGGAGGCCACCTGTAAAAATCAAATTCATCAGGTCATTGGTATGACGTAAATCTTTCACCTTATAGTAACTTTCAGTCGTATAATCGGCTTTTAGCCCCAACGATAATCTATCACTGAGTTTCGTACTTAAAGCGCCGACCAAATGGTATATCTCATTCACTTTTCGTCCCGCTGTGCTATCTGCATATTCAACAATATTTAGCGGATTGAAATAGGGATCAATAGAAGAGGAGCCTCCCATATGAAGTCCCGAAAATCGCGAATATTCAACCTTCCCAAACACGACGGTCTTCGCATTCAACCGGTAATAGGACTCGCAAAATGCACCATACCGATAACTATTGTTCGATTGAAAATAGTTAATAAAATCACCTTTACTTTTATTGTAATCGATTTCAACTACCGATATTTTAGGCACTGCGACATTGTTTAATCCAGATGCATTCTCGCTCTGCAACCAGGCATCACGATTTCTGAGAAAGTCGTAATCAGACAAATCCTTTTGAAACTGCGCAGTAAGGTTGGCAGCACAAAATGCACCACCAACCAATACCAGAGTCAATCTTTTGTATGTTTTTTCAAAAAACATAAATCATCTTGATTAATTACGTAAAGAAGCTTTATTACGTTGATGGAAATCGTTCGTTGAACTGTTTGTATCTTTATATATAATCCGGGCTCCGTTTTTAATCGAAGCCTCCGCATCAATACCACTCGGATCGGTTGTGCCGCTTACAACGTCTGTTGTTCCTCCGGTATAGTTATACACCAGTTTACCTGCATTAGTCTTTAATGCTTCAGTGGCCGTTTTATCAACATTACGATATAAGCTATATCCTTTTTGATTGGTAAGCGAAATAGAACCTGCATCAACCGAAGCTACCAAACGTTTGTAGTTTGTTGTTGATCCCTGCAAAAAGACTTCGATAGCATCTACGACCCAATCAGCCGGCACTTTTTTACGCACCTGCGTTGCATTTCCATTATAAATATTTGTATAACTGGCATCATTTGCAAATGCACTTGGTGTAGTCCCATTGGTTGCGAAAATAAAGAATGCCGGAGAAGAACTACTAACAGTCCATGCTGTAGCTGTAACCCCACTATACCGAATTGCCTTCAAATAATGAGAAGAGGGAATGGCTGATGCTGGTGACGGATAGAATAGTGTACTTGAATATTGCGTCATGTCATACGTACAATAATAGCCCGAATTTGCAAAATTGATCGAATTGGGATAAGTACTGGTATTGTCAACAGCGTTAGCCAATGCGACCACAATCTGTTGTCCTGGTTTAAGAATGATTCCATTAGAAAAATACCAAATTCCCATTCCTGCCGGAACCCAATCGGTATAAGACAACGTTCCGCCCACGTAATCGGCATTAGTAGATCCGTTACTATTAAACGGAAGAGCCATACCCAGACACAAATTATCAAGCGATGCCGGTTTGTCGGAATTGTTGTACAAAATCACATACTGGTCTTTCAAAAAGGTAACCGAAGCCCCTCCTATCGTATTGTTACATCCGCCATTATATAGTTCTTTTATAATAATCTGAGATGCCTTGGACATCGCAAGATCAATCTTAACCGAATCTGTTAGTGCCCAGTTATCTGCAACAGTAAAATCTTTCAGTCCATTAAAGTTGTAACTAACGCCGGAAATTGGGCGAGATTCTGTTGCGCTGGCCTGATAAACTCCGGTAGGCACAGTAAATACGGCAATACCCTTTGCGTTGGTAACCGCTGTAAATGAAGAATTATTCACCGTGTTTTTAAGCGTTATGCTTACACTGTCATTCTGTGCGCTATAACCACTCGGATAATTCAATTTCACCGCGACAGAATAGGTCATAATGCCCTCATCCTTTTTTGAACATGACAATAAAGTTGCCGTCAAAACAAATAGTGTAAAAATCAGCTTGAGATGTTTCATTTTCTTGATTATTAAACAGTTATTAATTATAATTTAATACGCAGAGACAAACCGTAATACAATTTTGAAATCATACTATTTTGATACAGAGATACTTTTGTATTCGTCCAAGTAGATTTCACCCGCATAGTGTTATTAAAGAAGTTGTTTGCCTGAAACGAGATGGAAACATTATCTCCGATCTCTTTTGTAAGATTAAAATGTGCAGCAAAGTAAGGAGTATACTTATTGGCATTAAATGTATATCCCAATCCTGTTTTTACGACCATTTTCGCCAATTCGTTATATAAGTTCTGATCATGATCTTTGGCCCAGGCGAATTTTTCGGCAAAAGGTATTTTTGTGTTCATATCATCAATTGTCGTATAATAGAGGGGATACATAGCAACAAACCGATCGCCGGCATAAATATCCGTGTTCGTGGTTGAAGGGAAATATGCATCCTTGTTGTCAATAACAAAACCTCTTGACTTTTGTGCATACTCGCTCAAATACTGCGAATAATCGTAGAAACATCCCTCAGCGCGGACCGAAAATATCAATCGTAACACTGGAATATGAGTAGTTAAGGTTACGTTGGTTGTCAATCTTTTGGTTGTACTACCATTAGAAATATTGTCGCCACCCACATAATAGCCGATATATTTATAATAATTACCATCGCTCATTTTGCCGGATGACCTCAACGAAGGAATGATTGTTTCTTCTTCACCTTTGTAATAAGAATATGCTCCATCCAGCTTCACAGATGTTTTCAGTGCCGAAATCTCTTTAAAATCGATCACCCATTCCACACCTCTTTTGATAACCGGAGTTCCATTGGTGTAATACTTATTATTATTAAACGTATTGTAGGTAGTATTGGAAAGTGTTTGGCTTGCATATTGTCCTGTTTTATCGGTTACTGTGACTATTCCACTTTTTTGATCAATAGTATAAATACTGTTGGCTGCCGAAATCGGACAATTACTTAATGCAGATTGATCTGTCAGATTATATGTGAACGGAGTATATACCGACGACAAAATATAGGGATTAAATGTTTTTTCCATGTAGCCGGTTACGGAGATACGTGCAATACGAATATCCATATCTATCCCGATTTCGCTCTTTCGGTTACGTTGCCATTTCAGATCTTCATTATAAATGGCTTTCTGTGGTGTTGTATAATAGGCATACGATGCTATTCCATTGGTAGACGTGGAAGCAAAAGCAATTCTATCAGTATAAGTCGGCGTAGGGAACAGCATCGCGGATGAGGGTAATTTAACAGCATCTCCCCACCCTACATGAACATTCAACTGCTTCACAAAACGGGAACTATGATCAATAACAGCATACTGAACATTAATACGCGGCGAAAAACCTGAAACGGTTCCATATTCCGATCCGTTTACCCACGTCATGTCGGAACGCACTCCGGCTTGCAACTGTAAGTCTTTCTTTTGCACCGGAATCACAGCTTTTTCCTCAGCATAAAAAGCCATGTTATTTACAAAAGGCTGCTTGTCATATCTGAATTCACGATAGGTAGGAGCATATCGCATATCGGCATACGAAACACCTTTTCCGTAATTACCGGAAGTATTGTATTGACTTCCCAATAACAAATTGCTACGAACTTGTCCGAAATTCCGGCTCCACTTGGCCTTCATCTCAAGAGAATAATTGACAGGTTTTTCATCATTGTATGACACCTGATACCAAGTGCCAACAGGCAGCAACAAAATATTGGCAGACGGGTTAACCGAATATGGAGCCGACATAAAATATCCCTCCTCCATGGTATGCAATGCCGGCTGAGCAGACGAAGAAGATTGCAATGTCTTCGCTTCCAACTTTTTATCGGTATAATTCATTGTAGCTGCAAATTCCAGACTCGTCAACCAGGGAGACCGAAGCAACCAATTTGCCTTTAGCCCATTGCGAAGTGCATTATCTTTCATCTTCTCATACGTATTCTGATAGGCATCGGGATCGGCTTTGGAGTCAAAGCCACCCGCATTTCCGGAAAATACATAGGTAAAAATGAGCGGTTTTTGCTTAGATCCGAAAGTACGTTGGTACTCTAGGTTCACACTATTACGCATGTATGTTGTATAGGGAGAGGTGCGATCGGATATAGAACGGGTATGTTCAAATGAAGCATTCAGGGTTCCGCCTCGCTTACCGAGGCCAAACCCTTTACTTGCCGAATAAGAGGTCATCAAAGGCTTATTGACAATTTCGATCTCCAACGGAGTTCTTCCTTTTTTAGTGTTGATACTGATCAAACCGGAAGAGAGATCACCATGTTCTACAGAAGGCAACCCAGTTGTCACTTCTATAGATTCTATATTGTGAATACCTATGTTACGGGTATCGACCCCCGCTGCCCCATCGGTATAATTGCTATTATTCGACAAACGGACCCCATCAATTTCGATTGCCGTTCCGAATGATGGATTATCTAATTCCGTACTGTTTTGACTACGCAATGCCAATCGCTGAGCATCTGCCATAGCCGACTTCGACTGAGCCAGCGTATTAGCCTGAAGTGTCTGTCCTCCTGGCAATTGAGAAAGGACATCTTCAATACTCGTTGTTTGCATGTGATTAATGGCATTTCGGTCAATCACATACGAAGTGGCTATTTCATTCTTCTTTTTTTCAGCAGTAACAACCACCTCTTTCAGTGCCAAATTATCTTCTTTGATATAGAAAACATTGTCTTGGGAAATAGCTGCTACACCACTGAATTCAAAACTCTTTTTTTCAAATCCAAGGCATGAAATGCTCAAAACTATTTTACCCGGCCGCACAGCCTGAATAACAAACTCACCATTTTCATTCGTCACGGCCCATAATCCCTGATCCTGAATGAGAATAGTAGCATAATCAACAGGTTGTCGGGTCTTATCGTTTTTGACCTTTCCTGTAATTGTTGTTTGTGCAGAGAGAGAACCTGATATTAAACATAGTAATACCAGGACAAGAGGATAGAATCGTCTCATTAGATATTTGGTTTTTATATAGTTAGGCTCAATAAAGCTATTCAATTTGCATTGAGCCTCAATAAATATGCAATAACATTATACCTGCCTGATGCAATAGTTAACATACCAGCACTGACACGATTAAATGCACAAAAGGCAAACATCCACTTTATAATACAAACACAAAAAGAATGTTTTTTTGATATTTATTCACTTATATTGATTGCAAAGATAAGCAGAAGCCTACCTCCAGAAAATAGCCTTATATTGGTATTTTTGTTACGATATCATACCCTAAACATGGTACAAAACAAAAGAGAACTACTCGAACCGAAGATATACATCTCCGAACAGTCAGAAAAAACACATTACAATCGAAGTCATCAGCACGATACTCATCATTACTATCCAGACAGATAGGCAGGTGGGGAAGGGTACTTGTTCCTTTGAAATAAGAAAAAAAATAAAGTGTCACAAAATAACTAAATATACTTGACAAATCAAAATTTTAAGAGAATCAAAATGACTTTGTGTCAACAAAATAAGTAATATGAATAAAAAATGCAATATCAATCTTAAGACAAAACATCCGTTTCGTTCAAAAAAGATTCTTTAGCCTTTACTATTTAGCACAAATAGTTGCTTTTAGCCCTCTTTGTACCTTATATTTGCATCTTAAAGAAGAATCACAAACAAGCTTCTTTGAGAATAGACAAAGTAATACAAACATTAAAAATTTATTTTATGGACGATATTATATGCAACTGCAATCACATCACTAAAGGCGATATAGTGAATGCCATTCAACAAAAAGGGTGCACAACCGTAGAAGAGATTCAGGATGCACTCGACGCAGGTACCGTTTGCGGATCGTGTTTAGAAGATATCGAAGAGATTCTGAAATCTACAAAATAAGTTACCTGGCTTATTTCACAGGGAGGCTGTCTCAAAACACAAATTGAGACAGCTTTTTTTATGTCAACATATCACTAACAGAAATAAATCACACGTTCGACGTTGATTCTTGTTTTCAGATTTCACTACAAATAAAGCACTACTATTTTGATCAATTTAAGCCAATAATACCACTATTTCACTCTGTTAATATTGATCGTTTTTGTTAAAACAAAATATTACATAACGCCATATATATGTAATTACCTAATTGTTTGCGAATTACAAAATAATAATAATAGTTAAATTGAAGTATTTTTTCACACAATAGAATATATAAGGCTAATTTTTGATTTAACTTCATCAGTTCAATATTACGTTTAATTAACGACTTCTACAACCATTTCTAAATGAGATTCGTCTGATTGAGCACAAAAAAGACTTAAACAGGTCTTTTACATTCATGCCAACATTCGAAAAATATTCAGTACCAAAACTGAGAGAAAAGGAGTTCATTTAGAAAAAAATGACCTTTCATTGTGAGCATAAAGCTATACAGTGAAGGAGTTTTATGACTTCCATATTCGCTTTATTGCATTCTACGGCTGGCTATGCATGGCATAGAGAAAGAGTAACTATGCATATTCCGAGCATCCATCACGGCACGGCAAAAAAGTCATAAAACACTAATTACAAACATAATACAACTTTAGTATCACAGCAATGCTTGTCATATGGTACAAGCATCAGGGGAGCATCTCTTTTACGCAACAATAATCTAAACGAAAATTTTATTATGGAATCGGTTACTCTACGAAAACAGGTAAAGTACAGAGTCGGCAAATGGATGCCCTCTGACAAAGAGTTTTTAAACAAATGGATCCGCATGAAAATCAAGCAAGCGCAAAGCAGAAATCTTGAAATGCATGACTCCATAAAAAAACTACAGGATGCCATATATGCCGACCCGATCCTGTATATGAGCTTCACCAGCATGTATGACGAAATTCCGCAAGGATACAATGAACCTCTGAAGAATTTCGAAAATATGCTACTGGTTATGAATCACATACTAAAAGAAGCACCTTGCTTCAGTGTGATTGAAAACCAGATCGGGCTGGTTGGTTTCCCGATTAACGCCATACTCGATTGGGCAATGGGGACCAAAGGCGGCTATTTAGCCTTCACTCATCCGGTTGTCAATCGGCACCTGCAAACGATTCTGAACGAATGGAAATCATTTCTCTCCTCTCCAGATTCCAGTTATGTGCTGGTTGACAAACCGATAGACCAACCACAATCAGATTATCTGAATCCCTTAGGATGGTTCTCTCCCGAGGCTCTGGAAGCCATGGCTGCTATGGATCCGCAACGGGGTATTCGTAAAAATCCTTACGAAGCAAAAGCCAACTTCATTTATAATTTCAAATGCGATCCGTCTCTACCCCATTACGGATTCAAAAGTTGGGACGATTTCTTCACCCGTGAATTCAATCCAGGAGTCCGCACGGTAAGCCGAAAAGACAAAGATCCTGACGTAATTGTGAATGCCTGCGAATCGGCACCATACAATTACGCAAACAACGTAAAGCTGAAGGATAAATTCTGGATGAAAGGGCAACCGTACTCGCTTACGGATATATTTGCCAACCACCCCCTCACCTCCGAATTTGGAGATAACAGTACAATTTACCAGGCATTTCTATGCGCCAAAACATATCACCGATGGAACAGTCCCGTAGATGGAAAGATTGTTGCCATCGAAAATATTCCGGGAACATATTATGCCGAAGCTCCGGTCGAAGGATATGATCCGGCCGGGCCAAACGACTCCCAGGGTTATATAACGGAATTGGCCGCGCGAGCTTTGGTTTTTATCCGGGCAGACAATCCCAGGATCGGACTGATGTGCTTTGTTGCCGTGGGCATGGCGGAAGTATCGAGTTGTGAAATCACAGTTAAAAAAGGCGCCCGTGTAAAAAAAGGTTCTCCATTAGGCACATTTCATTTCGGAGGCTCTACCCATTGTCTGATTTTCCGCCCGGGGGTACATATCGATTTTGATTTTCACGGTCAAACACCAAGCCTGAATACCTCCAACATACCGGTAAAAGCACGAATCGGAGTTGTAAAATAGTAACAGGGTATTTCGGGAATATGAGTATCTGATATGTCACCTAATTGAGTTTTATATCGTCTGAAAGACGTCATTTTCATAACCGTATGCCAATGGCTTACGGCTTTCAATGCCCCGTTCTTCTATGCCTGAAAGGCATGACTTTTATATAGTTCGACCTTTCAGGTCATGTGGATAGAAGTTTTGCTTACACGCAGGTCACAGACCTGCGGTTATGAAAATGCGGCTTTTCAAGCCATTAGGCAAAATATCAGATACTCATTCCTCGGAATATAACAAATGAAATCAGAAAGCAAGAATTACCAGAATTATTAACCTATTCAACAATTATGAAAAAGAATTTTGATGCAAAAAAACGATCGGCACGTTGCGAAGCCGGCATTTCATGCGATTTTATCGACGGTTGGTACGTGCTGAATCTAAAAGGAAGCAATAAAGAAATTGGCCTTCAGCACGGGCTTATGCTTGCCGAGGAAATTTCGACCTACATCGAAGAGACGAAACAGTATGTATTCGTATGCATGGGCATCGGTTACGATTATGCACGGAACGATGTTAAGAACCTAATTGACAGCACCCTTTCTAATGAAATCCGCACAGAGATGACTGCCATAGCCATGGGCGTGAACAAAGTGCTTTCTACGAATTATGATGTTTGGGATATTGCCATCCTCAACTGGATGGAAGGCTGGAGTGGCTATGCTTTTGATGGTAAGGCTGCCTACCAATATTACTCCGATGCCAATAAAAAACACATTGAAGTCCCGTTAAAAGCACGACGCGACCATTGCTCTGCATTTGTTGCTACAGGAAAATACACCACCGATGGCAAACCCGTAATGTTTCACAACTCTTTCAACGTATTTGAAACAAGCGGTTATGCAAACGTAATAGCAACCATTACGCCCAACGATGGACATAAATTCACCATGCAAACGCAAATCGGATATGTTCATTCTATGGCAGATTTCTACATTGTTCAGGTGGGTGAAGGGGTGAATGACCGTATTGCAATAACCGAAACTACCATAGGCGGATTCAATGTGTATGATAAGTCTGGAATACCCGAATTCGACCGCATACGCCGTGCTGTTCAGCATTTCTCTTCGATTAATGATTCCAACGACCTAACCTCTTTTGTGAGCATAATGCGCACGGGCGAAAGTGGCGATTATGCCAACACCTGGCTGCTGGCCGATTACCGCGACAATTCAATTTGGGAATTTGAAGAAGGGTTGGCATTTTACAATGTAACGCAGATATTGCCGACCGATGACAAACCCTATTTCTTTGGCGCGAATTATCCGAAATATCCTCCGCTTAAAAATTTGGAATGTTCAAATGATGGTGGCGATGACATTCGCCGACATCAGGGTGCCCGACGGGTTCATTTACCTCGGTTGATCGAGAAACACGGTATTCCCGGAAAAATATGTCTTGAAATCGGGCGTAAAATAATTGCTGATCACTATGATATTTACAACGATTGTGAAACAGACGGGAACAGCCGTACAGTTTGTTCACACTACAACCTCGACAAACGGGAATACATGTCCGATCCTTCACGTCCAAAGCCATTTCAACCCCGCGGTGCCATTGATGGAATGGGAATCGATGCGACTCTGGCTACAACGTTACAACTTAACGCCCGTTGGGGCAGCAGTTGCGGTACAGCCTGGAATGCTGAAGCGTTTTTGAAGGAACATCCGCAGTTTGACCACCTGAAACCATTCCTGCACAATCGGCCATCATGCCCCTGGAGCATCCTTCCGGTGAAAAATTAGATTGACAATTAGGACAATATTGGTCACTGTTACGACAGCAAGAGGCCTCCTGCATGCAATAGTAGCACTGATATTTCCTCGAGTGGAAACAGACAACCACTTCAAAAACGGCCTGTCCCGCACAGGATAATTTGCGGGGGCAGAACCCGAAAAGCCTTACGAGTAGGGAAAGCTTAAATATAATAGTTATGAGCACAACAAAAAAAGACGATTGTTGCTGGATCGTTCTGGCCACAACTGGATGTTCAACTGATTCTGCGACTGCGGAAATGGCAAACAAAGCCAGAGCAGCAGCCAATGTAAAAGACGATTGTTGCTGGATACTCGTGGCCACGACAGGTTGTTCAACAACTAAAAATGAGTCTGTAAATCAAGCTTTACAGGCTAAAGCTAATGTAAAGGATGATTGCTGCTGGATTGTAATGGGCACTACAGGTTGTTCGACCGATGCTATCTCTAAATCTCCGGCAGAAAATTTTACTTCAAAAGAAGATTGTTGTTGGATCATTTTGGCTACAACCGGTTGTTCTGCATAGAATAGCTGGTACAATGCAATTGTGCAGAACCTAATTCCACTGCACACCCGGAAGGGCTAGCATCTTTTTCTTTCTAATAAGGATTGACTTTGCCTTTCCGGGACATTTCCCTTTCAAAAGAACAGAAAGATAACAATTGAATAATCTTATTGACAATATGTTTACTGTAGATAATGTACAAGAATTCTTACAAAGACAAAAGTTTATAACTAACCAATCATTCATTAGCGGAGATTACGTTGCAACAAGCGCCAATAGGCGTAACCGAAATGTGCAGATTACGACATTGAATGAAGGCAATTATTTGGTAAAACAAGTTTTGGACAAAAACTCTCAAAACGCCACGACTCTCAAAAACGAGATCTTATTCTACAATTACTTGAAATCGTTCCGCCCCGATTTAATATCTATGTACCCAGAAATCAAGTATTGTGACAAGACTAATATTATCTTGGTATTAACTTTTTATTCTAATGCGTTACCTCTTTGGAAATATTATAAAAAGAGGAGCATTAACGATCTTCCATTCAACACTATCAAGGAAATTGGCAAAATAATCAGCATGTTACATATCGCTTTTTCAGACACTATGATCTTCTGCGATTCAAATCTAACATTTTTGAGTAAAGAGTTACCATTTGCTTTTAATATTAACAAACCCGAACCTAAATTACTATCGTATATAAGACCCGGAGGAGTACAATTCATACAAAGCATTCAGTCTTGCGATGACATTATGACCATATGGGATGCTATCGAAAAAAAATGGGAATTAAATTCTATTATTCACGGGGATATAAAACTCGACAACATTCTTGTCATAGACAATGATGACAACACGCAAAATGAAGGAAGCACAAATATCAAAATCATAGACTGGGAAATGGTTCAATATGGTGATTTTGCATGGGACATTGCAGGTGTTTTGCAGGATTTTATTTTCTGGTGGGCCATCTCCATGCCCAATGAACAATCTGCCGAAGACATGGTAAAAAAAGCAGGATTCCCGATCTCCAGATTAAAACCAGGAATAGTATCGTTTTGGGAAGCTTATTGCAACCAGTCTAAACTCTCGAAACAATACAAAAGTACACTATTGTCTAAGGTTATTCTTTACAGCGGATTGCGCACCTTGCAAACCGCTTATGAAATATCATCCAAATTTGAAAACATTCCCCCTATTGCCCAAATACTTACCGGAATAGGCAAAAGCATTTTAAGAAACCCAGACGAAGCTGCAATACATTTATTCGGCATCCAAGAATAAAATATTTTGTTATGAATGAACATATAAACAGAGACATAATCAACGTGATAGAAGCTATTGAAATAATCTCTTCTGTTGAGTATACAATAAAAGGAAAAGTCCGAAACGTATCACAGATTAAAATAATTGACCCATCCGGAAATTTAGACACTACGCAAGTCAAACATACAGACTACACAGACATATTCTACAAGGTTTTAACCTCTGATATTTATAATTCTCTCTATGTACATACAGAATCAGAGAGTGTGGTAGATTCTCAATATGAAGATGATTTTATCAATCACCTTTCTAAGTCAAATAATGGCAAGGGGACATGGGAAGAAGATTGGCAACTGATCGGACATGACAATGAACGAGGTAAATTCATAGTACAGAAAAATAAAATAAATTTTTGGGTAAATGAACACGATGTAATATTTGATGAACATAGTGTAGTCATCGGAATGCCCTGCGCAGTAAAAATTGAAAAAGAAGTCAGACACCTGAATTCCCACTTCTATATGGTTTTGGGAAATGCTACAAAAAAAGATATTCCCGTATACGAAGACACAATGCTCCGGTTTTACTGGAACTTACAACCTGATGGTGCCGTTAAGTATATAAAGCTAATAACAGAGTCTTTCAACCAACAGAGCATTCTTTTTAAAACGAAAGTACTATCCGATCCGTTCAGCTATAATCGGGCAGATGCAGGAGTACTTTATATTGACAACAGTCAATTGAACGTAGCGATACCCTATATTAGAGAGATACACAAAGAAATAAAGCCTTATCTAAAAAACAACGTCCCCTTATTTTCAAAACAGATAGCAAAGGGATTGGGATTTGCAGAAGACCCTGCAAATGGGAACAGCTTCGGAATATCAAGATCTACGATCATTGCCCATGCAATGTATGATAGTTTTTTAAATGGGAAAAGAGATACCAACGACATCATTCAAATTATTGAAAAATATTTTGAAAACGAAGGAATAAACTCCCAATTCCCTTATGCAAAAAAAAACAGGTTAACCTACTATGAAGATTTTTTCAAACACAACATTTAATCGTATATGACTACAAATCTACTGCTAAAGAACCCAATACAGACAGACAAGGTATTAATGGAAATAATCTGTAAAATAGGGGATCATCTCGTAAATTCCGCTATCTGGGATTGCACTCATGTATATTGTAATTGGCTGGGACGCAGAGATATTGAAGACAAGGAAATAGCTCCCTACTCCATTAGAAATGTGGCTCTTAGTCCCGAACTATACAGCGGCTCTGCGGGCATTGCTCTATTTCTGATTGAACTATTCAAACAAACAGGCAATAAAGAATACAGACAAACAGCCATAGGTGCTTGGTTGAGATCTGTCTATTACATGAAAACGAACAGTTTTCCAGCAACCCCCATATCATTTTATGCCGGACAATTAGGTCTTTTGTATGTGGGGTATAAATGCCTTGAAAACACAACAGAAAACCATGCTCAACTAACGAATGAATTGAACTGGCTTTTGCCGAACATTTGTAATGGATTAAAAGTAAAACATTCATTAGATATTATAGGTGGAAATGCTGGTGCAATTGCCCCTCTGCTATATATTGCCCAGCACTATCAAGTAGCGGAATGCAAAACAATGGCACTAACCTGTGCTCAAGAAATTGTTGATTCAGGACAATGGAAAGATCATCTTTGTTATTGGTCACCGCAAAAAATTCACGGAGTAGAACTTGAACTACCTCCGCTTACCGGTTATTCGCACGGAGCATCCGGATTAGCCGTCGGATTACTGGAAGCGTATAACGCAACCGGAGAGGAAATATATTTAAAACATGCCAGAGGAGCTTTTGCCTTTGAAGAAGATCTCTTTAATAAAGATGCAGGCAACTGGATTGACACCCGTTATCCACACAGCAAAAAAAACGGAAAAATAACAGGGACATTCCGCTCGGCCTGGTGCCATGGAGCCCCCGGCATTTCTCTGGCTCACATGCGAGCCTCTATCATTGACCAGAACAGACAAAAATACCATTTATCGAGAGCAAAGATTGCTATTGATACAACTCTACGCATAATAACGGAAAAACTCAATGCCACTATTAATGATGCCACTCTATGCCATGGTCTGTTAGGGTTAACAGATATCTTATTGACATATGGAACCCAAATGCATGACAACGATTTGATTGAACATGCAAAAGATATAACCGTCGCATACATAAAGCTATTCAATTCTCTCGACAAAATACCTTCAGGATTATCATCCGGCGGTTATAGTCCTTGTCTGATGGTAGGTTTGGCCGGCATAGGCTTGCATTGTTTGCGAACGATCAATCATTCTACGGCATCTGCACTCATCATAATACCCTGATGTCTTCATATAATGGTTAGCCCCCCCCCACTGCCGCACGATTAGCGCAACGTATCGTGTGGCCAAACTATACGGTGGAAGCAAAAACGAGACTGTAACAGTCGAGCAGCAAGACAAAGAGAGCCGGGTACGGCCATACGAGAGGACCCGTGCGGCAGCCGAGAAAAAATAAGAACGCAAAAGTGAATACACCACTCCCTATTCAAAACTAAAACAAACAATTAATCAAAAATGCAATCATCATGAAAGACTTAACATCAAAGCCCCAAACGTCTCTCGAAGACAAAGAGTACCATTTGCCATCTCAGGGAATAGATTCCAGCCAGAGAGCTAAACTACTCAAAAAGTTTCAAAACTACATTGACACTCAAAAAAAACACTTCCTCGGGTATCAGGCAAATGAGGATATTGAGTACAAAACGGAGACATCCGACTTCCTCAACTATCATGTCAACAACATCGGCGACCCCTTTACTGCCGGCAACTTTACAATAAACAGCAAAATACTGGAAAGATCTGTATTAGAATATTATGCAACGCTCTGGCATGCCAAACCACGTAAAGAGACAGATCCGCAAGACCCCGAAAGTTATTGGGGATATATTCTCTCGATGGGAAGTTCCGAAGGAAATATTTACGGGCTATGGAATGCACGGGATTATCTGGCAGGCCGTCAGCTACAAGTAGATCCCGACCCTAAAAACCTTGGTCGAACCAATTATCTGGAACCAAAAATGGATGCTGCAACTGGTGGAACAAATTCCTATACACCGATAGCATTCTATTCTGAAGATGCCCATTACTCCATTGTCAAATTCATGAGAGTGCTTGGCATCGCCACATTCAATGAAATTGGAGAAAAATATTACAAAGGGCAAAATCCGTTAGACGCAGATGGAGATTGGTCTAAAAACAAAGAAGTGCCGTCAAAGCAGGGTGCAATTGGCCCGGGAAGCGTCGATGTTGAAAAGTTGGCAACATTGGTCGAATTTTTTGCATCAAAAGGCTATCCGATTCTAGTAATATGCAACTACGGTTCTACCTTCAAAGGAGCATACGATGACGTGAAAGCGGTACAAGATACACTAATGCCGATATTCACCAAATATCACTTAGTCAATCGGAAAGTTACCTACGAAGACGACAAAGGAAACCAGCATGTGGACATCAGAAATGGGTACTGGATTCATGTTGACGGAGCCCTTGGGGCAACATATATGCCGTTTGTAGAAAAAGCATATGGACAAAAGAAATTAGACAAACGTGGTCCGGATTTCGATTTCAGACTATCCGGAGTTAACTCTATAGTAACAAGCGGACATAAATGGCCCGGAGCTCCCTGGCCTTGCGGCATATTTATGACAAAACATAAATATCAATTGTTCCCGCCCGATGACCCTGCCTATATCGGAGCACCCGATACCACATTTTCCGGTTCACGAAACGGATTTTCCGGAATAATTATGTGGGAGTTCCTTGCCAAGAATAGTTATGACGAACAAATTAAAAAAGTGTTGAAGTGCGAGGAAATTACAAAATACGCAGAAGAACAACTCAAAAAGTTGGGAAAAGAGTATCATCCCGACCTTGATTTATATATAGCACGAACGCCGCTCGCTCTTACAGTTCGATTCCGAAAACCGAACAAAGACATTGTATTCAAATACTCCCTTTCCTGCGAATCGCTTTTGGTAGATGGGGAGCAACGAAATTATGCCCATGTGTATGCCATGACTTTAGTAACCAAAGAGCGCGTAGATGAATTTATCAAACAATTGCAAACAAAGGATGCCTTTATAGATGATTCTGAAGAACAGGTAAATGCTATTCCAAAATTTGCCCATTCAAGCGGATGGAAATAAGCACTTAAATCAAATTCTTATGGAACCCGATTATCGCTATGATGCCCATTGCCATATTTTCACTCTGGAATATTTGTTGAAAGAGGCGAAAAACATGGTGCAGGATATGTTGAAACGCACTTATCCATGGAAAGAGCCAACTGAAAGTAAGCTACTTACTTCTGACAAAGAGTCTTTCACTGCCGGCAAGGGGATTCTGCCAATTATGAAAGATCTGCTAAGGCAGTTGTATGAACTGCTCCATGCTGCCTTGGGAAGCGAGGCTAAAAACCTCAACTTTCTGCAAGAAGAAGCTGGAAAAGCTTTCCCTGATTCCTCATTACGGATTACACCTCTGATGATGGATATTTTTTACCTGCTTGCTTATCCGCTGAAGAAAGATGCAGATTTACAAACTTTTGTAGGGTTAAGAGCAACAACTTCGGTGGATATGAATGAATTCCAGTCCATCTGGGATGAAATACTTGACGATTTTAAATCTTATCTGGAATCAAAAAGGGTAACCGATAAAAGGGCAAAAGGAACCTATTCACCCGATGACCCTATTGAATTGGCCCTTGCATTAATTGAAAAGGAACGATCGGTTCAGGAAACTTTTCTACTTAGAAAAAATGCAACCGGAAGTTATAGCGATTCACTGGAATTTTATCATACCAATGGTTTTTGCTTTCACATGGACAACCTGATGGAGCTGGTGGGGACACAAAAGGATGAACTCTATCCATTTATTGCCATCGATCCGCGGCGTACAGGCATGGTAGAAACGTTGCTGAGTGGTAGTTTTTTCACTGGCGACAAACGCTTTTACGGTGTCAAACTTTATCCGCGCATGGGCGTTCATCCGTTGAGCAAACCAATGGATGCCGTTTACCAGTATTGCAGCGACAATAACCTGCCAATCACATTTCACTGCGGAATGAGTGGTTTCCCTCCCGGTACCGATTGGAAATATACCGACTATGGAAATCCTGCCAACTTCGAACCAGTAATAGTAAAATACCCCAAGCTGAGGATCGATTTTGCACATTTGGGGAGTAGCGATAAATCCTACCAATGGGCTGCCAAAATTATTGATATGATCAACAAATACGATAATGTGTACACCGATCTTTCGTGTTATGTTGACAAAGATGATATAGACCGTGTGAAAGGGTATTGTGATGATAAAAAGAACCCAAAACTGATCAATCGGTTAATGTTTGGTACCGACTTCGATGTGATGTATTTCACCGGAAAGATTACTATGCAGGATTATTACGATCACTTTAAAAGTATTTTCAGCGCTGATGAGCTAAAAAAAATGATGCACGACAACCCGATGCGCTTTATGAATATACCATAAAATGAATCTGACCCGCACAAGTCAACCTGCGGGGGCGGAACCCGAAAAGCCTTACGAGTAGGGAAAAACTTAATTCTTTTATTTTATGGAAACAAAACCCGGAGGCTGGACTCCCTATGTAACCCCTATTCCAGCAGAAGATCTTGAAGTATTCAAGAAAGCATTACACGGTTTAGTTGGTGTAAATTACTCTCCATTGGCAGTAGCCAAACAAGTAGTGAGCGGAATGAACTATCGATTTTTTTGCAACGCACACGTAGTTTATCCGGGAGCTGCAAACGAAGCTGCTATTGTTGAAATTTACAAACCACTGAATGGCGAACCCCACATAACTTCTATTAGCAGAATTTAATTCTGTGAAAGTGCTCAATTTACAGTGGAGACCAGAAACCACTTTAACAAACGGGGCGGAACCCGAAAAGCCTTACGAGTAGGGAAATCTAATTATTAAAACCATGGCAGATCAAAATGCAAGAATGCTACAGGCTATTTATGACACTTTATTCAGCGCTTATACTAGCCCACCTGTAGGAACCCAAGGCGAAGGCGGGAGCCAAGCCGATCTCACCTATCTAACACTTAACTGGCCAGGCCAACAGATTGATCCATCTTCATTTGCAAACGCATGGAGTCCTCAAAATACCACAGGCTCAGTTGAGGCTACTGAAAACTTTTCTTCTTTAGTAGACAATTTACTATTACTGAATCCTATTTCTTCCCAAAATGGGAATCTGCTGACCAAGGTTTATGAGAATGTGTTGAATGCAACAATAGTTCCACCTCCCTTAGATCCCAAAGCAAAGGCTGCGTATGATAAAGCATTCAATTTCTTACATACCAACGGCATTACTTATGATGATGAAGGAAAAGCTGTTACGGTAAAAGTGGATTCTCCTGTATATGTCAATTACAAGAAAAAACTGAAAGCCTACAATGATGCAGTGACCACTCTGATGGCTAATTATTTTCAATATACTATGTCTAAGCCTGAAGATCAACGAAAATGGTCGTTGCTCGGACCGACATATCAAGCTGCAGTAAGCTCGGCTTGGAGTGATTTAATCAATGCACAGAAAACAAAAGTGGAAGATATGCTTGCTACATTGGCTCAATCCTCCAATAATCAAGTAGGGCAAGCATTCAATATGGCTCAGGAAACCTTCAAAGGTTATGTGCGTGCAGGCCTTACAGATCCGAATAAAAAATGGTATCCTACTTATCCTCAGCCTGCCAATTGGTTTGCTCCAAATGCGGCTAGCGACTGGACAATGGTAACCATCGATTCCGATGAAATACACACCTCTGAACACTCCGATTTTTCAAAGATTTCAACTGGTGGAAGTGCAAGTTGGGGACTATGGAGCTTGGGCGGATCATTTTCCAAAGAAGACAGCCATCAGTCGATGTCCAAAGACACTAAAAAGCTGAAAGTCACATTCAGTTTTTGCCGGATACAGATTAATAGGGGTTGGTATAACAATCTCCTATTTTCGATGGGAGGCTGGAATTTAGGAAACCAATATGAAGCCGGAGGATTATCAAACGGGACAAAAAATCAGCAGTTAACAACTCCTTTCCCTTTATTACCAACAAGTTTCATTGCGGTTAGAGATTTAAAAATTACAGCTGATTTTTCACACGAAGATTCTTCACTAGTCCAAAGCAAATTAGATACGAAAGCCAGTTTCGGTTGGGGTCCATTTGCCTTAAGTGGTTCGTATTCTCAAGGATCAGTTGATAAAAAGTTTAATTCCAATTTTGATGGTTCTACCATTAGCAATGATGGGTTACAGATTATCGGTTGGATAAACAATATTGTGCCGTTTTGTCCCCCCAAGAAGTAATAATATCTAAATCAAGAACACACCAAAGATTTATTTTCTTTGGTGTGTTGAATGCTGAAAAATATGTCAATAATCACGGACAAAAATGTGCAAAAGGAATTAGCCGAGCTATTTATTTCCGCTTTTTCACAAGGATCGTTTGCCGGAACAAGTGGTGAAGATATGAAATTTATTTTTTCATGGCCCCCGGAGGTATTGACTGATTCAGACTATATCAACCCCTGGTCGGCAAGTAACCCGGGAGGATCAATGTCGTCCGTGGAAAATATTTCAACATTAGTTAATCCCATTCCATCTTGTCTGGATACTTACTTTCCTTCCGGCAATACGGTGGAGGAAGTTTATGGCAATATAATATTGTTAGCTAACCCCGTTTTTGAAGAGCCCGATTCTAATTCCATCCAAGAGTTTACTCATACTACAAATTCGGTACAAATACAAAAAAACAAGATTCAGTCTCCGAAAATCTTGTTATATAATCTGATCGATAACCCCGAAGACAGGAATACTGAAAGAATTCTATCTCTAAAAATAGCACAACAAATTATAGGTGGCAAACAACAGCAAAAAGGATCTCCCGATCTGGAAGATACCCAAAGAAAACTAACAGTAATAAAAGAAAAATTGAATTTCCAAACAGAGCACACTTTGCCTATCAAACAGATGTCAATACTACCACAATTAAAAAAGACCGACACAAATGAATCTTCTATCGTAGCAAGAGTATTAAATAAAGCAAATGAATTATTTGAGAATACTAAAGTAGCCAGTCTGAATAATCCGAAAATAATTTATCATCCGTCCTCGGTTATTCCCACAAATTTTGCACTTGTTTCCGAGGCTGAAGGGTGGGGAGATGTCAACACAACCATTAAAGATCAAAAGGATCAGGACGTACAGATTAGTATGAAATATACAAGAGCCGATATTATCAGACCCTGGTTTGTGAGTCATTTATTATGGATGAACGGATGGATCATCCAAGGACAACAGAGTGGTTGGCTGTCAACGGGGGATAAAAACAATAACAACGGGTTATTTCCATTATTAACCGTTTCATTTATTCTATGTAGAGATCTAAAAATAAAAGGCCAGTATGAATCTTATAAAGCGACTGGATTACAGATTATAAGCAGATGTTGTAAAGTTACACCTAAGATGGCACCTGAATAAGATTGTGAAAAGTTCAAGACAATCCAAGCCCAAAATTGGAATAATGAACAAGAAAATGAGATGAGCTAAGGTACAAAATGTCATGCGGTTTTTAATAGCGAAAAATATAAAAGTGGAGACCAGAAACCATATTAGTAAACGGGGCGGAACCCGAAAAGCCTTACGAGTAGGGAAAAACTTAATTCTTTTATTTTATGGAAACAAAACTCGGAGGCTGGACTCCCTATGTAACCCCTATTCCAGCAGAAGATCTTGAAGTATTCAAGAAAGCATTACACGGTTTAGTCGGTGTAAAGTACACTCCATTGGCAGTAGCCAAACAATTAGTAAGCGGAATGAACTACCGCTTTTTCTGCAACGCACAAGTTGTCTATCCGGGAGCTGCAAACGACGCTGCTATTGTACAAATTTACAAGCCCCTGACCGGTGATCCACACATCACGTCCATCTCCAGAGTTTAATTCGGTTGGAAGTCTTGAATGTATTGTGGAGCCCAGGAACCACATAAAAAACGGGGGCGGAACCCGAAAAGCCTTACGAGTAGGGAAAATATTTTACAATTATCACAATGACTACTAGAACTATTTTCGCATCAATAGATGTTGCCGGTTTTATACAAGACTACCAACAAGAATTGACCAGTTATTATGGAATCGATGTTACGGCTCAAACCGTAACCCCTGCATTGAAGGCTGTCTTGCTGTCAATTAAAAATGGCACAAAACCACTCAAAAAAATCGGCTATTACGACACATCCGTACTTCCAAGCTATACCCGCTTAATTTCCGGAAAGTATAGCACCATAGGCTACAAAGTAACTTCTGCCGATTATAGTTGGATTGATCAATCTAAAGGAGAACTACGATTGAATAATATCTACAACCTTATGATATCGGCAGATCCGGGAGATAAAATTGTATGGTGGGGACATTCAATACGAGCAAATTCGTATATCCAGGCCATTATCTCCGATGTGCATAAGATTAACCCTCAAAGCGGACGACCGGCTGAGTTTACGAATTTCAAGAGAAAGAATGTTCAGTTTTACTATGCCAGTTCAGCGCTGGATCCCACAAATTTACTGGATGGAGTCTCGGTTGCCACACAGCAAGTCTATTGCATGGAATGCATTTTAAATGGAACGTCAGGAACTACTGTTAGCTATGACATTGACTTAATGTTATTATCTGCTTCTTTTGAAGACGAAGGTTCATTGATTTCTGTTCCAATTGTACAAATTGTGGTAGATCCGACCATTGTAATTAAGTAAAAAGATAAAAGGCGAAAGCTCATTAAAAGGAGCTTTCGCTAAAATGCTACTAAAAAACCTGCCCTGCACAGGTCAACCTGCGGGGGCGAAATCCGAAAAGCCTTACGAGTAGGGAAATCTTAAACTATTTCAATTATGACAACACAAACGAACAGCATGGTAGGAGCTTATCTTGCCAAAGGAACCATCGGAAATGTAGGATTACCGGGTGCTCCTATTGTACATTTTGCCTTAGTAGTTGTTCCTGGACAACACAAGGTTGGAGGAAGTGTACAAATAACACAGGCTGTGGAACATGGGAATTACAGTGGTGATGTTACAGGAAAAATTTATTCCACCGGATTGGGTAAAGTTACTCAAATTGTAACATTATCCGGAACTATTCATCCTGACAATAGTTCAGCACTTTACGTTCTTTCATTCGAAGCTCACTTGGCAATTGATGGAGCATGGCACGGTACCGGAGGATTCGACTATGGTAATGTACATATAGAGAATGTACCAGTAATATCTGAGAAATAATCCATCTCACATAGTGGAGCCCAGAGACCACTCAAATAAACGGCTTGCCCCGCACAGTTATATGCGGGCTATCAACATTCATAAAAAAACAGAATTATGAAATTATTTTTTCAACAAGACAATGCATCTGTATATGTTAATCTTGATGGTGGATTAAGGCATATCCCAAACCCGGCAACATTTACTAACCTATTCGATGGAAATATCAATCCTTCGAATTATATCCAATTTGAACATTCGTCAGACAGTCCCCTTCCGATTATTGATCCGATCATTGACAATGCCAAACTTGTACACGAAATAGGTGACAATGCCTCAATTTACTTAACGGATAGCTATGCTTGGTCGCCAGAAAATATATTGCGGCATGTGATTAATCCAGCACAGATGGAAGAAATTGGATTTAGTTGGAATAAGGTCGTGCCTTTTGAAGGCACTCCTAATTTGGGTGTTCCCATTGCCACAGATAGCAAAAATACTGATGCAATCAAAAAATTGAATGGTTATTATGCTGTATATAACTACTTCTTTTTCGGATCTCCTTTAAACCCTTTTTTCGAAGATGTATTAAAGGAGTTTCCTGGTAGACCAGCGACTAAATACAAAGCACAACTGAAGGAGTTAATAGTGAATTACCAAACTATTGTCAACAACCTTCCAAACGGATAAAAATAATTTTGACGAGTGTGGTGTTTTATCTACACTCGTCAAATCTTAATTAAAGCGCTACACACATGGTAGCAATCTATTCTTTTCAAAATTTTGTGTTCGGAAGCGAAGGCCTACAAAGAACAATAACTTATAATAGAACTGAAAAGGTGAACTCTTTCCAGAATCAACTCAAAAACATAAAGGCGGAACCCGAAAAGCCATACGAGTAGGGAAAATCTTTTAAAATAGAATCAAAATGGGAAATGTTTATTGTCTACAGTCAGTCGTTTTCTCCAATATATTCTTACGGACAGATGGGAAAACAGTAAATTGTCAATATACCAGAAGTAGTTGGGAGAGATGGCAATTTACCAAATGCAAAGATGAAACTTACATTATGGAATCCGCACAGTTTCCTCATAATTTTATTATGCTAACTGACTCCGAGCAAATACAGATGACTCCTACACAAGCCTCTGCAACTCCTTTCAAATTTGTAATAGCCGATATCGAACAACCTGCCAAAATTGCCATCCTTACTCCTAAAGGAAATTACCTTTCCATAACAGACGGAATGTCCGCATTTTCTGCCCCGGGAGGTGGTAAAGTCGAAATCACGGCGTTTTCGGAAAAGTCAATATTCTTAATTGCACCTGTTGAATAAGTTCATCAGACATAAATTCGCTAGTACTCATTAAAATGTGGGCACTAATGTTTTGATAAAAGACCAAAACCCAAAGAGCAACAGAACGAATATCATCTACAAAAGAATGCTGACCGGTTCCGGACGGACAGCTGTCAATTTATAATATTAATTTTCAAAATCGTTATTTTATGGAAAACCGTATTGATGTCGCTCTCTCGGAAGAGACGAAACAAAAAATCTTAGATGGCATCACCGCAGTAAAAACACTGATGCCTTTCCTGCTTAAAATATCAGACACCGAACGCAAATCGATGCAACTACTCGACGACGGGCGCAGGCCTTTCGTGGAAAAGTCGATCGATTTGGCCGGACGCAATGCCTCCATCTCTCCCGGACCTGAATTTCTGGCCGCCTGTCAGCGCGACTTTGCCACCTACTCTACCCTCTCGGCCATCGAAAACGAATTGATGCAGCTCCTCGAAATGGTGCACGACACCAAACAACTGGCCGGAGCCGAAGCGTATGAAGTGAGCCGTTTCATCTACATGAAAGCAAAGATGGCTCTTAAAATAAAGGAGCCCGGTGTGCAAACCATTGTCGACGAACTGGGCAAGCTCTACAAACAAAGCTCAACATCGCCTGACGACAGTGCCAAGGCCGCCGCAAAATAAATTTCATACAGATTCTCGGGCAGACCGGAGTGCACGAGAAACTTTTGTAAAGGAGCCGTTATCGAGAGTAACGGCTCCTTTCGTATTTCAAAGGAAAATCGACACCAATCGGCGCGATAACGCAGTGAACCGATACGCGAACGGCACCGAACGGTATGACAACGCAGTGAAACGGTGCATGACCGGCATCGACCGGTGCGCTATTGCAGTGAAACGGTGCGTGATTGGCTCCGATCGGTACGCAACCGCAGCAAATCGATGCGTAACAGCGGCCAATCGGTGCGTGATCGCAGTAAAACGGTGCAACACCGCAGCAAACGATGCCGATTTGGCAGAAAACCGTAGAGACGCACGATCGTGCGGGTAATAACCATTCCAAATTTATGGTGTCGTTGGTAGAGATGCATGGACATGCGTCTCTACCGTACCGCGAAACCGATCATCCTACCAAGGCATTACCAAAAGAAAAACATATATTTGCATAACAAATCAACCGATACAAAGGATAGAGACGCACTGCCGTGCGTCTTTACGAAAACAACCTTCACATGACAACACAGGAATATCTGCAAAGCATCGACAAACGCTACCGCATGGAGAATGCCACCGAACACACCTACCGTGGCGATCTGCAACAGCTTATCGAAGCCCTGGTGCCCGGCATCAGCGCCACCAACGAACCCAAGCGGCAGGCATGTGGCGCTCCCGATTACATCCTCACCCGAAAGGATATTCCCGTGGGATACATCGAGGCCAAAGATATAGGCGATAAAGATCTGGACGGAATGAAGAAGACCGGCCACAAGGAGCAGTTCGACCGCTACAAACACTCCTTACCCAACATCATCTTTACCGACTACATCAACTTTCACCTCTACCACGACGGAGAGCTGGTAACCCGGATCGCTATCGGCGAACTCACCGAAAAAGGCATCCGCCCGCTGGCCGAAAACATTGCGTCGTTTGAAGATTTGATCAAGGAGTTTTGTTTCCGTAAAACACAAACCATCAAAAGCTCCAAACGGCTGGCCGAAATGATGGCAGGCAAGGCACGACTGCTCTCCGACATTATTGAAAAAGCCCTCAACAGCGATGCCGACAACAGCGAGGACAGCTCGTTGCGCGATCAGATGACTGCTTTCAAAAACGTACTGATTCACGACATCACCGCCAAAGAGTTTGCCGACGTATATGCACAAACCATTGCCTACGGCATGTTTGCCGCCCGGCTGCACGACCCCACCCTCGAAACCTTCAGCCGACAGGAGGCCGCCGAACTGATTCCGAGATCGAACCCCTTTCTGCGCCGTCTCTTCGGCTACATTGCCGGTCCCGACATCGACGACCGCATCCGCTGGGTGGTCGACGGGCTTACCGATATTTTTCTGGCCTGCAACGTAGAAGAATTGCTGCGCAACTACGGCAAGGCCACCCGCATGGAAGATCCCATTATTCACTTCTACGAAACTTTTTTGAGCGAATACGACCCCAAGTTGCGTAAGTCGCGCGGTGTGTGGTACACGCCGCAACCGGTGGTCAACTTTATTGTAAGGGCGGTCGACGACATTCTGAAAACCGAGTTCGGGCTTCCGCAGGGGCTGGCCGATACCAGCAAGACCACTATCAAAACCCATATACAGGGCAACAACAAACAGGTGGAACAGGAGGTACACCGGGTGCAAATACTCGACCCCGCCACCGGTACCGGCACCTTTCTGGCCGAAACCATCCGGCAGATATACGCCAAATTCGAAGGCCAGCAGGGGCTCTGGAACGACTATGTGGAGAAACACCTGCTGCCCCGCATCAACGGCTTCGAGCTGCTGATGGCCAGCTACGCCATGGCACACCTCAAACTCGACCTGCTACTCTCGCAAACCGGGTACAAGGCAAAAAGCAGCCAGCGCTTCCGGGTCTACCTCACCAACAGCCTCGAAGAGCACCACCCCGACACCGGTACCCTCTTTGCCAGCTGGCTGAGCGCCGAGGCCAACGAAGCCAACCGCATTAAACGCGACACCCCCGTAATGGTGGTGATGGGCAACCCGCCCTACAGTGTGAGCAGCAACAACAAAAGCGAATGGATAGAAAAACTCACGGCCGACTATAAAAAGGAGTTGAACGAACGCAACATTCAACCGCTCTCCGACGACTACATCAAGTTTATCCGTTACGGACAATACTTTATCGACAAAAACGGCACCGGAATACTCGCTTACATCTCCAACAACAGCTTTATCGACGGCATTATTCACCGCCAGATGCGCAAAAACCTGCTGGAGAGCTTCGACTCCATCTACATACTCGATCTTCACGGCAACGCCAAAAAGAAAGAAACCTGTCCCGACGGATCGCCCGACCAAAACGTGTTCGACATTATGCAGGGTGTCTCTATCAATATCTTTGTAAAGACCGGCAAGAGGAAGAAAAACGAACTGGGCAAGGCCTTCCACTACGACCTGTTTGGAAAACGGGAAATGAAATATGAGTTTTTGAATAAGAATTCATTGAAGTCAACCTCATGGAATATTTTACAGACAAGGAAAGACAACTTCTTTTTTATTCCCAAAGATTATTCAGAAGAAGGGAAATATAAAAAGGGATTTAAGATTGATGAACTATTTTCAGTCAATACAAGCGGAATAAAAACACATAATGATAAGAATTTGGTCTCGTTCTCAAAATTTATTGATCATAATTATAAATACCATTATCGAGTTTTTGATGATCGGTATATCTGCTATGATCTCAAACAAGTTTTAAGAAATAGATTTAATGTAATGAAGAATATAATTATTGACAACAAAAACATTTCATTAATATCGACAAGACAGGAAAGCACATTTAATTTTCAACACGTTTTTATCAGCAAACTTCTTATAGACATTAATTCAATTTCTCTTCAAACAAAAGAAATATCATTTACTTTTCCACTCTACCTCTATCCCGACAGCGATGCACAGCAAAGCATAGAGGAAAGCACGGAGCGGCGGCCCAATCTGAACCCCGAAATAGTGTCCAAAATAGCCGAAACCATCGGTCTCTCCTTCGTCCCCGAAAAGCATTCCCCTCCGTTGGAGGGGTGGTCGAAGACCGGGGTGGCTTCCCCTCCTTTGGAGGGGTGCCCGCAGGGCGGGGTGGCAGTATCCTCACCAAACTGCCCACAGGGCGGGGTGGTTCCTCACGCCAAATCGCCCATCCTCACCCGCATCAACGGAGTCGCTATCCGGCGCAACTTTGTGGAAGATTTGCCCTACAACCCGGCGCTCAAAGAGTTGGCCCGCGAAAAACGCAAGGCAGGCATCCTGTCGGAAGTACTCTTCTGGCAACAAGTACACAAGGGCGAATTCTATCGTATCGACTTCGACCGTCAACGCGTTATCGGCAACTACATCGTCGACTTCTACGTAAAAACGCTGGGGCTGGTAGTCGAAATCGACGGGAGCAGTCACGACGACAAAGCCGGGTACGACGCGCAACGGCAGGCTTATCTGGAAAGTCTGGGATTGAAAGTTTTCCGGGCTGCCGATGGCGATGTGAAGAAAAACATGGAGCTTGTATTCCAAAAGTTGGAAAAATATATCGTGCAGGAATATGGCATCGACCCTGCCGAAGAAGCGACCACCCCGCCCTGCGGGCACCCCTCCACCGGAGGGGAAACTGGCACATTTGCACCCATCGACCTGCTCGACTACATTTATGGTGTGCTCCACTCGCCCACCTACCGCGAAAAATACAAGGAGTTTCTCAAAATAGACTTTCCACGGGTGCCCTATCCCACCATCGGCACCTTCTGGCAACTGGTACGGTTAGGCGGCGAATTGCGGCAAATCCATCTACTCGAATCGCCCGTGGTGGAACGTTACATCACGCAATACCCCATGGCCGGCAGCAACACGGTGGAGGCAATTATCTATAAAGAGGGCAAGGTCTACATCAATGCCGACCAATACTTCGACAACGTTCCGGCCATCGCCTGGGAGTTTTTTATCGGCGGTTACCAGCCTGCACAAAAATGGTTGAAAGATCGTAAAGGGCGCACTCTCGGCTTCGAAGATATTCTGCATTACCAGAAAATCATTGTGGCCCTCACCGAAACGGATAGGATAATGAAGGAGATAGACACGATAGACATTTGAAAAGAACCAGATAAAACGAATCGCGGGATCACCTTTTGGCGACCCCGCGATTCAACAAATTATCATCTTTTCCACCTTTACTTACTCTTCTTCTTTTTTCTTCGAATAGTGCAGTTCCACCAGAAAAGCCACCAGCAGTCCAAGACCACCGAACAATAGCACCGATGCTCCGTAAACTACACCGATAGATTGAGATACGGTATAATTCCACTCTTGTGAATGATACCCTGCCACCGAATAGATACAGATAAAATAACCGATCAGCAAGCCTAAGCCAACACCCAGCAACAAACTGGCCACCTTCAGTGTACCAAAATTAAATTGACCTTCAACGCGCACCGGCAGCGATACTTTTTGTTGCATTACCGAAATATCGAGCTTATCGCCCAGTTTTTCGATAATTGACAATCTTTCTTTTTTCCGCGCAAACAGTTCGAACAGTTTGTAAATTCCCAACGTAATTATTCCTACTACCAGAGGAATCGTAATAAAATCCATCATAATTATTTTCGTTTTAGGTAAATATTTCCGCCCTTTGACCTATTTGACGCAATAGTTGCAAATCGGTTACAACCATGCATCCGTTTTTACACCGACAACACGAATAAACAGATCTGCCGCTACAGCAGCTTGGAGAGAAATACCCACACAAGATATAAAAGAAGAAGAATGTCCTGCATATTTTTTTCGATTTTAGTCAATAACTTTGCCCTGTCCATTATTGGACGCAACTTCAGCTGATTCGTTACATCGGGTTGCGACTAATTTATCGGAAAGATGGTGTTGTAACCAAATTGTCGCCTTTGCGTCTATAAGATATATGGATAATCGGGACGAATTTCAAATCATTCAGCGAATACTCGAAGGGGATACGAATCGCTTTTCGTTTCTCCTCAACCGGTATAGCGGAACCATCTATTCGCTGATTGCCCGAATTATCCCGTCGAAAGAGGATGCCGAGGAGCTGACTCAGGATACGTTTCTGAAGGCGTTCAAAAAACTCGACACGTTTAAGGGCGACTGTAGCTTCTCTACCTGGCTGTTTCGCATTGCCTACAACACCGCGATTTCGGCCACCCGGAAAGCCCGCGTAGAGCTTCCTGCCATCGACGAAACGATGCTCGACCGGGTTTCGGACGATGCTGCCGAAGCGGTATTCGCCGAAGATGAAAACGAAGAGCTGCTGCAAAAATTAGAAGCGGCACTGGCACAACTGAACGTGGAGGAAAAGATGCTGATTACGCTCTACTACTCCGAGGATCGGTCGGTGGCAGAGATTGCCTCCATTATGGAACTGACGGGCGATAATGTGAAGATCAAACTCTATCGTATTCGCAAAAAACTATATGTACTCATCAATACAAACAAGACAGTATGAAGCCGGATAAAGCAATTAGCAAAGCGCTGGCCAGACAAAAGAACCCGGTGTTTCCTCCCGGATTCGAGAGCCGAATGATGGCGCAGATATACAAAGCCGAAGCAAAACGAAAACGACAAACGTTTTTGCTCAATATCGGGCTGCTTTCGCTCACTTCGCTGGGATTGATCGGACTGGCAGTCTATCTGCTGCGCGACTCTCTGTCAGAAATTACGTTCCGTGCACCTTCGCTACACCTCTCGTCCGAGGCGGCTTCGCAATATGGATTCGGATTCTACATCGCATTCCTGATATTGGTGCTCATTGTCACCGATCACTGCATTCGCCATTTTATTCAAAAGAAAAGGGCAAAGCGCTGAATCTTCAGGCCGAAAGCATATATACAAAAAACGATCCGATAACTTAACGCTATCGGATCGTTTTGTTCATTCCACATTATACAGGGAAAGTTATTTCCTTATTTTTCGCATTTGACCTCTCCCCTAACCCCTCTCCCAAAGAGAGGGGAAAATCGGCAAAATGAATTGAATTCTAACCATTTCACGGCCTTGATCCTCCTCCAAGGGGAGGTATTTGGTCGTACAACGAGCAAGAGAGTTCACAAAACCCAGAAGTCAAAACGACTCTAAGATCTGATCTATTTAAAATTGATCTTCTTTACTTTGTAGCCCATCGCCAGCAGCATGTCGGCAATTTTCACCCGGAAGTCACCCTGCACCAGTATTTCACCATCACGTGCCGAACCCCCGGCACCGCATTTCACCTTCAACGTTTTGCCCAACTCTTTCAGCTCTTCGTCACTACCGAAAAAGTTCGAGACGATAGTGGCCGGTTTGCCGTTTCGCTTGTCCAGTTCCACCCGTAATGGCTCCGCTTGTTTCTTCACAACAGGGTTTACCGGCTGCTCCACCGGCACATTTTCGCCTTCAGGCAATACCTCTTTCAATCCGCTGAGTTTGTCTTTCCAATCCATGCTTAATAATCGTATTTGAAATAGCCGGCGATGACCTGTTGCTATTGCAACTTGGGTTGCATCAACGACCAGTGCGTTTGTATAATTTCCCACGAACCATCTTTTTCGAGCCGGTACACCTCGGTGCAGTTCCATTTATGCACAACCTCTTTTTGATACCCTTTGAAGTTAAACGTCAGCACGGCCATGGTGGCTTCTGCCTGCACTTTCGGGTTCAGCAACTCGTACCGGTCCATATGCACCTGCCCTCTGATGCTGTTATACAAAGCCCTTAACTGATCTATTCCGTCCAACCGTTTTTCCACGAAGGGATCGAAATAGACCACATCGGGAGCCGAAATATCCAGAAATCCATCGGGATTTCCATTTCCCCACTTGTCAAGAGCCGCTTTTTCCATTGCAATAATGTGTGCAGCGACACCACTCTCACTTTTTTGTGCATTTGTACCAACTGTTGCCATAAGTGTCATCATTAAAAAAATCCATTTCTTCATTATCGTACATTTTTATTTTTGTGTAGTGCAAAAGTAAAAGTTGTACGACAAGGCCGGAAGAATTTATGCCGGAAGAAAAATCACTTTTCAAGGATTTTAGCTCTAAACTGCAACGGAGTCACACCGACATGTTTTTCAAACAACCGGGTAAAGTACGACGGATTCTCAAAATTGAGCGCCATCGACACCTCATTGACTGACAAACCGGTATATCCCAGCATCCTTTTGGCTTCGCGCATCGTACGGTCGATAATGAACTGCTTAGCCGTAATTCCCATTTCGCGCCGCACGATATCATTCAGATGGCCGGGAGTAATATGCAACAAATCGGCAAAACAGGCCACCGAGCGACATTGCCGGAACTCTTTTTCGACCAGGGCCCGAAATTCGTGAATGTAGCGTCCCTCCGGCTTCCGATCGACAACCGGATAACGTTGCAAATACATCCGGTTCAGCAACATGGTGGCATGATAGAGCAATGCCCGGAGAATATGTTTGTCTTTTGTTTCGTACTCCGCGATTTCGCGGTAGATTGTCTCCAACAGAGGCACCAGCTCCCGATATTCGGCATCGGTCAGCAGCATCGACGACGGATTTGAAAACGAACAAAAATAAGACAAATTTTCAACAAACCGGGCATCGTTGAAATAGTCGCACAAAAACGCCTCTTCAAAGATCAACACCAGCCCCTGAGGCATCCGGTCGAAGTTCCACTGCCGGATTTGTCCGGGTGCCGAAAAAAACAACATTCCCTTTTCAATCGGAGCCTTAGATCCATCCAGCGTAAAAGATCCGGAGCCTTCGGTAATCAGGGTAATGTCGTAGTAAGAGAGTGTATGTGTGGGGACATGATCCAGATAACTCTGCAATCGCTCCAAAGGAATCAGATCGATCAGCAACTCCCGTCCATATTTCGTCTTGTAAAAATCGTAGTTTTTCATCGTATTCCGGAGAAGCAAAAGGCATTATCACTTTCCGCCACAGGAGCCTCCTGCCTGAGTTTTCTTCTCCTTGTAGATCGACACCGCTTTTCGGATGGAGGTCAGGCCAAACTGTTCCGGATCGAGTTCTTCGGGTTTCACAAAGAAAGCCTCCGCCACATCGTCGGCAGCTTGTAATGTCGAAAAATCAGAGACTTTACAGACAAAAAAGAAATCGAGTGTGGGGATATTCATCCCGGAATAACGGTACCAGTTGGGCAAAGAAAAAAGAATCTCCGAACTATCCACCGTCAGATTGAGTTCTTCTTTTACTTCACGGGCAATAGTCTCGGCACAGGTCTCCTCCATATCGGTAAAACCACCCGGCAGATCGAACGTACCCCTGGATGGTTCTTTCCCTCGACGGCACACCAGCAATTCGCCCTCTTCATTTTCGATAAAAGCGGCGGTAGATGCCGACGGATTGAGATAATAGACAAACCCGCAATCGACACATTTTTTCGACTTCACGTTATTTTCGCCAAAGTGCGGCGACCCGCATACCGGGCAGTAACAAAAAAGATCCAGGCAGTGACTCATAATTTCAATTTTTGAGGGACAATTACAGATGAATGCTTCAGCAAATTTACAGTATATTTGCAACAGTATCATGCAACCTGTCAATTATATCTACTATCAATCATAACCAAATCACCATCTTTCAATTATGACTGAGGCAAACCTGCTCCGTAAAGCATTTTTATGCTGCTCCATTTTGACCATTTCTCTCTTTTCTCTGGCACAAAAACCCGAAACGCTCCGTTTATGGTACAATCAACCGGCTTCAAAATTTGAAGAAGCGCTGCCTCTTGGCAACGGACGCTTGGGCCTGATGGTGTATGGCGGCGTAAAGGACGAATTGTTGAACCTGAACGAAGGCTCTTTGTGGTCGGGAGTTCCCGCCAATAACAATCCGACGCCCGATGCCCCGACTTTTCTGCCCAAAGTACGGCAACTACTTTTTCAGGGGAAAAACAATGAAGCCACAACAATTTTGAAAAACATACAGGGACCCGATGTTCAGGCTTTCATGCCCATGGGGAATCTGCAAATACAACAACATCGCAACGGTACTCCGGTCGGATATTGCCGCGATCTCGACATTTCAAAAGCAATCGCAACCACCACATTCCGCATCGACAGTGTGGAATATAAAAGAGAGTTTTTTGTCTCCGCTCCCGATCAGGTTATCGTCATTCGACTGACCGCTTCCAAAAAGAGACAATTATCGTTCGATCTGACCGGAAACACACCGTTTGCCGGAGCTTCCATCACGGCCATAGGCGACAACGAATTCGTACTGAAGGGAACCGCACCCTACTCACTTCCCTTCGAAGGCCGGTTTCCCATTGTTTACACCGGCCCCAACGGAGAAAAAGGCATGCGATATCAGTATCGGGTACGGGTGGTACAGTGCGACGGGAAAGTCAGTACCAATCCCTGCCTGCATGTAACCAATGCCACCGAAGTCGTCCTGCTGGTTTCGGCAGGTACCAGCTTCAACGGTTTCAAAAACGACCCGCAAGTCAACGGGAAAGACGAAGATGCGCTCTGCAGAAGCTATCTCGACAAAGCAACGGAACTCCCGTTTGACCGGCTAAAAGAGAAACACATCCGTGACTATTCGCAATTTTTCAACCGCATGTCGCTCGATTTGGGAAGCAACGGCAAAGAGTCGCTACCCACCGACGAACGGCTGAAACGGTATGCTTCGGGAGAAAAAGATCCGTCGCTCGAAACGCTCTACTTCCAGTTCGGACGCTACCTGCTGATCTCCTGTTCGCGACCGGGAGGAACCGCAGCCAACCTGCAGGGAATATGGAATAAAGACCAACGTCCGCCATGGAACTGCAACTACACGACCAACATCAACCTGCAGATGAATTACTGGCCGGCCGAAATGCTGAATCTGTCCGATTTAACGGAACCGCTTATTCACCAGATAGAGAACCTCGCTGTGAACGGAAAAGAGATTGCCCGCAATTTTTACAACATGAAAGGCTGGGCTGTGCACCACAACTCCGACATCTGGGCCAGTGCCTCTCCGGTGGGAGGAAAAGAGGGAGATCCTATGTGGGCTAACTGGGCTATGGGTTCGCCCTGGCTATCGCAGCACCTCTACGACCACTACCGTTTTACCGGTGACAAAGAGTACCTTAAAAATACGGCCTATCCGCTGATGAAATTGGCAGCCGATTTCTGCATGGACTGGTTGATAAAGAAAAACGGACATCTGGTAACGGCGCCATCCACCTCTCCCGAAAACAGCTACAGAGACGAAAAAGGGCAAATCAATGTTGTAACTATCGCCTCATCGATGGACATGGAAATTCTGTGGGATCTCTTCAACAACCTTGTCGAAGCCTCGCAAACGCTAAACACGGATGCCGGTCTACGAAAAATTTGGAGCGAAAAACGGGATCAGCTGCGCCCATTGAAGATCGGCAAAAAAGGGAACCTTCAGGAATGGATAAAAGATTACGCTGATGTGGATCCTCAGCACCGGCATGTGTCACACCTCTTCGGACTCCATCCCGGACGCGAAATTTCACCCATTACCACACCGGCGCTTGCCAATGCCTGCCGTAAAACACTGGAGATTCGTGGCGACGGTGGCACCGGTTGGAGCAAAGCATGGAAAATAAACTTCTGGGCCCGCCTGCTCGATGGCGATCACAGTTACAAAATGTACCGTGAACAACTCTCCAAATCGACACTCAACAACCTGTTCGACACCCATCCACCCTTCCAGATCGACGGCAATTTCGGAGGTGCTTCTGGTGTAGGGGAGATGTTGCTTCAGAGCCATTTGAATGAGATAGATTTACTTCCGGCACTACCTTCCGAATGGAAAAACGGAGTAATGAAGGGAATGAAAGCCCGGGGCAATTTTGAGGTAAATTTCACATGGAACGAAGGTAAATTAACCACAGGATCGATTATATCGGTGGCCGGACAACCCTGTAAACTGCGTTCCAAAACACCTTTGACGATTACCGGAGCCGATGTCACCGAGAAGAAAGACAACGGATATTATCTGTACTCGTTCAACACTGTCATTAATAAAGAATATAAACTGACAGGAAGATAACTTTTGACACATTTCTGTTCAAAAAAAGAGGTAAAACAACTCAAAACAGATCCATATTAACACGCTTACCCTTTTTGCGAAGGGAGGTTTCGGCAAAAATTCGCTATCTTTGCATTTTGAAGGATAAACCTACATCAATTCGTAAATCCCTACCAATCAATGAGCGATCCGATAAAACACGAATGCGGCATTGTACTGATGCGGTTGCTTAAACCGCTCGAATATTACAAAACCAAGTACGGAACCAGTAGTTTTGGGCTGAACAACCTCTACCTTTTGATGGAAAAGCAGCACAACCGGGGTCAGGAAGGTGCCGGTATCGCGTGTGTCAATTTGAATGCAACAGCCGGAGAAGAATATATATTTCGTGAACGGGCTTTGGGCAACAGTGCCATCACCGACGTGTTCAACAGCGTAGGTCGTCAGATAGATACCTACGAGAAATTACCAACAAGCGAAAGATGCACCAATGCACCGTTTATCGGCGAACTGTATATCGGCCACCTGCGCTACAGCACCATCGGCCGTTCGGGTATTTCGTATGCACACCCGTTTCTGCGTCGCAACAACTGGAAAAGTAAAAACCTCTGTCTGGCAGGTAACTTCAACCTTGCCAACGTGGACGAGATTTTCGATCATATCGTGGCCGAAGGACAACACCCCCGCCACAATGCCGACACGTTCATCATTCTTGAACAGCTCGGCGGCATGCTCGACTCCGAAGTGGAGCACCTCTACACCAAATTTGCCCTCGAAGGGATGACCGGACAAGAG
The DNA here is from genome assembly GCA_963678265.1 of uncultured Microbacter sp. GTDB lineage: Bacteria > Bacteroidota > Bacteroidia > Bacteroidales > Paludibacteraceae > Microbacter. The sequence goes on from OY782761.1 coordinate 729,747, forward strand.
CTCAACCAGGCTATCGAGCAACACCTCGATCTGGAACGGATCATCAAGCGGGCAACCTCCATGTGGGACGGAGGCTTCGTGATCTGCGGATTTACCGGCAGTGGCGATGCGTTCGTTTTCCGCGATAAATGGGGTATTCGTCCTGCCTTCTATTTTGCCAACGACGAAATTGTGGTGGTTACTTCCGAACGCCCGGCGATGCAAACCGTGCTCAACATCGCAACCGAAGAGATTCACGAACTGAACCCGGGTGCAGGACTTTTCATTAAGCAAGACGGTTCATTCAAAATCAGCCAGATCCACAAGTCGGAAAACCCGGCTCCATGCTCTTTCGAACGCATCTATTTCTCCCGGGGCAGCGACCGCGACATCTATCGCGAACGCAAAACGTTGGGGCGTTTGCTGACTCCGCAAATACTCGAATCCATCGATCAGGATGTGGATCACACCGTTCTTTCGTTTATTCCGAATACTGCCGAGGTGGCTTATTACGGTATGATGGAGGGCTTTGAAGCATACCTGAATCAGAAAAAAACAGCGGCCATCCTGAACAAAAAGAAAGCGCTGTCGGAAACGGAGGTAGAAAAAATTCTGCAGAAGAAAATCCGTACCGAGAAGCTGACTATCAAGGATATTAAGCTGAGAACCTTTATCACCGAAGATAAAAACAGAAACGATCTGGCCGCTCACGTTTACGATATCACATACGGAACGATCAAGGAAAACGAAGATAATATTGTAGTGATCGACGACAGTATTGTACGTGGAACGACACTTAAACAGAGTATTATCAAGATTTTGAGTCGTCTCAAACCGAAGAAAATCGTGATCGTCTCTTCTTCTCCGCAAATTCGTTACCCCGACTGCTACGGTATCGATATGTCGCGCATGAGCGAGTTTATTGCCTTCAATGCCGCCATCGAACTGCTGAAGGAACGAGGCATGGAGAATGTGATTCACGATGTGTATACCAAGAGCAAGGAGCAGGAAAATCAACCCAAAGAATGGATTGTAAATTACGTAAAAGAGATTTACGCCCCTTTCACCGATATTGAAATAGCAAAGAAAATAGGCGAGATGGTCACACCTGAGAATTGTCCTGTAGAGGTAGAAATTATCTACCAAACCATCGAAAACCTCCATGTGGCTTGCCCGAAACATAACGGAGACTGGTATTTCTCCGGAAACTACCCGACTCCCGGAGGAAACAGAATTGTCAACCAAGCATTTATCAACTATTACGAAAAGAACGATTTACGCCCGGGCAAACAGACGACAAAACAACGTTAAGAGGTAAAAGGTAAAAGGCACAAGGTAAAAAACGTCATTTACCGCAGAATGAGTAAAAGTGTAATTCATACGAAAGCAAGAAATTTTGCAGTTCGTGTGATTCGTCTGTACAAGTACCTCATTGAAGAAAAAAAAGAATTTATCATCTCTAACAGCTCTTACGCTCGGGCACAAGTATTGGCGCAAATCTGGCAGAACAGGAATTTGCCATTTCCGATGCAGATTATTTGAACAAGACAAGTATTGCTTTGAAAGAAGCAGCCGAGTCGGTTTATTGGATAGATTTATTACACGAAACAGGATACCTAACAGATAGCGAGTTCGATCATATGAACACAGACTGTAATGAACTCGTCAAAATGCTGGTGACCTCCGTTAAATCAATAAAGGCCAAACTAACCCGCTAACCCACCTTTTACTTTTTGACTTTTATCTTTTAATTAAAAAGAAACAAATATGAAGTTCACAAAAATGCAAGGCGCCGGAAACGACTACGTTTATGTAAACGGCTTTGTCGAACAGATTGAAAATCCGGCCAAATTAGCGACTGCCATCAGTGACCGTCACTTCGGCATCGGATCCGACGGTCTGGTTCTCATTTTGCCTTCCGAAACGTGCGACTTCCGTATGCGCATGTTCAACTCCGACGGTTCGGAATCGGAAATGTGCGGCAACGCCACCCGTTGTATCGGCAAATTCGTTTACGAAAAAGGATTAACCGACAAAACGGAGCTTACACTCGAAACGCTTGCCGGCGTAAAACGCCTTACACTAAATCTCGCAAAGGGTAAAGTTGACTCTGTTCGGGTCGACATGGGAGAACCTATTCTTGCCCCGAAACAAATACCTATCAACCTCGACGAAACCAGCGTGGTGAACTACCCCATTGCACTTGAAAGCCGGAAGGTGAACATCACCGCCGTTTCCATGGGAAATCCACATGCCGTCATTTTCATGGATTCGCTCGAAGAGTTGGATATACAAAAAAGCGGTCCGAAAGTGGAACACCACCCACTCTTCCCCCGCCGCACCAACACCGAGTTCGCGCAGATTATCTCTCCCACTCACATTAAAATGCGGGTATGGGAACGCGGAGCCGGCGAAACGCTTGCCTGCGGAACCGGAGCTTGCGCAACAGCCGTAGCCGCAGCACTGAACGGCAAGACCGAGCGCAAGGTAACGTTGGAATTACTCGGCGGAAACCTCGAAATAGAGTGGTCGGAAGCCGACAATCACGTCTACATGACCGGCCCGGCAGTCACCGTTTTTGAAGGAGATTATCTGCTGTAACATTTACAATTTATTAATTTACAATTGACGATTTCAAATCTGCTCAGCCAGTGCAGATTTCATTTTCAAATCTTCAAATTTTCAAATTCCAAAATTAGTAACATGGCTTTTGTAAACGACAATTTTTTGAATATCCCCGAAACCTATCTTTTCTCGGAGATTGCACGTAAAGTAAATACATACAAGGAAGAAAATCCATCGGCAAATATTATCCGCCTCGGTATCGGCGACGTAACCCGTCCGCTGGCTCCGGCAGTTATCAAAGCGCTTCATGCAGCCGTTGACGAAATGGGCGACGCCTCCACCTTTCGTGGTTACGGTCCGGAACAGGGCTACGCTTTCCTGCGCGAAACAATTGTCGCTAAAGATTACACTGCCCGTGGCATCGACATTGCTCCCGACGAGGTTTTTGTAAGCGACGGAGCCAAAAGCGATACCGGCAACTTCGGCGACATCCTCGGCCCGAACAACGTGATTGCGGTTACCGACCCGGTTTACCCGGTTTATGTGGACACCAACGCCATGGCAGGCCGCGCCGGCAAACCGACCGCCGACGGAAAATGGGAAAAGATTGTCTATCTGCCCTGTACAAAGGAGAATAACTTCATCCCCGAACTTCCGGCAACCCGTCCCGATGTGATCTATCTCTGCTATCCGAACAATCCGACCGGAACTACGTTGAAGAAGAACGAATTAAAACAGTGGGTCGACTACGCACGGGCCAACGACGTGCTGATTCTGTTCGATGCAGCTTACGAAGCATTTATCAGCGAGCCGGATGTTCCACATTCGATCTACGAAATTGAAGGCGCCCGCGAAGTGGCCGTCGAATTCCGCAGCTTCTCGAAAACAGCCGGTTTCACCGGATTGCGTTGCGGATACACCGTCGTTCCGAAAACGGTTCTGGTCAATTCTGTCGAACACGGACGCGTACCACTCAACCGCCTCTGGAACCGCCGTCAGACAACAAAATTCAACGGCACCGCCTACATCGTGCAACGTGCCGCCGAAGCAGTTTATTCTGCCGAAGGACAGCAACAAATCAAAGAAACCATTGGTATCTACATGAACAATGCCGAAATCATCCGCAAAGGAGTTGAAGCAAAAGGGCTGAGTGCATTCGGAGGTATCAACGCTCCGTACATCTGGCTTAAAACTCCCGATGGCATTTCATCCTGGCAGTTCTTCGACCGCCTGCTGACCGAAATGAATGTGGTAGGCACCCCTGGTGTCGGATTCGGCCCTCACGGCGAAGGTTACTTCCGCCTCACGGCATTCGGCAGTCCGGCTCAGACCGAAGAGGCCATGCAACGCATTGCCGACTGGAAACTTTAGTCAATTAATAATTAACAATGAATAATGCAGAATTATTCATTAGCCGCAATGAGAGTTGGGATCGATAATAGCTCGGCCCCAATTCTCATTATTAATTTTTAATTATTAATTATCAATTTATTATGTCTACATTTCTTTTCGATAAAATAGTTTTTGGCCCGGTTCAAAGCCGGCGCTTAGGCACTTCGCTCGGCATTAATCTTTTGCCGGTAAATGCTAAAATCTGCACATTCAACTGTATCTATTGCGAATGCGGATTCAACTTCAAACCGCAGGAGTCTCACATTCCAACCCGCGAAGAGGTAAAAAATGCACTTCGGACAACATTATCCGAAATGAAAACAGACGACAAGAAGCTGGATGTCATCACCTTTGCCGGCAACGGAGAACCCACGATTCACACCGATTTCGCTGCCATTATAGACGACACCATCGCCCTTCGAAACGAATTTTCCCCCGAAGCAAAGATCAGCGTCCTCTCCAACAGCACACAAATTCACAAGCCTGCCGTATTTGAAGCGCTGAACAAAGTGGACAACAACATTCTGAAAATGGATTCGGCCATCGACGCCACCATCCACCTGCTCAATCAGCCCGGAACATCTTCTTTGTCAGCCCAATGGTTAACAGACCATTTGAAACGTTTCAATGGCAATCTTATTCTGCAAACCCTCTTTTTGCAGGGCGAAATTGAAGGACAACAGATCGACAACACCACAGAGGAGGAGCTGAGTGCCTGGCTGGAAGCTGTGAAGATAATCAGTCCCAAACAGGTAATGATCTATACGTTGGCAAGAGACACGCCAGCTGAGGGACTCAAAAAAGCATCGCACAAGCAACTTCTCGAAATTGCAGACAGAGTGAAAGCTCTCGGCATCGACGTTTCTGTGTCGGAATAGCACACTTTTTGACATTTATTCTTTGGGTTGGACTTTTTTTTGTATATTCGTGCCCTGGTTTTAAAGTTTTAGTAAAAAGTAGGTTTGACAGATACTTATGTGTATTCTCGCTGAAAATAAAACGATTATCAACCTTAAAATTATAATCAAAACAGAATCATATTTTTTAATTGAAACAAATCAATGGCAACATTAGAGAAAATTAGAAGCAAAGGAGTATTCCTGTTGATAGTAGTGGGGCTGGCAATGTTTGCTTTCATTATCGGTGACTTTTTGAGTTCAAGCAAAACTTTTTTCGGCGAACAAAAGCAAAAGGTCGGGGTGATTGATGGAGAAACAATAAAATATACCGACTTCATGAACGCTGTCGATCAGCTTTCAACAGTTTACAAAATTGAAACCGGCCAGCAAAGTGGTGATGAAATGAGCGAACAGATTCGTCAACAGGTCTGGGACAACAAGGTGACTGAAATCCTTTTAGGAAAACAGACCGAAAAGCTCGGAATGGCAGTTTCTAAAGACGAATTAAAAGATTTGACCATTGGTAACCATATCAGTCCTATTATCTATAGCCGTCGTGCGTTTATCGACCCTAAGACAGGACAATTCAGCAAAGAGGCGCTTCTTGGCTTTTTAGCTTCTCTCGATCAGGCATCAAAAAGCAAAGACAAACAACATGCCGACGAAGTGAAAGAGTATCAGGCATATTGGTCATTCCTCGAAAACATGGTAAAACAGAACGCGTTGCAGCAAAAATACACCACCCTGTTAACGAAGACCATCACAGCCAATTCGTTGGATGCCAAATTTGCTTTCGACCGCAGCCAGAGATCAGTAAATGTTTTATATACGATGCAACCCTACTTCACGATTCCCGACGGTGCCGTGAAAGTATCGGAAAGCGAGATCAAAGATCTGTACAACAAACGCAAAGCGCGCTACAAACAAGAGGCTAATTTCGATTTGAAATATGTTCAATTCGATGTTAAACCATCCAAAGCCGACTATGCGGAAGTTGAAAAGAAAATCAACGGTCTGCAAAATGATTTCAAAACTACTTCGGATCTCAAAACATTCGTCAATGCAAACTCTGAAGAGAAGTACATTGACATAGCCCTTACCAAAAAAGAGGTTCCTGCATTTTTGCAAGACTTTGCTTTTGGCGGCAAAACAGGTGACGTAATCGGTCCGAAAATGGATAATGACACCTACTACATGGCTAAGATCGTAGAAGGCGGTATCAGCGAACCGGACTCAGTGAAAATTCGCCACATCGTTCTGCGCGACACTCAAAGCAAGTTGGCCGATAGTCTCATCTCGGTCATCAAGGGAGGTGGTAACTTTGCCGCTTTAGCACAAAAATACTCACAGCTTCCTCAAACCGCTGCCAATGGCGGTGAAATCGGTTGGGTACGCGAGGCTGGTCTCTTACAAAACGGATTCAAACAAGATCTTGTTACCAAAATTTTCAGAAGCGGAGTCAACGAAATTACACTTGACAAACAAACCTCTTCGATCCAGATTATTCAGGTAGAGACAAAAACACAAAATATCAGCAAAGTAAAACTGGCATTTCTTGCATTGAAAGTTGTACCAAGTGACCAAACCAGAGAGGTTGTTTACAATCAGGCCAAAGAATTTGCATCAGCAGCTAATACCAGCGCTAAATTCGATCAGGCTGCAAAAGCAAAAGGTATTGTGATACATCCGGCTAATGGAATCGACCCCAATGCACCGCGTTTGGGTAATGTAAAAAACACCCGTACCGTATTCCGCTGGGCAAATGATGCTTCGACCGGTACAACATCAGACGTGTTTGAATGCGGAGAACGCAACGAAGTACTTATCATTGCCAATCTGGTAGCTTCGCACCAAAAAGGGTATCGTGATATTCAGGAAGTAACTCCGGAATTGAAAGCCGAACTTATCAACGACAAAAAAGCTGAACTCATTACTAAAAACATGAATTCGGCCAAGGCTTCCGCTAAAACAGTTCAGGCTTTAGCGGCTGCATTGAAACAACGGGTTGATACGGCATCTAACCTGAATTTCTCCAGCATACAGGCTGGCTCGTTGGGAATGGAACCGGCTGTAATCGGTGCTGCATCGGCCTCTAAACCGAATGTTCTTTCTGCTCCGGTTAAAGGTAAAGCCGGCGTATATGTATTCAGCGTTGTAAGCGAGCAACAGAGAAACGACAAGTTCAATCCGAAAGTTCAGATCGATATGTTGAACTCCCGCTACAACTATATGCTTCCATACATGACCCTGCAGGTATTGAAAGACAAAGTGGAAATTAAAGATAACCGGATTAAATTTTTCTGATTAACTACCGCAAATATAAAACAACAAATGCTGTCCTTCCCGACAGCGTTTGTTGTTTTATACCGGTTCCTAAACAAGCTTCAACAGCGGTTAAAAAAGCCTGAATCTCCTGAAATAGCCCACAATATCAAAATTTGTTACTACATTTGCACAAATATAAAAATCCATCAGGCAAACGGAATCTTTGTCTTTATTATTCGTCTCATTTACAAACAATCAACCCACCGGTTTGGTTATTTCCGGGAATAAAAAGATATGCAAGAAGCAGGTGTGCCGGCAAAAGGCTAAATTTATACTTAATCCAATTTTCTTCATGAAACGATTCAAATACTTGGTTATCCTGTTGTGTAGTGTAGGCGCAATTGTGCTCAATTCCTGCCTGAGTAACAGTGTAACTAACTATTCCGACGATGCCCGCGTGTATTCGTTTGCAATAAAGAACGACAGCGTACCTGCTTTTGCCAAACAGACTTTTACCGTAAGCCAAACAGGGGGAAGTCCATATCATACCAATGGATTAATTTATAACACCGACTCTCTCCCTTTCAAGACCAAACTTTATGGGCACTTCAGGGCTATTCCCATCATCAGAACCTACTCTTCGGCAGCTATATTCTTCAACAAAAAAAGCTACAAATCAGGTGATTCTATTGATTTCCGGAGTACGCAAATATTGAAAAACTATGCTGAAAATGCGATAGATACAATGTCTTATTATGTTGACGTGCGTGTACATAAAGTAGAGCCGGATTCCATCGCATGGCAACGCCGTGTATATCCCGCAGCCTCTTTTTCCGAAACCGATCAAAAAGCGGTATACTGCAACGACCTCATCATGCTGTTCTCAAACAACGGAAGCAACATAAACATGTACAGCACGACCGATGCAAAGAGCTGGAATGGCGGCACCCCTGTTTCCTCATTACCGACATCCGTTTCGCTACAAAATATGGTTGTACTGAACAATGTAATATATGTAATTGGCGACGGACAAACCATCTATTCGAGTACCGACGGTACTTCATGGAATAAAATTACGATCTCATCGTCCAACCGGTTAAAATCGTTGATTGCCAGTTACGACAATAAATTGTTTGCCGTGATGTATGACAATAGCAATAACTATTTCGTAGAAACTTCGACAGATGGCAGCAACTGGACTGTTCAAAATTCAGTAAACGCCATCGAAGGCACCAACAGCAACGGGAAACCAGCCAATTCTGGATTCCCAATCATCAATTTCGCAGCTAATGTAATTACGCCGATCACAGGCACACCCAAATTACTTGTGATTGGAGGAATCGATCAGGCGGGCAATACTCTCAACTCGGTATACAGTTACGCTGCGTCGTCGAATAGCTGGGCGAATTACGCCACCGAATTCACAGCTGACACCACATTACGCCCTCAAAAGAATGGTTCAATGATCTGGTACGATAATCAGGTTATGTACTATGGTGGTGTATCTGCCACCGATCGCTTAGTGCCGGACACACTGCTTTGTTCAAAGACTAACGGCTTTTCGTGGACAAAACACGATACACTCGTAAATTTCCCCAAAGGGCTTAACTACAAACTCAGATCAAGAGCTTCAATAATAGTAGATAAATCCAACCGTATCTTCCTGATCGGTGGAAAGGATGCTAATGGCAATTTTATAAAAGAGGCGTGGGTCGGGCGTAAAAACAGACTCGGATTCGGACTATCGCCGATGTAACCCTCACCCGTACACAATCAATATACATTAAAAACTGTTCTTTCGGGAGCAGTTTTTTGTTTACAATAACTTCTATGATTCAACTTTTCCCTCCATCGAAACATTCCATCACAGGGGTAATAGATCTGCCGGCTTCCAAAAGCATCAGCAACCGGGCGCTGATTCTCTCCATGCTCAGCAAAAGCACGGAACAAATCACACATCTGGCCGATTGTGATGACACGAAAGTGATGCTGAACGCGCTACACTCTCCTCTGTCCGCTTTCGATATAGGAGCCGCCGGGACATCGATGCGCTTTCTCACAGCCTACCTTTCAAACCTGGAAGGAGAATGGACGCTGACCGGTAGCGAACGGATGAAGAACCGCCCGATAGCTCTTCTCGTCGACGCATTGAACCGGCTGGGGGCTGAGATCGACTACATAGAAAAAAAAGGATATCCCCCACTCCGCATCTCGGGAAAACCACTGCTGGGAGGCAAACTCAAACTTGCCGGCAACATCAGTAGCCAGTACATCTCGGCCTTGCTAATGGTTGCGCCCACCATGACTGAAGGTCTTGAAATCACACTGGAGGGTGACATTATCTCGATACCTTACATACGAATGACGCTTCGCATGATGAGTGATTTTGGTGTAACGGCAGAATGGAAAGGAGATACCATCATCGTACCGCATCAGGATTACAAACCAACATCCTTTCAGGTCGAATCGGATTGGTCTGCGGCCTCCTACTGGTACGCCATTGCCGCTCTCTCCTCCCCCAACAGTTCGTTCAGACTACTGGGATTAAATTGCGACAGCACACAGGGAGACGCTCAGGTTGCAGCCATCTTCGGGTCACTGGGAATAACGACAGAATATACCTCCGATGGAGTTATCATATCTCATTCCGGGAAACCGGTCTCCTCGTTTTCGTATAACTTTATCGATCAACCGGATCTGGCTCAAACCGTGGTTGTCTGTTGTTGTCTGCTTGATATCCCCTTTTCGTTCTCCGGTTTGCAAACGCTGAAAATAAAAGAGACCGACCGTATTGCAGCCTTAAAAAACGAAATGGACAAACTGGGATACATTCTTACGGAACCGGCCGAAGGCATGTTGGCCTGGAACAGAGAGAAAACCACTTCCGATTACAATGCTCCCATAAAAACGTATGAAGACCATCGGATGGCAATGGCCTTTGCCCCTGCAGCGCTGATTCATCCTATCAAAATGGAACATCCGGAGGTCGTTTCCAAATCTTATCCGCGGTTCTGGGACGATTTACAAAGTGTAGGTTTCATTATAGAATAAAAAAACGAAGGCTGCCATCATTGCGATTGGCAGCCTTCGCTCTTTATTCTATAAAATCTTACGCGTCAATAGTAGCGTAAGTGGCATTTTCTTCAATAAACTGACGACGCGGACCTACATCGTCACCCATCAGCATGGAGAAGATATGATCGGCATCAGCCGCATTTTCAATGGTCACCTGACGCAGAGTACGATTTTCAGGGTTCATGGTTGTACTCCAGAGTTGCTCCGGATTCATCTCACCCAAACCTTTGTAACGTTGCACGTGAACCGAGTTTTCGTTTCCATCGCCATACTTATCGATGAACGAAACACGTTGCTGTTCGTTCCAACAATACTCTTCCACTTTCCCTTTTTTACAAAGATAGAGCGGCGGAGTGGCAATGTAAAGATGCCCACCCTCAATCAACTCTTTCATGTGGCGGAAGAAGAAGGTCATAATCAGCGTGTCGATGTGGCTACCATCGACGTCGGCATCGGTCATTACAATGATCTTGTGATAACGAAGCTTGGATACATTCAATTGCTTGCTGTCATCTTCCGTTCCGATGGTAACGCCCAAAGCAGTGTAAATATTACGAATCTCTTCGCTTTCGAGCACTTTATGCTGCATGGCTTTCTCCACATTCAGAATTTTACCACGAAGCGGCAAAATAGCTTGTGTCATACGGTTACGGCCTTGCTTTGCAGATCCACCCGCAGAGTCACCCTCCACGAGGAATATTTCACAAACCTCAGGATTTTTTTCCGAACAGTCGGCCAGTTTACCGGGCAACCCTCCACCCGAAAGCGGAGATTTACGCTGTACCATTTCGCGGGCCTTGCGGGCTGCGTTACGGGCGGTAGCTGCCAGAATAACCTTTTCGACGATCATCTTGGCCTGTTTCGGATTTTCTTCGAGATAATTTCCCAAAGCTTCACCCACAGCCTGATCGACCACACCCATCGTTTCGTTATTTCCAAGCTTTGTTTTGGTCTGCCCCTCGAACTGAGGCTCCTGTACTTTTACGGAAATAATCGCGGTAAGTCCTTCGCGGAAGTCATCACCACTGATTTCCAGTTTTACCTTTTCCAGCATTTTGCTGTCTTCGGCATATTTCTTCAACGTACGCGTCAATCCACGGCGGAAACCTGCTACGTGCGTACCGCCTTCAATGGTGTGAATATTATTGACATACGAATAGACATTTTCGTTGTAAGAGGTATTATAGGTCAGGGCTATTTCCACCGGAGTTCCGAATTTTTCGGTTGAAATGTGGATCACCTTATCGATCAACGGTTCACGCGAAGAGTCCACAAATTCGGCAAATTCTTCCAATCCCCGTTCCGAATGAAACACCTCCTGTTTCGGAGTGCCGTCTTCATTCAGCGTGCGCATATCGGTAAGCGTAATTCTTATCCCTGCATTCAGATAAGCCAACTCCCGCATACGGGCAGCCAAGATGTCATATTTGTAAACGATATCGGTAAAAATCTCAGCATCGGGATGAAACTTGACCAATGTCCCGTTTTCCGTGGTGGTTCCTATCTCTTTTACCGGAAATTGGGGAGTCCCTTTCTTGTATTCCTGCATGTAAACTTTACCTTCGCGGTATACTTCAACATGCAGCAAAGAAGAGAGAGCATTCACACAGGATACACCCACCCCGTGGAGACCACCGGATACCTTGTAACTTCCTTTGTCGAACTTACCTCCGGCATGAAGCACCGTCATAACCACTTCAAGAGCCGATTTGCCCTCTTTTTCGTGCATGTCGACAGGAATACCACGCCCGTTATCTCTTACTGATACTGAATTGTCTTCGTTAATGGCAACACTGATAGTGTCGCAATAGCCGGCAAGTGCCTCATCAATGGAGTTGTCGACAACTTCATAAACAAGGTGATGCAACCCCTTTACTCCGATGTCGCCAATGTACATAGCGGGGCGTTTACGAACCGCTTCAAGCCCTTCGAGCACCTGAATACTGCTTGCACCGTAATCATTATTGCCGTTTAATTTTTGTTCTTCGGTCATATCTAAATTATAATATTAGAAACACATCATTTCTTTTTGAAAAAGCAAACAAAGTTACTATTTATTGCGCATATTAACAAGCGATTTAAGACTCCTCAAGCTAAAAAAAGAGACAAAAAAAAAGAGCATCGACGAGATAAAAATCATCTATACTCTTATTGAAATTGTTTATTGTTTTTGAATAGAGCCAATGTTTATTTCTTTATACCCCGGCGTTCTCCAACCGCACTTCCAGGTAGAACTCAGAACAGTATAATTTAGTGTCACCTTCAGACTCTCAACCTGAAATTTAGGGTCTAAGTTAATCGGAGAATATAAAGAGTCATTCACCTGCACCATCCAGCCACACCCATCTACCGCCGGATCTCCAAGGTAAAGAATAAGTCCTTTCTGATATTGGGAACCTACTTCTTCACTATTTTGTTTACAACCAAAAATTTCAAATACCAATACAAGGATAAACAGCAATGAAATCACGTCAATCTTTTTCATAAGGCACATATTTATCAGGTTTAAAATCACCGTTAATCGTGGCAGAGGAGAGCTATACCCTGCATTACATTGCAAAATTCGGGCAGATTTGTTAGAAAGGAGATATTTTAAAAGACAAATATAAGTACAAAAAATGCAAATTAAGCAGCCTTGCCTAAAAATAATCGATTCAAACCACACATTATTACCTGATAAAGAAAAAAACACAATCTATCCAAGATTGAAGTGTAATCAGATGGTACTTCTGAGCGAGCAGGAAGTGATTTCTAACGAAAAAGAGCACAGACGTTATGAAATTGTCCATGCTCTTGTAGATATTAAATCATATTGTAAAAAATGCGAAGCAGGAACTGATATGTCCGTGATGGAATCCATGTCTTACTCTTCGCAAAGCCTACCTGAAGCAGATTACCCACCTTATACCGGAACTTCGGATGTTTACTATGCGCTATGCGGTAGACAACCTGAGCCAAACGTTCGGGTTTCAATCCGTTTTGCTCCTCTTTCTCTATATTTTTGAGCGTTTTCTCAAACTGAGCGCTATATACTTCACTCTGTCGGGTAGTTTCGGAGACGACACGACTGGCAGTAAACCCGGTTGCAAAATCGCCCGGTTCTATCAAACAGATTTTTATGTTGAAAGGTTTTACCTCGAGACTCAGCGCTTCGCTGTAGCCTTCAACGGCAAATTTGGATGCCGAATAATAGGCCTGAAACGGCAGTCCCATAACACCACCCAACGAACTTACGTTGATGATAGTTCCTCCCCCATTTTGACGCATGTAGGGTAAAACGGCGGAGCAGACATGCACCGTTCCCATAAAATTAGTGCGCATTTGCAGCCGGATTTCGTCCACGGTAGCCAGTTCGGCGGCACCACCGATTCCCATGCCTGCATTGTTTACCACCACGTCGATATGACCCTGCTCGGCAATTACCTTTTCAACAGCTTGTTTTACCGATTCGGGATCGGTTACATCCATTTGCAGATGCTTCACCGCTCCGGTTTCCGCCATTGCACGACGGCCGGTTCCATAGACAATCAGTCCGCGAGCCGAAAGATATTCGGCACACGCTTTACCCAACCCGGAGGTAGCCCCGGTAATCAATACTACTTTTCCCATGCAATCATTTTATATATTTTCTTTCTATTTATCTCCACAATGCATTACCCTCAAAGTTGCATTACTAAGACAAAGATACGTCTCTTTGTGCACAATTACGGCAACTGCATTTGATTATCTACCGGGGATTGGATAAAGCATACATATTCCTCCCGCAAACACAATTAAGGCACCTATCCCTCCCGGACAGGTGCCTTACAACCTAAAAAGCCATAAAAAAAATCGCAATTTATATTTTTCTGAAAGAGTTAACGGTTACCTGAGTTTATCTTTCAATCTATCTTCAAAAGCCGACAATGCCGCTTTCGAACCCTCTCCCATAGCAATCACAATCTGCTTGAAGGGTACCACCGACACATCGCCGGCAGCATAAACACCCGGGATATTGGTGCGGCAATGAGCATCCACCTCTATTTCCCCGGTCGGGCTCAATGACACCAGATCTTTCACAATGTCGCTGTTGGCTTTCAATCCGATCTGAACAAAAACACCATCGACAACCAACGATTCGGTTTTGCCGGAATCACGGTATTTGAATGTCAAACCGGTAACTTTTGTGCCATCACCCTCAACAGAGAGAGTCTGTGCTCCGGTACTGATTTTCACGTTGGCAATGGTTTTCAACTTTTCCTGCAACACCTCGTCGCCCTTCAATTCATCGGCAAATTCGAGCAGAGTGACCTCTGTCGCGATAGCCGAAAGATCGATGGCCGCTTCGAGCCCTGAATTTCCACCGCCGATAACGGCAACCTTTTTCCCTTTGTAGAACGGTCCGTCGCAATGCGCACAGAAAGCCACGCCCGAGCCGATGTACTGACTTTCGCCCGGCACATTCAGTTTTTTCCAACTGGCTCCGGTAGCGATAATCAACGCCGGTGTTTTTAAAGTTTCTCCAAGAGACGTTTTGACAATTTTTGTCCCGTTTTCAACAACGACTTCGGTAATTTTGCGGTTTTCCAGCACATCGACCGGATAGGCCAGAAGATGCTCCTTCAGGTTTACCGCCAATACGCTTCCGGTTGTTTGCGGAACGGAAATAAGATTTTCGATTCCTGCTGTTTCGGTCACCTGCCCACCCATGCGATCGGCAACAATGGCCACTTTCAACCCTTTCCGTACAGAATAGATGGCTGCCGACACTCCGGCCGGACCACCGCCCGCTATCACCACGTCGTAGTCAACCGCTGCGGACGACGATTCCTGCACAGAACCGACAGCCTCCTCTATTTTCGACAAAAGCTCTCCTAAATTAGAGCGCCCCACATGCAACAATTCTCCGTTCAGATAGACCGAAGGCACAGCCTGAATATTGAGCTTATCCACCTCGCTTTGATGAATGCCTCCGTCAATAATTTCGTGTTGGATTGCCGGATTCAAGATTGCCATCACATTTAGCGCCTGCACCACATCGGGACAGTTGGTGCATGTAAGCGAGATGTAGCTCTTTAAGTGAATTTCACCCTTAAGGTTCTTAATTCGCTGCTCGATCAGGGCATCGGGAAGATTTTTGCCCAAACCATCCAGATTGAGCACCGCCAACAACAACGAACTGAATTCGTGACCGTTCGGAACCGCCCTGAACACAAAAGAGGAGGATACTCCGTTTTTCAAAACGGTAAATTTCAAATCGTCGCCGGGTAAAATTTCACATTGAATGTTATCGGAGCAGGAAGCCACCTCTTCCAACAGATCGACCAGCTCATTGCGCGAAGGATGCGACGAACCAACCTCTATCCGAAAAATAAAATCCGATTTCAGGTTTGCAAAAAGGGAACGAACCTGATCTTTTAAGCCTTGTTCTAACATAACAGTTGAAAGTTAACGGGGAGAACCGACAAGCAGCTCTCCCCGGGAGAATATAGATAGGAGTTGTTAGATTTTCCCAACCAAATCGATGCTGGGTTTCAATGTCTGATCGCCCTGTTTCCATTTTGCAGGACAAACATCGGCGGGATGAGCAGCAACAAACTGCAAAGCCTGCAAACGACGGAGAAGTTCGTCGGCATTACGTCCGATATTGCCCGCAACCACTTCGTAAGCTACAATTTCGCCCTGCGGATTTACCACAAAGGTTCCGCGTTCGGACAGACCGGCCTCTTCAATCATCACATCGAATCCACGGGCCAAAACGCCGGTAGGATCGGCCAACATCGGGTATTTGACCTTTTTGATGGTTGCTGATGCGTCTTGCCATGCTTTGTGAACGAAATGGGTATCGCAGGATACGGAATAAATTTCGGCACCGGCAGCCTGAAAATCGGCATATTTACCGGCAAGATCTTCCAACTCGGTAGGACACACGAAGGTGAAGTCAGCGGGATAGAAGAAGAAGACCGACCATTTGCCCAAGACATCCTGTTTGGTTACCTCTTTGAATCCGTCATTAACGTAAGCCTGTACTTTGAAATCTACGATTTGTTTTCCAATTTGTGACATAGTAGTAATTTTTATATGTTAGTAAAGTTTGTAATGTTATTCGTTGTTTGTTTCTTATGCAAAGTTATCACCCCAAAACCCATAAATCAAACAGATAATTTCTATACCTTCATTGATAAATTCTATATATCTTTGTAGTGGATTAGCACACGGAAGGCACAGATTAGACGGATTAGCACATCCAATTATCCACATAGAACGTTGATGATGTTTAGTTCCGTGTTATTCTGTATTATCCGTGTCTTCCGTGTGCCTGTTTATATATAAAACACAACAACCATGACATTACAACAACTTGAGTATATTCTGGCTCTGGATAAAACCCGTCACTTTGTACGGGCAGCGGAGATGTGTTCGGTTACACAACCGACCCTGAGCACCATGGTTCAGAAGCTGGAAGATGAACTGGGCTGCCTCATTTTCGACCGTTCGATGCAGCCTATCGAACCGACCGAAGCCGGCAAACAGATCCTGCAACAGGCACAAATCATCCTTTTCAACATTCGGCAACTGAAAGAGAACGTGGTATCGATGAAGGGAGGATTAACGGGCTCGCTCTCGTTAGCGATGATTCCGACGGTAGCGCCTTACCTGCTGCCGAAATTCATCGCGGCATTCCGGAAAAGTTTTCCGGAGATATCGTTGCAGGTAACAGAACTGCGAACCGAAACGATTATCGAAAAACTGAATGCCGCCGAAATCGACATGGCCATTTTAGCTACGCCACTCGACAATCCAAAGATTCTGGAGGTACCGCTCTATTATGAGAAGTTTGTGGCATATATTTCTCCCGACGACCCGATTTACTGCAAACAAGAGCTGACTCCAAGCGATATGCCGACCGAAAACCTCTGGGTACTGGAAGAGGGACACTGCCTGCGTAATCAGGTACTCAACTTTTGCGATCACAACGTGCACACCTCAACCATCGAAGCCGGCAGCATAGACACGCTGGTAAAAATTGTAGACATCAACTGTGGTTATACCATTATTCCCGAACTGCACATCGACTTTCTGACCGAGGAGCAAAAGAAGAATCTGCGCCCGATCGTTCGCCCCGAAGCGACCCGCGAAATTTCGATGATTATCCGTCACGACTACGTGCGCGAAGGGCTGATGAATGCCGTAGCCGACAGCATCAAGCAGATAATCCCATCGCACATGCTCGACGAACGGCTGAAGAAATTTGCCATAAAATTATAAAACGTCAAAAAAATGTGGTTCACACAAATTAAAAGGCTATCTCAATTTTAATTTTGAGATAGCCTTGTTCTATTTTCTTAGAATCGTATCTTCTTTTTAGAAAACATGACGATCCAGATGTCTGTTCCTGATGGTCAATCGAATAAGTGAACAATACTTTGTATATTGCGGTACCGTAAGTATGTTGGCTGCACCGGTAAAGCTGTAACGCATTGCTGCGGCATACGCTCTCGCATCTCCTGTCTTTTGGGCCTGTTCCAACTGAATCTGAGTCTTTTCAATCACAGTTTTCAAATCAGTTGCCTGATCTTCATTTACATTCAAATAGGCAGACAAATGTCCGAATACGTTTTCGTTATTAATGGTACTAATAACGCCACTCTCAACACGGTTGATGGCCTGACTTGAAACAACACATGCAACCATAATTCCTAAAACTAACACAATCTTTTTCATAATCAATCAAATTAAAATTATTATATTTTCAAAAAACAAATTCCAACTACACATCTTTTTTGCCTTATCAGTGCTTCTGTTTAATGCTGCACCCGACACCTACTAACAAATTTTTCAATTCAACGATCATGCCGTTCGAAGCAGATCCCCGTTGAATTCGATGTAAAGGTACGGAGGGAAATAACCCGGGAAAAATCAAATAGATGAACAGGCGCATACGATCGACGAATAGATCATTTTCATCGACGTATCTATTTGACAATGTGCAATTGTAGTTACAAAAACAGCCACTATTAGTACAATCACGCCTCCAAATTTGCTTATAAATTCGGCAATAGGTCACCCGGAAAATATTTTGCGGATAGGATAATTGTTGAAGATAAAACAATATTGGCAGCACACTACCAAAGGAGAAAGCTGGAAATTTCAGTAGCTGTCTGATTTTCTAAATATGTTGCAATTTTTAAGTGATCTCTGAAATAAAAAAAGAGACTGCTCCTTCAAAAAAGGGCAGTCTCTTTGCTGTAAATTCTCTTTAGATTTTGGCTTGTTTATTTATTGAAAAAGCGGTTATATAAACCCTGAAATACCTGTCCGTGACGTGCTTCATCCTTGCACATTTCGTGTACGGTATCGTGAATAGCATCGTAGCCAAGCTCTTTTGCTTTGGTTGCAATCCGTTTTTTGTCGGCGCAAGCTCCGCTTTCGGCTTCCATGCGGGCTTTGAGGTTTGTCTTGGTATCCCAAACGATTTCGCCCAGCAATTCGGCAAATTTTGAAGCATGTTCTGCCTCTTCCCATGCAATACGTTTGTAAGCCTCTGCCACTTCAGGGTATCCTTCGCGATCGGCCTGACGAGCCATTGCAAGATACATACCTACTTCGGAGCATTCACCATTGAAATGTGCTTTCAGACCATCCAGAACCTCTGCATCTACACCTTTTGCCACACCCAGACGGTGTTCGTCAGCCCATGTCAATCCGTTGGTTTCTACCACTTCCTGAAACTTGGCTTTGGGAGCATTACAAACCGGACACTTTTCGGGAGCTTCGTTACCTTCATGAACATAACCGCAAACGGTACAAATGAATTTCTTTTTCATACTAGTTTAATTTAATGAGTTATTTAGAATGTTATTTGTTGCAGGCATTGCAATAGCCTGTATAATAAGTCTGAATGTCGTCAATGATGAGTTCGGGATGACTTTCCAAAACCACATTTCCCGGTTTTTCATTGAAAATATCGATAATAGCCCCGCACTTTTTGCAACGAAAATGTCCATGACGCGAAGTATTCCCGTCAAAACGGGCATTTTTTTTGTCAATCCCCAGATAAAGCACCACTCCCTGCTCTTCAAAAAGGCTGAGGGTGTTGTAAATGGTCGTTTTTGAAAGCGTCGGTATCGAAGGTGACAACGAACTGTAAATTTCATCAACAGTAGGATGTGTGAAATGTGTCAACATATATTCCATCACAGCCAGGCGCTGAACCGAGGGTTTTATATCGTGTTTGATTAAAATTTCTAATGCATCCATTTTTGAAATTAAATCTTATTTGTAATAATTACAAATATGTTTCGATTGCAAAGATACAATACCAAAGAGCATTTGTCAAGGTTTCAAAATCAAAAAAACTTTAATTATTTTCCTGCTTCAACAACGAGTGAGATAGTTTTACCTTTTTGTAGAGTTCCGAAGCAAACACAAAATCTTCAAGTGCTTTATTTCCGGTATCGAATATCTCACTTCTGTTCCCCTGCCACGATTTTTCTCCTTTGTCGATGAAGAGAATATTGTCGCCGATCTCCATTACCGAGTTCATGTCATGCGAGTTGATGACGGTTGTAATATTGAACTCCTCGGTTATTTCGTGGATCAGCTGGTCGATAATCAACGATGTTTGAGGATCCAGACCGGAGTTCGGTTCGTCGCAAAAGAGGTAGAGCGGATTCATGGAGATAGCTCTGGCAATGGCAACCCGTTTTTGCATTCCACCGCTGATTTCGGAAGGAAACAACCCGAATGCTTTGGGGTCGATATTGACCCTGTGAAGACAAAAGCTGGCACGTTCGATTTGTTCTGCTTTGCTCATGCTGGAGAACATTTCCAGGGGATAGAGCACGTTTTCGAGTACGGTTGACGAATCGAAAAGCGCGGCTCCCTGAAAAAGCATTCCTACCTTTTGCCGGAGCTTCTTTACCTCCTGAAACGTCATCTCGGTCAGATTTTGTCCGTTCAGGAGAATTTTTCCGGAATCGACGGAATACAATCCGATGATACATTTCATCAGCACGGTTTTACCGGATCCACTTTTACCGATGATCATGTTGGTCATTCCGGATTTGAAAGTGGTAGAAACATCTTTCAGGACAGGGTTGCTATCGAAAGATTTATTTACGTGTATTACTTCTATCATATTTTTGTTGTTCGAAAGGGATGCTGGCATAGATAAGCGCACCCTTCATAATTTCGCCTATGGTTGGATACGGGAAGACAATTCTTCTCCATTCGGTGAGGGTCATTTGTGTTTCAACCGCCATAACGGCAGCTACAATCGATTCGGTGCAATTATTCCCGATGATATGAACTCCTAAAATGGTATCGTCTTCTCCGATTATCATCTTGCACAGCCCCTCAAATTCTTCGTCGTTGATAATATACCGGCTCGACTGCGTTAACGGCAACCGAACGATTTTATGCGGTTGCCAGGCCAGGTGCAGCATCTCTTCCGTAATTCCCACATGCGCAATTTGAGGTTCGGAAAAGATACAGGTTGGAACCGACTTGAAATTCATGTGGTCTTTAATACCCAAAATAGTATTGATGGCAACCGCCGATTCACAATAGGCCGCATGAGCCGATTTGGAAAAACCGGTTACATCGCCGGCGGCATATACGTTAGGTTCCGAAGTCTGCATCTGATTATTAATGCGGATGCCTTTTCGGTAGCACTCCACATCCAGATTCTCCAATCCGAAATTTTCCAGATTAGGAACCCTGCCGATATCACACAAAATTTTGTTCCCCTCAACAGTGAGCAACTGCCCATCGTGCGTATAAAAAACCGTATTTTCTTCTATTTTCTCTATTCGTGTTTTGAGTCGGATAACAATGCCTCGCCTGGCATATTCCTTCCTCAAAACCGAACAAATTTCATTATCGGTATCCAGAAGAATTTCATCGTTCTCCTCGAGGATAATGATCTCCGACCCCAGAGAGTTGTAGATATGAGCCAGTTCTATATTGACGGAGCCAGCCCCGATCATCACTATTCTGTGGGGTATTTCGGAACTGTTGAGCATTGTGTTATACGAGCATACCGCAGGACTATCTATTCCGCAAACATGCGGCATATCGGGTCGTGAACCGGTACAAATAAGAATATTCTTCGATTGATACCGGGTATCGCCACAGGTAATATCAAAAAGTCCATCATTTGATCGTCCGTTGACATAGGCCCACCCCTGAATGATGGTAGCAATATCGTTGTCCGCAAATTTATCCTTGATAATCTGCTTCATGTTTTTGACAACTTTTCCCTTTTGTTTCAGAGCCAGACTCATGTCGAAAGAAAAATCAGTGTCAATTACAACACCTTGCTTTTTTGCATTTCGCACGACATTGTACGCCTCTATGCTGTGTAATATGCTTTTTGCAGGAATACACCCTTCGTTAACACAAACACCGCCCAAAGACTTTTGTTCAAAAAGAACAACTTTAAGACCATGATTACCTGCACATTCTGCCGCGAAAAAGCCAGCCGGGCCGCCTCCGATAATTGCCAAATCATACATCATATGTAACGTTTTTTCTTATGCTACTTGTGCTATTATCAGATGGGCATTGTACACAAGCGGACTATTATCTAACAAAAATACAATAAATAGTCGTAGAAGCAAAAATAAAGGAATAAAATGGTACATGCATTCTAAAACCTTCAAAAATAAAGAGAAGTGATCCGATATAATCGATTTCATTTTATTTCAACAAACAGGCAAACACTAAAAATATTTTTCAGAATTTTACACAATATAAAGAGCTTTTGCCATACAACTCAATAAAAATATTCATTACATTTGTCAAGTCACAACAAGCAGTTGACGGCATTCTGAACTATACGTATCATTATCAATCTTTAAATTATATTTGATATGAAAGTAAACTACAGTAAAAAAGGCTCAAAGTGGCAAATCGTTTTCAAAGTCGAAAACGTAGATCCCGCCGGCATGACTATTGCCGGAAATTTTAATGATTGGGACAGCAAATCCAAACAGAGCACGTTCCTGAATGGCACCCAGGAAGTTAAAGTATCTCTCCCGGCAGAGACAACTTATCTTTCTTTTAAAGTATACGACAATACAAACGACTGTTGGTGTGAGGTTTATGACAATGGCGAACTATATGCCGGATTAGAGTCCTACTTCGTAAGAAATGAAATGGGAACCATCAATATTGTAGTTCCCCTCATTGCCGAAACAAAACCCAAAACAGCCGGTAAAACCCCTGCAAAAAAAGCAGCCGCAGCGAAACCGGCAAAAGAGCCGGCCAAAAAGGCTACAAAAAAACCGGCTGCGAAATAGCATACTGTAACGTATAACACAGTACGAAAAGGCGGGTCATTCGATTGATTCGCCTTTTTCTATTGATTAAATACTCTTGCAATTACGAACGAAAAAAGCGACCTTTGCAGTCCGAAAACAAATCACTCACAAAGCAGACTGTATACGGAATGTAAAATTAAAATTTGCAGCAAAAAGAGTCCCGACAGTCCCTAAAACATTTATATACCGAGATGAATTTTATAGAAGAACTGACATGGCGAGGCATGATTCACGATATGATGCCGGGAGCAAAAGAACAACTTGAAAAAGAGATGACTGCCGGTTATCTGGGCATCGACCCTACTGCCGATTCTTTGCATATCGGCCACCTGGTAGGTGTGATGATTTTGCGCCATTTCCAACGTTGTGGACACAAACCCATCGCTCTGATCGGGGGAGCTACCGGTATGATCGGTGATCCTTCGGGAAAATCGCAGGAACGCAATCTGCTTACAGAAGAGACTTTACGCCATAATCAGAATTGCATTAAGGCTCAGCTGGCGCGCTTTCTCGATTTTGAATCGGATGCACCCAATGCCGCCGAACTGGTGAATAACTACGACTGGATGAAGAATTTTTCGTTCCTCGAATTTATTCGCGACATCGGCAAACACATCACCGTCAACTACATGATGGCTAAAGATTCGGTTAAAAAACGTCTGAGCGGCGAAACATCCGACGGCATGTCGTTTACCGAATTCACCTATCAGTTGGTGCAGGGATATGATTTTCTCTACCTTTACCAGCACCATGGTTGCAGAATTCAGATGGGCGGTTCAGATCAGTGGGGCAATATCACAACCGGAACCGAACTGATTCGCCGGAAAACCGGAGGAGAAGCATTTGCACTTACCTGCCCGTTGATTACCAAGGCCGATGGCGGTAAATTCGGCAAAACGGAATCGGGCAACGTATGGCTTGACCGACGCTACACCTCTCCGTATAAATTTTATCAGTTCTGGCTCAATGTAAGCGATGCCGATGCCGAAAAATACATCAAAATATTCACCTTCCTGACAAAAGAGGAGATCGGGGCATTGGTAGAAGAGCAACGTCAGGCTCCGCATCTGCGTCCGTTGCAAAAGGCGTTGGCTAAAGAAATTACCACGATGGTACATTCGGAGGCCGATTATCTGGCCGCTGTTGATGCTTCGTCTATCCTGTTTGGAAACTCTACTTCCGATCAACTGAAAAAATTGGACGAAGAGACTTTTTTGGCGGTGTTTGAAGGGGTCCCTCAGTTTGAAATTTCGCTGGCAGAGTTGCAAAATGGCATTAAGGCAATTGATTTGCTGACCGAAAAGAGTGCCGTATTCCCGTCCAAAGGCGAAATGCGTAAGATGACACAGGGTGGTGGCGTGGCCATCAACAAAGAAAAACTCACCCAGCCTGATGCCGAAATCAAAGCCGACCAGTTGCTGAATGGTCGTTACCTGCTGGTGCAAAAAGGAAAGAAGAACTACTTCCTGCTGACAGCAAAATAGACCGGATACATACACGATTAAGCCTCTGTTCTGAAAAGAGCAGGGGCTTTTTTACGCGTATTTGAATGCCATGTAGAACGCCACGACCAATAAAAATACGGCATAAACCTTCTTGAAAATGCGGCTTGGCATGTTTACAGCAAGCTTTGTCCCCAGCAATGCGCCAAAGACAATTCCTCCGGCAATCAACGCGGCATTCAGAATGTTGAGATGTCCGTTTTCGGCATAAACCATTACGCTGGGTAGTCCGACCGGGAGTTGCAATGCTGCCAGAGATGTGGCCGCTGCGGCTTTGGTGTCGTACTTGAAGAATTTCACCATTGCCGGGACAATGATAATGCCTCCGCCTTTACCGAACAATCCGGCAATGATTCCGGCAGCAACCCCGATAACGATCAACCCCCACAAATTGAGATGCTCCGAAGGATCGGACGGAGGTAATAATTTCTTCTCTTTTTTGAAACAGGACGGGATGTCGAGATAACTGAAGGCGATGTAAAACAGTAAGAGTGCATAAAATTTTGCCAGCACAGATTCTTTAACCAGCACGGCGCATTCGGCTCCGAAAAAAGAACCGATCAGCAATCCGGCTGAAATCCATAAAGAGTTCCTGATATTGATATATCCGGCTTTGTAGTACGTTATTACTCCCAATATGCCGACAGGAAGAAGCATGGCCGTGAGCGAAGTGGCGTTGGCATCCAGAATCGACAGTCCGAAAAATGCGATTAATGACGGCACCATTACCATGCCGCCTCCAATGCCGAACAGGCCGGATAGAATACCCGCGATGAGACCTAAAAGTATTAATCCGGCAATTACCATAGCTTAGTTCAAAAATCAGTAGTGGATTTGTAAAACGTTTAATGCAGTCCGAAAAACATGTTGGCAAAAATAATCAGCAACACAAGCAAGGTGATGCCGACATAGAGGTAATCTTTTTCGACAAGAAAGGCAAAGACGGAAAAAGCGACTCTCAGGATAGGTGTGGCAATGAGCACGATGACACCAAACTGAATAATAGCGGCTCCGTCAAAATGCAGGATGCGGGGAATGATGGTGGAAATATCGCGCAAATAGTGTTGTACGCCCACAAACGCGTCATGTCCTCCGGGCATCGGTTTGTAGTTGGGAATGGTTCCGTTCCCCTGAAAGATATAGATGATTCCTCCCAGTAAGGTGATGGCGCAGGCAGTCATGACACCATATCGCAACAATTTACCAACATACATTTCCATGTCGCGTTGCGACCAGTACTCTTTGGAGAATATGCTGTGCGATCCCGAAGCGGAGAGCTGTTGTTTATTATCGGATTTCATAATGATAGTTTTTTTGTTTGATTAAAATTTTCCGGTAATACCGTTGTACATCATTTGTACTGCCAGAAAACTTACAACGACAAAGAAAATCAGTCGCAACGTATGGACATTGGCTTTCATCAGGATTTTTGATCCGAAGAAAGCGCCGATCAATACGCCGACCACAATAGGGAAGGCCAACCCCGGATCGATATATCCGCGTTGCAGGTAGAGCACGGCGCTGGCAGCTGTGGTAACACCAACCATAAAATTGCTGGTCGTTGTCGATACTTTGAATGGAATTTTCATCATCGTGTCCATTGCCAATACTTTCAAAGCGCCCGATCCGATGCCAAGAATACCGGAGATGATGCCCGCAAGCGACATCAGCAGATAACCACCCCATACGCGGCGGACATTGTATGAAACCTCACCCTGCTTGGTCGGGTAAGAACTATTGAGTTTGAGTCTCACGCCCATCGGATCGCCTTTGGCGGCATAGTCGATAACCTGATTCTTCTTTCGCAGCGACATGGCAGCTGAAAAAATCAGCACGCAACTGAATAATATCGCGATAATGTTCGTCGGCAGATAGATGGCGACCAAAGCGCCGGCAACAGCGCCGGTAGTGGTAGCAACCTCCAGAAACATACCGATGCGTACGTTGGTAATTCGCTCTTTAATGTAAGCGGCTGCGGCTCCCGAGGAGGTGGCGATGGAGGTGACCAATGCAGCGCCGATGGCGTACCGCATATCAACACCAAAACCTAATGTTAGCAGCGGAATAACGACGACACCACCTCCTAATCCGGTTAAGGCGCCCAGCATTCCGGCAAAAATTGCTCCCAGAAACAGGATCAACGAGAACAGTTCGACATTAACAATATCTAATCCCATAGCTATATGTATAAATCATTGACAAAATATGTATTGTATTCAAATTGTTTTGTTTGAAGAACAAAGAGAGGCTCTTTCGGTAGCCATTATGCTTCATATTCGGTAGGATCAAATCCCTCCAAGGCCTCTTTCCGTTCCACGCAGGTGCCGCATTTGCCGCAATGTTTTTCTCCGCCCTTGTAGCAGGAATATGTTTTGGCATAATCCATTCCAATCTTTTGGCCGATCAGAGCAATATCGCGTTTGGTAATGTCGCAGTAAGGCGAAAGAATGCGGATACCGGCTTCCGTTCCCTCTTTGGCGGCCGTGGTGAAAGCATCGATAAACGAGCGACGGCAGTCGGGATAAATCGTATGGTCGCCAAAATGGTTGCCGATCAGAACGGCATCCAGATCGTTGCTCTCGGCCAGCCCCACGGCAATACTCAGCATAATACCGTTGCGGAAAGGAACGATGGTTTTTTTCATATTTTCGGCTTCGTAATGTCCTTCGGGAATTTCGCCGCCGTTTTGCAGCAGATCACTTTTGAAATAGTCGTTCATAAATCCAAGGTGGATGACGATATGCCGGATACCAAGTTCTTCGCAATTGAGTTTGGCAAAAGCAATTTCACGGTCATTGTGCTTCGATCCGTAGTGGAACGATACGGCCAGACGGATGTCATCTTTGTATTGGTGTAGAAGCGTTGAACTATCCAACCCTCCCGAGTATACGATTAATGCGTTCATTGTAAATAAAATAGTTGCGGTAAAAGATGAAGGGTCGATACGAATAAGCCGGAGCCGGCTTCGGGCGCAAAGATACAAATCAATTTTTAACTGGTAATCGTCTTTTGTAAGAAATACAAAACCCGAAGCCTCTTGAAGAGTCTCGGGTTTCTTTTTCCATATTATAGTGCTGGATGCAATGCTTGTTTGCATAAGCACTTTGTGAGCACAAAGGTAGTCGTATTTTACTATTTGTGGATGAAAAATATATTAATAATTCTTATATCCAATGCTATTTTCAATAATACAACGAATTGCGATGTCACTTTTGAATTTTTGAAAAACAAATTCTATTTCACTTTTCATGTCTTCATCTCTATTTTCTGATATAGATCTCAGTATACATAAAATGACTTGAACAACAGAATTGAGTTTGTTTTTATTTTCATTGGTTATGGATAATGCCGGTCCATTCCTTAATGGTCTGGAGAGTTTATGATCAAACAATACGCCTCCATGGGCACATATATTGCGTATTTCAATAATACTATCAATATACCGCTCCATCACCTCTATATTACGAATATTATATTGATGTGCAATTTCTTTTTTCAGAGATTCATCTTGTAATTTCTTGTAGATCATTTGCATGGATCCAAAAGTAAAATACTCTAAAGTTTTCCATGCAGGAGCATAGTTGTTATTGGGGTATCTTATATGATGATTTTTAATAACAGGGTTGTGCTTTTTGAAATTATCAGTATACAATTTCTCATCAAATTTTGCAATAAACTCCTGTTGCATTACTCTTGGATCAACAAACCAAATATTGTTATCGATGTACTTGTTGGATACCCGATAAACAATATTGGTTCTGAAATTTATTTCAATCCTATTGATGTATTTAGATAAGATATTTCTCAATTCCGCATCTAAATAATACAAATCAATCACGTTGGATAATTTGGCGTCCTTCCTATATTGATGATTTCTATTCCAAGTTTGAGGATAAGTTTTTTCAAAAGGGAAACAATAAAAGCCTAAACGGAAATAGCCGATGTCGCTCAGTACTTCATCGGCTTTTTTATCTCCGATATCGATTTGCATTCCTCTTTGCTTTAGCTTTGCTATTTGTTCATCAATAGTAGTAGCTCTTTTCATCCTTTATAAGATAAATAGCATCGATTTTTTGTTCTGATAAAATGACAACTATTTCAAATCACCCTCTTTTATAAGGTATTCTGCAATTTGAACGGCATTCAGCGCCGCACCTTTCTTAATCTGGTCGCTAACGCACCAGAAGGTGATTCCGTTGGGATTCGAAAGATCTTTGCGGATACGACCCACGTAAACAGGGTCTTTGCCGGAGACAAAAAGCGGCATCGGATAATCCTTTTCTGCCGGATTGTCCTGTACAACGATACCTTCTGTTTTTGACCACGCATTACGAGCCTCTTCGACAGAGATCGGATGTTCGGTTTCGACCCATATGGCTTCGGAATGAGCACGTAACGACGGAACTCTGACGCAGGTAGCACTGACCTCGGCATCGGAATGCATTATTTTCCGGGTTTCGTGGTACATTTTCATCTCTTCTTTGGTGTACCCATTCTCGGTAAAGACGTCTATATGTGGTATTACGTTGAAAGCCAGTTGGTGGGCAAATTTCTTTACAGTGACAGTCTCTTTGTTGAGAACCTCTTTCGACTGTTGTACGAGTTCATCCATAGCGGCAGCACCTGCACCGCTTGCAGCCTGATAAGTAGCTACTTGCACCCGTTTTATTTTAGATATGTCATCGAGGGTTTTCAACGCGACAACCATCTGGATGGTTGAACAGTTCGGATTGGCAATAATGCCCCGCGGACGAGATTTTGCATCGGCGGCATTCACTTCGGGAACTACCAATGGCACATCGTTGTCCATACGGAAAGCACTCGAATTGTCAATCATCACAGCTCCGAATTTGGTGATGGTTTCGGCATATTCTTTCGAGATTCCTGCACCTGCAGATGTGAAAGCAACATCTACACCCTTGAAGTCGTCATTGTGTTTAAGCTCTTTGACGACGATCTGTTTACCCTTAAAGGTGTAAGAGGTTCCCGCACTGCGCGATGAGCCGAACAGCAGTAGTTCGTCCATCGGAAAATCTCTCTCAGCAAGCACTTTCAGGAATTCTTGTCCCACGGCGCCGCTTGTGCCGACAATTGCTACTTTCATTTTTCTGCTAAAAATTTGAAAAATTAAAAATTTATTTGTACATTTATGTCTATTCCAATCAGTATCACGCTGGTGGAAAAACAGCACAAAATTACTCTATTTTACTCAAATAACAGTGTTTTATGCGAAAGATTATCACTTTTTCACTACTTTGGATTACGGTTTATTCGTTCGGACAGTATTCGGAATCCTTTTCCGACGGTGATTTTACATCTGGTCCGGTGTGGTCGGGTACAACGGATAAGTTTGTGGTAAACGGCTCGAAACAGTTGCAATTGTCGGCTCCGGCAGAGACTTCAAAGGCATATCTTTCCACTTCCTCCAAAGCAATCGATAGTGCTGTCTGGCAGTTTTATATGAATGCCGGCTTGTTGCTTACCAGTGGCAATTACGTAGATTTTTATGTGGTTTCGAATAGCGCCGATCTGTCCGGAAGTTTGAACGGTTATTATGTGATGGTAGGTAACACCAATAAAGAGGTGGCTCTCTACCGTCAATCCGGAACCACTAAAACGCGGTTGGTCGCGGGTATCACCAAGCGGCTTCCGGTGTCGGGAAGTGTCACCGAACTGACTGTGAAAGTTACCCGGGATGCATCCGGTACCTGGTCGCTTTACTCCCGTTTGCCGTCCGAATCGGACTTTGAACTCGAAGGCATTGTAACCGATACCACTTTCGACAGAAGTGGCTATTCCGGTATTTTGTGCAATTACTCTTCCTCGAATAGTTCGGATTATATTTTTGATGATTTTATTGTAACCGGCAATGCGGTGGTAGATACCGTTCCTCCGGCAATATTGTCTTACGGACTTTCGGGAGATAGAAAATTGGTGGTGACATTTTCCGAACCGATCGACCTGTCCGGAGCCTCCATCTCTGTTCCTGCCGAATTGGGCAGTTATACGCGTAACATGTCGGGCAATACTCTTGAGCTCTTGTTTGCCACCCCTGTTCCCGGACACAAAACATTTGTGGTGACCTTTGACGGCATCACTGACCGGGAAGGAAACCGGATGGGCAAGCGTGATTTATCATTTGCTTTTTACCCGACTGCATTCGGAGATTTGGTTTTTAATGAGATAATGTGCGATCCATCACCCTGTGTCGGCTTGCCGGAGGCGGAGTATGTGGAATTGTATAACCGGCAGAATTTTCCGGTCAATCTTTCGGGATGGATGTTTCATTACGGCTCAAAATTGTATGTTATTTCGGAAGGTAAAATCGCGCCTAAAGGGTATCTGTTGCTTTGTACGCCGGGAGCGTCGTCTACTCTTTCCCGCTTTGGGGCGACGGCAAAGATGAATAGCTTCCCGGCTCTCTCGTCTACCGGCCAGCTGCTTTACCTGACCAACGAGAAAGATTCGTTGATCGCGTTTGTAAACTATAACAGCGACCGGTATCAAGATAAAAGCAAAGCCGCTGGTGGTTGGTCGTTAGAGTGCATTGACAGCGATAATCTGGACGATTCGGATCAGAACTGGGTGGCATCGTCCGATGTGGCAGGTGGTACGCCCGGACGCAAAAATTCTTCGACGGCAACGGTAGCTGACGATTTGGTTCCGCAGATATCTGCCGCTTCGCTGATTGCACCCGACACCCTGCTGTTGCGGTTTAACAAACCGATGCTGTTGACCGATTTGAGGGATGTGTCGCACTATCGGGCAGAAGGTTTGTCGGTAGTGAAATTAGTAAATGCCGATTTTCCGCAGGGACGGTGGGTGAAGTTGTCGTTGTCCGGCTTGAAATCAGGAGGTGTCTATAACATGGTTGTGTCGGAGTTGCGGGATGTAAACGGCAATTGGCTGAACGGAACCATTCCCTTTGGGGTTTCGGATAGTTGCAAATGCAACGATATTGTTATCAATGAAATATTGGCTCATCCGAAAGAGGGCGGAGCCGCGTTTGTGGAGTTGTATAACCGGTCGCAGAAAATTATTGAGCTGAATACTTTGTTTTTGAACAGACGAAAACCAAGCGGAGAGCTTGATGATGCCTGTCCGATATCGGCAATGGGCGGGCAGCTGTTTCCCGGAGAGTATCTGGTGCTGACAACTTCGCAAAAAGGAGTATGCGGTTTTTATACCTGCAAAGGCAATGGCAAATGGATCGAAATGAGTAATTTTGTGCCGCTTTCCGATGCAGAGGGTAATGTGTTGCTGGTGAATCGGGCGGGAGCGGTGATCGATTCTGTTGGGTATGATGAAAAGCGACATGAATTCACGATACAAAATCCTGCCGGAGTATCGTTTGAACGGGCAAATCCCGACTGGGCGAGTGATGATCCGGATAACTGGCATTCATCGGCTTCCGATGCAGGATATGCGACTCCCGGCTATAAAAATTCTCAATTCAGAGAGGTTGTGGACGGCAACTCTTCGGCTACCTGTTTTTGGACAGATGCCAAATCGTTTACTCCGGATAACGACGGAGTGGATGACCTATTGCCTATCCGGTACAAAATGCCGGAGAACGGCTACTCCGCCACGGTGACCGTGTTTGATGCCGTGGGACGGTGTGTTCGACAGATTGTGAATAATGCCGTATTGGGAGCAGAAGGCGTACTGGAATGGGATGGAATTTCCGATTCGGGAAAAATAGCGGAAGTCGGAGTATATGTCATCTATATTGATGCGGTACAGCCGCTCAAAGGCAAACGACATCGGGCGAAGATTGCCTGCGTGGTCGCGATGAAATGATAAAAAAGAAAGATGAGAATAGTTGTTTTATCTGTATTGATTGTGTTGATGTGCGGCTGTGCATCCGTTGAAAAATATAATGCGCGGTTGAATACCCCTTGTAGTGTAAAGGAATTGCGATCGGATGTCGACTACACTCATCGCAAATTGGAGCGGTTGCATCCGTCACTTTACAGGTACATCAGCAAAGAGGAACTCGACAGAAAGTTTGACAGCCTGAAGGTTGCCATTACATCTCCAATGACTGGTCGCGATTTCTTTTTTCGTCTAAGTCCGGTTGTGGTATCTGTCAGGCAGGGACATACGCGCCTTTTTCCGCCGACACGCCGGTTGACAAAAAAAGAGGAAGAGAAGGTTCGCCGTTACGGCACATCTCCATTGGCAAACCTTCGTTTTGGCTGGTTTGATCGTCGCCTTTTCCTGACGGAGAAAATCGTGGCCGATTCCACGTTGAAGCCGGGGACTGAAATTTTGTCTGTTGACTCCATTACACCGCAACAACTCTATGCCAAATATGCTCCAACGTTTGCTTCGGACGGTTTTAACACCACCTTTCACGATAGAATTTTCAACAAAAGGTTTGCTTCCTATTTCTATTCTGAAAAAGGACTTCGGGATAGTTTATTATGCCGGGTAAGTTATCAGGGAATTCCCCGTTCGGTTTGGCTGAAAATGCCATCTGCTAAAAAGAAAAAGAAAGAAAAAGAGGTGTTGTCGGAACAGGCAAAGCGGGAGCAAAAAGCGTTGAAGCAAGCGAAAAAATTGCAGGGATACGATGCCGCAACCAAAATGTTTAGTAAAGAGTTACGATTCGCAACGGAAGATAGCGCAGTTGCGATGCTCACTATCCGGGATTTTGTAAAAGGAAAATATCGCCGGTTTTATGCCGACACGTTTAGTAAGCTCGACTCGCAAAAGACCAAAACCCTCATTATCGATCTGCGCGACAATACGGGAGGAAATCTTTCGGATATACAATGCCTTTATTCGTATCTGGCGAAACAGGACTTTCATTTTGTGGAACCGGCTTTGGTGACTTCCAAAACCAGTTTGTGGCACGATGCCCATTTCAACGCACAATCGCCGGGTCAGTTTGCATTGCGGGTTCTGGGAACGCCCGGTTGGTTGGTGTATAATTCGATTACAAGCCTGATTACACATAAGAAAGCGGACGGTCGTTACTATTTTTATTATCCTCCGATTTGGAAAAAACACCCGAGAACCGATCATTTTAGAGGTAAGGTTTATGTGCTTATAAACGGATGCAGCTTTTCGGCATCTTCGGTTCTTTCGGCAAATCTGAAAGGGTCGGGTCGGGCCGTTTTTGTGGGAGAAGAGACCGGAGGCTCCTTCAACAGTTGCGTGGCAGGGCAAATGCCTCCGTTTATGTTACCCGGAAGCAAACTGAAACTCTCTTTCGGGTTGCTTGAGGTGACAACTCCCTATCGCTGTTTGCCCGATGGAAGAGGAGTTATGCCGGATACCCGGATCGTTCCGACGCTTGACGACAGATTGAAGGGTGTTGATCCTGAACTGCAATGGGTTTTGGACGAGGCAAATGGCAAACACTCCAAACCGGAATGAAGCCGGTTTTTCAGTAGTACGATTAAATATACAGAATGACTTTTACTGCAATAGATTTTGAAACGGCACATGCGCAGTTTCCCTGCGAGATAGGTCTCTGCCGGGTGGAAGAGGGTGAAATAACCGAAACGGTATCGCATTTGATTAAGCCTGCATGTTTTCCCTACATGAATCCATGGTGCCAAAAGGTGCATGGCATTTCGTCTTCCGACCTGCAGGCGGAGAATACCTTTGAAGAGATGTGGAGCGAACTGCATCCATGGTTGGAAGATACGGTTTTGGTTGCGCACAATGCGGCTTTCGATATGAATGTGTTGCGTTCTTCGTTGCGCCACTATGATCTGGCTACTCCTCACAGCGATTATCTCTGCTCTGTTTCGTTATCCAGAAAAATATGGAAAGGGCTGCCATCCTACAAATTGAACAGTTTATGTGACATGTTTGATATCCGGTTCCGGCATCACCGGGCAGGAGCGGATGCTGAAGCGTGTGCAAAGCTTGTGCTGAAGGCCGGAGAAGAGAAGGATGTCTCTTCTTTGGAAGAGTTGCTGACTCAGGTTGGAATAAAGCTGAAGAGTTTATGATCCCTTTTGGTTGTCGGCAGTTACAAGGCGACGTCGCGTCGCCTTGTAGCCTAAAAGTGAATAATTGAGAAAAATAATGAGATGCTATGCACCCTCATTAGCGTTTATATTTTTAATAGGCTGAAAAGAATATGCCGTTGTAATTTAGTAGAGCTATATTGTGTTCTCCCGGCTCATCAGTCGGGAAAATATTTTCGGCACAAAGGTTGTAAAGACACGCTCTCTATCGGACAAAGCGCTGTTTTACTATTTGGTTAGTATAAATTTGCAGCAATCAGACATTCATCAAAACAGAAGCGGATGATGTGTCTACGTGTGTCGTGCATTATTTACCTGACAAAGGTAAAAAGAATAAGCAGATAAAAGACAGCAATTCGGCGGAAATTGAGAAGGATTTGAATTAATTAAGCTTGTTTGCTTATAAATATTTGCTTTGTATGCAAATATAGTGTCAATTTATAAGAAAAGCCGTTCTTTGTGTAAAGAACGGCTTTTCTTATCTCCATGTCGGTTCGATCAAATCATGTCGAAGCCGGTATACGGAACCAATGCCTTGGGGATGCGAATACCATCGGCGGTTTGGTTGTTCTCAAGCAGAGCGGCTACAATACGCGGCAGAGCCAGCGCGCTACCGTTTAGCGTATGGCAGAGCTGTGTTTTTTTGTCATTCCCTTTGTAGCGACATTTCAGACGATTGGCCTGATAGTTTTCAAAGTTAGATACCGAACTCACCTCTAACCAGCGTTTCTGCGCGGCAGAGAATACTTCAAAGTCGAACGTGATGGCAGAGGTAAAACTCATATCGCCACCGCAGAGACGAAGTATGCGCCAGGGCAATTCCAGCTTGTCGACCAATGTTTGCACATAAGCGACCATCTCTTTGAGCGATTCGTAAGAGTGTTCCGGAGTGTCGATACGGACGATTTCCACCTTGTCGAATTGATGCAAACGGTTGAGGCCACGTACATCCTTGCCGTACGAACCGGCTTCGCGACGGAAACAGGCAGAATAGGCACAATTTTTGATTGGGAGTTCGCTTTCCTGCAAAATTACATCGCGATAAATATTGGTAACAGGAACTTCGGCAGTCGGTATCAGATAGAGATCATCCAGGTTGGCATGATACATCTGACCCTCTTTATCGGGCAGCTGACCGGTACCGTAACCCGAAGCCTGATTCACCACGTAAGGCGGTTGTATTTCCAGATAACCGGCCTCGCGTGCATTGTCGAGGAAAAAGTTGATGAGGGCGCGTTGCAAGCGGGCTCCTTTGCCCTTGTAAACCGGGAATCCGGCTCCGGTAATTTTTACACCCAGTTCAAAATCGATCAGATCGTATTTTTTAGCCAGCTCCCAGTGAGGAAGAGCATCTTCGGCCAATTCGGGCACTACGCCTCCCGTTTTTTCTACCACATTGTCTTCTGCTACGCGTCCTTCGGGCACCGATTCGTGGGGAAGATTCGGGATAGTCACCAAAATATCGACTAATTGTTTTTCGATTGCGTCTAATTCGGCCGATTGCGCTTTGATTGCCTCTTTCAGCTCGGCAGTTTTGGCTTTGGCTTCTGCAGCCTCGGCTTGTTTACCCTGTTTGAAAAGGTCTCCAATTGCCTTCGACAGACTATTCATCTCTGCCGAGTTGGCATCCAGCGATGCCTGAACACTACGACGTTTTGTATCCAGTTCTACTACTTGTCCGATCAATTCGGTCCCATCGAAGTGTTTTTTTGCCAACCGGCGAATCACCTCGTCTTTGTTTTCGGTGATGAATTTTAGCGTTAACATGTTGTATATTTACAATTTACGATTTACAGTTGAAATGTTCTGTCTCTGTGTTACAGATGAAAGCAAAGGTACGATTTATCCGGCATTTATTGAAATCCATTTTTGCCGCTTTTGTGCCAATCCTCGCGCGAAAAGAGCATACAAAAAAACCTCCCGCGTTCCACAGAACGGAGAGGTTTCCTGTTATTTTGCAATGCCTGGGCTTACGCCTCAGCAACCGGTTCTACAGATACGAACGATTTGTTGTCTTTCTTTTTGCGGAAAACAACTTTGCCTGTAACCAAAGCAAACAGTGTGTGGTCTTTGCCCAGACCTACGTTTTCGCCGGGGTTGTGAACAGTGCCACGTTGACGAACGATGATGTTGCCTGCCTTAGCAAACTGGCCACCAAAAATCTTCACACCAAGTCGTTTACTTTCGGACTCGCGGCCGTTTTTCGAACTACCGACTCCTTTTTTATGTGCCATTATTGTTAAGTTTTAAGAGTTTACGCTACGATTTCTTTAATAAACAGTTCAGTAAAGTACTGACGGTGACCATTCATTTTCTGATAGTCATTTTTTCTTTTTTTCTTGAAGACAAGAACTTTGTCGCCTTTTACGTGGCCTTTTACTTCGGCTACGACTTTAGCTCCTTCAACAACAGGAGCACCAACGGTGATAGCACCCTCTTTGTCTACCAATAATACTTTTTCAAATTCGATCTGCGAGCCTGCTTCGGCTTCCTGCATACGATGGATAAACAGTTTCTGTCCGGCTTCCACCTTGAACTGCTGTCCTAAGATTTCAACAATTGCGTACATGTAATAAATTGTTTTTCAATTACATCCGGGAGGTGAGATGCGGCATCCCTGCAACAGTGCTACTTGATAAAGACCCCGTCGGAAAATCAGGATGCAAAAGTAATCATTTTTTTCTTTCAAACCAAAGAGTTGGATAATTTTTTATTGATACTTTCTTCTTTGATAATGAGGGCTAAACATCGCCCGCTTTTCCTTTAATAAGTCGGGAAAAGTCGTTACCTTTGCAACTCCTTTGAAAACCCAAATTTATACTTGATTATGGCAATAGTAAAACCGTTTCGGGGCGTGCGTCCACCGAAAGAATTAGTGGAACAGGTAGCGTCACGTCCCTACGATGTGTTGAATTCCGAAGAAGCCCGTGCCGAGGCAGGGGATAATCAAAAATCGCTTTATCATATTATCAAACCGGAGATCGATTTTCCGGCAGGTACCGACGAACACGACGAAAAAGTGTATGCCAAAGCCCTCGAAAACTTCAATAAGTTTCAAAAAGAGGGTTGGTTGGTGCAGGACGATAAGGATCGTTACTACGTGTATGCACAAACCATGAACGGCCGTACACAATACGGACTTTGCGTGGCAGCTGCCGTAGAAGATTATATGAAAGGCAATATCAAAAAGCACGAGCTTACCCGTCGTGATAAGGAAGAAGACCGCATGAAACATGTTCGCGTGAACAATGCCAACATCGAACCGGTATTTTTTGCCTATCCGCATCAGGACGAATTGGATGCCATTGTCAGCAACGTTACGAAAGGTGCTCCCGAGTATGACTTTGTTGCTCCCGATGGTTTCGGTCACCACTTTTGGGTGATCAACGACGATGCGACCATCAAACGTATTACCGAAATTTTTGCGGGGATTCCGTCTATGTATATTGCCGACGGCCATCACCGTAGTGCTGCTGCGGCCTTAGTTGGCGACGAAAAACGCAAACAAAACCCCAGTCACAAGGGCAACGAAGAGTATAATTACTTTTTAGCCGTGTGCTTTCCTGACAATCAGCTTAATATAATCGATTACAATCGTGTGGTGAAAGATCTGAACGGTCTGACCAACGAACAATTTATTGCGGCCCTCGAAAAAAACTTCACGGTAGAAGAGAAAGGTGCCGATATTTACAAACCGTCGGCTTTGCACAACTTCGCTCTTTATCTTTCGGGTAAATGGTATTCGTTGACAGCCAAAGCAGGCACTTACAACGATAACGACCCCATCGGGGTGTTGGATGTAACCATCTCGTCGAATTTGATTCTGGACGAAATTCTGGGTATCAAGGATCTCCGTTCCGATAAACGTATCGATTTTATTGGTGGTATCCGTGGTCTGGGCGAATTGAAACGCCGGGTAGACAACGGTGAGATGAAAGTCGCGTTGGCACTTTATCCTGTTTCGATGAAACAACTGATCGACATTGCCGACAGCGGAAATATCATGCCTCCGAAAACGACCTGGTTTGAACCGAAACTGCGTTCGGGATTGGTAATCCACAAATTAGACTAATATTCGATTGATTACATAAAAAAGAGACGATTCTAACTTAAAAACAGAATCGTCTCTTTTTTTTGCAGGAACGTCAAAGAAATTTCTGCAATGTCATATTTATTGTTCTCCCGAAGCAAGAATACTTCTGATTTCAGGGATACAACGCCCGCAAATGGTACCGGCTCCAAGAGTATCCTGAATTTCGGCTACGGTGGCATAACCGCACGCGCTGATAGCATCGGCTATCTCTTTCTTTGAGACATTATAACATCTACATACTTGTGTGTCGTCCATAAAAACACAGATTATTTGCTTTCGAGAAATTCCACACTTCCCGATATAGCGATGTCGGTTCCGACAAAAGTCGCCGCAAATTTGGGCCCGACGCCGTAGTCCATTCGGTTGAGCTTGCCTTTGAACAAAAAGCCTGAAGTCTCTTTTTTACTCATCGGATTGGAAACCGTGCCTTTATAAATCACATCCAGTACTATCGGCTTGGTGACGCCGTGCATGGTAAGATTCCCCGCCAGTTTGTAATTATTTCCTTTGATTTTTCTGATCGACGTGCTTTTGAAAGTCATAGTCGGATAGGTTGCCGCATCAAAGAAATCTGCGGTCTTGAGGTGGTTGTCACGGGCTGTCACATTGGTGCTTATACTCGCAATCTGAACGGTAACGTCAACCTTGGCATCGCTATGATCGGGTTTGGTTGCGGTAACTTTTACATCAAATTGGGTAAAATTGCCGGTTACTTCTGAAATGGTCATGTGACTGACGGCAAATGTTAAATGAGAGTGAGCTGGATCTGAAGTCCAGATTTGAGCAGATGCCAATAAGGTGGCCATGCCTAAAATGACTGATAATAGAATTTTTTTCATACGATAATAATTTGATTTGTAAAGACACATGAAACGTACATATAATGTGTCCGTTATGTCATTTGATTCGATTTCCGGGCTTCTCCCGTTGGCACGAAGATGTCATGGAGCCTTTTCCGTGAGAACAAGGGTCGCCTCTGATACAAAGATAGTGCACGAAAGGAATTTTGGTGCGCTCGGAAGAGAAGAATGGATTCTTTTGAAAGGGAGAATAAAACAAGAAAGGATGCCGATGGGCATCCTTCTGGTGTTATCTGATGGCTATTTTGAACGTCTGTTCTCCGGCCTTGACTATGTAATAGCCTACGGAGAGGTTCAAATAAAAATCCTGTCGTGTGGATGTGACTTTGAACTCAGCTACTTTTACACCGACAAGACTAAAAATCTTTAGTGAAGTGTTGTAGGGCGCATTGAATACTGTCATCTTTTTCTCGGAAACAGTAACCCCCACGCGAGGAGCTTGTTCCTGTGTGTCCGGTGAAGTTATTGTCTGAGCTTCTAAATAACTGCCAGTCAGTAGAAAAAAAGAGAGCAGAAAAAGAGTAAAATATTTTCTCATACGCACCTGCATTTTTTACAAAAATAGTTGCTTTTTCTGAGATTGGCACTCATTTTTCTGAAAAAATACTAAGAAATTGCAGATAAAAGCTGTTTTGCGTTCTCTATTGCAGCTTGTGAAATGGAATCGCCACTTAACATAGAGGCAATTTCGGTGATTCGTTCGCTGTTCGTAAGTTGCTTTATGGATGTTTCAGTCGTCTCTTTGGTGTTGTTCTTAAATACTTTGTAGTGTGTAGACCCTTGCGCTGCAATTTGTGGCAGATGGGTGATGGCAATAACCTGCATATATGTTCCCAGATTTTTCATAATGAGCGACATGGCATTGGCAACTTCGCCGGATATTCCCATATCTATTTCATCGAAAATAATGGTAGGCAGCGATTTGCTACTTGCCACAAGCGATTTGAGACTGATCATTACGCGCGAAATTTCACCTCCGGATGCCGTTTCCGACACGGGTTGCAGCTGGCTGTTTTTGTTTGCCGAAAAACAGAATTGGATGTCGTCGTTGCCGGTGGTGCTCCATTCGGCACGTGGCGTTATCCTGACTTCGAATCGGATGTCCGGCATTCCGAGCTGTTTCAGCTGCGATACCAGATGCTTTTCGATTTGAGGCAGGGCCGATTTTCGTTTTGCCGAAAGCTTTGCTCCGGCATTCAGCATCTCTTCACAGAGCCTCTTCTCCTCTTTTTCCAGGCGTTCAATCTCATCGTCCAACGACTCTATTTGTTGCAGTTGTTCGTCTATCTTGTCGCGCAGGACAATCAACTCTTCTACAGAATTGACCCTGTGTTTTTGTTCGAGGGTGTAGAGCAGGTCGAGCCGCTGTTTGATCTGTTCCGCTTTGGTTGGATCAATATCAATATTCTCGTGTGCCTTGTCGAGTTCGGCATAAATATCCCTTAGCTCGATAACGGCAGATTCGAGTCGCTGCAACCACTCCGAACTGCCGGGGTACAATTTTTCGGCACGGCGTAAAGCAATAAGCGCCTCTTTCAGCAACGTTATGGCCGATCCGTTTTCGTCTTCGATAAGGCTGGCAGCCCTGGACAGATCTGTTTTGATCTCTTCGGCATGAGAAAGCAGCTGTAGCTCCGCTTCCTGTTGGATCTGTTCTCCTTCAGAGAGCTGAGCTTCATTCAATTGATTGAACTGAAACTGCAGAAAATCGCCTTCAGCTTTTTGTTGTTGTGCCGTTTCTTTAAGCTTAGCAAGCGTTTGCTGACATTTTTGATGCGCATGAAATTGCTGTTGGTAGGCCTCCAGCTCCGGCTGGCTTTTTGAAATAGTATCGACCACCTGAAGCTGAAACCGGTCATTTGTCAGCAGTAGGTTTTGGTGCTGCGAGTGAATATCGATTAACTTGTCGCCAAGTTCTTTCAACTGTTGCAACCCTACAGGAGTGTCGTTTATGAACGATCGCGATTTTCCTCCGCTCGAAATTTCCCGGCGAACGAGGCATTCGTCACTGTAGTCCAGGTCGTTTTGTTCGAAAAAATCATGCAAGCGGTAGTCCCCGATACGGAAGTATCCTTCGATGATACATTTTGAGGTGCCCTCTTTAATGGTTTTGCTATCGGCGCGTTGTCCGAGTATAAGACCCAGCGCGCCTAAAATGATCGACTTTCCTGCTCCGGTTTCTCCGGTGATAACAGAAAATCCGGGCTTGAATTCGATATCCAGCTTGGAAATAAGAACGTAGTTTTCGATATGGAGCGAAGTAATCATCGGTATGGCAAAATTATTTTCCGTTCTGAATTTTTTCAAATCGTTTTTGCATTGAAGGGGCGACATCCTGCAACAGGGTATATATTTCACTCTTCTCTTTAGGTTGCCCGTTGCTGAAAATGTCGGCTATCTCGTCGATTTTTGTATCGAGAAACGAGGTGATGGCAACATTGTAAAGTCGGTCGCTGTTTGCCTGTCGTAAAACCATGAGTGAAGAGGCGATTTTGGCTCTTCCGTTGTCTGCATTTTCCGACATCAGATCCAATCCCAGGCGGTGGTAGTCGTAGTAGAGCTCCCGCACCGGACGTAATTTCTCGTCCAGAATGCCGTTAATAAGGGCATAGCGGTTATGATCCGATTCAAACGCTTTCCATCCGGTTTCGGACGAATTTTGCATGGCATTGGCTATCTCTTCGGCGCGATGAAAAAACGGAGAGCCTCCGCGTCGCGAGAAAGAATCGGCATCGTATCCCAAAATGATGTAACCGTAAAAACCAAGAACCGCCAGCAGGTTGTTGGACGTCTGGTTCTCGCGGGTTTCGAGCGGTTGCGACTCTACATATGTAAAATTGAAATTCTGGTCGCGAAAATTGAACAACGTGGTGAAATAGGAGGAGTTGAAGACCGGACGCCGGGCCTGCACCTGAAGTTCACCGGTGAAATTGTCGCCTCCCGAATAGTTTTTAACGGTGATCACGAAAGAGCATTCGATTCGTTCGTTGGAAGTGTATGTCGCGTTGCTCCATTTGCGGTTATTCATCAGATCGTTCAGATCTTTTTCCAATTTGGTAAATATCTCCTTGTTGGTTCCCTGAATCATACTCGAATTAACCTGCACGCGGCAACGCAACTCCTGTGCCGATACAGTTATGGCTAACGCAAATGCGAAGAGAGACAAAAGTAGTTTCTTCATATGGTTCTGGTTGCTTATTGCTAACGTTTTGCCGGAAAATTTGGAAGTGGAATTCCGACGCCTTCCCGGCCGACACAAAATTACTCAAAAAAAATCCGAAAAGAAATAGTGCCGTCCCGAACAAAGTCCGGCCGGTGCAATTTTACCTCTTGAATATCCGGTTTTTGTGGTTAAATCGCTATCTTTGCACTATCCTATTACGGATAACGAAACATTTTTTCAATTATTGCCTGAATCCGATACCGGAAATGTTTTGTCGCGCAATCAATTACCCATAAAATTTTTTGATGTGGATACCACTTTAGATATTGCGGCCATCCGGGCCGATTTTCCCATACTTTCCCGTACTGTTTATGACCGTCCGCTGGTCTATTTCGACAACGCGGCCACGTCGCAGAAGCCCCGTTGCGTGGTGGAAGCGATCGAGAATGTCTATTATAACCAGAACGCGAACATTCACCGCGGGGTGCATTACCTGAGTCAGGTGGCAACCGAAGCGCACGAAGAGGCGCGTCAAACGGTACAGCGGTTTATCAATGCTGCTGCGTCGCGCGAAATTATCTTTACCCGCGGAACTACCGAAGCAATCAACCTGATCGCTACTTCGTTCGGCGAGACTTTTTGCAACGAGGGCGACGAGATTCTGATTACCGGCATGGAACATCATGCCAACATCGTTCCGTGGCAGTTGCTGCGCGACCGCAAAGGAATTGTGTTGAAGGTAATTCCGTTCAACGAACGGGGTGAACTCGATATGGAAGCGTTTTCAAAGCTGATTTCTCCCAAAACCAAACTGATTTCGGTGGTTCATATATCGAATGTGTTGGGAACGATTAATCCCGTGGCAAAGATTATTGCCGAAGCACATGCTCACGATATTCCGGTGCTGGTCGACGGCGCTCAGGCGGTGTCGCACATGCCGGTCGATGTACAGGCGCTGGATGCCGACTTTTATGTTTTCTCCGGCCATAAAATGTACGGCCCGAACGGCATCGGCGTGTTGTACGGAAAAGAGAAGTGGCTGGAACAGCTACCGCCCTATCATGGCGGCGGTGAAATGATTGCCACTGTGACGTACGAAAAGACGACCTATGCCGAGCTTCCCTTTAAGTTTGAAGCAGGCACGCCCGATTATGTCGGTTCGGTCGCGCTGGCCGAGGCAATCCGTTATATGCAAAAGCTCGGAGTGAAAGCAATCGGCGATTATGAAAATCAACTTTTGCAATATGCTACCGGGCAATTGATGAATATCGACGGAATGCGTATTTTCGGTACGGCTGCCGAAAAAGCAAGCGTAATCTCTTTTCTTGTACGCGATATTCACCATTTCGACATGGGAACATTGCTCGACAAGCTGGGCATTGCGGTGCGTACCGGACATC
The DNA here is from genome assembly GCA_963678265.1 of uncultured Microbacter sp. Classification (GTDB taxonomy): domain Bacteria; phylum Bacteroidota; class Bacteroidia; order Bacteroidales; family Paludibacteraceae; genus Microbacter. Next base: position 773,231 of record OY782761.1, read on the forward strand.
ATTGCGCCATGCCGCTGATGCACACACTGGGTGTAGAGGGAACCATCCGGACTTCGTTCGCTTTTTATAACACCAAAGAAGAGATCGACGCATTGGTGGCAGCAGTGGATCGGGTACAGAAAATGTTTTAGTAATTTTTATCAGCCACTTATCTTTCAGGAAAGATAGGTGACCGACAGATTAAAATAGTAAATTGTAAATGTTTAAATTGTGAATAAACTAATGACAATAAACGAAGCGCAGGATCAGGTAATTGAAGAGTTTAGCGAATTCTTCGACTGGATGGATAAATATGCCTATCTGATCGATTTGGGAAACTCACTCGATCCGATAGACGAAAAAGCAAAAACACCACAGAATTTAATAGAAGGTTGTCAGAGCCGCGTGTGGCTCGATGCAGAAATTCAAAACGGTAAAATCATTTTCACTGCCGAAAGCGATGCAGTTATTGTGAAGGGAATTATCTCTCTTCTCATCCGGGTAATGTCGGATCATACTCCCGATGAAATTCTGGATGCCGACCTCTATTTTATCGATAAGATAGGATTGAAAGAACACCTTTCTCCCACGCGGGCTAACGGGTTACTCTCGATGGTAAAACAGATAAAACTGTACGCTTTGGCCTTCAAGGCAAAATCATAAGCAGCTATACACTGAATAGTCACCTATCGCAACCCCGACAAAGACGGTTGGATTGAACAAACAGAAAGAGGATATGCAGTGTATGCCTATCCTCTTTCTGTTTTAGCAGAATCGTGTTTCCTTTTTAGAACATGTGACGATCCAGATGTCTGTTCCTGATGGTCAATCTAATAAGTGAACAATACTTTGCATATTGCGGCACCGTAAGTATGTTGGCTGCACCGGTAAAGCTGTAACGCATTGCTGCGGCATACGCTTTCGCATCTCCTGTCTTTTGGGCTTGTTCCAACTGAATTTGCGTCTTTTCGATCACAGTTTTCAAATCAGTTGCCTGATCTTCATTTACATTCAAATAGGTAGACAAATGTCCGAATACGTTTTCGTTATTAATGGTACTAATAACGCCACTTTCAACACGGTTGATGGCCTGACTTGAAACAACACATGCAACCATAATTCCTAAAACTAACACAATCTTTTTCATAATCAATCAAATTAAAATTATTATATTTTCAAAAAACAGATTTCAACTACACATCTTTTTTGCCTTATCAGTGCTTCTATTTAATTCTGCACCGGCCACCTATTCTTAAATTTTCAATTCAACAATCATGCCGTTCGAAGCAGATCCCCGTTGAATTCGATGTAAAGGTACGGAGGGAAATAACCCGGGAAAAATCAAATAGATGAACAGGCGCATACGGTCGACGAATAAATCGTTTTTATCGACGTATCTATTTGACAATGTGCAATCGCAGTTACAAAAACGGCCACTATCATCCCGATCACACCGTTCAGACAAGTCAAAAAAAACGAGGCTATCTCAATTTTAATTTTGAGATAGCCTCGTTTCGTAAAATCTTTATTTCATCTCCGGATTCGCCACCGGAATTCCCCATCGTTGCAGTGTGGTAATAAAGCGCTGTTTTTCGTCGGGGGTCATATTCACAAAACGGGTAGTGCTATGATTTTTTCCGTTGAGCAAAAACCACTGCGCATCCACTTTATCGGAGGGTGGAACACGCGTCGCGCTCCATGTATCGACCGATCCGTTGATATAGATCATCCGGTTACCCTCTTTCGCAATCCATTCGTTTACTTTTTTCAGTAAGGTACCGTCGAAGTGTACCGGAATTCTTTTCGGTACAATAGCCGCGTAAGGATGCGGTTGCAACGACAGAGCCTTCAGGTCGTTCTTAAACGGTTCGGTACGATAGCCGTAATAACCCATCTCGGTGGCCGCCTGATAAGAGTGCGATAAAAAGAAATTAATATCCGAATCGCTAAAAGACCGGATATTGCTCACCTTGATCAGATATTGCGTGGCGGCTAAAAGCGACGAGGCATCCGATGGAATATCATCGCAGGAGGTGTAATACTGCCAGAAAGCAAACGGCAATTCCAATACACTATATTCAAAAGCCTGTTCCAGCGTAAGGGTTGAAAACTTCAGACCGGCACCATCGCTGTACATTCGCAACAGGGGCAGAACCTCTTTGCGGTGCTTCAACATCCGTTTCTGAAAGGTAAACAGTTTTTGTCGGCAAATTTTGGAACCAACCGTATCCTGAAAAGTATAGAGGCGCTGATCTTCATATTCACAGTTAAGCGGAGCCACGTACGGAATGGATACATCCACATCGTTCGGGTAGAAATATTTATAGAAAATCGTCGTCGACCCGCCTTTGCTGATACCGGTACCAATCCATTTTCCAGCGTAAATTTTTTTGAACAGTTCGTTGATATGATGCAAATCGGCGGTCGCCTGTTCCAGATTCAGGTAGTTATAATCGAGGCTATCGGGTACACTTTTTCCAAAGTAGCGATGTTCTATCGACAATTGATTCGCATCCAGCAATTTCGTCAACTCATTTTTGTATGGCCGATCCTGATTATATCCCGAAAGATACATCACCATCGGTTTATCAAACGCTTTGTGGGTAAGGAAGGCCCGTTGATAGAAGTAGCCCTTCTCGGGATGTTGGTGATCCAACGGCTGTTTAATCTTCAGTTCAAAGGTATCGGCTTTCCCGATTGATTTAAAAATCACATCCGGCAAATCATACAAAGCATTTTCAATGGTCACTTCCCGCGCCTGCACCTGCCAGCAGACACTAAAAACCAGCAACAGATTCAATACAATTGTTCGCATTATTCACTTAATTAAACGTAACACAAAACGAAAACCCGATTCAACAGGCTTTACCTGCCACAAAGATAAAGAAAACTCACCACTTCGCCAGAAACGGCATAAAGTCAAAGGAAACATTTCAACACAAAAGAGGTTGTCCGATGACCGAACAACCTCTTTTTCTCTATTTATTAATTAACGCTCTCTTTTTTATTCCTGATCGCTGTTTTTGTACAAACCAACGTTATCGAGCTGGAAGCTGTCGATAAATGCCAGGTGTTTAGTGATTTCGGCAGCGGCAAAACTGCTGTATATTTCAGCCGAACGGGCAAACATATCGTCGCGCGAAGCATCGATAATCAGCAGGTTGCTCATCACTAAGTGACCGGCAATCTCTACCAAACGGCGAGCCATGAAGTCATGATACTCGGCATTTTTGGGTTCGGCTACCTTAGCAATCGCTTTTTCGAGGCTATCGGTAAAACCAATCAGGCGGTTACGCAATCCTTCGAAAGCCGGATTGATTGGCTGAGCTTCGTACTGACGCAGTTTGGCAACGTAAGCACCGTTGGTTACGAAACGGATAGCAGCCACCACCTGCAACTGCGACGTTCCTTCGTAAATGGTAAGAATACGGGCATCGCGATAGATACGTTCGCAGGCATAATCTTTCATAAAGCCCGAACCACCGTGAACCTGAATGGAGTCATACGCATTCTGGTTGGCATATTCACTGGCAAACATTTTTACCAGCGGAGTCATCATATCGGCCAGTTTTTGATATTCTTTGGCATCCAGACGTTCTTCTTTGGTCAACGGATGTTCGTCAGCAATAGCGCCATACGCTTTGTAAACATCCACAAAACGGGTACATTCGTACAACAAGGCACGGGATGCATCCACTTTAGCCTTCATGATGGCCAGCATTTCGAATACCGCGGGGAATTCGATGATGGCTTTACCGAACTGAGCACGGTCTTTTGCATAAGCCAGCGCCTCTTCGTAGGCCGCCTGAGCTACACCTACCGACTGAGCACCTACACCCAGACGAGCACCATTCATCAGCGACATAACGTATTTAATCAAGCCCATTTTGGGTTCGCCCACCATTTTGGCAGGAGTGTTGGTAAACACGAGTTCGCAGGTAGGAGATCCCTTGATACCCAGTTTATTTTCGATACGACGTACCTTCATCGAGCTGTCGAACTGATTGTCGACAACAAAATAAGAGAGACCGCGACCATCTGCAGTGCCTGCTTCGGAACGGGCCAACACTAATTTAATCTGAGCGTCACCGTTGGTAATGAAACGTTTCACACCGTTGAGCAACCAGATTTTTTTCTTTTCGTCGTAAGTAGCTTTCAGCATCACGGCCTGAAGGTCAGAACCTGCATCCGGTTCGGTCAGGTCCATCGAGCAGGTTTCACCCTGATTGATGCGGGGAAGAAACTCTTCGCGAATCTCTTTTGAAGCAAATTCGTGGATAGTTTCGGCACAGTCCTGCAAACCCCAGATGTTGGCAAAACCGGCATCGGCACGCGATACGATTTCACCGGTCATCACGTAAGGTACCATCGGGAAGTTCAAGCCTCCGTATTCGCGGGGCAAAGAGATACCGTAAACGCCGGCTTTTTTCAACGCCTCGTGGTTTTCCTGTGTTCCGCGGGCATATACCACACGGTTGTCAACTACGTGAGGACCTTCATGGTCAACATCTTCGGCATTGGGAGCGATAATATCGCCACAAATTTCACCGATGATCTCCATCACGTGGTTGTAACTATCGATAGCGTCCTCAAAATCCTGAGGAGCATAGTCGAATGTATCTTTTTCACGATAGTTCTGCTCTTTGAGCGCCACTATCTTTTCCATCAACGGATGCGTCAAATGGAATTTGAGTTCGGGTTTATCTAAATAGTAATTTGCCATGTTGTTTTTCTTTGTAGATAGTAGTGAGTAGTGGGTAGTGAGAAGCAAATCGGCTTGCCTGCATCCAATCTAATCATTACTATTTGTTTGATTTATTATTCCTTTACAATAACCGGTCAATAATTTCGAAACTATGTTTATACTATTGTATAAATTATCGTATTCAATTTGATCAATGAGATTTAAGTCTTTTGCAAGAATGATGTAGTACCGACATTCGTCCGCTGACCCCGCAGAAATATTATAAAAACGTAGCTTGTCCTTGATTCCGCGCTTTCTATATCCTTCTGCAATATTAGCCGGAATAGAAACTGCGGCTCTTCTGAATTGATTTGTCAATCCGAACAACTCTTCCTTCGGAAATTTTGAAGTAATTTTATATGCAAAAAGTACAAATTCATGCGCCTTTTGCCATACTACTAAGTCTTCAAAATTGGATGTTCTCATTTAACGACACCAATTACAAATTTCTACTAACTACCGGCTACTCACTACACACTACTTGCTGTTTTGCTTATAATACTTAATCATTTTCGGCACTACGTCTTCCACGTTAGCAGTAATCACGTAGTCGGAAATTGCATTAATCGGAGCGTTTTCGTCATTGTTGATGGCAATGATGATGGAACTTTCCTGCATACCGGCAATGTGCTGAATCTGACCGGAAATACCACAGGCAATATACAATTTAGGACGAACGGTAACGCCAGTCTGACCGATTTGCATATCATGTTCGGCGAAACCTGCATCGACAGCTGCACGCGAAGCGCCTACTTCACCACCCAAAACCGAAGCCAGTTCTTCAAGCAATTTGAAGTTCTCTTTCGAGCCCATACCGTAACCACCGGCCACGATGATAGGAGACGATTTCAGGTTGCTCTTCGATTTTTCCATGTGGCGTTCGATCACGCTTACCACAAAATCGGAATCGCTTACATATTTTGCCACTTCAAGATTTACGACTTCGCCTTTGTAGTTGGCATCGAAAATCTCTTTTTTCATCACACCTTCGCGAACGGTAGCCATCTGCGGACGGCATTCGGGGTTGATGATGGTTGCCACGATGTTACCACCGAAAGCAGGACGGATCTGATAAAGCAGATCGGTATACGATTTACCCTCTTTTTTATCTTCGTGATCGCCGATTTCGAGCGCGGTACAGTCAGCTGTCAATCCGCTGAACAGGGCAGAAGATACACGGGGGCCGAGGTCACGACCGATGCTGGTAGCACCCATCAGGGCGATTTGTGGTTTTTCTTCCTTGAAAAGATTGACCAACACCGAAGTGTGGGGCATCGAAGTATAAGGATAGAGGCGAGCGTCGTCGGCAAGATAGAGCTTGTCGACACCGTATTGGAAAACCTGAGCACCGATACCATCGAGTTGAGAGCCGATGGCAAGCGCTTCGAGTTTACATTTCAGTTTAGTTGCCAGAGAGCGGGCCTTGGTAAGCAGTTCGAGACTCACATCGGCAACAACACCCTCTTCAATTTCGAGATAAACTATAATATTGTTCATGTTTTACGTTTTTGTTATGTTTATGAGACAGTTATACGACCACAAAGGTCATCTATCCCGACAATTGATTATCCGATTGTGTGGTTTGCAATAAGCTCTTTCATCAGCTCATCGATTTCGCTGTCTTTACCGGCTAAGTGTTTGCTCTCTTTTGCCTGGAAAACAACATTTTCGATAGCCTTAACCTTTGTAGGAGAACCTTTAAGACCCAACCAGTTAATATCGGTTTGAATATCATTCACGCTCCATTCTGTAATGTTCAGATAGGGGCGTTTGTCAAACATGAACATGTAATCGTCATTTTGTTCCTGACGTTCGGTCACGGTTTTGGCATGATGGTATTTCATCACTAATTTGGCATGACGCGGACGGCAGTCAGGAGCGGAACCGTTGACGGTAATCAGAATTGGCAGTTTACCTTCCACAATTTCCACACCACGTTCGAGGCGACGTTTTACGGTAATTTTTCCGTCTTTTACGTCGAGAATCTCTTCGGCATACGTAATTTGGGGCAATCCCAGTTTTTCGGCCACCTGAGGACCCACCTGAGCCGTATCACCGTCGATCGCCTGACGACCGCAAACAATAACGTCTACTTCAGGAAGATTTTTAATTGCACAAGAGAGCGCATAAGAAGTTGCAAGCGTGTCGGAACCGGCAAAAGCGCGGTCGGTAAGGAGGTAACCGTTGTCGGCACCACGGTAGAGGCTTTCGCGAATAATTTCGGCGGCACGTCCCGGACCCATGGTCACAATGGTAACGGTGGAACCTTCGAAACGGTCTTTCAATCGCAAAGCTTGCTCGAGAGCATTCAAGTCTTCGGGGTTATAAATGGCAGGCAGAGCTGCACGGTTTACCGTCCCGTCGGCTTTCATGGCGTCCTTACCCACATTGCGGGTATCCGGCACTTGTTTCGCTAATACTACAATTTTTAGACTCATAAGGTTTCTGGTTTGATATATAAATTTATTGTCTTTCAACACAAAAACAGGGTCCAATCATGCTCACAAAGCGCACACAAAGGACTCTGCCGCAAACAGCCAAAACTGTCGCATCCAAAAATTTAGGGATTGCAAAAATAGCAAAAGCCCGCCGAAATGGAAAGTTTCGGCGGGCTTTTATTGTTAAAACTCTTTATTATCAATTATTATCGTGTCAATCTACGTCTGAAAACAGCCTTGTGAAAGAGGTATCGCAAACTTCATATCAGCTACCTGTCAAACAGATACAATTTCATCACAAAGAGCCGAGTTTGCATTTTTCCTTAGGCTTGAAAGATCGGCGCAAACCTCTTTCCATCAGCTTGAGTTCCATCTTCACGTTAGCGCGATGGTTGTGAAAATCGGTTTTCGGAACCATATAAAATCCGAACCGGATATACATATTAATCGCTGCATGAAGTCGGGTATTCGAGTACAGTACCAGTTTACTCAATTTCATTTTTTTTGCTTTGGCAATCACACTTTTCATCAGCAGGGTGCCGATTCCCAGTTCACGATACGCTTCGTCCACCGCCATCTTGCCAAGTTCATACACATGCGGATCTACCCGCATCAGCGCGCAGGTTCCCACGATCACATTATTCAAACGGGCAAAGAAAATATATCCGCCTGCTGCAATCACGGCTTCATCCGGATGGTTCAAAACCAGTTCATCGGTTGGCTCTATCCAAAAATATTTTTGAATCCATTCGTAATTCAACCGCCTGAAATCGTCTTTATACCGATCGGAATATTCTATGATTTCCATTTTTGACATAGTCCCGACATTTACTATTTGCAACAAAGATAAAACCGGAATCACACCCGAAGGTTACAAGCCGGTAAAACTTACATTACACATTTGTTACACAACAAGCTGTTATTAACCTTCATGTTCATTTTATCTCCTGCCAAGAAAATTGTATCTTTGCAGGCGCAAGCAAGCGGTAAAAAAGACCACATGTTTATCTGATTTTCAATCCAAACACATAAATTAGAGTACTCGGACAAACACAAAAAAAATGAAGCTCCTTCATCTTTGTTCTTTGCTCTTTGCTCTTTAACCTACAAACATGGCAGAATTAAAAGAACTCACTTCACGAAACGTTGATTATTCGCAATGGTATCAGGATCTGGTAATTAAAGCCGATCTGGCTGAAAACTCAGCCGTTCGCGGTTGTATGGTCATAAAACCGTATGGTTATGCAATTTGGGAAAAAATGCAGGCCGAACTCGACCGTATGTTCAAGGAAACAGGACATCAGAATGCTTATTTTCCTCTTTTGATCCCAAAATCGTTTCTCAGCAAGGAAGCCGATCATGTAGAAGGTTTTGCCAAAGAATGCGCAGTTGTAACACACTATCGTCTGAAAGCGAGCCCTGACGGAAAAGGCGTTATAGTTGACCCTGCCGCCAAACTGGAGGAAGAACTCATCATCCGTCCGACGTCGGAAACCATTATCTGGAACACCTATAAAAACTGGATACAATCGTACCGCGACCTGCCTATCCTTATCAACCAATGGGCTAATGTGGTTCGCTGGGAGATGCGCACCCGCCTCTTCCTCCGCACTGCCGAATTCCTCTGGCAGGAAGGTCATACGGCTCACGCCACCGAAGCCGAGGCGTTGATCGAAACCCGCAAGATGCTGGACGTTTACGCCACTTTTGCCGAAAACTTCATGGCTATGCCGGTCGTGAAAGGTATCAAATCGGCCAACGAACGCTTTGCCGGAGCTGTCGAAACGTTCTGTATCGAAGCATTGATGCAGGATGGCAAAGCATTGCAGGCCGGCACATCACACTTCCTGGGACAAAACTTCGCGAAAGCTTTCGACGTAACGTTCGCCTCGAAAGAGGGAACCCGCGATTACGTATGGGCAACCTCGTGGGGGGTCTCCACCCGACTGATGGGAGCGCTCATTATGTGCCACTCCGACGACAACGGTCTGGTTTTGCCTCCGAAACTCGCTCCTTATCAGGTAGTCATCGTTCCTATCTATAAAAATGCAGACCAGTTGACAAAGATCGACGAAAAAGCGGCCGAAATATCCGCCAAATTAAAAGCGCTTGGTGTCAGCGTAAAATACGACAACAACGATGCAAAAAAACCGGGATGGAAATTTGCCGAATACGAATTGAAGGGAGTCCCCGTACGCCTCGCGTTAGGTGCCCGCGACCTCGAAAACGGCACTATTGAAGTGGCCCGTCGCGACACGCTGACAAAAGAGACTCTTCCTATCGAAAACATCGAACAGCATATCAAGGAATTGCTCGACACCATTCAGGAGAACATCTACACCAAGGCTTTCGACTATCGCACCTCCGTAACCCGCGAAGTGAACAGCTACGATGAATTCAAGGTTGAGATTGAAAAAGGAGGATTCCTGCTCTGTCATTGGGATGGCACCACCGAAACCGAAGAAAAAATCAAAGCCGATACCAAAGCAACCATTCGCTGCATCCCTCTCGAGGGAGATAAAACTCCGGGAGTATGCATGGTAACCGGCAAACCATCGGCACAACGCGTGATATTTGCCAGAGCCTACTAAGGCAGAGGGTGAAAATATGGATGGCGAAGCATGTGAATGAATTTCACAGCTTCGCCATTGCACAACGCAATAAAACCGGACAATCGATCTACAATCAACTTTTTATAATTTATTGTTATTCAACATCAATGAAAAAAGTTGAAAAATAATTTGGCACGTTCGGTGATTTTACCTACCTTTGCATCCGCAAAACAGAGATGGTGCCATAGCTCAGTTGGTAGAGCAAAGGACTGAAAATCCTTGTGTCCCCGGTTCGATTCCTGGTGGCACCACAGTAAAAGCGCAAAGGTCAAATGACATTTGCGCTTTTTCCTTAAAAAGAGCAATTGAAATTATTGAAGAATAGTTGTATTTTTGCTTTCTCTTTCTGCGGTCCTGTAGTTCAATGGATAGAACAAAAGTTTCCTAAACTTTAGATCCGGGTTCGATTCCCGGCGGGACTACCACTAAAAATTCCCCCAGCCTTACTGTTTTGTTTAATCCGAAGACGAATCAGTCAATGCCTTACCTGCAATAAAAGGCACAAACTGCTCAGAAATTGATTGTATCTTCGGAGTACTACTCTACAGCGTCTTCTTCCATCCCCGTTTCTTTCTTTTGAAAATACTCCGAAGGGGTCATTCCGACAAACTGCCGGAAGTTACGCAGTGCGGTAACCCGCGAGCGAAATCCGACAAAAAAGAAAGCCTCCTGAAAATTATCCGATTGTCCGGATTCAATCTGTTGCAGGAAATCATCAATACGCAACCGTCCGACATAATGCGTATAATTTTCATATCCGTTTTCGCGCATAGCCTGCGAAAGAGTTGTTCGGTTGGTGAAAAGTTCGGAAGCCAATATATTAAGAGAGAGATCCGGATTTCGCCAGGCACGGCTTTTTCTCATATACGCATCCAACCGCTCAATCAGGATGGCATTTCGTTGCTCAATAGCACATTTATCCAGCAAAGCCTCTTCATCCTCTTCCACAGCTACCTCCAGCTGTGTTTGTCTCTCTTCAGCTACACTCTTCTCCACCGATTTTCCTATCAATCTATCAAAAAGCTCCATATAAACGATATAGAGACTGCATCCGACACTGATATAATAATAGACTATATTGAATACCGGGTGGTTAAACATCACCACCAGAATATATGCAAGAATATTGATGAATAAAACAAGAATATATTTCCTTATCCAGACATGATCGGCATTACGATAGAGTGTCGTTCGGTGCATAAATAAAACGACAAAGATGGGGCTGAATACCAGCAGGGCGAGCAAGAGACGAAACCAAACCTCAAACCGACCGGCATGTGCAAACATCTCTAAAAGCGAATTATAGGATGTATACTGCACGCCTGCCCACAGCGAGATAAGGTAAACACACAGTAAAAACAACCAACCGGAATAGAGTTTCACGATCCGCCAGATATTCAGCCAACCGGGAGCAATAACCTCTATCGGATACATGACGTAACATATGACCATAAAAATTGCCTGCAACAATAATTTTGTAGAAACTACTATTTCAGGCACATAGCCATTACACAGTGCAATAAACCGGGTAATATAATTATAAACGGAGAAGGAGACTATCACAGCCAGAATGATACGGGAGCGTTCTCCCGACTTACAACGGGCAAACAGCAACAGAGATGCCAGTAAACACACCAATGCGCCGGCAAAGACTGTAGCTATATATAAATGCTGCATTACAGGTAACAATTAAATATGATCAACGAAGGAGTATACCACTTTGCATCTGCCATATGTATCCTCAAATGCCAAATAACAAGAGATGCCCGACAAAAAAATATAATTTACAAATATACAAATTTAAGGAATTATAATATCAAATTTTAATTAAGCTTCTGCTAAATTACACGTAAAGAAATCAGTCCCCCTCCTGTCGTTTCGCACTCATTACGTTTCAACTAAAAGGCGAAACACAAAAAACAATCGACAGATGCAAGCAAATTAAACAGACAAAGCCCCGTTTGGAATAGCATACCGCCATCGGCGCACAAACAAAACCGATTACAAACGATCGCTTGCCGCACAAGAGTAATAATTGAAAATCAGAACGATACAATAGCAAAAAATAAATTCTGTAAATATGGTACAACAGGTTTGTAAATATGAAACATGCATGAGTCTGTTTTTTCATACATTTGCATATTAAATTTTAAGTGTGTTGTCATTCCCTTGTTTCACAGACTACCCAAACACTTATTATCAGCATTTTTCGGCACAAAGAGTCAGCATAATTATAACGAATCATCGATCAATTGCCTGTGTAGAGCAAAGTCCTTTATTGCCCAAATATTTATTGCATGAAAAAACGTTACCTTGTATTCCTATGTATTGCATCGAGTCTTTGTGTAATGTCGTGCAGTAAAACAAATGAAGGATCCGTTACGGCAAACCCGTTCGACACTACCAGCGAAAGCAGTAATAATGTGCGGGACAAAATTGTTGTTATCAGCGATCTGCACCTTGGGAACGACCTGGCGTACTCCGAAAACGTAAAGCATCTGAAACGGCTACAGCAGTTTCTCAACGAAGTTCGTTCATCGAACACGATCAGGGAATTGGTTATTGCCGGCGATATGTTTGACGAATGGTATATTCCGACACGCACAGACACTTATAGCGGCGGCTCGCAGGCCTCTTTTATCAAAAAAACCGTAGCCGCCAATCAGAGTATTTTTGACGTACTGAATGGCATTATTCAGGATAAAAAAATCAAACTCACGTATATTCCCGGGAATCACGATATGGGATTTACCCCGGAAAATGTCAATATTGCCATGCCGGGAGTGAATCAGGCCCGCGATGGAAGTGACAAGTACGGCATCGGAACCTATCACCCCGATGGTTATGATCAGATCGCTATCGAGCATGGTCATCGCTACGATTTCTTCTGTGCGCTTACTCCGAAGGCAAATGAGGCCGATGCTCCGGGCGCGACACTGGCTCCTGGTTATTTCTTCGCCCGCATAGCAGCCAATTCATTTACCGACCCGACTACACAGGCTGCCGCGACAAAAGTGCCTGTGGTAGTGCTCAACAATCCGGGTGATGCCGAGCAGTATAGCAAATACATCTATTACACACTATGGAAGACTGTGATGGAAGGAGTAATTTACGTAAAAGATAATTTCAGCGACCCCATTATAAAGACAAATATAGGCAACTACACAAAAACGTATGCTATTAATGACATTCTTCCCTACAACAGCGCCGACGGCAGTATTCGGATAAATCTCTATAATGGATTGTTTACGCAAACCAACTGGAATGAGCGGGAGAAATACAACAACGTGATGGTGATGACGGATATCAACAAAGCGATAGTGGGTAGTCTGAAAACGCAATATATTGATGATCAGGCAAGCGCTCAGTATTTTCGCAATCCGCTTTCTAACGTTCGTATTGTAGTTTTTGGGCATACACACATCCCGATGATCAAGGCATATACAAATCTTGACGGAGCTCCCTGTATTTATGCCAATTCCGGCACCTGGGAAGATCAGAAAACCCGGGATAAGAGTGCGGTGACAGAACAGGATACCCTTAAAATGCATTTTGTGATGATTGCACCCGTCAAATCGAACACAAAAAAATTACAGGTTGCATTGTTCCAATACCGTTATGGAAAACATTCACAAGTAGATAGTAAAGAGATAGATCTATAATACTTTTATTAACAAAAGAACATCCGCCGTGATACTCCTTGTATAATCGAATAGCATCGCTACGAATATAGCAAACATCTTCAGGTAAAGAAATCATCTTCGGAAAAAGACAGACAAACTCAAGCTCCGAAGAGTTCTCCCGTTCATTGTGAAATGAACTTGCCAGCATAATCTAATGTGACACAAGCCAGACAATCAATGGCTCTGATAGTCAATTGCATAGAAAACCAAAATCTAAAGAGAAACATAGAGCTTTATTTCATATTGGCCGACAACTATTTCATGAGCCAATAATATTAGTGTTGGTAGAAACCCTTGCCTAATAAAGAGAAAAAATAAAGAGTTTTTTACAAGCTATGCAATTTTGTCGCTGGCAAAGAGAAAAAACGCCCCTGCATCTTCCGATACAGGGGCGTTCGTTATTTATCTTTGACCCGAATTACTTCTTGGCTTTTGCTGCCGGTTTTTTTGCCGTTTTAGCGGGAACTTTTGTTTCTGCCGGTTTTGCAGCCTCCTCTACTTTTACCGGTTCCTTGTACGGTTTCACATTAAGAAGTTCCACCTCAAAAATCAAAGTTGAGTAGGGAGGAATTACGCCACCACCGGCACCTTGTTCTCCATAACCCAATGTGTAAGGCACAAAGAATTTATATTTGGCACCTACCGGCATCAGCTGAACACCTTCTGTCCACCCTTTAATAACCTGGTTAAGCGGAAATGTCACAGGTTCCTTACGATCTATCGAACTATCGAATTTAGTCCCGTCGATCAATGTTCCGGTATAGTGCACAACCACTGTATCCTCGGCTTTCGGTTTCACACCGTTGCCGTCTTTCAAAATGATGTATTGCAACCCGCTGGCGGTTGTCTGTACACCCTCTTTCTTTTTGTTGTCTGCAAGAAATTTTTCGCCGGCGGCTCTCTTGGCTGCCGCATCCTTTGCCTGAGCCACCATCATATACGAACGGAAATAGGTATTGGCAAAATCTTTGGACATCAAAGCAGAATCACCTTTCAGCGATACAGCGAATGCATTGATCAATAAATCGAGATTGCATTGTCCGCCGGGAATACTTTTGATATTCTTCGAAAAATCAGCGCCTAAGGTTAATCCAAGGGCATAACTCATCGAATCGATGCTGTTGTTAAAAACTTTTGCCGGCGCAGCTGCCTGCGGTTCTGCCTTTTTAGGGCTCTTTGCTACTGCGACCACAGAAACCATTGCTATAGCCGCAACCATTAAACACATTTTTTTCATCTGTAAGACTTGATTATTCATTATTTGATAACGTAGAAAATAGTACAATTATAATTTTATTCCATTAGCGACAACCGGCAGTGCGATACAACTGGTTACTATCGATATATTGCCATACTACCTCGGGAACAAACCGACGCATATCATGTCCCGCCGCCACCGCGTTTCGTATAAACGTTGACGAAATTTCAACCAGCGGGGCCTCCAAAAGTTTAACCGAGGTCAACCCGGACGGAATGCCGACATCGAATCCCGGTCGCGGATAGATCCAAATGGGAAATTCGTCCATAATTTGACGATACTCTTTCCATTTGTGGAAAACCTGCCAGTTATCCGCCCCAATCAGCAACGAAAATTCACGATCGGGATAGGATTCACGCAGAGCGGTGAGCGTTCGTATCGAGTAGGTTGGCAACGGCATATTCAGTTCGAAATCGGAAGCAAACAGGCGACGATCGTCGTTCACCGCGAGGCAGGTCATTTCGTACCTCGCATGGCTATCGACTACCACATCAGGTTCTTTCAACGGATTGAGCGGACTCACCATCAACCACACCTCCTCTACATCGGTAAACTCGCACAAATAATTTGCCAATACCAAATGACCAATATGTATCGGATTGAATGACCCTGAAAAAACAGCCGTCTTAATCATATGCGATGCTCGTTAGTCAATTATATCCCGTAATAAAATTTCTTATCGGGTAGTTTTCCACCAACCGTTTTGGGATCGAACCGAAAGAAAATCTGAAGATATCTGGAAACACGCGGTGCATTATCCGACATCTTCAAATAGCACACATTGCATTGAGGAATGCTCTTCAATGCTATATCTCTGTCGGGCAATATCTTCCGTTTCACAGCAACATCGGCAGCTTCCGAAACATTCGACCGCAGCCATTGCACGGCCGACTGATAACGATTAGAAACAGAGTCGACCATTGCATGATTTTTTTCGATCAACGATTCCTTTACCACAAACGCCGTCATGGCAAAAAGGAGTGTGCTGTCCGACTTTGCCAGTTCATCGCTCAGGCTGATCGTATGTTTGACGGAGAGATTTTTCATACTCACCATCGTAGCAAAAGGTTCGGGCAGCAACGCCGTTTTAACCTTGCCCATAATGACGGCCTGAGCCAAATCGGGATGACTCCCTATTTTATAATCGATTTGCAATTCTTTGTTGCGAAAACCATATTTCGATGCCAGCAATGTAAACAAGACATCCGGAGTTGTACCCTGTCCGGCGACAGAAACAGTCCTGTTTTTCAAATCTTTGAAGCTAATAACAGAATCGGACGAAACCACACTGACAGAGCCTTGTACCGGACAGGCTATCATACGGTAGTCCACCCCTTTATTATATAAAATAGCAGCTACGGTAGTAGGCAATACGGCAAAATCGACCTTGCCCTGAATCATTTTCGCCTGCAAATCGGATATTTCATCAAATATTTCGACCCTGATTTTTTGTCCCCTAACAACCGGCTCCTGATACAACCACTGAGAAACACTGATTGCCGATGGTCCTCTTAACACACCCACGACCAGACTGCTATCGGTTTTTCCCTGACAAGCTACCAGCACAACCATACAGAACAAAAAGATGATTTTCTTCATAAACTGCTATTTAAAAACAATTCGGCTTCGTGCAATGAATCTATCTTACCCACATCGATCATTTTCAAATTTTCAGGCACGAAACCCTTAATTTCGGCCTGAGACGCAACTGCCAGATAAAAATCGATTACCGAAAATTTTCCGTTCCATCCGGCCATCAGCTCAAACATCCGGGGAGAGATGACATGAATGCCTGAAAATGCCAACCGACGATACGACGAAACGTCCAATGTTTCAAACGGAGACTTCACCTCTCCGGTTTTGATGTTCGTCCACCCGTTCAACCGCAAATCGTCGTCGAAAAGAAGGTAACGGGCCGTATCGCGCGGGCTTACCACCACTGTTGCCAGGCTGCGATGTTCGAGATGGTAACGATACAACTTTCCAAGATCGATATTGGAAAGAATATCTACATTATGAACCAGAAAGGGTTGTCCGTCATCAAAAAACCACGAGGCTTTTTTGATACCGCCTCCCGTCTCCAGCAAGGCGTCACGCTCATCCGAGATGGCAATACGCACGCCAAAATTATTGTTTTCTCCGAGAAAAGAGATAATCTGATCCGCGAAATGGTGTACGTTAATAATAATCTCGTCAAACCCGTTCGCAATCAACTTGCGTAAAACATGCTCCAGCAACGGTTTTCCATCGATGGGCACCAACGCCTTGGGCATGGTATCGGTCAACGGTTTGAGGCGGGTACCCAGCCCCGCTGCAAAAACAAGCGCCTTCATCGGTCAGAATGTTCTTTCTATATTTTGTTCGCGGTGATAAAGCGAAACTTTCACATCGAATTTCTTGGCAATATGTTCAGCCAAATGTTGGGCACAGTATACCGAACGATGTTGTCCTCCGGTACATCCGAACGAAAACATGAGGTGCGAGAATTTGCGTTCGATATAACGCTGCACGTGAGCATCGGCCAACGGATAGATATGATCGAGGAAATTGATTATTCCGCCATCCTCTTCCAGAAAATCGATCACCTCTTTATCGAGTCCGGTAAAATGCTTATAATGCTCGTATTTACCCGGGTTGTTGATAGAGCGGCAGTCGAACACATATCCGCCTCCATTACCCGACATATCATCGGGGATGCCTTTTTTATAGGCAAAACTATAAATCGTTACTTCCAGTTTACGGGTACCGCTAAGATCCGAAAACTGTTTCATGAGAGTCAGTTGTCGTAGTACCTCGCTCATATAGGGATACTCCTCAATCACGCCATCGGCCAAAATACGGCGTAAATTGTCGATCGCGAAAGGCACACTCTGCATAAAATGAGGTTTCTTTTCAAAGTACCCTCTAAAGCCGTACGCTCCGAGCACCTGCATGGTACGGAAAATGACAAAATGACGTAACTGGGCTCTGAAGTTCTCCTCATCGACCGAAGTCAATCGCCGCAAAGAATCCAGATACACCTGCAGCAGTTCTTCCCGCAACTCGTCGGAATATTGCGCTTTGGCCTGCCACAGAAACGAAGCCACATCGTAATATACCGGTCCTTTTCGTCCTCCCTGAAAATCGATAAAGTAAGGTTCGCCATCCACAATCATCACGTTGCGTGACTGAAAATCGCGATACAAAAACGTCATTGTCTGGTCGCATAGCAATGCGGTTGCCATGCGTTCGAAATCGTCTTCCAAACGGCTCTCGTTAAACTCCAGCCCGGTTGCCTTCAAAAAGCAATATTTAAAATAGTTCAGATCCCAAAGAATCATGCGCTTGTCGAATTCGGGGCGGGGATAGCAATGCGAGAAGTCAAGTCCCTGAGCACCCAGCACCTGAAACTCGGGCAGTTTGGCCACCACTTTACGAAGCAATGTTTTTTCCTCATCATCAAAACTGCCGCAGCTCCGCCCCTTAGCTACCGCATTAAAGAGCAGATTATCGCCCAGGTCTTCCTGCAAATAGCAGTGAAAGTCTGCGGAATGAGCCAACACCTTCGGCACCGGCAATCCTTTCGACAGAAAATGAGAATCCAAGGCCCAAAAAGCCTTGTTTTCTTCAATTGAGGTTCCCAGCACCCCTATCAGCACCTGTTTTTTGCCCGTCAATCTAAAATAGCGGCGATTGCTCCCCGATGACGGCAATTCATATATATCTTCCAACGCCTCCCCGGTGGTCTGCGTAAAGAGAGATTTCAAGGTTTCCATTTCGTTAAATTTATCCTACAAAAATAAACAAAAAGCTTGGATGTTCAACGGAGAAAATAGCCTCTGATTCGGAACAATAACGAACGGGAATGAACACAAACAAATACAACCACACCTCTGCCCGACCGCTTTCACTGAAAACCAATTTGTTAATAACTTTTAGAGTGCGAAAAAGAAGAGATTCCGGTAAATTACAGTAACTTTGCATCGAAAATAAAAGAGTGTAAATGAAGGGCTACAATCAGGAATTTATCTTCGACGAAGAATCGCAAGAGGTGGTGCGTCGTTACGAACAGGCGATGCAAAACCGCACGGTCGGTTATTTCGATGTTGAAGAGTTGGAAGTAATCGTCGATTATTATCTTAACTGCGGACAACCGAAAGAATCGTCCAAAGCGATTGATCTGGGGATCAGTATGCACCCGGGAAGCACGACATTGCAAGCCAAACGGGCAAAAGTATACCTCGCTTCGGGGGATGCCCGTAAAGCATACAACATTCTCGAACACATTCATTCTCCCAGCGATGTGGAGACCGAATTGCTGAAAGGCGAGGCGCTGTTGCGCTTAAATCACGAATCGGAAGCTCATCTCATATTTGCCCGGCTGGCCGACAACACCACGTCGGATCTTGCAACTCTCTGCTTCGACATCGCGCATGTTTACATCTCCAACGGATACTATAAACGGGCTTTGATCTACCTTGAAAAAGGATTGACAGAAGACCCGAAGGACATCGATCTTTTGCAGGATGCCGCATTCTGCTACGAACAGATCGACAAGCCCAATACGGCTATCGGTTATTACAACCGCATTATCGATGTCGATGCCTACTCCCTCGAGTCGTGGTTCAATCTGGGGTTGGCCTACTACAATCAGGAGAATTACCAGCTGGCACTCGACGCATTCGATTTTGTCACGGTTATTGACGAAACAGATCTGGGCGGTTGGCTTCAGAAAGGCAACACACTCTTTCACCTCAACCGTTTTCAGGAATCGCTCGAATGTTATCGTCGTTGCGAAGCCACGGTAGCATACCCCGATCTTTTACAGATTTTCATGGGTGAGTGTTACGAAAAGCTGGACGACTATACCAATGCCCAAAAATGCTACGAACGAGCCCTGGAGATCAATCCTCAAAATTCCGAAGCCTGGTCGGGACTGGGAATTTGCGGTCTTGAACTCGACACTCCAGAAAAGAGCATCGAATACCTGCGGAAATCATTAGATCTGGATGCGGAAAATTTTGAGACGTGGGTATATCTGGCGGAAGCTTACGTCAACACCAACCAGGTGAGTGACGCCGAAAAAGCATACAAGAAATCGCTCAAACTGGAACAACAGCAACCCGACACCTGGGTAGCGCTGGGTAATATTTATGTCGATACGGCCTTTTACCAATCGGCATTGGATTGTTATCTCGAAGCATACAACCAAGACAATTCGCTGGAGAACATCAATCTGCTTTTAGCAATCGCATACTTTAAACTTGGAGAGGTCGAGAAGGCGCTACCCTTATTGCACCTTGCTCTGGCATTGAATCCGGATGCCTCCTCTTTATTTTTAGACATTTGTCCGGAAGCAAAAGAGTTGTTACTCAAGTAAAAAAAAAACAAACCATTTAATCACCGTGCCCACATAACACCGCACAAGGAGTCGGGCACTAAACAATCAAAGATTTTATTTTCATGGGAATTACCGAACGTATTGCCGCTGTAGCCGTAGCCATTATAAGTGCGAGTGCATACCCCGGCATTTTTGTTTTAATGATGCTCGAAAGCATGTTTTTCCCGGTTCCAAGTGAAGCTGTTATGCCATTTGCCGGTTTTCTTATTGTCGATGGCACCTTAACCTGGACGGGAACCATTCTGTTTGCCACCCTCGGAAGCTTAGTCGGCTCCATTATTTCGTATACCATCGGGTACTACGGAGGCAAGACATTCATCATCAAATTTGGCAGGTTTTTCCTACTCAAAGAAAAACACCTCGACATGTCGGAGCGTTTTTTTACCCGTCATGGACAGATTACCATTTTTGCCTCCCGCTTCATTCCGGTTGTCCGTCACTTTATCAGCATCCCCGCCGGTGCCGGAAAAATGAATTTTATCCGGTTTTGCATCTACACCGTTCTGGGAGCTGGTATCTGGAATGCTTTTCTTACCTATCTCGGCTACAAACTCAAACAAAACTGGGACAGCGTGATGCACTACAGCCATTACATCGACACCGGAATACTTGTGGTATTGATCATTGCGCTGGGATATTACATCTACAAGATTTATAAGAACCTGACGAAGAAAGATGAAAATTAATCATATTTTTCAATCATGAAATCGTATCGGAAAGAGCTTTGGTTTGAGGCAACGCAACGTCGTCAGTTTATCAATATCACTCCTCAGGTAGAGGTCTGCCTGCGCGAAAGCGGCATCCGGGAGGGGTTGGTACTGGTCAATGCAATGCACATTACTGCCAGCGTTTTCATCAACGATGACGAAAGCGGCCTGCATCACGACATGGAGGTCTGGCTTGAGAAGCTGGCTCCCGAGAAACCTTACAGCCAATATCATCACAATGGTTTTGAAGACAATGCCGACGCACACCTTAAACGTCAGGTAATGGGACGTGAGGTGGTAGTGGCTGTAACGCAGGGTCAGCTCGATTTCGGGCCGTGGGAACAGATCTTCTACGGCGAGTTCGACGGTAAAAGAAGAAAACGTGTTCTGGTAAAGATTATCGGAGAATAAATTCACCCATATTATGCGATCCTTTATGTTTGCCCGTTTTTCAGTTCTGCTTACCGGATGCGTTCTGGCTCTTTTTATCGCCTCATGCAGACAACAGCCTCAAATGCCGGCTAACGTTCCGGTTCCCGATCAGGAGAAGGAGAACCTCATCGCGCTCAATAAGGCTATTGTCAGCAACGAGAATCGTCAAATCGAGCAATACATTGCAAAGAAGCATTTAAAATTAACCAAAGACAGCCTCGGATTCTGGTGTTCCGACTTTCTGAAAGACCGGAAAGCGATAACCAAATCGCAACCGACTGTAACCTACCAATATTCCATCATACTGCTCGATGGCAGACGCTGCTATTCAAACCTGAACTCGCCCCGTCGGACAACAATCCGTTTGGGTAAAGGTGAAAGTTTTACCGGACTCGACATGGCGCTGTGCAAGATGAATGCCGGCGAGCAGGCCGATTTCATTTTTCCTTCCATACTGGCCTACGGAGTAAGTGGCGACGGCCACCGGATACCACCCTACTCGCCTCTGGCTTGCACCGTCAAACTACTCAGCTGCACGGACAACCGATAGTCGACACGCCGACACTCGACATACATTCTAAAGCCTCATTTTTATAACGCATTAGATAGGGACAAGCAACATTTTTAGGCAAACAGCGTTATTAATAGTACATTTGCAATACAAATCCTCTTGCGAGCCTCGTATGAAGCAACGATTACGAAACATATTCCGCCTATTCTTAGTCATCTCTTTGGTTGTCGGCTGCTCCACATCCAAAAATACATGGCTGACCCGTAACACCAATGCATTTACTACCCGTTACAATATTTATTTCAATGGCTATCAGGCCTACAAAGAGGGCATCGATGCCATAAATAAAGCACAAAAAGATAATTATTCGCAAATACTATCCATGTATCCTATCAGCCAACACCACAATGCCGATGTTGCCAAATCGAAAATGGATATTACCCTCGAAAAATGCAGAAAAGCCATTAAGCTGAAGTCCATCAAGGCCAAACCAAAAAAAGACTTCTCCAAAAGAAAGGATCCCGACTACATCGCGTTCATGGATAAGGAGGAGTACAACCCGATGGTTTTACGCTCATGGTTACTACTGGCTCAGGCCGAATTCCACAAAGCCGATTTTCTGGGCGCGATGGGCACGTATGCCTACATCATCAAACATTTCGGTTCCGATGCCGACATTGCCAACGAAGCCCAAATCGGACGATCGCGATGCTTTGCCGAAATGGGTTGGAATTACGAGGCCGAAGATGCGCTAAATAAAGTCGACACCAAAAGTGTCCTTAACAAGCAACTGAACGGGCTCTACGCAGCAGCCAAAGCCGATTTATTATTGAAGGAGAAGCACTATGCAGAGGCTATTCCTTTTCTAAAAATAGCAGCCGAAAACGAAAGCAATCGTTTTTTGAACGCACGTTTCAATTTCATTTTAGGCCAGTTATGCTCCCGCTACAACGACAAAACAACAGCCTTCACAGCCTTCACAACGGCTATTCGGCTGAGCACAAGCTACACGATGGAGCTGGCCGCACGATTGCAGCGCGCCCAAATAGCCGGTGATAAAACGGAAAAAGTATTGGCCGAACTTCAGAAAATGGCAAGATCAAGTCGAAACAAAGAGTATGTCGACCAGATTTACGTTGTGATAGGCAATATTTACCTGAATAACAACCAGAAAGGCAAAGCAATCGAAAACTATCTGGCCGCCATCAACTCGAAAACCCCCGACAATCAGGATAAAATGACGGCCAATATCCAACTGGGAGATCTCTACTACAACGAGCAAGGTTATCTGAAGGCTCAACCTTGCTATTCAGCAGCGGCAAAGCAGATCAAAAATGACAACGATGATTTCGAGCGGGTGACCAAACGTGCCGAAGTTTTGAACGAGCTCGCAGGCTACAGCAATACCGTTCATTTGCAAGATAGTTTGCAAACTCTTGCAAACCTGCCGGAGCAACAACGGTTGAGTGCTGTAAACAAAATAATTGCAACTATCAGAAAGTCGGAACAAGATGCAGAAAAAGCCCAGATGGCGGCACAACAGCAGCAGCAGCTTATCGTTCAGCAAGCCAATAACAACGGCTTCCTAAATGGTCAAAACACCCCAACGCCTACAGCATCAAACAATAGCTGGTATTTTTACAATCCGGCCACAGTTCAGACCGGCATTTTGCAATTCCAACAATTATGGGGTACCCGGAAACTGGAAGACGACTGGCGCAGAACGGACAAAACCTCCATCAGTAACGATCTGCCGTCGATTACACAAACAAAAGCTACCGACCAACCGACAAAAGCTATGACCGAAGAGGATAAATACAAGCCTGAATTCTATCTGGCGCAGCTACCCAAGACACCTGCCGACGTAGCCAAATCGAATGGAATGATAAGCAAGGCATTATTCAATATGGGACAACTCTACGAACGTAAATTAGAAGACGAACCCATGGCCATTAAGACCTATGAAGAACTTCACCGCCGGTTTGGAGTCGATTCGACATGGATTGATGCCTATTACTCTCTTTGCCTTCTCAATAAAAAAGCGGGCAAAGAATCGGAATCGGAACGTTATAAAATACTTATCATAAATAGTTTTCCATCGTCAAAATACGCTTTGATGCTCGGACACCCCGAATACGCTCAACACCAGCAAGAGATACAACAGAAGCAGGATTCACTCTACGAAGCTACCTTTGCCGCATATACCCGGAACGAGTTTCAAACTGTAATGAGCAACTACAAACAGATCAACGTCAGCTATCCCTTTGCCGAACTGATGCCCAAGTTCAGCCTGCTCAATGCGTTGAGTCTTGGCAAAAGCGGCGATCAGCCGGGTATGAAGAGTGCGCTCGAAGAATTGGTTAAAAAGTATCCGCAAAGCGATGTTATCGGGATGGCAAAAGACATACTGGCTCTGATGGAACAGGGAAAAACAGTGACCAAAGGAAGCACTTTCGGTAATCTGGCAGCAGTACAACAGGAGGTTGCTAAACAAACGGAGGTACAATCCATTCCGCAGTTCACGGCTGTTCGCGACAATCGACATTTCGTATTGCTACCCGTCACATCTGACACCATCGACATCAACCGGATTACCTACAAAATAGCGAGTTACAATTTCAGCCATTTTATGTTGAAAGACTTCGACCTTACCATACGCCGGCAAGCCGACGGCCTGCGATTCATTGTCGTATCCGACTTCCAATCATTCGGCGATGCCCATTTTTATCAGGAGACCCTGCCCGAAGAGCTCTCGCTACAAAAAGTCTTTAATTCGGCAGCCATACATCCGGTGGTAATTTCGGAGGAGAATCTGAAAGCGCTTCAGGCAGGTCAAACATTCAGTGCCTATTTGCTCTACTACCAAAACACATTGATCCCGGCACAAGCTGCCGACGACCACAAGAGAACAGCGACAACCATCAAATTAAATTAAAAAACAGACTCATGACTATACAGACTTTCACCTTCAACCCGTTTATGGAGAACACGTACGTGGCGTACGACGAAACCAACGAGTGCATCATCATCGACCCGGGATGCGTGACGGAAGCGGAGCGCAAAACGCTTCAACAGTTCATCTCCGAAAACAGGCTTACGGTCAAACACCTCATCAATACCCATTTGCATTTAGACCACGCTTTTGGAAATCTTTTTGTCGAAAAAACGTACGACGTTCAGGCAAAAGCCCATCAGGCGGATGAATTTTTGCTTCGCCAAATCAGTGCTCAGGCTGAGGTTTACGGAATGCGTTACGACGAGCAACCCGAACTGCATGATTTTCTGTCGGAAGGAGATACCGTGAAATTCGGCAACGTGACCCTGACAGCTATCCACGTTCCTGGCCATTCACCGGGCAGTCTCTGTTTCTACGATGCCGTTTCGGGCTCGCTTTTTGCCGGTGATGTACTTTTCCAGGGAAGCATCGGACGCACAGACCTACCCAAAGGGAACTACGAGCAACTGATCGACGGCATCGGCAAAAAGCTGTTTGTTCTACCCGACGACACCACCGTGTACTGCGGTCATGGCCCCACCACCACCATCGGTTACGAAAAGGTATATAATCCGTATTTGTAAGCAGAATTAAAACTCATGTCGACGTATAACCTTATTACCATCCTCGGTCCGACCGCAACCGGAAAAACCACGGTAGCGACACATCTGGCCTGTGCTATCGGCGGAGAGATCATCAGTGCCGATTCGCGCCAGATTTACCGCGGCATGGATATCGGCACGGGCAAAGATATTTCGGAATATACCGTCGACGGGCAAATGGTTCCGTACCATCTGATCGATATTGTGGATGCGGGTTACAAATACAACGTGTTCGAGTACCAACGCGATTTTTTAAAGGCATACGACGACATTACCAAACGGGATAAACCGGCCATTCTTTGCGGCGGCACCGGCCTCTACATCGAAGCTATATTAAAAGGTTACCGGTTGATTCAGGTTCCCGACAACCCGGAGTTCAGAAAGCAATTTGAAGGCAAATCGCTGGAGGAGTTAACCCGAATTCTAAGCAGCTACAAAACATTGCACAACAATACGGATGTCGATACCGTAAAACGGGCCGTCCGGGCCATCGAAATCGCGGAATATTACCGCCATCATCCGGAGATCAAATCCGACTATCCCGATATTTGTCCGTTGATTATCGGCATCGACATTTCGCGCGACGAACGGCGGGCTCGCATCACCCACCGCCTTCAGACACGTCTCAACGAGGGTATGGTAGACGAAGTACGCCGCTTGCTCGACAATGGCATCCCGCCCGACGATCTTATTTATTATGGATTGGAATACAAATACCTGACACTCTACGTCACCGGGAAACTTACTTACGAAGAGATGTTTTCGCAACTCGAGATGGAGATTCACCGTTTCGCCAAGCGGCAAATGACCTGGTTCCGGGGTATGGAACGCCGCGGCCTCACCATCCACTGGATTGATGCCACATTACCTACCAACGCTAAAATCGATGCCATCAGGAGTCTGATGTAATTTTTTCACTCTTCATTCTGTCAAATAGCCATGCATTTATGAAGATCCGGTTTCAAAATAACGCGGAGTGTATTTCGCTGTAAAAATCTGGCAAATAATTATTACCTTTGTGCTTTCGTTTTTATACGAACGAGCACAGGTTAATAAACAATTAACTCACAATATTTCAAGGAGTAAGGTTTTTATTACACACAACAAAAACCTTACTTGCAGAACAAACCACAAATTATTTTGTAGTGAAAGAGACTAAGTACATTTTCGTTACGGGAGGCGTGATTTCATCCCTTGGAAAAGGAATCATTGCCGCATCGTTAGGCAAGCTGCTAAAAGCACGCGGCTTCAAAGTGACCAACCAAAAACTGGATCCTTACATCAACGTTGACCCCGGAACCCTCAATCCGTACGAGCACGGAGAATGTTATGTGACCGCTGACGGACATGAGGCTGACCTCGACCTCGGGCACTACGAACGTTTTGTAAACGAGCCCATGTATCGCACCAACAATGTAACCACCGGTTATATCTACCAAAAGGTTATCAACAAAGAACGTCATGGCGATTATCTCGGCAAAACGGTACAGATCATTCCTCACATCACCGACGAAATCAAAGACAATATTCTGAAACTGGGTAAAACCGGCGAATATGATTTTGTCATCACCGAAATCGGCGGTACGGTAGGTGATATCGAATCTTTACCCTACATCGAAAGCGTTCGTCAGTTAAAATGGGAACTGGGAAATAAATGTATCAACATTCACCTGACTTATGTCCCCTACATTGCGGCGGCTAAAGAGGTAAAAACCAAACCCACCCAGCACTCCGTCAAAGAATTGCAACAGGCCGGAGTACAACCGGACGTTCTGGTTCTTCGTACCGAGCGTGATCTCTCTACCGACGTTCGTCGCAAAGTGGCCTTATTCTGTAACGTAGCTCCCGACGCTGTCATCCAGTCAGTCGACGTACCCGTTATCTACGAGGTGCCGTTGAACATGGAAAAAGAGGGACTCGACGACATTGTATTGCGCAAACTGGGTTGCCCTACCGAGCCCAAACCCGATATGAAACAATGGATTTACATTGTGGACAAAATGAAAAACGCCACCGAACCGGTAAAAATCGGACTGGTAGGCAAATACGTTGAACTCCCCGATGCCTACAAATCCATCAACGAATCATTATTGCATGCTTCGGCCTACAACGACCGTAAGCTCAAGCTCGAGCTGATTCACTCGGAAAAACTGAATGCCGAAAATGCGATGGATCTGTTGGGTGAGCTCGACGGAATTCTGATCGCTCCTGGTTTTGGAAACCGCGGTATCGAAGGCAAAATAGAGGCTATCCGTTTTGCCCGCGAAAATGACATTCCCTGTCTGGGCATCTGTCTGGGTATGCAGTGCATGGTGATTGAATTTGGTCGTAACGTGCTCGGTTTTGCCGATGCCAATTCAACCGAATTCGACCTGAACACCCGTCACAATGTGATCGACATGATGGAAGAACAAAAAACGATTCTCAACATGGGTGGTACCATGCGTTTGGGAGCCTATCCCTGCAATATCAAACACGATTCGCTGGCCTACAAAGTATACGGAAAAGAGACGATCAAAGAGCGTCATCGCCACCGTTACGAGTTCAACAACGATTATCGTGAACAATACGAACAGGCCGGGGTAAAATGCAGCGGCATCAATCCCGAGTCCGATCTGGTGGAAATAATTGAACTTCCATCCAAAAAATGGTTTATCGGAACACAGTTTCACCCCGAATACAGCAGCACGGTGGTAAACCCGCATCCATTGTTCATCCATTTTATTAAAGCTGCCATCACGAAATAACAAGTAAAAACAATCATATCCTCAATCGCAACGAACAAACCTCATGGATAAAAATACGATTCTCGGATTTGTCTTAATCATTTTGATTCTGGTCGGTTTTTCCGTACTCAATCGTCCATCAAAAGAGCAACTTGCAGCCCAACGGGCACAAGATTCAATTGCCGTCATCCAGAAAACAGCGCAGGAACAAGCCGCCATTGCAGCCAAAACAGCAGCAAAAGTAGCCGCTGACTCGCTGATTGCAAAAAACGACACGGCTTCGGTGAATGCGGCTTTCGGACCGTTTGCACCGGCTGGTACCGGCAAGGAACAGCTGTTCACCATCGAAAACAAGGTTATTAAAATCACCTTCTCAAACAAAGGTGGACGCATCTATTCGGTACAGCTAAAGAATTATCAATCGCACGACTCGTTGCCTTTGATCATGTTCGACAAGAACGAAAGCGCCTTCGGGTTTACTCTTGCCACCAACAACAACCGGGTTCTCAATACACAAAACCTCTATTTTGAACCGATCGGTGTTACAGCAAAACAGGTGGTAACGAATACACCTCAGTCGTGCACTTTCCGATTGAAAACCACCACCGGTTCCTATCTCGATTTCGTTTATACCCTTTCGCCCGACGACTACATGGTGCGTTTCGAAATGAAGGGCAATGGAATGGAATCCGTACTGGCTCCAAGTACCGACCGGCTCGAATTAACCTGGAATGCCAAAATTCGTCAGCAGGAAAAAGGACGAAAATTTGAAGCCCGCTATACCGGTTTATACTATAAATACGTTGCCGACAATGTAAACAACCTGAAACAAAGCGGACACGACGAACAGAACCTGCCGAACCAGTTGCAATGGGTTGCGTTCAAAGATCAGTTCTTTAGTAGCGTTCTCGTTGCCGACAAAGCATTCACATCGAACACACTCGAAAGCTCATTCGACGAAAGCTCCAACTCGAAGTATATCAGCGATTGCAAAGCAAAAATGAATGTCGGATTCGATCCGAAAAGTTCTGCACCGGTAAGCTTCCGCTTCTATTTTGTTCCGAACAAATTTAATTTACTCGCAAAATACGACAAGGGAATCGATGCCGATAAAAAGATGAAGCTCACCAAGCTCGTTCCGCTTGGCTGGGGTATCTTCGGCTGGATCAACCAATATGCCATCATCCCGATGTTTAACTTCTTCGGAAGTTTTATCGGTAGCTTCGGTATTATCATCCTGCTCATGACCATCGTCATCAAACTGATTCTTTTCCCGATGACCTACAAATCGTATATGTCGTCGGCAAAGATGCGGGTTTTGAAACCGCAGATCGATGAGATCAACGCAAAAATACCTGCCGAAAAAGCGATGGATCGCCAAAAAGCCACCATGGATCTCTACCGAAAGGTAGGCGTAAGCCCAATGAGTGGATGTTTGCCTATGTTGCTGCAATTGCCGATCCTGATTGCCATGTTCAACTTTTTCCCGGCATCCATCGAATTGCGTCACCAAAGTTTTTTGTGGGCGAAAGACCTTTCATCGTATGATGCCATCATTACATGGAATGCCGTTATTCCGTTCATCACGACCTATTTCGGTAATCACATCAGTCTCTTCTGTCTGTTGATGACAATTGTCAGCTTTATCTACACAAAAATCAACATGCAGACTCAGATGGCAACCAACCAGCAAATGCCGGGGATGAATATCATCATGTATTTCACTCCGATCATGATGTGGTTCTGGTTTAATGACTATGCATCCGGTTTGAGTTATTACTATTTCCTGTCCACGTTGATTACCATTGCTCAGACGTATGCAATCCGTAGTTTTATCGACGAAGACAAACTACTGAAACAACTGGAAGCAAATAAGAAAAAGCCGTCGAAGAAAAAATCGGGCGGTTTTATGGCACGTCTTGAAAAAATGCAACGCGAACAGGCACAACGCCAAAAAGCCGTTGCCAATTCACGTAAAAAATAACAGAAAACAGGTAGCCGGTAGATGACAGAGAGTAGCCGATAACGGAACATACTATCATCTACCGGCTATTAGTTCCATCATGAAGTACTTTATCATAGCCGGCGAAGCATCAGGAGACCTTCATGGAGCCAACCTGATGCGGGCACTCAAAGATAACGACCGGGAAGCGGAATTCTGCTTTCTGGGCGGCGACATGATGGCTGCTGTAGGGGGAAGACCTCTGATACACTACCGGCAGATGGCTTTCATGGGCATTATTTCTGTTATTTTACACCTGTTTACCGTACTACGCAACATCGCAGTCTGCAAAAAAGCACTGCGTACTTTTTCTCCTGACGCTCTTATTCTGATCGATTACCCGAGCTTTAACTTACGCATTGCAAAATATGCCAGGAAAAAGCTGGACACAAAGATCTTTTACTATATTTCGCCCAAGTTGTGGGCATGGAAAGAATACCGCATTAAGCAAATCAAAGTATTGATTGACAAAATGTTTTGTATCTTTCCTTTCGAAATTGACTTTTACAACAAACGCGATTATTTTGAAGCCATATATGTCGGCAATCCGCTGATGGATGCCATTGAGTCGCGCCCCGAAAAAGGAGAACAACTTCCAACCTTTGCGCGTCGGAATAAGCTGGATCAGAAGCCGATTATAGCCCTGCTATCGGGCAGTCGAAAAAAAGAGATTGCCGACAATCTTCCGTTGATGATCTCCACTATCAATCAATTCCCCGATTATCAGTTTATCATCGCCGGAGCTCCCGGAATTGCGCCGGATTATTATTCCCGATTCATCAAGGATACGAACGTAAAAATGGTATTCGGACAAACGTATGCCCTGTTGCAACAAGCTTCCGCCGCATTGGTAACTTCGGGCACAGCGACGCTGGAAACGGCATTATTGAATATACCCCAGGTAGTAACATACAACATGGAACTGGGACGTCTGGGACCCTTTTTATACTCCTGGTTCATTCATACCCCCTATTTTTCTCTGGTAAATATCATCTCAGGCAAACGGGTGGTAAAAGAACTGCTCGGTTCACAAGTAACGAATCAGGCCCTGACACAAGAGCTTGATCGCCTTCTCAACAACCCTCCCTACCGGAATAAGATGCTCCACGAATACCATCTTTTGCATAAGTTACTGGGAACTGCCGGAGCCTCTCAGAAAGCGGCTTCATCAATGGTTCAGTTACTACAAAAACCGTAAATTAAGACAATCTTTTTTAGCTTTCTCAAAAGAAAAAAAGGATATCCGGTAACAAAAAAATTCTTATATTTGGCCATTATTGCATCTTGATGCAACGTTTTCAGGTCAAAAATCATCTATTTTATCAGTGAATGTACACTCCCCGAGAAGAATCACAACTAATTGAAGATTGCAAGAAAGGGATTGCTACCGCACAAAAGTATTTGTACGAGCAATATTCGCGCAAGATGATGGGTGTGTGCATGAGGTATGTCAACAATTACGAGACTGCCCGCGACCTGATGCATGACGGATTTATCAAGATATTCCTCAACCTCGAATCTTTTGCCCATGAAGGATCTTTTGAAGGATGGATGAGACGGATTTTCGTCACGACATCCCTCGAATTTCTCAGAAAAAATGACATTCTGAGAGAAAGTTTCGACATCGCTACATCATACGAAATACAAGAGACCAGTGAAAATGTAATCGACCGGATATCTGCCGATGAACTACGCAGCATCATTGCCTCGTTACCGGCCGGATTTCGTTCCGTCTTCAACCTGTATGCAATTGAAGGATACAGTCATAAAGAGATAGGAGAAATGCTCGGTATCGCAGAAAGTACTTCGAGGTCTCAATTTGCAAGAGCACGTGCCATGCTACAACAAAAAATGGCGGAAATTTATGGATAGACACAAATATAACGACAACGACATATTCTACCGGCAAAAGTTCGACAATTATGAGGTCGACCTTCCTGCCGGCGATTGGGATGTCTTCAGCCGCAAACTGGCAGAGGCGCAGCCCAAGCGTCGTCGTTTTGTGTGGTATTACGTAGCTGCAGCGGCCTCTGTCGCCGGCGTAATTTTCCTTGGATCTTCGCTACTCAACAAACAGGATAACCCAAGCGGGCTCACTTTGGCCAAACAGGAAACAAGTCAGCCGAAGCATCCGCAAAAAGCGCTCCTTGCCAATAATGTAAGTATTGGTACAAATAAAGGTACCACTACCGGTACAGCCACCGTCACCACGAAAAACAGAGTTGGGACTTCGGTTGCAACAGCACCAACATCCGGACAGGCAAATACGGTTCAGGGCAACCAACCGGAAACAAATAACAGCGCAGGAACTGGCAAAGCCGGAACCATTGTCGCAACGACTGCGGCAAAGCCGTCTTCAACAGTTTCGGCATCTGCACCGGAAGCAGTAATTGCTCAGGATAAAGTTACCACGGAACAGTTCGACACCACCGGGTATATTACCCATCCGGTGCCCCATTACGCCGAATTGCCGGCTCTTCCGACAGATAAAGGCGAAGGGGATAAAAAAATCGACAAAAATAATAGTAAGGGAGCCAACAATATGGTCAAATGGCTTGCCGGCACATTTCAGGGAAATCTGAGCCTTTCGTCCGGAACGGGAAATAATCTGGCAAACGACGGATCGATCGGAACTCAGCTTTTTTCGCGCGTGTCTCAGGCAGAAACGCTGTATGGATCATTGTCGTCTCCGAATATGATAAGCTTCGCCGGGAAAAAGACCTATTATGTACCGCTATCGTTCGGACTATCGTTCGGAATGCCTCTTAGCAAACGATGGGAACTTCAAAGCGGTCTTGTATATACGTTGCTCATCACAACAGGCGAGCTTGGAGCTCAATATACGGGAGGTGGTAAATCGACAGGACGGATCGAACAACATTATCTGGGCATTCCCGTCTCATTGTCCTATTCCTTTATTAGTAAGCCCTCATTCTCCGTCTATCTGATCGGAGGAGGACGAATCGAGAAGGGATTATCTTTAGTTGAAAAAATCTACACCTATAACGCTCAAAACACACCACTGGAACAAGAGCGCTACCACTACTCGATCAAAGGCGTTCAACTCTCATTAGACGCCGGCGTAGGCGCCAGCTATCGCTTGTATCGCTTTATCCACTGGTACGTAGAAACCGGAGGCGCATGGTATGTACCCTGCAATCAACCCGAAAGTTCGCGTACCGAACACCCACTTAACGTATCGTTCAAAACCGGTCTAAAATTCTCTTTATCAAAACAGTAAACCTTTAAACGCAAAAAGTGGAACTTTTCACAAAGTCCCACTTTTTATTGCTAATAGGTATTAGTTTTTTTAAGGCAAAAAAGATTGTGTAGTTTTAACGATGACAAATTTCGGGCTTTTTGTAAGAGCCACCAAATGTTTTCATATGCTTTACAACATGTTTCTATAGTTTTTTTCTACTTTTTCAGGCACAATTTTAACATTTCGGACTTATCTTACAGGGTTTCATGATTGTTAATGTGCTGATAAATCAGTAAATTTGCCACGTACAACCGCGAAATCATAGCACTTAGCTACATACCTACGACTATTTAATATCAAACTATCAAATATGAACAAGATTCTCAAAAAGGAGCATTTTTCTCCCAATGTGCTACATTTTGAAGTGGAGGCTCCTCAAATTGCAAAAACACGCAAAGCCGGTCATTTTGTACTGGTTAAAGTAGGCGAACATGGCGAACGTATCCCATTAACCATCGCATCGTCCGACCCGGTTAAGGGTACTATCTCATTGGTTGTACAACGTGTAGGCGTTTCGTCTGCCAAGTTATGCGCACTTAACGAAGGCGATTATATCACCGATTTGGTGGGTCCGCTGGGAAAAGCCACTCACATTGAAAAATATGGTACTGTGGTATGTGCCGGTGGTGGCGTAGGTGTAGCGCCTCTTTTACCGATCGTAGAAGCTATGAAGAAAGCCGGAAACCGCGTCATTACGGTACTCGCGGCACGATCGAAAGAGTTGGTTATTTTGGAAGAGCAGATGCGTGCCAATTCCGACGAGGTTATTATCATGACCGATGATGGAAGTTACGGCAAACAAGGGCTGGTAACTGCCGGCATCGAAGAGGTATTATTACGCGAAAAAGTGGATTTGTGTGTCACCGTAGGTCCGGCTATCATGATGAAATTTGTAGCGCTGCTAACGAAGAAATATGAAATCCCGACTATGGCATCTCTCAACACTATTATGGTAGATGGTACCGGCATGTGTGGAGCTTGCAGAATCACCGTCGGAGGCAAAATTAAATTTGTCTGCGTGGACGGCCCGGAATTCGATGCGCACGAAGTCGATTTCGACGAAATGCAGATGAGGCTTAGCTCATACAAAGAGATCGAAACCAAAGCCATGCAGCAGTACCTTGAAGCTACTTCCAACTGATCGCTTCCTTTATTAACTTTCTAATTTATTCAATTCTCATTCCTATGACTCCAGATAAAAACACTAAACGAAATGAACCGTGGCGTGACGAACTACGGAAAGCAACTAAAAATAAAGAGAGAACCGATATAACCCGTATTCATATGCGGGAACTCCCGGCCGATTATCGCAATAAAAACAACGAAGAGGTAAACTGTGGGCTTACCAAAGAAGAGGCCCTGCAAGAAGCCAAACGTTGCCTCGACTGCCCGACTCCATCATGTACATGTGGCTGTCCGGTAGGAATTGACATTCCTCAGTTTGTAAAAAACATCGAACGGGGAGAAATTCTTGAAGCTGCCAGAATAGTAAAGCAAACCAGCGCGCTGCCGGCTGTTTGTAGCCGCGTTTGTCCTCAGGAAAAACAGTGCGAAGCCGAATGTATCTACGCTAAAAAGATGGGCAAAGAAGCTGTTGCAATAGGCTATCTCGAACGTTTCGCCGCCGACTACGAACGCGAAAGCGGTCAAATGGCCGTTCCCGAATGTGCCCCTTCCAACGGAATTAAAGTTGCCGTAGTAGGTTCGGGTCCTGCCGGATTGTCGTTTGCAAGCGACATGGCCAAAAGAGGCTACAAGGTTACCGTGTTCGAAGCCTTGCACGAAATCGGAGGGGTGTTGAAATATGGAATTCCCGAATTCCGTCTGCCCAATTCTATCGTTGATGTTGAAATTGAAATACTGAAAAAATTAGGAGTAGAGATCATCACCAATTGCATCGTAGGCAAAACTGTCACTTTTGAAGAGCTGCAGACGCAGGGTTACAAAGCGCTCTTTGTAGGTAGTGGCGCCGGCTTACCCCGTTTTATGCACATCCCAGGCGAAAATCTGATCGGAGTGATGTCGTCTAACGAATACCTTACCCGCATCAATCTGATGGGCGCTTCGCGCAGCGGAGACACGCCTGTTCTGTCTGGCAAAAACGTTGCCATTATTGGTGGCGGAAACACCGCTATGGATGCCGTACGAACCGCAAAACGATTGGGAGCCGAGCGTGCCATGATTGTTTACCGCCGTTCGGAAGCCGAAATGCCTGCGCGTGTGGAAGAGATCAAACATGCCAAAGAAGAGGGCGTGGAATTTATGCCGCTACACAACCCGATTGAATATATTGCAGACGAAAAAGGGCGTGTAAAACAGATGCGTCTTCAAAAAATGACTCTTGGCGAACCGGATGCATCGGGACGACGTAGCCCGGTTGAAATACCCGGAGCCATCGACACCATCGACGTAGACACCGTCATCGTCAGCATCGGAGTATCTCCGAATCCGTTAGTACCAAGCTCCATACAGAACTTAGACGTATCAAAATGGGGTACCATTACGGTAAATGAGGGGATGCAATCTTCCCTTCCGGCTATTTTTGCAGGAGGAGACATCGTACGTGGTGGCGCAACTGTTATTTTAGCCATGGGTGACGGACGAACAGCTGCCGCAGCCATGGATGAATACCTTCAGAAATCGTGTTAATAAATTTATTTGCGTTTTTTGATCCGATTCTACAAATTAGGACGTATTTTTGTCGAAGAAAAACAGGATGGAAACACGAAGAGCTAAACTTCTGATAGCGAAACATCCGATTGTACAGATTCAACTAAAAAATACACAATAATTATGGCGCACGAAGTAACAGACAGCAATTTTGACGAACTTATCCAGTCAAACAATATAGTAGTAGTAGATTTTTGGGCAGAATGGTGCGGTCCTTGTCGCATGATAGCTCCCATCTTAGAAGATCTGGGCAAGTTCTTCGGAGATCAGGTTGTGATTGGCAAGCTCAATGTGGATGACAATCCCGATAGCCCTGAAAAATACCTGATTCGGAATATCCCTACGATTCTTTTGTTTAAGGATGGAAAGCTGGCCGATAAGGTAGTCGGAGCGTTACCCAAACCTGCTCTGCAAGCCAAAATAGAAGCTTTGCTATAATACAAGACTCAGAATGCAAAAAGAGCGTACCGAATAGAGAATTTCAGTACGCTCTTTTATTTTATTGACTGAACTGAAAGCCTGACGATGGAGAGCCATCAGCCGTTCGTTCTATCTTTTATTGGAAGAAAAGAGAAAGCAATTCGTCCTGTTTGACATTGCGTTTTTTCCGTTTCTTCGGAATAATACCATTCATCTTCAACTCCGGTTCTTCCGACGGAACCTGCATTTTCACATCCGTATCATCAAACAAGGTTGTTTCAATGGTCTCGGATTGCAGCAGCGGTGATACATTTTCATCGATTGTTTCAGACTCCGTAATAGTCTCCAATACAATTTGAACCGGAATCTCAGCATCGTCGATCATCACCGTTTCGGGCTCAGGTTCAACGACAGGCAGATTTTCCTCTACACTGACTACCGGTACAATCACCTCTTCCGTTACTACGAATTCGGGTTCCGGCTGTCCCTGAACAACCTCAACAACAGGATCGACACTATTTTCCATTACCGGCACGATAGTCTCTTCAATCGTTACAATCGGTTCCGGCTCCGGTTGGTTCTGAATAACTTCAGCTACCGGTTCAACAACAGCTTCAACTTCCGGCACAACCTCCTCAACCACGATAGGCTTGGGCAGGTCATCGGCAGGAGTAAGCTCGGCTTCACCTCTGCGGTAATAATAAATAACGCCGAACTGCTTGCAGCTTTCCATCCGTTTGTATGGAGGCAAATCATTGAAAAAACCTTCAATCTGGTTCCAAATATCGAGAATAAGATCATCAACCGGCTGACGCAGATCACTCACCTTATCACCGTAACGAGCCGTATTTTGCTGAAGAAAGAGCTGATTGTCCCTGTACTCTTTAAAAATATCATAATGTACCTTCACTTTAGCAATCGCGGGATTATAAAGAGGAATTCCCCCGGCTTTCATGCGTAAAGCTTCACCTTCAATAATATTCTGACCCCATTCGATAAGCGACTCCGCGCTCACCATATCCGGTACCGAAAAATCTTCCGGATCAAGATGATAAAGTTTTTTATATTCAGTCTTTATCTCACTACGTTGCACGGCAAGATTAAGTACCTGAATAAAATGCGAAATATACAGGCGGGCATTACGAAAGATTTGCTGAAAATCTTTATTCGCATTCACCTGATTTTCATAAGTTTGCTTATACAAGCCTATTGCCTGTTCAAATTTTTGCAACAACACTTTTGCCTCGTGCTGAGTCTGATACGAGATCACAAGCTGCAAATGCTGTTGGTCTGATTCTTCAAGCGCTGTACTCAAAGCTCGTACCCTTGCTTGGTCAGTATTAGGCAATCTTCTGTATGGCATAGTCAAAAATAATATATTGTTCAAACTGCAAAACTTGCTATGATTCTCTGTTTATCAATCGATTGGCATAATCGAGCAAAATTGTTTTTTTATGATCCGGACAATTCAACGCCCGAAGTGCGACCAATGCTTGCTGATGAAACCGGGTTATCTCCTCCTGGCAAATACCACTTATGTTCAATCGATTATATATTTCCGTAACAACTTTTATTTTCTCCTGAGGATTCGGATTCACTGCCGTTATCCATTTGTTCAGTTCTGCTTTTGTCTGAGCATCCGCACTATTCAAAGCAGAGATCAAAAGAAAGGTTTTTTTGTTACACAGAATATCTCCACCAATATTTTTCCCGAATTTGTGCGCATCGCCATATACATCAAGGAAATCATCCTGCAATTGGAAAGCCAGTCCCAGATTAATCCCAAAATCGTACAAAAGAGAAGCATCTCCGGGCGCCGCGCCGCCGATAAGGGCGCCTGTTTTAAGGCTACAGGCCAGTAATACAGCAGTTTTCAAACGAATCATCTCTATGTATTCCGGAAGAGTAACTTTCTCTCTCAGTTCAAAATCCATATCGTATTGCTGTCCTTCGCACACTTCCATGGCTGTTTGCGAAAACAGATCCAAAACATCTCTCAATTTATTCGGTGGCACCTGAGTTACATGCCGGTATGCATCAATCTGCATGGCATCACCCGAAAGAATCGCTACATTATCGCTCCATTTTTTATGTACCGTCAGATTTCCCCGTCGCATATCGGCTCTATCCATTATGTCGTCGTGCAACAAGGTGAAATTATGAAAAATTTCCAATCCGATAGCAGGTTCCACTGCCAGTGTCACATCATCTGAAAAGAGATTACAAGCTAAAAGTGTGAATACTGGTCGAATTCTTTTTCCTCCCAAACGCAATACATACCGAATAGGTTCGTAAAGTCTTTCGGGAGATGCGGGATAGCATAAATCACTAATTCGCTTGTTAATAATATCTTGCGCCTGGTTAACCTGTAACATTCAGAAAAAACAAATTGATTAGGCGAATGTACAAGAAAAAAATGAAAAATCTCTCAAAAAAGCAAGAAAAAATAAGATATTATTTAGCATGTTTTTAAAAACGGAAAAGTTTTTCTTGTCTACAAGGGAAATTGTTTCCTTTTTTGTGAACAAATCGTATATTTGTTCCCGTTAACCTTCACTAAAACGAGATAAAATGTTAGTAAAAACCTTCGGTGCTGCAGTGCATGGAATTAATGCTACAATCGTAACCATTGAGGTCAACGTCTCCCGTGGCATACGTTTTTTTCTGGTCGGACTTCCCGATAATGCGGTCAAAGAGAGCCAACAACGCATTATTTCCGCGCTACAGGTAAACCAAATTGAATTTCCGCGCTACCAAATCGTTATCAACATGGCTCCGGCGGATATCCGTAAGGAAGGTTCGGCATACGATCTCCCGTTGGCTATCGGCATACTGGCGGCAGCGAAAACAATTCAGAGCGAAGAGTTGGAAAAATATCTCATCATGGGAGAATTGTCGCTTGACGGAACAGTACAACCGGTAAAAGGGATACTACCCATTGCCATCAAGGCACGCGAGGAGGGATTCAAGGGAATGATTGTCCCAAAACAAAATGCACGCGAAGCCGCCGTTGTCAATAATCTTGACGTGTATGGCGCTGAGAACATTACCGAGGTGATCGATTTCTTCAACGGGAACAAACATCTTGAACCGGTAATTGTCGATACGCGCAAAGATTTTCTCGACAATATCGGCCATTTCGATGCCGATTTTTCTGATGTAAAAGGGCAAGAGAGCGTAAAACGAGCCATTGAAGTTGCGGCTGCGGGTGGGCACAACCTGATTATGGTAGGTCCTCCGGGCGCGGGCAAATCAATGATGGCCAAACGAATTCCATCCATACTGCCTCCACTGACCCTCCACGAAGCCCTTGAAACAACAAAAATTCACTCGGTAGCCGGGAAAATGAACGGCAACACTTCGCTACTGGCCCAACGCCCATTCCGGAATCCGCATCATACTATTTCGGATGTTGCACTTGTTGGTGGCGGCACCTTTCCGCAACCGGGCGAAATATCATTAGCACATAACGGAGTCCTTTTTCTCGACGAATTACCGGAATTCAAGCGTACGGTATTGGAAGTGATGCGACAACCGCTCGAAGACCGTAAGATCTGTATTTCCCGCGCTAAATTTGCCATCGAATATCCGGCCAGCTTCATGCTGGTAGCATCGATGAACCCCTGCCCGTGCGGCTACCATAACCACCCCGAACGGGAATGCGTCTGCTCTCCGGGCATGGTACAGAAATATCTCGGACGCATTTCGGGACCTTTACTCGACCGGATAGATATTCACATTGAAATTGTGCCGGTTCCTTTCGACAAACTGTCTGAAGAGACCACACCCGAACCAAGCACCGCTATCAGAGAACGGGTCATTAACGCGAGGTTAATTCAGGAAGAACGATTCAAAGAGAGTACCGGAGTTTACTGCAACGCTCAAATGAGCTCAAAGCAACTACGCACCTACGCCACTCCCGATGCCGCAGGATCGGCACTGTTGAAGAATGCCATGCAACGGCTTAACCTCTCGGCACGGGCGTACGATCGCATTCTTAAAGTATCACGTACCATTGCCGATCTGTCCGCTTGCGAAAAAGTAGAGTTGCACCACATTGCAGAAGCCATCAACTATCGCAACCTCGACAGGGACGGTTGGGGTGGATAAATAAAAGAGGATAAGCAATTAATGCCTATCCTCTTTCTATATCATCAGAATCGTATGTCTTTTAGAAAACATGACGATCCAGATGTCTGTTCCTGATGGTCAATCGAATGAGTGAACAATACTTTGTATATTGCGGTACCGTAAGTATGTTGGCTGCACCGGTAAAGCTGTAACGCATTGCTGCGGCATACGCTTTCGCATCTCCTGTCTTTTGGGCTTGTTCCAACTGAATTTGCGTCTTTTCGATCACAGTTTTCAAATCAGTTGCCTGATCTTCATTTACATTCAAATAGGCAGACAAATGTCCGAATACGTTTTCGTTATTAATGGTACTAATAACGCCACTTTCAACACGGTTGATGGCCTGACTTGAAACAACACATGCAACCATAATTCCTAAAACTAACACAATCTTTTTCATAATCAATCAAATTAAAATTATTATATTTTCAAAAAACAGATTTCAACTACACATCTTTTTTGCCTTATCAGTGCTTCTATTTAATTCTGCACCGGCCACCTATTCTTAAATTTTCAATTCAACAATCATGCCGTTCGAAGCAGATCCCCGTTGAATTCGATGTAAAGGTACGGAGGGAAATAACCCGGGAAAAATCAAATAGATGAACAGGCGCATACGGTCGACGAATAAATCGTTTTCATCGACGTATCTATTTGACAATGTGCAATTGCAGTTACAAAAACAGCCACTATTAGTACAGTCACACCTCCAGATTTGCTTATAAATTCGGCAATCGGCTATCCTGAAAATATTTTTGGGGGAAAACTAATTTGTAGAGCCAAAACATCCAGATCATATCTTTCAGACAAAGCAAAAAAAAACGGATCGCCATTTCTGACAATCCGTTGTTATTTCTGCGACCGTTCTTTATCGTAACCGATCAAGCGAACGAACCAGCTTTTCATCCTTTTGAATGCCCCGAATGGCAAGGAAAGTAAACACCATATTGACTGCCGGAAGCGACGCGGCAACATGATATCCCCAGCGGGAGGGTAACCCGAGACGCGCATCGGCCAGCCACATGAACGCAAGCATTAGAATGTAATACACATCAATGAGTAGAAAATTGATAATATTAAGCCGTAGCTGCAAATTCCGTTTCTTGTACAAGAAAATGGAGACAAAAGCGATCAACGGTATGAGAGCCGCAATAAGGGTTAAAGGCCACACATTGAGATGCAACGCATCGATTGGAGGTGTTGACGTAATCCCTTTGTACGACAAGTCAAAAATAGTTGATGATGTTGCAATAAATGAAACCGGCGAAAAAAGCACAATCACCGACAAGATGGTAACTACAAGTAAATAAATACTTTGAATACGTTGAATCATATTGTTTGTAAATTATCAATTAGCATTTTGTTTTCTTCCAATTCAAATCACGAACCTTATAAATTCGCTCTATAATATCGACTATCTTCAGACCATCATGTAAATTCGTAGTGATAGTGGCATGACCCATAAGAGTATCCACCACATTGCCTATCACATAGTGATGGTTTTGCGCTGATCCTTTGTAGGGTCCATAGTCGTTTGCCGGATTACACGGGGCTAATTCCGGCATGTCATAATCCTGCACGTGGCAATAGGTAACCTCATTCATGTACTGACCCGCCACCCTCACAGTCCCCTTCGAACCAATAATCGTAATGCTGCTTTCAAGATTGGTTTCCCACACTGCTGTCGAATAGTTCAATACGCCCACGCCACCCTTCACAAAATCAAAAGTCACCACTCCGCTGTCTTCAAAATCGGTCAACGTTTGGTGATTGAAATCTTTAAAGTTTCCGGCTATATTCGTAATGTCGCCGAACAACCAATACATTATATCGATAAAATGAGAAAACTGGGTAAACAACGTACCTCCATCCAGTTGAGCATTACCGTGCCAGTCGCCGGCATGATAATAACGGTTATCCCGGTTCCAATAACAATTCAATTGCACCAGAAATATATCACCCAGCTGCCTGTCTTCTACGATTTTTTTGAGCCACACCGAAGGCGGAGAGTAACGGTTCTGCATTACACAAAAAACCTCGCGGGAGACCTCTTTGGATTTATCCAAAATAGTCTGCGCATCGGCTTTCGTTAAGGCCACCGGCTTCTCAATCACTACATGCCGATGAGTATTCAATACTTTCACGGCATAATCGGCATGGAAACCGTTTGGGGTACAAATATTGACCACATCTATATCGATGCCGGAAGAGAGCAATTCGTCGATAGAAGAAAAAAACGGTTCCGGCGAATCTTGCAATTGCAACTTCTCTTTGGGCAAGACATCACAGAGAGCGACCAATTCTGCATTGGCATTTCTCCGTATCATTTCCGCGTGGCGTTTGCCTATATGTCCTTGCCCAACTACGGCAAATTTAATTTTCTTCGGCATTATTCAGGTCAATTTTAGTTATTCTATCATTCTGCAATCGATAGTGATCGCTGCTTTCAGGACAAATAGCATCTCCCTTCTCATCAAAGTGGAGTTTGTGTCCATATTCGCTTACCCATCCTGTCTGACGTGCCGGATTCCCCAGCACCAACGCATACGGCTTTACATCTTTAACAACAACCGCACCCGCTCCGATCATAGCATACGCTCCGATTTCGACACCACACACAATTGTAGCGTTGGCCCCGATACTGGCTCCCTGACATACCCGGGTCGGAAGATACTGACTCTTCCGATCGATCGCACTACGGGGATTGATTACATTGGTAAATACTACCGAGGGTCCCAAAAAAACATCATTTTCACATGTGACGCCGGTGTAAACCGAAACGTTATTTTGTACTTTAACGTTGTCGCCCAATACAACTTGCGGCGAAATTACCACATTTTGCCCGATATTACAATGTTTTCCGATAACAGCACCCTGCATAATGTGTGAAAAATGCCAAATTTTAGTACCGTCACCGATCCGGCATCCCTCATCTATCACCGAGGTTTCGTGTGCAAAATATTCCATCCTATTCTCTATTGACTTTTACGATCTTTTATTCACTTCAAGACCCTCTTTTACCATTTCGGTAATAAAGGTAAGCTGTTCGGCATCCAGTTCGGTATGCATCGGCAACGAAAGGACGTTGGCCGACAATATTTCGGCAACCGGAAAATCTCCTTCGGAGTAACGTTCATTGCGGTAAGCTTTTTGCAAAT
Source organism: uncultured Microbacter sp. (assembly GCA_963678265.1). Classification (GTDB taxonomy): domain Bacteria; phylum Bacteroidota; class Bacteroidia; order Bacteroidales; family Paludibacteraceae; genus Microbacter. The sequence continues at coordinate 816,941 of OY782761.1, forward strand.
GAAGTGGTACGGGGTAGTAGACCATGGAGGGAACACCCTTTTGTGCAAGCCAAGACTGCAGGGCATCTCTATCCACTCCTTGCAGAATCAATGTATATTGATGGAAAACGTGCGTAGAATCCGGATTTCGCTTTGGAATTATCACGGCAGCACATTCACGAAAGGCGTTATCGTAAAAATCGGCAGCCGATTGTCTGGCAGCGGCATAGGCATCAAGATATTTTAATTTCACCTCCAGCACAGCCGCCTGAATACTATCGAGACGCGAGTTAACTCCCACCCTGTCGTGATGGTAACGCACCACCATTCCATGATTGGCAACAGAGCGCAATTCGGCAGCTAACTGGTCATCATTGGTAAAAATGGCTCCACCATCACCAAAGCAGCCCAGATTTTTGGAAGGGAAGAACGAGGTACAACCGATATGACCCATGCAGCCGGAAAATACTTTATGTCCGTTTGCAAAGGTGTACACCGAACCGATCGACTGGCAAGCATCTTCCACAACAAACAAGTTATACTCGCGGGCAATGGCCATCAGCGCATTCATGTCGGCATTCTGTCCGAAAAGATGCACGGGTACAATAGCCTTTGTTTTGGGGGTAATTGCTTTTTTCACAGCATCTATCGACAAGCAGAAATCGGTATCGACATCGACCAAAACCGGGGTCAGACCCAACAAAGCCACCACCTCGGCCGTTGCCACAAAAGTAAATGTCGGAAGAATGACTTCATCGCCCCGCTGCAGTCCGAGAGCCATCAGTGAAATTTGCAAAGCATCCGTTCCGTTTCCCACCGGGATAACGTGTTTCACGCCAAGAAACGATTCCAGTTGTTTCTGAAAATCGATCACCTTCCCTCCCTTGATAAACGAGGTTGAATCAATTACCTCCTGAATACCACGATTTACCTCCTCTTTTATTTTTTCGTATTGACGCTTGAGGTCAACCATCTGAATCGTTTTCATTGCGTGTAATTCTAAATTCGTATCATAAACCCACTTTCAATCCGAATGTAAAAGTAAGATTTTTTCCTTGCAAAAATTGAGGTGTGTACATATCGAGATACCCCTGAGCATCGGTTCTGTATTCAGCAGGAATTTTCGCTCCTGTTGCATTTCCGCCTTTTATGTTGCTTGATTCCACGGTCAACAATGCAAACACATTATTCACAATTTCATAATTGGCATTAAAAGCGATGGTCTTGTTCGACCATACTTTATCCTGCATAAAAGGCTGCGCCAGTATCTTGGATATATCCTTATGGACATAATCATATTCGTTGCCATGCGATGCCGACACAAGAGATCCCTGTAAAAACAGTCCGCGTACCGGACGACAGGTTAGCCCCAGATAGAGCTCTTCCGAATTATCCCACAAATAACTTCCCAGCGTATATCCGCCTGAAGTATAATCCAGAGCGGGAATAAAATGTTTATAGGTGCAAATATTATTGCGGGTCCATTCGGCAATAAGCGACCAATCTTTGAAGGGATAATTGCTCAAACGGCCTCCGAATTTGAGAGAAACGGGATTTTTTTCCGGATTGGACGACTTTAACCGTTTCATAGAGAACTCATCAATATACATCGACATAAAAAGATGCAGGTGATTGATATTGCGCGAGCTAATATTAAAGTACATCTGCGAGTTCTGGTTTTCGGCTCCCATCGTCAGGGTATGATCGATCGATTTATAAAAAGCGAGGGGCAATAAATAAGCCAATTGGATATTCCGCTCGGCATAAATAATCGAATTGCCAAACGAAACGGCCAGGCCTTTCACCGGCTTAAAGGTCAGCATATTTGCCGCTATGTATTTACTTCGGTACCGATACGATCTTTCGCCGGTATTTTGAATATAGTAGTCGGTAGAATCGATTGCATTAGAGGTAAGCCATCCGTGAAAGAAATTCAGTTCAACCCACTTAAACGGATAGAGATTCAATGCCAGAAACGGAAACGACGGGGTATCCCCTGATAAAATATTGGATCCGTGATAATTATCGCCCCATTGAATATGATCCTTGGCATAGCCTACATTTCCCCAGCTCCAGGAGTAATAGACTCCGGCACGCATTTCGCTAAAATCGCCTCCGGCATTATTCCCGTTAGCAATTTTATAGGCTGCTCCCTGAGCTAATGTGAGGTAAGAAGGTTGACGCATCAGGGTATCGTTTCCCGTATATGGGCTCTTTATTTTACCATACCGTTCGCCCTTAGACAATAATTCTCCGCTCTGAGAATTATCGCGCAAACTGGCATAAAGCGTCAAGTTCTTTCCTAGTTTAGTCATCAGTTCCGCTCCGATTGTTCGCTGCGTAATGGTACCGTTTTTGTTCCTTATCGCCACCCCGCCAAGAACCGGCGTAATCCGAATCCACTTATCGTCCGATTGATAAAAGACTCCCGGCTGCCAGAGAGATACCTTTGTGTCAGGACGATCCGTTATATTCAATCGGGTGTCGGGCAATTTACCTGTTTCAAGAGCAAAATCATTCAGATAAAAACGAATATCTTTCCGCTGACGAACCGACAGTTGCGTTTCTCTTGCCAATGCTTCTTGCAATTTGGATGCAATAAACGTTCGACTGAAGGGTTTTACGGCCGAATTGATTTCAATAATGCCATCGTTGGCCAACTCGTCCAACAAATCATACAACGAAGCATACGATTGATGCTGGGGTATATTTTGCGCCGACATTGCACAAAAGAATAATCCCATCGACAACAATATCAATAGTTTTTTCATTTATTCGCAGTTTGTTCTTAGCCCATAAACACTGATAATCAATCAGAAACGAATCTATTGACTCCTCACTTTTTTAAACAAAATGTTTATCAGAATAACGACAAGATAACGTAAGTCCGTCAAAAAAGTTCCATGTTTTTCGCATGAATCAAGGTACTTCTTTTCGGATGCCTGAATCTCGTCCAACGTTTTTGGCAAATCCGCATAAAAGGGAGGTAGCAGTCCCGGTTTATGGTGCACCCGTTGTTGTTGCAACTCTTTCGAGTAGAGCGAAAAATACTGCTTACTCAACGGTCTTACCCCCACCAGCTTCATATCTCCTTTCAACAGATTTGCCAACATTGGCAATTCATCCAACCAATACCGGCGCAGAAACCTACCCAAAGTTGTTATTCTGAAATCCTCTTTGAACTTCCCCCCCTTATCCAGATTGTTTTTCTGATACATATAACTTTGCAAATAAGAAGAGTATGGGTACATTGTTCTGAATTTGTATACTTTAAATAATGACTCCTCTTTTCCAATTCTTTCGAGAGCAAGCAAATAGCTGTAGCTCCTCGGCTCAGCTTTCAGAGGTTCCTGCACTTTTTCGGCTATAAAATACGTCAATTTATTGATTTGCAATTCATTCACAATTGTAAAACCCGAAAAATAAGCTCGTCCAAATACTTCCGCTTTCGACAGCACCCTCTTCTTTCCGGCTGTAATCCAAAAATACAATTCACGCGTAAGATTGAAGTGAGGCATAAATCTGCAAACAAAACAATCTTGGGCATACAACAGTTGACCGAATAGTCTGCTGGAACCTATAATTCTTCTTTTTCGCTGCGCCCGCTCCTCAAAACAGCCCACAAACCGACCTCCATAGGGCAAACGTCGATTGATGGTGGAGACGAATTTATTGATTCCGCGAATATCGTTTATTTGGTGAAGATTGATTATTGTGGCATACCTTGTTTTGGAAACTTTTTCAATATTAAACTTTTCCGTGGTATTAATCAGTAATGTGGAAGATAAAAAGAGACCGGCATTATTTTCCAGAAAATCAAGCAACTCTTTCCCACGATGCTGAACAATGTACGAAGACATGAACTCCTTAACCTCGTCGTTAACCAAGTGATCTTCTCTGGTTTCGGGTCGCAGATGGTCGGCATTTGATTGTACTTCGAGAACTGTTGCAACCTCCGCCTCATGAAAAGCATAATAAACGGAAATAATGAAAATCTCAATAGCAACGAGAATAAACGAATATAAGATATAAAAGGTTATGGAATAATGCTGTTTCGGTAACAGCAGGATAAGAATAAGTCCTACTACAAAAGGAATACCATCCGCTTTTAAGCAACCTTTTACCGCATGTTTCAAAGTACGTTTTCTGAGATTCAGGTATTTCTTAAAAGAGATTCCGAAAAATATCCACCAAAACAGATAAAGATAGAAAGGACGTGTATATTTTTCTACCGGATAGTTATTTGTAAACGGGAGAAGGTTTACCACAAGATAAAACACACCCATGGCAATCAATGCATTGACAACGATATAAATCATCAACGGATTACTTTGGTGTTTTCTTAGGGAGACAGCCATTTTTTCTCTTTATTTTTGGGAAGCAACCTTCAGGGCATCGTAAATATTAGAACAAATGTTCTCATCGCCAATCTCGTCTGCGATACCGGCTCTCCGCAGCGAATTATGCACTTGTTCATTTACCCCCGAAAGTACAATTTTTATTTTATGATGCCGCGATAAACGGATAAAACTATCGAGATTGTGCAATCCTGTTGAGTCGATAAAAGGCACTTTACGCATTCGAAGAATACGGGCAGTAGGCATCTCTGCCACCTGAGCGACAACCTCATCAAATTTGTTTGCAATGCCAAAAAAGAACGGTCCGTTAATTTCATACACTTCCACACCGGCCGGTATCTCCAGTTTTTCATCGGTGGCCGCCGATTCCGAATAGACGGAAGCCGTAACATCATCGGTAAAAACAGTGATGTGCGAAGTCTCTGTCAATCGTTTAATCAACAACAGCATAGCCAACAACAATCCCACAACAATCGCAATAGTCAGGTCGAAGATAACCGTAAGACCAAAGGTAACCAACAACACCGACACGTCCGATTTTGAATTCTTGAGCAACGACCGGAATGTACGCCATTCACTCATATTGTATGAAACAACAATCAGCACTCCTGCCAGGCACGCCATCGGAATGTGTTGAGCCAGGGGAGACAAAAACAGTAAAATCAGCAACAGAACAATAGCATGAACAATTCCGGCCACCGGAGTTCGTCCGCCGTTATTAATATTGGTCATGGTACGTGCAATAGCCCCTGTTGCCGGAATCCCCCCAAAAATGGGAGTCACCAAATTCGCAATACCCTGAGCAATGAGCTCTGTATTGGAATCATGTTTATCTCCGATCACTCCATCGGCGACCATAGCCGAAAGCAACGACTCAATCGCTCCCAACATTGCAATGGTAAAAGCCGGAGGCAGCAGGTGCTGAATGGTTGCAAAATCGACATGCAACCCTACCGGCTGAGGCATACTCGCCTGAATGGTAAAACGGTCTCCAATTGTTTCAATACCCAGGTTTAAACCGAAATGGCGAAACAACCATGCAACGACAGTCACCAGAATAATCGCGATGAGTGTTCCGGGTATTTTTTTTGTTATTTTCGTAAACAGCGTAATAATCAGTATCGTTACCGCGCAAGTCACTACCGACCAGACACCGATTCCTGAAAAATTCTCAAAATAAACGATCCATTTGTCAATAAAAGCAGCAGGCACCGCATTGAGATGCATTCCGGTCGCATCTTTCACCTGCGTGGTAAAAATAGTTAACGCAATACCACTTGTAAAGCCTACCACAACAGGAAAAGGTATAAATTTAATAACATTTCCCAGCTTCAAAACGCCCATCACAATAAGCATTACTCCGGCCATTACCGTAGCTATGGCCAATCCGGTAATGCCATATTGCTGTATAATGCCATAAACAATCACAATAAAAGCGCCGGTAGGTCCGCCTATCTGAACCTTACTTCCTCCGAAAAGAGAAATAATAAATCCGGCAATAATCGCGGTAATAAGTCCCTTCTCGGGAGATACGCCGGAGGCAATACCAAAAGCGATAGCCAATGGCAATGCTACAATACCGACAATAATGCCGGCCATTAAATCTTTGTAGAACTGAGCTCGATTATAGTCCTTAAGGGTAGCTACAAGCTTGGGAGTAAACACCATAAATTATACGACATAAATTTTCTGCAAAATTAAGCTAAAATTCCGAGGGATAAAACCTAAAAGGCAAAGAGTTTGCATTAACGGCTAAAAAATTCATATTCAAACACTTTTCATACAATAAAAAGGCATCTTTTATGTTTAAAACGACGTATTCAAAATGCAATCTTTCTGTTCATCGGAGAGGAAACCCATAAAAAATGTCTACTTTTGTTGTGCTATTTCTTTTTAACTGAAACGGATAAAAAAAGAGAAGTACAACGCTTAGTATTTATGTATTTCCGTAAATTCCACATTGTACGTTCTGCTCATGTTTAATGCGACACACAGACTTAATTTCAGGCTGACATTTATTGCCATTGCCTCTGCCATAGCTTTACTCTCTCTCTTTTTCACCAACCGGCTTGTCAACCAGCTTGCGAATGAAGAGCGAAATAAGGTTGCCATTTGGGCCGAAGCCACACGTATGGCGGCCAGTGCGAGTTATCAATCGGACCTTACACTGATAATGCGTGTTTTGGAGAGCAATACTACGATTCCGGTAGTTATTGTTGACGAACACGATAAGTATATCACCTCGCGCAATATCACCGAGCCACGCGAAAACATAGATCAGTTCCGGCAGAAATATATTGCAAAGTTCAAGAAGAAACATCCGCCCATCGAGATCACACTCAGCCCGACTATCCGACAGTTTATCTATTACGACGATTCCATTCTTATAAAGGAGCTCGGCTATTTTCCTTACATTCAGCTCGGAGTAATTGCATTATTCATACTCCTCTCTTTTCTGGCCTTCGCGGGAACAAAAAAAGCGGAACAAAACCAGGTTTGGGTCGGACTGTCGAAAGAGACAGCTCATCAATTGGGAACGCCCATCTCATCCCTAATGGCATGGTCGGAGCTATTGAAAAGCCGCTATCCGCAAGATGCCCTATTGCCCGAGATGGAGAATGATATTATGCGACTCAAAACCATTGCCGAAAGATTCTCCAAAATAGGATCCAAAACAGAACTGATTCCCATTCCACTCGATGATGCGTTGGGTAATGCCGTTACCTATATGCAGAAACGCATATCATCCAAAGTCTCCATTGAAGTGAACAATACCACCAGAGATGACGCGGAAGTGTTACTCAACGTTCCATTATTTGAATGGGTCATTGAAAATTTATGTAAAAACGCCATCGATGCGATGGAGGGTGCCGGCGACATCATCATCACCATGAGCGAGTTGCCCAAACATTATGCCATCGACGTGCATGATACCGGCAAAGGAATGACCAAAGCACTACATCAAATGGTTTTTCACCCCGGATTTACAACAAAAAAAAGAGGTTGGGGCCTGGGTCTTTCTTTGGCAAAAAGAATTGTGGAAGAATACCACGAAGGTCGTATCTTTGTCAAACAATCGGAAGTGGGCAAAGGCACCACCTTCCGCATTCTGCTTCGTAAATTCAATTAAATTTATTTATACAATGCATACAACCGCCTCAACGCGCGTTTGTATCAACAACTTATCATCATGAACATAGCGCTTATCGGTTATGGAAAAATGGGGCACGAAATCGAACAGATTGCCCTTGGAAGAGGACATAAAATAGTAGCAACCATCGACATGAATAATACGGCCGATTTCGACTCGGAGGCATTTCGCAAGGCAGACGTAGCTATCGAATTTACCCGACCCGAAGTGGCCATCGGTAATCTTTCGCGCTGCTTCGATGCTCAGGTTCCGGTTGTTTGCGGCACTACCGGATGGATCGACCGGATCGAAACCGTAAAAAAAGAGATGACCGAGAAAAACGCGACACTCTTTTGGTCTTCAAATTTCAGTCTCGGTGTCAATATATTCTTCGCCGTCAATCGATACCTTGCCCGGATTATGAACAACTATCCCGATTATAATGTCAGCATGGAAGAAGTTCACCACACACAGAAACTCGATGCACCGAGCGGCACCGCCATCACGTTAGCCGAAGGCATTCTGGAGGAGATCGCACGCAAGGACAAATGGGTGAAAGAGGTCGCATCGAACCCGCAGGAGCTCGCTATTGTTTCCAAACGCGAAGGCGCGGTGCCCGGCATTCACGAAATCATCTATGAATCCGGGATGGACACCATCAGCATCAAACACGATGCAAAAAACCGACGCGGCTTTGCCCTCGGCGCCGTTATTGCGGCAGAATTTACTGCCGGCAAAAAAGGTTTTATCACCATGAACGATCTTTTAAAATTTTGATATACAACAACAAGCCGACAAAAGAGAATATTTCTCCGAAAATAATCGATAAAAAGCTTGTGTAATACAAAAACATGCTCTATCTTTGCACCCGCAAAAGCAAGGCCCCGTGGCTCAACTGAATAGAGCATCTGACTACGGATCAGAAGGTTACAGGTTTGAATCCTGTCGGGGTCACAAGCTTAAAGCCAACTACTTCATATTGAAATAGTTGGCTTTTTCATTTTCATACTTCCTGTTCAATTCCAGCTCTTCCGTTCGAATCCAATTCGCGCCCCCATAAACAGCTACGTTTTTACATCATAAATGGCTAATAAAATATCAATATTTTTGCAAAAACACACCGTATATTTGCAAACAAACACATCTACATTTCATTCTATATTGATTTGCCATGAAAACACTTTCCCTATTTATCGTTTCGTTTGTTGTTTACTTCAGCTTATGCTCGTTCAAAGCGCCCAAAGGCTCTCCGGTAGCACTCAACGGTGCCCTGCAGGTCAACGGTACCCAACTTTGCAATCAAAACGGAGATCCGGTTACCCTGACAGGAGCCAGTTTCGGTTGGCACAATTTATGGCCACGATATTACACATCCGAAGCTGTCAAATGGTTAGCTAACGATTGGAAATGCAATGTTGTGCGGGCATCCATGGGCGTAGGACTTGACGACAGCTACCTTGAAAACCCCACGTTTGCACTTCAATGCATCACAAAAGTAATTGACGGAGCATTACAAAATGGAATTTATGTCCTCATCGATTTTCATAGCCACAAACTCCATACCGCCGAAGCCCAATCCTTTTTTGCTCAAATGGCACGCAAATATAAAAACACGCCCAATGTTATTTACGAAATATGGAACGAGCCCGACTATTACACATGGAAAGTGGTAAAACAGTATTCCGAGCAACTAATCTCCACCATCCGCACGATTGATCCTGACAATTTGATTCTGATAGGATCTCCTCATTGGGATCAGGATCTTGATTCGGTAGTTGCCGATCCGATTAAAGGTCAGAAAAACATCATGTACACCATGCATTTCTATGCAAGGACACACAAGCAGTGGTTGCGGGACCGGACAGACAATGCTATGCAAAAAGGCATTCCAATCTTCATTTCCGAATGTGCCGGAATGGAAGCGTCGGGAGATGGCCCCATTGACAAAAAAGAATGGAACGCATACACCGAATGGATGCAAAAGAGAAAATTGAGCTGGATCGCATGGTCGGTATCAGACAAAAACGAAACATGTTCGATGTTGCTGCCTCGTGCTTCCGAAAAAGGAGGATGGAGTGATGATGTACTCAAAGAATGGGGCAAAATTGTCCGGACAAGCATTCGAAACGCAAACGGCCAATAAGCCTCAATATATCCGGATACGGCTACTTCTTCCGGAGCAAGAGATCGAGATACACAGGGAGATGATCGCTAAACCCACCATGATACTTCGGGCCGAGATAGGCACGAAACGGCTGTTTACCAAATCCCTTCGGATCGTTCTCCAACAGAAAAGGAGCATCGAAAACATGAACTGCAGATCCGGAGACGGAAACTGACGCGTAGCGATCCTGCAAATGGGCGGAGACGATTACCTGATCCAGCATACCCCATTGCGAAGCATGTTTGTATGTTCCTATACTACCCTCTTTATGTATGGAGTAGCACAGATTATACAACGTTTTTTCTTTTACGGGTGCATCGTCGGGTTGAGCGCCCAGCACACGACTCATGCTCTTGTTATCCGGATAATCATTAAAGTCTCCCATAATAAGTATATTCGCTTGCGGATTGGCACAAAACAGGCTGTCGACTTGCCGGCGAAGAATTCCGGCCACCTCCAAACGACTGTTTTCCGACTCCAGTTCGCCACCCAAACGAGAAGGAAAGTGATTGACAAACACATGCAACGTATCTCCGTTACAAAGTTTTCCGGCCACATAGAGGATGTCACGGGTACGCCGATGTATATCGCCGGCAAAACGAATGCGGATCGGTTTTTCGAGGTACGGCTGAAAAAACTGAGGCCGATAAAACAACGCGACGTCGATGCCCCTCGGATCGGGTGATTCGAAATGAGCTATTTTATAGTGCAGCCTCCGCAAAGAGGAGTACAAAGCCAAATCATCCAAAACCCGCCGGTTTTGCACCTCGCACAACGCGACTAAAGCCGGAGGTTCCCATCCCCCAACAGCGACGATCACTTTGGCAATGTTATCGCGTTTCCGGAAATAGCGTGTAGCATTCCATCCGTTCAAGTCTGCCGATACGGCGGTCAACGAATCGTGCCGATAGTCAAGAAAATTTTCGACGTTGTAACTCATCACACGAATCCGCTCCACAGAATCCATCTTCTGCGAATAGCCGGTTGCCGTTATCACAAACAGAGAACAGGCAAACAACATTCTCTTCCAAAACCGGTCGTGTTTCATACACCTATCAAATAGCGATTTACAAAGAAACAAAATTTGAGCAGAGAAACAAAAAAAGCGTCTTACAAAATTTGCAAGACGCTTTTCAATAAGATTTATATCTGTCAATTACTGACGGGGCTGACCAGCAGGCATACCAGCTTGTTGTGCAGGAGCTTTTTCAACACCTAACAACTCAACTTCGAATACCAGTGTAGAGAATGGTTTGATTGCACCCATTTCACGTTCCTGATAAGCCAGTTCCTGAGGAATATAGATTTTCCATTTAGAACCTACAGGCATCAGCTGTAAAGCTTCCGACCAACCTTTGATAACCTGACCTACGCCAAATGTTACAGGAGCTTTTCCTTCGTTTGTATCGAACACCGTACCGTTAATCAAAGTTCCTTTGTAGTTTACTTTTACCTGATCGCCGGCAGTCGGTTTAGGTCCGTTACCTGCTTTGATCACTTCGTATTGCAAGCCGTCTGCGGTAGTTGTAACACCCGCTTTTTTCTTATTGGCTTCGAGGAATTTTTTACCTTCTTCGATATTTTTGCCATAAAGTTTCTGCGATTTTTCTGCCTGCATTTTCTGCATTGTTGTGCGGAAGAATGATTCTGCAACTTCAGGACGAATCTTCATGTTTTTGTTCTTCATACCGGCAATAAGGCCAGCTTTAATCAGTTCGACATTCATTTTCAATGTACTGTCGCCCATCAAACCGGCTTTAGACTGTTTTCTCAACGAAGCACCGATATTCAATCCGGTTGCATATTGACCAATATATTTATCGTCAGAACCGATACCTTTTTCAAAACCTTTGATAAATGCATCTACAGCTTTAGAAGTAGTATCGCCACCCAACGAATAGGCTTTAACTTGCGGGCCGTTCAATACACCGAACGCATAGTTAAGGCTATCCAATTGAGTCTTCATTTTTACAGAGCTTTGGCTGCACGATGAAAACCCAATCATCAATGCTAAACCGGAAACAACAAGAACACTTACTTTTTTCATTTTTCGTTTTTATTAGATTAAACAATATCGCTTGATTTTATATCCATAACCTGGCAAAAAGCGTTGCAAATATAATGATTTTTATCCAAGTGATTAATACTTACCTTTTTTTATAACCGGAGCCCTATCACTTAAATAAATCAATCACTTAGCCGACTCATCTCCTTGCCCACAATCTCGGCTGCCGCAACGACAAGCCGGGCACACGGACGTTTTGCATAATACTCAGCATCGCGATCGGAGGGAACAGGAGATTCTTTTTGCCGCTTCACATCCAATAATTCCCGGCAGATGATGGAGCCAAAACGCGAGTTAAAAACATCGGCTACCCGTTGAACCGAAGCATAATTTTCAGTTTTGGCTGCTTTGTCGGCAGGATCGGATGCCGGATAGCGCAACCCAAGCAACAAAAAACTACCGCTCATGGCACCACACACTTCACGCATACGCCCCATTCCGCCACCAAAAGAGGAGGTTAATTGTTTTGCCAATTCAGGTTCTACACCGAATAAATCGGCATAAGCACAAAAAACCGACTGCGAGCAGTTGTATCCCTCTTTGAAAAGCTGTAATGCTTTCTCTTTTCGTTCTTCAATATTGATCTGCATCTCTTCTGTTTATATTATTCAAGTTTTGTCATGTAAAAAAGGCGGTACCCGGGTAACAGCTCCGGATGCACAATTTTGATAAAATCAGCCAGAATCAAATCGGGATGCAGCACCCCGCCTTCCCAAAAATCATTTCCTCCCGAGGCGTTTATTCTGTTATCGAGCGTATAAACCTGTTTTTGCTTGTATGCTTTGAAAAGCCCGTAGCGCACATCGCTTTGCAACAGACCTTGCAAACTTTTGGCAGCACAATTAAGCCAAATATCTGCATTAACAAAGCGTTGCAAGGCTTGTTCGAAGTTTATCGGAATACTTCCCGTGGCAGTGTCGGCAGCAAAACAGTAGCGCACGTTCGCATCGGCGAGCAGATTACCCATAAAACCCTTTCCGCTGGGCACATACCAGGTTCCCTTAAAATTGCCGCCAATCATCACTCCGGGGCTTTTTTGTGCCTGGCGAGCCAACGTTTTCATTTTAGAATAACTACGCTCCACCCGATTAAAAATCGCATTGGCATCTCTCTCTTTGTTGTAAAAAGCCGCTACAAACTTTATCCATTCGGCACGCCCTAACGGCGATGTCTCCATCCATTCGTTATTAAAAACAACAGAAATTCCGGAGCGGGCAATCCGGTCGGCAGCAACATCCGCCTGATTATAACTACTCATCATCACAAGCTGAGGATGCAAAGCCAGAGTCTTTTCCACATTCAGGCTAAAAGCATCGCCCAGATCAATCGTTCTGCCGGTTTTGCACTGACGTATCAAATCGGGATTATAAACTAATTGAGGCGATGAGATACCTGTAACGGAAGATAATTCGTTCAACGCAGCGATATACGCGTAATGTGTGGCCGAGGTGGCGCCAATGGAGTGTACCGGAGCCACAACGGTTTTGGATACATCCGGAGTAGCGGCATCTTTGTGGTTGGTAATGAAATATTTTGCCTGCACGGCGCCTTTCTTCCACGGATTGAACACAATCACCGTCTTGTAGTTACGATAATATTCGATAACAAACCCGGTAGCATATTTCGGTTTCAGAACCGAATCGGGGTTCGCGCCCGCCTCTGTTTCCGAATGTTGCGCATGACCACATGACACCAAAAACGATATACAGCAGGCTGCTAACCAGTAAAATCGCATAAATAGGGAGGATAAATAAAGTTTCGGCAAAAGTACGGATAATTTTTTATCTGCTCCGATAATTTCACCTGTAAAAACATTTCAGGAGGGATGTGCTTGCTATCGGAAAATTATGTACCTTCGTATCGTATTTGCGAACAAATCATTTTGCCAGCAACAATTTGATACAGTTGTATTTACAAAAAATAATTTATCAATAGTTTATTACTTTATGCAACAATATCTCGATTTGCTGCAAAGGGTACTCGATGAAGGCACCCACAAGGAAGATCGCACCGGAACCGGTACGATCAGCGTTTTCGGGCATCAGATGCGGTTTCGCATGGAAGACGGATTTCCGCTACTCACCACAAAAAAACTTCATCTCAAATCGATCATATACGAACTTCTCTGGTTTTTAAAAGGAGAAACCAACGTAAAATATCTGCAGGAAAACGGAGTCCGCATCTGGAACGAATGGGCGGATGAAAACGGAGAGCTTGGCCCCATCTACGGCTACCAGTGGCGTTCGTGGCCCGATTACAGGGGTGGCCATATCGACCAAATAAGCGAAGCCATCGAAACGATCAGGCACAATCCCGACTCGCGGCGCATCCTTGTAAGTGCCTGGAATGTGGGGGCGCTGGCCGACATGCACCTGCCTCCCTGTCATGCCTTTTTTCAGTTTTACGTGGCCGATGGCAAGCTAAGCCTGCAATTATATCAACGAAGCGCCGATATTTTTCTGGGCGTTCCGTTTAATATTGCCTCGTACGCGCTGCTGTTGCAAATGATGGCGCAGGTTACCGGGCTGCAAGCCGGCGATTTTGTACACACACTGGGCGATGCGCACATCTACACCAACCACCTCGAGCAGGTGCACCTGCAACTTACCCGCGAGCCGCGCCCTTTGCCAAAAATGATTCTCAATCCCAACAAAAAAGATCTCTTTCAGTTCGAATATGATGACTTCAAGCTGGAAGGTTACGACCCTCATCCGCATATCAAAGGCGATGTCGCCGTATAGCTCCGGCACCGCACAGCACACAACAACTATAGAATTTCAAACACTATTAAAATGATTTCCTTCGATTTACGCAAACTGATACAATATGTACCGAATACGCTTACATGTTGCAACTTATTTTCAGGATGCATCGCTATTTCCGCAGGTTTCGACAGTCAATACCTGCTTGCGCTTGTCTTTATCCTGCTGGCTGCTGTTTTCGATTTCTTCGACGGCTTTGCTGCACGCATGTTACATGCCTACTCTCCGCTGGGAAAAGATCTGGACTCGCTGGCCGACATTGTAAGTTTCGGAGTGGCTCCTTCGGCAATGGTATTTTCTATTTTGTACGACTGTCTTCCACTCGACTGGCACATTCTGAGCTACTTAGCCTTTATGATTGCCATCTTCTCGTGCCTGCGTCTTGCCAAGTTCAATATCGACACCCGACAGACCACCTCTTTTATAGGACTTCCGGTTCCGGCCAATGCCATATTCTGGGCATCGTTCGTTTACACTTCAAACAATCTTTTTGCCTCCATCTACTGGGAATTTTACATTATTCTGATCGGAATCTTCTGCTACCTGCTGGTATCGGAATGGCCCATGTTTTCGCTCAAAATGAAAAACCTGAAATGGGAAGAGAATAAACTCCAGTTCAGTTTTCTAATCACTTCGGCACTTATTGTCATTCTTTCCCGTTTCAGTCCAGGATCGCTTGCCATGGTAATCGCCGCCTACATTTTATTTTCGATCGGCAACTACATTGCAAAAAAACAATAAGAAAAAGTAATATGCAATGCAATGATTGCTGCGTAGCTCAAAAAAAATGACTACTTTTAACGCCTGATTTAGCGATCACCATTAATTATTAACACCAAACAAATCAACGTATCGAAAATGAACACAAATCAAAAGAGCTATGCATTGCCCATTGCAATGATGTTTGCCCTGTTTTTTATGATTGCCTTCGTTACGGGACTACCAAGTCCCATGGGGGTTATTGTCGCCAAACAATTCGGCGCAACCAATTTTGAATCGCAGTTAGGATTCCTTGGAAATTTCCTTGCTTATGCTTTCATGGGAATACCTGCGGGTATCATGTTGAAAAAAATCGGGTATAAAAAAACAGCCCTCACCGCTATCATTGTCGGGTTTATCGGGGTATTTATTCAATTTCTTTCCGGACAGGTCGGACAATTTTCCGTCTATCTCATCGGCGCTTTCATCTCCGGATTTTCCATGTGTATGCTCAATACCGTGGTTAACCCTATGTTGAATACACTTGGTGGCGGAGGGAATAAAGGCAACCAACTGATTCAGTTCGGCGGATCCATCAATTCCATCGGAGCTACCATCACGCCAATGCTTGTAGGCTGGTTAATGGGAGCAGAGGCCGGACGTACTATCGGGAAAGCAAACCCTGCCCTGTTTTTAGCAATGGGCATTTTCGCACTTGCATTCGTAGTTCTACTCTTCGTTAACATTCCAGAACCGCATATGGAAAAAGCAGCGGATAAAAAGGTGAAAGATGCTCACAGTCCGCTGTCATTCCGTCACTTTATCTTCGGAGCTATTGCTATCTTTATTTATGTAGGCGTAGAAATCGGCATCCCGAGTACTGCCAATCTCTTTATGACGGCTCAACCGACAGCTGCCAACCCGGGTCTGGGTATCGACGCTACCATTGCCGGTAGTATTGTGGGACTTTACTGGTTGCTGATGCTGATCGGCCGTTTGACCGGAGCCTCTATCGGAGCCAAGGTATCGAGCAAAACCATGCTCACCGCCGTAGCATCCACGGGCTTAATCCTGATCTTGCTTGCCATTTTTAGTCCGAAATCGGTAACCGTTACCTTCCCGTTTGTCGGAACCGTTGTTCCCATAAGCGTTATTTTCATCGTACTTTGCGGCATTTGTACCTCCATTATGTGGGGTGGCATTTTCAACCTTGCCGTCGAAGGATTGGGTAAATACACCGCAGCGGCTTCCGGCATCTTTATGGTGATGGTTTGCGGAGGCGGTATCGTTCCTCTCTTTCAGGGATGGATTTCCGACCACTTCGGCTACATCAGCAGTTACTGGGTAATGTTTGCCTGTCTGGCCTACATGCTCTGGTACGCACTGGTAGGTTGCAAAAACGTGAATAAAGACATTCCTGTAGAATAATAATTTCTAAATAGCAATATTATGGAAAGTCCTTATGTAATTGGAATCGATATGGGCGGCACCAACACCGCTTTCGGTATTGTCGATATGCGTGGTGAAGTGCTACGCCGCGGCGCTATTAAAACGCAGAAATACGCCGACGTTAATCTCTACATTGATGAACTTTACACCACCCTGATGGATAGCATCAACGAGGTGGGTGGCATCGAAAGTATCAAAGGTATCGGCATGGGAGCGCCCAATGGAAACTTCTATACCGGCAACGTGGAATTCGCGCCCAACCTTCCCTGGAAAGGGGTTATTCCGTTTGCAAAGATGCTGGAAGATAAATTTGGAGTGCCTGCAGCGCTGACCAACGATGCAAATGCTGCCGCCATCGGCGAAATGACCTACGGGGCAGCCCGTGGCATGAAAAATTTCATCATGATCACACTGGGTACCGGCGTAGGAAGCGGTATTGTCATCAACGGACAATTGGTGTACGGCCACGACGGCTTTGCCGGGGAACTGGGCCACACCACCATCGTTCGTAACAATGGTCGTACCTGTGGTTGTGGTAAAACAGGATGCCTCGAGACTTACACTTCAGCTACCGGAGTTGCCCGCACAGCCCGCGAAATGCTTGAGACACGGAGGGATGACAGCCTGTTACGCAATATTCCGCTGGAGAGCATTACATCGAAAGATGTATTTGAGGCTGCAATGAAAAGTGATCCTATTGCACTCGAAATATTCGAATACACCGGTAAGTTACTGGGCGAAGCCTTTGCCGACTTCGTTGCTTTCAGCGCCCCCGAAGCTATCGTTATTTTCGGAGGTCTGGCAAAAGCCGGCGATCTGATTCTGAAACCGGTGCGCGACAACATGGAGAAAAACCTGTTGCCGATATGGAAAGACAAAGTCAAGCTGCTCTTCTCGGCACTTAACGAAGCTGATGCTGCCGTGCTCGGAGCAAGCGCCCTGGCCTGGGAGTTGAAATAATTGATTGAAAATAAATTTATTGAATAACAGCCTGCGGAATTTCCGTGGGCTGTTATCTTTACCCTTTATCGTATGAAACGAACATGACACAATCTACTACTTTTGACACACAAAATAATGATTGTATTTTGTCATGAAGTTCCATGTGTCCTTTTAAAATAAAATATAAACACATGAAAAAAGACAACCGTCTATCCTGGGGCATCACGCTCATATTTTTCGGGATACTCTTTTTGCTGGATCATCTCCATTTCATTCCCGACAGCGCGGCTCAGTATATCTTCGAATTCCGCAACTATCCTATCTATGCCGGCCTCATCTTTTTACTTACCAACAAAAACCTGACGATAGGTATCGTTCTGTTGGTTATCGGCCTCTTCTTACGGCTGTCGGATATTATCCAGATGACGCGCAATTTTTCGGAGTATGTCTGGCCGGTTTTGCTGATAGTAGCCGGAGGGGTACTGTTGTTCGGATCGAAAAAAGGGAAACACTAACCGAAGCGATATGAAAGTAGTTTGCATAGGAGCCGGAAACGTGACGACTCACCTCGCCAAAGCGCTGTTTGATGCCGGTTACCTCATCGGACAGGTGGTGAGCCGGACGGAAGAACATGCCCGGGCCCTCGCACAGGCAGTGAATGCCCGGTGGACCACCGACTTTGCACAAATCGAGGAAGCCGATTTATACATCTATTCTGTCAGCGATTCCGCGTTGGAGGAGGCGATATGCCGCAATCCGCAAACAGAAGGGTTGCATGTACACACGGCAGGAAGCATGTCGCTAACCCTCTTCTCCGGCCTGAAAGAACGCTGCGGGGTTCTCTACCCGCTACAGACATTTTCCAAAGAGAAACCGGTCGACTTCGGAGAGGTTCCGCTCTTTGTTGAAGCCCCCTGTCCCGACGACCTGAACATCCTCAAACAACTCGGCGCGGATATTGGTAGCAAAACTTTCGAAGCCAGTTCTTCGCAACGTCAGCAGTTGCATCTGGCCGCCGTCTTTGCCTGCAATTTTACCAACCACCTCTTTGCTATTGCCGACGACCTGCTGAAAGAGTCCGGCCTGCCCTTTGATGTATTGCGCCCCTTGATTCGGGAGACTGTCGAAAAAACGGCCACCCTATCACCCCGGGAAGCGCAAACGGGACCGGCCATCCGCCGGGATAGCAACGTAATGGAAAAACATTTATTAAAACTATCCGACCATCCGCAGTGGCAGGAGATTTATCGTTTGTTGTCTGAAAGTATTATGGAAAAATAAATATCAATTATCCCATAAAACAAATGCCGGAAAATAATGATTTTTCCGGCATTTGTTTTACCTATTCACCTCAAATTCCAGCACCTCTTCTTCTGACTGCTCTTCTAAATAGTGAATCAGCGGCCGGGAGACATTGATTGCTTTGCTGCGGGCGAACATTTTTATATTCAGGTTATTCGCCTCATCTTTTACATTGAAAAACAACGACGTGCGACCGGAAACCGACTGATCGAATGCCAGGGCTTTCAGGTCGCTGATCAGGTCGTCGGAAAGATGGTTGATATCGATACCGATATTGAGCGACTTGATAAGTGTTCCCTTCACATTGTGCAACTCCTCTATTCTTGAAATTTTGAACTCCCAGATTACCGGTTCGTCGGGATTGCGCTCTTTTTTGAACTTCCAGTCGGAACCGCGCTCTTTGACGGAGCCATGCAGGCAAACGAAAAGATCGCGAATCATGTATTTGTTGTACTCAATAAAGTCGTTGCCAAAGAGCATAAATTCGTGCGAACCGGAATAGTCCTCTATCACTAACGAACCGAAGGGACGGCCGGTCTTGGTCATGCCCTGGCGGAATCCGGTGATAATGCCACCGGTAACAATCTCGCGGTTTCGCAGCAAATCGACGTCTTTAAAATCGATCATGTGGGCATTGCAGCCATATTTCAGATCGAGTTCGAACTCGTCGAGCGGATGCGCCGAGAGGTAAATGCCCACGTACTCACGCTCTTTATTGAGCCGTTCCAACGTCGACCAGTCGGGGGCCGGCGGAATGGATGGCTTGGCGATATCCACCTCTTCTATACCCCCAAACAACGAGTTGCTGATGGTGGCCTTGTCGTTTTGTACCTTATTGCCATAGCGGATCAACGCGTCGAGCACCAGCTCGTCTTTGTCGTTCAACGCAAAATACTGTTCGCGTTTCACCTCGCTGAAATAATCGAAAGCTCCGGCCAGAATCAAACTCTCCACCGCCTTACGGTTGCAAGCATTGAGGTTAACCCGTTCCAGAAAATCGAAAATGGAGACAAACGGTCCGTTTTTCTCTCTTTCGCTCACAATCGCCTCCACGGCACCCTCGCCTACTCCTTTGATACCACCCAGCCCGAAGCGGATTTCGCCCTTGCTGTTAGCCACAAAGGTAAGCCGGCTCTCGTTCACATCGGGACCCTTCACCGGAATACCCATCGCCTTGCACTCATCCATAAATTTGGAGATTTCGGCAATATCGTCCTTGTTGCGGGTTAAGTTGGCTGCCATAAATTCGGCAGGGAAGTTAGCCTTCAGGTAAGCGGTCTGGTAAGCAATCCACGAATAGCAGGTGGCGTGTGATTTGTTGAAGGCGTAGGAGGCAAACTTCTCCCAGTCGCCCCAGATTTTCAGCACCACCTCTTCGGCATATCCGTTTTTCTTACACCCTTCAACAAACTTCACCTTGAGGTGAGCCATCTTATCTTTTAGTTTTTTACCCATGGCTTTACGCAGGGTATCACTCTCGCCGCGGGTAAAGTCGGCCAGCAGACGCGAGAGTAACATCACCTGTTCCTGATACACAGTAATGCCATAGGTATCTTTCAGGTAACGCTCCATGATCGGAATATCGTAGACGATAGGCTTCCGGCCATGCTTTCGGTCGATAAAGTCGGGAATGTACTCCATTGGTCCCGGACGGTAGAGGGCATTCATCGCGATCAGATCCTCGAACTGCGTGGGACGCAGCTCGCGCAGGTATTTCTGCATCCCGGCCGATTCAAACTGAAACGTTCCGGTAGTGTGTCCGCTACTGTAGAGGTCGTATGTTTTCTTATCGTCGATAGGAATTGTGTCGATATCCAGATCGAGACCCCGCGATTGCTTGATATTTTTCAACGCCTCCTTAATAATCGAAAGCGTTTTCAGACCAAGAAAGTCCATCTTAATCAGTCCGACCTGTTCGATAACGGAACCCTCATACTGCGTTACCAGCAAGTCTTCATCGCTTCCCTTCTCTTTTGCCGTACTCAGGGGCACAAACTTGGTCAGGTCGTCCGACCCGATAATCACACCACAGGCATGAACGCCGGTCTGACGAACCGTTCCCTCGAGCATGGCGGCATATTTCAACGTATCTGAGAGGTTCCGGTCGCTCGATTCGTAAGCCGATTTCAGTTCGGGTACATACTTCAGACAGTTTTTCATATTCACCTTCACCGGCTTGTCGTCCACATCGGGCAAACGGTCGGGAATAAGCTTAGTGAGGCGGTTGGCCTCCTGCAGCGGCAGGTTTTGCACCCGCGCCACATCCTTGATACTCGATTTGGTGGCCATCGTACCGTAGGTGATAATGTGCGCCACCTTCTCTTTACCGTATTTATCTGTTACCCAACGCAACACGTCACCACGTCCGTCATCATCGAAATCGATATCGATATCAGGCATCGAAATACGATCGGGATTCAGGAACCGCTCGAACAGCAGGTCGTATTTGATCGGGTCGATATCTGTAATTTTCAGGCAATAAGCAACGGCCGATCCGGCAGCGGAACCACGTCCCGGGCCGACAGAGACCCCCATGTTGCGGGCCGATTGGATAAAATCCTGCACAATAAGAAAATACCCCGGGAAACCCATCGTCTTCATCACATCCAGTTCGAATTCAATCCGTTCCAGAGCATCCGGTTGTATCGGATCGCCGTAACGCTCTTTCGCGCCTTCAAATGTAAGTTCACGCAGATAATCCGATTCAAACTTGATACGAATCACTTTATCGTATCCGCCCAACTTATCGAAACGATCGCCAAACTCCTCCCGCAATTTTTCTTCCGGAAATTGTTCGCGGTAAACCGCTTCCGAGCCAAAGCTTTCCGGAATCGGGAACATCGGCATCAACGCGTCCGAATCGATATCGTACGCTTCTACCTTGGCCGCAATCTCTACCGTATTTTGTAACGCTTCGGGAACATCCGAGAAGATAGCTGCCATCTCGTCCGGCGTTTTCAACCACTCCTGTTTGGTATAGCGCATACGGTTCGGATCGTTGAAATCCTTGCCTGTACTCAAACAGATCAGGCGGTCGTGTCCTTCGGCATGTTCCTGATTGACAAAATGGACGTCATTGGCAGCAATCACCTTGGTATGCGTCTTTTCAGCCAGCTCCAGCAACCGGGCATTCACAATCTGCTGCTTCTCGTACACCTCCATCGCTTGCGGCACATCGGTTTTGTGTCGTTGCAGTTCCAGGTAAAAATCATCGCCGAAGCGCTCCTTAAACCACCGGATCGATTGTTCGGCGCCGTCTATATCGCCGGACAAAATCTTTTGCGGAATCTCACCGCCAAGGCAGGCCGTGCTTACAATCAACCCCTCTTTGTATTTATCCAGAATATCCTTGTCGATACGGGGACGGTAGTAATAACCGTCGATCCACGCAGCAGAGATCAGTTTACACAGGTTTTGATATCCTTTTTTGTTCTTTGCCAGCAAAATAAGGTGATGCCCGCTACCGTCCTCTTTGGTCGATTTATCGAGACGGGTTCGGCGGGCGACATATGTTTCACATCCCAGAATAGGTTTGAAAATATGAGACTTACACTCTTCTGTTTTCGACTGCAAAGCGGCAATCTCATTTTCAGCGCCACCCTGCGCTTTCAAATCTTCTATCTGTGCTTTCAGCTGCTTAATCTCATCCTTAACCTTGCCATTCTTTTTATTGGCATAATCGAAAAGCTCTTTGATGCCGAACATTGTTCCATGGTCGGTAAGAGCAAGAGCATTCATGCCGTTAGCCACTGCCTTATCCACCAACTCATTCACCTTCGACATTCCGTCGAGGATGGAATAATGCGAGTGGACATGCAGATGCACAAATTTGTTCATATATTTGAATATAAATAATTTACAAAATAAAATCGATAGAGAATCCTATCCGGATTCACTGATTCAAAGTTACAAAAAAGAATGCGGTGCTTTGTTTGCAAGCATACTTTTTGAAAAAATAAAATGACTATCGGATCTATAATATACTATTTTGAATTAAGACCTCTCCCCCCGCCCTCTCCCAAAGAGAGGGAGCTGCGTCAGAACAAACAGTAATGATCAAAAATAAAAACGGAAACCGCATTCCGGAGAACATCCGGAATCATTTGATAGAAGAAAGGTGGCTACCTTCGGAAACGATAACCGGAAATTCTGTTCCATGTACGTTTCGCCTGAATCAACAGCCAGCGTCCGGTACGTTTAAGCCGGTCGAACTTGTAGCGCGTTTGATGCAAACTGCTAAAGCGTTCATCGGCATTGTCAGCTTGCTCATATTGTTCGGGGTAGACAACCAACACGTTATGTTCGTTATCCGACTGAATGGAATCTGCCACCAACGTATCAAAAGATACGTCAAAGGAGATCGCTTTCGGACGAGCCGCAAAGAAAACGCACATATCGTTTCCGGCAATTTTATCGGATAAAGGAGTCAGCGTTTCTGTGGCATGATAGAGAAAAAACTCGATAACCACGCCATGGTGTCTGCTACGATGGTTCATCACCGTAGCACGGGTTTCGGGCGTAGCATAAAATAGTATCGGCACATGTAGTTTCCGGGCCAGATTGCCGATATGCTCCAGGCAACGCACAAACCCCACCTCCAGCTCCGCCTTGCGAGGTAAGATCACTACCAACCGGGCCGTTTTTTTCAGATGAAAGACCGGTTTATAAATAAACAGCGAGCAGCTTACCCCCTTCAACAACATCTCGGTCATCAACCCAAAGAGCGTATCACGTGTTTTGAGTTTCTGGTGCAGCCCTATTACAACATCGGTAATGGCATACTCTTTGGCCGCGTAGAGAATTCCGCTTGCCACATTCACGTCGTACCGCGAAATACGTTCCACCCACTGATCGGAAACAGATGCCACCTTCGCCGCCTGTTGTAACAACCGGTTCCCCTGTTCCAACTGTACTTCATCGTTATCGTTCACCACGCGCAAGGCATATAAATCCTCCTTCGACCGGGAGTTTTTCATCGCGACCGACAACTCTACCAAGTGATCGAGTGTATGCGGATTGGCAACCGTAAACATTATCCGTTCGCGCCGTTTTCCCTCGGCCGCGGAATCATCGGACAAACGTCCGCCGGACAATATCCGCCGTGCCGACTCTTCCGTCACCAGCATACTGATAGTTCCCGAGAACAAAATCATAAACACGGAACCCGCCATCACACTATCGGGAAGAAGGTGCGACCCGTCGGGTAACGTGATGGTATAGCCGATCATGATTGTGACTAAAGCAATACCGGCCTGCCCGTTTGTCAGTCCGAACAACAACTGCCGTTCGTTGCGATCCATGGAAAATGTCTTCTGGGTCAGCCAGGCTACAATCCATTTGGAACAAACAGGCACCACCACCATCACCAACGCAACCAGAATCGCGTCGAACCCGGATCCAAGCACCCGGAAGTTGATGGCCATGCCCATGGAGATAAGAAAAAACGGGATAAAGAGCGCATTTCCCACAAACTCCACCCGGTTCATCAGAGGCGATATTTTAGGAATGAGTTTATTGATGGATATACCAACCATAAAGGCTCCGATAACACCTTCCAGACCGGCCATCTGAGCAAAGAAGGCTCCGAAGAAGACCAGTGACAATACAAAAATATATTGCAATACACTGTCTTCAAATCGTTTGAAAAACGAATGCGCTATTTTTGGAAAAAACCACAAGACTACCAGCGCAAACAGCGCTATTTTGGCGCTCTCCAACAGCCAGGCGGTATCGTTCTTCAATAATGCAAACTGATCGGAGACCAACGTCAGGATAAACAGAGAGGCCGTTACCGTAACGATACTGCTAACAGTCGCAATCTTAACCGGACGCCGCGCTCCAAGACCGAACCGGTTTACCACCGGATAGGCCACCATGGTATGAGTTGCGTAGATACCTGCCAGCAAAACCGAGGTGGCAAAACTAAAATGAAGCAGGCAAATGCCAGACAGCAGTCCCAACAGCAGCGCTACAGCAAAGGAATAAAATCCCAGCACGCCACCTTTCATCCGGTTTTTCCGCAAATCGTTGATTTCGATGGAAACTCCCGCCATGAAAACCACATACAGCAAACCCACATTTCCAAAAAGATGGAAACTGTCGTCATTGGAAAGCACATTGAATCCGGAAGGGCCCAACGCGATACCGGCCAAAACCAGACCCACCAATGGAGGGACCCTCAACCGATTGAGCAATAAGGGGGAAAAGAGAATCACCAACAACACGACAGCAAATATCAGCGTTGGGCTACTCAGGGGCAATATGAAGGGAGATGCCGTGTGCATTCTGATGGTATAATTCAAGCGAGGCCGGATTCAAGCGAAACACGACCGCCTGGGGCAAATATACAAAAAGTTTAAGAAACCCCGAGATCGGGAGCTCCTTTTCCTGCCCTCGATTTTACCCGAATATTTCCGTACCTTTGCACTCGAAAAAATAAAATCAGTACGACACTGCTAACTCATTAATCAGCAGCATAAAAATCAGAGTCTATGGCAACACAACCATACATTTATGAGCTCCGGATGAAAGTTCGTGACTACGAGTGCGACCTGCAAGGAATCGTCAACAATGCCAATTACCTGCACTATTTCGAACACACGCGCCACGAATTTCTTTTGACCAGGGGAGTAAGTTTCTCCGAACTGCACAACCAGGGAATTGATGCCGTAGTGGTTCGCCTCGACATGGCTTTCAAGTCATCATTGCGACCAACGGAAGAGTTTGTCTCCAAGCTCTATTTGAAAAAAGAGGGAATACGGTATGTCTTTTACCAGGCAATCTATCGTCTGTCGGATAACAGGTTATGCATTACCGCCAAAACAGACAATGCGATATTGATCAACGGTAAACTGGAATATTGCGAAGCATTGGACAAAATAGCGGAAGAGTGCGAAAAAGGTATGCCGCAATAGTTACGCGGAGTGAAATCAGAAGGGACTACCGAAGAAACTGGCTTTGTATTTAAGATAGGGTTCGATATGACGGCGACGTTTCTCTTCAAATATATCAGCCACCGTAATCATTATTCCCGTATCGTAAATATTGGCAAATTCCTGATTGATACCCGTTCCGAATGTTTTCATTGTTGGCGACAAACCGATATAGGCATTAATTAAGGCCGGAATATTTACCCCGAGGCGACGAACCTCCTGATTCAGTTTGCGGTAATTCTCTTTGAAATTCTTCTCGTTAAAGAACGCATCGTATTGTTGCATTTTTTCGTCGGAAGGGCGAAAGTCTTTCTCCTTCAGGGTTACCAATGCTTCGTCGTCGTTGAAATAACGGTACATAAAGTAGAGAATCATCTCGCGGGCTTCGGCATTAAAATCGGGATAAATGGTCACTTTCCCGATAAGGTATTCGGTTTGTTCCTCGGTAGCAAGAGCGCCCAGACCGTCCCAGAGATTATCGAGAGCGAATAAACTTTTGGCCCCTTTGCGTGACGATTGATAAGCAGGCTGAACGAAGGCCCGCCCCAGATCGACAGTTCTCGGCAGGTACTCTTCTATAAATTTGGAAGAAAAATGAAACATGTGCGAAGTAACGGCTATGGGTTGCCCATCGGCATCAAATTTCATATCGCGACCGTGCAAAAAGCGGTAGCCACCCATGATCTCTCTTTCTTCTTCGTTCCAAACGATTAATTGTCGGTAAGGCTCCTCCATGGTGTCGAATTCGTCCATATCGATTTCGAGGCCGGTTCCACCACCGGAAGCACGAAACGAAAGCTCACGCAAACGACCGATTTCCCGCATAACATTCGGAGAATCATGGGCTGTAATAACATAAATATGATTATTCGCTTTGTTGGTGGGGCGTAAAAGTTTGTCGGCCGTCAATTCACTTAAAAGCAAATTCGTGTCTACTGGAGAAATAATATCAATCATACGTTTAGTAAAAAAACCAGACAAAAGTAAACATTATTATCGAACAATCTGATAAATAGGGTATATTAATTTTTTGTTGCATACACAAATAGCGCCTCTTCCGGACACATAATTTTCATCAATAAGCGCCAAAAAGCGTCAAAACAGGACAATCGACAGCGGCCATTCATTATCAAGTGATTACAGTTTTATCGCCCATATCTCAAATTTAAGAATTGTGATAAGATCTGTTGAAAAACTGTTGGAAACTATTCATAGTGTTTTAAAGTGGGGAATTGTGGGGCAATAAAAAATTATATCTATCTTTACATCATCTTATGTAGTTTAGAACCGACATGTCTGTTTTTATAGGAAATAGTGATGCAAAGGCCGATGTAAAGGGCAGAATCTTCATTCCGGCCCATTATCGGAGAGCGCTTCAGGAAGACGAAAACGCCCGTCTCGTGATGCGAAAAGATCCCTATAGCAACAGTCTTGTGCTCTATCCGGAGAACGTGTGGAACCAAAAACTGGCCGCCCTGAAAGGAGGACTGAACGAATGGATCCCGCAACACCAGCTTGTACTCACTCAATTCGTATCGGAAGCCGAATGGCTCGATATCGATTCACAGGGACGGGTTCTCATTCCGAAAAAATATCTTCAACTGATTGGTGCCGGCAACGAAGTTCAATTCGTCGGAATGCTCGACACCTTCTCTTTATGGGCTAAGGGCAATTTCGAAAAAGCGAAACTGACCCCCGAAGAGTTTACGTTGCAATTGCAGCAAATCATGTCCAAACCGAAGGAATAACCCATTAATCACCTTATTATGAATGAGTATCACATACCGGCCCTGCTGCACGAAACCATCGATGGATTGAACATTCACCCCGATGGTGTCTATGTTGATGTCACTTTCGGAGGAGGTGGTCATTCTAAGGAGATACTCAACCGCCTTGGTAAAAACGGCAAACTGCTTGGATTCGATCAGGACGAAGAGGCCTACAACAACCGTCCGGATGACGGGCGCTTCATTTTTGTACGAAGCAATTTTTGTTACATCACCAATTTTCTCAAATACCACGGGATAGAACAAGTCGATGGCATTCTTGCCGATTTGGGAGTATCGTCGCACCATTTCGATAGTGCCGACCGGGGCTTTTCCTTCCGCTTCGACGGAGATCTCGACATGCGGATGAACAAAAAATCCACGCTCAGCGCCGAACAGATCATCAACACCTATTCCGAAGAAAAATTGGCCGACCTCTTTTATAATTATGGAGAGCTGAACAATGCCCGCAAACTTGCTTCGGCAATCGCGAAGGCAAGAGCTCAAAACAGAGTCACTACTATCAACCAACTGCTGGAGATCCTGCAGCCATTTTTTAAATTCGAACGCGAGAAGAAAGATCTGGCCAAAGCATTTCAGGCGATCCGCATTGAAGTGAACGATGAGATGGGCACCCTGAAGGAGTTGTTAATGCAGGTGCCGGGACTTCTGAAACCGGGAGGACGGCTGGCAGTAATAACGTATCATTCGCTCGAAGATCGCATGGTAAAGAATTTTGTCCGAAGCGGCAATATGGAGGGAAAGCTGCTGAAAGATTTTTACGGCAACATCCAGGCTCCGCTCAAAGCCATCAACAACAAACCGATTGTACCGACCGACGAGGAAGTGCAGACAAACCCCCGGGCACGAAGCGCCAAATTAAGAGTAGCCGAAAAAGTGGATAAATAACAGAGATATGGAATCAACCGAAATACAACCGCAACCCAACGAAACGGCGACTGAGAGCCCCAGAAAAAGAGGTTTTCGCCAATGGATGAACGGAGATATTCTGACTACTGAGTTCGCCCGTAGTCAGGTTTTTCTTTTTCTACTGCTTTGTGTCATTGCCATATTTTATATCGACAATCGCTTTGCCTGTGAGCAACAAATTGTAAAAATCAACCGATTGAAAGAACAACTCACCAATGCGAAATACGAAGCGCTTACCACATCGTCCATCCTGATGCAAATCAGCCGGCAATCGCAGGTAAGTACAGAAATAAGCAGCAAAGGGATCGATTTGCAACCCTCATCAGAACCTGCCATAAAAGTTGACGAAAATGAACAATGACCGCCGTGACATATTGCTTCGGTTTGGTATCGTGTACGTAGTGATACTGGCAGTGGCAATGGCTATCGTATTCAAAATAATAGACATACAGGTGTTTGAACGCCCGATATGGATGAAACTCGCCTCCCGGCTCACTCAGGCCGACAGAGAAGCTCCCGCTACCCGCGGTAACATTTTCGCCGCCGACGGAGAGCTGTTGGCCAGCACTTTACCCAAATATTACCTCTACATGGATATGCGTTCCGACGCGCTCCACGACACGTTAAAGAATCACGAAAAATCACTTTTCAGTGAAAAAGTAGACTCTCTGGCAACTGCTCTTTCGCGAAAGCTGGGAGACAAATCGAAAGACGAATACAAACGAAGCCTGATCAATGCCTACAAACGGGTAGACAAGCGATTTCTGCTTTATCCCTACTTAGTCTCTTTCTCCGACATGCAACAAATCCGCAAGTTTCCTTTGTTTAATCTGGGAAAAATCAAAAGCGGTCTGTGCGAAGAGGTGTATGCCCGTCGTGTCCGTCCGTTTGGTGACCTCGGCAGCCGCACCATCGGCGATATTTACGGCGACGGAGCCCGTGGTGGCAAGAATGGGATTGAGCTTGCATTCGATTCGATGTTAAAAGGTAAGTCGGGCGTCTTCTCACGCCAGCGGATTGCCGGAAGATGGGAAAATGTGGTGACCGTTCCACCGGATAACGGTGCTGATATCTACACCACATTGGATGTTGCCATTCAGGATATTACAGAAAGCTCACTTCTCAAGGAGCTGACCGCGCTACAGGCCAACGAAGGATGTGCCATAGTAATGGAGGTAAATACCGGAGAAATCAAGGCGGTAGCCAACCTGAGCCGTATGCCGGACGGCAGCTATACCGAACGCCGTAACGAAGCATTCGCCGATCAGGGAGAACCCGGATCTACTTTTAAGGTGGCTTCTATTATGGCAGCCCTTGACGATGGATTGATATCGGAAAACGACACCGTTGATACCGGCAACGGACTCTATTCTTTTTTCGGACAGATAATGAAAGATAGCAATGCTGATCGGGGAGGACATCATAAGATATCGGTAGCCCAAGCCGTCTGGTATTCGTCCAATATTGGCGTCTCGCGCACCATTTACAATGCTTACAAAAACAATCCGTCGGCTTTTGTCGATAAATTGTATAGCATGAAGCTCAACCAAAGAATGCATTTTGATATTCCCGGAACCGGTGCGCCACACATAAAACATCCGAATGACAAGAATTCAATCTGGTCTAACACCTCATTACCCTGGATGTCTATTGGATACGAGATCGGAATGCCACCCATCTACACATTAGCCTTTTACAATGCCATTGCCAATGGCGGAAAAATGATTCGTCCGTTTTTGGTTCGGTCGGTGCAAAGAGACGGTAAAACAATAAAATCGTTTACAACCGAGACCATTAACGAAGCCATCTGCAAACCGACAACCCTGACCAAGATCAAAGCGATGCTCGAAGGAGTCGTGAAATACGGAACCGGGAAAAGCGTGGCCTCACCTTATGTGCAAATTGCCGGTAAGTCGGGAACTGCGCAAATATCAAAAGGCATCGCCGGTTATAAATCGAATGGAGTTACCCACCAGGTTTCGTTTTGTGGCTATTTTCCAGCTAATAATCCCAGGTACACTGTTATCTGTGTAATTCGTGAGCCACATATAGGTATAGCATCGGGAGGCCATATGGCCGGTGCCGTAGTGAAGGACATTGCCGAACTGGTATATGCAAAAAAAATGACAGTAAAACCCCAGGACATTGCAAAAGTTGCCAACTCTCCTAAAATTCCAAATGTAAAGGGAGGCAACTACAACGAGGTACAAACCGTACTCTCGCGGCTTGCGATCAACTTTATGGGCGACAAGGGCAACAACCCATGGATTCAAACCTTGTCGGATGCAAACAGCATACAGATACGCCCGATGAGCCACCCCCGCAATGCCATTCCAAACGTTGTTGGTTTAGGGGCTAAAGATGCAGTATATTTGCTGGAAAATATCGGATTACGCACCCAGCTTATCGGCCGGGGAAAAGTGGTGGAGCAATCTTTAACAGTAGGGGCTTATCCTTACAAAGGACAAACAATCGTGCTCACGCTGCAATAAAGTTTATTTAGAATCATCAGTATAAAATACCGATGAAAAATTATCATAGTATGAAACGAACATGTTGCTACGCAACGTCCATGAGGATTGTAATAATTTTCAGCAACATGGAGTTCCATACTTCCTTAGTGGACAAATTATCATAGTATGAAATTATCATCTCTTATTCAGTCGGTGAAAGTTATCCAAACGACAGGATCGACCGACATCGAAATTAGTAACATCCAATTCGATTCACGCAAAGTAACCGAAGGATCTCTGTTTGTCGCCACGCGCGGTACAGCAACCGACGGACATCAATATATCGGGAAAGCAATAGAACAGGGCGCACTCGCTATCGTATGCGAAGAGCTTCCCGCTACCCAAACAGACAAGGCTACCTTTATTCTTACCGATAACAGTTCGGAAGCATTGGGACAAATTGCCCATACCTGGTTTGGTAACCCTTCGGCTAAACTGACATTAGTCGGCGTAACGGGTACCAACGGCAAAACAACCACTGCCACATTGTTATACCAGCTCTTCCGTACATTCGGACACAAAAGCGGATTACTTTCAACCGTTTGCAATTACATCGACGAACGCCCCATAGAGGCAACACACACCACTCCCGACCCGATTGAGTTGAACGAACTACTGGCCGAAATGGTTTCCGAAGGATGTGAATATGCTTTTATGGAGGTAAGCTCCCACTCCATCGATCAACGCCGTATTGCCGGTTTACAGTTTGCCGGTGGCATTTTCAGCAATATCACCCGCGATCATATCGATTACCATAAAACCTTCGAGGCTTACCTCAAAGCAAAAAAACGGTTTTTCGACGATCTGCCCGCAACGGCCTTTGCGCTCACCAATCTCGATGACAAAAACGGAATGGTGATGCTTCAAAATACAAAAGCGAGCAAAAAAACATATTCGACTCGGACACTGGCCGACTTCAGAGGTAAAATCATTGAAGAAAATTTCGACGGGATGGTGCTCCACATGAACGATACGGAAGTAGTCGTTCCTTTCATCGGTCGGTTTAACGTATCCAACCTGCTGGCGGTATTTGGCACGGCGGTCTTGTTGGGTTGCAACGAACACGAAGTATTGGTTCATCTGAGCAGCCTGCATCCGGTATCCGGTCGTTTCGAAGCATTGCGCTCGCCAAACGGCTTTACGGCAATTGTCGATTACGCGCACACTCCGGATGCGTTGAAAAATGTATTGAGCACCATCAACGATATTGTGAATGGCAAGAGTGAGGTAATTACGGTAGTCGGCTGTGGTGGTAACCGCGACAAAGGCAAGCGTCCGATGATGGCGCGCGAAGCTATTAGTGCCAGCAACAAAGTGATATTCACCTCCGACAATCCACGCGATGAAGAGCCGATGGATATTCTCAACGACATGCTGGCTGGCCTGACTGACGACGAAAAAAAAGGCACCCTGACTATCCCCGACCGGGAGCAGGCAATCCGTACAGCTTGCATGTTGGCAAAAAAAGGAGATGTTGTTCTCATTGCCGGGAAGGGGCACGAAGATTATCAGATTGTAAAAGGTGTAAAACACCATTTCGACGACAAAGAGGTCATCCGCTCATTCTTTGCCTCTATGCAATAATACATCATAATCCCACATATCAAAACCTAACCAAATGTTGTACTATTTATTTCAATATCTCCACGAATTGCACGTTCCGGGTTCCGGCATGTTCGGGTTTATCTCTTTTCGTGCAGGCATGGCGTTTATCTTCTCGTTATTCATAGCTACGTTGATCGGACGTCGCATCATCATGTACCTTCAGAAAAAACAAATCGGAGAGACCATCCGCGACATGGGACTGGAGGGCCAGCTGGCCAAAAAGGGCACTCCGACAATGGGAGGTATCATCATTATCATTGCTATCCTGATACCGGTTTTGCTGTTCGGTATTTTGCATAATGTCTATACGATACTGATGATCATCTCCACCATCTGGTTGGGTTGCATCGGCTTTTTGGACGACTACATCAAAGTGTTTCGCAAGAACAAAGAAGGGCTTCAAGGACGTTTTAAAATCATAGGTCAAATCGGACTCGGACTGATTGTAGGCCTCACTTTATATCTCAGTCCGCAGGTTGTAATGCGTGAGAATGTAGGAGTTAAATATACCGGACAGGCAGAAGAGGTGGTTTTGTACCGTAACTACGATTTCAAATCGACACAGACTACCATTCCCTTTCTAAAGAATCACAACTTCGACTATGCCCGCCCGTTCCGCGCGCTGGGCGATCAGGCTCAAACCTGGGGCTGGATCCTCTTCATTCTGGTCACCATATTTATTGTTACCGCCGTATCGAACGGATCGAACATGACCGATGGACTTGATGGACTGGCGACCGGCTCCTCGGCCATCATTGGAGTCACGCTCGGCATATTGGCGTACCTGTCGAGCAATATCAACTACGCCTCCTACCTCAACATCATGTATATTCCCAACGCGGGCGAACTGGTGGTCTTCGCGGCGGCATTCATCGGTGCAACGGTAGGTTTCTTATGGTACAATGCCTTTCCCGCGCAGGTATTTATGGGAGATACCGGCAGTTTGACCATCGGTGGCATCATTGCCGTATTCGCAATCATCATTCACAAAGAGCTTTTAATTCCGATTTTGTGCGGAATCTTCTTAGTCGAAAATTTATCGGTTATGATTCAGGTGGCGCATTTCAAGCGAACCAAACGAAAATATGGCGAAGGCCGGCGCATATTCAAAATGGCGCCACTACATCACCATTTTCAAAAAGCCGGCAATTCAGGCATTCAGGCGCTGATTCAACGTCCGTATCAACCTATTCCCGAATCTAAAATTGTAATCCGCTTCTGGATGGTAGGCCTAATACTC
This sequence comes from uncultured Microbacter sp., assembly GCA_963678265.1. GTDB lineage: Bacteria > Bacteroidota > Bacteroidia > Bacteroidales > Paludibacteraceae > Microbacter. The sequence continues at coordinate 850,777 of OY782761.1, forward strand.
GCAGCATTGACCATCATCACCCTGAAGATGAGATAAGACGCACAAAAAACATTGTAAATTCACTGCCATGGCAAAAAAAATAGTTGTATTGGGAGCTGCTGAAAGTGGCATCGGAGCTGCAGTTCTCGCACAAAAAGAGGGATTCGACATATTCGTATCCGATTTTGGAAAGATCAAACCCGAGTATAAAGAGATGCTGGAAAAATACCACATCGCATGGGAAGAGGGCGCTCACACCGAAAGCATCGTACTTGCAGCCGACGAAATAATCAAAAGCCCGGGAATTCCCGAAAAAGCGCCCATCATTAAAAAACTCCGTGAGTTGGGTACTCCGATCATTTCCGAAATAGAATTTGCCAAACGGTATACCAGCGCAAAAATGATCTGCATCACGGGTAGTAATGGTAAAACCACCACGACTTCGTTGATTTATCACATTTTGGAAAATGCCGGATTAAACGTGGGATTGGCCGGAAACATTGGTAAAAGTCTCGCCTGGCAGGTAGCCGAATGCAATTACGACTATTATGTGGTAGAGTTGAGCAGCTTCCAGTTGGATGGCATGTACAACTTCAAGGCCGATGTTGCCATTCTATTGAATATCACCCCCGATCACCTCGATCGCTACGATTATAAATTTCAGAATTACATCGACTCCAAATTTCGTATTATCCAGAACCAGACAGCTGAAGATGCTTTCATCTACTGGAACGACGATCCTGTAATCACCGCCGAGCTGGAAAAGAGAGATATTGCCTCCAACTGTCTACCCTTCGCGCTGGAGAAGAAAGCCGATGAAAAAGCATATATTCAGAATAGTAATATCGTATTCAACATTAACGATCCGTTCTCTATTCCGCAGGGAGAACTGGCAATTCAGGGCGTTCACAACCTCTACAATTCGATGGCAGCAGGCTTAGCCGCCGACATCATCAATGTCAAAAACGAGGTAATCCGCCAGTCGTTCAGCAATTTTCAGGGGGTAGAGCATCGGTTGGAATATGTAGCAACCGTACGCGGCATCCGGTTTATCAACGACTCCAAAGCCACGAATGTAAATTCGTGCTGGTATGCCCTACAAAGTATGACCACGCCGGTTATTCTGATTCTGGGCGGCACCGACAAAGGAAACGACTATACCGAAATAGAAGAGCTCGTCCGGCAGAAAGCGCACACGCTCATTTTCATGGGTCTGGACAACCATAAGTTGCACGATTTCTTCGATAAGATGGGCAAAAAAATCATTGACGTACAGTCGATGGAAGCTGCCGTCAAAACGGCTTACGAAAACGGAGCAAAAGGCGACACCGTGCTGCTATCTCCTTGTTGCGCAAGCTTCGATCTTTTTGAGAATTACGAAGACCGGGGCGTACAATTCAAAGAACACGTAAAGAAACTTTAATCAACCGACTTCTCGATTATGCTAATGTATTATTCAAAAAAACGCATCGCCAAATGGAAATTCTGGCACAACAAAGGCAAATGGCCATTTTGTATCACAGTCGGACTTAGCATCGGTTTGGCTATTTATGCTATGTTTCTGATCCTTTTTTTGGTATCGGGTCACTCGCTTTCTGTAGGCAGAATGATCGGAGCCACCCTATCCATTGCACTTGGCGGAACGGTTATCGGATGGATGGCCTGGTACGAAAACGAAGAAAAATATGAGCATTGGCTCAAAGAACAAGAAAAAAACAAGAACAAACGACCCTAACCCTTGTCTGGTATGCGCGACTTTCTAAAAAAATATTTTCAGGGCGATTCGGTCATATGGACGATATTTTTCCTCCTCTGTATGATCTCTGTCGTGGAGCTTTACAGTGCCAGTAGCTCTCTGGCTTTCAGAGCATCCAACCACGCCGCCCCGATGTTACGCCATGCCATGTTTTTGGCACTTGGTGGAGCTATTGTTGTCGGCGTGCACATGATAAACTACAAAAGCATCAATAAGTTCGCGTATATCTTACTGGCTATTTCCGCATTGGCACTGGTATATGCGCTATTAAGAGGCGTGAATGCAAACGATGCTAAACGTTGGATCGGTGTGGGAGGAATACAATTCCAACCATCCGAATTTGCCAAAATATCTCTTTTGGTAGTAGTGGCCGACCTGATTGCCAAAGCGAAAAATGCGCAGGATCTAAACAAGTCATTCATAAAAATCGTCGTTGTCACGCTGGTTATTTGCGGACTTATCTGCCTTGAGAACCTCTCTACGGCGGGTATCCTTTTTGGCGTGGTCTTCCTGATGATGGTAATCGGAAGAGTTCCGTTCAAAAAGTTGGGCATGTTACTGGCCGGCATCGGTGTAGCAATTCTACTCTTAATCGCGGTCATGCATATCGTTCCTGAAAACCATCGTCCGAAAGCATTCAACCGTTACTACACATGGGAAAACCGTATTGCGCGGTTTATGCAACATAACAAAACCGACAAAGATAAATACGTTATCACAGACGAAAATTATCAGGTGATGCACGGGCAGATTGCTATTGCCCGGGGTGGTGTAATTGGCGTATTTCCGGGAAACAGTCTCGAACGAAACTATCTGCCACAGGCTTATGCCGACTATATTTACGCTATCGTTGTGGAAGAAACGGGATTGCTCGGAGGAATGTTTGTCATGGCGCTTTACCTCTTCCTGCTCTTCCGGGCAGGACAGGTTGCCTGGCGCTGCAACGACCCTTACCCCTCATTGCTGGTTATCGGGCTCACGCTGATGATTGTCATACAGGCCATGGTCAGCATGGGAGTAACCGTACACCTCGGCCCCGTTACCGGACAGCCTCTGCCCATCATTAGCCGGGGCGGAACGTCGATTTTGGTTACCAGCGTCTATTTCGGAATAATTTTGAGCATCACACGCTATTACAAGAAAGGAAAACAAAAAGAACCCGAGTCTGCCGACTCGCAAACAGTAGCCAATGAAACAGCCAGCTAAATTTATCATAAGCGGAGGAGGAACCGGAGGTCACATTTTTCCGGCCATCGCCATCGCTAATGCTCTCAAAGCAAAAACAGAAAACGCCGACATCCTCTTTATCGGAGCCGAAGGGCGCATGGAGATGGAGAAGGTACCTGCCGCCGGTTATCCGATTATCGGACTTCCCATCCGCGGCTTCGACCGGAAACACATGCTTCGCAACGTAAAGACGCTACTCTTGCTTGCCCGATCAATGTACAAGGCCCGGAAAATAGTAAAAGAATTCGATCCGGATGCGGTTATCGGAGTAGGCGGATATGCCAGCGGCCCCACATTGAAAGTCGCATCACAACTCAACATTCCGGTCATCGTACAGGAACAGAACTCGTTTGCCGGAGTTACCAACAAACTCTTGTCCGATAAAGCAGCCTGCTTCTGCGTGGCTTACGAAGGCATGGAACGCTTTTTTCCAAAAGAGAAGATTATTTTGACGGGAAACCCGATTCGACAGGATCTGCAGCTCGATCCGGCACGAAAGGAGGAGGCATATCGTTTCTTCAACCTCGACCCGACAAAGCAAACACTCCTGATTATCGGGGGTAGTCTGGGCGCGCGCACCATCAACCAAAGCATTCTCGGACACCTTCAGTTGCTGGCTCAATCGGGCGTACAGGTAATCTGGCAGGCTGGAAAAATATACATCGAAGCATTACGGAAAGAAACGGCATCGCAACTGACACCCGGCATCATCCTGACCGACTTCGTTTCGCGCATGGATTACGCGTACGCCATAGCCGACCTGGTAATATCGAGGGCCGGAGCCAGCTCTATTTCCGAATTATGCCTGCTGGGTAAGCCCTCTATTTTGGTACCATCGCCCAATGTGGCGGAAGATCATCAGACTCACAACGCCATGGCATTAGTCGACAAAGATGCCGCGATAATGATTAAAGACAGCGAATCGAAAGAAAAACTGGTACCGGCTGCATTAGACCTGCTCAAAGATTCTGCGCGTTTAGCACTCCTTTCGTCTAACTGTCTCCATTTAGCTCAAAAGGATTCGGCAGCACGTATCGCCGATGAGATATTGAAAAGGGCTCGCTAAATGATATCCGGACAAGAGACAAAGAAGGCTATTCCGTATTCGAAATAGCCTTCTTTCTGTTTTATAGTTGATGTTTTACGCTTTTGCCTCTTTCTGCGGGAAGATGACCGAAGCCAGCATACTCACGCCCAGAATACCGACGATAGCCAGTAGCGATGGACCCGTACCGATATGGACATGCACGATGCCCAGCAACATCTTCACCCCGATAAAAGTCAGCAATACCGCCAACCCGATCTTCAGGTAATGGAATAGATTCATCACATTTGAGATGAGGAAGAACAGCGATCGTAGACCAAGAATTGCACAGATATTGGACGCAAACACAATATACGGATCTTTGGTTACCGAAAATATAGCCGGAACAGAATCTACGGCAAACAACACATCGGAAAATTCAACCACAAAAACAACCAGAAGTAACGGGGTGATCATGCGTTTGCCATCAATATGAGTAAAGAAATGATCCTTTACAAAATGAGGATGCACCGCAAAATATTTTGAGGCAATACGAACAACCGGATGTTTGGATACATTGATTTTCTCCTCTTTATCTTTGTCAATGTACATTTTGATTCCCGTAAACACCAATAGTCCCCCGAAAATCCACATAATCCATTCAAAGCGTTGAATCAACGCCGCGCTCAAAAATATAAAGATAAAACGCATAATGATTGCCCCCAGAATACCCCAGAACAGCACCCGGTGATAATAAGCCTTTGGCACGCTAAAGCTCATAAAGATCATGATTATCACAAAAATATTGTCGACCGAAAGGGCATATTCGATGAGATAACCGGTCAAAAATTCCAAAGACAATGCTTTTCTGTACAGGCTCAGGTTAGTCTCAAGACCGGCCGACGGATCCAGCTTCAACCCATGTCCATGCAGCTGATTGATCTCCTGCAGCCGCGAAAAAGAGTCGACGCTATGAATCACATCACCATACGCTCCGACAAACAAATAGATGCAAAGAGACAAAATCGTCCACACTATCGTCCAGATTGTAGCCTCTTTAAAGGATACTTCATGACTGTTACGATTGAAGATGCCAAGATCAATTGACAGTACGACAAAAATAAGAGAAAGAAAACCTGCAAAAAAAATCAGTTCATGACCATTCATTAGAAAGTAAAGAATTATTATTGTTTAAATACCAAATACACTGCTCCAATCATTAGCAACATCGCTAAAATATGATTCCAACGCACATCCACCTTAAAAACAATGATTGAAAACACAATAAAAACAGAAAGGGTTATCACCTCCTGAATCACTTTCAACTGCATTAACGTAAACGGCCCGCCATTCTCCTGAAATCCGATTCTGTTTGCCGGAACCTGAAAACAATATTCGAAGAATGCAATGCCCCAGCTGATTAAAATTACAACAAACAATGGCAAAGAGCTGAACCATGAAAATTCGCGCATACGAAGATGCCCATACCAAGCTATTGTCATAAAAATATTCGAAACAATAAGCAAGCCTATTGTCATCACACTATTATACATCCACAAAAAATTAAAAGAGTTATCCGGCTTATTTACTTCGCAGTAAATTAACGTTGCCTTTCAGTTTAAATTTTTTTCCATCGGTGCCGGTAGCCGTAATCAGGTAGTAATATACTCCCGGAGGAGCCAATCGGCCTCCCACCCGACCGTCCCAGCCCTGAGCCGGATCGGTTGACGTGTAGACACGTCCTGCCCATGATGAGTAGAGCAAAATTTTATAATCGCCAATAGAGCGGTACGACACCCTGAACTGATCGTTTTTACCATCTCCGTTAGGCGTAAACACATTCGGGACATTAATAAATGAAGTGCTCACCAGTACATTCAGCGAATCACTATACGAACATACATTCGCGTTACTATTAACCGTCAGCATCACCTTATAAGAACCGGTTTCGGTAAACGTATAGCGCAAGTCGGTATCGGTATAGCGCAAATAGTTATTCGGTTTATCAACGTTATAGATTTTCCATTCATAAAATTGCGTAACCGGTAAGTTTGCATTACTCTTCAGCGAAACATTAAGAGGCCCGGAACCTTCGAGCGTATTTATTTTACGGCCCGACTCATTGGCGGCATCGCGTTCCACGATACGCCCCTCCGGATGGCACGCCACCCGTATCGCCTTGTAATCAACCGACAATTCAGACTCCGCCACTCCCAATGATTTTGCATACTGATCTCCCGATAGAGAAAACGAGGTATCCTTGTAGGGTGCCTCCAGCGGAATAGATGAAACAGGAGCAGTCACCGTTTGCGAACGGGTCGTTGCCGACCACTGACCCGACGAATATTGCATATCATCATACGACAACTTAAACTCTCTGGGTAATTTCCTTATCGAGTTATTTTTATCCCGATAAATCAAATCCGGAATGGTTCCTCTGAAGTTCAATGCTATGTTACTGCACTTATCGCTTCCTTCAACAGGGATCAGGCTCTGCATTGCAACCGGATGTTTCGAATAATCGATCACCCATATATAATATTGCCTCCCATTGGCAGTTAAAATATAACCGGTACTATCTTCCACTAAAACGGCAAAAATATTACTCACCACAGTTCCATCATATTTTTGCCACAAATAATCGGGAGCCGAACCGGTAAATTGTACCTGATTATCGGAGGTTATCCCATTAAAAAGAAACACGGCGTCAATATTTTTCACGGCATTCCCATTCAACGGAATATATTTCCCAGTACCAGATACCGTAAACTGCGAAAATACGGCAATGGATATAAAGAACAAAGTAAAGCCTACTACAACTCTTTTAATCATATCAGGAGAATATAAAATGAACCGACAATTTGCTACCCTTACACAACGATCGTGATAATGGATAGAAAGTCAATTACAAAAGACAAAATTACTATTTAATTTACAATTTGGCAAAACACGAATCAAACCTCACGCCTGTAAAAACTAAAAGTATAATGCGGATATAAATCAGACAAAGATACATCGGCTACCGGCAAATAATACAGTCCATTTTAAATATGATCCGAACCCTCAAAGCACTCTTCAACCACAAAGAATGAAAGTTTTAATACATAGAAAAGGAAAAGCATTATCATTTGCGTATCTTTGTTTCATAAATTATATGTATGCGCTATATTGTCTGTATATTATCTTTTTTGTTCATTTTGAGCTCGTGTCGCCATTCCACATCGCCTGAGAATGCAATACTGTTATCCAAAGCAGACAGGATAATGGAACAATCGCCCGATAGTGCACTTTCATGGTTGAAAAAAATTCGCCAACCCAAACAGGAACTATCATCCAACGATTTTGCCTTATACTCGCTACTATTGAGTCAGGCATACGACAAAAATAATATCGAAATCCGATCCGACTCTCTGATTAAGAACGCTGTCGATTACTACTCTGGCAAAAAAGAATACACCCGATTAGGATATTCATTGTTTTATCTTTCCAGAAGCGAGCGTAATATAGGAAATGCCCAGGGACAAGCCGAAGCATTGCTGCAGTCTCTTTCTGTTGCGATGGAAAGCAAAAACTTTGAACTACTCGGCCTCATTTATAGCGAGAAAGCCTCAATTTACGGAGGACAAAATCAGCTTGACAGCATGGTATCATACAGCCAATTATCATATAATGCGCTAAAAAAAACCAAGAATATACGTAACAGGGCTATAGCATTATTTAAAATCGGATATGGATATTACCAACAATATAAATTTAAGAATGCATTGATTTACTATCAATATGCAGAAAAACAAGCTTCTTTGATCCATGATAAGCTTATTTTGTCTTCTATTTTCAGATTAACGAGTCTTGCGTATTATTATTTAGGAAATTACCCAGATGCTCTTCGCTATGCTCATTATTCTTTTCAATTTTCGGATAACTACGATCATGCCAAATGGATGAATATAGCCGCTATTTACATGAAAATAAACAAAATAGATTCAGCAAAAGTTTATCTACATAAATGTTTATTAAATGGATATACAACTCCAGACTGTTATCAGCTACTTCAGGAAATTGCGACCAAAGATAAGCAATATCCATTAGCATTAGCATATGCAAAAAAAGCATACGAATCACAAGATTCCCTGACTCAACAAACTCTGAAGACCAGCTTTGCCGGTATGGAGAAAAAATATAATTACGAACGCATTGCTGCCGAAAACAAGTCTCTGATTATTATAAACCAAAGAAATAAAATTGCAGTGCTTTTCCTATTATTAGGATTTAGCTGCATCATTGTCATCGTTTTGCTGTGGCGGTACCGAAACAAGCAAATCCAACTCAAGCAACATCAGGAATTAGTTGAAAAAGAGAAAGAAAACAATCTGCTACTTCAGCAACAAATAAATATGCAGAATGCTCTTATTAAAAACGTAGAGCACCATAAGCGCACCGCCATTAAACGATTGGTTCCCAAAAGCGTTGATTTGTCAGCAGATTCAGAAGATACCAACTCCGATTCTCTTGCTTTATACGACGAATTGATTGCCAGCATCGACGGCCTTTACAATGGATTTTCTCAAAGACTGAAATCCAGTTTTCCACAACTAACTACCACCGACATTCTTATCTGCTGTCTCTTACGTGCCGGCTTTGAATCGGGAATGATCGCCTCTGTTTTGGACACTCAAACTGATTCTTTCAATGTTCGACGTGCCCGCTTACGCAAAAAGCTCAAAATTCAACATGGAGCAAATTTTACCGATTTTCTTGCCGAATTTTAGTCTCTTTTTTATTCTATTTCTTCCTCCCATGCTTCGTGTTAATATTCAAGTCAAGAAATAAAAACACATCATCCTGTTTCTCAAAATATTAATTTAACCATTCTACAACAATGTTAATATAATATTTTTGCCACAATCGATACATCCGCTCTATTTTACAGCCATCTTTGTAATGCAAACTAACGCAAGTTATTTTTATTCAGAAGCAGGATTCCGATAGGTTTCTTTTCCGGACAAATCAAAAATTGCAAAGTTTACCAATAGAATGAGCATCCTGAAAATTAAAGACGCCTCATTTCAATTATAAAAATTATAGTGCGAAGGCATTAAAGATATTGATTATTTTTCTCTTTAGATTTTGGTTTAGAAACAGGGCGACGAGATGTCGCTCTGCTTCTGGTTTGCAAAACTCAATAAAAAATCTTTATGTACGGACTTATAATCAATAATAATTTCAGAATGACAGCCATCCTTTAGGTAGTGGCGGGGCATGTAGATAGTTGTCTATTCTCAATTTTTGCTTCTTTTCTCCCTCTTTTTTTTCCTCTTTTTTTCAACGATTCTGATGTATTAATATGCAATCTGTTTAAACCCGAAACAAACAGAAGATTATCAATTTTTTATTATACAGTCCTCTCTTCAGTGTTAATATAATTTTCAGGGAAAAATTTGTGTTTTCAAAGAGTTTTGTTTGTTCCTTTGTAAGGCAAACCAAACAAAATTCTCAAAGATGAAAACAATTACTTTCCCCTTCAGAGGACTCTCTATTATCCTCGCACTCTTTTTTTCCGCATGTTCTTTTATAGCAACTGCAAATATTCACAATGCATTGACTATAAAAAATCTAAGCATTATCAAGAACCCATTACCTGATATGCACCTCGCTATAATTAAGAACCCACTTCCAGATATGCATGTGGATATTATCAAGAACCCATTACCTGATATGCATCTCGCCATAATTAAGAACCCACTTCCAGATATGCATGTGGACATTATCAAGAACCCATTACCTGATATGCACCTCGCTATAATTAAGAACCCACTTCCAGATATGCATGTGGACATTATCAAGAACCCATTACCTGATATGCACCTCGCTATAATTAAGAACCCACTTCCAGATATGCATGTGGACATTATCAAGAACCCATTACCTGATATGCATCTCGCTATAATTAAGAACCCGCTTCCAGATATGCATGTGGACATTATTAAGAACCCGATACCTGATATGCATCTTGCTATTATTAAGAATCCATTACCCGATATGCATGTGGACAATACCAGTGTTGCATAAATTAAAAAGAGGGGAAGCCGACAAGGAGAGTATAAAAAACAACCGAAAGGTCTTTCATTGTAGTGTATATATAGTTCAAACGAAAAGGCTGGCAGAGAATATGATTCGCTGTCAGCCTTTCAATCTATATTTATATCTATATTTATATTTATAACTGATAACCGCAACTAAGCCAGACCGTCCTTGCATCGCGACCGCGGAAAATGAGCTGCTGCGTACCCATGGTATTAAGGATTGTCCTCTCATTAATAGAATTGGTAATATTCTCGATCGACAGGGAGAATTTCAATCGATTTTTATACCCTGAATATGACAGGGAGCTCCCGACAGTTCCCAATGCGGCTATCTGACCCTGAATAGTCAATTGCCGGTCGGTATAGTATCCATAAATATTCCAGATAAACCCCAGAGGCAATTTTACCATTAAATTTCCTTTCGCATCGACAGAGTATCGCCCCCTGATTCCATACCCCTGCCGCGTACCATCGATTTCGTAATGATAACCTGTTGCAGAGGCCTCTGCGGTAAGAAAACGATATGGTTTCCAGGCCACATTGATTTCAAGGCCGATATCCTGAGAATGAGAAGCGTTCTCTTTCATCCATACGGTAGCTACATTTGACACGCTAGCAAAATCGACTAACTGGTTATACCTGTATCTATAAAACAATACCGGATTCAGGGTAATAGCCCTGATTCTCGTGATATTTGAAAGTTCGGCTAAATGCACAAGTTCATTTTGAAGACCGGGGTTTCCCTGATGGACATAGGTCGCATCACTGTTATCGACAAACGGATTCAGATCACTGAGAAAAGGACGATTCAAACGCTCCTGATAACGCATAGACCACGATGAAAACGACGATTTTTGACAGATAATCTCGAAATGCGGAAGCAGGTAAAACCTGTTTTGACGGGTTAAATCCGAATCTCCGTCCTTACTTCCCTGACGAGAATCGAACAGAGTCTGAAAACCTGCGATATAATGCCATAAACCTGCGCCATAATCAATCTCGGCATATCCGGTATGCAGTTTTTTAGTTAATATATACTCATTGCTTTTCGCGACATTATGCACCCAGGCAGAATTAACCAAGTCGTCGTCCGAAGCGGCATAATCATCTTTATGCCACTGTCTGGTATAGCCTATTTGTCCGGTAAAACCATCAGCAAACTGTTTGGATAATTTGACTGAAGCGAACCACTGCTTTTTATTCTGTTCGATAAAAAGGCGATCCTGTGCAAGGATTATATCCGTCCCCGGTTTTTTATTCGCGAACCGATTGCCCTGATTATATTCGAAAGCATCGTGATTCACCGTCACCTCCAACCCTGCTTGCTGATCTTTCCAAAGATGCTTCCATGTGAGACCGGCCGAATGGCCAGTCTGTTTCTCTGAATTATCACGCTGCCGCAGAACATTTGCAACCACAGTGCCTGACGGATTGACCTTCGTATTGTTTATGTTACCCAAACGATCATAACTCATAAACTGGAAAAGTCCGGTAAAACTAAGAATATCGGAGGAACTGAACAAATATTGCCCGTTAAACAACGCCATATGCGTGCGTGGCCATGCCGCCGCATTGTTACTCATCTGAGCCCTGCCCGTTTTGTCTGTGGTAGTTTTTTGGTACGTTCTATAACGGTACTCTCTCCGAAAATCATAGCCAGCCTGCCATCTGAATTTACCGATGCGGGATCCGGCAAGAATCGCAGCATCATACCTACTATCGGTTCCTTTCGCAAGCGACACTTTGTACAAATTCCTCGCCGAAAAGTCCGGTGAAAAGATGAAATCGATCGCGCCTGCTTCACCCTCACTGATACCGGATGTGGGTAACATATTAAATACAAGAATGGAAGACAAAAGCCCGACCGGCATCTGAATCAGCAAGTCGCCACGGTTTTCCTCGAACAAAGAGATTGGAATGCCCTCAAACAGCAAAGAAACCTTATTGCTTCCCCTCAAACGGAGATTGCCTTCAATATCGGAACTAAGAGACGGCATTTGTTGCAGCATTGCAGCAGTTGTAAAACCCGACACAGAAGGCTTGCTGGCAACATTAAGCATTTTGAATGCAGATAGTGAGCGCGCCGTCTTCTGCTCTGTTATTTGGACTTCGTTAAGTTGCCTCTCAAACGTTGCAGGAACCGAATCGGCATAATGAATGCCATTCGCCAGTAAAGAAGCGGAAATCTGAAATAAAAACAAACCTGCAAAAATATTTTTATGCATAAAGTAAATCGTATAAAATTAAGGTATTACCAAAGACATAGGTATTCCGATACAGGTACGACAAAAAAGGGAACCGTAAAAGGCACCCTCTTTGCATATTGTCTTTGCGAAACGTCAAATGCGATTGATCAGTTCAGTCATTATTAAGGTCATAAATGGCTGCACATCGTTTGCAATTTGCTGAACCTCCTCGTGTGTGACCTCAATGATCTTGTCGGGCACACCCAAATCGGTAATGATGGAGATGGCAAAGGTTCTCATGCCGGAATGATGAGCGACGATAACCTCGGGAACCGTCGACATACCGACCGCGTCTCCACCTATAATGTGAAAGTAGTTATATTCTGCAGGAGTCTCGAATGTAGGCCCCTGAGTACCTACATACACGCCTTTTTGAACCTTAATATTATTCTCGCGGGCAATCTCTTCAGCTTTGGCTATCAGCTTTTTGTCATACGCTTCGCTCATATCGGGGAACCGGGGACCCAGTTCGCTATAGTTCTTACCCCGCAACGGATGTTCCGGAAAAAGATTGATATGATCGGAAATAATCATCAAATCGCCGATCCCGAATGCCGGATTCATGCCTCCGGCAGCATTGGACAGAAAAAGTGTTTTGATACCAAACGCATGCATGACACGAATCGGGAATGTAACCTGCTTCATATCATAACCTTCGTAATAGTGAAAACGCCCCTGCATGGCCAGCACTAAGTTGTTGCCAAGTTTACCAATGATTAGCTTCCCTTTATGCCCTTCTACGGTTGATACGGGAAAGTTTGGAATATCTTCGTATGCGATTTCTTCTTTTTCGGTAATTTGAGTTGCCAGATTTCCCAGGCCGGTTCCCAGAACAATGCCTACTTCGGGACGACGACTAACTCTTTTTTTCAGAAAATCGGTGGTTTCTTGAATTTTCTTTAACATAGGTGAGTAATTGTTGGTTGAATTTCAGTTCTTGCCCTGCCAAGAACTTTACTTTAATCGGCAGCACATAAATACAGGGCTTCAATTCGTCTGGTAATCGGGTATCATTCACCATTCGTGCCGCATCTTTTTCGGTAACAAGTATTATTTTAGGCGTTTGCCGTTCATCGAACTTTTGTTTTATCAGGGCGTAATCTCTTCGGGAAAAATCGTGATGATCGGGAAATACAACCTTGTCATACGCAGTTGTATATTTCTCCACATGCTCATACACCCCCTTGGGAGACACGATACCCGTTACAACCAGCACAAACATGCCTGTTTTCAAATCTTCCGTAACGACAGGCTGAGAAGAGGCACGATCGGCAAACAACGGATAAATTCCGGCATACTGATAGGTCGTAAAATAGAGCGTCTGATATGGAAACGCGTTGATTTTTTTTGAGATAACCCTAAAATCCATTGGACGCATCGTCTCCGGACATTTCGACACGATGATAATATTCGCTCTGTTTTTGCTGTGAACGGACTCGCGTAAGCGACCGTAAGGCAAAATATGATCGTCGGTAAAAAGGCGGTTACAGTCGGTTAGAAGGATATTTAATCCGGGAGTAACATAGCGATGTTGAAAAGCGTCATCGAGCACGATGGCCGAGAGCGGTTGCAAATCTTTGTTTGCCAATAGTCGCGCAATTCCCCGACGCCGGTTTCCATCAACGGCCACGACAACTTCGGGAAATTTGCGTTTAATCTGGTACGGTTCGTCGCCAATAGTTGCTCCCGTAGCATGAGCATCCGCCAGAACAAACCCTGAAGTTTTGCGTTTATACCCCCGGCTCAGGGCTGCCACTTTCATCGACTGACCCAAAAGGGAAAGGATATACTCGGTATGAGGCGTTTTTCCGGTTCCTCCTACCGTGAGGTTGCCGACCGAAATAACCGGAAAATCGAAACTTTTACTTTGAAGGAATCCACGATCGAACAACCAGTTCCGGGAACGCACAACCAGTGCGTAGATACCCGAAAGCATCCACAGAATCAAGTCAATGAGAAAGAACCGCTTGTTCATCGTAATCGCGTAATTATTTTACAGTAATGTTCAACGGCATCAAAGCCTGAACGCCCTGAAGCGAAGAGATCGCCCGAATCTTCTTCAGGTAGGGATAATATTCGCCCAGCTGAGCTTTCTGAACCCGCTCCTGCATTTTGGTATCCAGACTACTCATAAATTTTTCAATAAAACTCTTTTGTTTAGGATATTCCACCACATTATAGGTAGCCAGATGCGCCTTCTTTGCAACTAAGGTAATGGCGTCGTTCAGGTTGCCCAAAGCGTCCACAAGTCCAAGTTTTTTTGCTTGTTCGCCGGTCCAGACACGACCTTCGGCAATCTTCTTAATGGCATCCGGAGTCATTTTACGTCCCTGGGCACAATGACCGACAAAGGTTTCGTACGTATGATTTACATACGCCTGCAAAAGCGCCTTCTCTTCAGGATTCATTGCCCGGTTTACTTTGGGCAGATCACTGTATTTGTTTGTTTGCACGCCATCAAAACTAATGCCAATCTTACTTGCCAATCCACTGATGTTCGGGAACATGCCAAAAACGCCAATAGAACCGGTAAGTGTATTGGGCTGAGCGATAATCATATCAGCCGGCGCTGAGATATAGTACCCACCCGAAGCGGCATAATCGCCCATGGAGACAAAAATCGGTTTTTTGGTTTTCATCAGGCTCACCTCTCTCCAAATCAATTCGGAACCCAGGGCGCTACCTCCCGGCGAATTGACACGGAAAACCACTGCTTTAATCTTATCATCCTTCCGGACTTTCGCCAACGTTTTAACCGTTTCATCCGAAGAGATTCCATCCGAACTCGTTCCATCGATTTCGCCGTAAGCATAAACAACCGCAATTTTGTTTTCAGACATTTTCTCGTCCGAAGCGGCATTCTTCATTGCTTCCAGCTTCACTATCGACAAATCAGTCTTTTCTTTGATTCCGATTTTATTCTTGATATAAGTTTGAATGCCATCATCATACAGTAACGAATCGACCAGACGACCTTTCACCAATTCAGTCGCCGGCTTGAAGGTAATCCCCTGATCGGCAAGTTGATTTAACTGCGCCGGCGTTATTTTTCGCGAAGAAGCCACATCGGCAACCACCGTATTCCATATAGATCCGGCAAATGCAGTCACCTGTTCCCGGTTCGCATCACTCATTTTGGTTGCGATAAACGGCTCTACAGCCGATTTATAGGTTCCGACCCGTACCACCTGCATCTCGACACCCAGTTTGTCAAAGGTGCCTTTATAAAATGTATTCTCTACGGCCACACCATGCCAGTTAACCATACCTTCCGGATTCAAAAATACTTTATCGGCTACGCTGGCAACATAGTAACTTCCCTGACTATACAAAGCGCCATAGGCATAGATAAATTTTCCACTCGTTTTAAAATCGGCCAAAGCCTGCCGTATTTCACGCAAAGATGCCGGCGCTGCCATCAGGTTTCCGGCCTCAAGATAAATACCTTTAATATTTTCGTTTGTTTTTGCCTTTTTAATGGCAGAAAGAATATCATTCAAGCCCATTTCCTGCGTCTGCTCCGAATATAGACCCAATAAAGATTCAAACGGGTTATCTTCCGACCGTTCGATAATTTCGCCATTAAGTTCGAGCGCAAAGACGCTGTTTGGCTTAACCGATGTCTCGTCGGATGACGACGCCGCGATACCGCCGACAATGCCTAAAGCGATAAAAAACAGAAAAACACAGGTCAGAATAATAGCAACAAACGTTGCCAGAACAATTTTCAGAAAACTTTTCATTCGTATGGAAATTTGTTTTATGTATGATAGCCACAACCACTGAAGAACCTGCAGTTATCAACCGAAGATAACGTCTTTGATTGTATTCGTTTTTAAAAGAATTGAAAATAACTTGAAATCACTCAACCTTTTGGTAGAACAAAAGTAGTGTTTTTTTTTCGATTGTGACAATTCAGGCGGGCAATTTGACATATGGTAGTTTCAACAACAGAATGCAACATTTAGGTATTCAAATTTAGGGAAAACAATTCTTTAGGGGAATAAAAATTGAGTTTAGCTCTTGGTCTGTTATTTAATTTATGTTGTATTTGTTTGATTTGTTGTTGATTTAGCTGTTCAAGATTTGTTTTTTTAGGGATGTATTGTCTGATAAGTTTGTTGGTATTTTCAATTAGACCTTTTTCCCAAGCAGCATATGGGTGAGTAAAGAAGAAGCTTGTTTTGAGTTTTTTAGCGATAGTCTGATGATCCGCAAATTCAGTTCCGTTATCTCCGGTTATTGTATGGACGCTGTTTATGTATGCGGTCAACAATTGCACTACAGTTTTGGTCAATTCTTTGGCACTTTTCCCATGTTCAAGTTTTTCCATCATCATAAAGGCGGTTTGTCTTTCCACCATTGTGACAATTGCCCCCTTGTTTTTTTCCCCTACGATAGTGTCAATTTCCCAATCCCCGAACCGTTTCTTAAGATTGACCACCTCGGGTCTTTGGTCTATTGATACACGGTTTTTTATCGCTATTTTTTTGCCAACAGGACGCTTTCGATGTTTAAGCCGATGTCTGGTATGTTCGTAAAGGGTTCCGCCCTGAAGTTTATCTTGACGGATGATTTTGTAAATGGTCTCATGGCTGACAAAATCTTCATTTTTAATTGCTAACCGACCTTTAATTTGTTGTGGAGAATAATCATCGTGGATCATGGCAATAATTTTCCGCTTCAACTCAGGCAGGAGTTTACGTGGTTTCTTCATGCGCTCTTTCCGTAGCTCCGCCATGTCTTGTGCATATTCAAACGAATATTTGCCTTTCAAATTTGCATTGCGCTTCAATTCCCGGCTTACTACCGATTTGTCTTTGCCGATTGTCCGGGCGATCATTATTTGGCTACAACCCTGCTTGTGCATGACAGAGATTGTATACCTTTGTTCTGGGGTTAAATGTACTTTTTTCATTACAACTTAAAAGTAGAAATTTATTCCTAAAACTCTTTCAGGGGCATGCCCCTGAAAGAGTTTTTTTCTACCTAAGAGTTGCATTTCTTATTTGAAATTACGTATAAGCAGTTGTTTGATAAGCTTCAATAGTTCACTTCCCGAAACGACCGGGTTTATCCGACGAAGAAACAGCACTTTCCTGCTCGTAATGAGGATGAAAGCCGGTTTTTGTTAATCGAAAATATTTGTATCTTTGGCACTTCAATCAAAAGCCAGTCTATGATTGTAATCCATTATTCATAACATGAAGAATTTCAAGCTGATTAACACCATCTCCGGATGGGTGGCCTTTGCTGCGGCAGCCATTGTATACCTGATTACATTGGAACCGACAGCCAGTTTTTGGGATTGCCCCGAGTTTATTACCGTTGCTGCCAAGCTGGAAGTCGGACACCCCCCGGGAAGTCCGTTACATGCATTGATAGGGCATTTCTTTTCCCTCTTTGCCTCCGACAAATCGCAAATTGCTTATTGCGTCAATGTGGCGACTGCCGTCTACAGTGCACTTACCATTCTGTTTCTATTCTGGACCATCACATACTTTGCACGCAGAGTGATCGTAAGTAAAGGCGAAGAGTTAACCACCGGACGTGCCATCGCCGTTTTAGGAGCCGGTTTCGTTGGAGCCTGGGCATTCATGTTTTCCGATTCGTTCTGGTGGTCGGCCGAAGAAGCTGAAGTATATGGGTTTTCCACGCTATGTACCGCATTGGTTATCTGGGCTATGTGCAAATGGGAAGAGGTATCCGACGAGCCCCGTGCCGAACGCTGGATTATCCTGCTTTCGTACGTAATGGGACTCTCCATCGGAGTACATATCCTCAACCTGCTGGCCATTCCAGCTTTGGTACTGATATACTATTTCAAAAAATACAACGTAAATAAAAAAGGGCTTCTCCTTGCCATCGGGATCTCCATTGCCATCCTTGCAGGATTGTTGTACGGCCTGATGCCATCCTATTTCTGGCTGGCCGGTTATGTGGAACTATTCTTTGTCAATACCCTTTCAATGCCGTTCAACAGCGGATTGCTCGCCTATATCCTTCTTTCGGCAGCAGCCCTGGCATGGGCATTGTATGAAACCCGCGCGCAAAAGAGCGACACCCGGGCAAAAATAGCATTTATAATCGCCGTAGCAATGTCGGGTGTTCCCTTCCTGGGAACCCGTCTCTGGATAGGTATCGCCATCATTGTGGCAACTGCCGTTTTGTTCTTTTACTTTAAGAAATGTCTTTCGTACCATGCGATGCATTTGATTGTGACGGTTATCACCATGCTTTTGATTGGTTACTCGACATTCGCAGTGATTGTGATTCGTTCCAATGCCACGCCTCCGATGGATCAAAACAGCCCCGACAATGTATTCTCCCTGATGAGCTACCTGAGCCGCGACCAGTACGGAGATCAGCCTTCATTAATTTACGGCCCGCTCTATACAGCCGAATACAAATGGAAACCCGCAGAAGGCGGAAGTTGTATGCCTGAAGAAAAAATAGGCAGTGCGCGTTACGCTAAAAAGCCCAAAACGAATCCGAACGAAAAAGACCAATATGTTATTACCGGTTACAAAAAGGACATTGTTTACGATGATGCCTTTTGCACGCTCTTCCCGCGCATGTACAGCCAGCAACCCGGTCACGTACAGGCCTATAAAGAATGGTCCGGAGATCCTGAAAATACCGTGGATTACGAACCTTGCGGGCAACAGCAATCGGCGGTAGCACCTTCATTCATGCAAAACCTGGGATTTTTCTTTAGCTACCAGGTCAACTTCATGTACTGGCGCTACTTTATGTGGAACTTCAGCGGGCGCCAAAACGACCTGCAATCGATGGGTGAAGTCGATCATGGTAACTGGATTACCGGTATTAATTTTATAGATAAGATGATGGTGGGCGATCAGTCGGACCTACCGGACGAACTGGCACATAACAAAGGACACAACGTCTATTTCCTTCTGCCATTTCTGCTCGGTCTGCTCGGTTTGTTCTTTCTCATATACAGAGGAAAAGACGGTATGCATGTGTTCTGGATCATCATGGTGCTTTTCTTTATGATGGGAATTGCCATAGTTATCTACCTGAACCAGACACCGGCACAGCCACGTGAACGGGACTACGCATATCTCGGTTCGTTCTATGCCTTTGCCATCTGGATTGGTCTGGGGGTACTGGGTATTTACCGTTTTCTCGAGAAACGATTTAATGCCAAAGTAAGCGCCTGCATAGCAACCGTACTCGGACTTATTATTCCGGGTATTCTCGGAGCTCAAAACTGGGACGACCACGATCGTTCGGGACGTTACACCTGCCGCGATTTCGGAATGAACTACTTAGTAGGGCTGCCACCGAACGCCATTATTTTCACCTGTGGCGATAACGACACGTTCCCTCTCTGGTATTGCAATGAGGTAGAACAGTTCCGCCCCGATGTGCGCGTTTGTAACCTCAGCTATCTGCAAACCGACTGGTACATCGACCAGATGAAACGTCAGTCGTACACCTCGGCACCGCTACCCATATCGTGGAATGCCTCGCAATACATGTCGGGCAGTCATGAAGTGGCGCGTGTTTACGATCCGAAAGACACATCCAAAGTCGATATAAAAACGGCAATGGCCTTTGTTTTAAGCAATGACCCGAGGACCAAAGATCAGTTCGGGCAGGATATTTTTCCGACTTCGACCGTAATACTCCCGGTTGACAAACAAGCGGTATTGCACAACAACGTTTCCGGACTCGATCATCCGGCAGGAGCACTCAACAAACAAGGGACTTCGAAATATCCTGTTGTTGCAGCCGGTCAGGAAAACAATATCGTGCCTTTTATGGAGCTAAAAATGGGATCGCAAATTACCAAATCAGACCTCATTCTGATGGATATGTTGAAAACAAACAACTGGAACCGTCCGCTTTATATTGCATCTACCGTTGGTAGTAGCATGTACAATGTAAAGTTAAGTCCCTATTTCCAGTGTGAAGGAATTGTCAACCGAATCGTTCCGGTAAAAACATCAGAAGAAGGGAAGAATGTCAATGTTCCGGTAATGTATGACAATCTGATGCACAAATACAAATGGGGTGGCATACAAAATCCGAAAGTTTATCTCGACGAAAATATTGTACGCATGGTTTCCATGTTTAGAATGCAGTTCACCGGTCTGGCGGAAGCGCTGGTATTGCAAAACAAGCGAGATTCAGCCCTCAAGGTTCTGGACTACGCCATGAAAGTGATTCCGGTAACTACGTTGCCTCACGACTATTTCACGATGAATATGGGGCGTTTCTACTACGAATTGGGTAAAACAGCCAAGGGTGATGCAATTATGAACGATGTAGCCAAACAAATGGTCAAAAGCCTGAACTGGTATGCCGGATTGACTCCGAAACAGATGCGCAGTGCCAGTGAACGGATTCAAAACAATATGGCGACATTGAGTAACCTGCTCTATTTTGCCGATCACTACAAGCGGAAACAGATTGTCGGACAATATTCCGGACAGTTCCAGGCATTCACAAAGATCTTCCACATGCAATAACTACCATTGGACAGACAAAATAATCAAAGCCAGCTTCTGCAAATGCAGATAGCTGGCTTTTTTAATTACAGGAGGATGAGTAGTTAATTTCTATCCGCCAGGGAAAACAGAGACAAGAGTGTTGCAGAAAATAATATAACGATACGTTGATTGTGGAACCGGATTTCTGACAGGGAAGGATGCCATCGGGAAGAAACCTATCGGGAAAGGCTGATAAAACACGCAGGTAAGGGTGAGCGGAAGAAAACAGGATATCAATAAAACAGAGTACCCGTGCAGATAAAAAAAGAGGCAAACCATACGGAATGCCTCTTATAATTTGAATGTATCTGAAGATTAAACCAACTTCATATCTTTCAATACATCGTTCATTACCTGAACGGCAGCAGCACTCTTGTCGAACAAAGCTTGTTCGTCAGCAGTCAGCTTAATGTCGATGATAGATTCAACGCCGTTTTTGCCAATTACAACAGGAACGCCGATGCAGATATCGTTGTGTTTGTATTCACCTTCGAGGTAAACACAGCAAGGAAGAACGCGTTTTTCGTCGTTAAGGATAGATTTAACGAGGAATGCAACAGATGCACCCGGAGCCATCCATGCAGAAGTACCCAGCAATTTGGTCAGGGTAGCACCACCAACCATGGTGTCGGCAACTACTTTATCCAAAGCTTCAGCAGAAAGAATGTCGCTTACAGCAACACCTTTGCAGTTGGCAAGACGTTTCAAAGGAATCATGGTGGTATCGCCGTGACCGCCGATTACCATAGCTTCGATATTGTTACCGTTAGTGTTGAGAGCCTGGCTCAGGAAATAGGTAAAACGAGAGCTGTCCAATGCACCACCCATACCGATTACGCGGTTCTTAGGAAGACCAGCTGTTTTGAATGTCAGGTAGGTCATTGTATCCATCGGGTTACTTACGATAACGAGGATAGCGTTGGGAGATTCCTTGATGATGCTTGCAACTACCGAGTTTACAATACCTGCGTTCACACCGATCAGGTCTTCACGGGTCATACCCGGTTTGCGGGGAAGACCAGAAGTGATAACAACAACATCAGAATTAGCTGTTTTGCTGTAATCGCTGGTTACACCGACAACTTTGGTTGCGAAACCCAGAGTTGGCTGAGTCTGCATGATGTCCATTGCTTTACCTTCAGCAACACCTTCTTTAATATCGAGCAAAACCACTTCGCTCGCAACTTGGTTTACCGTCAGAACGTTAGCACAGGTAGCACCTACGTTACCGGCTCCGACTACTGTTACTTTAGACATAACTGTTTAGTTTATAGATTAATGAATAGTTAAGATAAGACTTAATTTCGTACAACAAAGGTAGCTGATTATCTTTGTATTAAAGAAAAAATTCTGTAATTCTTTTCTATAAAAAAAACTAACGTTACAATAGTATACCGGATGAATTTGCAACATATAAATTGACCGGAAATTCTTTTGGTGATAAAAATCGGCAGAATGATTTGATTATAGAAAAAAAACCGTATCTTTGTCGCCCCGAAAATAGGAATAAAAAACAATACATAAAACATTACGGCAATGAAAAGAACATTCCAACCATCGAACACAAAACGCAGAAACAAACATGGATTCCGCGAACGTATGGCAACGGCTAACGGACGTCGCATCTTAGCTTCACGTCGTGCAAAAGGCAGAAAAGTATTGACCGTTTCTTCTGAATTCAACAAGAAATAAGTTTTTACTTTTTCCTTCGGGAAGCGCGATCATTTCAATGAATAATTGAAGTGATCGCGCTTTTTTTATTGTGGCTCTTGTGTAAAAAAAACAAATAGCCATATGGGCAAAATCGAGAAAAAAACAAAGGTTAAGTATAAAAAGTGCGGAATGTTGCCATTTCTAAAATAATCATAATGAGAACCGGAGTATTACCTTTTGTCCTTTTGGCTGGTTACATACGTATTTATGTGTGAATATGCTCGTTTTATTCGTGTATTTGTGTGTTTAATTTTGTTATATTACCTTTTTAAGTACAGATGTTTTATCCCCGTACTTGTTGTTTATGTCAATTAAAAATAACGTTAAAGTGGAATACCAATTTAAATTGACCGTAACACCCTATTGATAATTCCATTACATTTGCAGTTGAAGTACAAAAAAATTAATCAGCATTATGAACTCAACACTGCAAGAACTTACCGACAAAATTTACCTCGAAGGTGTCGAAAAAGGCAAAAACGAAGCCACTACCATCGTATCCAATGCAAAAGATGAGGCTGCTGCAATTATTCAGAAGGCAAATGCCGATGCTGCAGCAATCGTAGCGCAAGCGCAAAAGCAAGCCGAAGAGTTGGACAAAAACACCCGCTCCGAACTAAAGCTGTTTGCTCAACAATCGGTGGAGGCTCTGAAAACAGAGGTAACCAATCTGATTAATGGAAAAATAACCGACGATTCGATTAAAGCTGCAGTGGCTGATAAGGCTTTCATGCAAAAAGTAATCCTAACCTTTGCACAGGAATGGGCAAAGAAAGAACAAATTATTATCGAAGCAAAAGACGCGGAAGCCCTGACCGCCTATTTTTCTGCCAATGCTAAAGATCTTCTGAATAAAGGCATCACCATCAAAGCGGTGAACGGTGCCAAAGCCGACTTTGCCGTTCAACCGGCCTCCGGTGGATATAAAATCACCTTTGGAGAGGCTGAATTTACTGAATATTTCAAAGAATTTTTACGCCCGAAACTGGTAGAATTGTTGTTTTAAGTTGCCATCCTTTTTTTGCAACCGATAAACCATAATTTGTAACACAATGAGCAAATATTACTACCTGATAGCCGGATTGCCAGAAATCCAGCCGGATGATGCCAAGCTGACACTCAAACTGCAGGAACTGCACCAAATATTGCAAGAAACACTTAGTACGAAAGATTATGCTATTGTAAGTCATATCTTTCAGTACTACGAAGCTTTAAATTGGTTGGCATTTCTCAAAGACCGGGATGCCGCTTTGCACCCGCTTGGCACCTCTACATCCGATCAGTTTGAAGAGGTGGTGACACTTCTGAAAGAGACGGAATATCCGAAAATCAACTCCGTCCCTGACTACTTTCCCGCTTTTGCTTATGCCTACTGGGAAGAGAAGCCGCTGTTCGACAACCTGTCGTGGGACGACCAGCTGATGTCGCTTTACTATAAAGATGCCATACGGTGCGGAAATCAATTTGTCAGTGCATGGTTCGAATTCTGTTTGAACATTAATAATTTGCTTACCGCCTATACCTGCCGTAAATACAATTTCGATATACCATCGTCTATTGTAGGCGATAACGTGGTGGCTACTATATTAAAGACTTCGCATGCACGCGATTTCGGGGTAAGCGATTACTTCCCGGAGGTTGATCAGGTTTTACGCATTGCCGAAGAAGACAATCTGCTCGAGCGTGAAAAGAAGGTCGACCTGCTGAAATGGCAATGGATCGAAGAGAATACGGTATTCGAATATTTTACCATCGAAGCAGTTGCAGCTTACCTGATGAAACTGGAGATTATTGAGCGTTGGCTACCATTAAAACAAGAGGCAGGAGCCGCTATTTTCCGCGAACTGATTAAGACACTGAAAAGTGGCGTACAGTTCCCGAGTGAGAAATAACCCGCCGGTTACCACGTAGGATAAAAAATAAAAACAATAGCATAATATGTCAACAAAAGGAAAAGTTAAAGGCATTATTTCCAACCTTGTAATTATTGCCGTGGATGGGCCTGTTGCTCAGAACGAAATTTGTTACATCGAAACCGGAAATACGAAACTGATGGCGGAAGTCATCAAAATTATCGGTGACAATGCTTATGCCCAGGTGTTTGAAAGCACTCGTGGACTGCAGGTGGGTGCCGAAGCTGAATTTATGGGACACATGCTTGAGGTAACACTTGGCCCGGGTTTGCTGTCGCGTAACTACGATGGTTTGCAGAACGACCTTGACAAAATGGAGGGCGTCTTCCTGAAGCGTGGAGAATATACATTCCCACTCGATAAAGATAAGCTGTGGGATTTCAAACCGCTGGCAAAACCGGGCGATGTAGTGGATGCCGGTAGCTGGCTGGGTGAAGTAGACGAAAACTTCCAGCCTCACAAAATTATGGTGCCATTCACCTTTCAGGGTAAATACACCGTAAAATCGGTTGTTGCCGAGGGTCAGTACCGTATTCTGGATAAGGTTGCCGTTATCACCGACAGTGAGGGCAAAGATATTGAACTCAACATGACGCAGA
This sequence comes from uncultured Microbacter sp., assembly GCA_963678265.1. GTDB lineage: Bacteria > Bacteroidota > Bacteroidia > Bacteroidales > Paludibacteraceae > Microbacter. The sequence goes on from OY782761.1 coordinate 875,836, forward strand.
AATGGCCGGTAAAAAAAGCCATTACCTGTTATACCGAAAAACCCCGTCCTTTCCGCCTGCTCGAAACCGGCGTAAGAACCATCGATACGGCCAACCCTATTGTTGAAGGAGGTACCGGATTTATTCCCGGCCCGTTCGGAACAGGAAAAACAGTATTGCAGCACGCCATCTCCAAACAGGCCGATGCCGATATTGTGATTATGGCTGCCTGTGGTGAACGTGCCAACGAGGTAGTGGAAATCTTCGTAGAGTTTCCGGAACTGGAAGATCCACATACCGGTCGTAAGCTGATGGAACGTACCATTATCATTGCAAACACCTCTAACATGCCTGTAGCCGCCCGTGAAGCTTCGGTTTACACGGCGATGACCATTGCCGAATATTATCGTTCGATGGGATTGAAGGTGTTGCTGATGGCCGACTCAACCTCCCGTTGGGCACAGGCATTGCGTGAAATGTCGAACCGTCTGGAAGAGTTGCCGGGTCAGGATGCATTCCCGATGGACTTACCTGCTATTATCGCCAACTTCTACGGACGTGCCGGTTATGTCTATCTGAACAACGGATCGACCGGTTCCATTACCTTTATCGGAACGGTATCGCCGGCTGGTGGTAACCTGAAGGAACCGGTAACCGAATCGACCAAAAAAGTGGCCCGTTGTTTCTTCGCACTCGATCAAACCCGTGCCGACCGTAAACGTTATCCGGCAGTAAACCCGATAGACAGTTACTCAAAATACATAGAATATCCTGAATTTGAAGAATATATTGCCAAACGAATCTCTCCGGACTGGACCAAGGAGGTGAACGAAATGAAAACCTTACTGCAGCGGGGTAAAGAGATTCAGGAACAGATCAATATTTTGGGTGATGACGGAGTGCCGGTTGAATATCACGTAGCTTTCTGGAAATCGGAAGTGATTGATTTTGTGATTCTTCAACAAGATGCTTTTGATAAAATAGATTCTGTATGTCCGATCGAACGTCAGCAGTTCATGTTGAATCTGGTGATGGATATTTGCCGGACCAAGTTCGATTTCAGCAACTTCAACGATGTAATGGATTATTTCAAACGCTTAATCAATATTTGCAAGCAGATGAACTACTCCGAATACCAATCCGAAGCGTTTGAGAGTCATCTCTCTACTTTAAAAGAGATGCTGACATCGGAAGTCGTTTCCAGGTGATGTTTCGGATAAATCGTAAATTGTAAAATTGTAAATACAAATATCATGGCTACAAAAGCATTTCAAAAAATATACACAAAGGTCACCCAGATAACGAAAGCCACCTGCTCGCTGAAAGCCTCAGGAGTGGGCAACGAAGAGCTGGCTACCGTGAATGGCAAGCTGGCTCAGGTAGTGAAAATTATGGGCGAAGATGTCACCCTGCAGGTATTTGAAGGCACGGAAGGTATTCCGACCAATGCCGAAATTGTATTTTTGGGGAAAGCTCCTACGCTGAAAGTCAGCAATCAACTGGCCGGTCGTTTCTTCAATGCCTTCGGAAATCCGATCGACGGAGGGCCTGAGATTGAAGGGGAAGAACGCGAAATCGGCGGTCCGTCGGTGAACCCGGTTCGCCGTCGTCAGCCATCCGAGCTGATCGCTACCGGTATTGCTGGCATCGACCTGAATAACACGTTGGTGTCGGGACAGAAGATCCCGTTCTTTGCCGACCCGGATCAACCGTTCAACCAGGTAATGGCAAATGTGGCTCTGCGCGCCAAGGCCGACAAAATTGTGCTTGGTGGTATGGGTCTGACCAACGACGATTACCTCTATTTCAAGAATGTATTTAATAATGCCGGCGTTCTCGACCGTATTGTGAGTTTCGTGAACACCACCGAAAACCCTCCGGTAGAACGTTTGTTGATTCCTGATCTGGCGCTGACAGCTGCCGAATATTTTGCAGTGGATCATAACGAAAAAGTGCTGGTATTGCTGACCGATATGACGCTGTATGCCGATGCGCTTTCCATCGTATCGAACCGTATGGATCAGATTCCTTCGAAAGACTCTATGCCGGGTTCGCTCTATTCCGATTTGGCAAAGATCTACGAAAAAGCGGTACAGTTCCCTGATGGCGGTTCTATCACCATTATTGCCGTCACAACCCTTTCTGGAGGCGATATTACACACGCTATTCCGGATAATACCGGTTATATCACCGAAGGGCAGTTGTTCCTGCGCCGTGACTCGGACATTGGAAAAGTTATTGTGGATCCGTTCCGTTCGTTGTCGCGTTTGAAACAGTTGGTTATCGGCAAAAAAACTCGCGAAGACCATCCGCAGGTAATGAACGCTGCCGTACGTCTGTTTGCCGATGCTGCCAATGCAAAAACAAAGCTGGAAAACGGGTTCGACCTTACCAATTATGACGAACGTACACTATCTTTCGGAAAAGATTATGCGGAAAACATTCTGGCTATCGATGTCAATATCGGAACGGAAGAGATGTTGAACGTAACCTGGGGCTTGTTTGCTCATTATTTCAAACCCGAAGAGGTGAATATCAAGCAAACATTAGTTGATAAATACTGGCCTAAATAATCGTTACTCTATCCGGGGGTAGAAACGAAATTCCGAACTCAAATTATGGCTATAACATTTCAATACAACAAAACATCACTTCAGGGTCTCGAAAAGCAGCTGAAGGTGCGGGTAAGAGCGTTACCTACCATTAAAAACAAAGAGAGTGCTCTGCGTGTGGAGGTAAAGCGTGCCAAAGACGAAGCCAAAGCACTGGAAGAGAAACTCGAGCAGCGCATTACGGCATATGACCGGACGCTGGCTCTCTGGGGAGAATTCGATACGACGTTACTTCATGTTGACGATGTGAAGATGGAGGTTCGAAAGATTGCCGGCGTGCGTATTCCGGTGCTCGAAGGGGTTGAATTTTCCATTCGTCCTTTCAGTATTTTCAGTAGCCCGAAATGGTTTGCCGACGGCATTGAGCAATTGAAAGAGCTGGCTCAAATCGGCATAGAACAGGAATTTATGCTGCAAAAGCTGAATTTACTCGAACATGCCCGTAAAAAAACGACTCAAAAGGTAAACCTTTTTGAAAAAGTACAGATTCCTGGGTACGAAGATGCCATCCGTAAAATAAAACGTTTTATGGAAGACGAAGAGAACCTCTCGAAATCGGCACAAAAAATCGTCAAATCGAGACAGGAAGCAGAAAAAGACAATGTGGAAATTTGAAGATTTGGGAATTTGAAAATGGAATTTGATCAACAACAAAGCAACCGGGGCTGTCACAAAGAATACTAAGTTTTTGCTACGCTCCTTTCCGATTCGCGTTGAATCCTTTGTGTTAGAAGCAAATTTCAATTGTAAATTGTAAATGACTAAATTGCAAATAGCTATATGATAGTTAAAATGAAAAAATACACCTTCTTGGTTTACCACAAGGAGTATGCCGGATTTCTCGAAAAATTGAGAGGGCTTGGCGTAATTCATGTGGCCGAAAAGCAAGGAGGCACTATCGACGACGAAGACTTACGGAGCAACCTGCAACTGACACAACGGTTCAAGGCGGCCACCGCAACGCTGGATCATTATTCGGATAGTGAAAATCCACTGCCCCAGAATTCTGAACTGGACGGATTTAAATTACTAACCGACATTGAATCCCGCGTACAGGAAAAAGAACAGTTGCAAACCAAGCGACTGTCCGTCGTCAAGGATATGGACCGGATGATTCCCTGGGGCGATTTCGGCTGGGAAAGAATACGCCAACTGGAGCAGGCCGGATTCGACGTCCGTTTCTTCTCTTGTAACTCAAGCAAATTCGACCCTGAATGGGAGGCAAAATTCAGTGCATTGCAGGTAGACTGCCTGAATTCAACCGTTTATTTCATTACGGTAACGCCGAAAGCTTTTGAATTTGAAATCGAAGCCGATGTGTTGCGCCCGGGGTCAAAAACGGCAGCCGAATTGCAGACCGAGGTCGATGGAATTGATGCCGAAATTGGCTCGATAGAGGAGTGGCTCAAAAACGCAACGGCAGGATACGATGCCCTGAAAAAAGCGCAGTTCGAAGTATCGGAAAGAGTTGATCTGCGCCGCGTACAACTCAACACCACTTCGGAGGCTGAAAATACGGTGAGAATACTGGAAGGCTATTGTCCCGAAGAGAATGAAGAGCCATTGATCGGTGTGCTGAACCAATCGGGCATTTATTATGTGGCCGAAGTTCCTCTCAAAACCGATGAGGCGGTGCCTGTGAAGTTGAAAAACAATAAATTCAGCAGCGTATTCGAATTTATCGGCGGACTTTACGAGTTGCCCAACTATCACAAATCGGATATGACGCCCTATTTTGCGCCGTTTTACATGCTCTTTTTCGGCTTTTGCTTTGCCGATGTCGTATACGGGGTAATGTTGGCCGGAGTCGGTCTCTATTTCAGTAAAAAAGTGCGTGAAGAACTGCAACCGGTCATGCGGCTGTTGTTCTACTTAGGCCTTACAGCTTTCTTCATGGGCTTAGTAACCGGTAATGTGGGCGGAATTCAGTTGGAAAAAATAGAGACCAACTGGCCCTGGTACGAAACGCTGAAAAAATATATTCTGACATCAGACAGATTGTTCTATGCATCGTTGATTCTGGGTGCGATACAGATCATTTTCGGACAGTTTGTACGGGCATGTACCCGTTGGAAGACCGATGGATTTGCCAGCACAATTTCAACGTGGGGATGGCTTCTGTTAGTCGTTGGCGGAGGATCGGTCTTCGGATTGCAAAAAGGAGGTTTGATTGCCCCCGAAATTGCGAAACCAATATCGTATGTTATTTTTGCCATATCGGGCATCTGTATCTTCCTGTTGAACCATCCGGGACACAATATTTTAGCCAATATCGGTGAAGGCATCTGGGATACGTATGAAAAAGCGACCGGTTGGTTGAGCGATTTGCTGTCGTACATCCGTTTGTTTGCCATCTGTATTGCCGGAGCTGTTTTAGCTATTGTGTTCAATAGTCTGGCTACCAGTTTGAGTGGAAATACCCCTGTCGTCAGCCAGATTGTAATGATTCTGATTTTGCTCTTCGGCCACTTCATTAACATCTTTATGGCTATTCTGGCATCGTTCGTGCACCCGCTTCGTTTGACATTTGTCGAGTTTTACAAGAATGCAGGCTTTGTCGGAGGCGGAAAATCATACAAACCATTTGCACGGTATAAAGAAGAATTCAAAATACTTTGATCGGTGAAACAACCGGTTGATTTACGAATAAAAAAATACAAATAATTATTAATCACTAATTTACTTTTTTATTATGGAACCAATTTTATTTGCTTACATCGGGATTGCCTTTATGGTAGGATTATCGGGAGTCGGTAGTGCTTACGGTACTTCCATTGCCGGGAATTCCGTTATCGGCGCATTGAAAAAGAACCCCGATATTTTTGGTAAAGCCATGGTTTTAACAGCTTTGCCTGGTTCTCAGGGTCTGTTCGGTTTTTTGGGATACTTTTTGCTTAAACCGTTTCTTGTAGAACATATTTCTATGTTCCAGGGTGTTGCCATCTGTTTTATCGGTATTGCAGTAGGTGCTGTCGAGTTGCTTACCTCTATCCGTCAGGGCCAGGTGTGTGCCAATGGTGCAAGTGCAATGGGTAATGGTCACGACGTTTTCAACAATACGTTGATTCTGGCTGTATTCCCCGAATTGTACTCTATCATTGCCGTTGCAGCAGCTTTCCTTGTAAGTACATCCTTGGGAACTCCCATCGCATAATCAGATTATAAAACGGTAAATCTTTGCCGGAAATATAAACGAAACAGCCTGAACTCGTATGAGTTCAGGCTGTTTCGTTTTTGTCGGATATTTAAGAATAGCGGAACTCTGGTCAGAATCGTTTGAAGGCGTTGTAAAATAGTTATCTTTGTTCCACATAATAATTTGCACTATGAATTTCCGTCGATTATTTCCTCCGCTTTTGCTTGGATATTTTTTCGTAGTATCGGCCGCAGCCGGTTCTTTCAATTATACCAATTGCTGGCAACGCATCACAAATTTTGAGTCGAAAGGGCTTCCTCAATCTGCGTTGCAGGCTGTCGATAGCCTGATGAAGGCTGCCCGCGCAGAAAAAGAGAGTCCACAGCTGCTCAAAGGGTGGCTCTATCGTATCCATTTTTTGATGGAAAAAGACCAGGATGCCTTTTTCTCCGAGTTAGGTGCAATGGAGACATACACCCGTACAACCGACGATCCGGCAGAGAAGGCCATGTTGCATTCGCTTCTTGCAAAGCTCTACGAGCAATATTTCTTGCAAAACAGCTATACAATCAGCCAACGCACAAACCTGTCGTTCGAAAAACCGACCGACATAAAAGAGTGGAGTATGAATGTGTTTGCCGATACGATTGCAATGCACGTTAAAGCCTCTCTGCACGATGCTGCGTTGCTCCAGAAGACAGATGCGCTGCGTTATGAGGCTGTGATGACACCCGGCAAAGACAGTCGCGTGTTACAACCTACACTGTACGATTTTCTTTGTGCGCAGGCAATAGAGACGCTTTCCGATTTTTCGGCAAACCAAAAGATAGATAACAAACCGTTCAACAATAGTGCACTGTTTGATAAAGCGGAACTTTTTGTCCGGCAAACAGACGCAGATCCGTCTGTTAAGTCCGAAATAGTCCGGATTTACCGCCAATGGCTCTCTTTCCGGTTGGGCGATAAAAAGCGGGAGGCTTTGGTAAATGTCGATCTGGCACGACTTAATTATTTCAGTAAACACGCGGATATTGCCTCAAAACAGGAGCTTTATCTGAAAGCATTGCAACAACTCCGCGTGGATAATGCCGCTACCGGTAACGAGGTGGAAGTGATTGCCGCTCTGGCAAATTATTATCTCGAAAACGACGCGTACGACGCGCAACGACCCGACGAAACCGCACAGTTTCTGGATTACAAAAAACGGGCGTTCGATTTGTGCGAGCAGGGCATTCGTCAATACCCAAACTACAAACGGATCGATGCGCTAAAATCCATTCGAAGGCAAATTACCGAACGCACTGTTGAGGCAAACAATCCGGAAGTAACCGCTGCGAATGCCCCTTTGAAGATAAGCCTCTCTACCGCGAATATTGCTCAATTGGAGGTGAAGATTTATCGTGTCGATACCCACGCCGCCGATTATTACAAAAGCCAACGTGTTGCTTACAAAAATCAACTGACCAAAGGAGCCGTTTTATTGGAAACACGCAAGGTTACACTCAATCCGTCGGCCTTTTTTCGCACCACGGATACCACCCTTGTTATTCCTAAATTGCCCTATGGTCACTACGAATATGTTGTTTCCGAACCGGGGAATACGAACGCGGACAAACAGGTTTGCGGACGATTTTCCGTCTCCGATCTTGCCTGTTTTACCCGAACGAGGGGAAGCGGAAAAATAGATTTGTATGTGGTGAATCGGGTTTCGGGCTATCCTCAATCCGGAGTTGCCATCCACACCTACAAACAAACCGGATATGGAGAAAACCTTGCCCTGACACAGACCGGCGCCTATGTCTCCGATTCCAACGGATACTGTCAGTTGTCGGAAAAGGAGCAAACCGGAGTTTTTATTGCTATTTCAAAAGGGGCTGATAACTCGTTCCCAGTGAGCAGTATCTCTTCCTATTACTATGAGGGAGGTGCAGGAGCACAAGTGGTTCCGCAAGTCTCGCTTTTTACCGACAGAGCGATTTACCGGCCCGGTCAGACGATCTACTATAAGGGTATCTCCTGGTTGGCAACGAAAGATTCTTCCCGAACCGTTTCCGACAGAGAGTATTCCGTTACGCTTCACGACGTCTCCGGTCAGGAGGTGGGCAAGCAAACGGTAAAGGCCAACCCGTTCGGATCGTTTTCCGGTAGCTTTGTATTACCCAAAGGACGATTGAATGGGAACTATTCGCTACATGCCGGAAATGGCGGTTTTGCTTCGTTTCTGGTGGAGGAGTATAAACGTCCGACATTTGAGATAACGTTCGATACCATCCGTGGAACTCCCGCTTTTGGCGATAGCGTAACGATTCATGGCACCGTTCGGAGTTATGCCGGTTTTCCGCTGGACAATGCCACAGTGAATTACCGCGTTATTCGTCGTTACCATTGGCTTATGCGGTGGCTTAGAACTCCCGATCGTGAAATAGTGAACGGACAGATAAAATCCGATGGGAAGGGAAATTTTCAGCTCTCTTTTGTTCCGCAAAAAGAAGATGCGACACTGATACGGGGCGAGCAGTTCTATACCTATTCGGTGATGGCTGAGGTGACCGACGGCAGCGGCGAAACACAGAAAAACGAGATGTCGTTTTCAGTTGGAGATAAGTCGATCTACCTTACGACCGATATGCCCGAAATAATCGATAAAAACGAACCTTTTCAGCTTAAAATCGCTGCGTTGAACCTGAACGGAGCTACTGTCAAGACCAACATCAAATACACCCTGTCGCGGTTGAAGCCGGAGACGGAATTTACCGAGAATATCCGGAAGGAAAATCTTACCGACGTTGATAAAGAGCTCCTCAGTGGAACTGTCGATACCGGTAAAAGCGAAAACATCAGGGTGTCAAATTCCGGCAACTGGAGTTCAGGAAAATACCTTCTGTCGCTTTCGGCAAAAGATGAGCAGGGTCAAACCATTACCCTGCAAAAAAGCGTTGTGCTCTACTCTCCGAACGACAGAAAATTGCCGGTCAGGAGCTATTGCTGGACGAACGAGATAAAAACAAGCTGTTTGCCGAGAGAGTCTGCCGATATTCTGTTTGGTACCTCCGCAGCCAATGTCAACGTGTTGTACGAACTGATCGATGGTACGAAACTGTTGGAGAGTAAATGGATGACTTTTGATGATGAGATGCGCCATCTGAACATTCCATTCAACAAAGAGTGGGGACAGGAAGTTTCCCTGCGGCTCACTTTTGTAAAGGATCAAAAATATTTTTCGCGTGTAATTAAGATCGAACGCAAAGCAGCAGAAAAAAAACTAACTCCGAGGTTTTCCGTCTTTCGTGATAAATTATTGCCCGGGCAGAAAGAGGAGTGGCGCATTACCATTTCGGAATTACAGTCGGCTCAAAAACAGGCCGAATGTATGGTGACGATGTTTGACGCATCTCTCAATGCGTTTACCCCTCACAACTGGTATTTCAATCCGGTGTATGCAGGTTATGAGAATCAGTTGCCCTATTGGAATGCCACATTAGGGCGTATGGATAGCCGCGATGCGGCATATCTGGATGGCAAAGAGTATAGCGTCGCGGATTACCGGTTCGATGATTTTGACCCGATCCTGACTGGTTTGTTTGATGGCTTCCGGGGCGGCCGGCCGATGAAAAACGGGCGCAGGGTGGAAAAAATAAATTTTGCAGCATCCAAAGTGACCCTCGATGCCCCGATGGCGGCCGGTAGTTTGAGCAAACGCACAGCCCTCATGGAATCCGAAACTGTTTTTTCGGTTACTGCAGGAAATGTCGCTGTGGGTTCCGCAACCGCAGGTCAAAAGGCGATAATTCCACGCCAAAACTTTGCAGAGACGGCTTTTTTCTATCCTCAGTTGCGTACCGATGAAAAAGGCGAGGTGGTGTTCTCTTTTGTGGTGCCCGAATCGACTACCCGGTGGAGCGTGATGGGATTGGCGCATACGCCCGATCTCTTCTTGGGACAATGGTCTGCAGAGGCGGTCACGCAAAAACCGTTTATGGTTCAACCGAACATTCCCCGTTTTATCCGCCAGAACGATACGCTTGTCGTTACGACCAAATTGGTGAATCTCTCCGGTAAAAATCAGCGGGGGCAGGCACACCTCGAATTGTTGGATGCAGAGACCAACCAGCCGTTGAAAATTGCCGCTGCCGATAAAAACTTTGCTTTGACACAAGATAGTACCGGAGTGATGATGTGGAAAGTCAATGGATTTTCGGACATGCAGATGTTGATTTGTAAAATCACCGCTTCCACCGGCGAATTTAGTGATGGAGAGCAGCATTACATCCCGGTTTTGTCCGATAAATTAAGAGTTACCGAGACGTTGCCCATCCGTGTGCGCGGAAACCAGTCGAAGCAATATGTTTTTGAACGGTTACAGTCGGAATATTCCAAAGCAGACACTAAAAATCTGATTGTGGAGATGACCACGAATCCTGCATGGTATGCGGTACAAGCCCTACCTGCCCTTTCGCTGCCCGACAACGATTGCGCGGTGAACTGGTTTGCCTCCTATTATGCCAATACGCTGGCATCTGTGATTGTTCGTGCCAATCCGAAAATAGCCGACAGCTACCGGCAATGGCAGGAATCGGGCAATGCGCTGAAATCGAATCTGGAGAAGAACGAAGAGGTGAAAAATCTCCTTTTGACCGAAACTCCATGGGTTCCCGAAGCGCAGAAAGAGTCGGATCAAAAACAGCGGATCGCCCAACTTTTCGATACGAACCGGCAACTCGATATGCGCAGGCAGGCAATGGAACGGCTACAAGCGCTTCAACTGGAAAACGGTGCGTTCTCCTGGTTCAAAGGAATGCCCGAAGATCGGTTTATCAGCCAGTATATTTTGGTGGGGCTCTCGCGGTTGAAACAACTGGGCGCCGATGCCTATGCGCCGGAAGAATCGAACATGATAAAGAGGGGTGTGGCTTATGCCGATGATTGCATGGCTCGCGATTTTGACCGGATGAAGCGGGAGAATAAAGAGTGGAAAACCACTAAATCGCTTACGCCTGCTCAGATTTATTATTTTTATATGCGCAGCTTCTTCGATACGGTTCCGGTAAATAAAAATGCCGTTGAATCGGTTCATTTTTATCAAAAATTACTTGCGAAGGATTGGATCAATTGTACCCTCTTTGGCCGTGCACTGATAGCCGTTACGGCTCAACGAAACGGAGACAAACCACTGGCAGCGTCTATCGTAAAATCGTTGCTCGAAAATGCGACCAATTCAGACGAAAAAGGGATGTTCTGGGCGAACAACAAGGGTGGCCGCTGGTGGCACGAATCGAATATCGCCACGCAAATCGCGATTTTGGAGGCCGTTTCGGAGGTTACTAAAAACGGGCAACAAACGGACGATATGAGACTCTGGCTTCTTTCTCAAAAGCAGACCGAACGGTGGAACTCTCCCATAGCCACTACTGATGCTGTCTATGCCTTGCTGATGAGAGGTTCCGATTGGCTCTCAGGTGGCAACGACGTTCATATAAAGTTAGGTAAACAACCGGTAAAAAGGGAGAAAAGCGAAGCAGGTACCGGATATTTCAAAACAATATTCGGAAAAGATGAAGTCAAACCGGAGATGGCTGAGGTCGCGGTACGTAATAATGAGTCGCATCCTGCATGGGGTGCTCTTTACTGGCAATATGTGGCTCCTCTTGACCAGATGACAGCACAGAAAGGTGTCCAGCTCTCTATCGGCAAAAAACTCTACATCGAGCGTTCATCAGCAACCGGGCAAATCCTCGAACCGCTAACGGATACTACCCGACTCAAAGCCGGAGATAAACTCACCGTGCGGTTGGTTGTCTCTTCTGATCGCGATATGGAGTACGTGGCGCTTACCGATCAGCGGGCGGCATGCCTCGAGCCGGTAGAGCCGTTGTCGGGATGCCGGTGGAAAGAGCGATTGTGTTACTATCAGAATACCAAGGATGCCTCGACACAATTCTTCTTCTCCTACTTGCCCAAAGGAACCTATGTATTTGAATATTCGGTCTGGGTAACGCGCCCGGGAACATACAACAATGGTGTGGCAACGATTCAGTGCCAGTATGCTCCGGAGTTTGCGGCTCATTCGGCGGCGGCAAAGCTACATGTGGAAAATTAATCGTAGCGAGAGTGAGAATTGAAACTTTTCTCTGTGAGGAGGTAGCCGAAAGTGAGGAAATAAAAAAGAGAGCAATTTTCTGATTTCAACGGAAAACTGCTCTCTTTGCTTTTACCTATTTTGTGCTGAATTTATAGACGCAAATTTCGTCGTAACATTCGCCCGGTCGTAACACCGGAGATGGGAATTGCGGATAATTGGGAGAACAGGGGAATCCCTGCGCTTCGAGGCAAATGGCATAGCGGGTATCGTATCGTTTGCCGTATTTCCCCACGTGGTTTTCAACCCAGTTTCCGGAGTATACCTGAATGCCTGGTTGTGTAGTGAACACTTCGAGCAAACGTCCGCTTTGGGGTTCGTAGAGCGAAGCGGCGTGAGCCATTTCGTGCGCCTGTCCTTTCTTTACCACCCAGTTGTTGTCGATGCCACGACCGAATGTGAACTGATCATAGTCGGCATTGATACGGTCGGAGATGAGTCCCGGTTTCCGAAAATCCATCAATGTGTTGTCAACAAAACGAACTTCGCCAACCGGAGCCTGTGTTTCGTCCAACGGGGTAAAGAAGTCTGCATTTACGGTGAGGTAATGACCTTCGATATTGCCGTTTCCGGCCCCCTTCAGGTTGAAGAACGAGTGCTGGCAAAAATTGAGAATGGTTGTTTTGTCGGTGATAGCCTGATAGTGAACCGACAGCTCGTTGTCCTCGGTTACATGATAAGTCACTGTGGTTTTCAAATTGCCGGGATAACCCTCTTCTCCGTCTTTTGCCAGGTAAAAGAGTACAAGCTTGTTCTCCGACACCGATTCCACTTCCCATACCACGGCGTTGAACCCTTTGTTACCTCCGTGAAGGTGATTGGCTCCGTTATTGACTACCAAATCGTAGCTTTTTCCTTCCAGTTCAAAATGGCCCTTTTTGATTCGGTTTGCAAAGCGACCGCAAACGGCACCGAAAAACGGCTCTTTCGTCAGGTAGTCGTCAATGTTATCGAAACCCAATACGACATCGTCCGTTTTGCCGTTCTTGTCGGGGGTGATGATGCTCACAATTTTTGCTCCGAAGTTGGTGATGGAAACTTCCATATCACCACTCTTCAAGACAAACAGGCTCACCTGTTTACCATCCACTGTCTTCTTAAAATTATCTTTCATGCGTTCGTTTTTATTTTTTAAATAGTTGTCGCATGGAACTCGCAATGAACATGGTTGCTTATTTACTTCCGTGTTTTAATGCTCGTTTCATGATCGAATCTTGTATTATTCTATTTTACATGCTCCGTCACCGATTTCGGCAACATAAAAATCGGGTGTAAGGCCTGTTTTGGCTTTATATGTCGCCCCTACCTTTTCGATAAACGTATCGATGGCATCTTCTTTTACCAGGCTGACCGTGCAACCTCCGAAACCGCCGCCCGTCATGCGCGAACCGATTACTCCGGGAATTTTCCATGCCTCTTCGGCCATGGTGTCGAGCTCCAGACCGGTTACTTCGTAGTCGTCGCGAAGCGAGACGTGAGAAGCATTCATCATTTTACCGAATTTATCGATTTCACCGGCTTTCAACGCTTTTACAGCATCCGAGGTACGCTGTACTTCGGTAACCACGTGGCGGGCGCGTTTGTGAGCAATCGGATCGCTTTCAAGCGCCGGTTCTACCTGTTTGAAATCTTCTTCAGACAGTTCGGCAAGGTATGTGATAGGACGTACTTTTGAAATGAGTTCTACCGCTTTTTTGCACTCGGCAACACGTTGATTGTATGCGCCTGAATCAAGTTTGTGAGGGCTGTGCGTGTTCGAAATCAGAATTTTAATACCTTTGAGTTTTACCGGCACCAATTCAAATTCGAGGGTATCGCAATTCAGATGGATGGCATGGTCTTTGGCTCCGTTTGCCGAAGCAAACTGATCCATAATACCACAATTTACAAAGGCAAATTCGTGTTCTGCCTTTTGGCCGATCTGAGCCAGAACCGTACGGTTGAATCCGGCTCCCAATTGATCGTTCAGGGCATAGGCGGTAACCACTTCCAATGCAGCTGATGAAGATAATCCGGCTCCGTTGGGAACATTACCCCAGATCAGAATATCAAATCCTTCTTCTATTTTTATGCCACGTTTGATGAACTGCGCAAAAACTCCCAGGGGATAGTTAACCCAAATCTTTTCAAGCGGGGTCGTTAGCTTATCAAGCGTGAGTTCAATAATCTCCGGTTGATTCAACGATTTAAATTTTATGGAAGTGCCTCCGTTTTTACGTAGCAGCAGATACGTGCCAAAACTCAAAGCACACGGAAATACAGAACCTCCGTTATAATCGGTATGCTCACCAATCAGATTAACCCGTCCCGGTGAAAAGTAAACAGCATCCGGAGCTGCCCCATAAGCGGTCTCAAATGCCTGCTTTAATTCTTTTGTGTTCATAGTTAGTGGTTTATATGCCTGAAAAAAATTCAATGATAAATTAATGATATACTACAAAATTACGGATTTATTTTTGTCCGTTAGAGCGCAGAATATGTTATACAGCAGATTTTTTCTTAATTGAGAAATAGATTAACCATTTCTGTGTGTTCGGAGAGAAGAATGATATAATTTTATTAATTTTGTGGAATTGTTCACTTTAGCCGCCGAATCTGCATGAAAATTCTTATTGTTTGCAGTGCAACCAATCAACAGGTCGCTCCGTTTATTAAGGAACAGGCCGATAGCCTGTTGGCTTGTGGGCAGACGGTGGAGTTCTATCTGATTCGCAAGAAGGGTGTTAAAGGATATCTGGATGCTTTGCCGGGGTTGAAATCAACAATCGCGGCATTCCGACCGGATATTATTCATGCGCATTACGGACTCTCGGGATTACTGGCAAATCTTCAGCGCAAAGTGCCGGTTGTTACCACATTTCACGGTAGCGACATCAACGAGCCCCGTGTTTTTCGATGGTCAAGATGGGCGATACGGTTATCACGATATGCTATCTTTGTATCGCGGCAAGCGGTCGAAATAGCCAAACCACGCCGGCATTATGCCGTGTTACCTTGCGGGGTAAATATGAGCCGGTTTTGTCCGGTTGAGAAAAAGATAGCCCGGCAGCAGCTGGGGTGGAATGACAAGGATGTGTATATTCTCTTTGCCGGAACCCGCGAAGTAGAAGTGAAAAATTATCCGCTCGCGCTGCAAGCCGTGCAGAACATTCCGGAGACACAACTGATCGAATTGAAAGGCTTTAGTCGTGACGAGGTCAATCTGGCCCTGAATGCAGCCGACGCTGCGCTGATGACCTCTTTCACCGAAGGATCGCCTCAATTTATCAAAGAGGCTATGGCCTGTAATTGTCCGGTAGTCTCAACAGATGTGGGCGATGTGAAACAACTTACCCAAGGAGTTGAAGGCTGTTATATCACTTCGTTTGAGGTGGAATCGGTAACTTCAGGTTTGCAGGAGGCGCTTCGTTTCGCATTGGGCAAAGGAAGAACGGAAGGCCGGAAAAAGATAGAACAATCGGGGCTGACTGACGACAGGATAGCCTGTGAATTGATCCGAATTTATCAAAGATGTGTGCATGATGAGTCAAAAAAAGAATGATACCTACCATACGACCTGCGGATTGGAGAATATTGACCGGAAGCAGTGGACCGATTTCGTTGCGAATCATCCCCACGGTACTATTTTTCAAACACCTGAATATTATGAAATTCATCAGGATGTGAAGGGTTTCTGCCCGTTTGTTATCGCGCTGCTTGACAGTGCCGGTTCGATGGTCGGTGTGATGCTCGTTATTATCCATCAGGTATATGGAGGGCTACTGGGAACGATGACATCCCGGGCTGTCATTGCGGGTGGTCCATTGGTAAAAGAGGATGATCCCGAACTTGCCTCTCTTATTCTGAGGGACTATGTCGAAAACAAGCAGACCAGGGTGGTCTATTCGCAATTCCGGAATCTTTTTGAATCGGGCAAAATGAAAAGCGCTTTTGCCGATGCCGGGGCTGTTTACGAAGATCATCTGAATATTCTGATCGATCTGACTCAAACCGAAGAGGAGTTGTGGAAAGGGGTAAAAAGCCGCAAACGGAATAATATCAGGCAGGCCCAACGAAAAGGATTGACCGTAAGACGACTCACGACGAAGAGTGAGGCGGATGAGGCTTATTCCATTCTGATGGAGGTTTACAAGCGGGCCAAATTGCCTTTAGCCAACAAACAGTTGTTTATAAATGCCTTCATGCAGATGCAGGATAACGGAATGCTGCGTATTTATGGCACATTCAGTGAGGAAAAATTAGCCGGTGCCATGTTCATTTTGGCCTGCAACGGACGTTTCTACGACTGGTATGCCGGTAGTTTCCGAAAATATTACTCCTTCAATCCCAACGATATTTTGCCGTGGGAGATTTTTCGTATTGCTCAGGCTGAACAAATTCAGTTGTTCGATTTCGGGGGTGCCGGGAAGCCGGGAGTGCCGTACGGAGTACGCAATTACAAAATGCAATTCGGCGGCGAACTGGTTAATTTCGGACGGTATGAATTACCCCATAACAAACTGGTGTTCGGCATGATGAAAATAGCTTTCAGATTGTGGCAGCGAATGCATTGAAACGTATTTATGAATATTTTATTCGATATAAATCATCCGGCACATGTCCATCTGCTGAAGCATACGATTCGTATTCTGAAGCAGCACGGGCACGAAGTTACTGTCACGGTGAAAGATATTCCTGCAGCCAAACAGCTATTGGATAACGAAGGTATCGCCTATCTGTCGCTGACCGGAAAAAAACGCGACTCGTTGATTGGCAAAGCCTTTATGCAGTTACACTATGACTGGTTTATCTGGCAACTGGCCATCCGCAAACGGATCGACATCGGAGTCGGGTCGTCGGTTTCGATTGCTCAGGCATCCCGTTTTTGCCGGATGAAATCGATCTTTCTGGATGATGATGACGACAAGGTGGAGCCTTTGGTTGTCCGCCACGTACATCCGTTTTGCAACACCGTGCTATCGCCGATCGCACTGGTTGGAAACCGGAGAGCAAAAAATGCGGTTTTTTACAAAGGCACCCACGAGTTGGCCTATCTTCATCCCGACCGGTTTACGCCGAATGAGGAGACTCTTCGCTCTCTTGGCATCGGAGCAACAGAACGCTATTTTGTACTGCGGTTCAATGCGTTCAAAGCCCATCACGACGGCAATGTACATGGACTTTCGTTGGAGCAGAAGCTTCGCTTAGTCGATTTGCTGAAAGAATACGGTACGATTTTTATCACTACCGAACGGGAGATGGAGACGGAACTGGAGCCCTATCGTCTGGCCGTATCGCCTGAGAAAATACACGATTTACTGGCATTTGCCACCCTGTTTGTAGGCGATAGCCAAACCATGACTTCGGAGGCGGCCATTCTGGGAACACCTGCTTTTCGTTGCAATACGTTGGTGGGAGAGCTGAGTTGCATCGAAGATCTGGAACACAATTTCGGACTCGCTTTCGGGTATCAACCCAACGATTTTGACCGGATGCTCGAAAAGATAGAGGCGCTGTTGCAACAACCCGATTTGAAGATGCAATGGCAGCAAAAACGGGCTGCATTTTTATCCGAACGTATCGATACTACAGGCTTTCTGGTTGACTTTATTGAGCATTATTTGGAAAACGCCGGCAAACCCGATCCGGCATAAAACCTCTGTACAATGATGTTGAACAAAGATTTTACATGGTCCAGATACGACGAATTACTCTCTTCGCTACAACAGCGCGGGTATGAATTCCGAACATTTGAAGAGTATTGCCAGGGCAATCGTCAGGGACGGTTTGTCATATTACGACACGACGTGGATGCCCGCCCTTCGCATTCACTCCAGTGTGCTCAGATTGAAGAGGCCAGAAGAATTCGTAGCAGCTATTATTTTCGGAAAACACCGAAGTTCAATTGTCCGGAGGTGATACAGGAAATTATAGCTTTGAATCACGAAATAGGGTATCACTACGAAGAGCTGAGCCTTACTAAGGGAGATGCGCATAAGGCAATCCGAATTTTCGAAGAAAATCTCGCCTATTTTCGCCTCTTTTATCCGGTGCAAACTATTTGTATGCACGGTAGCCCTACTTCGTTGCATGATAATCGCGATCTGTGGAAAAAGTACGACTACCGCCGGTGGGGTATAATCGGCGAGCCCTATTTCGATATAGATTTTAACGAGCTAACCTATCTGACAGATACCGGACGCTGCTGGAACGGACAAAAATATAACATTCGCGATAAAGTAGAAGGATCTGACCTTACCCAATTTCATACAACCGGCGATATCATCGAGGCAGTTTCCCGCGGAATGTTACCCGATAAAATTATGTTTACGACTCACCCTCAGCGCTGGACAGACAACCGGTGGAAGTGGTGGCGTGAACTTATCAGTCAAAATCTTAAAAATGAGGTGAAACGAATAATTGTCTGGTACAATCGAAAACACTAATTTCTACAATAAATCAGTCGGTTTCGTCGAAAATTGCATAAACAGTATTAGATTTGTAATTCGATTTAGTGAATTTCACTCATCCTCACACAAATACGTTCAACAATGAATTCGTTAACAACCATTTTTGAAAATGCACATCAGGCAAAGAAGGAGTTGTCCAAAATTACGGATGCTACTATCAATCGCGTTCTGAATGCCATTGCCGACGAAGCGGTAGCCCAAATTGCTCATATTATTGAGGAAAATGGGAAGGACCTCGATCGGATGAATCAGACAGACCCTAAATACGACCGGTTGAAACTGACAGTCGAACGCATCGGAGGCATAGCCGCCGATCTGCGCAATGTAGCCCTTTTGCCTTCTCCGTTAGGACACGTTTTGTCTGATATTGTACGGCCAAACGGCGTTAATATCAAACGGATTACGGTGCCATTTGGCGTAATCGGCATTATTTATGAGGCTCGCCCCAATGTAAGTTTCGATGTTTTTTCGCTTTGTCTGAAATCGGGAAATGTTTGCCTCCTCAAGGGTGGCAGCGATGCTCAAAATTCAAATAGCGCCATTTTGGAACTGATCCGGAAGGTGTTGGTGAAGTTTGAACTGAATCCTGATATTGTAACGCTGTTACCCTCCGGACATGAAACAACTACCGAACTGCTTCATGCCGTCGGTCAGGTCGATTTGGTCATACCGCGCGGAGGCCAAAAGCTGATCGAACATGTGCGTGATAATGCTCGTGTGCCGGTTATTGAAACGGGAGCCGGTGTTTGTCATACCTATTTCGATGAATTCGGCGATTTGAAGAAAGGGGCTGCCATCATCAACAATGCCAAAACACGCCGTGTGAGCGTTTGCAATGCGCTTGATTGTCTGTTGGTACATGCCAGCCGCATTCACGACCTCTCTATGTTGTGCGCCCCCCTGATCAATTCCAATGTGGTCATTTATGCCGATGAACAGGCGTATGGCTCGTTGAAAGGATTTTATCCGGAGCGATTATTGAAAGAGGCATCGGAAGCAGAGTATGGTACCGAATTTCTCGATTACAAGATGGCTATCAAAACCGTCGGAACATTTACCGAAGCGCTCGATCATATTGCCAGATACGGTTCAAAACACAGCGAAGCAATTGTAAGTGAAAATAAGCTACGTATTGCCACTTTCCAGCAGCAGGTCGATGCCGCATGTGTGTATGCCAATACATCTACCGCCTTTACAGATGGCGCTCAGTTTGGTCTGGGAGCCGAAATCGGCATCAGTACCCAAAAGCTTCATGCACGCGGTCCGATGGGATTGCAAGAAATGACTACCTACAAATGGGTGATTACCGGCAACGGGCAAGTCAGATCGTAAACGAAGAACAGATTATCTCCGTTGGATAGAAGATCAGATCCATTTTCTCCAACACATAAAAAAAAGCCGCTCCTGATTTACAAGAGCGGCTTTCATATTTATCTAAACAGGCTTATGCCAGTTTCTTTTTTTGTTGTCTTTTAGCGTGCCAAACCTGTACATCGTATGCAATGGTAGAAGCTACCAGAATAGACGAATAGGTACCGGTTACAACACCGATCAGCAACGCGAATACAAAGCCCCGGATCACGTCTCCGCCGAAGATGAAGATCGCCAGCAATACTAAGATTACACTCACCGTTGTATTGATAGTACGACGCAAGGTGTGGTTCATAGCATCATCCATCAACGAACTGATTTCACGTTTCGGGTAGAGCTTGATAAATTCACGGATACGGTCGAAGATTACCACCGTATCGTTGATGGAGAACCCGATAACCGTCAAAATCGCCGCTATAAATGCCTGGTCGATTTCGAGCGAGAATGGCATAATAGTGTAAAGCAACGAATAGAGACCTAATACCACCAGCACATCATGGATCAACGAAACCAACGCTCCGATAGAGAAGGTGTAACTTGGGAAACGAAGGAAGATGTAAAGGGCGATACCAAATACAGCCAGAATAATAGCCCAAACAGCAGCCACCTTTATATCTTCAGCCACAGCAGGACCTACCTTTTGCGAACTTACAATATGTTTTTTCACAAACTGATCTCTTGTGATATTGCTTCCCAACATAGGTTTCAAACTGGTGTAGAGCTTTGTTTCGATTTCATCATCCACCGAAACCGAACGGTTAGTAATTTCGTAGTTGGTAGAAACCCGAACCTCTTTTCCGCTGGTACCAATGGCAATAACATTTACATTTCCACCGAATGCGCCTTTCAACGTAGAACGGAGATTTTCCGCATCAACCGGTTGATTAAATGCAATCTGGTAGTTACGTCCACCACTAAAGTCGATACCCTGACTCAAACCACGCGTTGCCAATGATCCGATACAAATCAAAAGAACAATACCGGAAACAACGTACCACGTTTTACGCATTCCGATAAAGTCGATATTCGGATGCAGCAACCAGTGCTTGGTCAAACGGGTAGTAAACGGAATATCTTCTCTTCCTTCTTTTTGCAGGAAGAGGTCAAAAAAGATATGGGTAAGGAATACCATACAGAAGAAAGAGGTAATAATACCGATAATCAACGTAGTGGCAAAACCTTTGATAGGACCGGATCCGAATGAAAAGAGGATAATACCTACCAGTAAGTGGGTTGCATTGGAGTCGACAATCGCAGACAAAGCATGTTTGTAACCGTCGGCAATCGCTTTCCGCAGATTCTTGCCGCCCTCTTTCTCTTCACGAATACGTTCGTTGATAAGCACGTTGGCATCGACCGCAAACCCAAGCGTCAGCACGATACCGGCAATACCGGGCATCGTAAGTACCGCTTTGAAGGATGCAAGAATACCCATAATGAAGAGCACGTTCAGGATCAGTGCGCCATTAGCGACCAAGCCCGGTATCCATCCGTAATAGAAGATCATAAAGATCAAAATCAGGACAAACGCAATGACGAACGAAATAAGACCCGCGTTGATCGATTTTTCACCCAACGACGGTCCTACGTTGTCGGCTTGTACGATATGTGCCGGAGCCGGCATACGACCCGATTTCAACACGTTTGCCAAGTCCTTTGCCTCTTCAACGGTGAAGTGACCGGAGATCTGGCTACGTCCGCCTGTAATTTCCTGATTAACTACCGGAGCAGAATAAACAAAGTTATCAAGTACGATAGCGACGCATTTACCTACGTTTTGTTTGGTCAGGATAGCCCATGTGTTAGCTCCTTTAGAGTTCATGGTCATATCTACGATAGCGTTCGAACCGTATTGTCCGTAATCGTCTTTTGCATCGGTTACCACGTCGCCCTGAAGTGCGGGACCCTGTTTTGTTGTGCTCTTCAAAGCATACAATTCAAAGTATTGTCCCTGTTTATCGATAGCCTTCACACCCCATTTCAAAGAGAGATCGGACGGAAATTTGCTACGGATTTGCGGATTACGCAGGTAAGATCCGATAGTCGATGTATCGGCAGCGAGTGCCACACCAATACGGGGAGAGGTTCCCTGCGGTTCGATGCCCTGCAAAAGGGCGAACAACGGATTTTTCTTTTTGAATTCAGCCACCTCTTTCTGGTTGCCTTTACTATCAGACGCTTTGTTGTCTTTTTTCTTGATCAAGGCAGCAAGCGAATCCTCTTTGGATGTACCTGCCGGCTTTTGAGCCTTAGCCTGAGCTGTTGTTTGGGCGGCAACTTTTGAAGGAGCGCCTACAGCAGGAGCCACAGTATCGGTTTTTGCTTTACCGCCGTTTTCCAACAAAGCAGCGATGGATGAGTTTGCATCGGTCAACGCACCATAAATTTCGGCCACGTTGTATGTTTCCCAGAATTCGAGGTTAGCCGTTCCCTGAAGAAGTTTACGAACACGTTCCGGATCTTTCACACCCGGCAACTCAACAAGAATACGACCCGATTTTTCCAGTTTCTGGATATTGGGCTGAACCACACCGAAACGGTCGATACGGGTACGCAATACGTTGAACGAGTTGTTGATCGCACTTTCAACATCTTTCCGCAACACCGTCATTACCTGTTCGTTGGTAGCGCTCAAAGGAATCTGCTCTTTTTTATCGTATGTGCTGAATATGGTAGACAGCTTCACATTCGGATCGAGTTCGAGGTAGGCATTCTTGAACAAAGTCAGGAAATCCGTCTGACTGGTAGCCTGACGTTGGATTGCCATATCGATGGCTTTGTTGAAATTTTGCGGTGGGTTGGGAACCGTCAGCGAACGGAGAATGTCGGCTTGCGACACTTCCAATACTACGTTCATACCACCTTTCAAGTCAAGACCAAGGTTAATTTCCTTATCCATACACTCTTTGTAGGTATATCCGAACCATACCTTGGTAGGCGCAATGGAATCGAGATACCTTTTGTACAGCGCGCTGTCCACTTCGTTTGTCCCCGGTTTCGTCGCAAATGCCACTGCAGCCTTATTATAATGGTTAGTTACAAAGCTGAATGACAAATAGAAGAAACAGACAAGCAAAAGCAACACGGCTAGAACCTGAACAAATCCTTTGTTTTGCATGTTTAACTATTTTAAATACATAAATTGATTGATAGATCTTTCACTTTATTTTGAGCCTGCAAATATAACGATTTTTTAATAAGCCTGAAATGAGTTAAAAAAGAAATTTCAGCGGCTCCGAAGTTATTTATCGGGTTGATATATCGGGAAGTTTGCCGTACAACAGATCGATTCGCCCGATAAGGCGGTATTTATCCGAATTCCATTCTGAAAGAGAAAAATGTCGTTACAAAGTGAATGAAGGTGAATGCCCGCGCTAAAGATTAACTCCGTTGATTTTCGCCGCGCTGATTTTTAATTCGATTTGATGGTAGCAGCGCAACTATTTGCTATCCGCCAAGAAGAAAAAAAAGGGAGATTCGCTATTGCCGTCTGCTTTAGCTGACGGTAAATAAACAGCCCATTCCCCCGGGCTTGAGACCAACTTCCTTTCGGCTAAAGCCGGGTCTGGTTTGTTGCATTCTTTTCCGCCAGGATGAATCCCTGCGTTATTTTGAGATAACACCTCCGGTGTTTAGCAATCGCATTGCGGATAAACATTTTAAAAAATGCCAAGATGACTTCGATATAATGCCGAATACAGACGCATCACAATTCAATCAAAAAGTCGGAAAAAGGATAACGCATCTCCGCTTTTATCGTTACATTTGCCTTTCAATTTTAAGTCAAACCTTACCTTATACTTATGTCGAAATTACGTTTTGCAGCCTTGCAGGAATTTGCCGTCCGCACTCCCCTACCGGTGGAAACACCCGCCAAACTGTCCGATTACTACGGAATCAATGTCTTCGACCGCAAAAAGATGCAGGCCTACCTGCCCGATGAAGCCTACAAAGCCGTGCGCGAAGCCATAGAAGACGGCACCCAAATAAACCGCAAAGTGGCCGATCAGATTGCCAACGGCATGTGCCGCTGGGCAAAGGAACGCGGCGCTACACACTATACCCACTGGTTTCAACCGCTGAACGACGCTACCGCCGAAAAACACGAACGGTTGTTCGATTTCGGAGAGAATGGCGAAGTACTGGAACGTTTTTCCGGCAAACTGCTGATTCAGCAGGAACCCGATGCCTCATCGTTTCCCAGCGGAGGCATTCGCAACACCTTCGAAGCGCGCGGATATACTGCCTGGGATGTTTCGTCGCCTGCCTTTATTGTGGGTGAAACACTCTTTATCCCAACCATATTTATTGCCTACACCGGCGAAGCGCTCGACTACAAAACACCGCTACTGCGTGCCCTGAGTTCGGTCGATAAAGCCGCGGTGCGTGTTTGCCAGTATTTCGACAAGGATGTCACCAAAGTGACGGCCAACCTCGGTTGGGAACAGGAGTATTTTCTGATAGACAAAGCGCTGTTCGATGCCCGCCCCGACCTCTGCCTTACCGGTCGTACCCTGATGGGACACGCGTCGGCCAAAGACCAGCAACTGGAAGACCACTACTTTGCCGCTATCCCACCCCGGGTGATGGCGTTCATGAGCGAACTCGAACTGGAAGGCCACAAGCTGGGCATTCCCCTCAAAACCCGCCACAACGAGGTTGCACCCAACCAGTTCGAATGCGCCCCCATTTTTGAAGAGGCCAACCTCGCCAACGACCACAACCAACTGGTGATGGATTTGATGAAACACATTGCCCGCAAACACAACTTTGCCGTTCTGTTGCACGAAAAACCGTTTGCCGGTGTCAACGGATCGGGCAAACACAACAACTGGTCGCTCTGCACCAACACCGGCGTCAACCTCTTCAGCCCGGCCAAAAACCCGCGTGGCAACATGCTCTTCCTGACCTATATCGTCAACACTTTAATGGCCGTTCAGAATCATCAGGATCTGCTTCGTGCCTCCATTATGAGCGCCGAAAACTCACACCGTCTGGGAGCCAACGAAGCGCCACCGGCCATCATCTCGGTCTTTTTGGGAAGCTACCTCACCAACATGCTCGACAACCTTGCCGAAAAGGTATCGGATTCTCGCATGTCGCCCGAAGAGAAGACTGCCCTCAAATTAGGCATTGCCCGCATCCCGGACATCGTACTCGATAGTACCGACCGCAACCGTACATCGCCCTTTGCCTTTACCGGCAACCGGTTCGAATTTCGGGCCGTGGGTTCGTCGGCCAATTGCAGCGCTGCCATGACGGTGCTCAATGCCGTGGTGGCCGATCAGCTCAACCGCTTTGCCGACGAAGTGGATGCTATGATTGCCAAAGGGAAGAACAAAGACGAAGCCATCTTCCAGATATTGAAACGGATGATTATCGAAACCCGTCCCATCCGGTTTGAAGGCGACGGCTATTCATCCGAATGGGTTGACGAAGCGGCCAAACGCGGTCTGACCAATATCACCTCGGCACCCGATGCCATCGAAAAATATTTGGACAAAAAAGCGGTAGCGCTTTTGACCAAACAGGGCATCTTGTCGGAAACCGAAATTCATAGTCGCGTGGAAGTTGAATTCGAGAAATTCACCAAGAAGATTCAGATCGAAGCGCGGGTATTGGGTGATCTGGCTATCAACCACATCGTGCCTACGGCTATCGCCTACCAAAGCAGGTTGGTTGAAAATATCCGGGGATTGAAGGAGGTATTCGACAAAGATGAGTTTGAGACCCTCGCTGCCGACAACAAGAGTCTGGTGCGCGAAATCGGCGAACGGGTAGTAGCCATCAAAACCATGGTGCACGAAATGATCGAGGCACGCAAAGTAGCCAACAACATTGAAGACATGCACGAGAAAACCTACGCATACAACCTCAAGGTGCGTCCGTATCTGGATCAGATCCGCTACCATATTGACAAACTGGAAGAGGTGATCGACGATGAAATATGGACATTGCCCAAATACAGGGAATTGCTCTTTGCCAAATAACTGCAACCTACAGCCCCGGAGCGTTCCGGGGCTAATTTTATTGTACGAGCCGATTTGAAGACAAAAGCTTGACAAATAATAACTCCGTCCTTTAGGGGTGGAGTGATTGAATTGCAGGCAGCAAACCTTACTAACACCTTTTTTATTTTATGAACAGATCTCTCTGTTGGATTATTCTCTTGTTGACCATATCGGCTCTTTCGGTATCGGCACAAACAAAGTATGGCAACAATCCCGCCGCAGGCAAATATCTTGCAACCCGCGGCATAAAACTCTATTATGAGACCTACGGCCAGGGCGAGCCCTTGCTGATGCTTCACGGAAACGGAGGTTCCATCTCGGCCTTCTCAAACCAGATTCCCTATTTTGCTCAAAAGTACAAAGTGATTGCGGTCGACAGCAGAGCGCAGGGAAAAACGATAGACAGCCGTGATTCGTTGAGTTTCGAGATGATGGCGGACGACTTCAACGCGCTACTCGATTCCATGCACATCACCTCTTGCCGCGTGCTGGGGTGGAGCGACGGAGGCATCAACGCGCTCCTGCTGGCCATTCGCCATCCCCAAAAAGTAAAGATGTTAGCTTCGACCGGTGCCAATCTGATTCCCGATTCTACCGTATTGACACCCCACGAATATAAAAAATGGATGGACTATTACCGCCAATTATGTAGTCAGAAGCAAACCGAAGAGACTAAAAACAGCGCAAAGCTGATGGCTCTCGATCTTTTCCAACCCCACATCACGGCAGCGCAATTACAAACGATCACGTGTCCTTCATTAATTATAGGAGGCGATCACGATCTGATTTTACCGTCGCACACGCTAGAGATAGCCAACGGAATTTCCAACGCTTTTTGCTGGATTATTCCCGACAGCGGACACAGTACTCTGAT
Organism: uncultured Microbacter sp.; assembly: GCA_963678265.1. GTDB lineage: Bacteria > Bacteroidota > Bacteroidia > Bacteroidales > Paludibacteraceae > Microbacter. Next base: position 902,404 of record OY782761.1, read on the forward strand.
ACAGCACAAAGAGCAATTCAACGAAGTGGTTGATGCGTTCTTTGCAAGAAATCGGCACGCCAAACAATAAATATGTCATAATTTGTCCCCAAAAAGTTGTTGGTTATCATATTTTATTGTTTCTTTGTATCAAAATAAAAGCGAATGAATTTCACGACAAAAAATAATTGGTGGCGCTTCCGTTTCTGATTCAACAATGGGAAATGCGACCCGCCATTTGCAATACACAACCGCAGGAACCCATGCCTGCGGTTTTTTTTTTGCCACGTCCGCAAACTACAATTCAATTATTTATAAAATATACTACAGATGAAAACGACGAAAAAAATTCAATTGCCGGAGAATGAAATGCCCAAGGCATGGTACAACCTTGTGGCCGACATGCAAACCAAACCGCTGCCAATGCTTAACCCGGGCACCAAACAACCGTTGAAACCGGAAGAGATGGAAGGGCTGTTTGCCAAAGGACTCGTAGAACAGGAGTTCTCGCAGGAACGTTTTATCGAGATCCCCGACGAAGTTTGGCAGCTCTACAAAATTTACCGCCCCACCCCACTGGTACGCGCATCGGGACTCGAAAAGGCACTGGATACTCCGGCTAAGATCTATTTCAAGAACGAGAGTGTCAGCCCGGTAGGTTCGCACAAACTGAACTCTGCCATTCCACAGGCATACTACAATAAAATACAGGGCATCAAACATATCACCACAGAAACAGGTGCCGGTCAATGGGGAAGCGCCATGAGCGTTGCCTGCAAACACTTCGGTCTCGATCTTCAGGTATACATGGTAAAGGTTAGCTACGACCAAAAACCTTACCGGAAATTTGTCATGCAGACCTACGGAGCAGAAGTAATACCCTCGCCCAGCACCCGCACTGCTGCCGGCCGGGCCTATCTCGAAAAACATCCCAATAGTCCGGGTAGCCTTGGCATGGCCATCTCCGAAGCGGTAGAAGCTGCCGTTACTCAACCCGACACCCGCTATACACTCGGAAGCGTATTGAATCATGTCATCCTGCACCAGACCATCATCGGACTCGAAGCTGAGAAACAGATGGAAATCGCGGGTGATTATCCCGATATTGTGATCGGTTGCTTCGGTGGCGGATCCAATTTTTCAGGTATCACCTTCCCGTTCATTCGTCACAACCTGATAGACGGCAAAACAACCCGTTTTATCGCTGCCGAGCCCGCGTCTTGTCCCAAACTGACCCGTGGCAAGTTTGAATACGACTTCGGCGATACAGCCGGAATGACTCCGCTGATCCCGATGTTCACCCTCGGACACGACTTCGAACCGGCATCCATCCATGCCGGAGGATTGCGTTACCATGGCGCCGGGTCGATCGTCAGCCAGCTACACAAAGATGGCATCGTCGAAGCTCAGGCAGTGAAACAACTCGACACCTTTGATGCAGGCGTGCTCTTTGCCCGTTCCGAAGGCATTATCCCGGCTCCCGAATCGACCCACGCTATCGCAGTGGCCATTCGCGAAGCTTTGAAAGCAAAAGAGGAAGGCAAAGAAAAAGTGATTCTGTTCAACCTCTCCGGTCACGGATTGATCGATATGGCAGCCTACGATAACTATTTTTCGGGCAAACTGACCAACTTTGATGTGCCCGATTCAAGCATCGAAGAGAATATCGCCAAGCTCGAAAAACTCGCCTGACGATAGCAAATTCACACAACCAAAGGCTTCATTTTCGAATGAAGCCTTTGGCATTTTAAAGGGAGAACGACAACTGTTTTTCATTTAAAATGGCGAACTTTGCATTCTCAATACACATCTGTATAATGACATATCAGGAAACTATCGATTACCTGTTCAATTGTCTGCCTGTGTTTCAGCACCAGGGAGCATCGGCTTACAAACCGGGACTTGAACGCACCATACAATTAGACGATTACTTAGGCAATCCCCACCGCAAATACAAAACGATCCATGTGGCCGGCACCAACGGAAAAGGGTCCGTCTCGCACTCGCTGGCAGCCATCCTGCAATCGGCCGGTTACAAAACCGGATTGTATACCTCGCCTCACCTGAAAGATTTTCGCGAACGCATCAGGGTCGACGGAGAGATGATTCCCGAACAAGCGGTAATCGATTTCGTTGCCCGGCACAAACCTTTCTTCGAACCGGTACAACCCTCCTTCTTTGAACTGACCATGGAGATGGCTTTCGATTGGTTTGCCACCGCCGAAGTGGATATTGCGGTAATCGAAGTCGGACTGGGAGGCCGCCTTGACAGCACCAACATCATCGCCCCCGAATTGAGCATTATCACCAACATCAGTTTCGACCACATGCAGTTTTTGGGCGACACGTTACCAAAGATTGCATACGAAAAAGCCGGAATTATCAAATCCGGCATACCGGTAGTAATCGGCGAAGCCGAAGGCGGGGTAAAAGAGGTCTTCGTACAAAAAGCACACGAAGTCGGCGCTCCGCTCTATTTTGCCGAAGAGTGTTTTCATCTGACCCCATCCGGCAACGGATTCTATTGCGAAAAATACAACGAGATAGAAGTCCAGTTGAAAGGAATCTACCAACAGAAAAACGTAGCTACCGTGCTGACCGCAGTCGATCTTTTACGACAAAAGCAACTTTCGTTATCCGATGAAGCGGTGAGAGAGGGATTGAGTCATGTGGTAGACCTGACCGGTTTGCAGGGAAGATGGCAGGTACTGCAGACACATCCGACGATAGTATGCGACACGGGACACAACGAAGCCGGAATCCGGTGCATCGTTCAACAACTGTCGGAACAAAAATACGATCGGTTGCACATCGTTTTCGGCATGGTAAACGACAAGGATATTAGCACGGTTTTATCACTTTTGCCCAAAAACGCGACTTATTACTTCACGCAAGCAGCCATTCCACGGGCATTGGATGCGCAAAAACTATACGATTCGGCACAAAAATACAAGTTGAACGGAAAAATTTTCACCTCCGTAGCCGCCGCCATCGAAGCCGCAAAAAAGGCTGCAAATGAGAACGATTTCATCTACATCGGAGGCAGCACCTTTGTAGTCGCGGAAGCAATTTAGCCGAAATATTGCAAAAATATTGCACAGAGTCTTGCGGGAATCAAAATAAGCGCTTATCTTTGCAACGCTTTTAACGAAAGGGCGTTTAGCTCAGCTGGTTCAGAGCATCTGCCTTACAAGCAGAGGGTCGGCGGTTCGAATCCGTCAACGCCCACCTTTCAGAGACCACTTGCAAAGTTTACTTGTAAGTGGTTTTTTCATTTTATCATTACCGATCGTTTATTGCTTCTAAAACCGAATTCAATGGAAACACCGGAATTAAACGCACACAACAAGCAGGAATATCCTCCGATGCACACCGCCGAACATATTTTGAACCAAACCATGGTACGCATGTTCGGCTGCCCACGCTCACGCAACGCACACATCGAACGAAAAAAGTCAAAATGCGACTACCTGCTATCGGAAGCGCCCACGGAGGAACAAATTACTCAAATAACCGACACTGTTAACGAAATAATTTCATCGAACCTTCCGGTCACGATCGGCTTTGTCAGTAAAGAGGAGGCCGCCTCCTTTCTCGATCTGGGCAAACTACCCGACGATGCCTGCGAAACCATTCGGGTGGTGCGTGTCGGCGACTACGATGCCTGCGCCTGTATCGGAACGCATGTTGAAAACACCTCCGAAATCGGAAAGTTCGTCATCATCAGCCACGATTTCAGCGAAGGAAGATGGCGGGTTCGTTTCAAACTCGAAAATTGAGTCATACTATTTTATTTTCAGCGAGATATTGTCCGAATCATAAAAAAGCGCTATCTTTGCACCCGCATTTTTAACCACATAATTAAAAATTTAAGTATGAACCATTACGAAACCGTTTTCATTTTAACTCCCGTTTTGTCTGACGTTCAGATGAAGGAAGCGGTTGACAAATTCAAAGGCATCCTCACACAAGAGGGAGCTGAAATTGTCAATGAAGAGGAATGGGGCCTGCGCAAGCTTGCTTATCCCATTCAGAAAAAGTCAACAGGCTTTTATGCCTTGCTGCAATTCAAAGGAGACCCTTCTTTGGTAGAGAAGCTGGAACTTCAGTATCGTCGTGACGAACGCGTCATCCGTTTCCTGACATTCCACATGGACAAATTCGCCGTAGAATACGCCGAAAAAAGAAAGAGTTTGAAATCGTCTAAAAAAGAAGGAAAGGAAAAATAATTATGGCAGCAAACAATCCTGAAATCAGATATTTGAACCCCCCGACAGTGGATACCAAAAAGAAGAAATACTGTCGTTTCAAAAAGAACGGTATCAAATACATCGACTATAAAGATCCCGAATTCCTGAAAAAGTTCCTGAACGAGCAAGGCAAAATCCTTCCTCGTCGTCTCACCGGTACTTCGTTGAAATATCAACGCAAAGTAGCTCAAGCTGTGAAAAGAGCACGCCATTTGGCACTGCTTCCCTACGTAACCGATATGATGAAATAAATAAGGAGGAATTTATATGGAAATCATTTTATTAGAAGATATTAATAACTTAGGATACAAAGACGATATCGTAAAAGTGAAAGACGGTTACGGTCGTAATTATTTGATTCCTACGAAAAAAGCCGTTATCGCTTCTCCTTCAGCTAAAAAAATGCTTGCTGAGAACCTGAAACAACGTGCTCACAAGCTTGAAAAAATTAAAGTTGAAGCTCAGGAACTGGCTGAAAAGCTGCAGGGCATATCGCTCACTATCGGCGCAAAAACCAGCTCGACCGGCAAAATCTTTGGTTCGGTTAACAACATTCAGATCGCTGAAGCCCTCGAAAAAGAAGGCTACAATGTTGACCGCAAGGTAATCGTTATCAAAGAAGCTGTAAAAGAAGTTGGCCAGTACAAAGCCATTTTGAAACTTCACAAAGAAGTAAGCGTAGAGATTCCTTTCGAAGTAGTTTCGGAATAATTTCTTACCTCACCATAACAAAACGCCGCTGTCTTCGGACGACGGCGTTTTTTTGTGACCTTCGGGATAGCTACATTTCACCCGGGTTTCTTTTATCATCAGGCAGTTAGATCTGATTTTTTATTTATATTTGCGAAAACGATATCACAACCGACTTCGCATGGAAACACACCTGATTCAAAGCAAGATTTATACCATCAGAGGCCAAAAAGTGATGCTGGACTTCGATTTGGCGGCACTTTACGATACTGAAACCAAGAGATTGAAAGAATCCGTCAAACGAAACGGAAAACGCTTCCCTCCTGATTTTATGTTTGAACTAACAAACACCGAATGGCAAAGTTTGAGGTCGCAATTTGCGACCTCAAACAGAGGCGGTCGTCGTTATTTACCATATGCCTTTACAGAACAAGGGGTTGCCATGCTATCCGGATTATTGAACAGTGACGTTGCCATTGAAATGAATATTGCTATCATGCGAGCCTTCGTAGCCACCCGGCATCTGCTAACCAACACGCCCACCGAAAAGATGACCGAACTGCAGCAGGAAGTTCGGGAGCTACGGCTGTACATGGAAGAAATTTTTGTAGACCAGAATGATATTAACGAAGACACTCGCCTGCAGTTGGAGCTGCTCAACCAGTCACTGGCCGAACTGCAAGCCGACACGCGACTCTCCAATAAGCCACGCCGACGGATTGGCTTCCACACAAACGATGACTAAACGCACGCGATGAAACACAAAAGAACAACAGCATGGATCCTCTCCGCAGCTACCGCCCTTATACTTTGGCAAGGAGTGGCTTCATGGATTAACTACCCGCAACTGATTCCTTCGGTCAAAGGGTTGTTGCTGTCGGTGATTCATCTGTTTTCGCTACCTACATTCTACATTTCGCTCGGAGCGACACTGCTCAGGGGTTTAGCCGGAGTGGCCATTGCTTTTGCACTGGCCCTGCCTATCGGATTTTTGTGTGGCAAAAAAAGTTTCTGGTTTCACTATTTCAATCCGTTGCTATCTACGCTCCGTTCTACACCTGTTATCGCATTTATCCTTCTCATTATCTTGTGGCTGCCAACAGAAGCCGTTGCGCCGGCTATTGCCCTGATGACCATGTTTCCTGTTCTTTGCGAGAACATCATCAAAGGAGTGCAATCCATCCATCCGGATTATGAAAAACTGGCATTGGTCTACCGGATAACCCTGCGAACACGGATAAGATACATCTATTTACCCGCCTTAAAACCATTTATAGAGAGCGGAAGTATTACTGCCTTCGGGTTCGGATGGAAAGCAATCATTATGGGGGAGGTGCTCTCCAAACCGTTTGCCGGTATCGGCGTTGAAATGCGAACCGCGCAGATGTTTGTCAACGTGCCCGATCTGATTGCCTGGACCTTTATTGCAATCGTAATCAGCTTTGCTTTAACAGAAATGCTCCGCAAACTACTGCAAGGCAATCGCCCTGCAGCAATCTCTCACGGACAGGCGCATACACTCCACAACCGCAACAATAAAATCTCAGTCAGGATAAAAGAGATTACCAAACGATATGAGGGTAAAACGATCTTTGAAAAGTTGTCGTACGAGATACCCGACGGAGGTATCTGTCTGGTTACCGGAGCATCCGGAAGAGGAAAAACAACCCTGCTCAACATTGTGGCAGGTATTACCAAAAGCGAAGAAGGCACAACTGAAGGTGCTAACGTGAAGAAAGCCTATCTGTTTCAAAACCCGACCTTGCTGCCTTGGCTGACTGCCAAAGAGAATATCTTGCTAACGGTTCCGAAGAATAAAACCCCACAACAATTGAACGAACTCTGCAAAGCATTGGAGATTGAAGAGCTTTCGAATCATTATCCGGATCAGTTAAGCGGCGGGCAGTGCCAACGGGTAGCGCTGGCAAGAGCCTTAGCGTCGGAGCCACAGTTACTGTTGATCGACGAACCATTTACCGGACTCGACAAAGAACTTGCGGAAAAAGTCTCTTCTTTATTGACCTCGTGGATCAAAACACATCACGCTACAACGATCATTGCCATCCACGAAGCAACCGATCTTTTCCCTCACGACATCGAAATTGCCTTATAAAAAAGGGATTATTCGCCAACAGCAAACAATCCCATTCCTTATGCCATCAAATTTGGCACTATTCCTTCGATTTCTGACCCAGGTAGCCCCCATGATGACGCTTGTTATAGTCGGCACGTGTAAAGCCTATCTTGCGCATCGTACCAACCACCAGCACATCGCCGATTACGGTCATCACGGTAGTGGAAGTGGTGGGAGACAATCCCAGCGCACACACTTCTTGCGGATTTCCGGTAAGCAACAACACATCGGCCACTTCAGCCAGAGGTGATTCCGGATTACTGGTAATGATGATGAACGGCGTTTGCGGATAGAGATTTCGTGTAAGAGAAACCAGTTCCACTATTTCACGCGTTTTACCCGAGTTGGATATAAGCAGCATCACATCGTTTTCCTGCAACAAACCCAGGTCTCCGTGCTGAGCTTCGCTGGGATGCAAAAAAACGGAAGGCGTGCCCGTCGAGCTGAAAGTCATTGCAATGTTCAGGGCAATCTGTCCGGCTTTTCCCATTCCACTGGTAACCAACTTCCCCTTCTTGCCATGAACGTGCTTGCAAATAAGCTCAATCGCATCATTAAAACTTGCTCCGACCGGTATATTCAGTACAGCTTCCGCTTCGTGGCGGAGTACCTGTTGCATATCTTCCAAATTCATTCTTAAGTAATTTCTTCATGGCAGAGACTCCAAGAATCTCTACCCTGCCAATTATTATTTTTTCTTCTGATAAATCCGTACCCAATCTACCTCCATAACGCCTGTGTCATCCTGGTGTTTATCGACAACCGAAGCAAACAGAGGGAAAAGCGGGACAGAGGGCACCTCCGTACGGGTACGGAAAACCTCCAGATTGTTCACACTCCAGATCAACTCTTCCGAGGCCCATTCCAGTTTGTAAATATAAAATTCAGAAGGAGTTATACCCTTCACGACTTCCGTCTGGTTGCCATTTTCCCATGCGTTACCAACAGTCACATGCTTTCCGTCAAAATGAAAGACATTGATCTGCGGCAATTTTTTCTCGCCCACCAGACTAAAAACATGGGTAATATCTCCATCGCGCACTCTCATTTTTACCTCTACAATGCCCTCTGCAAACTGAAACTTTTCGCCGGCATTAATAACATCCGAAGTATAGCTGAAATCGTGCAAAACGAATCCCAGTTTTTCGTCCCAGGCTCTGGCATTGGTGCTCTCTTTGAGCGTTTCAATCACCATACAACCGTCGGCAACGCTCACATTTTTACCCTCATTATTCGCCTGCTTATACTGTGTCAGCGAATAATCCCTGATTAATGCAGGATCGCTGAAATAGTATCCGTTATTCCAAATGGAACGATCGAGAGAGACACCATTAAATTCATCATTAAATACCTCATTCCAGTTATGCTGAAAAGCAAAAGAGGCGGGGTCGGTTCGCTGATAAAACTCGATATCGGTATGCTGCGAAAGCTGCTTGAATTTTTCTTCTTTCTTATATGCTTCGGTCTTTGTCCAGCGATGGGGATCGGACCAAAACTCCTTAAACTGAATAAACTCTTCACTGGAAACCACCCCTTTCAACCGTTCATACTCTTTGACGATATACGAATCGTGGAAACGGGTATACAACTTGTAATCACCCGATTTTTCGTATGCGCGAAATTCCCGGAGTGTTTCCGACTTTTTCAGTTCAATTTTATTCCCGATAAATTCATACTGAGGTGTCTTTTTAAAATCCAGAAATGCAGACAACTCTTTCGATGCCGCAATGGCATAATAACGATGTAGTTTCCTGTTGTTTTCAAGCTTGGTATATTTCTTCCAGTTGCGATATTCTTCCGTATCCCTGAATTTCCGGTTAATCAAAACCTTCTTGTTCTCTTTGAATTCAGCCGATTTTACCTCTTTGCGCAACTCCTTGTACTCATTCAGCAATTCTGAATTTTCAATAGCCACATAACGTTCGTAAGAACGAAGCAATTCGTCTTTTTCCCGCTCGTACACCTCAGTGCTCTTGAGCTTCCTAAAAATAATCTTTCCAAACAGATTCATATATTCATTGAATTAGCCTGTCTCATCTCAATTATGCCTCTTCTTGAGTTTTACCGGCATTCAATACATACCGGCAATTTTGCATTAGTTTATCATATCCCAACCGAGACAGCGAACTTTTCGAGAACTTTCGTTTAAACCCGGCTTTATCCAAAGCGAGCCACTCTTCGTCGGACATGCTACATATTTCAGCATCCGGTTTCCACAGTACAGAGGTAAACGCTGTAGCTTTCCGGTTCCACGGACAAACATTCTGACACACATCGCATCCGACAACAGATCCATTGAGTTTCGATCTGTAAATTTCCGGAATCTCGCCTTTTTGCTCAACCGTGTGGTATGACAAACATTCGTCTGCCTTAAGAAATCCATGCGGTTCAATAGCACGGGTAGGACACTTTTGAATACAACGTCCGCAATTCCCGCAATCGCCGTCTAAAGGTTTGTCGTATTCCAGTTCCAGATCAACAATCAGTTCGCCGATGAAACAAAACGAACCGAACTGAGGATGAATGAGGCAGTGATTCATTCCAATCCACCCCAAACCGGCTTCACAGGCCCAGCGACGTTCAAACACAGGAGCCGAATCGCAAAAGGCCCGACCTTCAACCGGAATAATTTCCTTACAAATAAAACGATAAAGATCGCCTAAAAATTGTCTGACAACAAAATGATAATCGAAACCCCGGGCATACCGGGCTATTTTGAACGGGTGAGACTGCATCGGATCGTCGGTTGCGTAATTCAGCAAAACGACAATTACCGATTTGGCTCCCGGAACCAACACCGAAGGATCATTCCTCAACGCGACATGATTGGCCAAATAGCCCATTTTGCCATGATGACCGGCCTGCAACCATCGATCAAGGTATACCGAATCGTCGGGCAAAGAGTGCACCCGGGCAATTCCACATGCCGAGAATCCGATTTCAAGCGCCTTCTCTTTTATCAGAGCAGCCGCCGCACGGGGATCAAACTTCTCATTTCCCGTGATCATCACACCTCTTATTCTAACGCTTTCTGAATATCGGCAGTTCCCGGATTACGTTTCAGAACAGCACCATTCTTCCCAATCAGGAAGCGGGTCGGTAGATCGGTTACATTATACGACGACACTGCCACCGGAGTGCCATCGGTACCATGCACGCAAATCCAGGGTAGGTTTTGCGAAGCCTGATGCCAAAGATCGATATCCTGATCGAGAGAAATCTGGTAAATTTCCATCCCTTTGGCGTGATATCTGTTGTATAAATCTCTTAAGGCAAGATTGTAGTCGGATGATCGCTCTGCCTGATACATGGTAAAGTCCAACAAAACGACTTTTCCTTTCAAATCCGACAGTTTGGCGATCTGTCCCCGATTTGTAGTCAGCTTTATATCAATTATATCGGTCTGTGAAGACTGCATCATTTTGCTCAACGTCTCCTGATTCCGGGCCTGACGATCAGCTAAAATTGCCTGCATCACAAAATTATACAGACTGAGTGTTCTTTCCGCTTTCGGGTAATTGTTATAAAACGCAGTTGCCACCGCGCCACAGTAACGCCTGTCGCCCTTATCGTAGGGCGAAAAAAGGTTATATCCGTTTACTTGCTGAAATATGGCATAATAGGCAGACGTAGACAAGGGATTTTGCAAAATAATTTTTTCTGCCAGTTTCTTGTGTTTATTAATGGCAGAATCGAGCAAAGAGGTAATTTGATCCTGATTTTGAGGATTACGTTGTTTGAGCAGTGACGTTACCTGATTTTGCAAATCACGCAACGAAAACCGCAATATCTGAACATTGGAAGCACTCTGAGAACCTTTGATGTCATATTTTGTTGTCATCGTCTTAGCAGAGGCATTCACGGTAATATGTTCACAAGAATCAATAGGGAACAGAATATCCGAATTTTTAATCCGCAAACGATAAAATTCGGGAGCATCGGGTCGGGATGCTTTGAAGGAGAAGCTACCATCAGCTTTCAGTACACAAGAATCTATGACCGATGTTTTGAGAAGCCCCTCTTTTTCGAGGTATAAGGTGGAACCGGAAGCGTCGCTAATGGCGCCGGTAACTTTAAAGTGTTTTTTATCCGAGCAGGAGGAAAGACACAAGACAAGACTCACGAAAAACAAGAGGAAAAGATTCGTTTTTCTCATAACAAACATTGAATGATAATTAGATTTACTTGGCTGTAAAGATAAAAAAAAAGTCCGTTAAAATAACGGACTTTAATTTTTTTCGCCAGTGCAAAATTATTTTGCAGGTGTAGCAGCTGCAGCAGCAGTGTCAACTTTTGCTGTATCAACAGCAGCAGGAGCAGGAGCAGCAACGCTATCAGTTTTAGGAGCTTCTGTATTAGCTTTAGAAGAGCAAGATACACATGCAACAGCACCAACAACAGCGAATAACAAAACTAACTTTTTCATTTTCTTTTACCTTTTAAAATTAAACATAAATAAGTTTGGTATTAAAACCGATGCAAAGGTACGATTCATTTTGATACAGTGTACAAAAAAAACCATCGATTAACATTATTTTAAATTCAAAAACCAGAAAAAAAAGCACAATGACCTCATTGAATGGCATTTGAATATAAATATCTTTTGATACTTTTTTTCGGCGTCTTCTCGAATTCATTCGGATAAAGGACGATTTTGGTCACAGATGAATAAGAAGCCAGCTCACTATTGAGCAATTTACGGTTTTCGTCCATAACTGTTTCGAGATCTTCCTGCCGTATTTGGGAACCATCCACCCCTTCATAGTCGGGATAAACCAATGCCACCAGACGCCCCTCTTTCTCCACAACAAGACTTTCCATCACAAACGGCATGTTATTGAGTTTCGCCTCAATCTCTTCCGGATAGATATTTTGTCCGCTGGGACCCAGAATCATTGTCTTGCACCGCCCGCGAATAGCAATCACCCCATTCTCATCGACGGTTCCAAGATCGCCTGTATGAAACCATCCATCGGCGTCGAAGGCCGCTTTGGTCGCATCTTCATTTTTGTAATACCCGAGCATCACATTCTCGCCCCGTACACAAACTTCGCCAACTCCGGTCAGAGGATCTTTATTATCTATCTTTACGGCCATCCCTTCCAGAACTTTACCACACGTACCCGGGACATATTCTTTGTAATACGAATAACTTATCAATGGGGCGCATTCGGTCATTCCGTAACCGACCGTCAGTGGAAACTTAATTTTCAGCAGGAATTCTTCAACTTCGGGATTCAACGGAGCTCCGCCTACAATCACCTGTTCGAATTCGCCACCAAAAGCAGCTTCCAGCTTCTTATTGATCGTACCGAGAATACGGTGATCGAGTATCGGAACATTCAGGGCCCAGCGAACGGCTCGTTGATTGAGGACAGGTTGCACCTGTTTTTTGTATATTTTTTCAAGGATGAGCGGAACCGTGAGAATAATCGTCGGTTTAACTTCCGACATAGCCTGCAACAAAACCTTGGGCGACCGCACTTTACCCAGCAATGTAACAAACCCTCCGGAGGCTAAGGGTGACAAAAACTCAAATGCGCATCCATAAGCATGAGCCAAAGGAAGAAAAGAAACGATGCGGGTTCTATCATTCATAATGCCGGTATGCAGCGCAAACAACACATTACCGGCCAGATTATTGGCCGAAATCATCACCCCTTTTGTAAAACCGGTAGTGCCTGATGTATAATTAAGCAAAACAAGTTCGGAATTGTCCACTTCGGCATATTTCACATCTTCGCGACCGAAACCTTTCGGATAACGCTGATTAAATTCACGATCGACTGTCAGGAGCATTTTCTGCACGGTTTCTCCGTCATGCTGACAAATACAACGATAATCATTCAGAGAAAATACGGCTCTCAGTTCGGGCATTTTATCCTCTTCCAGATTTTCCCAGATAAAATCGCTTACAAAGAGAAGAGCTGCCTCGGAATGATTGACAATATGATGAATATCGTTCGCATTAAAATCCTGAAGAATCGGCACGACTACCGCGCCATACGTAATGGTGGCCATGTATGCCATCACCCATTTAGTAGAGTTACGACCGACAATGGCAATCTTATCGCCTTTACGGATATGCATTTTTTCATAGATAATATGAAGCCGTGCCACACCTTTAGCCACATCGGCATAGAGAAGAACATCCTGTTCTCCATAATCGGTTAGTGCTTTGTTATCCCAGTGCGAGATAAAACTTTGCTCGTAAATCTTTATCAAATTCTGATCAATCATTGCGAATTATATTTGGACGGCAAAATTACACAAAATATGAAAGAATGTGCATAATTAACAGTATTTAACCCAAACACCATATCTTGTCAAATTGCATAAATAACTATCAAATAAAATATTATCAACAAATACAGCTAAAACGACTTGGCTGTCAGTCGAAGAAACTATTTTTCTTCGGATAAAGTCATAGTTTTTCGCTATTTTTACCAATTAAAAACTCTTGCCGGCATACAATATGCCACCAGGCAAACGCTTTCAAAAAACAATACGGAAAGAGTTTGATCAACTGTAAATAAATAAATACTATATATGTCAATCACCACTCATTGGAACTTTCTAAAGCTTACAAATGAACAACAAAAGAGACGTTCTCATTTAGCAGAAGAGCTTGGAATCAGCCCAATATTAACCCAACTGCTGGCACAGCGGGGCATTACCAGCTTCGACGAGGCAAAGAAATTTTTCCGTCCGGATCTATCGCATCTGCACGATCCGTTTCTGATGCCCGACATGGACAAGGCCATCGAACGATTGAATATCGCGTTGGGAAGAAAAGAAAAAATATTGGTTTACGGAGATTACGACGTAGACGGAACTACCGCGGTATCGCTGGTTTACAAGTTTTTACTCCAGTTTACATCGAATATAGATTATTATCTTCCGGACCGGTATGCGGAGGGCTACGGAATTTCATACACCGGAATCGATTATGCGGCTGCCAATAATTTCAGTCTGATCATCGCTCTCGATTGCGGCATTAAGGCCGTGGAAAAAATCGAATATGCCAAAACTCTCGGCGTCGATTTTATTATTTGCGATCACCACATGCCCGACGAGAAAGTACCGGCAGCGGTTGCCGTACTGGATGCAAAACGTCCCGACTCGCACTATCCGTACGAACACCTATCCGGCTGTGGCGTAGGCTTTAAATTGATGCAGGCATTCGCCATCAACAACGACATAGACCTGTCGCTGCTCTACCAATTGCTCGATCTCGTAGTGGTTAGCATCGCCTCCGACATTGTCCCGATTACGGGAGAAAACAGGGTGCTGGCCTATTTCGGATTGAAAAAACTCAACGCCTCGCCTTCGTTGGGATTAAAGAGCATTATCGATACGTGCGGGCTGAATGACAAAGAGATTACCATCAGCGATATTGTTTTCAAAATCGGGCCGCGGATCAATGCTTCGGGTCGAATTCAGAAAGCCAGTGAAGTTGTCGATCTGTTGGTGGCACGCGATGAAATATTCGCGCGCGAAAAAAGCGACTGCATCAACCAGTACAACCAAACCCGCAAAGACCTCGACAAGAGCATTACCGATGAAGCAGCGGCTATTCTGGATAGGCTGGAAGAGCTCAGCCATAAGAGATCGATCGTTGTTTACAACAGCGAATGGCACAAAGGCGTAATCGGCATTGTGGCGTCACGACTTACCGAACTGTACTACCGCCCGGCCATTGTGCTCACCAAGTCGAATGGACTGGCGACCGGTTCGGCACGTTCCGTACCCGGGTTCGATATTTATAAAGCAATAGAAACCTGTCGCGACTTGCTGGAGAATTTCGGAGGCCACACCTACGCCGCCGGTTTATCGCTCAGGGAAGAGAATGTGGAACCGTTCACCAAACGGTTTGAAGAGTACGTTGCGCAGAATATTCTGCCGGAGCAACAGCACCCGCAAATAGACATCGATGCCACGATAGAATTCAAGGACATTACCCCGAAATTTTTCCGGGTATTGAAGCAGTTCAGCCCGTTTGGACCCGAAAACATGAAACCTGTTTTTTGCACCAAACATGTGTTCGATTACGGCACAAGCCGCTTGGTAGGGAAAGAACAAGAGCACCTAAAAATGGAACTGATCGACTCGAGCTCCGAGAATGTAATGAACGGCATTGCGTTTCGGATGTGGGAATTCAATGATTACCTGAAAGCTCTCAACCCGCTGGATATTTGTTACACACTGGAAGAGAACACGTTCAATGGCAACACGACAGTTCAGTTGATGATCAGAGACATCAAGACAGAGCCACAGACCGACGAGCAACCTGTTTGACGCGTTAATTATGCCATCTGATCCGCAATAACCGGATCAGTGCACCGAACAATACGATATTGACCAAAAACCGATTCCGGACATTTCCTGTGATTAACCATGTCCGGATTTTAAAGACACTTGTTATACGAATGCATATCCATACGCTAAGGATCATTCTATGCTCAATCGGCATCGCCATTGTATTTCAGCTATCCGCTGTTCGTGCAATTCCGGGAATCGTCACAATCCGGCAACCGGATGGAACTTCATTGTCCGTTCGCATTCACGGTGATGAACGCTCGCATTACATAACAACCCGCGATAACCTGATGCTCCGCCAAACCACGGACGGTTTCTATCGTTATGCCACACAAGAATCCAACGGCATACAAACAAGCAATTATCCGGCCCGGGATCCGGAGCGGAGAAGTCAGGATGAAATTAATTTTATCCGGAAAATTGATCAGAAGAAATTGGTCGGGTTACAAATGCGTTCCGGTCAACAAAAAACGACAAAGTTGAAAGATGCCCAACTATCCGTTCCTTTGGGAAACCGGCTTATCCAGCTTGCGAAGCAACAAAATAGCGGCAATCAAACAAACACAAACCGGGTTCAAAACGTCAGAACGATAAAGTCGCTGGTCATTTTAGTCAATTTTTCCGACACCGTATTTACCACAACCACGCCACAAGCAGCATTCAACAACCTTTTCAACCAAACAGGCTATAACGTCAACGGTTCGTCAGGCAGTGTACATGATTTTTACAAAGACAACTCGATGGGACTCTTATCGTTCGACTTCACGGTAACCGGTCCGGTCACACTTCCGCACCCGATGGCCTACTACGGCGCCAACGATGCCAACGGAAACGACCTGCGCCCGGCCAACATGGTGACCGATGCTTGCCAGGCGATCAGCTCTTCCGTCGATTTTTCACAATTTGACAATGACGGAGACGGATATGTCGATAACGTATTCATTGTTTACGCAGCACACAACGAAGCCGAGGGAGGCCCGGCAAACTCGGTATGGCCGCATCAATGGACTCTACACAATGCCGGACTGGGCAATCCTACGTATAACGGCGTAAAAATAGACGGTTACACCTGCACCTCCGAATTGACCGGAACGGTAACAAGCAAAACGATGGCTCCTATCGGCACGTTTTGTCACGAATTCGGCCATTCGCTGGGCTTGGTCGATCTTTATGATACCGACTACAACGGAACCGGGACTGAAGCCGGAGGGTTGGCCAACTGGGATCTGATGTCGACAGGAAATTACAACAACAACGGACATACCCCTCCGTTCCTCTGCGCCATCGACCGATGGCTATTGGGCTGGTGCGACACTCAAACACCCTCTGCCACACAAACAAACACACTCGCCCCCATCGGCAGTTCCAATCAGGTATTTCGAATCGATCTTCCGACCGACAACGAATTTCTTTTGTTGGAGAACCGGCAGCTTACCTCCTGGGATAGCGCCTTAAACGGGCATGGGATGCTTATATCGCACATAGATATGACCACGGAAACACCTTGGAGCAACAATCAGGTAAACACAAATCCGTCACACCAGTATGCCGATCTAATCGAAGCCGATGGCAACGAAGTCTATTCGGCCAGTGGCATCGCCGGAGATCCCTATCCGGGAACAACAAAGAAGACGGAATTTTCCGACGCTTCCTACCCCGCGATGGGATCGTGGTACAGTACTACCAAGATGCGAAAACCCATCACTGATATTTCAGAAAACACCAATATCAATTTTAATTATTGCGGAGGCCCCAATGGAGGCCTGCAGGCTCCCCAGGCAACCAAAGCGACACAGATAAACGATACCAGCTTTGTCGCAAACTGGAGTCAGACCAGAAGCAACAACATTGAATACTGTCTGGATGTCTATTACAAAAAGTACATAAGCTACAACGAAGACTTTACTCTTTTACAGACCGAAAAAAATGCCTCCGGATGGAGTGGCAACTACGCCACCTCAACCATCATATACAACAGCGCTCCATGCTCCATCAGGCTAAACGCCGTAAAAGACACCTTAACTTCCGCACTATTCGACGGGCCGCTTCAATCCTTTTCATTTTGGGGAACCAGCGACGGTTCCGCAGGCACAACGCTGAAGACAGAGGTATTCAACGGGCATACATGGCAAACGCTTGGATCCGGCCTAACCCTTACGGCAACACCGGATACTTACACCTACGGCAAAAACACCACAACAGCATTACCAGACAGCACAATAGCCGTCCGGTTTATCTTTACCGGTTCCAAAGGCAGCATCTACATTGACGACATAGCCGCCTCTTACTATGGCAACGCTTACATACCTGATTTTCAGAATAAAAATGTAGGCATAGCCTCCTACACATGTGTTCATCCCGTTAATAAAAACCAAACCTATTATTATGTCGTAAGAGCTCAAAGCCCCGTTTTTGTATCTCCGAATTCGAATGTGATCAAAGTCATTCCCACTCAGGAGCGAAACAGTGTGTTGGCAAAGGCCTATGTCAGCAACGGCAACCTTATTGTCGAGGCGCATAATATCAACAGCAATACATTAGAGGTATACACGGCGACGGGACAGCAGATCATAAACCGGGAAATTTCACAGGGAGTGCACAATGTAGGAGCGTTGCAGCCGCACAACCTCTACATTGTTGTAATTAACGGACGAAGTTTCAAAGTACTTTTCTAAAGAAGAACAAACCCATTGACTCTATTTCGGTTACATCCGCATTCCACTTTTGCTATCCCGCGCAGAGATGTTAATATGCGATTTTAAGCCCTAAAGAGTTGCACAAACCGTCAATTTCGATTATCTTTGTATATGTAAAGCCGCTTCGGATAAGCTGGAAAACTCAACAAAAAAATCGTACTGAGATAAGTTTAGGAGTTCAATGGCGGGCTGCACCTTCGGGTTGTCGAGAGACACGGCAGATTACAACGAATTCCGACACTCAAACCCTATTTATTAGGAGTTTTCTCACAAGTTCCGAAGTGGCTTTATTCTGTCCAAAGCCGACTTTTATCATCCGAAATTTTCGGATATGACAAAAAGTCAATACCTTTGTACTCTCAAAATGCGGATGTGGCGTAATGGTAGCCGCGCCAGACTTAGGATCTGGTGCCGAGAGGCGTGGGGGTTCGAGTCCCTTCATCCGCACAGCTTACTCTTCATAAGGCTTTTCAAAGCCTTATTTTTTTGCCCCTATCTTATACACTTTGCCTTCAATCAATGAGAAATAGATGTCGCCCCGCGCATCTCGACTAAACTGATTGACTTCGGAGTTACCCCCTTTGAACGACCACAACACCTTGCGTGACGCTGCATCGACAGCCACCACTACTCCGTTGCGCGAACCGAGATAAACCGTCCCGTTTTGTTCGAGTATCGGACAAGGAGCATGTTCGTAACCCAGACCGGCATCTACCGTCCAGAGAGGTTTGTATTCCGGGCTTTCGGATGAGACAGCCAGCAACTGCCCGTCCATCAGTTTGGCATAAACCGTTTTCCCGTCGGCCGAGATGCCCTGTGACTCGCGTACCGTATATTGATTACTCCGCCACAACTGCTTGCCCGTAGAAAGATCGAGAGCCGTCATGTAGCGGTCGGGAGCCACAACGATTACCTTACCGTCGTGCACAGCAGGCATACAATTGGCCGGCGAGTAAAGATTCTGAGATTTTCCGTTATTCCATTTCCAGATCAAAGCGCCGGTTTGCCCATCGAGGCAATAGAGATTGGTATCCCAGGCGCCGAACAACACCTTGCCATCGGCAATAGCAGGCCGTGCCTGACAATAGTTATTGATACCGGTAAATTTCCAATCGACTTTTCCCGTAGCAACATCGATGCAGTAGAACGATTTATAACCGCCCTGATACAGTTTGCCACCGGCAACACAACCATCGGCAACAAACGGACCATCTGCTTTCACCGTCCAAACTACCTTACCGTTCATGGAAGACAACGCTATCAGCTCACCATCGGCTGTAGGGACGATCACCAGGCCATTTGCACAGACAGGAGTGGCATAGAGCGAGTAGCCCAGAGAAACGCGCCACAGCACCTTTCTGCCCGTCTTAGAGAGGGCTTTGATTTCGCCTAACGAATTCCCGAAATAGAGCGCATTTTTATCGACGGCAACGCCGGTAAAAACAGACGCTTTATCCTGATATGCCAACGAGACAGGAGCCGGTTGAATGAATTGAGGCAATGCAGCCGGTTCCGACGGTTCGGTCATCTTGCGGCTGGCATCCATCGAGAAAGCAAAGCGACGCTTCATCTCTTCACCCAACTTTTTCTCATTCACCAGTACAGAGTCTGAGGTAAGTTCTACAACCGTATAACCGGCAGATAAGGTATCTGCAAAAAAGGTAGACCGGGCCATAATTCCTTTCAGGTTTCCAAAAGCCATCTCTTTGTAAGCATGACCGTGTCCGCAAAAAGAGACGATCGCGTCGTGTTTTTTCAGCACGGAAACCACTTCGCGTGCATTGCCCATATCGTTTTCAACCAACGGGTAATGCGCAAATGCCAGCAGGCGGGTACCTTTTACCGCCTCTTTGGTAAGAATGGAGTCGAGCCACAGCAGATCTTCGTGCTTCACATGGCCATCACCCATTTTCATATAAGGGCCAGTATTATACCCCACAAAAAGCAGGTTATCGTGTTTAAAGAAGAACCGGTCGGAACCGAAAAGACGGTAATATTCGCGGACAGCGCTCTGCGACCAGGTAGTTTCGTGGTTACCCGGAATGAGGTAATAGGGCTTACGGAAGCGGGCAAACAACCGTTTGTCGTTGGCCAGCTCGGCATTGCTTCCCTGATTGGTAATATCGCCCGTGATAATCACAAAAGGGATATCGGAACCGTTTATTTCGTCGATAATACGACTGAGCGCACGTTCATTGGCATTACCTGGAGAGACGTGCAGATCGGTAAGTAATGCAAACTTTGTCTGAGCCTGAAGAAACAGGCCCACCATCAACCCACAAAAAATCATCAATCGCTTCATCATCTCTGTTTTATTCAATCTTCAAATCCTGAAAAGAAATAATTGCCTCATCATTCGGGCCATCAATCACAATTTTCACGGCCTTGAGAGGCTGTGACGGACGTAGCACGGCAAATCCTTTCTCGAATTTATCGCCACGTACCCAGTTCTCTCCATCGACAGAGTATTCCACATGACCATTTTTCAACAAATAAAAAGCAGTGAGGGTTCCGGTGTTGAAGGTTATCTTTGAGCAGGTAAGCGGTTGAGCGAACACATAGGTAACCGATTGTCCGGCAGCGCCCCGGTCAGTAGTACGCGCAACAGTTTCAAAATCGTAATCGGTCAGATAACGACCGTACTCCGGGTTCATATTCGCATTTATTGAAACTCCGACAGCAGGCTCCATATAACGCGAATGTTCGATTTTAACCACTCCTGAAACATTCTCTTTACCCTGTACAACCGCTTTCAACGCGTATTTCTTCGTTTTATCGAAAGCAAAGAGCGGCAAGCGATAACGCTGGGTACGGTCAGTGGAACTGAGTTTATCATCGGCAGACACAGCCGTGCCGTTTTCATAAATCCGCACCTGCGATACCGATGCAGACCCTCTCGTCGTCTGATCGGGCACAAAAGTAGCATACCAGATTCCCGGACGATCGACAATACCGGTCAGATCCCACACCTGCGGTTTGGGTTTGGCAGCAGAGTCAGACACCCAACTGCCCACATTTTCGCATTCGGGCGATACTGCCACACTGGAGAGATTCTTGTATATCGTTTTGAATTTCAGTTTCTCGTAGTTGAATTCTTTTACCGGACCGGAATAAAGAGGCGACGAAGCATTGGGTTCGCTTCCATCGACAGTGTAGCGAACTTCCGCTCCCGGATATGGAACTGAAGCCGTTACCACTCCGTTTCTGTACGTAACCACAGGGAACGGCACCCGGAAGGCAATGCCCATGCTATTCATCCGTTCAAAATGCGAAGTGGTCAATCGTTGGTAAAAATCGTTCCAGTTGCGTAGTGATTGCTGAGTCCAACCGGCTTCGGCCATGGCACAAATGCGCGGATAGGATTGATAGTCGAGAAAACGAGCCGGTTCGTTAAAGAGTTCAGACCAAATGGCAGCCTGCACTCCCACCACCTGTTTTGCTTGTTCCGGTGTAAAGACCATCTTGTCAGCGGGATCGAGCGCATACACTTTATCGAGAGGTACCAGTCCGGCCCAGTTGTGACCACGTTCGTATTTCGACTGCGCCATATCAAAGTAGTAATTTTGTCCCACCATAACCACAGTAGGAACTCTTTTTTCGATTGCAAGTTCGGCACGTTTCAACGAACGCCAGGCATACACCTGAATAGAACCCTCCAAATCACCACCATCCAGTATCTCATCCCAACCGGCCATCCGTTTTCCCAGACCGTCGATGATCTTGTTTAGCCGATGAACGAAATAGTTTTGCAGTTCTTCGGGCTTCTGCATGTGTTCTTTCTTCATAAAAGCCGAACAGATGGGGCAACGGGGCCAGATAGCCATGTTCACCTCATCGCCGCCAATATGCATGATTTTGGAAGGAAACAGAGCAGCCACCTCTTTCAGAATATTGGCCAGCATCGTAAAATTGGCTTCATTGCCCACACACCAGGCATCGCCCATGTCGTCGGCAGCACGTTTGGCCTCATCTCTACTGGTCGGACACAAAATTTCGGGATAGGCCGAAGCGGCGGCATGGCTATGTCCCGGCAGATCGATTTCGGGAATCACTTCGATATGCCGTTCGGCAGCATAACGCACGATCTCTTTGATCTGTTTTTGGGTATAGAAGCCCCCGTAGCGTTTATCGCCCGAACCGAGCGTAGGAGCAATCGCTTCGTTCGGTCCGCGCCAGGCAGCAACGGAGGTGAGTTTCGGATATTTTTTGATCTCGATACGCCAGCCCTGATCGTCGGTCAGGTGCCAGTGAAATTTATTGATTTTGTGCATTGCCAGCCAGTCGATGTAATTCTTCACGGTTTGCTCGTCAAAAAACTGACGCACCACGTCGAGCATCATCCCCCGGTAACGAAAGCGGGGATAGTCTTTGACCGACACGGCAGGAACCGACCATTGAACGCCGTTCTGAAGCTGCGAAGCATACACCTGAGGAGGCAACAGTTGCAACAACGTTTGCACACCATAGAACAACCCATCGGCATCTTTGCCCTGAATCTTGATTTCCTTATCTGTCACCGACAGCAGGTACCCTTCGGCAGGTATATCCAAAGACGAATTGACAACCAGTTCAATAGATCCGACTCCCGGATTTACAGCCAATTTGAAGGGCATTCCGGTCGACCGGTTAAGTTTTTGCTGAAGATAGACTGCAACCTGTTTGCTCCCTTTCCCGGCCACAATCGGAGTCGACGAAGTAAGCGGGAAGGCTCCCTGTGCGGGAGTTACCTCCACGGGACGGGGTATCAGATTATACGATTGAGCGAACATCATTTCACAAAACAGAAAAAGAGTTAGCGTTGACAATATTTTTTTCATTCGTAAATAATTTGTTGTTTAAGGTCTAAAGAATCCTGTTATTTCTCGGGATAGAGCAGATAGGGCTTGCGTTGCTGTTTGAACTTCTCCACATCATCCTTCCAACGGGCTTTTATCTCATCGGCGCTTTTCCCCTCTTCAACCATTTTGCGGACATAACTCACCCCAATCAGTTTTTCGAAGAAACTATTGAAGAAGAAATCGTCTAAATTGAGATTTTTATAGGCATCGATCAGGTAACTCAGGTCGACACCCTTTTGAAACAATACTTCGTTTGAAGGTACGCTTTTCAGGTCGACACCATGGCAAAGGCGGTCGAGTTGCGGTGGAAATTTGGCACCGGCAATACTACGGGGCGTAAAACTATAGCTATACCCCGTCATGTTGGGATGACCGTATTGCTCGAACGGCGCATCGGTACCGCGACCCAGACTTACCGGCGTGGCTTCGAAATAGCACAACGAGGGGTAGAGATAGATGGATCGCATATCTTTCAGATTGGGCGACGGAGCAATGGGCAGCTGGTAAAGTGTAGCATGTGTATAATTTTTGCACTTGATGACTTTTACATCGCATTGCGCACCGTTCGTCAGCCACTTCTCACCGTTTACCATGCCGGCCATTTCACCCAGAGTCATACCGTGAACCACGGGAACAGGAATCCAGCCCACTGCCGAGCGGTATTTCAAATCGAGTATCGGTCCGTCGACGTAGTGTCCGTTGGGGTTGGGACGATCGAGGATAATCATTTTGACGTGATTGGCGGCACAGGCATCCATCATGCGCACCATCGTCGTCAGATAGGTGTAAAAACGCAATCCCACATCCTGCAGGTCGTAGACCAGCACATCGATCGATTGCATCACCGCATCGCTGGGTTTGCCGGTGTTGCCATCGTAGAGCGATTTGATAGCGATTCCGGTCTTTTCGTCAACCGAACTGGAGACATGCTCCCCGGCATCAGCTGTTCCCCGAAAACCATGTTCGGGAGAAAAGATGCACACAATATTGATACCCTTCCGGTGGAGAAAATCGACGATATGTTCTTTTCCTATCACGCCGGTCTGGTTGGAGAGTACCCCAACCCGTTTCCCTTGTAACAACGGAAGATATTCATCCACACTTTCGGCACCCACTCTGACTTGTGCCACCATGCAGCATTGCAAAGCAAACGCTGCTATAATCAACAGAATAAATCGTCTCATAAAAATAAGATAATCAATATTTTGCTCACACGCTCAAATCTCCAAATCATTTACTGATCTTCTGTTCAAAGAAGGTCAGAATACTTTTCATCAAGTTGCTTCGCATTTCAGGCTTCACTGCTTCGAAAGGAATACCGAACACGCAACTGGCATAATCCCCCTTATAGGCTACGCCGGCACTCAGGTTATTCTCCGAATACCGGAAAATAGTGTAGCCATTTTTGTCGGCAGGTTCGATACCATCAGGACGTTCCACCACGTACGATTCGCTGTTCAGTTCATTGTAATAGTTATAGTTTCCGGCAAACGACAGGAAAGGTGAAGCCACCGCTTTGAAACGTCCGGTGACTGCTCCGGCATCGTTCCGCCACTTGAATTTCAGCATATTCTGAGCCCAGGCACGATCTGCCTTCGACGCACGCGGATTGTCCCACAAGTCAGTTCCGACATAAGCTCCGGTCACCAACAAATTACCACCATGCAGACAATAACCGGTCAGAGCCGATTGCAGTCCGGCAGGGAAGGTTTTGAACAGGGCGGGCTTTGCTCCGTGAGCCGTCACCCACTCTTTCTCCTTGCCCAGAATCACATCCACAACAGTGTAACCATCAATATCCACATCACAATCGGTAACCGACTGCTTACTTGCAGAGACAAAAGAATAACCGTTTTCGGCAAAATAAGCACCGTGCAGAGCCGGATAATCGAAACTATTTCCGGCAATCACCTGACGTTCGCGGTCGGCATTGCTGCCTCCGAAACCGGGAGAATCGTCGTCCATCCATCCCACACTGCGGCGGAATTCGTACTGGCTACCCACGTAGTTGAACTGCACTTTGTCAGGCACTCCGTGATCGATAAAGTCGTTGAATCCGGTGATCGAATCCTGTGTTGCCCAACTGGCCGGGGCGCTGATACGGGTAAAGCCGTTGATAATCATCGCCACCCCTTTTTCGTTACTCTTCCGGCAAACGGAAAGAATTTCGGACGGGAAGCTAACTCCACCGTCATTCACAGCAGCCACTTTGAAACTGTAAATTTTATCTTTCTCAATATCGAGTTTACACGATGTTCCTTTCACTATTTTGCCATTGTCGAAATCGCCGTTGCCCACACGGGTATAAACCACATACTGAGTGGGTACGGCTGTCGGTTCGAGCGAATCGTTGACAGCTTTCCATTTCAGTTCCACACTGTTTTCACCGGCAAAACGGCTGCTGAATGCCTCCACCGGAAGCGGTTGAACCACGTATTTGAAACCGTATTGACCGGCAAGAAAGCGGAGCATCCCCTTGTAAATGGCACGGCTCACCGTAAAGCGGAAACGGGGATCGAGGCCGTAGCGCATATCGGCAAAATTCTCGTGCGATAGCAGTTCGAGCAGCATGGTAGGCACATTCGGCACACGCGCTTCGCTATACGACTTATTCCACATGGCCCGGCGTGTCCATTTCGGTTCAAAACCGGCACGAATATCGCTCACAATCTGATCCATCACCAACGATGTCAGGTCGCGCGAAGCCCAGCGTGATTGTCCGTTTTCAAACACCTCGTTGTTGTGATGCGTCATAAAAATTCCCAACGTTCCGATAATAGAGTCGTTCGGCGTATAACCGGCATCGGTATGAAACGCCAGCGCCAGATCGACCGGGATATGAAGTCCATCTTTTCCGGGCAGCACTTTCGAACCGCCGGACAGATAATTCACCCAGTAGCCACGACTCTGAAAATCGTCGGAATAGTCGTTGTTAAAATGAGTGCGACTGTAGACCGAATCGGGCATCCCGGCCCACTGCAACCAGTAACGGGCTCCCTCGATATAGCGAGGACCTCCACTGGTTTCGGGTGTAAATTTAATGGGCAAATTGGGCACAATCGACTCTTTCGCTCCACCGTCAAGATGCTTGGATGTGCCGCTCATAAAGCCTTCGGCATTGGGCGCCCGTGCAATATTGCCCGTTCCGCCTCCGATTTTTACCGCATCGGCAGTCACTATGCAACCCTTTTTGTCTGACACGTTTGAGAGTGTGATGCGGCAGGCTTCGTTTCTGCCTTTATCGAACGCGAAGGTTCCAAGATAGATCCAGGTTCCGCCGCCCATCGTCTGATTGACTTTGAATTCGGTTTTTCCGCCGAGATGATAAACGGTATAGCGCGCGTCAGAGACGCTATTGGGCAACGATTTGTATGAAACATAAAGCGCATAACTTCCCCGTTCCGGCATATCGGGCAGCCATTCGGCAAGACTCTCTTTGCCTTTTTTTATCGTATTCGTCTGACGAAAAGTTCCTTCAGTAAACGGATTCTGACCGTCGGTATACTCCTTCCGCTTTTCGGCAAAACCGGCTCCTTCGCCGGCACTCCAGCTTGCAGCACCGTTTTGTTCCCGGTATTGAGAGCCGTAACGCGAAGCATCGTTATCCACAATCACCTCCACCGAATGGTAGTCGCGCTCGCGGGGAAGCAACACGTTTGCACCGGCATTCTCCAACATCGGCACCAGATAGGGCAACACAAAACTTTGCGGGAACAAATCTTCTACCGACTGGAACATCCGCGCCCGCTGCCACTCCCAGCGTGCCAGTTTTTGTTCATAGTACCAACCGTGACTCTGCCACAGGGCGATATGCCTCTCCTGCAACCCGTTTTTTATAACATACGGCTGCGAAATTCGTTCCACGAGCGGCACTCTGTTTTCTTTATTATTGAAAATACGGCTTTTATCTTTCGGGCCGGTACGGTAAATATTCGGAATCAGCTCGCTCAGTTTCTGACCGTCGGAAAAAATTGTCAGTTCATATTTCTGCAACGAATCGGGCAATAAACGATGCACACATGCCTGCATAGCCGCTGCATTTTGCTCGTTAATGGTGATATACGCCAACCTCTCGTCCATGGTAACGACCACGCTTTTGGCTTTGCGATCGGCTACAATTGTTTTTACCGTCGTGGTTGCTGCAATTTGTTTCTTGCAGTATGCCGTCAACGAATCGGATACTACCTTTTTCAGACCGGCATCCGTAATTTCCTGTGCCGACAAAACAGACGTTGCCAGCATCAACAAGCAGACACATGCTGCTTTCCAGAGTATTGATTTCATTATTTTTATAGTTTTGACCGCTTCTCCAAGAGGCTGTCTCACAAGACAATGTTGTTATTGATAAACCTACAAACCGAAGACTATCTCATTTTTCTACCCCTAAATCCCCTTAAGGGGACTTTTACGCCAATAAAAATAGCAGATTTACAGCCCCTCAGGGGTTTGGGGTAAAAGACAAATATAGGCCTTATTCGTACTGCCGAAGGCGATTCGACAGCCGAAGGGCGGATGAGGTCATATTTTCAAATCTTTTTCACGCCGATTCCCGGCTCATTACTCAGTGTAATTTTACCGTCGGTCAGTTTCATGCCGGTAAAGCAGTCGTTGGCAATCAGGATATTGCCATCCAGATCGGCAAAATTCATCTTCGGAGCCAGTTGTGCAGCCGCCGAAATGGCACACGATGTCTCGGTCATACAACCGATCATCAGTTTCATGCCGAACGATTCGGCCATGCTGATCATTTTGTTGGCTTCGCGCATACCGGTACACTTCATCAGTTTGATGTTGATGCCGTCGAAAACACCTTTCAGGCGGGGAATATCTTCGAGCCGCTGGCACGATTCGTCGGCAATGGTAGGCAACGGACTGTGTTCGGTAAGCCAGGCCATATCGTCGAGGTTGTGCTTCGGAAGCGGTTGTTCCACGAACTCCACATTTTTGGCAGCCAACCATTCTATCATTTTCAGGGCGTAGTGTTTATCTTTCCACCCCTGGTTGGCATCCACACGGAGCGGTTTGTCGGTTACCGAGCGAACGGCATTGATAATCATCTTATCGGAAACCTCATCGACACCCAGTTTCACTTTGATCACCTTGAACTGTTCCGTTTCGCGCGTTTTCTGCTTCACCATTTCCTCGGTATCGATGCCGATGGTAAAGGTGGTAACCGGAACCTTGGATGCGGTGTAACCCCAAATCTGATGCCAGGGACGACCGATCAGTTTACCCACCAGATCGTGCAGAGCAATATCTACCGAAGCTTTCGCGGCAGTATTGTTAATGGCAATCGCATCGACATACGCGAGAATATCGTCGAGCTCAAACGGATTGCTGAATTGTTTGAGGTTGACTTTTTCAAGGAAAGAAGTCACCGACGCGATGGTCTCGCCGAGATAGGGAGGCATGGCAGCCTCTCCGTAACCGGTCACCCCATCGTAGGTGATCTCGGTGAGTACGATAGGCGTGGTGGTGCGGGTATAGCCCGACACGGTGAACGGGTGCACCAGCTTGGCTTCGTAGGGTTTGAACGTCAGTTGCATGGTTTTGCTGCCACCCAAACGGGAGGACTTGTTTGATTGTGAAAATATCGAGGCCGGAGTAATCAGCGAACCGGCTGTTACCAACGCGGATGTTTTCAGAAAGTTGCGTCGTGTTGTCATATTAATTGATCATAATTTATACATTATTCAATTCTTATATTTGCAGGAATTAATTTGGATTTTGCCTGCGGCAAGCCTTACTTTTTGGCGCAAAAAGTAAGCAAAAACATAGACGAAAAGAACTCGTTCGCTCGGCCATGAACCATTTTCACATTAACAAAATTCGGTAGCTGGCCTACTCACTCAAACAACTTTTCGTCAGTTTGGAATTTTTGTTTATCCCTTCGGGTCTGGTATCATCAGAAATGATAAGAAATAATCCTGTCCGAGTTTTTAAATCTTGCTCTTGCAGATTCATTTTCAAATCCTCAAATTTTCACATTATTTGTAATACGGATGATTCTTCAGCGAAACGATGTTCGGATCTTTATCGATTTGTGTAAGGATGCGACGGGCGATCAACAAACGTTTGGCGTTCCATGCATCGTAGTTGGATGCTTCGGGACGCAAGCTACTGATATGCACCATCCCGGACGAGTGAATAAACTCTCCGTTGCCGATATACATGCCCACGTGGGTCACTTTTTTAGCCCCGAAAAAGAGCAGATCGCCGGGTTTCAGGTTGTCGTACCCTTTGGAAATATCGACAGGATCGCCCGTTGTGGCCTGTTGCGAAGCATCTCTGAGTAACACAACACCATTGAGGAAGAAGCTGGTTTTGGTAAAGCCACTGCAATCGACCCCTTTGGTGGATGCCCCACCCCATACATACGGAAAACCGAGGAACATTTTTGCCGTAGCAATGATGTTTTCGGCAGTCGGTCGGCGACTTGCCAACCATTGATCGAAAGGCATAGCCGACTCCTTTTTCAGGAAAGCCGTGCGACCATCGGGCAACTGCACTTTGTAATAACCGTTTTGTTCGCCCATATTTTTCACCAAATCGCCCCACACCACGTCGGACACTACGATAGAAGTTGCCGATGCCTCTTTACGAAGCAGGGTAAAATAGTCCGTCACGATCAGTTTAGGTGCCTTGTTCCAGGCCTTCATCTCTTTTTCGTCGACTAATTTTATCTCCGATGTGGTTGTCCACGAAGCATATCCTTCGGGAGTCGTTACCTTCACCCAGCCATGCCCCTTTTCAAGAACATGCAACGGGGTACCCATCAACGCCTGGGTTCCCATTTCGCCTGCATACGAAGGTGCCAACCGCAAATCGATCAACGACTGGATAGCTATTCCATATCCGGGTTCTTCACCTCTAACTGGTTGTGCCACCACAAGGCACAACATCAATCCACAAATTAAACCAGAAATCAGATTTTTTTTCATCATTGTTTTATATTTTCCGTAATCGGAACGAAACGATATCCCCGCTGTTCGAGGGTGGTCATCAGTTCGTCCAGTTTGTTATAAAATTTATCCGTCCGCCGGGGATCGGTACCGATGTGTGTCAGCAACAGGAATCCGTTCAATCCTTTAGACGATTCATATTTCAAAATATTGTTCAAAATCTCATCCGACGAGCGGTAGCTCTTCATATCTGGCGTCGTATAATCGGCATTCGATGTACTTCCGGAGGTATAATTGACCAACGTAACGTCCAGCTGCGCGGTCCATCCGGCAACCTCTTTGTTGTAATATTCATATGCCGGAAGGAATAAGAGCTGCTCCGGCACTTTCAAACCAGCCTGACGCATAGCAGCATAGTTGTCTTTCAAGTCCTTGGCAAACTGCTCACGGCTTACCAGCGTGGAGTCGCGTTTGCTCCAGTCGGCATACAGCAGGTGCTTATCGGAATGCGGGCCAAGATAGTTCCCGTTTTGCTGCAACACGCGAACGATCTTCGGATACTTCCGATAGAAATCCCCCGTCAGGAAAAAGGCTCCGTTGGCTGCATGTTTCTTCAACACTTTGGCAATGGTTTCGGCTCCATCGGCAAATTCATGGCCGGTAAAAACCAGCATTATCTCTTTTTTCTCACTATTTCCACGAACAATGCCCCCTTCGTCTGCTTTCAACCGGCTATCGGCCGGTTTTCCTGCCAGCGACGAGAGGTAGTAACAAAGCGACGCCGTACCGTCCATGGTAGGTTCGTTGCTCGAATAGTCGGCATAATCGTCGTGATACACCACCCGGTCGGATTGAAAATCGGCATACCGGTCGTCGCCCGTCAGATGTACCCCCTTCAGACTCGAATAAATTGGCGTGTAGATCGGTCCGTCCACCAAACCGCCGGTAATCGGATAGTGATAGAGCTGCGCCAATGCCGAATGGGGATGATGCGGATAGTCACCGTAGCCAGGTAAACCCACAATCATACATTTGCCCCAGGGATTGCAGCCGAAGAGCCAGTCGCGCAACGCTATTTCCATGTCAAGAAAAGCAGTATCGCCGGTGAGCGTTCGGTAAAGACGGGCTTGCGTAGCTGCGGCCACCACCAGATTGTTGGAACACCAGATAAACGGAATGCCATTGATGAACGGATCGTCACCGGCACGGTCACGCAGGCGTTCGAGCCCGCTTCGCATATTGCGTATAAACTCGGCACTGATGCGTTTGTTGTTTTGTTCGCCCAGAAAATAGTGCCCCAGATTGACGAACGGATACCACTGGTAATGACGGGCCGAATCGGCACCCAGCCACGGGGTCACCGGCTCCATACGACCGTAATTCACGGCACTTTTGAGGTAATCCTCTTTCCCTGTCATCCGGTAAAGCTGGGTCGCCGCCAGTTCCATATCGTCCACCCAGTTATCTTCTTCGTAAAAATAGGGCGACACGCAGGAAGCCGTTTGACAAGCCCCCGGATGTTCCACCCCTTTTTGGTAGGCATCGGCAGCCTTTTGTTTCAATTTTTCAGCAAAATCGGGATAGAATTTAGCCAGCACTTCCGAAGCCAATGCAAACGAAGAGGCATATTTTCCTACCGTCGATGCCAAACCGGTGGAACGGTTTTTATATTTTCGCAACCCCTGCGGTTCGCCCATGCAGTCATATACCGGACGCTCCTTGCCCGAACCCCAGCCATAATCCACCGGATCGGTCGTCGGCAAGCGGAACGAGGCGTGGTCGCGGTCGTCGGCGATCTGATTGAAAAAGGTATCCTTATCGGGATTCAGCCGTACCAACCAGTCTAAGCCCCATTTGGCCTCATCCAACACATCGGGAATGCCGTTGCTACCCGGAAGTCCGTTGGCATCGTACTGATCGCCAAAAGCAGCCGGATTTTGCTGGTACGCGAACAACATCTGGAAGGTTGCGTTGGCCGAAGTCGTTACATATTTCAGATAGTCGGAAGCATCGTGCCAGCCACCCCAGGCGGTAATTTTTTCGTTTTCGCGCCCCGGCAAAAAGATGATCCGTCCGTCGTAACGGTGACAGGAGTCTTTCAGAAAAGGATTGTAGCCACAACGCTGCTGGCGCATATAATTCAACGGCACATCGGCAGCTCCACGGTAGACATCGTCGCCGATTCGGAAAACCGGTGAAACCACGCTACCCGCTTCTACGCGATACGATCCGGCTTTGGCAAAGGCGGAGAAATCGAGTCGGCAAGCCGCACCAAAAGCGCTGTTGGGCACTTTATTTTCAATCGTCCGCCCCCGAAAAGCCACCTCACCGGTCAGTTCGTTGACCACCTTGAATTCATTAACCGAAGTCTTTTGTTTACTCAACCATACGGCAACTTTCCGGTCGCCGGAAAGGTAACCCAACTGATTAACGCGTATCCACTGTTGCGCGGAGACCGTAACAAAAGCAGACAGTAGAAAGATCAAAAGCAATGACCTCCCCCAACCCCCTCCCAAAGAGGGGTCGAATCGGCTCAGTTGTTTGAAATATGTTTTCATTCTCAAATTACTCTTGGTTTCCGTAGCAGCCACATAGCCACAAAGGTAAACAATCCGTTAAATATCAACAATGTAAATCCGAATCCAAAATGAAAGATGCTTTTTGCCACCCAGTCGAGCAACAGACAGAACAATGGCGATGCTACCGCCACAATCGGCATCCAACGGTCACGTACCTGATATTTTGTCAAAATACCAAAGAAGAAGAACCCAAGCAGAGGTCCGTAAGTATAGGCTGCCAACTGATATACCAGGTCGATTACCGCCTTGTTGTTAATCACGTAAAACAACAGAATCAACAAGAAAAAGATAAAGGTGTAAACTGCATGAGTCGTATAGCGGATCTTCAATTTCTTTTCGTCGCTCAGGTCGGTGCGACGGTTGAATCCGATAAAATCGACACAGAACGAAGTGGTGAGTGAAGTCAGAGCGCCACCGGCACTCGGATAAGAAGCCGACACCAACCCGATGAGGAAAATCACCCCACACACCAGTCCGAGGTAGTTTTCAGCAATGGTCGGGAATATTTTATCGACCGCCGGAATACCCATAGCCGCCATTCCACCATGCTTCTGTACATACAGCGCCAGTACAGCTCCCAGCGTCAGGAACAACAGATTGACAATAACGATAGTAATACTGGTAGTAAAAATATTTTTCTGCGAATCTTTCAGAGTCTTACAGCTCAGATTTTTCTGCATCATCTCCTGATCGAGACCCGTCATTACAATGGTAACAAAAATTCCGCTCACAAACTGTTTAACAAAATGCGTGTTGTTATCCCAGTTCATGTCAAACCACGACGAATAGTTGCTTGCCGTCACTGCCGACACCATTTCGCCGAAGTTCCAACCCATTTGTTGTGCAATAACAATAACCGCCACAATAACGGCCAGAATCATAAAGGTCGTCTGCAACATATCGGTCCAAATAATGGTTTTTACCCCACCCTTCAACGTGTAGAGGAAAATGAGCAGCATAAAGACGAAAGCCACTACCCAAAACGGTACAGTACCATGTGGCAGAAATCCGTGCAACACAAAAACAACCAGATAGATACGAACGGCAGCACCCAATACTCTTGACAAAACAAAAAACGATGCGCCCGCTTTGTAGGTATAAAAACCGAAACGCGATTCGAGATAGGTATAGATGGAAGTCAGATTCATCCGGTAGTAAAGCGGCAGTAACACCAGTGCAATAATGGCATATCCAACCACAAAGCCCAGAACCATAGGCATATAGTAAAACGCCTGATTGGTCACATTACCCGGCACGGAAATCATGGTCACCCCCGAAATGGAAGTACCCACCATACCGTAAGCCACCACGAACCACGGAGATTTTTTATTTCCCTGAAAATAGGAACTGTTGTCGGCCTTACGGGATGTGTACCACGAAATGGCAAACAGCAAGACAGTATAAACAACAAAGACGCTAAGAATGAGAGTTAAAGACATAAAATGAGATTTACAATTTAGTCATTTACGATTGACTATTCAATTGTGCGGTTTCACAGAATAGATGCAAAGGTATTGAGATTTTATTATTTTTAGGAGAAAAATATTGCCCCATGATTACGGATGTATGATCGATTCATAAATAGCAGTTTGAACCTTTGCCCGAATTTTTGTGGTTACAATCTTGTCGTTGTTACGGGTCGGATAGACGCGGTTCGACAAGAAAATATAGACTAAATTGCAGGTCGGATCGACCCACACCACGGTACCGGTATAACCCGAATGGCCGAATGCTTCGGGACTGGCCAGCGATGAGCAATAAGAATGGCCGACCACTTTCCCATCCTTCATATCGGGCTTATCGAAGCAAATCCCGCGACGAACGCCTTCCTTTTCAAACGGACAGGTATTGAACGTATCGAACGTTTTTTCGCTGAAATAGCGTTTGCCTCCGTAAGTCCCTTTTTGCAGATACATCTGATACAATTTTGCCATGTCGTTGGCATTGGAAAACAAACCTGCATTGGCAGAATGGCCTCCCATGATACCCGAAGCCTCGTCGTGCACATAGCCCAACAACTGCGTTTGGCGGAAAAAATTATCCAGTTCTGTCGGCACAATCCGCGACAAAGGAATTGTTCTCCAGGGGTTGTACATCATTTCCGAAGCCCCCAGCGAGCGATAGAAGGTCGATTGCAGAAACTCCTCGAATGGTTTGTGTTCGATGGCTTCCACCATTGGCGGCGTCATCACAAAAGGCCAGTCGGAGTAGACATATTTATGTTTTGGATAAGAGGACAACAACGGCGATTTCGCAATGGCTTTATAGATAGAATCGCCAATATCTTTGCGGGCATACAGAGCCGCGCTGATGCGTATCGGAAACTCCTCCGAAGGCACCGAACGAACATAATTCGGATTCAGGGAACCGTCGGCATTCACCGCCCATTTGTAGAACGGAGAATAGGCCTGCAAGCCTCCCACATGGCACAAAAATTCCTTTACCGTAATATTTTCCTTGTTGCTTCCCTTCAAAACCGGGAAGTAGGTACTAAACTTCTCATCCAGATTGATCTTGCCTTCATCCACCAATTTCAGGTAGGCCGGGCAACCAGCAGTCACTTTGGTAACCGAGGCCAGGTCGAATAGGTCGTCAACCTCGGTTTTGCGGTTCAGTACATCTTTTTTATAGTTCTCGCCTTCGGCTTTCAGATAGGTGTGATAGCCGTAAGCCTTAGTAAAGACAATTTTGCGGTCTTTGGCCACCAGCACCACACAACCCGGGAAGGTTTGTTGCGCAATGGCATCATTCACCAGCGAATCGATCTTTGTTGTCAGTTTCTTCCCGTCGATACCGGCATCTTCGGGCAAGGTATATTTGAAGCGGATAGCCTGAGTGGTCAGTCCGGTGCCTTTCCTGAAGCCTCCGAGTTTAGCCGTAAGTTTTCCCTGAGCAGCAATGCCACCGAAAATCAGCTGAGCCGCCATCTGCTGCGAGGCCATTTCGGCATCGGGAGCATAAACGAGCGCCGCACTCTTGCCAACCGTGCTCAACCATGAAGAAGGATTGGCAAAAGAACAAACTATTACTCCATGCGCTTTATTTTGAGCTGCAACAAAAGCCAGCTCCTTTTCTGTCAAACGATTGCCAAAAACTGCCACAATCGTCATATTATACTGCGGCAAACAATTTGCGACAGAATCTATATTTTGAGAATTTACAGCAAACGCTTTGACATTCATGTATTTGCCCAGCATCGCCGAAAATTCATTCTCAGCCGGTGCTCCAATCGAAATGCAGGCAATACGAAGCGTATCGAGCCCCTGCAGAGGAAGTAAATGCGCCTTATCCTGCAAAAGGACGATACTCCGTTCGGCAAGTTGCAACTGAGAAAGTGAAGGTTGTGTTGCCTTCAGAGCAAAGCACAACAGCAAAAACAAGAAAGGAAGAATTGTTTTTTTCATTTTTACCAAACAATTATTAATCAAAGGCTCTAGAATATTCGAGCGGAAAAACTATCCGTTCAGGATAGTTTATTCCGCCCGAAAAATATAAAAGAATTAATCATTTTACATAAACATATAACATGATCATCCACTACTTACTTGTGCTAATTACTTTTTGATGTAATTGTTATATTCGTCATCAGTAGCACAATCCCACCAAATAGGCAAACACCAAATATTTGGATCACCACAATGAATATTCAGAGCCTTAGCATTAGCACTATTATAGTTAAGCTCCAGAGATGATGGTAACATCCAACGACGCATCCAATATGTGGGATCTGCTTTTGAACCTCCGGTCAGTTGAGAACCTCCGGTAAATAACGGGCCACGATCATAACCAGGATAAACAATGCCAAAGCCTCCAATATTACCCGCACTAAAATTAAAACGACGCATATCATTATAATTTTCCAAGCTACATCCCATGGCGATATACTTCTGCAACATAATATCTGCCATTGTCAAACTACCGGCACTCTGGCAAACAGCATTGCTAGCCATATAAGATGCAATTGCACTCTGATCCATAGGCCACATATCCGGATTGGTAAACCCTGCAGATTTCCATGATGTCAATTTGGCCTGCATAAAATCCAGATGAGCTTTTATGCCTGCTTTATATGCATCCAAAGCCGCCTGAGTGGCTCCGTTATTCTTTCTCATCAGCACCTCTGCCCGAATAAAGCACATTTCGTGGTAGGTCAATATCTCCTGATCCGAATTAGGCCTAAGCTGAAAAGAACCTGTAGAGCCCACAGCTCCAGCTGTTGTTGCTGCTGTTGAATAATACCAATTCATATCCAACGTACTCGATTTCACTGAAGATGTCAAATATGAGTTATTCTGTAAGGTTACATACATAGTATCCCCTGCATATAAATAATTTGTACTATTCACATAAATAGATCCTGGATTATACGTTACTTCTACGGTATCAACGCCAGTAGCTCCACCACTTGCGATTCTATAAGCACGCTTTCCCACTTGGGCTGCTGCAAATGCATCCCGGGTTGTAGTACTTTTGAATGTATATCCTATTTTTACTTTTTTCGATGCATAGGTAGGAAGCGTAATAGAAGTGGCTCCACCATTTACAAGACGTGAAGAAGTTCCATAAAAATCCACTGGCAGAGAACGAGTCCACGCATAAGAAGCCACTTTACCACTTGCGTCCAACGAAATATTCGTCATACATGCAGGAACAATTTTACTCATACGGGGATCGGTAATACCGGCACCTCTCATGTTCGTTAGCAAATTGTAGTAATATTGAGAAATACGTTGTGTATTACCATATGCGGCATAATCCCAATTTCCACTGGTCATAATAGGATCACCCCACAAATAATCACCCACATCAGTAGCATTATTATAACAAGTAACCACTGTATTATCCGCGTTTGACTGGGGACCTTTATCCAGGCAAGCTAAAATATCGTCAGGTTTAAACAAATCTGATTTTTTAGATAGTTTCAACATATAACGAGCCTTCAGTCCATAGCACACCTTAATCCATTTACTAACATCACCCTTATTCCACATATCACCAGCAGAAAGGCTTGTTGCACCAGCTTCCTGAGTCTTACTAAATAATGAAATAGCTTCATCCAACTTAGCAATGCATCCGGTATAAATAGTTTTACCATCATCATAGGCCGGACTAATTATGCCCTTAGTTAATGCCTGTGTGTAAGGAATTTCACCATACAAATCCAACATCTCCATAAAGCCCATAGCATGGATAACATCTGCGACTGCCATATAGTGATAAGCTCCCTCTTTTTGAGCAGCCTCATACATATCGTTTAAATTAGTAGCTGCACCAACAAACCAAGTCTGATAAGGAGTCGTAGTATTTCCTGCAGCACATTTCCAGGTCACCGAAAATGTATTTGGGTTCGCACCTGCGCTATAAAATACTCCTGCCTGACAAGCAGTACGGTAGTTAGTCACCCCTGCAGAATACATATAGAAATGCTGTATCCAGGGTAATCTATTCGCAATCAGAGCCGTATTGTTATTCGGAGAACTTGGATCTGTATTGACATCCAACCAATCGGTACATGAACTTATGCTAAGCATAAGAACGCAACTTAATGCTATATATTTTAATGTCTTCATAATCAAACCTTTCTGTTAATCAAAATGTAATATTTACGCCAAAAGTAAAACTAGATGTTGCAGGCACACTACAATAATCAATGCCTGTTGAACCAGAACCTCCTGTTCCTCCAGCTGCACTCACTTCAGGATCCATACCTTTGTAGTTGGTCC
Organism: uncultured Microbacter sp.; assembly: GCA_963678265.1. Lineage (GTDB taxonomy): Bacteria > Bacteroidota > Bacteroidia > Bacteroidales > Paludibacteraceae > Microbacter. Next base: position 940,514 of record OY782761.1, read on the forward strand.
ATGTAAATAAGTTTGTACCAGTGGCCGTTACAGATAGACCCTTAATAACCTTCTGCTTTTTAACTAAATCAGAAAGATCGTAGCTTAATGTCAACGAACGTAACTTCAACCAATTTACAGTAGTAATAAAGTTATCAGAATTCTGACAATAATTAGACCAATATTGTTGAATCATATATTTTCCTGAATAGGTTGTATTCCCAATCTTATATGATTGGTCGGCCGAATAAGTTTGGTTGAAATCTGCTCCGGTTTGACTATTAACACCGGACACCGTTACCGATTGACGACCATTGGCTGTAGTTACCTTACTTAACCCATTTGAAGCCATATACCATTCTGTACCATTATAAACATCCCCTCCAATTCTGAAGTCAAGTAAAAAAGACAATGTCAGATTTTTATAACGAAAAGAATTGCTTAACCCGCCTATCAATTTAGGTTCTCTGTTACCCACTATTGCATTTGAAACAGATGATACTTTATACAAGCCCGTTGTTGGATCAACTTGATAACGTCCTTTTGAAGTTTCTTGGCCGTTTACATCAAGTTCGCGTGCAAACCGGGTACCTGTCAATGCCAGAAAACTTCCACCATTGGGAACAGATGCCGCTTTAATAGTTCCAAACTGAGCATCAGTTGCATAGAAGAAATCTACTCCCGGGAGGAAGGTTCCCAATGTACCACGGTTGTATGAGGTATTTAAAGTGACAGTCCAATCAAAATTCTTTGATACTATTGCTTTGCCGGTAAGGGCAATTTCCATTCCAGTATTCATTACCGAACCAGAATTGATTGAATTCATAATGTAACCACTGGCGTTTGACAAACGGGGAGAAGCAATTTGGTTCTTTGTTTGGCTATGATAATAGGTATAATCCAACCCAATACGTCCATTCAAGAATTTAAACTCACCACCGACTTCCCAAGAAGTTTGAATTTCCGGCTTCAATTCCGGATTACCCGCATTATAATAATTACCTACTCCAACATAGGATCCATCAATAATAGGCGTAGCCAAATAGGTCAACGTAGCATAGGGATTAGCATCCTTACCTACCTGAGCAACACTGGCACGCACTTTTCCGTATGAAAGAATATTATTTTTAGGTATCAACTCTGTAAAAACAAACGAGCCACTTATCGAAGGATAGAAATAAGATCTGTTTTTAACCGGCAGTGTAGAAGACCAATCGTTACGTCCTGTTACGGTCAGATACGCTAAATTTTTATATGCCGCACGAAATTCCCCGTATACGCCTACCAGCCGTCTCTGAACAGTTGCATCAGAGAAGAACTCATTTGTAGAAGTGATATTGGCAAAAGAAATAGAGCTGGTTGTAAGAAAATTATACCCCCAGTGTGTCTGATTAGAACGATCTGTATTTTCAGTAGTCGTTCCTACTAATAAATTCATATCAAAGTTACCAACTGCTTTGTGAAAATTACTCATCACATTAGTCGTTGTATAAGCATAATCATAATCACTTTTGCTTAACCGCCCTTTCTGATATGTTTCTTTCACAACAGAACCCGGAGCTATATAGGTATAAGAATCTGTCGTATACTGATCATAGCCTAAGCGAGCTGTAATATCCCACCAGTCTGTAATCTTAAACGCACCACTCAAACTACCGGTAAAACGTTTTGTTTTGTCGGTCAGCTTATCTTTATTGATAATCCAGTAAGGATTCTCTGTATCGCTTGCCAAATCAAGGACTCCATCAAACAAACGATATTTGGTTCCATCATCATTCAGATACTTCCCCATATCCTCAGTTTGAGGCCAACCATAAACAGCAGTCATCGTACCGTTACCACCACCATTATACAATCCAGAACTAGTTAATGTTTTATCTGTATTGGCAACGGAATAGGCTGCATTTGCATCTACTGTTAGTTTTCCATATTTCTGCTCCCCATTGAAACGAAAAGTGCTCTTATCATAACCTGTTTTTTTTACTATACCAGTCTGATTATAATTAGAACCGGATAAGAAGAATGAACTATTCTTAGATCCTCCGGATACACTAACGTTATTGTCATATGCGACACCATTTTGAAAAAACTTCCCAATATTGTCATAGATAGGAACTCCTGCGGCAATTTTATCTCCCCAAGAATTATATGTAGTCGTTGATAAGGCTCCGTTTGATGAATATAAGCCACGGCCAAAATCTGTCTGTGCCTCGGGGAGCTTATTTTCCCATGACGTGCTCAATTTACTGCTAAAATCTACTTTCACAGATCCTTCAGCACCTTTTTTCGTTGTAATAATGATTACCCCGTCAGCGGCACGCGAACCATACAAAGCCGAAGCAGCTGCACCTTTCAACACCGACATAGATTCAATATCTTCGGGGTTGACATCCATAATACGGTTAGAATAGGAAGTATTACCCCGGGTCATACCATCGGTTGATGAATTACCAATTACAGAGGTTGAGTTATCATAGATAACACCATCTACAACAAACAATGGTTGATTATCCCGACCTTCAGACGTTGAATTACCTCCACGAATAGTAATACTTGCACCGGCACCGGCAGCACCGCTACTTTGCGTAATATTTACCCCCGGAACTTTACCGGCCAAAGAGTTAATCACATTGGTATTCTTATTCTTCATAAGTTCTTGCGAACCCAAATCCGAAACAGAATATCCCAAGGCCTTTTTCTCTTTTTTAATGCCCATAGCAGTAACCACTACCTCATTCAGAGCTTTAGTGTCTTCTGCCAAAAAAATACTGTAATCAACCGCGTTACCAATTGGGACTTCCTTTGTGGTATAACCAACAAAAGACACAACCAGAACGGTTCCTTTGGAAGCCTTTAGAGAGAATTCACCACTCGCATCCGTAATGGTACCTGTTGACGTACCTTTAATTTTCACGGAAGCTCCGATCACGGGTTGATCAGAAACATCAACCACCTTTCCTTTGATTGCTTTTGTCTGTGCATAAGCCCCCACGACGGTGAACAATGCCATCAACAAACAACAACCCAAATAAAACCATCTTTGCTTAAACATCTTAGTCATAATTTTGAGATTTTGAAGATAAAAAAACTATTTTTAAAACCAGATAAAGCAACACAATCATATTTCCGAATGCGTCGGTGATCAATCACATATACAAGAGAGGTCAACTTGGATCATCCTTACTTTCTAATAGAATAGACATTAGAAAGGACGGCAAACAATAACACTAATAGCAAAAGACAAACTACCGTAAAGTAAACTGCAGGAGGGCAGTTCTAATATAATTTTATTAAAGAACAAAGATAAGAGAATTTCATATAGAAACTCCAGAAATGGCCACAAGCAAAAGCCAAAATATATTAATATAAGCCAAAATTCAGCAATGAAAAATATTCAAAAAAGGGGAGGACCAATCACTCATGCAGGGCAATTGGCCCTCCCAACTTCACATCTTTTTATTTATTACCCCAGCCCGGGTTCTGTGTCAGATTATTGGCATACCCATTATCTTTATAAAGAGTAAACTGGTCTTTGCCAATAGGAGTCAGATAGACTTCCAACCCATGTTCGGTTATAGTAGTACCAAAGCCCGATGTCTTAAATACACGACCGGTTACTGTAGTCGGATCCGTGGTATACACGATATAACCGGCAGCAGGACCACCACCGGCACCTGGAACGCCTGTAGCGCTCAACCATGGATTCGCAACCGTATTATCGACATTATTTGCGGCAAGGCGGCATTTCAGTTTGAATACTTTAGCAGAAGGATCACCTGTTTTGGGGTTTAATCCATTGCTCATATCTATCCAGGCACCACGATTCACCGTCAACTGAGGCACTCTGGTATAATCCAGATAGTGTAATTTACCCCAACGTTTCAAATCATCGTAGCGAAATCCTTCAAGCGCAAGCTCAATACGACGTTCGCGACGAATTTCCCAGATCATAGGAGGCACTTCGTAGCTATATCCATCGGGATTAACATCTCTATCCGGATCGTTAATCAAAACACCAGTCACAGCAGGGAAGCCACCAATAGTTTGCAAGTGAGGCAGAGCCACTCCCGCGCGATCGCGAAGTACATTAATCGATTTATCCAAATCGGCTTGAGAAATCTGTACCGCTACATTACCCGAAATACTTGTATTGGCAATCTCGGCACATGCCTCTGCATAGTTAAGTAAAACTTCGGCATAGCGTACAATAGGGGCACATGTAGTGTTAACGTTCAATGCGGCAGAAGCATAGTCATTGTCATTTAAGAATTTACGAATAGCCACTCCAGTCAGAGCGTAGTTAATATCGCCATTGGCACCGGAGTAAGCTGCCGGTTGCAAACGCAATGAATCCGGACATACGGTTGACTTAATACGCGGATCCAACAACGCAGCTCCGGATTTAAATTTACGAAAACTAAATGTAGAAGAACCTGGGTTCAGATCAATACTTGAAGATTGCTTTTGAGGAAGACCATCCTTACAAAGGAAAGCATCCATCAGGTTTTTCGAGATACCTACCTGCGAGTTTTGCATAGCCACATAGGATTCAACCGAGTGAGACACAATGCCACTTGCATAAGATCTGTACATAATAATTTCAGAATTACCGGAGAGAGTACTATTCACAAAATTAGACCTCAAGGCTTCTCCTCCACCGGCAACAACGGCATTATTGATGCTGTATGAGCCGCTGTTCATCACAACCTGCGCATACTCTTTAGCTTTCTGATAATAGCTCACAGCTTTACTCTTGTCATATCCATACACTGCAGGATAATAACGGAACACACCACCCTCGTACAACATCACTCTTGATGCCAAGGCTGCCACTACATCTCTGGTAACAGTAGTTTTTGCAGGATATCCGTTATTAGTTTCACTCACTCTGGTGTTAGCTATTGCATAATCGAAATCTTCAACCATTTTACCCACTACGTAAGCTCTGGCGTCACGTGGTTTGAACAGGGAATCCCTTTCCGCTTCATCAATAACCCGTCCATAATACGGACAATCACCGTATCCTTTCACAATCAATGCGTAAGCCAAGCCTCTGTAGAAGCGAGCCACTCCCAGCCAGTGCTTGCGGGTAGCATCGTCAATTCCGGTACATTTATTGATGCGATCGATAAACAGGTTTGATTTTCTCACCCACGAATAATCCCATCCGCCGGTATTGGGAACCGAAGAGGTAAATACATTACCCCCACCGGCATAATCGTCACTGGCACTTAACTCTCCCGCTTCGATTGCAACATCTTTTGTTCCGTTAACTGTTTGAGACCGACCCGGACCACCTAAAGCTTCAAAATAACGTCCATAAGCATAGTCCTGTCCATACCCAAAGAAATAGTTTCCGAAGGTATTCGTAGTAGTGTTTCCTGAAAGGAAACCCCAGGAAAAAGTCCTTATGCTGGTTTCGGATGTCCAGTACTGATCATCCAAAACGCTGGTCAATGGCCCTTTGTCCAAATAATCAGAACAGCTGACAACCAGCAGAGCCAATAATGCTATATATATATTTTTCATTGTGAAATAAATTAATTCATAAATATTACAAAACGACTACTTCAATCAGATCAGAATGTAACCTGAAGTCCACAAGAATAACTTCTGGTAAACGGATAACTACGTCCGTAGGCAATACCATCACCCACACTATCCGTTTCAGGGTCAATCGGAGCATTCAGATGATCAAATTCAAAAAGGTTATCGGCACTTACGTAAACACGCACTTTCTGAATACCCACCCTTTTAACCACCTTGGCTGGCAAAGTATATCCTACCGCAAGGTTCTTGCATCGTAGATATGCCAGGTTTTGTATAAATTTATCGCTGATCTGGTAATTCAGAGTATTTGAAGAACCAGCATTGAATGCTCTTGGATACTCAGGATTGGCGACCTCTGACACAAAATAATTTGCTTTGGTAGGATCGGTCGTATTGGATGTATACCAATAGCTGGTTTGATTAGACAACAAACAGGGAGTATTGCCGCTGTCGTAACCGGGCAGAGTTGCAGAAGAAGGCAACCATGCTTTACGCTTTCCAACCCCTTGAAAGAATATCTTAAAATCAACGCCTTTCCACTCAGCACCAATGGTAAAATTATATTGGTAACGAGGGCTACTATTTCCAAGAAGCGTCATATCTCCATGATTAGCAACGGTTCCATCTCCATTATCCACTTTCCCATCGCCACTCAGATCTTTATATTTAACATCGCCAGGGCCAAAATTTGTTCCCAGTTTATCCTGAGTTGCAACCCCTGTTTTTAGTAAATACCGACCATTTGAGGATACAATATAACCACCGGCATCTCTCTGGAAATCATCGACAGTAAACAAACGGTCATATTTATAACCATAAACATTTCCAACCCTTTGGTTAACTCTATTGTCCGTATAAGAAGACGACTGTGCCCATTTCGTAATTGTTTCTATATAGTCTGACAAACCGGCAGATAATGTAAGGGTCAGTTTGTTGGCAAATGTATGATGGTAGTCTAACTGAAATTCCCACCCATCTGTTCTCAACTCGCCAAAATTCCGGACTGTAGGCGAAGCTCCGAATGTAAGGGGAACTGCTACTCCAGAAGTAATCATATCGGAAGTAACCCTGCGATACCAGTCGAAAGAAGCACTCAAATCATTAAAAAACTGCAAATCAGCTCCAAAATCGGTTGTCGTAACTTTTTCCCAAGTCAAACCCTGAGAGATAACGCTGGGATTTCCGGCCATCACCTGATTTGCTCCGTTTACATACCATAATGAACCACCTACATTCACCGCGGTTCCGGCATATGTTGCCAAAGTTGAAGTAAATAATGTCGGAGCTACTGATTGATTTCCCAGCATACCCCATGAAGCACGCAGTTTACCTGATGTAAGCACATTTTTAATCGGTTTCATGAAACCTTCTTCGGTAAAACGCCACCCCAGAGAACCAGAAGGGAATACCGCCCAACGGTTAGAACTAGCAAATTTTGACGAAGCATCATAACGAGCATTCACCTCTACGAGGTATTTATCATCAAACACATAATTGGCACGACCAAAGAAACCAGCCGTTGACCACTGAAGAGGAGTATTTGTAAGGTAGCCCGAACCTACCGGACCCACAGTTTGGGTTCCTGATGCAAGTGCAAGGTTATTCTGGGTAGTTACCATCAAATCGGCTCTTTTTGCAAAATATCCGTTCCTGACAAAATCCTCCACGTTCATACCTGCAGTAAGCTTGATATCATGCTTTTTCAATTTCTTTTTATACGTGAAATAACCGTTAAACGCATTCGTTTTTTCATACATAAAATCTTCTTCGGTATAATTAGTATTGGAACTAACAACACCATAATTAAAACCACTGGGCGTAGTTGTCGTGGTTGCCCCCCAAGTATTTAATGCCGTGAAATCACCCCCTACCACTGTGGCCCGGGTATCCTGATTCGAATAGGTATAGTCGGCATCAAATGTCAACCCATCCATAATTTTGAATGTTGCCCCGAAATTAACGCGCGACAACTGAGTATCGGTGGTATTGTTGTTCGCCTGACGCGTAGCATTGATAGCATCTTTCACTGGCAAGCCTCCAATATTTCCATAAGGAGAGAAACTCGACCAACGATACATATAATACCATGCATTATATCTTGAAGCTGTGTTCAGCAAGTTAAACGGTGTGGTTAGGTCTGATTTAGCAAACATGGTCTTCACCCTTACGTCAAGCCATTTCGACACGGTTGCATTGATACTTGCGTCTAAATTAAATCGAGTATAGCTGTCTGATTTTACTTTCAACAAACCTGTCTGATCAAGGTATCCTCCACTGACATTATACCCGATTTTATCGCCTCCTCCCGAAACAGAAAGATTGTGCTGCATTTGGGGTGTAGCCTTCTTAAGGTACAAGTCTGTAGGATTATAGGTTCTGTAACCGTAGAATTTACCCCCGATTATTTCGTAATCCCGACCCTGAACAATTTCTTCGCCCAATTTTTGTTTGCCATAAGTGGCCAACCAGTTTTTCATCTTTTCGATAGTAGAACGATTGGCATACACAAATCCTCCGTTAGCATCTGACGGATTCGTCGGATTTGCCCTCTCATTTATAGCCATCAAGAAAGATGCGGTTGTAGGTCCATCAGTCATATCCATGGTAACAGTTGGAGTATTCCATGCCATATTTCCTGAATATGTAATAGTGGTTTTCTGATTTTTTGTCCCCTGCTTAGTGGTAATCAAAATCACTCCCCAGGTTGCACGGGCTCCGTAAATTGCAGCAGAAGCTGCATCTTTCAATACTGAGATCGAAGCAACATCATCGGGATTAATCATTAACAAACTTGGAACCTCTACATTGTCAACCAAAATCAAAGGAGACCCTGCTCCATTTTTATCAGCTCCACTACCAATCGACCCCGAATTTCCACGAAGTTTAAAGGTAGCATTTGTACCCAAATCACCAGTAGCCGATTTAATAGCCAACCCAGGCGTAACACCTTGTAAGCCACGTGCCACATCCGTAATCGGACGAGATTCCAGTGTCTTTGTATCCACATTAGCCACAGCACCAGTCAGGTTTGCCTTCTTTTGCGTACCGAAACCGACAACCACAACATCTGACAACTGAACTGCCGACTCCTTCAGTAGAACATTAATCAAATTACGGGCCCCTACCGTTTCCTGAACAGATGTATACCCGACAAAGGCAAACACCAAAACATCCTTAGAAGATGCAGCCACTGAATAATTACCATTAACATCAGTGATTGTTCCTATTGACGTCCCTTGAATTTTAACGGACGCTCCAATTACAGGCTGATTCTCTGAATCAACCACCTTTCCTTTGATTGCTTTTGTTTGCGCATAAGCTCCCACAATTGTGAACAATGCTATCAACAAACAACAACCCAAATAAAACCATCTTTGTTTAAACATCTTAGTCATAATTTTGGGATTTTAAATATATATAAACTATCTTTAATTTCATGTGAAGGCAATACGATCACATTACCTATGGCAATAGATATCAATCATATAAAAAAAAGAGGTCAACTTGGATATTCCCTTCCGTGGCACAAGATCAATTAGGAGGAAGGGGTCGTAATAATACTAATAGCAATAGTCAAACTGCAGAGAAGCAATCTTAATCAGGCAGACCAAATATCATTTTATTAAATGAAAAATATAACAAAGCTCAAATATCGAACAAAAGAGAAACAAAAAATTCAGAAACTCTTTTCTATAGAATCAATTAGGAAGTGATATTAACAAAGAGTAAAAGTCCGGCATTACTGGACTTTTACTCTTTGAATAAGGCCACTTTATTACCATCCCGTATTTTGCGGGAATGTTATACCTGCTGCCTGATACAAATTCAACTGACCTGTAGGTATAGGATCAAGATAGTGCTTAGGTGTAGCAACCACACGTTTTGCCGCTGTAGATGCGGAATATGGAAGAATATACCCTACAGCATCCTGTCCTCCGGGAGAGCCTGAAGTACCAACAGGAGCTTTTGCACCTTTGAAAATATCGGGTTTCACGCTCGGGTTAAGATAAGACAACTTTGCCCAACGACGAAGATCCCAGAAACGGAACCCGTCCATCATCAATTCCACACGGCGCTCACGACGCACTTCCCACAACAAAGGAGACACATCGCTATCTCTTTTCGGATCGTTAGCTATATTGGTTACGTCCAATGATGCAACACCGGCTCTGGCTCTCAGTTTATTTACTGTATTATTCGCTACAGTTTGAGTAAATACGCCCAGTTCAGCGCAAGCTTCAGCCTCGTTCAACAACACTTCAGCCAACCAGAAAACCGGAGCATCTGTAGGATTGTTAGGAGCCAGAATCTGCGTTTTGGTCAAGGCAGGATTATCAAATCTGGAAATGCGATAACCCGTAGTAGAAGAGAAGCCGAGGCTATTGGTCTTGTTAGTATAACAAATAACACTGTCGACATTTCCGACCAATCGTTTATCTCTGTTTTTCAGCGTAGTCTGACCAATCGACATAGTAACCGGATTACAATCATCGCCCTTATACAACGAAGACAAGCCTATTGGCAAACCGTCGGTACACAAGAATGCATCTACCGCATCTTTTGTAAGTCCCGAAATAATAGTACTACTATTACAGTATCCTACTACAGAATGTGTTACGATTCCATCAAGATAAATACGATACAACAACGCCTCTTTATTTGAGCTCAAATCGAGTGAGTTATAAATAGCTTTATAATCGGAGTTCAATTGATATGCAGGACTTGCCATTACAGTTTCCGAAGCAGTTTTACTCTGATTCAGATAACTGGTTGCCCGTGTCATATCATTCAACTGATACTTGCTGTAAGTGCCTTCGTAAAGACAAACTCTCGATTTCAACGCATTAGCAATATCCTGATTTACTGTATTTACACCGGTATAAGAATCGGCCATTGCTTTTGTGTATAGCATGGAAACTGCCTTGTTAAGATCGCTCAAAACACTATCCATCACAGCATTCCTGGATGTTCGTTTTCCCCAGATCAAAGTAGCATCGTCGTTTTGATCCAAGTATTTACTTTCATACGGAACATCGCCATAGCGTCGAACCAGATCAAAATATTCCATTGCTCTGAAGAAGTAAGCCACACCTCTGTAATGATTTTTCACGGCTGCTCCTGCCGGCACACGGTCAATACGCTCGAGCAACAAATTTGACAAGCGGATGTATGTGTAAGGAGTGCTCCATGTATTAGCTACAGCAGGGGCTGCTGTCGAGAAAATATCGATAGCATTATTGGCCTGATCATCAGAGAATGTCGTAAAGTAAAAGTCCGATTCCGAACCACTACCGGCATTAGCGCTGAGACTGGAAGAACTCGCAGTCCCATATCCGTTAAACAAGGAATAAAAGCCCAGGCAAAATGCTTTCACATTGCCTTCATTCGTCCAGTAACTGTTATCGGTAAACTGAGTTAACGGTTGCTTATCAAGCCATGAGCTATCACACGCCATCAAAAGAGGGATGAAAACAATGGCTGTAAATAATATCTTTATTGTTTTTTTCATAACTATATCGCATTAAGAATTAAAATGATAACTGAACTCCAAACGAATAGGTTTTGGTAAACGGAGTTGTAACTCCATACCAGCCTCCGGTAGAAGATTGATCGGTCACTTCAGGGTCAATAGGTATCTTATTCTGAGCGAATGTCAACAGGTTCATTCCTTCTACATAAATACGGAATTTGTCGATTCCCAATTTATGCGTAACAGCGACAGGCAACGTATAACCGAATGTCAACGTTTTCAGTCTCAAATAAGCAAGGCTCAACAAATACTTGGTTTGAGGATAGAAGTTGTTTCCTGAAGGTTGATACGATGTATTCTGAGGTTGTCCGGCCCAATACTGTTGTCCCGATAGGTTCGAAGTATAAAAACCTTCGGAAGGGTTCGGGTAATAAGCATCCGTATTGGAAGGAGTCCAGAAATCCATTTGATGTTCATAAAAAATACCGTTGCCTCTGTATCCCGGTTGAGCAACATTACCGGTTGCCCAGAAATCACGTTTTCCTACTCCCTGGAAGAACATATCCATATCAAATCCTTTCCAGTTTCCTCCTAAACGGAAACTGTACTGATATCGCGGAGTACTGTTACCGATTTTTTTCAAATCGCCGTGATCGGCCAATGTCAAGGCACCTGCATCAATTTTATCATCATTATTCAGGTTTGCATATTTAATGTCGCCGGGACCAAAGACAAAACTACCGCCCTGCAATTTCGTTTGACTGGGTGAGCTGGCAACATCAGCAGCATCTTTAAAGTATCCAACAGTCTGGAATCCCCAGATTTCACCAAATGTTTCACCGCTATAAAATCCGGTAGCCAAAGAATTTGACGAGTTACCTCCCCAGTTTTTTATTTTGGTTACATAATCGTGCATAGAAACATTGGCATAGAGCTGCATCCCGTTTGAAAGTCCGAAATGATAATCGATTCCGATTTCCCAGCCTTTAGTTCTCATATCACCAACATTCGTTTTAGCGGCTGCTGTTCCAAATGTCGATGGTAACGTTGTCGATGACGATATTGTTCCTTTATTATCGCGTTGGAACCAGTCGACAGTCACACCCAGAGTGTTATCCAGGAAACGCATATCGGCTCCAAGATCCAATGTATTGATTTTTTCCCAAGTCAATGACTGAGGAACAACCTGCGGCATACCCGAGTAAGTTGCTTTAGCTCCGTTTACAACCCAGGTATTCTGTGTGGTAGGCATGGTCGATAAGAATAAATTCTGACCGCTCTGGTTTACATCCTGATTTCCGATTGTTCCATAAGATGCACGAAGTTTCAAATCAGTAATAACCTTTTTAGCTTCTTTCATAAAAGGTTCTTCGGTAACTCTCCATCCGAGTGATGCAGAAGGGAAGAACGCCCAACGACCGCTAACCGGGAAATTAGAAGATCCGTCATATCGGCCATCCAATTCTACCAGATATTTATTATCGTAATCATAGTTGATCCGGCCGAAATACCCGGCAACAGACCACCAGTTGTGAGCGGGGCCATAAGTTGCACTGGTCGATGTAATAATCGGGGCACTACTATTGGTAACCAAACCTATCTCCCCTTTCGAATCATCCATTAATCCGAATCCTTTGCTATACTGTTGAATAAATTCTCCCTTTTCAGCATTCATACCTGCTATTACTTTTACGCCATGAACGCCAAACCGTTTATCGTACGTGAAATAGTTATTGAATGTTATCTGTTTGTTGGTCGAACTGGTATAGTCGGTTTCGTCATACGACGCTCCGGGCAAAGTACTATTGAGAGCCAAACCTCCCGACCAGAAATCCCATACAGAGAAAAGACCGCCTGTTTCATGGCGTAATCCATTAGTAGTCATGTAACTGAATTCACTTCTGTATTTCAATTCCGGAAGAATCTTAACCGTAGCTGCCACATTCAGGTTCTGAGTGTTTTGTCTGAAGGTACAGTTATTGGCATTAGCCAGATAACCGCTCGAATTACGGAAAGAATAGTTCAGCCCGCTTGTCGGATCGGTGTATGTTCCGTAGGGGAAATAAGCGCCCCAACGCCACATATAATACATGTAATCCTGATAAGCATACGGATAATCATAATTATACTGACGAGTTGTCAATTTCGTGTCCAGATTTAACCACTTGTTGATATCGGCATTGATACCGGCAGTTAGGTTATACTTACTCAATTTGTCAGGATGCATTTTGAGAAGACCTTCCTGATAGCTATACGTACCGGATAAGAAGTAAGAAAGTTTATCAGTTCCTCCGGAGAATTGGAGATTATGATTTTGTGAAGGCATGGTTTGAAACATCATCTTTTTTACATCCCAGATACGATAAAAATAAGCCACCCCATTTACAATATCGAAATCCTCACCTTTCACCATATTGTTACCCTGACGATTGTTCGCATATTTTGTTTGCCAGTTTTTAATACCGGCAGTCAATTGCGGCGCCTGCATACCAAACATATCAAAACCACTACCGGCTCTATTCCATGCACCGACCTCTGCATTTATTTCAGCAACAGGATCGTGTGGGAAATCGGGCAATTTGGTAGGAGTTCCCCATGAGAAGTTATTAGAATAACTGATCTTGAATTTGGAGTTCTTAGCTCCCGATTTCGTTTTAATCATGATTACACCGGCTGCAGCACGTGCCCCGAAAATAGATGTAGACGCTGCATCCTTCAATACGCTGATACTTTCGATATCTTCCGGACTAACCTGTGTAATATCCTGCACAACAATACCATCAACCATAATCAATGGAGCACTTGTTCCATTTATAGATACTAATCCTCTCACATTTAAGGTAGGCGCAGATGTAAGTCCCCCGCTACCATACGTAACGGTAAGTCCGGGAACGGCTCCCTGCAACCCTTTTCCGACATCTGTAAATGGTTTTGATGATAATGATTTACCTACATCAACCGTAGAAACAGCTCCTGTAAGGTTGGCTTTCTTTTGCGTACCATAACCAACCACAACCACATCTTGAATTTGTACGGCCGACTCTTTCAGCACAATATTAATCACACTTCGTGAAGCAACTGTCTCCTGCACGGAGTTATAACCAATGAATGAAAACAAAAGAACATCTTTCGAAGATGCATTGATCGAATAATTACCATTAGGATCTGTTATCGTTCCGGTAGAAGTCCCTTGAATTTTAACAGAAGCTCCAATAACGGGTTGATTAGTTTCATCAACCACCTTTCCCTTGATTGCTCTTGTTTGCGCATAAGCTCCCACTACCGTAAGAAACGCCAATAACAAACAACAACCCAAATAAAACCATCTTTGCTTAAACATCTTAGTCATAATTTTTGGGGTTTTGAAGATTAATAACTATTTTTAGACATACATGCCTGCCAGCACAAAACATTCCGGTTGTTAAATTTTAATATTAAAATTTCAAGGAAGTATAATATACAGACAGCATCACTGCATTGTAATCGTAGATCACATCTGCTATTTTATTTCAGGACAAAGTATAATTCGAAGTTATTACAATAAATAATTGTGACACAAAGACAGAATATTTGTCACATTAATTAATTATTGATACAATAAAAGACTTAGAAGTGACACTAATAACAAAATCAAAGAAGAGCACAAACTTTAGTATATATCACTTACAAATATACACTAATTTTACGAAGATGCAACACTCCGAGTATATTTTTATGATTTTCATACATTTTTTTATGTACATTGTTTGCCGTATATATTTTTAAAGTAAAAAGAGAATCTAGCTATTAAATTTTAATATAAATCCGCTTTTTATAAAGTATGTGTCCGACAGACCAATTCAGCAAAACAAACAAGAGGGCGAACCCTAAGGATGCCCACAAATCGGGCAGCCACGACAAAAGCAAATCGTTATAGATAAAACCCTTGATGGTAACTACTTCCGGACTAAGCGCCAACGGAATCGTTCCAAACAGGATGGAGAGAAAAGCACCAAACACGTACATAAACAGCGGGTTGATACCGAAAGACTCGAAAAAACGGGACCAACCGGTATACCCTTTGATGTCGATAAGCCAAATGAGTAACGACAGCAACAACGACCCCAATCCGCAAGTGACCATCACAAACGAAGGACTCCACACTTTTTTATTGATCGGACAGCCATAGCTCAACAGGAATCCCGCAAACAAAAGAATGGTACCAAAAATAAAGATCTGTTGTATGCGTTGCCCGTTATCCTGCACCGAATTGATAATTTTTCCCACATAAAATCCAAGCAAGACATGTGCCAGACAGGGCAGAGTGCTTAATAAGCCTTCGGGATCAAAAGCGATTTGCGTTCCGTCAGGTAACGTATCCTTATATATGTGGTTAACTCCAAACAGTGCCCGGTCGACAATATTAATTACATTATTTTCCGACAAATCGAAGCCATTACCTATCAGCAAAATGGCAAGATATGTTACCAGAATGCCACCGGCCACGTACAACACTTTTGTATGGTTCACAAGCAGAATGATAAGCGAAGCGCCACCGTAACTCAAAGCCAACCGCTGCATCACACCCAACGCCCTGATTTTATCGAAAGGCATCAATCCGTGCATCAACCGTTCGGAAAAGGTCATCTCCGTATTCCCGAAATCCAATGTAGTGCGGCAAAGCAGGCCAAACCAGCCGATTGCCAACCCGATACCAAAGATCACCACCGTGCGTTTCAAAATCTTCCAAATGGCCTCCGAAGAGGGTTTGAAATCGTATTTCCGCAGCGAAAAATAGGTAGATACTCCCATAATAAACATAAAGAACGGGAATACCAGGTCGGTCGGCGTCAAACCATTCCACGAAGCATGTTCGAGAGGCGTAAAGATATGCCCCCACGAGCCGGGATTATTGACCATAATCATTCCGGCAATAGTAATACCGCGCATTACATCCAGCGCCAAAAGTCGGTTAGTTGCTTGCATAGGAATCGTTATTTATAGAGATAATATTTCTTTGACAATTTTCGGAAAGCATCCTCATCTTTTCTCCAATAAGGGAGGATGTCATCTACATTCATATTTTGCGAAAAACGCAACCGTATCTGGTCGCTGCCACACACGTTGTCGAACATACCGTAACGCGACTCCGTTGAAGGGCCGAAACATCTCCTTTCGGGGTAAAGCTTTGCCATCTCCTGCATCACATAAAACTGAATATCCGTCAATCGGACTTTGTTGTAATCGGAAATAAAATACTGTACGCCGGAATAGTTCAACCCCTTCCCTACTGAATAAAACGGTTTCAGATTGATCGGCCGAAACAATACTCCCGGCAATTTCAAAGCGTTCATCTTCACGGCAAGTACGTTGGCATCGATCGAATCTTTGGCAAACAGTTGGAATGGCAACGTATACCCCACGCCAATCGACATAAAGTCGAATTCGCCGAGAATTCCGGATGCAGCATAGTAAGCTGCCGACTCTGCATAAGGGATATGCGGTGAAGTAAGTACCCAGGGCAAACCGGTTTGAGCGAAGGTCATCTTCCGTTTCCATCCTTTCATGGGAACAACGGTCAATTTGCATTTCTTACCCAGCATCTGCTCATTGTTCAGCAAGTTGGCAAGTTCGCCACAGGTAAGTCCGTAGAGATAAGGAATTTTAAACTGGCTGACAAACGAGATAAACTTATCTTCGGTCAGATTTCCTTCAATTTTCAATCCACCAAGCGGATTGGGGCGATCGAGCACCACAAACTCTTTGCCGTTTTCGGCAGCCGCCTGCATCGCCAACCCCATGGTACTGATAAATGTATAAGAACGACACCCGATGTCCTGAATATCATACACAATCACATCAACATCCCTCAGCATATCGGGTGTCGGTTTCTTCGATTTTCCGTAAAGCGAATAAACAGGTACGCCTGTCTTATCGATAATACTATCTACATGATCACCGGCATAAACATCGCCACGTACACCATGTTCGGGGCCATACAGCGCGACCAGTTTCACTCCGGGAGCCTCATTCAGGATATCCACAGTCGACTTCAGTTGCGAGTCAACTCCGGTCGGATTGGTTATTAACCCTACCCGTTTTCCCTGAAGCAACCCGAATCCACTTTCACGAAGCACTTCAATACCCGTTTTTACCCTTTGCGCACCCATCCCATTCTGGGACAAGCACAGCAAAGCGGCCATAATCCACATCACATTCAATTTTCTCATCATCACATCGACCTTAGGTAAAAACGGTTAATTTTTCTTTTTCTTCCCGAATTCGGGATCTATCTTCAACATCGAAACTACCAAGTAGCAGGGTATAATTGCGAGCATCACAGTAAAGAAATAGTGCTGATAGCCCAATTTCTCCTGCAACCATCCGGCCATCATTCCCGGCAACATCATTCCCAATGCCATAAAGGCCGTACAGATAGCATAATGCGCCGTTTTATGTTCTCCGTCAGAGAAGTATATCATATAGAGCATGTATGCCGTAAATCCGAATCCATACCCGAACTGTTCGACCGCTACCGCCAGATTGATAAAGAAGAAATTATCGGGCAGGAATGTCGACAAAAAGATATAGGCGCATTGCGGCAAAGTAATCGACATTGCCATTGGCCAAATCCAGTATTTAAGCCCTTTGCGCGATGCTGCGATACCACCGGTAATTCCTCCCAATGTCAACGCCAGCACACCAACGGTTCCGTAAACCAACCCAACCTGTCCGGTAGTCAGTCCAAGACCTCCTACTTCTCTGCCGTCGAGCAGGAAGGGAGATACGATCTTCACCAGCATTGCCTCGCCAAGGCGGTAGGTAAGCATAAAGAAGATGGCCAGCACGATGCCCGGCTTTTGAAAGAAGGTTGCAAACGTATGACCGAACTCCTTAAATATGTCGTTTACACTATTCGCCACGGTAGAATGATCGGAAGCCGGACGCGGCAACACAAAACGGTGATAAACAAATAGCAGTACAAAGAAACCGGCCAGAATAAAGAAGGTAATGCTCCATGCCAGTTTCAGATTACCCGACACACCTTTGAATTCGCTCTTCACATTACTGGTCAACTTTTTATCAAGCTGAACCACTACATAAGCCGGTTTATCCCAATTCTTTTCCGAAAATGTGATACGCTCACCAGAAATAACGGAAATACTTTTATCCCCTTTTGAAAAATTGGTATTCAACACAACCGTTTTGCCCGCCTCCGGTTTTTTGGTCAACCGAATGGCCACAATCCCTGCATTACCGGTCATCTCTTTCGATGCGGCGGCAACGGCACTGCTTTTATCTGCGTTTGCAAAGCCATTCTTCTGGTTTTGTTCCGAAGCAATTTTCTTGATCTGCTCCAGCGAATCTTTCGGGATACGATTCGTATTCAGCACCAAACCGGAAGGAAATGCTACAAATGTCATTTTATCGGTCTCGGGCACATTCCAATTTTGCGGCGGCAACACAATCGTCGATTTAGTCGTGGTTGACGATTCGACCGAGAAATTCAGCGGTTGCAAACCGGTAAAACTCTCCAGACTCCCGGCTAAAATAATCAGTAAGCCCTGTCCGGTAATCATCGCCAACCGATAAAACGTGCTGCGGATGCCTACAAAGAAAGACTGTTGCGAACTATCGAGCGCCAGCATATAAAAACCGTCGGCAGCAATATCGTGCGTAGCCGAACTGAACGCCATCAGCCATAGCACGGCCAGCGTTGCCTGAAAGAAAAATGGAGCAGGAATAAGAAATGCCACACCGGCCAAACCGGCACCGATAAACAACTGCATGGTAACAATCCACCAGCGTTTGGTCTTCATCATATCCACAAAGGGGCTCCAGAAGGGTTTTATTACCCAGGGCAAATAGAGCCAACTGGTATACAACGCTATATCGGTATTTGAAATTCCCAGTCGTTTGTACATAACAACAACCAGCGACATTGCCACTACATACGGAATTCCTTCGGCAAAGTAGAGCGTTGGAATCCAGGCCCAGGGAGATTTATTTTTCGATTCTGACATTATTAAAAATTGAAATTGAATAACTTATTTGCAAGACACGCATACCGAATACCTGCTTTACTCCGCCGCGAGACGGTTACAAAGCAGGTCGAAATCGTCCGCATCGATTGAAATCTGACGGAGTATATCTTCTATATCGGTTGATGTGATTTTTTCGAAGTCTTTTTGAAGCGGAGTAATAAACACGCCACCCAAATCGACTGATGCAGGGCTTATCAGCAGGTTGTCGTCACCTTCGGCAAAATATTGCCGTGGACGATGCAACTTCCGCGGGAAGACCCAGAGCGTCCACAATCCATCGTCGAACCGGCAAAGCAAATTGAGCATCGGTTCGGGACTATCCTGTGGAACAGCCAATAAAGTGTAGATTTTTTCAAACAGTTGCAACATGGCCTCTTTGTCCGCCGACTCGAGTGCCAATGCAGCGTGTGGATAATAAGAAAGACGTGAGACTTTGATTTCCGGACGGTCGACAATTACCCCGGCTTGCTCACGATAGACAGAATTCCAGTTTTTTTCAAGAGGAAGGAAACCTCTGTTACCAGCCTGAAAGTGCATGTGATCGGGAGCAGAGGCTCCACACTTCGGGCCGTTGTAAAATAGGACACAATCATTTAATGCCTTAGCAATATCCAGCACATCGCCCAAACGGGTACGAATGCGTTGATCGGTATGTTCCAAAGCCGGAATCGTAAAATGCTTCGGAAAAATGGGGAACGGATTGACCAGTATCAAATACCCATTACCAAAAGGAATTCCCTCTTGCTCCTGAGGCAAATGCGCTTTACACAAAAAGCACTTGCGTTCTTTGATTGAAGCAGCGTCCACTTTTGCAGCAGAAGATACAATGCGCGAAGGATTGAATTGTACTGTCATTTCCACGCCACCCACCTTCAACGTCTTGGTTTCGACTTTGTTCAGCGAGTTATAGTTGCGTTTCGGAAGTTCCCAAACAGCGATTTGCCGGTCAAGAAGATCGTACACCCGATCCATCAACGAGTCATTCTGACAACAAGAGCTTAGCGATTCGTTTTTAGGATATTGATTCATGGTATTACTATTAAAAAAAACGACGACTAAAAAAATATGCCAACATATAAATATGCTAATGTGCTAATATCAAACGGCAAGCTTTCAAAAGATCAGCGGCTCTCCGCATAATCAAACAACATATTTGTTGAACTAAATTCCAATCAGATTACTATATTAACATATTGGCACATGAGCACATTATCAAATTGTTTTGTTCAGTGCCTGACGGGCTTTCAGCTCCCAGGTACGGATGCGGTCTTTGTAGGTATTGTGACCATTCATCTTCACAATATCCAACGAAGCATCCGAGTTATCTTCCCAGCGACGACACAGGTACAGCACGTCATAAATACGTCCGATGCGGTGTTCGCGCGAGAAATAGAGTCCCAACGCGTAATCTTCGCCATAGCTGGTATTCGGCACTTTAATTTTGCGCAACATCGGGGTATAGAAAGCGCGCGGCGCCCCCAGCCCATTGATGCGCAAAGCATTATTACGACCGTTATCGGGAGTCCATTCCTTATGATCGATCACTCCGGGAGGAATGGTTTCCATATCGAAATTGGTCATACGGTAGGTTCCTACCACCATCGAGCACTGCTGTTCGTAGAACGCATCCACAATAGTTTGCAGGGTAGTTTCTCCGCTGTAAACATCATCGCTGTCCAACTGAACGGCAAACTTTCCGCAACGGGCATCCTGCACACCCACATTCCAACAACCTCCGATACCCAAATCGAAGCGTTCCGGAATCAGATGAATGACCCGCGGATCCGATTCGTATTTACGGATCGCTTCCGTTGTTCCGTCGGTGGAATGGTTATCGATAATAATGAGGTTGAAATCGAATTTGCACTGCTGGTTCAATACCGAACGGATAGCATCTTCGATGGTACGCACGCGGTTGAATACCGGAATAATAACCGATGCTTCCACCGGAAAATCACCCTCTTCAAAAGCCACATCTTTAAATTGGGGAGCCAGATAAGCACCCACCTCTTTCAGATGTTCGGTGCAGGCAGCCTCCATTTCGAGCTGCACGCTACGGTTTTTCGGATCAACGTAGTCGAACATCTTTTCGCCCGACTTACGGCTATCGGTTTCTATTTCGGAATAGAGATATTCGTTAATATGAACAAGATCATGTTTTTGAGAGAGCTTCAGGCGCAGGTCATACAATCCGGCAAAAGCGTAATTGGCTGTCATTGCCGATACGGCCTCTTTGAATGCTTTGGAACAAAAGAGCAGCGCCGATCCGAAATCGAAATCGTCGCGCAGGCTTCCTTCCTGATAAGCAATCACCGGGTGAATTTTCTTCACGCCGTCGAGCACCTGATACGAATCGGCATACACCATGCCGGCAGCCGAGTCATCGGCTAAGTTCACCATACGGTCGAGCGCAAAATAGCCCAACTGCAGGGGTGAATATTTTTGATAAACGAAAATATAATCAGAAGTAGCTTTGGATGCAATCAGATGCATAGTCGCACTGCTTTTCAGGCTGTCGATATGCAACACTTCATACCCGCCAAACCCTTCAGTCTCCTCGGTAGCAAGTAAAAATATTTTACCCACCAGCGACGATGCGGTCAGTTGTTCCAAAGTCTGTGCAATTTGCTCCTTTGAAGCAAACGGTAAAAAACAATCAATTCGTATCATTTGATATTTTCTTCTTTGTTGACATTAAAAAATGCATCGGTAGCTTTCTTCACCGAGCCATGCAGCAAAAGCAGATTCTTAGCTGCTTCGTATTCCAGTTTGGTCTCTTCCATAATCATCCGGGTACCGCGGTCGACCAGCTTCTTGTTGGTCAGCTGCATATTCACCATCCGGTTTCCCTTTACACGACCCAATTTAATCATGGTAGTCGTCGTAATCATGTTCAGCACCAGTTTTTGTGCCGTTCCGGCCTTCATGCGGGTACTCCCGGTCACAAATTCCGGCCCGACGATTACCTCAATGGGTATATCGGCATATTGTGCAACCGGAGAATCGGGATTACATGCGACGGAGGCTGTCAGAATACCTTTTTCCTGGGCATGTCGCAGAG
The DNA here is from genome assembly GCA_963678265.1 of uncultured Microbacter sp. Lineage (GTDB taxonomy): Bacteria > Bacteroidota > Bacteroidia > Bacteroidales > Paludibacteraceae > Microbacter. The sequence goes on from OY782761.1 coordinate 962,598, forward strand.
CTCCTATCACATACGGAGTGGTACCCGAAGCGGCAATACCGATTACCGTATCATTGATATTGATGTTATAGTCCAACAACTCCTGCCACCCTTTTTCTTCGCTGTCTTCGGCGGCCTCTACCGGATTGCGCAGTGCTCTGTCGCCTCCGGCTATCAAACCTATTACTAACGTATTGGGCATACCATAAGTCGGGGGAATCTCCGATGCATCGAGGACTCCCAACCGACCGCTGGTACCTGCTCCCATGTAGAAAATTCGTCCGCCCCGCTTCATCCTCACCACAATCGATTCGACCAGTTTTTCCAACTGGGGAATCGCCTTTTCTACAGCAAGAGGCACTTTTTTATCTTCTTCGTTGATACCTGTCAACAATTCCAGCACGGAATTTTTATCAAGATTGTCGTGCAACGACGACATCTCGGTGATTTTTTTAAACGCCATATGCGTAATCAGAGTTTTTTAGACTTTTGAAGGTGATACTTTATCAACTCCTCGGATGGAGCCTGAATAATTTTTCCCAGTTGCAACGATAAATCTTCCGCAACTTTTCGTAATACTTCCTGATAATGATACCCGATCGAGCCTACTACATTCACTTTTTTGCCTTTATAATCGTATTGAAAAATATTCCGTTTAAAGAAGTCGGCGAAACCATCATAAACAATTTGATAGAGTGCCGGTTCTTCTATATTTTCTTTCAAAAACAGGGATAAGGAGGCCAAAAAGCGGCTGGGAAAAGGTTTGCTGTAAATGTTTTCGACAATCTGAGCCTGAGTCAGCTTAAAACGGTCCAGAAAACGGTCCTTGATTCCTTCGGGCAGCTGATTTTTCAAACAATCGGCTACCAAACGCTTGCCTAACGAAGCTCCGCTTCCCTCGTCTCCGATAATAAATCCCAACGGGGATATTTGCTGTTCAATCGTCTGCCCGTTGTAGTAACAAGAGTTCGATCCCGTACCCAGGATGCAGGCGATTCCCGCTTCGTCACCACATAAAGCCCGTGCCGCTCCCAGCAAATCACTATCCACCTCCAAAACATCATAAGTGAACACTTTTGAGAAGGCAGATCGCACCAGATTAATCTGTTTTTCGGTAGCACATCCGGCACCATAAAAATAGATTTCCGAAATTGCATCCACACCCAATTGAGGCAACAACGTCATCCGCAAAAATCCCTCAATTTCATATTCTGTTTGAAAAAAAGGATTAATGCCTTGTGTGTAATAATGGTTGCAACCGCCATCCGCTGTTAGCAACGACCAATACGTTTTTGTTGAACCACTATCCGCAATCAGTATCATATCGAGTCTTTGAGAAAATAATTTATCAAATTTATTTAAAATCGAATCCAAACACGAAGCCGTGATGCATATTCGAGAGACAAATAATCAAACCGGTTTTTGAATTATTCTTGAAGCAAAGGTAATCTAAACTTTAGAATTTCAAACTCAAAAACAACATATAAATCATTATTTTTATATTATTTATTATTTTCGTACTTATTTTAATTATTTCAGAGACACATAAAACAACCGTACAAAAATCATAAAAGTTTTATTACAAAGATTTTACAGAAACAAGACAGGTTAAGACAAGGACAGAAACGAAAAGAGATGTAACTATTTCGCCACAACGCTTTGTAAATATTTACCAACAAACCGAGACCAACTTTCATTAATACACCAAACCGAATTCAGCAAAGAATTGCTGATCCGGCACACGAAATTCACCGCTTAATCTAAGCGGCAATTGGCAGTATGATAACGAACAAGGCCCGGCATGGGCGATTTTTCTATTTGGCCGACTGTCACATCAAACTCGGATGCCACCTCACGCAAAATGTCGGCATAATGATAGGCAACATGGCCCATAAAGTGGATAGGATATGTTTTATAATCGTAATGCAGAATATTACGGGTAAAGAAGTTACGAAAATTTTGCTTCACCAGTTCATACACATATTCATGGTCTATATGTTTCTCGAGGAAGAAAGAGAAACTGGCTAAAAACCGGTTGGCAAAAGGCTTGCTGTAGACATTCTCCATTATTTCGCCCGGAGAGATTTTGTATACATCAAAAAACATATCGCACAAATCTTTGGGTGCAATCTGTTTCATGCAGTCGCTCAAAAACAGTTTTCCCAAAACGGCACCACTCCCCTCATCACCCAGAATATACCCCAGAGGAGCTACATTCTTGACGATCTTCTCGCCATCGTAAAAACATGAGTTCGATCCGGTTCCAAGAATACACCCGATTCCCGGCTGATCTCCGAACAAAGCCTTCACCGCTCCCAGCAGGTCGCTCTCCACCTCGGCCGGAGCCCGAAACTGAGTAACCAAAGAAGCTTTAATGACATCTTTCTTCTCCTGAGAAGAGCATCCGGCACCATAAAAATAGATCTGATCCACTTTTTTCTTGAAGAAAACCTCAGGCAATTGTAAGCGAATAGATCGGCTGATTTCCCTTCTCATCTGAAAATAAGGATTCAGCCCCTCGGTAAAAGCTCTCTCCAAAACATAAATACCTTCTACAAGACACCATTCGGTCTTAGAGGAACCACTGTCAGCTATTAACTTCATTGGAAATATTTTTTGAATAAATTCGAGACAATTACACTACGCATTTGCAAAGAAATAAACAATCGATTCTACGTTGTGCCGGGAACGAAAAAAACACACACGACCCGAATTTCCATTGTGTTTTACAAATGCGAAGCGCAAAATTAACTATTATCTTCCTAAACAGCAAGATTATAAACACAAAATTATTTATTTTGTTTTGATTAATATAAAGGCAGTCCAATTTAAGAGCTATGCTCAGCACAAAAGAAACGGTTATATTATAATTTTTATTCTGTCTTTAATTTATTATAGGCTATTTTTACACTATTAAAGTACAAATATAGTACATTATGCCTTACTTTGCAACATCAAAATATTAATTTGGGTACACCGGGGAAATGTGTTATAATTGTATTTTCTATATATTGAGCACTTTCTCTATTTTTTAGCCTATGAATACGTCAAAAGGTCTCACTGCGTTTGCTCAAACCATTCCTGCCACGATTGGAAAACAGCAACTATTTCACGACATTACCCGTCGTCTGGCATGGGGAACCGATGCCGGTTTTTACCGCAAAGTTCCTCAAATAGTAATCCATCCCTCAACAGAAGAAGAGATGGCTTTGTTACTGAAAGCGGCAAACGAAACAAACACGCCCATCACTTTCCGCGCAGCAGGAACCAGCCTCTCGGGACAAGCTATCAGCGACTCCGTTTTAATAGTGACGGGTAAATTATGGGAAAAATATACGATTCATAACAACGGAGAGGCCATTTCTTTGCAACCGGGTATCGTAGGCAGCAGAGTGAACCAACTGCTGAAACCCTTCGACCGGATTTTTCCTCCCGACCCTGCTTCACTCAATTCGGCTATGGTCGGCGGCATTATCATTAACAATGCTTCGGGCAAAAGCTGCGGCACACATGCCAATAGCGACAAAATTCTGCTCTCGGCGCGCATCATTTTTGCCGATGGATCGCTGTTGGATACGGCCGACCTGCAAAGTAAAGAGAATTTTCAGAGAACCCACTCTGAATTCATTACCTCCATTACCGAACTCCGGGATGAAATAAGAGCAGACAAGAAATTATCGGAACGGATCAGGTACAAATACAGCATCAAAAATGTTACCGGACTCAACCTGTTACCGTTCGTAACATTCGACGATCCATTCGACATTATCACCCACCTGTTGGTTGGCTCGGAAGGCACACTGGCTTTTCTGGCCGAAGCGACCGTTGCAACCGAGCAGGAGCGCCATTTCAAAGCCAGTGCAATGCTCTACCTCAAAGACATCAAATATGCCTGTCAGGTAGTTCAGAAACTGAAACAGACACCCGTTACCGGAGTAGAGCTTTTGGACAGAAAAGCTTTAAAATCGGTCGAAGGCCGGGATGGAATGCCGGACTATCTGTCAACGCTCGACGACAACGTAACGGCATTATTAATCGAAACAAAGGCATATGCCGAGGCAGATCTGTTGAAACAAATAGAGGCCATCGAGCAGTGCATTCAGGAATTCGACACAGTGCTGCCGGCATCATTCACGCAGGACGAGAACGTTTACAACGTTTGGTGGGCAATACGTTCGGGCATTTTCCCTTCGGTTGGCGGTATGCGCGAACCGGGAACCACTACCCTGATAGAGGATGTTGCTTTCCACATGGAAGATCTGGCCGAAGCCACCTCGGAACTCCAGCAGTTGCTTGAAAAATACGAATACGCCGACAGCGTGATTTACGGACATGCGCTCGAAGGCAACTTCCATTTTATCATCAACCAACGGTTCGATTCGTATGGAGAAGTGGCACGTTACGAATCACTGATGAAAGACGTTGTCGCTCTCGTAACCGAAAAATACGACGGATCGTTGAAGGCCGAGCACGGAACCGGACGCAACATGGCTCCTTTTGTAGAACAAGAGTGGGGATCGGAAGCGTTCAGTATCATGCAACGGATCAAAAAGATCTTTGACCCGAATGACATCCTGAATCCCGGAGTAATCTTTAATGATGATCCCGATTGCTTTATCAAAGATTTCAAACCGCTGCCACTCACCAATCCTCACGTGGACAAGTGTATTGAATGCGGTTTTTGCGAGGTAAACTGTCTGACCGCCGGACTCACATTATCGTCGCGACAACGCATTGTGGTACAACGCGAAATCACCCGGTTAAAACAGACCAATGACGATCCCGATACCCTGTCTGAACTCGAAAAGGGGTACAAATACTTAGGCAATGCCACCTGTGCCGGCGACGGACTCTGTGCCACCTCCTGCCCGATGGGAATCAACACCGGCCACCTGACGCACGATGTCCGCCACGCATCGCTTCCAACCGGAAGTTTCGGCTGGCAGGTCGGCAACTTTGCGGCCAACCACTTTGAAGGAATCAAGACAGGTCTACGCTCCGTATTAATGCTGGCCAACGTTGCACACACGGTGATCGGCAGCAAAAACATGACCTATCTCTGCAACGAAGCCAACAAAATGGGGCTACCTCTCTGGACAACAGCTATGCCCAAAGCCCATAAAATACATTTCAGCAAGCTAAATATTAAACCTTCAGCGCAAAAAGTAGTCTATTTTCCAAGTTGCATCAACCAATCGATGGGCGTTGATAAAGATTGCCCCGAACAGACTCCGTTGTCGGATAAGATGACCGGGCTATTCCAGAAGGCGGGATACGAAGTGATTTTCCCCGAAGGAATGGAAAATATGTGTTGCGGCACTATCTGGGAAAGCAAAGGCATGTATGATATTGCCGACCGCAAAACGGCAGAGCTGGAGGAGGCACTCTGGAAAGCCAGTGAAGAGGGTAAATACCCGGTAGTCTGCGATCAAAGTCCCTGCCTGTACCGGATGCGCGAAAAGATCAACAAAATAAAACTTTACGAACCGGTAGAGTTTATCGAAACCTTTTTGGTTGACAAACTGGATTTTCACCCCACCCAAGAGAGCGTAGCCATCCACACCACCTGTTCCATGACTAAGATGGGATTGAAAAGCACGTTGCTGACTTTAGCCGGACGTTGCACCGAACATGTATTTGTTCCCGAAGAGGTGGGCTGTTGCGGATTTGCCGGCGACAAAGGATTTACCACGCCGGAAGTAAACCGCTATGCACTCCGCAAACTACGTCCGCAACTGGAAGCGAACGGAATCGAACGGGGATATTCCAACAGCCGCACTTGCGAAATAGGTCTGACAACGAATAGCGGCATTCCATATATGTCAATCGTTTATCTGGTAGATAAATGCACTACACCCAAAAAGCTCCAATAGGCAAGGGAGCTTTCTACTAACCAAATTTTACATTCTGTTATCCTCTGCAGTTGTCTGTAGAGGATAGCTTTTTTAAAGTATTCCCATTTCCGGGAACAGAAATAATAAGCGTTCGTCTGTTTCGTTCCGGCTTTTCTACAGCTTTATTCTCCGGTCAACGCATTTTCGGTTCCCCATATTTCCAACTCCCGAAATACAGGAGAGAGACTTTGCCCTAATCCGCTAAGCGAATACTCCACACGAGGCGGTATCTCTTTGTACGCTTTTCTCAAAATCAACTGATCGGACTCCAGCTCTTTCAGCTGCTCGGCAAGCACTTTCCGCGATATGTCGGGTATACGAACGGCAATTTCGCCAAATCGTTTTTTACCCGACAAAAGAGAATATAAGATAATTACCTTCCATTTCCCGCCAATTAATTCGAGCGTAGCCGTTACGGGACATTGGGTCTTTTTCTTCAGATGAGACATGATAGTTACCTTTTAGTTACCACTTTTTTATGATCTTCGCCGACACTCTGTTACAAAACAGAACTATTATTAGTTACTTTGCGTAACAAAAGTAGTAATAAAACAACCGATTTCTATATTTGTCGATAAAAAACAGCGTAATATTTCATACGACGACATATTAGAAACAGTTTATCTACCTGCTCACGCAGCACAAACAGATTGTTTATCAATAAATTATTCACATTAAAAACAAAACACAATGAAAATAGGAATAACAGGAGCGACCGGACAATTAGGCCGCATCGTAGTGGAGAAATTAAAGAAAAAAGTCTCGGCAGAGAATATCGTTGCCTTAGTCAGAACACCAGGCAAAGCAGCAGACCTGCAGGTAGAGATTCGCCCGTTTGACTACAACAAACCGGAAGATATGGCAACGGCATTACAGGGAATCGATCGCCTGTTGCTCATTTCTGGCAACGAAATAGGACAACGCGCCCAACAACATTCGAATGTTATCAATGCCGCCAGACAAAGCGGGGTATCCCGGATCATTTACACCAGCCTGCTCCATGCCGACACATCGACATTAAATCTGGCAGGAGAACACTTAGCTACAGAGAATACCCTCAAAGCCTCCGGAATAGCATACACCATACTAAGAAACAGCTGGTATACTGAAAATTACACCGGATCCGCCGGCAATGCCATTGCAGGAGGTGCTTTTCTGGGATGTGCCGGTAATGGCAAGATCGCCTCAGCATCGCGCGCCGACTTTGCCGAAGCCGCCGCTGTCGTTCTGGCCGACGAAGGTCACAGTGGGAAGATCTACGAGTTGGCAGGAGATACTGCATATACTCTTGCCGACTTAGCAGCTGAGATATCGAAACAAACAGGAAAAAATATTCCGTATAAGAATCTATCGGAGGAGGAGTATGCCAATATCCTAAAAAGCTTCGGGATACCCGATGGCATGGCTGCCGCGATTGCGAGCTGGGATATCGGAGCCTCAAAAGGCGAACTGTTCGATGACCGGCATCAACTCTCCAAACTGATTGGCAGAGCGACAACGCCCCTGGCCGAAAGTGTAACTGCCGCCATCGCCGGGAAATAACATACCTATCTCGGACACAAGAATTTCAAGGAGCGAATATCAACCGGAGAGGAAGATATTCGTTCCTTTTCCGAATGTTACAACCAGAGACAAATAACAGTCAACAATATAAAAATCAGGATAATACATCAACACTCACATTTTCATCAGGTAAATCATTCACTTTCTGCCGCTCCATCCATCGCGCTTCGATTCAAACAAGAATTTACACGAACAAATTCAGATACTCCAAAGCCCGACCACTCTATCAAAAATCACCGTATATCACTATCAATATGATCGTTGTATTTTTTTTACGGTACCCCTTTTCTTCTATAAAATTTCTATGAAAATAAGCTAACTTTGCAGCTGTTTTTAATAGATCGTTTATGGGTGAAAAGCCAATTTTTTATACGGAATCTCAATCGCGCTGGAAGAGTTTCCGCTGGAGCATAAGAATCGTTCTTATTTTCTTGGTCATTGGTGTTGTTGCAATTACTATTTCATTGTTACGAAAGCAGGCATTGCAACTACCTCCCTTGAAAGAACAAACGGGAGTGTTTCGGAAAGTGACGGACAATGTCATAGCCAAAAACGACCAAAAAGAGTACAAACGGCTGGAACGAATCATAAGCGAAGCACGTAAAACGCGCAAGCATGAATTTTATGCCGAACGAAAAGCGGTTCCCGGAATTATCAAAAATTACTATCCGGTAAAAGCGGGGTTTTACGTCAATTGGGATCCGCAGTCCGAATTTTCGCTGAAACACAACATCAATAAATTAAATATGATTTTGCCCGAGTGGCTGTTTATTACAGACTCGTCGGACGAAATTTATGATGACGTGGACTCGACTGCCATGAATTTCATGCGCAAAAACCACGTTGCCATCGTTCCCATTCTCTCCAACTTCTACAACAAAAAATGGAACGGAGTCAACGTTCACAAAATTCTCGCTTCACCCACCCGCCGCGCAGCCGTTATTAATAACATATACAGGATCTTAACCAAGTATCATTTTGCCGGCATCAATATTGACTTTGAAGATTTAATTGAAAAGACAGACGATCACCTCATCACATTCCAGAGAGAACTCTACGCGAAACTGCATCGTGGAGGCTTTTTGGTTTCTCAGGATATTTCTCCTTTCAACGAAGACTACAACACAAAAGAGTTGGGAAAATACAACGACCTCCTCTTTTTAATGGCCTACGACCAACACTCTCCATCAAAGGCTCCCGGCCCCATCGCGGCCCAATATTGGGTTGAAGCGGCCATGGACGACATCTTTAAAAAAGTAAATCCTCAGAAGGTGGTGTTATGTATTGCCGGCTACGGGTATAACTGGACGGAAGGACATGATGCCCGAAACAGTACCTATCAGGAAGCAATGGCGGACGCACTGGGCAATAATGCACCCGTTCATTTCGATAATCAGACTTACAACCTCGATTTTTCGTATTACGATTCGGAAAGAAAACTGCACCGTGTATATTTCACCGATGCCGTCTCCAATTACAATGCCATCCGAACGGCTTATGATAATGGAATGGCCGGTTATGCCCTGTGGCGACTTGGGTCGGAAGATGCGCGGCTATGGAGCTTCTTTGCCAAAGACCTGTCGATACCCGGCTTAAAAAAGCAACCTTTCGATTATCACTCGCTCGAATATATCAAATCCTCCTTCAGCGTCGACTACATCGGATCCGGAGAGGTACTCAACATCGTATCATCACCCCGTCCGGGACGAATTAAGCTGGAAGTGAACAAAGGAGAACAGGCCATCTCCGAAGAAAATTATCTGGAACTACCGTCGAGTTATGTAATCAACCGTACCGGAAAGAAAGACAAAATGATTGCCTTCACTTTCGATGACGGACCTGACGAAGATTACACGCCTCAGATTCTCGAAATCCTGAGTCAACATCATGTCCCTGCGGCATTTTTTGTTACCGGCATCAACGCGGAACAAAATTTACCCCTTCTGCAGCGGATGTACCGTGAAGGGCATACGATCGGGAACCACACCTTTTTACATCCGAACGTAGCGGTTATTTCATCTTCGCGTTTCAGAGCCGAACTGCGTTCTACCGGATACATCATAGAGGGTATCACCGGACACGCAACGATGCTGTACCGACCGCCATACGACACCGATTTGGAACCAACCAACCCGTCAGCAGTGGAACCGATGTCGGTTGCCCGTTCTGAAGGCTATCTGACCATCGGATCCAACATCGACCCGCTTGACTGGGAAGTCGGAGTAACTTCCGATTCGATCATTGCCCGCGTAATCCGACAAACCGAACAAAGTGAAATTAATGGCGATCCGCATAATATTATATTATTGCACGATGCCGGTGGAAACCGTACCGCTACTATCGCCGCTTTACCCCATTTGATCGAATACTTCAAGACGAAGGGGTATAAATTTGTCAGCATTGCCGATTTGCTCGACAGAAAAAGAGATGACCTGATGCCTCAGCAAGCCGGTGACTTTAACCGTTACCTGCAAACTGCCGACGCTACCGTGGTAACCGCCAGTTATATTGTAAACCGCATTTTGTCCATCATCTTCTTTGTCGCATTATTGCTATCGGTAGCCAAAATACTCACCGTAGCCGTTCTTGCCGTTATTCATCGGAGAAGAATGCAAAAGCAGCTACCTCCGGAAGAAATTTCGCATCTTAAAATGAGCGTAATCGTTCCTGCTTATAACGAAGAGATAACAGCCTGTAAAACGGTCGAAAATCTACTGAAAAGCACCTACCCGAATCTTGAAATCATATTCGTGGATGACGGATCAAAAGACAACACATACCAAAACGTGTTGGATAAATTCGGAAATAACCCGAAAGTGAGCGTCAATACAAAACCGAACGGAGGAAAAGCGTCGGCGCTCAACTACGGTATTCAGATAGCAACCGGAGACATTTTGGTGTGCATCGATGCCGATACCCTGTTGAAGGCAGATGCTATCAGCAAACTGGCTCCCTATTTTACCGATCCGAAAGTGGCTGCCGTTGCCGGAAATGTAAAGGTTGGCAACCGTGTGAACCTATTGACTCACTGGCAAAGCATCGAATATATCACCAGTCAGAATTTTGACCGCCGCGCGTTCGATATTTTAAATGCCATCATGGTCATTCCCGGAGCGATTGGCGCTTTCCGTCGTAACTCTATTATTGAAGTAGGAGGTTTCGATACCGACACATTGGCCGAAGATTGCGATCTGACCATGCGTCTGCTGCGCAAAGGATATGTGATTCATTGTTGCAACGAAGCATTGGCATTTACAGAGGCTCCCGAGACGATGAACATGCTGCTTCGTCAACGTCTGCGCTGGTCGTTCGGCATTATGCAGTCGTTCTGGAAACACCGAAAAATGATGTTTTCGAAAGAGCACAAGAACATGAGCTGGATATTGCTTCCGCATCAGATGATTTTCCAGCTGTTCCTGCCATTGATGTCACCGGTGGTCGATATTATCTTCCTCGTCTCCATCTTCATGCCCAAGGCAACCTTGCTGATTGTCTTCTACTTTGCCTATTTCATCCTCGATCTCATCATTTCGTTGATGGCATTTAAGTTTGATGGAGAGAAATTCAGGTTCAAGTATATCTTCTATCTCTTCATTCAACGGATTCTCTACCGTCAATTACTCTGGTATGTTTTGATGAAATCATACCTGCGGGCTATCAAGGGAGAATTGGCCGCCTGGGGGATTCTGAAACGAACCGGTAATACCAACGAACCGAAAGAGTAATAAAAAAACGGGTAAGCCTCAAAAAAGACTTACCCGTTTTTTATTCAGTTTTCCCTGCTCAGGATCACCGTTGCCTTACCGACCTCCCCTCCCAACGGAGGATTGTGTTTGGAGAGCCGGATCTCTACCGAAGCCAACTGGCGTCCGAACTCATCAAACAACGCATCGATAATGCGCCGGGCAACGTGCTCCAACAACTTCGACGGAATTGCCATCTCTTTTTTTACAATTTCATACGCCACACCATAATTGAGCGTATCAATCAGATTATCGCTCTCGGCAGCTGCCGACAATGAAGTTCCGAGTTTCAGGTCGACCGTAAAATAATTTCCCACCCGACGCTCCTCTTCAAAAACTCCATGATGAGCAAAAAAGCGCATATCTTCAAGCAAAATGTAGTTCGTCTTCATACTGTAAATTGTAATTGATTATCCTGAAATATATTTTCCATAAGGCAATTGTCGCAACAGAAAAACAATCAGCAACGAAATAGCCAATGTGAACAATGTCAGCACAGGCAGCGTCCAGACAGGATGCCCTATTGTCCAGAAAATATCGTACTGAAACAAAATGCCGATAACCATGATATGCGACAAATAGACTCCGTAACTGTATTTACTGATAAATCGCTGAATAGCGAGCAAAACCTTATTTCTGACAGATGTATCTTTAACCAACAAAAACAAAGAAGTGGTCTGCAACATCGTATTGAAGGTCACGTAACCATACATACTCTCATCCAACCGATGCGACTGCCAGCTGTAATAGAAAGTAGCAACAGCCGCAAATGCGATGGAAACCACAAACAAAGCTCCGGCGATTAGTCGTTGCTTAGTCGTTGTAATCCGAAATTTGGAAAGGTAATAGCCCACAACCAAATAGCCGGAATATTGGCAATAACCAAGCAACTTTGCCGGATAGTGATCCGTCCAGCTATAAAAATTAGCCGATAGTTTACGCGAAGAGAAACTGAGTAGTGCCCAGCCAATAATTAACCAGAATACCTCCCGGTTCTTCAGGCTCCGTACACCCTTCCCGATCCAGGGGAAAAGCAGATAGAAGAAAAGGATCATGTAGACGTACCAGAAGTGTTTAGATATCCCTTCGTTACCCAACAATTTGACGGCCCAAAGCAAAACGGAAGAAGGCGTATGTGGCTGATGTGATGCCGGAAGCACCATCCACCGGTATACCCAGTAAACCAACATCCAAAAAAGGAAAGGAAGCAATACCCTGACAAACCTCTTTTTGTAAAATGTTTTCAGATCGTATTCTCTTCCCAGCATAGTTGCCCCGCTCAGCATCAAAAACAACGGCACTGCAAAGCGAACGGCACTATCGAATATATTTCCGGTCCACCAGTTACCCATATTGCCGCCATAACTCATCTTGACTACCGGCGTAGCCTCATGTATCATAATTACTCCAATGGTGGCCATGACCCGTAACGAATCGATCCACTCTATATTCTTTCTGTTGCTTTGCATCAATCTGCTCATACTTGTTGTTACTTTGCAAAGATACAACTTATAATCGTTCACTTCAATGCTCTCAATTTTAGCAATCCGTTATCGGCATGACATTTTTTCCGATTTATTAACAATAAAATGACTTTTTGTCTTAAATATAATCTGGCAAATTTTTTGCAGCATTATAACCGCATTAACGCATTAACGGAGAAGAAATCTATAAAACAATTATAACCATATGAATTTCAACAATTTTACAATTAAGGCACAGGAAGTCGTACAAGAAGCAATTCAACTGGCACAAAGCAACAATCAACAAGCCATTGAAACGCCGCATCTATTGAAAGCCATCCTCAAAACCGGAACGGATGTTACCAATTTTCTGTTCGGAAAAATCGGAGTGAATGGCTCAGCCATCTCTTCCGCCGTCGACCAAATGGTAGAATCGTTTCCGAAAGTAACCGGCGGGGAACCCTACCTGAGTCGCGAGACGAATGCTGTTTTGCAAAAAGCGCTCGATTTCTCCAACAAAGAGGGCGACCAGTATGTATCGCTCGAATTTATACTTTTAGCCCTTTTGACCGAGAAAAGTCAGGTATCGACGTTGCTCAGGGATGCAGGTTTGAATGAATCGGTATTACGTTCGGCTATCGCTGAATTACGCAAAGGGAGCAAAGTAACCGATCCGTCGGCAGAAGATACTTACAATGCGCTGAACAAGTATGCCATCAACCTGAACGAACGTGCCCGCTCAGGCAAGCTCGACCCGGTAATCGGACGTGACGAGGAGATTCGTCGTGTGCTGCAAATTTTGAGTCGACGCACCAAAAACAACCCGATTTTGATCGGAGAACCCGGAACCGGTAAAACAGCCATTGCCGAAGGATTGGCTCACCGTATTGTACGCGGTGACGTTCCGGAGAATCTAAAGTCGAAACAACTATTCTCGCTGGATATGGGATCGCTGATTGCCGGCGCTAAATATAAAGGAGAGTTTGAGGAGCGTCTCAAATCGGTCATCAACGAGGTGATCCGTTCAAATGGAGAAATTGTCCTTTTTATCGACGAAATCCACACATTAGTTGGAGCCGGGAAAAGCGAGGGAGCCATGGACGCAGCCAATATTCTGAAGCCCGCACTGGCCCGTGGCGAACTGCGCGCTATCGGAGCCACCACCCTCGATGAATATCAAAAATATTTTGAAAAAGATAAAGCGCTCGAACGCCGGTTTCAGATTGTAATGGTAAACGAACCCGACCAGGCCGATGCCATTTCCATCTTGCGTGGACTGAAGGAGCGTTACGAAAATCACCACAAAGTACGTATCAAAGACGACGCGATTATCGCCGCAGTAGAGCTCTCGAGTCGTTATATCACCGACCGTTTTCTACCCGACAAAGCCATCGACCTGATGGATGAAGCAGCCGCCCGTTTACGCTTACAAGTTGATTCTGTACCGGAAGAACTCGATGAAATCTCGCGAAAAATAAAACAACTGGAGATTGAACGCGAAGCAATCAAGCGGGAAAACGATACGCAGAAAATGGAACAACTCGGCAAAGAGATTGCCGATCTGAAGCAACAGGAGAGCGTTAGCAAAGCCAAATGGCTCTCCGAAAAAGAGGTGATGAACCGGATACAACAGGCAAAAATAGAGATCGAAAACCTCAAATTTGAAGCGGACAAAGCCGAACGGGAAGGCGATTATGGAAAAGTAGCCGAAATTCGTTACGGAAAGCTGAAAAGTCTCGAAAGCACAATTGAAGAGGAAAAATCCAACCTTCACAAGCTGCAAGCCGACTCTCCGATGATTAAAGAGGAGGTAGACGACGAAGATATTGCCGATGTGGTTTCGCGTTGGACCGGGATTCCTGTAAACAAAATGTTGCAAACCGAAAAAGACAAATTGCTCAATCTGGAAGCCGAACTTCACAAACGGGTAGTCGGTCAGAACGAAGCAATCAACGTGATTGCCGATGCCGTACGCCGCAGTCGTGCCGGGTTGAATGACCCGAAACGCCCGATCGGTTCGTTCATTTTTATGGGAACGACCGGCGTGGGAAAAACGGAACTGGCCAAAGCATTAGCCGAATTTTTGTTCGACGACGAGAATATGATGACCCGTATCGATATGTCGGAATATCAGGAGAAATTCTCCGTGACCCGGCTCATCGGTTCGCCTCCGGGATATGTAGGTTACGACGAAGGCGGGCAGTTGACGGAAGCAATTCGTAGAAAACCATATTCGGTGGTTCTGTTCGATGAAATCGAGAAAGCGCATCCCGATGTATTCAATGTGCTGTTGCAGGTATTGGACGACGGTCGGTTGACCGACAACAAAGGTCGAACGGTGAATTTCAAGAACACCATCATTATCATGACTTCCAACATGGGTTCAAACCTGATCCGCGAAAACTTTTCCAAGATCGACAGCACCAACCGGGAGGAGGTGATTGACCGGACCAAAGCCGAAGTGTTCGAACTGCTAAAACAGACCATTCGACCGGAGTTTTTAAATCGTATCGATGAACTGATAATGTTTGCACCACTCGACGAAAATGAAATAAAACAGATCGTAGGGTTACAGGTCGAACATATCAAACTTCAGTTGCAAGAGAACGGCGTGGATCTGCAGGTTACCGAAGCCGCGCTGGCTCAGATAGCCAAAGAGGGGTTCGATCCGCAGTTCGGAGCACGTCCTGTCAAAAGAGTCATTCAACGTGAAGTACTCAACGAACTGAGCAAAAAGCTGATTGCACAAACCATCGATCGAAACAAACCCATTGTGGTGGATGCCCTTGGCGGCATTCTGATATTCGGGAATTGATCAATTCCATCTATATTTTCAGGGGCGGTTGAACTCTGTTTTTCAGCTGCCCCTTCAATTTAAAAACAAGAGGAACATTTGCAAATTGCAAATATTCCTCTTGTTTTGTCGGAGTAGCGGGATTCGAACCCACGACCCTCCCGTCCTAACGGGATGCGCCAACCATCAACGCTATCCGAGAATGACTCTTCCATGATTTTATCTCAAACTCCCGCTTACAGGCCTCTCCTCGGGTAGAAAACTCTTCCTGCCAAACCAGTCGCCAGGGAATACCACTTTTTGTCGCATTACTCCGACCGGAGTTATGCCGCGACAACCGATCTTCCAGATTCCCAGTGGAGCCAATGTAAAATCGATCCGTTACTGCTGATTGTAAAATATAGACGTAGTACATAACAAAAAAAGGCACCTACCTAATGTAAATGCCTTATTATTTGTCGGGGTAGCGGGATTCGAACCCACGACCCTCCCGTCCTAACGGGATGCGCCAACCATCAACGCTATCCGAGAATGACTCTTCCATGATTTTATCTCAAGCTCCCGCTTACAGGCCTCTCCTCGGGTAGAAAACTCTTCCTGCCAAACTAATCGCCAGGGAACACCGCTTTTTGTCGCCTTGCTTCTTCCTGAGTTATGCCGCGACAACCGATCTTCCAGATTCCCAGTGGAGCCAATGTAAAATCGATCCGTTACTGCTGATTGTAAAATATAGACGTAGTACATAACAAAAAAAGGCACCTACCTAAGTAAATGCCTTATTATTTGTCGGGGTAGCGGGATTCGAACCCACGACCCTCCCGTCCTAACGGGATGCGCTAACCATCAACGCTATCCGTGAATGACTCTTCCATGATTTTATCTCAAGCTCCCGCTTACAGGCTTCTCCTCGGGTAGAGAACTCTTCCTGCCAAACTAATCGCCAGGGGATACCGCTTTTTGTCGCCTTGCTTCTTCCTGAGTTATGCCGCGACAACCGATCTTCCAGATTCCCAGTGGAGCCAATGTAAAATCGATCCGTTACTGCTGATTGTAAAATATAGACGTAGTACATAACAAAAAAAGGCACCTACCTAATGTAAATGCCTTATTATTTGTCGGGGTAGCGGGATTCGAACCCACGACCCTCCCGTCCTAACGGGATGCGCCAACCATCAACGCTATCCGTGAATGACTCTTCCATGATTTTATCTCAAACTCCCGCTTACAGGCCTCCCCTCGGGTAGAAAACTCTTCCTGCCAAACTAATCGCCAAGGAATACCGCTTTTTGTCGCCTTGCTTCTTCCTGAATTATGCCGCGACAACCGATCTTCCAGATTTCCCGTGGAGCCAATGTAAAATCGACCCGTTACTGCTGATTGTAAAATATAGACGTAATACATAACAAAAAAAGGCACCTACCTAATGTAAATGCCTTATTATTTGTCGGGGTAGCGGGATTCGAACCCACGACCCCCTGCTCCCAAAGCAGGTGCGCTAACCGGACTGCGCTACACCCCGAATTTTTTATTACCTGAGAGTTTCGATTCTTCGATCCTCCCGTCCTAACGGGATGCGCTAACCGGACTGCGCTACACCCCGAATGATGTTTGTAAAAAACCGAATCGTAAACAATACCTCCTGTTTTTTCGGACTGCAAAGGTAAACCATTTTTCTTATTTCTGCAAATGATTTTTACCTTTGCACCATCAACAATCTCACTATTTTATTGTGGCAGGTCTTTACATTCACATACCGTTCTGTAAATCAAAATGTTCTTATTGCGATTTCTATTCCGGAGTACAGGGATCGCTGACCGACAAACTTGTAGATACACTGCAACATGAAATCAGGCTCCGGGTAGATTACCTGAAAGGAGAAGAGCTGCAAACTATCTACTTCGGAGGAGGAACTCCCTCCATATTAACCCACAAGCAATTATCCGATATTTTCGCTACGATTGCAGAAAAATGGAATATTGAAAAGTGTACGGAAATAACTCTTGAGGCTAACCCCGATGATCTTTCACCAGAAAAATTGAAAGAACTCTCCGAACTTCCGGTCAACCGGTTAAGTATCGGGATACAATCTTTTCACGACGATGAATTGTCCATGCTTCGCCGAAGACACTCCGCACAACAGGCCATAGAAGCCGTAAGGGAAGCACAACGCTATTTTCAGAACATCAGTATCGATCTTATGTACGGACTTCCGGGACAAACTATTTCCGGATGGAAAGAGACTATTTCGCAGGCTCTTGCGTTGAACATACAACATATTTCGGCATACCACCTCACATACGAAGAGGGCACACTGCTCGAACGGAAACGGAAGGAAGGTCATGTCATACCGGTCACCGAAGAGACCAGTGTAGCAATGTATCATCTGCTGCGAAGCATGCTCCATGAGGGGGGCATCAGGCAATATGAAATATCCAATTTTGCCATTCCCGGATTTTACTCCCGACACAACTCATCATATTGGGATGGCACCCCTTATCTGGGCATCGGACCTTCGGCACACTCGTTCGACGGGGTATCGCGCCAGTGGAATGTTGCCAACACCGCAAAATATATTTCCGGAATAGAACAGGAAAAACCCTGCTTTGAGAAGGAGATTCTTTCTGTTACAGACAAATACAACGAAATGATACTAATTTCGTTACGTACAACAAAAGGCATCTCACTCGAAGCGATGGAGAAGCAATTTGGAACGACAGCAAAAAACAAACTACTAAAACAAAGTGAACATTTTATCGAGTCCGGAATCATGTTTTCAGACAACAACTACCTTCGCCTGTCGCCCGAAGGCCTCTTTTTGTCAGACGGCATCATCACGGAGCTCATGCAGGCACAATAGTTTTTTATAGTAACTGAAAAATAACTAACTTTGTCTTTACAATCTATCTATGAAACAGATGACAAAACATATCTTTGCTGCTTGTTGGATACTGGTAATATGTATTCTGACGCAATCGTGCGGGCCTATGGCCAGATTGAAACGAGCAGATAAAAAATATGATATAGGCGAATATTATGCCGCCGGAAATCTGTACAAAAAGGCCTATTCTACGCTGCCGGTAAGCAAAAAGCAAATCCGGGCATATGCTGCTTTTCAACAAGGCGAGTGCCTCCGCATAACGAATAAACCGGGAAAAGCGATCAATGCCTACGCAGCTTCTATCAAAGCAAAATATAACGACAGCATCATCTACCTTCAATACGCCAGGGTTTTACACGAAAATGGCAACTACGGCGAAGCGCTAAAAATGTATCAGACCTACCTCAAGGCGCATCAAAACAACCAAATTGCAAACAACGGAGTAATTGCCTGCCAGAAATTATCCGAATGGCAAAAGATTAAAACGGACTATGTTGTTCAGCGCGCCGGAGAGTTCAATTCAAAAAATGCTTCCGATTTTTGCCCTGTATTTGCCGACGCCGAAGGAGAATCACTGATGTTCGCCTCGTCGCGCGCCAACACCACCATACGCAAAGCAAGCAATATTACAGGAATTCCTCAAAACGACCTCTACCTGTCGCAAAAAAATGTGGCGGACAAATGGGAAAAGCCACAACCCATGGAGGGTGGTTTCAACACCGATTTCGACGAAGGAGCAGCCTCTTTTACCGGAGATGGCAAAACGGTTTACTTCACCCGATGCCCCTACAGCGAAGACCAGAGTCTTGGCGCACAAATTTTTGTATCCAACCGCTCGGGAGGCCAATGGACAGAACCGAAACAGGTCATCTTATTCAAAGACAGCAGCATTACAGTTGCTCATCCTGCCATCAACACCACAGGCGACACGCTCTATTTTGTATCGGACAAGAAAGGCGGCTATGGTGGAAAAGATATCTGGATGTCTGTGAACGAACGGGGAATATGGAAAACACCGAAAAATCTTGGACCGACAATCAATACGGCCGGAGACGAGATGTTTCCTTTCGCTCATCCCGATGGCTCGCTCTATTTTTCATCCAACGGACATCCGGGGCTTGGAGGCCTTGACATTTTTCATGCCACGCGGGTCGATGCCACATCATGGACGGTCGTTAATATGATGCCTCCGTTCAACTCCAACGGGGATGATTTCGGTATCACATTCGAAGGTAAGAAACCGAAAGGTTATTTCAGCTCCAACCGTGGCGAAAGTAAGGGTTATGACAAAATATGGAGTTTCAATCTTTCCGAAAAAGAGTATGCCATTACAGGAATTGTGTCTGATAACCACAAACAGATATTGGGAGATGCCATCATCCGCATCATCGGTACCAACGGAGCCAATGTGAAAATTCGCACAAAAAAAGACGGCACCTTCTACTATAAGGTAGATCCCAATGTCGACTACGTTTTGCTGGCTACCTGCCGGGGATTTCTCAATCAACAAAACCAGCTTTCCACACAAGGAGTTAAGAACAGCAAGACTTTCAAAATTTCATTTCAGCTGACTCCTGTAGGCAAACCGATACCCCTCGACAATATCTTCTTTGATTTCGGCAAATGGACACTGACCAAAGAGTCGGAAACATCATTGAGCAACCTGATTAAAATACTCAAAGACAATCCGAATATTACGATTGAACTGGCTGCTCACACGGATATGATCGGATCGGCTGAAGCAAACCAGACGCTGTCTGAGAGAAGAATTCAAACGGTTGTCGACTTTCTTACTCAGGCCGGAATAGCCAAAGATCGGGTTTCGGGCAAAGGATATGGCGCCAGTATGCCGGTAACGGTGGATGCAAACATAGCGGCAAATTACCCGTTTTTGAAAGAAGGAACCGTATTGAATGAAGCGTTTATAAAATCACTAAACCCTGATCGGCAAGAGATTGCAAACAAGATCAACCGACGCACAGAATTTCGGGTAATAAAGACCACGTACGGTTTGAAATAAGGCGAAGATGTATCTTCATAGTGGAGATGATGAACGGTGAGATGAGATGAAGATATTTATTATAAATATCAAATTTACAGCAAATTAAAAATTAATCCGTGAATTATCGAAAACTAAAAGAGACTGAAATTGCACGTCTGCAGCTGCAATTTTGCCGGGCCGACAATTGGGCTGATATTGAAGTCGTTGAAAATTTCACCCCCGAATTTTTCAGAAATGTAAAATTTACAGGTCACAACCGCCTGGGTTGTTTCGGCAATGAAATAAAACTTGCCGGAGGCATTACTACCCATACCGGCATTTACGATGCCTGGATTCACAACTGCACCATAGGAAACAATGTGTTGATTCACACCATCCGCGATTATGTTGCCAACTACACCATCGGGGACGATGCCATCATCTTCGACGTAAAACTGCTGGCAGTGGACGGAGAATCCTCTTTCGGCAACGGAATCAATGTCGAAGCCATTAGCGAAGCGGGAAACCGTAGCGTGATGATATACGACAAGCTCTCCGCTCAGATGGCATACATTCTGGCTCTGTACCGCCATCGCCCGCGACTGATTGAAAATATCGAGCGGATGATTAGCACCTACAGTGATCAGGTTAAAAGCTCACAGGCAACCATCAGTTCCGGGGCACAAATTTATCGTTGCGATACCATTCTGAATGCCAAAATCGGGGAAAACGCGCTTATCGAAGGCGCACGTCTGATTAAAAACGGAACGGTAAACAGCGAAAGCGCCGACCCGGTATATATTGGCGACGGATGCCACATGCAGAATTTCATCATTTGTGCCGGCTCCAAAGTAAACAATGCCACACTGGTAACCAACTGTTTCATCGGTCAGGGATGTATTCTCGACAAACACTACTCTGCAGACAACTCACTCTTTTTTGCCAACTGTCAGGGGCTGCATGGCGAAGCCTGTTCCATATTTGCAGGCCCGTTCACCGTTACCCATCACAAGTCAACCCTGTTGATAGCCGGTATGTATTCATTTCTGAATGCCGGTAGCGGGTCGAACCAAAGCAACCACATGTACAAACTGGGCCCTATTCATCAGGGATTTGTTGAACGGGGAAGCAAAACGGCCAGCGATTCGTATATTCTCTGGCCAGCAAAAATAGGCGCCTTTACGTTAATTTCCGGGCGGCACTATACCCACTGCGACACATCCGGGCTCCCGTTTTCATATCTAATTGAGCACAAAGATGTTTCATACCTCTCTCCGGCAGTAAACCTGCGCAGTATCGGCACAATCCGTGACTCGCAAAAATGGCCAAAACGCGATGTCCGGAAAAGTAAAAACCTGCTCGATTCGATCAACTACAACCTTTTGAGCCCATTTACCGTGGAACGGATGATACACGGACGCAACCTGCTTCTCACAATGCGGGAAAAAGATGAAACCTGCGCTCTCTACAAATATCAGGGAGTAGAAATAGAGGCCCGTATCTTGTCTCGCGGCATTCGTTTATACGAAAATGCTATTTGGAAATTCCTCGGGAACTCACTGATTACCCAACTGGAAAAAAGCCATAAAACACTCGACGAAAAAGAGATTCGATCCATTCTGAAGATCACACATCCGGAAGGCTGTGGAAAATGGGTGGATATTGCCGGAATGATCTGTCCGTCGGCTGTTTTGAAGGTGCTACTCGACAATATTGAAAACGGCACGGAGAATTCGTTGGAACATATCAGCCGGACATTCAAAACGATTCACGAAAGTTATTACGACTACGAATGGACCTGGGCCTACAGCACCCTATCGCAATGGTATGGCAAACGCCCCGACGAGTTTACGCCCCAGGATACAATAGCCGTTATTGAAGAGTGGATGACCGCCGTTTTAAATATGGATCGCTGGTTGTACGAAGATGCAAAAAAAGAATTTGCATTGACACAACGTATCGGATTCGGGATTGATGGCGATGAAGAGGCTCAGAAGAAAGATTTTGAAAATGTACGCGGTTCAATGGAAACCGACGATTCGGTACTGGCCATAAAACAGCACATGGCTACCAAAGAGGCTCTCGGCAAACGTATTATCGAACGAATAAAAAAAGAGAACAACCTCGGATAATCACAACACGGTGCAACAAAAAAAGGTGTCCAAAAACTGGACACCTTTTGTGAATTGTATATTCCGCTTGTAATTATAATTTTGCAATACCTTTTTTGGTAGTTGAAATAATAACTGCAGCAATTTTGTATGGATCACCGTTAGAAGCAGGACGACGGTCTTCCAAACGACCTTTCCAGCCATCTTCTACTGTTCCAATAGGAATACGGATAGAAGAACCACGGTCAGAAACACCATAAGAGAATTCGTTGATAGAAGCTGTTTCGTGTTTACCCGTCAAACGTTGGTCGTTGTAAGCTCCGTAAACAGAAACGTGTTCCTGAATGTGTTTTCCGAATTCTTCGCAGATTGTGTCAAATACTTTCTTGTCACCGCAAGTTCTCATCAACCCGTTAGAGAAGTTAGCGTGCATACCTGAACCATTCCAGTCAAGATCTTTTCCAAGTGGTTTTGGATGCAATTCAACATAAACGCCATATTTTTCAGCAACTTTTTCCAGAAAATAACGAGCAGCCCAAATTTGGTCACCTGCATCTTTTGCACCTTTAGCGAAGATTTGGAATTCCCATTGTCCGGCAGCAACTTCAGCGTTGATACCTTCAACATTCAAACCGGCTTCCAAACAAACATCGAAGTGTTCTTCAACGATTTCACGTCCGTAAGCAGCTTTAGCACCTACGCCACAGTAGTAAGGACCCTGAGGAGCAGGATAACCACCTGCGGGGAAACCCAAAGGCAACTTTGTTTCCATATCCATCAAGAAATATTCTTGTTCGAAACCAAACCAGAAATCATCATCGTCCGATTCGATAGTTGCACGACCGTTTGATTCGTGTGGAGTTCCATCAGGATTCAATACTTCAGTCATCACAACATAAGCGTTTTTGCGAGTTGGATCCGGGTAGATAGCAACTGGTTTTAACAAAAGATCGGAAGAACCACCAGTAGCTTGTTCGGTTGAAGAACCGTCGAATGACCATACTTTGCAGTCTTCCAATTTTCCACTAAAGTTGTCTTTAGACATCATTGTCTTTGCTCTCAACGATTGGGTTGGTTTGTAACCATCCAACCAAACATACTCTAATTTTGCTTTCATGTCTTTGCCTATTTTTAATTGCATTTTATTATATAAACTACTGCAAAGGTAGCAAAAAGATTAGAAATGCAAGTATATAATAGCAATTATCTCACAATTCATCCTTTTTTAATGTTTTTTATTCTCGTTTTGATATGTACAGTAAAACTTTGCAACAACGCCAGATGCTCTATTTACAAGGAATTGAGAGATTTTATGAAGAAAGTGAAAAGCATAAACACAAAAAAGCCGGAAATTGATTTTTCATCAATCGTCCGGCTTTTTCTATCAATTTTCAGTTTTCAACTACATTGAAATCGATCAGGCAAGCAATCTCTGTTCAAGTTGAGCCACCCCTTTTGTAGCAGGTTGTTGGATATAAACAATCCGTTTTGAATAGGATGTCTCTACCTCTTTCGGATCTATCAGATAAATAGGAACTCCTTTGGGAACATACTGCAACAAACCGGCAGCCGGATAGACATTAAGCGAGGTTCCGATCACTGCATAGATATCGGCCTGAGCGCTCAATTCGGCAGCCTCTTCAATTGCAGGCACCGCTTCGCCAAACCAGACAATAAACGGGCGCAGTTGTCCTCCACGGGGGCACTTATCGCCCAATTGAATGTAGGGAGCATCCGAAGGAAGCTCCACAATGTAATCAGGGTCGTACGTTGAACAGACCTTGGTCAATTCTCCATGCAGATGCAATATATTTTTACTACCGGCCCGTTCATGCAGATTATCAATATTTTGCGTAATAATCCGCACATCGAAATCATGCTGCAATCGGGCAAGCCCCAGATGCCCTTCGTTGGGCTGAGTATTCAACAACTGACGGCGACGCTCGGCATAAAAATCGAGCACTAACTTCGGATTGCGTTGCCACCCTTCGGGCGTAGCCACATCCTCTACGGGATATTGGTCCCATAATCCACCGGCATCCCGAAAGGTACTGATCCCACTTTCGGCACTCATTCCGGCTCCTGTCAGAATAACTAATTTTTTCATCCCAGATATTCAATTAAATCGAACACTGTCAATGAGTCGTTGGCTGATTGATAGCTTTTATTCTTCTACAGTTACTTTTATAATCTTCACATCCTCCACCGGACGATCGGCCTGACCGGTTTTCACTTTCGATATTTCCGTAACAACTTCAAGGCCTTTTACCACCTCGCCAAAAACGGTATAACCCCCATCTAAGTGAGGAGTACCTCCTACGGTTTTGTATGCCTGACGAATTTCGTCCGTTAGCTTGTAAGTCGGATTTGCATCCACCTTTTTTACTGTTTCGGCATAAATAGAGTCGCGCAAAGCATTCAGTCCGTCCGTATCTTTTGCCAACTGAAGTTCTTTTATCTTTTCGATCTGCGCTCCTGCTATTTGTTGAAAAATACTCCGTTCCTGATTTACCCGTGCCGATTGTTCCACATGATTCAATTCATTTTCAGTGCAGGTGCGGCCCTGAACGATATAAAACTGTGAGCCGGAAGAGGCTTTTTCGGGATTCACCTCATCGCCCTGACGCGCGGCTGCCAACGCGCCGTATTTGTGAAAAAATGCCGGATAATGAATCTCGGCCGGGATCGTGTAACCGGGTCCACCGGTACCCAACATCTGATCGGGTTTCGCATTTTTCGACTGTGGATCGCCGGTTTGAATCATAAAATCACCGATAACACGGTGAAATAAAACTCCGTCATAAAAGCCCTGTTTGGCTAATTTGATAAAATTATCACGATGCAGAGGCGTTTCATCATAGAGCTTTACGAGGATATCGCCATGGTTGGTTTGAATTTTGACCATCGTCGGTTTTTGATTTGTAGCCGCATGAATAATACAGGCTGTAATAAAAATAGTAATTATTAATAAGATTCTGTTTGTTCTCATTTGATTTTCAAGTAAATTTGCCGAAGCATAAGTAACTTACAGAAACTATGTTCGTTTCATCCGTACGAGCAAGTTTTGATGTTTACTTATATTTCTTATTCAGAGAAGGATACCGTTGCCCGAAAAATGGCTATTGCTTCCGATTACAAGGTTCAAATAGAATGTTCAAAATTAAACAAAAATCTCTTAGAGTGCTATTGGCAACCACTGCAATTACGGCGGCGGTCATTGGCATTATATTTATTTTGTTGAATTTGAGCTTTGTACAAAATGCTATCCGCAAAAAAATAGTTGCCGACCTATCGGAAAAGCTCCACACGCGCGTAGAGATCGGTTCGCTCTATTTTGTTCCTTTCTCGGAGCTGAACTTAGGGAATGTCTATCTGGAAGATCAAACCCGCGACACGCTGTTTACGGCACGCCGACTTAGTGTGCACCTCGATTTTTGGCGACTGTTCCGAAATGAGGTGGCCGTAACATCCACGGATCTTAAACAGCTGAATTTCAATTTAAAAGTCGATTCTCTCGGTAGGACTAATTTCGATTTCGTACTCAAGGCATTTGCCTCGAAAGATACGACAAAATCGAAAACCAAACTCATTTTCAGCGTCGACCGGTTTCGGTTGGCCGACAGCCGGTTTCGCATGACCAACATCGACAAACCGGAGCGTCACCGCACTTTTGACGCTGCTCACCTCGACGTACGGGACATCGATCTGGATCTGACTCTCCACCGGTTTTCGGCGGACTCCTTATCGGCCGACATTCATTCGTTAAGCTTACGGGAAAAATCGGGGTTGACATTGTCGAAATTACAGACAAGCGTCAGAGCCAACAAGAAACAGTTGACGCTGGCATATCTCAATCTGAAAATGCCCGGCAGTGAGCTTAAAATGAGGCATATTGTCTTTAACTATAAAACGGCAGCCAATCCGAACAATCTGATGCAAAAGGTGAAGGTAAGCTGTATTTTGTTGCCTTCAGATATTTCGCCGGGTGATTTTGCCTGTTTTATGCCTCAATTAGCTACGTTGCACGACAAATTCACACTGGCAACGGAACTCAGCGGAACAGTATCCAACTTCCGCTGCAAACAACTGAGTCTGACCAGTGACGATCATTTCAGACTTTCCGGCAATTTCGATATAAACGGACTACCCGACATTAACGAAACCTTTGTCTATGCGAATGTAAAACAGCTGAATATCAACACAAATCACTTGCAGGATATGGTTGCACATCTGTCGGGGAAGCCATTTTTGTTGCCGAAAGAGGTACTACGGCTGGGTAATCTGCGGTTCAACGGTTCACTTACCGGATTTTTCAGCGAAATGGTGGCTTATGGCAATCTGTCGACCCATCTGGGCAATGTATCGACCGACATCAAGTTGAATTTCAGTCACGATCTGAGTAAATTACAATTCTCGGGTAGCGTAAACGCGTTGAACTTTCGTTTGGGAGAGATGCTTGCCGCATCAAACATGGGCAATATCTCCCTACAGGCCAAACTGGAAGGAAAATCCGAAAAGGGCAAACCGTTTTCGACAAAAGCAAAAGCCATTGTCTCGTCCTTTTCATTCAACAAATACACCTACAAAAACTTATCCATCGACGGAAATTTCGATGGATACAAATTCAACGGTTCGGCCGATATTGCCGACCCGAATATTCGCTTCAATCTTGCCGGACTCATCGACATCTCAAAAAAACGGCCATCTTATCAATTTAGTGCCGATATTCAAAATTTCGCGCCGAACAAGCTCAACCTGACAAAAGGGTATCCCACGCTGACGGCAGCCCTGCATATGGAAGCAAATCTGCAAGGCGATTTAATGAAAAACGCCGACGGTTCGGTTATTTTCAACAATATCGTTGTAAAAAACAAAGAGAAAGAGTTCCGGCTCAACAACCTCACCATCAACGCACTTCCGGCATCCGACAACAACAACCGATTGGACATCAATTCCGACCTCATCAGCGGATACGTGCAGGGCAGATTCAATTTTCTCAAACTACCAACCGACCTCACTTATATTGCCGCCAGGTACCTGCCATCGTTATGGCACACTTCGGAACAATATGCCGCTTTCAACAATTTTGCCTTTAATCTGAAAATCAATGCCGACCGGGCAGACGAATTATTTTCGACACTTGACATGCCGGTTCAAATCGACAACGGAGCGATTATTGAGGGGAATGTCAATTCCGATTTGCGACAGCTCAACTTCACCCTCGACATACCGACACTCACATCGAAAGAGTCTCATTTTTCAAAGTTGCACTTAACCTGTGACAATCCCCGCAACATAATGCAAATCACGGCAAAAGGCATGATGCTCCAAAGCAACAACACGATAATGAATTTGTTTGGCTCCTTTGCCGCTGCCAGGGACTCTGTAAGCAGCCGGTTGATGTGGGATAATAGCGGCAAAGAGACCTATGCAGGAGAGATTGTAACCAAAAGCAGACTGTGGAAAGAGAACAACCAGCTATGGGCTGACACCCGGATATTACCGACACAAATAATCATGAACGATTCTGTCTGGAATATTCGCCCAAGTACGGCAAAAACCGACATGAAGAACATCTGGATAAACAATTTCAGAATAGAGCACAAACAACAGTATCTCGGAATTAACGGAATTTTATCGTCACAACCGACCGACAGCGTGGATGTCGATATTCAGGGAATCCAGCTGGAGTATGTCTCCAGGATGCTTCACATGCAGAATCCCTCTCTGAATGGTACGGTTACAGGGAAGGTATCTGTCCTGAGCGTATTGGGTCACCCGATTATAAAAGCCAATCTCTTTACGCGTGATTTCGGGCTGAACCATTGTATATGGGGAGATACATATGCCGAAAGCAGTTGGGATGACACCAATCATAAACTGAACCTGCTGGGACGGGTCATGAATAAGAAAGATACGGTAGCCTTAATGAAAGGGGGCTTTTATGTAGAGAAAGACTCCATGGCACTATTCGGGTTTGCCCGCCATCTACCCATCGACTTCCTGAATCCATACTTAAACTCCTTCCTGTCCAACCCGAAAGGTACGGCTTCGGGAAACATGGGTATGTTTCTGGCGAAAGGAAATATATGGTTCGATGGAGATATGAAGATTGAAAACGGACAGGCCGGAATCGGGTCGCTAAATACCTCTTATACATTCAATGACTCCATCCACCTGCGAAAAGAGGCCATCATCCTCAAAAACGTAGTGCTACACGATGCTGAAAACAATACCGGCGTCATTTCGTGTACGGCACCAAACACCTATCTGAAAAACTGGAAATATAACGTACAGGTATCAACAAATAACCTCTTGGTAATGAACACCAAGGAGGCTGACAGCGAAAACTTTTGGGGCAAAATATACGGAAGCGGAAGTGTGCGCATTACAGGCGACAGCAAAGGAACCAACATCACCATTAATGCCACATCAAAGCCCAAAACGAATGTTTATATATCGGTCGGATCGGCTGCCAGTGCGGTCGACAATTCATTTATTGACTATGTGGTCAAAAAGAAGCGAAACGCAACCGTTGCCGTCACGCCGCACATCAAATCGGGCGACAGTTCTCCCACTATTATTAGTGCTACGCTCAATGTCACTCCCGATGCCCAGCTGCACTTGATAATAGACCCGAAGGCCGGTGACAAAATCGATGCCGTAGGATCAGGCGTCTTGAATGTGGGATACACGCTTCACAATCCCACATTGCAAATGCAGGGTAGTTACACAATAAATGAAGGAAA
Source organism: uncultured Microbacter sp. (assembly GCA_963678265.1). Taxonomy (GTDB): domain Bacteria; phylum Bacteroidota; class Bacteroidia; order Bacteroidales; family Paludibacteraceae; genus Microbacter. The sequence goes on from OY782761.1 coordinate 991,753, forward strand.
ATACCTGTTTACCTTCTGGAACGCGCTGAGTCGGGAATTTAAAATAGACAAAGGAAGCGTGATACGGTGGAATGGAAGTGCATTCAACGCTTTAATCGATATCAATGCCCGCTACCAAATGAACGCGTCTCTGGCCGATCTGGATGCTGATATTCTAAAAAGTACCGGACGCTCAAGCGTTCCTGTCGAGTGTTTATTAAATCTGACCGGAAACCTGACGAAACCGGATATTAAATTCGATATCGATCTGCCGAATTCGCGCGAAGAGGTAAAACGTGCGGTAAAAAGCGTTATCACCACCAACGACATGATGAACCGGCAGATAATCTGGTTGCTGGCTTTCAACCGTTTTTACAATCCGGATTACCGTGCATCGACCAATCCTATCGGACAAAACGAACTAATGGCCGTAGCAAGCTCCACCCTATCCAACCAGTTGAGCAGTTGGTTATCGCAAGCGATCTCCGGAGTCAATGTCGGGTTCAACCTGCGCCAGTCGGGTCTGGGTGAATATACCGGCACCGACTACGAAGCCAACATCATGTACCAGAACAACCGTTGGATCATCAACGGTAATGTCGGATACCGGAATGATAATTTCTCGACCAGTAAATTCATCGGCGATTTCGATATTCAGTATATCTTATCGAATAACGGGAAATGGCGCGTGCGCGGATACAACCGCACCAACGATTACAAGCAGCTCAATCCGTCTCCTTACACACAAGGATTAGGAGTTAGCTACACCGAAAATTTCAATAGTTTCAAAGATTTGGCAAAAAACTATTGGGAATCGTTCAAAGCCATTTTTCGCAAGAAAAAGAACAAACAGAAATAATCCAAACAGGATTATACAAACAACAAGCATATGTACAAACAGGCACTTCTAATAGTTTTCAGCGCATTGTCTATTCTATCGGCTGCAGCTCAGGAATCCGTTGAAAAATTGTTCCAATCGATGCCCGATAATCTTCTTTGGCTCGATCAGTCGCAACGCAAAGATCTGCTTGCCTATTTCACTGACAAAAAAGTGGATTCGATCGGGAACAACATGAATGGTTATTGCAAAATAATCGATTACAGCGAAGCCACAAAACATCTCTCGCTCAATACTTCCCGGAAAGGGAATATGGAGCTGCAAATTTTAGAGACCAAAACAAATCCGTTTGTCGGCGTTATTTTCACTGCGTGTGCTCCGGCCTGCTATTCTACGGTCTGTTTTTATTCTTCCGACTGGAAACCGATCGAGATGCAGATACCGGCACTCTCGGCATCCGATTTTTATGCAAACGGGTTATCGGAAGACGATCAGGCTACAGCCAATCGCCTGCTAACACCTCTGTTTGTTCGATACTCGTTCCAACCGGGAACAACCGATATTGTGGCCAGTTGTAATGCGGAATCCTTTTTATCCGAAGCAGATTTCAAACAGCTGAAGCCATTATTAAAAAACGAAGTGATCCGTATCGTTTATCAGGATGGCTCATGGAAAATTCAAAAATAACCAATACAAAATAATTCTACATCAAAAAGATCAACATTCATGAAGAAGATCCTAACCACATTAGTATTATCAAGCTTGGTATCTCTTTGCCTTGCAGCACAACAGCGTCAGCCCGATTTTGAGGCATACATCAAAAAATACAAATCCGTTGCTATCTCGGAACAAAAGAAATACGGCATTCCCGCAAGCATTACGCTGGCTCAGGGATTGCTGGAGTCGCGCGCGGGCAAAAGTCCGTTGGCCACTGAGGCTAATAACCATTTCGGTATCAAATGTTCCGATTGGAACGGTGCCACCTTTTATCAGGACGATGACCAGAAAGACGAATGTTTCCGCAAATATTCGGATGCCCGCGAATCGTACGAAGATCACTCTTCTTTCTTAGCCAAGCGAAGCCGTTACGCCACCCTCTTCACACTGAAACCGACTGACTACAAAGGTTGGGCAACCGGCTTACAAGCCAATGGGTACGCCACCAGTAAAACATATGCTTCCAGCCTGATCAATCTGATCGAACTATATCAGTTGAACCTACTGGATTCCGACAGCAATAAAGAACTGGCGTCAAACATCAGAAGAAAGAGACCGATGCCCGTAATTGAAGAAAAGACAATTGCAGAGGCATTGGCCGACTCTTCATCTGTTGTCAGCAGTGATTTCGGAGTGATCGAAGAACCTTTTGCCCACAAAGTATATAAAAATAACGGCGTAAAATATATTTTGGCCAAACCCGGCGATACGTATCGATCAATTGCCAAAGAGGTAAACCTGCCGGAAAGTGTACTTCGCTACAAAAACGAAGTGCCCAACGATTATGCATTGAGCCCGAACGAGGTTGTTTATCTGGGCAATAAGAAAAGCCATACAGCCCCCAACGTACCTGCTACGCATCGGGTAGAAGCCGGAGAGTCGATGCACTCTATTTCTCAATACTACGGGCTCAAAGTGGAAAAGCTATACAAACTGAACAATATTCCGTATGGCGCCCCGGCTGTTTTGAATAAGGAGTTGAATCTGAGGTGAACAAAGGGTAACTGTTGACACTTTTACTCGCAAAAAAGCGATTGATCAACCGTTAAACACCAACCATTATAAAATCATGTCTGCACCATTAGCCGAACGAATGCGCCCGAAGAATCTGGACGAGTATATCGGACAGAAACACCTCGTGGGAGAACGGGCCATACTTCGCAAAATGATCGAATCGGGAAATCTCTCCTCGTTCATTCTGTGGGGTCCTCCGGGTGTAGGCAAAACTACGTTAGCCAGAATCATCGCCAACCGCCTCGAACGTCCCTTTTATACGCTGAGCGCCATTAATTCCGGCGTAAAAGATATTCGCGAAGTAATTGACAAAGCCAAGAGTAACCGCTTTTTCAATCACCCGAATCCGATTCTCTTTATCGACGAAATTCATCGTTTCAGCAAATCGCAACAAGACTCGCTACTGGGCGCGGTCGAAAACGGTACCGTCACCCTGATCGGGGCTACGACGGAAAATCCATCTTTTGAGGTAATCACCCCTCTTTTATCCCGCTGTCAGGTATATGTACTCAAGTCGCTGGACAAGAAAGACCTCCAATCGCTTATAACAAGAGCGTTAACCGAAGATTTCGAACTAAAACAACGCAAAATAACCGTTGAAGAAGATGATGCCCTGCTACGCTTCTCCGGAGGCGATGCCCGCAAATTACTAAACATTCTGGAGCTGGTAGCCAACTCATCTGCCGAATCGGAACTGGTCATCACCAATGCACTGGTTACCGAACGTCTGCAGCAAAACCTGGCCACGTACGACAAAGGAGGTGAGATGCACTACGATATTATCTCCGCCTTTATCAAATCGATCAGAGGAAGCGACCCGGATGCTGCGGTTTACTGGCTTGCCCGGATGGTTGCCGGAGGTGAAGACCCCAAATTTATTGCACGCCGGTTGGTAATTTCGGCGGCCGAAGATGTTGGTCTGGCCAATCCCAATGCCCTGCTTTTAGCCAACGCCTGTTTTGATGCCCTGCAGAAAATAGGTTGGCCCGAAGGCAGAATCATTCTGTCGGAAACGGCTGTCTATCTTGCTAACAGTCCGAAAAGCAACTCGGCCTATCTGGCTATTGATGCCGCTCTGGCATTGGTAAAGGAGACCGGCGATCTGCCGGTACCGCTGCACCTGCGCAATGCGCCGACCAAGTTGATGAAAGAGCTCAACTATGGCAAAGAGTACCATTACGCGCACGATGGAGCGAACCACTTTGTAGAGCAACAATATTTGCCGGACGAAATCAAACAACAATCGATCTGGCAACCAGCCGAGAATCCGACAGAACAAAAGCAGGCCGAATGGCTGCGAAAACTCTGGAAGAACCGATTCTGATAAAACTTTTTACAAATAGATTCTTTCTCTTCAATTAAAATTGCTTTCTTTGTTTATTCAAATAGTGTGGGTTGATTGTTCTCTAATTTCATGTTTATCAGCAAGCTGAATATTACGAGAATTGTGTTGATGATAGTGTTTAATCATTTACCCATCGCAAAATGTGTGGAATTGTTGGATATATCGGCACAAAAGCTGCCGCTGACGTTTTAGTCGACGGCTTACGTAAATTAGAGTACAGAGGATACGATTCGGCCGGAATTTCGGTTTTCGAAAAGTCTAAAATAGAAGTTATTAAGGCCAAAGGACGCCTTAACAACCTGGAAGAGAAGATCAAATCTCAAGGCATGCCTCTCGGCACTGTCGGAATCGGACATACCCGTTGGGCCACTCATGGAGAGCCTTCTGATGTAAACTCACATCCACATGGAAACGAACGTGTTACGATCGTTCACAACGGAATCATCGAGAACTACCTCCAGCTCAAAGAAAAACTGGTGGAGAAGGGTTACAAGTTTCTTTCCGAAACCGATACCGAGGTCGTAGCCATCTTACTCGACTACTATTACAACGGAAATCCCGTTGAAACAATCGCCACCGTTATCAAAAGTCTGAAGGGATCCTACGCCTTAGGCATTATGTTCGAAGATTGTCAGGACAAGATTTTTGCCGTTCGCAAAGACAGCCCCTTAATTGTGGGCATCGGAGAAGGCGAAAACTTTATCGCTTCCGACATTCCGGCAATTCTTAAGTATACCCGCAACTATTATCTGCTGGAAGAAAATGAGATTGCCGTACTGGGCAGAGACAGCATCTCCATCGTTGACACGGATGGCGATCCTATCCAAAAAGAGGCTCTTACCGCAACATGGGATATTGAAGCTGCCGAAAAGGGAGGATACCCGCACTTCATGCTCAAAGAAATCTACGAACAACCGACTGCCATCACCAATACGGTTTCACCACGCATCATCGATGGCCAGCCTGACTTTGGCATAAAAGCGTTGACCGACGATATATTGAAAAGTTTTAACCGAATCTGGATCGTAGCTTGTGGCACGGCCATGCATGCCGGGATGGTAGGTAAATCGGTTATCGAACAACTGGCCCGGGTACCGGTCGAAGTAGACATCGCATCGGAATTCCGCTACCGCAATCCAATTCTGTCACCGAAAGATGACCTGGTCATTATTATTTCTCAGTCGGGCGAAACTGCCGACACGTTAGCCGCCCTGCGTCTGGCAAAAGAACAAGGTGTGCACACACTGGCCGTGGTCAATGTGGTCGGTTCTTCCATTGCACGCGAAGCCAACAGTGTTATTTATACCTGGGCAGGCCCCGAAATAGCGGTAGCAAGTACCAAAGCATACACCGTACAGCTTTCGATAATGTACCTGTTTGCCATCAAAATGGCGAGTATTAAGGGCGTAATCGACAAAAAACAGACAATCGCATTGTGTAAGGATCTACTCGCTTTGCCTGCCAAAATCGAAGAGGTTCTCGAAAATGCCGACAATTGTAAATTTGTGGCAAGCAAGTTTCAGAATGCACACGATATCTTCTTTATCGGTCGCGGACTCGACTATTCGCTTTCGCTTGAAGGTTCGTTAAAATTGAAGGAGATTTCCTATATCCACAGCGATGCGTATGCGGCCGGAGAACTTAAGCATGGAACTATTTCCCTCATCACAACCGATATGCCTGTTGTTGCTATTGCTACTCAGACACCTCTCTTTGAAAAGATGATAAGTAATATCAAAGAGGTGAGAACACGTGGAGCCAAAGTACTGCTTATTTGCAAAAAAAGTACCGAACGTCAGGCCGACTTAGCCGAATATGTTATTGAAATTCCCGATTACAACGAGTATTTCTCTCCTATTCTGACGGCTGTTCCGCTGCAACTTTTTGCTTACTACACATCGGTACTTAGAGGTTGCGATGTCGACAAACCCCGTAATTTAGCGAAATCGGTTACCGTGGAATAGTTTCCAACGGTACTCCCGCGGGATAAAACAAAAGGGGCTGCTTGTTTATGTTGAAACAAGCAGCCCCTTTTGTACAGAAAAAAATGCGTTTATTTTGCGCACAACTTCATCAAATATTTTCTGGGCGAGTATTGCGAAGTAGAATTTACAACAAACAATAAGTTTGCCCCATCTTTATTTGCCTTGGTCGCCTTGTATTGTACCGAAAATCCAAACGTATAAATATTTAGCCCATCAAGAACAAAATATCCTTTTGACGGATTCGACCTGTTTAATATAGCTGGATTAAGTGACGAAATATCCACAAAAGACAGGTTGGAATAGATGGTGTCATTGGCAATCTGAATGGCTGTCAATGGCTTCGATACGCCATTTGCCAGACACGATATCTGTAGCACATCACCCACATTCAATGTATCCGGCAGCGTAGTTTGAGCAACCCCGTTCAACGTAAGTGATGTAATTTGCAGTTGTGGAGAATAATCAGAATCAACCGTACCCAAACTACATGAAGTCAGCAACACCGCTCCCAGTAAACCAAAAAGGAATGTACATTTTTTCATACTATAATATTTTTTTCATCTAAGGAAGTATGGAACTCCATGTTGCTGTAAATTATCACAATACTCCTGGATGTTGTGTAGCAACATGTTCGTTTCATATTCATTATTTTTCTATATCTGAATAACGTTTAATCGTTGGGAAGTGATTTTTATAACCACTAATCAAAATAAAAGACGGCTAATATTACAAAATGCTGCATTGAATCGCTGATATTAACTTTTTTTGTCATACAAATAGAAGAGAGCTCTCTCTCTATTTTAGGGAACAATTGTCCCCGACGAAAATAAGTATTGTATCTTTGCACCGAATTTCCTTCGTTTTGCAACAATGCGGAAATTTTTTCTTACAAACGACCAATTTCCCTTAACAAACAAATTTCCTCGATTATGAACAATTTTGTATTTCAAAATCCCACCAAATTAATTTTTGGGAAAGGCACCATAGCTACTCTGGCAAATGAAATCCCAACCACCAAAAGAATCCTGATGACTTACGGCGGAGGTAGCATTAAAGCCAATGGCGTGTACGATCAGGTAAAAAATGCGCTGAAAAATCACTTCGTTGTCGAATTTGCCGGAATAGAACCGAACCCCACATACGAAACCCTTATCAAAGCCGTCGACATTGTAAAAGAGCAGAAGATCGATTTCCTGCTTGCCGTAGGCGGAGGTTCCGTTATTGACGGAACGAAGTTTATTGCAGCTGCTGTTGCCTACGACGACGATCCATGGGATCTGTTGGTAGATCAGAATAAAATTACCGATGCCCTGCCGCTGGCATCGGTACTAACCCTACCGGCAACAGGGTCGGAGATGAATGGCAATGCGGTTATCTCGAAAAAGACAACCCACGAAAAACTGGCCTTCGGAAGCGCTAAAACCTATCCGGTTTTCTCTATTCTCGATCCGGAAGTAACCTACTCGTTACCAAAACGTCAAATAGCCAACGGCATTGTCGACACCTTTATCCACGTATGCGAACAATACCTTACATTCCCCTCGCAGGCGATGATACAAGATCGTTTTGCCGAAGGAATTCTCTCTACGCTTACCGAACTGGGCGAAAAGGTGGTGGCCGATAACACCGACTACGATCTGATGTCAAACTTTATGTACAGCGCTACGATTGCCCTCAACGGTTTCATCGCCATGGGTGTTCCTCAGGACTGGGCAACACACTCGATAGGACATGAGCTGACGGCCCTTCACGGGCTCGATCATGCCGTAACACTGGCCATCGTACAGCCTTCGCTCTGGAGGGTAATGCGTGACGAGAAAAAGGCAAAACTGCTTCAATACGGCGAACGGGTGTGGAATATCACTCAGGGCACAGAAGAAGAGAGAGTGGATGCTATCATCAACGCGACCGAAAAATTTTACAGAAGTGTGGGAATGAAAACAAAACTGAGCGAACATGGCATCGGTAACGAATCGTTCGATACCATTGTCGACCGTTTCACGCAACGCGGCTGGAAGCTCGGTGAAAATCAAACCATCACTCCCGATAAAATAAGAGAGATACTCAACGGATGTCTCTAAGAACCTCTTTCAAACAGTTTTCTCCATGCGCAAAATATTCATTTACCTGTTTTTTTGTTTTTCAATAGTCAGTGCCGGTGCCGTTACGCTCTCCGATTCAGCCAAAGTGTCGCTTCTTACCTGCGGCCCCGGACCGGAGTTGTATGCCAAATTCGGACATTCGGCGATTCGCGTATTCGATCCGGCCAATCACTTAGACATCAGCTTTAACTATGGCTATTTCGATTACAACACCCCGGGATTTTATTATAAATTCGTCAATGGAGAGACCGACTACCAACTGGGAGTCTGCGAAACTTCCGAATTTATACTCGAGTATCAGATTCGCCAAATCAATATGTGGGAACAGGTACTGAACCTCCGGCAAAACGAAAAACAGGCTTTGTTTGAGGCTCTGGTGGAGAATTACAGACCCGAAAACCGTTTCTATCGCTATAACTTCGTTTTCGACAACTGTGCCACCCGACCACGCGACATGATTCTGCGTGCCATACACGGTAAAGTTGTTTTCAATAAAAACCTGGAGAAAAAGCAGGAGACATTCCAACAACTTATCGACCTCTATACGGCCGATAGCCCTGCAATCCTGTTTGGCATCCATCTTGTGTTGGGAGCTCCGAAAGACGACACCGCCTCATTCAGGCAAACCATGTTTTTACCCGAAAGATTGATGCAGGCAATGGCCTCTGCCCGTATCGAGCGCGATAGCGCCTCTGTTCCGCTGGTACAGAGTTCATCGCAACCGGTAATTATTCCGGGCAAAGAGATGAAACCGGCTTTCAATTACATTCCTCTCTTGTGCATTTTACTGCTTGTAGCAACACTATGGATCAGTTCAAAAGAACATCGCAACCGGGCTCTCTTTTTCTGGTTCGATGCCATTTTGTTTGGCATAGCAGGGATAGCCGGGTTTATTATATTTTATCTAACATCCTTTTCCGTACATCCTTTAGTCTCTTTCAACTGGAATGTCGTTTGGCTAAATCCGCTGCTTCTGGTTTTTGCACTAACTGTTTTATTCCGGAAAACACGCAGATTTGCATTCTATCTGCAACGATTATTCCTTGTATGTGATCTGTTTATGTTGATAGGTTTATTCATACTACCTCAAAGTTTTGTAATCTCCGAAATTCTATTGATTATTGTTTTGGCACTCCGGTCTATCATGTATCTGAGACTTCAATCCGAATATCTCAAGCCGGTAATCAAGACAAAGGAAAAATAAAAATGAAATCGTTCTGTTTGTATTTAGTTCTTCTTTGCGGACTGGCAACCTCCATATCGGCTGCCAACGAACCCGAACGCCCGCGTTTGGTAGTAAATATAGTCATTGATGGCTTTCAACCCGAGCACCTGACTACACTCTGGAACCTGTTCGACAAGGGCGGATTCCGTCGTTTATACAGTCAGGGGGCGGTATGCCGTCAGGCCTACTACCCCATTCTCTCAGCCGGAGCCACCAGCGACTATGCCACCATTGCCTGTGGAACCACACCTTTCAACCACGGTATTACCGGAAAACAATATTACGACCGCAAGACCGGGAAGTTACAGCTGAGTCTGGCAGATCCGACTGCGGCCGGAATCGGAACGCAAGAGACACTTTCTCCCAGGCCATTATTGGCATCAACCGTGTCGGACGAACTGAAAATGAACAGCGGAGGCAAATCGCACGTCTTCGCCATTGGCATCAACAGTCAGGAGACGGTTATGCTGGCAGGACACGCTGCCGATGGAGCCGTTTGGATAGACAATGCCTCAGGAAACCTTGCCACTACCTCATTTTATCCTTTGGGATTGCCCCGCTGGGCCGACCAGATCAATGTCGACCACTCACTGAGCAATGCCCTGACTACCGAATGGACTCCTCTGAATCCGATCAATACCTACATTTTCCCGCCCAAACGAAACGATACGGCAAAAGGATTTGTCTATTCCAATGCCGGAGCATCTCTCTCCAACCGGGTTCAGCAGTTCAAACAAACACCGTTTGTCAATCAGACTATAAAGAACATTGCTCTGAAGGCGCTCGAAGCAGAGAAATTGGGACAAGGGGGAGCTCCGGACTATCTTGGTTTGCAATTCTCATTGCAAGTCGTGGGTGACGATTCGTTCGAACTTCTTTCGGCCGAAAAAGAGGATATGTACCTGCGCTTAGACAAATATCTCTCCGAGTTGATCGATAAGATAGATCAAAGCGTGGGACTAAGCCACACACTGTTTGTGATTACCGGCAGCCAGGGTGATGTACACTCACAGAGCACCCTATCGAATTACAAAATAAGCGGAGGCACCTTCTCTCCAACCAGCTCCATGGCGCTGCTCAATCTCTATCTGATGGCCATTTACGGGCAGCATCAATGGGTGACCGGCTATTTCGACAAGAACATCTATCTCGATCATGCCGCCATTGAGAAAAAAGGGGTGGCTATGGGAGACATACAACAACATTGCGCTGATTTCATGCTCGAGCTGCAGGGTGTACAATCGGCATTCACCGTTCAGGAAATCCTTCATTTCGATGGCAAAGGACACGATGAACATGCAAGATTGAAAAATTCTTATAATAAAAATCATTCCGGAGATGTCTGCTTTACCTTAATGCCGGGTTGGGTAGAAGCCGACGCGTCGGGTAGTATTATAACAGCCGGCAATCGCAAAGAATCCTACGTTCCGCTCATTCTATTCGGGTACTCTATTAGTTCACAAATCATTACTTCGGCAAACATAACCGACATTGCACCTACCGTAAGCAACCTTTTACATATCACCAGCCCGAATGCATGTACCGGCCGAAACCTCACACTTGTGTTAAATGAAGTAAAACATTGAAAAACGTACTGTTGTAAGCAATTCCTTAGCCAAAAACTTGTGTGGTAAAACAAATTTTTTTATCTACCTTTGCATAGTTTTTTGACTTAATATCCTCATTTCATCAATATGGGAGAAGCTACCAAAGTATTGTTTATCACGCAAGAAATTGCGCCTTACTTGCCTGAATCGGAAATTGCAACTATATGCAGACAGTTGCCCCAAGCGGTTCAGGACGAAGGAAAGGAAATTCGGACATTCATGCCGAAGTTCGGTTGCATTAACGAGCGTCGTAATCAACTTCATGAAGTACAGCGGCTTTCGGGCATGAATCTCATCATTGACGACACCGATCACCCTTTGATTATTAAAGTTGCCTCCATTCAGACAGCCCGTATGCAGGTCTATTTCATCGACAACGATGATTACTTTCACCACCGTCAAACGGTTGCCGATGAAGAGGGTAACGAATACGAAGACAACGACGAACGGACAATCTTTTTTGCCCGCGGCGTACTCGAAACGGTAAAAAAACTGCGCTGGACACCCGATGTGATTCACTGTCACGGATGGATGACCGCTCTGGTTCCGCTTTACATCAAAAAAGCGTACCATGACGATCCGTTTTTCCGCAATTCAAAAATAGTATATTCCATTTATAACGACGATTTTCAAAGCCCTTTCAAAGAAGGATACGATACCATATTGCGTCTCGATGGGATCGAAGATTCGGATTTGACATCCGTACACAACCAATCTGTCGATTTTGTGGCATTGTCGAAACTGGCGCTCGATTTCTCGGATGCCGCCATCGAAGGCAGTGAAACGATCAATTCGCAAGTAAAAGAATATGCTGCTTCCAGGTTCTCCGACAAGTTTTTATCCCATCAAACACCGGAGACATATATTCAGGCATATACCGAGTTGTATGACAAAGTAATGTAAACCATTATAGCGAAGAGCATAACATATAAATCATTAACTGTTCAATTTCTTCATTCATGAGGCACTCCGGATTTTCTCCTTCTCGCAATGGCAAAGCCCGGACAGGTGTATCTCCATTCCTTAATGACTAATTATTGTTTTCGTATGAAATATTTCCTGTATGTAGTTTGTGCCGCTACTATTTTGATGTTTACCTCCTGCTCGGGAGATACTGACTTAGGACTCTCTATCCAGCCGGCAGGAGACGGAATAGTATTGGGAACCGATACATTTCATGTCAATTCCGCCAGCATAAAAACCGGAACTTTCAGTTCGCCGTCCAGTTGTTCGGCCGACTCTTTATTGCTTGGAGAATTTTACGATGCAACATACGGGACAACACGCGGTGAAATTCTTGCACAGTTCACTACCCCTTCGGCCTTTACGGTACCGGCAGGCGCGGAACCCGATTCTATGTCGTTGACGCTGGTATTCAACACCTGGAAAGGAAGCAAATATTCTCCGGTTCAGATCGCAGCATACGAAATGGACAAGGGAACACTGAACTACAATACAACCTACTATACAACCGAAGATGCGGCGAACTATTCTACCAAAAGCAAGTTATTGGGCTCCCGCATCTCGGTAGCTGTTCCCGATACCGTCACCGATACGGCTTCATATCAGCCGCATCTGAAATACAAGTTCTCAAAACAACGAACTATCGATTTTTTTCAGGCTGCAAAAAGCGGTGTATTCAAAAACCAGAGTTCATTTGCTAATTTCTTTAACGGCGTTTATCTTCGTTCGGAATACGGAGATGGGTCTATCTGGAACATCAGCCACCTTTATATGACGTTGTACTACCATTACCATGCCTTCGTCGACAACAAAGAGACAACGCTCACCAATGGTTTGGTCTTTCCGGCAAGCAAAGACGTACGACAAATCGGACTGATTTCGCATAAAGATATTGTCAGTACTATATCCAATATCCCCGATAGCACAACCTACATTACTTCACCTTCAGGGATTTACACACAGGTAGATATTCCTGTGGGAAGAATCTTCAACAGAATCAAAAATCATAAAGATAAAAATGGAAATCTGGATTTGAGCAGCAAGATCATCAATTTCAACCACTCCTCCATGACTGTCGAAGTTGTTAATCGGGATACGACACATACCTATGCATTAAAACCACCGACAACCCTGTTGCTGACCCACCATTTCGATCCGAATAATAATTCTGTATTGCTAAATTATCTGAGCAAATACAACTATGCAACGGACACTATCATAACGGCAACGTATAACTATATAACACACAGTTACACCTTCGATTTATCAGCATATCTCACGAATAAATTGCATAAATATTACAACAACCGACCGATCTCTGATAGCGATATAGAAAGAATGGTGCTTGTTCCGATCGAATACACGATGACCTCGTCAAATACCGTCACTGCCATCAGGCAGCAATCGACCCTGAGTGCCGTACAGATACGTAACAAAAAGAAACACAACCAGCCATACGATTCTCCTCTCCGAATCAATATATTCTATAACGGATTCTAAGGGGTCTCATTTACTTTACAAAAACAGACAAGGTTGTCCAAAATGGACAACCTTGTCTGTTTTTGTGTTAAAAGCAACCACTCTCAATCTTCAGAACGACAAAGATAAGGAATGCGTTCTGCATAAATACAACCAACAATCCCTTTCCTGCAATTACGCGTTCACATTTACAAACAAAGTATCCTTCATCCTGTCAGGGTCCCCTAACTCACCATACGGAAAGTATAAATCACTTATTACAGGAAGAATAGCACAACAAGTAACCGCTCATGATCGAGAAATTCCGGCACCGACAATAAGTTAACAACACATAAATTAAATTTCACAATGTAAATATATCTACTTATATTAATACAAAAATATATATTTGCATTACCAAGCATTCTTCATGCAGACAACAGTTTCCGTCTGTTGTCTGATTCTTACAACTACTAACCAACATCGGGATCATTCGGGAATTTACGCGCTTTTACGGGTCCATTCCTGAACAAATTCTCCCTTAACAGGGTATGGAATTGATGTGCATTTTCAATGTATCAATACCCCGATAAGAGGAATATTCAATTCAATCAACCTATAAACCGGGCATTATGTCTTACAGTTTCAACCCCCAGCATTCTGACAGGCGGATACACATGCGGCATCCGAGTCTATTTTTTGCGGTAATCGTGATTATATGCGTTATTTTCACCGCCACCACCATCAATAACGGGCAGCAGCTTACGCCCTACTCATTTGGGTTTGCCGTAGGGCAAACAGCAAGATACGCCTTTGTCAAACTCTGGCTTTTTTACATGATCTACAAAGCGATTCTCCGGCTATAATCCGATTCTGATTTCGTCCAACGCCAAGTAAAAATCACCAATCAAATAACCCTTTAGCACACACAACATGAAATTAACAGACAAGAGACTCCTTTGCGTGGCGTTTATCGCCTTTTTGATGACTGGTAGTGTCAATGCACAACTGCTATGGAAAATATCGGGAAACGGGCTGGAAAAGCCATCGTACCTTTTTGGAACCCACCACCTGGTTGATAAAGATCAGATAAAAAATGCGGACAAGATTATCGACCTCAGCAAACAAGCCGATGCCGTAGTCGGAGAGATGGACATGCCCGACCAAGCCTCCTCTCAAATGAAGATAATGCAGGCCGGAATGCTCAACGGAACGACCATGAAAGAACTATTATCACCGGAAGATTACCAATTAGCCGACACGGAATTTCAGCAACTGATGGGTGCAGGCATGGCGCAACTGGGAATGATGAAACCAATGCTACTCGAAACACTTTATTCCAGTATGACATTCATGAAAGCCTACGGCATGAGCAAACAGCCCGAAGCTATCGATGCCATATTGCAGAAAGCAGCCAAAGAAAACAACAAAAAAATAATCGGATTGGAGACACTCGACCAACAGATGGATATCATTCTCAACCAGATCCCCCTGAAGCGACAAGCTGAAATTCTGATGAAAGATATCAAGGAAAAACAAAAAGGAATCGACCTGCTGATTAGTATAACAGATGCCTATAAAGCCGGCGATATGGCAAAAGCCGAAGCGCTTGACAAAGCCGACGACAGCATGACAGCCGACGAGAAGAAACCGTTGATTGAAAACCGCAACAATGCCTGGCTGGCCAAGCTGCCCGAACTGATGAAAGCACAATCGTGTTTTATTGCTGTTGGATTTTTGCATCTGGTGAGCGACAAGGGTCTTGTAGCTCAACTAAAGAAAGCAGGTTACTCCGTCGAACCTGTCGTTTTATAAAGCTACCATTTCGTAGAAATTAATAACCGTAAATCGTTACCGTAAGTGGCAACGATACTTTGCTTAAACATTTTAGTATTTTGTTTCAGGGCGACGCGATGTCGCTCTGAAGCTACTTTTTAAGTATAAATACCAAACTACCATATGAACTTATTGTCCATCATCTTCAATCTATCAAAAACAGTAATTTTGCCTCCCGTTGTTTTCACAATCAGAATGCAATTGTTTATATATAACGCATTATATATTTGTTTTTAACACTGAAGTCATCTTGCCTTTTTCATAGTGTCGCTCCTACGGAGCTTTTGATTCATAAAACATGACCTTTTCTACCATAACATTGCTCTTAAAGGAGCATTTATTGAGCTTCAGAGAAGCGATTACCGATAGCTATCGGTAGGTAGAAATGGTTAATCCGTGTTTTTTTCAGAGCTCCATAGGAGCGAAATCACATTGTTCTATAAAAGTGAAGATGACTTCACTTTATCAAACTAATAAACCAGAGAAAACTGACATTCGACTATAAGTTGAAAAGTGACATCATGACCCATCGTAATGCGATCCGCATCCTCGAATTGTATGCCGATCCGCCATCAACTGTTCTTGAAACTTGTGAAATTGCAAATGAGAAAATCATGAAATAAACAACAATATTTTCTATATTTGTAAATGTCACACCGAACACCGCCAATCATGCGCAAAAGCACTTTCATTCTGGCATTCTCAACGCTGTTATTGTTCATTACAGCCTGCCACCATACCACGCCGGAACAAAAGAAAATTTTGGCACAGGCAGACAGCATTATATCTGAACATCCCGATAGTGTTTTGCACCTACTCAGAAATATCAGCAGTTATCGTCAACTTGCAACTCCCGACCGCGCCCTCTACGCCCTCCTTATGACACAAGCGTTGAACAAATGCGACAGCATGGTGGCATCGGATACACTTATTAGGATAGCAACTGACTATTATGACAAAAAAGAGCCTGTGCACGCCGGATATGCCTGGTTCTATAAGGGACGATGCGCAAATAATCAGGGGGATGCTAAAGGATATGTAGATGCCATTCTGAAGGCACAGGAATATGCCACTCAAAGTAAAGATTCCAAATTGCAGGGCTTTATATATGGCGATAAAGCAAAGTTACATCAACAACAAAATCAGTTGAATGATGCCTTGCATTGTTATGAGTTAGCCTATTCCTGTTTTAAGAAAGCCGGTGATACGAGAAACGCTTCTGTCTGCATGCTGGAGATCGGATACTCGCTCTATCGGAATAAAGATTTTCATGCTGCGCTAAAATATTATGCCAAAGCAATAGAAGAAAACCCGAATATGGAACCGATCTTACTAACATCCTTCCGTCGACAACAGTGTCTGGCTTTCTATAACCTAAAAGATTATACAAATGCCATTAAGTTTGCTCGCTTATCACTGATGAATGCGGATACTTATGATTATGCGAAATTCATAAATATGGCGGTAATTTTTGAAAAACTGAACAACATGGATTCTGCTGCATTTTACTTACGCAAATGTATTGATCCCCGCGAAATGGCTCCGGAATATTATACGGTATGGCTGAATATAAGCACAAAACAGAAAAACTATAAAGCTGTAAGTTATTATGCTGAAAGAGCTCTTATTGCAAAAGACTCTCTTTTTCAACATTCTCTTTCCGAGAGTTTTGCCGGACTGGAAAAAAAATATCGATACGAGAACGTCAGCTCTCAAAACAAATCGTTGATTATAAAAAACCAACACAACAACATCATCATTCTTCTGCTGTTATTTGGTATCAGCTTGGGCGGAGTCACATTTACTATCTTCCGGAACAAACGAAACAAACAGCTTTTGAGGCAGCAACGCCATTTAACGGAGAACGAGAGAGACCTGTTGAAAGCTGCGGAAGAAAAATCGTTTCTGCTGCAAAAACAGATATCGACACAGCAAAACGCACTGCAAACCCTTAGTAAATTAAAATCAGCACTCACTGACCAGTCTGATTACAAAAGAAACCATAAACATACTACCCTACAACAAGAACAAGCTGCTATTGATCAGATTGTGCAACAGGTTATTGAAAACGTAGACCAGCTCTACCCCAATTTTTCTAAAAGGCTGTCCAACGCCTACCCCGACTTACTGGAAAATGAAATCCTGATCTGTTGTTTTCTTCTGGCAGGCTTCGATAATGTCACTATTTACACCACACTCAACCTACAACCTGCCTCCTACAACGTAAAGCGAACCACCCTACGAAAGAAGCTCGGACTGCAACATGAGAGGAATCTAACCGATTTTCTCGCCAAATTTTAACCGAATTTAGGTGCATTTTTGCATGTCATTTTTACCGATTAGTATGCTAAACTCATAAAATAAAGAGTTATACTGTTCATTGCCAATGCGATGCAAATATGTTAATTGTATTTAAATTAGCATCTCTTTTTTATCCAAAAATTCTTACGGAATAATTTAATCCTTGTAATTTCACTCTCACATTTAACAATAAATTGAGTTTCAATTGTTAATTCACTTGACAGATAAAGTTGTGACAGAAGCATGTTGCCTCATAATGCTGGAAAGATAATTTGAGCAATATGACATTCTATTTGATATTATCCGATTAAATTTTTCTCATATGAAACGAACTAAATTATTTCTTCTGGGTATTGTAATTGCAAGCGCTCTCCCTTCCCAAATCGTAAAAGGAAATACACCAATATCCAATCCAAATTCTCCCATCAAATCGAAGTCCATCTCAGTCTGTTCAGTCGTTCAGGCTGGGAATTACATTGATCTTTACTTTAACCTGAATGCAGGGGATGTAACCGTGGCTGTCGAAAACGAAACGGGCGATATCGTATATGAAACAAATACAACCGCCACCTCCGGTTCTTCCCTTTTCATTGATACCAGTGCATGGGAAAATGGCAGTTATACACTAACAGTGACAAGCACTGCCGGAATAATATACACAACGGATATTGATATTCTGTAATCCCTAAATTGTCTTTTGGAGATAGTTGAACAAGTTGTCTTTCTCCTCAAAAGTCTATAACCAGAAGCAACTATCGTAACATCATTCATCTATGTTACAGTTCAGCACTCGTGCATCGAAAATGAAAAATCGTAAATATTTTGTCCTTGTGGTTTGCTCCCATAAGGCTACAAAAAAGGCCTCCCGCGAGAGCCGAACCACAAAATAACGGAAAAATTGAAGTTTAACTAACACAGAAAGGCCGCAACAAAAATACCTGTTTTTTCTGATTCACCCAATAAGGGTCAGAAACGTATTTCCTTTCACAAGTAGCTTCGATTGCTGAAAGGTGTTGACGAAATCAACAATTAACAGAAGCTAAAGCGGTTCCGAAAAGCTTTACGAATAGGGAAAGAATTTCTAAATCAATAGCACGATGAAAAAAAATTTAAATGAAGTTATAACTTCAATAGACGATTTAGTTCTCAACGATGATGAACTTATATTAATAAAAGGCGGGAATCAAGATCAGATTAGCTGCGGAGCAGGTTGTGGATTGGGTTGTGGACAAGTTTGTGGTTCGAATTGTACAGGTTGCCCTTCTAAACCTTCTGAAACTTTACAACAAGCATAAGAAGATCTTCAAAGCAAGGATAGTAACTATTATACTATCCTTGCTTCATATATTGCTAACGAAAATAATTTAAGATGAACATTACTAGAGGCTTTAGTATATTGATATTCTTTCTTAGTGTGATCTCCCTTTTAGTTGCCCAAAACCACAGCATCAAAGGAAAAATTACCGATGCTAACAATAAACCAATAGCGTTTGCCAATATTATACTGAAGGATTCGATACAGAAAATAATTACTGGAACAACATCTTCTGATAAAGGAACTTTCACATTACCTGTTTCAAAAGGAAAATACTCTCTCTCCGCCGTGTGTTTAGGATACAAAACATATCGACAATTAATCTCAATTAAAAACGATAGCATTATCCCCATTATCTTATCAGAAGAGATTCATCACTTAGGAGAGGTAACTATTAAAGCAGAAAGGCCAAAAGTTTCATTCGATCTTGATAAATATTCTGTCATTATCGAAAATAGTATGGCTGCTACAGGAAATACAATAGAATCATTGCTCACCCAGTTACCCGGGGTATGGACAACGTCTGACGGCAATATTTCGATCAATGGAATATCGGGAGCTCAAATAATGATTAATGATAAATTGATTAAATTATCGGGAGAAGCTTTAGTTGCTTATTTACAAACTGTACGGTCAGAAACAATTGCCAAAATAGAAATTATTGCTCACCCGTCTGTATTATATGACGCAGAAGGTGCAGGAGGTATTATTCACATTATAACAAAAAGAAATCAAAATGCAGGATGGTCTGGATTAGTTACCGCCAAGATTGATAAACAAAAATTTGAAGGAGGCTCGCCCAGTCTGACTCTACAGTATAATAAAGAACGATTTGGTACTGATATTTCATTTAGTGCTGAAAAATCAAAGTGGCTTTTACTCTCTAATCAAAACGCGAAAAATTTGCTAAGAAATTCAGAATACACCACGTTCTCTTCTGATACTATTTTGGATAAAAACTATTCAGCAAATGCCAATCTATATTATGATTTTAGCCACCAGCATAAAATATCTCTTAATTTAGGCTTCTTACACTGGGAAAAGAGTGAATACATGGGAGGTGTAACCGATATTACCAACTCAAATTCATCTCCAATTACTTGTACAGAATTTACACAAACTACCCATCAAAGCATGAATAATTATTCCATTACTCTGAATGATAACCTATTGCTTGATAGTATTGGAAGAAAAAAGATAACACTTCTAACCGACTATGTCAATCAATATCAATATAACACACACAACCAATACAGATATACTAACATAGACAACAGCAATAGTGTCATTTCAAATGAAAATCCAATGAACGAAATGACAAATCCTTATAGAATTTTTTCATCAGAGGTAAAATATTCTGAGAACAATGGCAAATCAAGTCAATTTTATGCTGGTCTAAAATTCAGCAATGCATGGGTCGGAAATAATCTTAATTATTACACAGATGGAAGAATGAATGGCTTGTCTGAAGATAGTTTGGGATATAGCTTTCATTACAGCGAACAGATTCTTTCGGCCTATGGCCTCTATAATTACAAACATAATGCTTGGAATTTTTCTGGCGGTTTACGAGCGGAATATTCTAGTGGGAAGACAAATGAAACAACTCAATCCAAAACTATTATGCACGCTTTCCCTTCAGTCTATTTTACGTATAATATAACTCCGAGGAACAGCATAAATTTATCATTTACTCAACGAATCAAAAGAATTAGTTACCTAAATTTACTACCCCGCCGATATTATACTTCTCGTTATGATATTATAGAAGGTAATCCAAACCTAACCCATAACATAGTAAATACAATTGGATGTCAATATAATATTGCATCCAAATATAATTTTTCAATAGACTATCAATGGTGCAACAATGATATTAGTAGATATACTAGCAGTGAAGTAATTAATAACATCTCCACCACTATCTCTTCATATGTAGATGGGGTAAAAAGACAAAGCCTAAACTGTAATCTATATCTGCCGTATGACATCACTCATTGGTGGAGCATGGTAAATCAAATTGGTTTAAGTGAAGATTCTTATAACTTCACAACACAAGATTTTCATAATTTCAATTATAGCCTATACACTCAGCAAACATTTCTATTACCATTGAATATAAAAGCTGAACTTCTTTATCGCTTCGTCTCTTCATCTAAAAGTGCTTATGTCACAAGCGATCCATATCATTTGTTAAATCTAGCACTTCAAAAATCATTCTTACACGACCGATTCATAATAAAAGCAGAGGCAAACAGATTGTTATATAATCAAAAAATGGGATTTAAGACAACATCTGTCGATACAGAATATTCCAATAAAATGTATTACACCCATTTACCATTTTTTGCAGCAACAATATCCTATACCTTCCACAAAGGACGAACACAAAAAAGACAAAATATCATACACAGTGACGAACAAGAAAAATCAAGAACATATTAAATAAACATTATATGAAAAAGAGCCGTTATAACATTTTCTACCCTAGGAAAAACAATGTACTATGCTATAATTCATTCACAAATAGCTACATGATTATTTCAACAAGTGCATATAACATGTTTCAACACGAAGAATTAAAGAGTTTTGAAGCATCCTATCCAGTGGCATTCAAAAATTTCATAGAATCAGGATTTCTGATCGAAGAAAGTTTTGATGAACTGGATGTAATTAGATTTCGTAATAAACAACAAACATTTGGGACAAAAAGAGAATATGCTTTGATAGTCTACCCAACCCAAGATTGCAATCTTAAATGTTGGTATTGCTATGAAAGTCATGTTCCTCATAGTATAATATCAGAAGATGTTATTCAATCAATTGTAAACCATATACAATTGAAAATAACACGAAAAGAGATTGATTCTTTACAAATAACGTTCTTTGGAGGAGAGCCATTACTATATTTCGACTCAACGGTATATCCATTACTCAAACAAATCAAGAGCTTGTGCGACACCAATTTGATCACTTTCTACCCTTTCTTTATAACCAATGCTTCTCTAATCGATGAAAGTACCATTACCAGATTAAAGGAATTTAATCCGATGTTTCAAATAACAATTGATGGGAATAAAGAGAAACATGACAAGGTAAGAATTGGCAAAAAAAATAACGAACCTACTTTTGATAAAATCATCAACGCTCTACATCTAATTTCAAATCATATAACAAAGAAACATCCTAAAGTGTCACATATCATAACTCTTCGTATAAATTATGACAATCAAACACTGAACTACATTGATGATATCATCAATAGCATCAATTCCTTGGATAGGTCTAAAGTGTTTATTCACCTTGAACGTGTTTGGCAAACTCTAAACTCAGTAAATGAAGTTCAGATCCAGTTACTTAAAGAAGCTATTTGCAAATTATTAGATGCAGGCTTTTTGGTTGGTCATGGCATTTTTGGAGAAAAAGCGTACTCATGTCCAGCTGAAGTTCTTCAATATGCAGTTATCAATTATGATGGATTAGTATATCGCTGCAATGGAAGAACATTGACCCCACAAACTGCTGAAGGGAAACTGTTACCGAATGGAGAAATTGAGTGGATAGACCGCTTATTAACACAACGACTTGCTAAACCAACCTACGAAAATGAAAGATGTATTAATTGCAATATGCTACCTCGATGTATGGGACCATGTAGTCAAAAACAGCTTGAAACAGGTTGGAAAAATGTCACCAATGTATGTTCATTAAGCGTGATAGATTTTTCATTGGAAGACTACCTTGCTTTTGATTTTGAAATTAAATATCATCATGCCAAGAACAGGAAGAAAGAAATGCAATCTGCACTATAAATGTTACATCAAAATATATCTTCTTTTTGATGTAGATATACATACCAGAACGTGAATCTATTTATGAGACATTTTCCTATTGATCGCCAATATGATTCTATGGACTGCGGACCAGCCTGTTTAAAAATGGTTGCCGCATATTATGGAAAATCATTTACTTTAGATAGGTTTCGGCAACGTTGCAATATTAGTCGAGAAGGAGTCTCATTGTTGGGAATCAGCAAAGCTGCCGAAGAGGTTGGATTGCGTTCCTTGGGTGGAAAGTTTACATTTGAACAATTAGCAGAGAAAGCGCCTCTGCCGTGCATTATACATTGGCAGCAAAACCATTTTGTCATCATCTACCGCATCAAAAAATGGAAAGGTAAAGCCACGGTCTACGTTGCAGACCCGGGCAAAGGCCTTTTAACTTATACAGAACAGGAATTTTGCGATGGGTGGATTAGTACCCGCTCTCGTGGTGAAGAAAAAGGGGTCGCCCTCCTGTTAGAGCCTACTGCTCTCTTTTATCAACAGGAAGGAGAACCCGTAGCCAAAAGCCGGTTCCGGTTTCTGGGCAACTACTTTCTCCCATACCGCAAACTATTCGGTCAACTACTGTTGGGCTTACTGTTAGGCAGTATTCTCCAGCTGTTCCTCCCTTTTCTTACCCAGGCGATAGTCGATACGGGAATCGCCAATCAGAACATCGGGTTTATCTACCTGATACTTTTGGCTCAATTAATGCTCCTCTTGGGGCGTACAGCTGTCGATTTTATCCGCCGGTGGATATTGTTGCATATCAGCGCTCGTATCAATATTTCTTTGATTTCCGACTTCTTTATCAAGTTAATGCGGTTACCGATGAGCTTTTTCGACACCAAACTGTTGGGTGATTTACTACAACGTATCGAAGATCATAACCGCATCGAACGATTCCTTACTGCCCAATCGCTAAACCTGCTGTTCTCTATTTTCAGTCTGATAATTTTCAGCCTTGTTTTGCTAGTGTATGATCTGCGTATTTTTCTTGTGTTCATATCCGGCACTGCACTCTATGCCCTCTGGATTATCTTCTTCCTCAAACGCCGACGCATACTCGATTATCGCTATTTTGAACAACAGGCAATAAACAGAAGCAAAACGTATCAGCTAATAAACGGTATGCAGGAAATAAAGCTTCAGGGCTGCGAACAACGCAAGCGCTGGGAATGGGAAGATGTGCAGGCCGACCTCTTCAAGGTAAACCTCTCCACCCTCTCATTGCAACAAACCCAGGAAGCAGGTGGCATCTGCATCAACGAACTGAAAAATATCGCTATCACCATCATGGCCGCAACAGCGGTTATCCACGGACAGTTAACGCTGGGTATGATGCTATCGGTGCAATACATCATCGGACAGTTGAACGGGCCTGTGGAACAGATGATAAATTTTATCTATCAATGGCAGGACGTCAGCATCAGTTTGGAACGCATTAATGAGATTCATACCAAGCAAGACGAAGAAACCCTGAATCAGGGAAACATTCTTCCGTTAAACGGTGGCGAAGACATCCGAATTGATAACCTCTCTTTTCAATACGAAGGTCCATATTCGCCCAAGGCGTTAAACAACGTGTCCTTACTATTGCCCAAAGGGAAAGTAACGGCCATTGTAGGAGCCAGTGGAAGTGGCAAAACTACTTTGATTAAATTGCTGTTGGGCTATTATTCTCCCACAGAAGGGAACATTGATGTGGATGGAAAGGATATGAATGACCTTGATATTCGCTGGTGGCGAAACCAATGTGGGGTAGTAATGCAGGACGGTTTTATATTTTCCGAATCTATTGCCCGCAATATAGCCGCCAACAACGAAGAAATTGACACAGATCGCTTGTTGCAGGCCGTTACCATTGCCAATATCCGGGATCACATAGAGAAATTGCCGTTAGGATACAACACCATCATCGGACAGGAAGGTCAGGGTCTGAGTCAAGGGCAGAAACAACGGATTTTGATTGCCCGTGCGGTGTACCGCAATCCTCAATTTATTTTTCTGGACGAGGCCACCAATGCCCTCGATGCCAACAACGAACGAACCATCATTGAAAATTTGGACGATTTTTACCGGGGACGTACAGTAGTTATTGTTGCCCATCGGTTGAGTACAGTAAAAAATGCCGACCAGATTGTGGTACTTGATAAAGGCGAAATAGTAGAGATAGGAAACCATCAGCAACTAACGGAAAAGCAGGGAGCCTATTACCATTTGGTGAAAAATCAGTTGGAACTCGGAACATGACAATTTGGGCATGAGATAATTTAAAAATGAGGTAATGTAATCTGAATTGAGAGACAAACAAGCATATCATGGACAATATTGAATTAAGAAGCGAGAAAGCACGGAACATAATCGGGAAAATTCCTCCGGTCATTGTGCGTAGTGGTATTTCCATTGTTGCAGCTGTTTTCTTCGTCTTACTTGTATGCAGTTATTATTTCCCCTACACAGAAACGATAAGTACCACTGTCAGCATTGAACACAGTCCACTGGGTTATTATGGTATTGCATCCTTTCCCATAAACCTGCAATCGAAAATAGAGAATGGAGAACAGGCAATGATAGAAATAGAAGGGTATAGCAAGAATAAGTTCGGGCAAGTTAAGGGGGTTGTCTGCCGGAAAGATTCCGTTCCGAAAGTAATTCGTGGCGAAAAAAGGATTGTTTTTCATATTGCTCTGAACGGAAAGCTTATTACCACCACCGGACAATCGCTTGCATATTATCCCGGAATGGAAGGCAAAGCTATTATCTTTCTTAATCAGGAACATTTGCTAAAAGTATTGTTTTCATGGCTTAAAGGTTAAAATATAGATTTGTTTCGCTTTATATAGGGTTAGAGTTCATTATGTCTGATTTCGGGGCGACGCGATGTCGCTCAGAATCCTTTTTTCAAACAAAGGGCTTCACAGACTATATATTGTCCAAATTTATTAATCTTTTAATCTACATTTTATGACTAGTACCTCAGAAACCGGCCATGCCAAAAATGTGGCCAACTTCGACCAGATGATTACAGCGGTAACTTCGTTCGGGACTTCCTACAACCCCTCCCGACCCGAGCTTCAGCTGCCGGCTTTGCAAACGCTTGCCACCTCGGCACGGGCATCGCTCAACGGGGTAAATGCGGCTCTGCCTGCATACAAAAATGCCGTTGCGGCGCGCGAAGTAAAGTTCGAACCGCTCAGCAAGCTGGCCACCCGCCTGCTGAATACCGTAAAATCAACCGCTACTACAGAGGCCGTAGACGACAACGTGCAAGCATTGGTTCATAAAATACAGGGAACAAAAGCTACACCAAAGCTGACAGAGGAAGCAAAGACTGCACTTGCCACCGAAGGCAAGTCGACAAAAGAGATATCGGTTTCGCAAATGAGTTACGACAGTCGGCTGGAGAATCTCAACAAGCTGACATTGCAACTCAGTTCGATACCCGAATACAAACCCAACGAACCGGAATTGCAGATTGCTACCCTTCAGCAGCTATACACCGAATTGAGTTCATTGAATGTTGCCGTGTCAACCGCCGAAACAGTACTCGCCAATGCACGTGCAGCCCGCAACGAGGCGCTCTACAAAAGCCTCAGCGGGATGGTCGATATTGCAGCCGATGTCAAAACCTATATCAAAGCTGCATTCGGCACCACCTCCCCGCAATATAAGCAGGTATCAAAACTGGAATTTAACACCATTAGGTCGTAAGAACCGATTCATGAGAGCATCACTCAACGTGATGCTCTTTCTATTAATGATATTCCGGAGAATTACTTAAATTTGTCACTTACTTTACCAAGTAGTTGACTCCGATTTCTATATTCTCAACTGGCAGTTACAATCTTCAAACTGGCACAATCAACCTTGCAACCAGAAAACTCAAACTGCAACAAAGGAAACTCAAACGAGCTACTGCCGTTAGCAGATAAGTAACTGGGTATACCAATTCGCAAACTGGCATTTATAAGTAAGCAACTGGAAAACACAGTAAAGAACTCCAATTCACAATTTACCGACTTGAAAAGTAAAAACCTATCTCATTCAAAAAAGGTTGATGCTGTGCTGTACCCTATGTAACCATAAAAAAATAGGCTGTCTCAAAAATTGAGACAGCCTATTTTTATAATGATATAGAAACAACCGAATTAATTCATAGTTATAACCATAGGACAAGGACCAAAAGAACCTTGATCAACTCCACATGTTGTATTTAGAGTAATCTTTCTTTTACAAGGATCTATTTCACCTGTTCCCTTCACAAACGGATTCGTATAAGAAGCTGCTCCTAATGCGGCTAGATTAGCATCAAATACTTGTTGAGCCACAGTCACCCCATATGTATCTGGATTAATCGTCAAAATCACATCTCCTGCACATGTTGCAAAATTTTTAATTTTTAAATGAGTAGCATCGACTTTCTCAAGGGAAGCCGTATATGCACCACCATAAAAATTAGCATCATCTATATTCGCTGTACCGACAAAATCATCCATGACTAATGTGCAGACAGCTTTAAATGTCAAAATAGGTGAAGCTCCTACTAAATTCATAGAACCAGAGCCATACGCAACTCCTTTCGGATTAAATGCAGGATACCAATTTCCATCTTCCATCTGAACATCCAAACCCACCTCAAAATAATCTCCAGTGGTTATATCAACTAGCCCAAATAGTTGTTTTAATTGATCTGCCGTAAGGGTTTGTACAGAAGGAAATGTTGATACATCTGATTTTAAGACTTTAACATTACTATAATCACCATTACGAGCAACGACTAATCGTGCACTCTGAGGGTAATCTTTATAATACATATCAACAGTAAACTTTGCATTTAATACTCCACTTGATATTTTCTTATCAGAACTTGCATCTAATGTAAGAAGAGGAAATGCAGTCTTAGTACAATCAGGCATTCTTAAATTGGATTCACAACTACCAAGAGCTATGATCGAAAAGAAAAATAACAGTTTTATAATTGTTGTTTTCATCTTTATTAATTTTAGGTGATTATTTATCCCAAAAAACTGGATATTTAGAAGGATCCGTCTTCTGTGCCGGTGCATTTTTATTCACATTCAATTCATCAGCCGGCCAAGGCAAACTCAACGGGAATAATTTAGAACAACTAACTCTTACCGAAGGAAGAGTCCGATCGGGATCTCCACCAGCCGGAGGTGTAACATAACCACCAGGAGCCATGGACGTATTGTTAGGATCAAAGAGAACCGGATAACCCGTTCTTCTATAGTCAGTATACTGATCTACATAGTTACCACCAAAACTAGATATCCACTTTTGAGTCATAATCAGCTCCATCTTCTTATTAGCATCACCGGCGTCAAATAAAGCTAAAATCTTATTGATATAAGTATTCCCTTTTGTGCTGTTATATAACGTAGGTATTGTTTGGCTTCCATTTGCTTTCGTAACAACATAATCAACCAATTTGAACGCTTCATTCATCGCGGCAGATAATTTAGCACGTGCATCTCCGGTTATAACTCCTGCTTGTATTAATTCTGCTTCAATAAATAACCTATCGGCATAGGTCAAGAATCTAAATGGAGCTGCTCCGGTTCCGCTACTTGCACCAACCTGTAAGTGATCTCCCTGGTCATATCGACCACCACACGGATATATTCCATAAACTGTTTGAGACTTATCTTGTGATCTATCTCTATCTGGGCCATGAGAACCAAAATATAGGGATGTAAAACCTCCGTAACGATATTCAAATGCATTACCGTCACGACTAGACATAGTCGAAGACAACTGATTATAGAAATAGTACGGAATACGAGGATCTTCTACCCCACTAAAAAGAGGATTGATTCCCTTTAATATTTCGAAGAACCAAGGACTCATACATACGGTCTTCTGAGTTGCTTCATAAGTTTCAGGATAAGCCGGGTTTCTTTCGTCCGGAGTCCTTTTGTTTGTAAAAGGAAACATAAATCCATCTGCTGTGGAGCTAATCAAATTACCACTACTCAATAAGGCAGCAATCTTTGTCCCAACTGAAGAATCTACCAAGCGAATTTGGTTATACATCTTCAACTTAATCGTATTTGCGGTTTTTATCCATTTTGTAGCAGATCCACCGAAAATCACATCGTCAGTAGCCGGAGCAACAGTTCCTGCAGCTTTACCTAAGTCAGCAATTCCATCATCTAACATAGTAAATAGCTGAGGATAAACATCAGCCCCTTTATCAAATTTTGGATAGAAAATGCCATCGACTTTTCTGTTTGCTTCGCTGAAAGGAATCTCTCCAAACAAATCAACATACTGAGAGTATAAATAAGCTTTTAATATTTTAGCAATTCCTGAATAATAAGGAGCTTGCTGAGTATTTGCTTTTTTAATTATAACATCAATATTTTGTAATGTAGAAGTGTACATCCAATTCCAAGAAGAGGTTAAATAATATGCACTTCCACCTATACCATATTCATTAGCTTCTTCTCTGGTCGACAATTGATGAGTATAAACTCCTAAATCTTGTCCGATACCAGCACCGTTTGAACCAACTTCACCAGCACATAAAACTCTGGTTGCATTCAACTCTGCTGTAGGCAAAAGAAGAGAAATAGGAACATCCGTAGGGTTGTTGGGATCCGTATTAATATCCATCCAGTTGTTACCACACCCGAACAATAATACAGAGGCTGATAATATCAATAAAATTCTTTTCATGTTCGTTGTTTTTAATTAATTAGAATGTCAATTTCAAGTTAACCCCATACCGTCTGGTAGTTGGAGCTGCACTTAGTTCCATACCCTGAACTGTAGATCCAAAACTATTTACTTCGGGGTCGAAGTTAGTATGCTTGGGAATATTAGGAGCATAGAACCATAAATTATACCCTGACAAGCTTATTGTAGCACTTCCGAATGGAGTCTTTGCCAACAATTTTTTGGGTAAATCATATCCAAATGTCAATTCACGAAATCTATAAACTGTTGCATCATATACACTAAATTCAGTTGCTGAATTTATTGCAAAGCTATTTCCGAAATACAAGTCATTCGTTGTTAACTGAACCGTATTTCTGATTTCCTTACCTCCAGCATCCAACAATGCTTTACCTGTATTAGGATCACCATAATAACCCGGAATTATCCAAGTATGTTCTCTATCCTCCGTATCTTTAGTAACACCTCGACCCAGCAAAGAGTTCACAGTTACAGAATAAATATCGCCTCCTTTTGTCCAGTCAAACTGAGCCGACAAGAAAAAGTTTTTATATGTGAAAGTTGTTCCTAAACCCATTTTGAAATCAGGATTCGGATCTCCAATCATCTGCTGATTCGGACTCTTTATCAACATACCTGTAGAAGGATCAATCAATAAATTTCCAGTCGCATCTCTATAATCAACTGTTCCTCTCAAATATCCAAAAGGCATTCCTTTTTCCAAGTAAGGAGAAACCTCGTCTAAAACTCCAGCTAACTGAATTCTATCTACTCCTTGAATCAGCTCCATCACTTCATTCTTGTTCTTTGTAAATGTTGCGTGTAAGCTCCATTTCAGATCTTTTGAATCCAAAATTTTTCCAGTAACGTCAAGTTCAATTCCACGATTTCTCAACTTTCCAAAATTCGTATAGTATTCGGTATATCCACTTGATGCAGGTAAGGTAACAGATGCGAGCTGACTCGTAGATACCTTATTATACCAAGTAAAATCGAATGCCAATCGTCTTTTAAAGAATTCTAACTGAGCACCCAATTCGAGCTCTTTAGAGAACTCAGGTTTCAGATCGACATTTACCGTCGTTGTGGAAACAGATGCTCTTGATACCCCATTAAACGGATCTAACACGGAATATGTATCCAACGTCGAATAAGGATCTGCATCTTTACCAACTTTTGCCCATCCTGCACGGAGTTTCCCGTAGCTAAAGAAATTGCTTGTCAAGTTAAATGCATCCGAAAAAATAAACGATCCATCAATTGCAGGATAAAAATAACTTCTGTTAGCAGATGGAAGAGTTGAAGACCAGTCGTTTCGACCTGTTAAATCTAGGAATAAATAATTCTTATACCCTAATGTCAAGTTTGCAAAAGTACCTATCAAGCGTCTTTTTGAGGTTGCATCCGTGAGAATAGTTGGTGTCTTTACATTACCCAAAGTATAAATACCCGGAACATTGAAAACATCACCATTTACGAGCAATCTGGATGTGTTGCGTTGATTTAGGCTATGGCCAAGAACCAATTTAGTCATAAATTTATCCTCAAACCAATCCTTTTGAGCTGTTAATAAGAAATTCGATTCAAATTCGGATGTTCTGTAATTATCCGATTTAAGATTTCCAAGACCACCTGCAGCACGAGATCCAATATCGATTATTTCTTTTCGTCTCAGGCTATAAATATTTGCTCCCAATTGATATGAAGCACTCAGCCAATCGGTAATTTTATAATCTGCCCCAAAGTTAGCCATGGTTCTATCTGTCAAAGAAGTCACAGTATTGTGTTTCCATGCCCACAAAGGATTATCATATTGCGAATTATTAGTAGAAATCGGCAATCCAGAAGGTGTTTCATAAGGTAACCCAGCTAAATTCCAGTTTCTGGCTAAGAATAAAGTTCTGGCAAAAGAAGAAGACGCACCTGAAACTTGGTTTTCTCCAAAAATACCACCCTCTTGATCGGTGTAAGTATAACTAACACTTCCCCGTATATTTAATCCGTTAGCCAAATTAGATGATCCACCGACAGAAATACTGGTTCTGTCATACTTCGAACCGGGAACATATCCTTTATGATTCAAGTTTGATAAAGTCGCATTAAAAGCTGATTTACCATTACCTCCAGAAAGGTTCAACGAATTTTCAGCCACCAATCCTGTATTGAACAGGTCTTTAACATTGTTTGGGTATGCCTGATAAGGGACTGTCTTATCTGCAGAGAACAAGGATGGGTAATAAGTATACCAATCAGGATTTTGAATTGGAATAGTTGCTAATGTTCCAAACTTTGCACCCCAAGAACCATTTGAGTTGGAATAGCCAAAATTAGATCCTGCTCCGTATGTATTCTGATAATCTGGCAAATTTGCAATACTTTCAGCAGACCACGAAGACGTTAATGTTATCTCAAATTTTTTGTTTGAAGCATTAACAGATCCCGATTTTGTTTTAATAAGAATAACACCATTAGAAGCACGAGATCCATACAAAGCTGCAGCTGCAGAACCTTTCAAGATAGTCATAGATGCAATATCATTAGGATCTAATGAAGAAAAACCATTAGAATAAGCACCACCACCACTCGTCTGACTTGAGGTTGTTACTGTTGAATTGCTCAATGGAACTCCATCTACAATAATTAAAGGTTCATTATCCCCATAAAAAGAAGAATTTCCTCTAATATTAATACGAGAAGCAGCACCAGGAGTTCCCTGTGAAGATTTAATATCTACTCCGGCAACCTTTCCTTGCATTGATTTCAAAAAGTCAGGTTGTGACTTCATTAATCCATCACTCGGAGCCATTACAGATGCTGAATATCCGAGGCTCTTCTCCGATCTTTTAATTCCGATGGCAGTAACCACAACTTCATTCATCTGCTTCGAATCAGACTCCAGCACTACTTTCATTCCAGATTTGGCATCTAATTCTACTGATCGCATTCCTACATAAGAAACCACCAGTTTTTTACTACCCCCGGATAATGTTATTGCAAAAGCACCATTAGCATCCGTGATTGTACCTGTAGACGTACCTTTCACCAATACCGTAGCACCAATAACGGGTTGCCCATCGTCGGAAGAGACGACTGTACCCGAAACTTTTGTTTGAGCCGATGCCCAACTAATGCCTATTAGAAGGCATAGCAATGTAATCGCTTTTCTCATAGGTTTCACTTTTTGTTAAAATTCACTCTTTTTTATTCTTTTCATTCTGAAAAACGGAACAAAGGTATAATAATGCATTTTTATTTCCAAATTTAAAATTTCATATTGAATCTATTTGATGCAAAAAACCACCAAAATGTAATAATTATCGCATCAATATACGTAAAAGCATAGACAAAAGAGACCATTCCGTTTTACTAATGTCAAATTGTAACCACAACCCATGGATCATGGGTATAAATATATGTAAATATGATTATTAAACCTATAATTAAAAAATAAACATTCATTGCTTTTTCTTTATATTGCTTCAAGAATAAGCATGTGATTTGGAGATACTTTTCACGTTACAAGTCTTTTTTGCATTATACTTAAATAACATTTATTATTTGTAAGGCACTGTGTCGAAAACATAGATGATTTTTTATCTTTTTCATGCATTTGGTTGCTTCCTGAAACAAATCTGCCTGTTTGGAAACCGTTTTCACCCCACTATTGACAGCTCTGCTATCGTACCTTGTCGGAATTGATAGCGTAGGATAATCCAAACGCCTCCATTGCATCCAAGCCTCAAATACCCGATTGTATAATGCAATCCACATTGGGGAAGCAATAGCCTTCATCCCATCATTCATGGAAGAGGGAAATGCATACGTAGTCGGAATTAAAGCGGTTGCAGAGCCCAACGAAATACCCGAAACGCCAATCCAATAGTCGATAGACGCCTGAATTCGATTATTGTAATCAATACCTGCATCCGATGGCGACAAGCCCCGATACCCCTTAGCAGCTTCAGCTTGTAACAATTCTGTCTCTGCATAAGTCAGGAAGACACCCAGGAAAGTAGGCTCTTGAATCACGCTTCCCTGAGTCGATGCTATACCGGCTTGGCCTCCCGGATAACCTCCGGTATAAATACCATCTTCAATAGAAACGACATGTGTTGATCTATCAAAGCGGTCTAAACCTATTCGTTTGGTCGAATTATTGGAGTTGAAAAAAGTCAAGCCCACTTCGCTTTAAGAAAAGCGATCTAATTTTTGGACAGATGCCATTTTTGCACTAAATTTGCACCTCCAAATAAGCCTCTTTAGCTCAGCGGTAGAGCAGCTCACTCGTAATGAGCAGGTCGAGGGTTCAATTCCCTTGAGAGGCTCACTTTTCAAAAAATCCCCATCGTAAATCAATCGATTACAATGGGGATTTTTTTTATCCGGTTCCGTATTCTGAACAGGTTATCACTATCTGAAAGAAAAGCCATCTTCACACTACCCGTCAGACAACTATAACAAACAAAAAGGCATCTGCCTTTTGGAATAGGGCAAAGAATAAACAAAAAAAGAGGTTGCCTCAAAATAACATTTGAGACAACCTCTTTTTTATGAAAAATCTGAATGTCAGATTTATTTGATGATATTCTGGAAATCAGAATCTGTCAGGTATTTTGCAAATTCAGCATCTGTAGCTGCTCTGTTAGCCCATTTTTTGTTAGAAGCAACAGCTTTGCGCATTCCGTCGTAAACCAATTGACGATCGTTTGTGCGGGCACCAAGGATAGCCTGCAAGTAAGCAGTTTCTCCATTCGCTTTTTTCACGTTACCCAATGTAGCACGAGCGGCACTGTAATCCTTTGTCAGAATTTGAGCCAAAGCTGCATTGTTGCTGGCTGCACTCAGAGACGATTTAGCTTTTGCGAAATCACCCTGTTGGAGATAGATAACACCCAATGCCTGAT
Organism: uncultured Microbacter sp.; assembly: GCA_963678265.1. GTDB lineage: Bacteria > Bacteroidota > Bacteroidia > Bacteroidales > Paludibacteraceae > Microbacter. Next base: position 1,025,868 of record OY782761.1, read on the forward strand.
TCAATTTATCGCCACCTACGTTACCTGCATTACCGAAGTATTGTTGAGCTTTAGCTGTTTCGCCCTGAGCAAGAGCAGCGATACCGGCATTGTAATTTGCCTCTGCCGATTTTGAATCGATAGCAAGTGCTTTTGCAAACAAGCGAGAAGCTTCAGCATATTCACCCTGGTTGAATTTTACAGTTCCCAAGTTGTTGTAGCCACGAATATCGCTTGGATATTGATCTACAGCACTCTGATAAATAGCTGCTTTTTTCGCATTGTCGTTTGTAAGTGTAGCTGCATAGAGCAACTCTTCTACATTAAGCGCTTTTGTGTTTTCCTGAGCCAGTTTGGAGATCTCTTCGTCGGATTTGCCGATCAGATCCAAAGTCAACTGCAGTTTAGAACGACGCAACTGAGGAAGAATGTCTTTGGCAATGTTTTTGAATGCAGCAGAGAGGTTACGAATTTCATGTTCGCGTTGTTCCGGATCGGAGTACATTGATAAAACACGAAGAATAACTTCTTTGTCCTGAATGTTGGAAGAAGACATCAACTGTTGGAAACCTTCCCAGTCCTGAGCGGTAAAGTTTGCATTGACATCCAACGTAGTTTTCAATTTCTTGAGTTCTTTCTTGACATACGTATCCGTATTCTTTTCACGTTGTTCGGACAACTTTGTATTCAGTTTTACACCACCATCAGGAGATGCATATGAGTTCAAATCGAATCCTGCAACTTTCAAATTCTGAGCATCTTTAGCTTCCTGAATTTTCTTTACCAAAGAAACAAGTTCTTCTTTTTTCAGCTGATCTTTACGAATATTCGCCTGCTGAATCAGGAACATGATGTTTGCATCGTGTTTCTCTTTGATAATACGTTGAAACTTGTCGTTGATAAGCGGAGCTTCAATGTTGTCACCATCTGCCGAAGCAAGAGTCGATGTTGCGATAACGCCATCAGCCACTTTTACGGACGGAATGGTGTAGGTTTTGTTACCCCGGGTAGCTTTGAATTGAAGGAAAAGTTCGCTCTTAGCCAAATCGGGAACATAGTCGTACGAGGCATTAATAGTACCTGTACCACCTGCTTTGTAGGCAATTTGCGGGTTATTTCCCTGAACTTTTTCGCCCTGGAACAAAGCCGGAGTACTTTTATACTCTGTGCCTGTTGACGTTTTCAGAACAGGAGTCACTTCAACGATAGTCTTTTTATCGAAGTATTTTTCTGGGAATTTGCCTGTGATTGTGGCATTTACCTTGCCTCCAACGGCTTCCAAGGGATTGGGGGTTGTGTTAAAATAGCTGGGGTCTAAGGCTCCCATCGGCTTTGAGCATGACGTAAAGACGAACGCTAAAATGGCCGCGGAAAGAAGATAAAATCCTTTTTTCATAAAGCTAATAATTTGATTGATTGAATAAAAACTTTTTGAATTAGTTACAGCAAATATAAGCACAAACATTTTGTAAAAAAACAAGGTAAGACTATTATATTTTTGTCGTAAGTTCGCTTTCATTTTCGACCGTTCGTTTATTTTATGTAATATACTATGAATTAAATAAATACATATTGAATAATTATTTTCGTAACAAAGGAATACGAATGTTAATTTCAACTATTTAACTTTATCCCACCACTTTAATCTTTGTTTTTGCATGTATTTCACAAAGCACTACAACTTCCATTTTGTCAAAATAGCCAATTTTGGTAAATTACATTTATCTTTTTGGCTTCATCGTATCGCCAATAAAGGAAAAACCCGGTTATATCCAATTGCGATCTCGATCGAACCGATCAACCGGTGCAATTTATGCTGTCCCGAGTGTCCGACCGGCAACCGGTCGCTCCAGCGCGATAAGGAGGTAATGCAATGGAGTATATTCACAAAAGTAATTGACGAACTGGCACCCTCTTTGTTTTGGGCGACGCTCTACTTTCAGGGCGAACCGTTTTTGCACCCTCAATTTCAGGAGATGATACATTACTGCCATAGCAAAAACATATTTACCTATACCTCGTCCAACGGACAATTGATCGATAGTGAAACGGCAAAAAAAACGGTAGAGTCGGGTCTGGATAAGATCGTTATATCGGTAGACGGACTGACGCAAGAGGTGTATCAGCAATACCGCAGAGGGGGCAGTCTGCAAAAAATAATTGAAGCGATTCAGTATCTTTCTTATTGGAAAAAAGAGCTTCAACGGAAAACACCCATTATAGAGGCGCAGTTTATTGTAATGAAACACAACGAATTTCAGTTGCACGATGTAAAAAAAACGACATTGTCGTGGGGTGCCGATTCTGTTTCGCTGAAAACAGCTCAGATTGAATTTGGCCGCATAGAGCAGTTGGTGCCTTCGCAAAAGAAGTACGCCCGGTATGTGAAAACATCCGATGGATCATGGCAATTGAAGAAAAGGATGCGGAACCGTTGCTGGAGACAGTGGAGCAGTGCGGTGATAGCCGCTAACGGTGATGTGTTGCCCTGTTGTTTCGATAAGAACGGAGAACATGTTTTCGGCAATATGGAGCGCGAATCTTTTTTTGAGATTTGGAATGGAAAGAAAGCGAACCGGTTCCGGGAGAGTATTCGTTCCGACAGAAAAAGTATTGCTATTTGCAAAAACTGTACGGAGTAGAATGTGATGCGGATGTCTCTCTAACGAAATAAGGCAACATTTCGATTTGAAACATTGCCTTATCATTGAGGTTCCTGGCGGACTCGAACCGCCGTAAACGGTTTTGCAGACCGGCGCCTAACCACTCGGCCAAGGAACCCTATTTTTGGATTGCAAAGGTAACGCCTTTCTTGATGCCGACCAAATTTCTCTTCTCATAATTTCATTTTTTAACTAAAACAGATGGATATCCACAGCGCAACTTACACTCCGAACACCTCAAATGAGGTCATTCATCGGGATTTTTATTGTTTTCATCGATTTTACCTTGTATAATAATAGTGTGATCGGTTACCTTTGCAAAAAAATCAAAAATATCTTTGTTATGGAAAACGAACTTAAAACGTATCGCCGCCATCACCCTGCCATTTCACTTGCCTTTGTATTGATTGCCGCAGGGCTTATATTTCTTGGATTCAACACAGGTGTTATTCCGGTTGCCTACAAGAATATTTTTATTTCATGGCAAATGCTGCTTATTGTACTGGGAATTTCATCGTTTTTCAAATGTCATTTTTGGGGAGGAACAATCCTGATTTTGATAGGAGGCTTCTTTATTATGCCCGAAATAAACAGTATCAATCCGAACTGGATAGGTCCGTTCCCGGCCGACTTTGTTCATCTTTACTGGCCGGTGCTTTTGATCATAGCGGGAGCCATTATTTTGTTGCACTGGATATTCCCTTCGTCCAAAAAACATCATTACTCCGAAGCACGAAATTACCGCCATTGGCATAAAGGCCCAGAGCGCTGGAGCCAAACAATGGATACAGGCAACGGCTACATTGATAGCAACGCTATTTTTAGCGGAAGAGAACATATCGTGCTCGACCCGATATTCAAAGGTGGTGAGATTAATGCTGTTTTCGGGGGCACCAAAATTGATTTACGACGGACAAATCTGGCTGAAGGGACGACCCGCCTCGATCTTAACGTTGTTTTCGGAGGCATTACCCTGTTTGTTCCGGAGGACTGGAACGTGGTAGTCCGGGTCGATTTCGTAATGGGTGGATTTGAAGACAAACGCTTTAAAATAAGCGAAAATGTAGATACCTCCCGCACATTACTTATTTGCGGTTCGTGTGTCTTTGGAGGCGGCGAACTAAAGAACTGATTATGGCATGGAATATCCTGCACTGCAAAATAAAGTATTTCTCTCGACGTATATCCTAATCTGGACGGTCATCTCTTTTGCCATTTCTCTTGTTGTGGCTCCTTTGGTGGCGCTCCCTTTCGGATTCTGTATTTTGTTCGGGGCAATCTCCGGATATCTGTTCGGAATCCTTGCCATTTTTTTGTGGAGTGTTGTGAAATATGCCGATTATTCAGCTCAGAACCAGTTTCAGCGAATGGTCAGTTATCTGGCATTGGCATTGGTAAGCGTCGGAATCTGGATCGGATTCACGTTTTTGATGTTGTATATTTGTATGCCGGAAAATAATATTGCTCCTTTCGAGCCTTTCATTCCGCTGGAGTTGATGCTGGGATGTTGTTTCTTCATCATTGTACTGGTGACATACAACAAGATGATCGAGAAGGCCAAAGAGTCGGAAAAAGAAGAGGAGTTGGAGGAGATTGAACAAACGATTGAGCAGACACAACCCGATGTTGCCGTAGAAATAGAGATGGTGGAACGTGTAGCCGTAAAGGTAGGATCGAAAATCGAGGTTATCTTGGTTCCGGACATATTGGCCGTGCAAGCCGAGGGCGATTATGTGATGATTCATACGGCACAGGGTCGTTATCTCAAAGAGCAGACAATGAAATATTTTGAAGAACATCTGCCGTCCAATCTATTTGTTCGCGTACACCGTTCATGCATTGTCAATGTGCAGGTAATCTCTAAAATCGAGCTTTTCGAGAAACAAAACCAGTTACTGACGTTGCAGAATGGCTTACAGGTAAAAGCGAGCGCTACCGGATACAAACTTTTAAAACGAACCCTGAACCTTTGATTTCAGACACAAAAAATCAGTCGAAACTCTCCATTATACCAATCGGATCGGATGAAAATATATTTTAGAAAACAGCCAAATAGCAAGATTTGACAAGAGCAGCGGTATGCATTTTCATATCTTTGCAGCCTCCAATTCATCACGTCCGAAAAAAATCATTTTATTATCAAACGATTAAACAATCAGTTATTTATGAGAACAAGAATCAGCCTATTATTGCTCTTTATCAGTTCTTTCATGTTTAGCGGATGGGCTCAGGAAAAGCTCTCGCTGACGCTTGAGCAGGCCAGACTTCATGCACAACAATACAACCGCACACTGAAAAATGCGGGATTATCCATCAACGAAGCGCAGAGCGCGTTGTGGGAGAGTATCTCCAAAGGATTACCGCAGGTGCAGATTTCGGGATCTTACACCAATTATCTGGGTGCTTCCGCCGATTTTCAGGGAATGAAAATCGATTTCGGACAGTCAGGATCGATGCAGGCCCAGGTCAATCAGTTGGTATTCAACGGAAATTATTGGATCGGATTGCAACTATCCAAATTAAGCAAACAAATTGCAGAGACATCGAAAAGGAAAACGGAACAGGACGTTTTGCTTCAGGTGACCAACTCCTATCACTCCATTCTGGTGTCGGAGCGAACCATGCAACTGCTCAAACAGAACAAAGAAAACCTGCTGGATGTACAGAAACGGACTCAGGCCACCGTCAATGCCGGAGCCGCCACGCAAACCGATGCCGATCAGATCAGCGTTCAGATATCGTCGGTCGACAACATGATTAAGTCGAACGAACGCCAGACGGAACTTGCCTACAACATGCTGCGCATTCAGTTGGGTGTGGGAGCCAACACGGCAATCGAGCTAAAAGACAGCATTGGTACGCTGATGAACGAGGAGAAAAATTTCAGGCTGTTGGGTGAACAGTTCGACATAAATAAGAACCCGTCGCTACAACTTACCGAGCAGCAATTGCAGGTTGCAAAAAAGCAGGTAACACTGGAAAAGGCAAGCTGGCTTCCCTCCATCACAGGGTATTACAGCTACACCTACAAATACATCAAACCGCAATTCGACCTGAACCCGAGCAGTGTTGCCGGACTTCAGGCAAGCTGGCCGATCTTTTCGAGCGGAGGCACCAGTTCCAAGATCAAACAAGCAAAGTTTAAGGTGCAGGAGAATGAAAACAACCTTGCCGCGCTGAAAGATCAGTTGATGGTGCAGGAGAAACAGGCTCGTTTCAACCTGAGCAACGCCCTCGAAAAGCTCGATACACAAACTAAGAGTATGGAGGTGTCCAACCGGGTTTTTGCCGATATTTCGCGCAAACACGACCATGGAATGGCTACCAGTCTCGATGTAACGACCGCATCGAACAATCTGATACAGGTTCAGTCGAACTACGTCAACGCTTTGTACGAAGTGTTGAATGCCAAGACGGAGCTGGAACAGTTACTCAATAAATTTTGAAAAATAACAATCAAATACAATTCAAATGAACACGCATTTACTACGCTCATTTTCCAACCGGAGTATTTTCTCCGCTGCCATTGTTGCCGCACTTGCGCTGACAACAGTCGGATGTTCGAAAGGGAAAACCGATAACGCAGCAAAACAGCCCGAACTGGTACGGGTAGAATCGCTTCACAAACAGATAATCACCCGCGATATGGAGTATTCGGCATCGTTGGTTGCCAACGAAGAGGTGAATATTGCTCCCGCGTCGCCGGGAAAAATCGACCGTATCTTCGTCAACGTGGGTTCCCGCGTAAAACAGGGGCAACTACTGGTGCAGATGGACCCCACGCAACTCAATACAACCCGTATTCAGTTTGCCAACCTGAAGACCGACATGCAACGTCTCGAAGCTTTGCGTCAGGCAGGTACCGTTACGCAACAAACATACGACCAGACAAAGGTTCAGTACGATCTGACCAAGGAGAACATCGTTTTTCTGGAGAAGAATGTCAACCTGAGAGCCCCTTCCAGCGGAATTATTTCGGTGAAAAATTTTGAAAACGGAGAACTCTATTCCGGATCACCCAGTGCGGCCACCGGCAAGGCGGCCATCGTTACACTGGTGCAGATCAATCCGTTGAAGGCAAATTTATTTGTGCCCGAAAGTTTCCTGCCGCAACTAAAACAAGGTTCCAAGGTGAGCGTGAAGAGCGACACCTACCCGAATACAGACTTCAGCGCCCAGATTGCCCGCATCTACCCCACCGTGGATGCATCAACCCGTTCAGTGCAGATAGAACTGAAGGTGAATAATGCCGGCGAAAAACTGAAACCGGGAATGTTTTGCCGCACCACCATCGACTTTGGTAAAGTGGCGGCGCTCGTGGTTCCTTCGCAGGCCATATTGCGTATGCAGGGGACCAACGAAAGATATGTTTTCATCGAAAGTCAGGGCAAAGCAAAACGTGTGGTCGTGACTCTGGGTAAACGTTTCGACGATCAGATGGAGATTATCTCCGATCAGCTGCACGAAGGGGATAACCTGATTGTCACAGGACAAAACCGGCTTATCGACGGAGTTGCCGTTAAGGTGACGAAATAAATTACAGACTCCTTGTAAAAACCGATTATTGAACAAACATGAGTATATATAAATCAGCAGTAAACAACCCGATAAAAACGACATTAGTTTTTGTTGCCGTCCTGATCTTCGGGTTGTATTCGCTCTCGAGGCTCCCTATCGACTTTTACCCGAAGATGGATTTACCGATGATTTCGGTGGTAACCACCTATTCGGGAGCCAATGCGGCCGATGTGGAAACCAACGTAACCAAACCCCTCGAAGATGCGTTGAATAGTATTCAGGGACTGAAAGAACTGACTTCGACATCGCAGGACAACAGTTCGATTATTACCCTGCAATTCGAGTGGGGGGTGAATCTGGACGAATCGATGAACGACATTCGCGGGGCTATCGACATGGCATTAAGCCGTTTGCCCGATGGCGTGGAGCGGCCTTCGGTGGTTAAATTCAGCACCAGTAGTATGCCTATCCTGATGTACTCCGTCACGGCCAAAGAGAGTTACCCCGGATTGTCGAAACTCATCACAGAGAAGATTATCAACCCGTTAAACCGTGTGGATGGAATCGGATCGGCAGCCATGACCGGCGATCCGAAACGAAAAATCTATATCGACATCGACCCGAACCGGTTGGATGCGTATCATATTTCGCTCGAACAGATCGGCAGTGCCATTCAGGCGGAAAACCTGAATATGCCTTCGGGTAATATCAAAATGGGAGCAACCGACTACCAATTGCGGGTGGAAGGGGAATTCAAAGAGAGCGAGCAGGTCAAGAATATTGTGGTCGGAACTTCGGCCGGTACGCCGGTATTCCTGCGCGACGTGGCTCAGGTGCGCGATACGCTGAAAGATGTAACGCTGGATCAGAAGACCAACGGACAAAACAGCATTCAGCTCTATGTAATGAAACGTTCGGGAGCCAATACCGTTTCGGTGGGTCGCGACGTGAAGAAGATGCTCGAAGAGATCAAACCGACGCTTCCTCCCGACGTGCAGATTCACGAAGTGTTCGATTCGTCGACCTTTATCAAGGGTTCGGTATCCAACCTGTCCGATACGTTGTTGTTCGCATTGTTGTTTGTAGCAACGGTGGTCTTCTTCTTCCTCGGACGCTGGCGCGCCACCATCATCATTTTGCTGACGATACCTATCTCGTTAGTCTCGGCGCTGATCTATCTGGCGGTGACCGACAATTCACTCAACATTATTTCACTGGCATCCATGTCGATGGCCATCGGTATGGTGGTGGACGATGCCATTGTGGTGCTCGAAAATATTACCAAGCACATCGAGCGGGGAAGCAGTCCGCGCGAAGCGGCCATTTATGCAACCAACGAAGTGTGGCTGGCCGTTATTATGGCAACGTTGGTAGTTGTCGCCGTGTTTATGCCGCTCACCTTTGTGTCGGGAATTACCGGTGTGATCTTCAACCAGCTCGGATGGATCGTCTCCATCACGGTTGTTGTGTCGACGGTAGCGGCGGTAACCATCACCCCGATGCTTGCAGCACGTTTTATGAAAGTACGCGAAAAGAAAGAAAATCCGAAGAAATACAGTTACGACGCCACCATCGGAAAGTGGCTCGACAATCTGGATATCTGGTACGAAAAGGTGTTGCACTGGGCTTTGGAGCATAAACTGAGAGTGATACTTGTTTCGGCGGGTATTTTCATCGGATCGCTTTGCCTCACCCCCTGGGTGGCCACCGACTTTATGTCGCAAAACGACGAGAGCCGTTTGACCATCAAGGCGGAACTGGCACCGGGAACCCGCATGGAGATAAGCTCCGAGACTGCCCGGAAAATCGAAAAGGTGCTTCAGCAAAAAGTTCCGGAAATAGAACTGATCAGTACCTCCTGCGGTGCCGATGACCAAGGCGGTATGTCATCCATCTTCTTAGGATCGGCATCGAGCAATACGATCAACATGACCCTGCGATTGAAAGAGATAGGACAACGCAAGCGATCGGATGTGGAGATCTCGGAATCAATCCGCCCCGAACTGGCCAAATTTCCCGAGATTGTCAACTATCAGATTACCCGAAGCGATCTGGCAACCGGTAGTTCTACCTTCGACATCGAGGTGTATGGCTACGATTTTGCCTCTACCAACATATTGGCACAGCAGATTAAAAAGAGCGTAACCGGACTCAAAGGGGTACGCGACGTGCAGATTACCCGTAAAGACGACCGTCCGGAACTGGAAGTGATTCTGGATCGCGAGAAGCTGGCGCTCAACGGACTGAACAGCGCCACGGTATCGAATGCCATTCACAACCGCATTAACGGAATGACAGCAAGTAAATTCCGCGAAGACGGCGATGAATTCGACATTATCGTTCGCTTGCAGGAGCAGTACCGCAACTCGGTGAATATGCTCGAAGAGGTATCCGTCCCCACCCCGTCGGGTAAGTTTGTAAAACTGAAAGAGATCGGAGCCGTGAAAGAGTACTGGTCGCCACCCAACATCGAGCATAAACGGAAACAGCGTATCGTAACCGTCTCCATCACACCGGTGGATGTGTCGCTTACCGACCTCGCTGCCGACGTGAAGGGGCAACTCGCCAAGATGAACATTCCGTCCGACGTGCAGATTGTTTTGGCCGGTATTTACAAAGATCAGCAGGAGTCGTACCAAAACTTAGGATTACTGGCATTGCTTGTGCTCCTGTTGGTATTTATCGTGATGGCTTCGCAATTCGAGTCGTTCTCCAAACCGTTTGCCATCATGTTCTCCATCCCGTTTGCATTCACGGGGGTTATTCTGGCATTGCTACTTACCGGAACCACACTAAGCGTCGTAGCCCTGTTGGGAGCCGTGCTGCTGATCGGTATCGTAGTGAAGAACGGTATCGTACTTATCGACTTTATCAACCTGCTGCGTGACCGTGGAATGCCGCTGAACGAAGCGATTGCGGTAGGCGGACGCTCAAGGCTGCGACCGGTATTGATGACCGCTTCGGCCACCTTCCTCGGCATGGTGCCGATGGCATTGAGTGTGGGAGATGGTGCCGAAACATGGACTCCGATGGGGATTACTGTGATCGGAGGGTTGATCTTCTCTACGATTATCACTATGATTATCGTACCGGTAATGTATGCGCTCTTCTCCCGCCGTGGCGAACGCGACAAAGAGGGTCTCGTACGGAAACAGTTCCATTTTATGGACGAAAACAACAAATAAAAAATGATTTGAAGATTTGAGAATTTGTGAATGTGAAGATTAACTTCCGCATCCCCAAATTCCCAAATCCTCAAATTCTCAAATAAAGATATAAAATGAAAGCAATATTTATCTCATTCAATCAGGCCAATACCGAGCGCATCGCATTTATGCTCGACAAACTGGGCGTACGCGGTTTCACCTGGTGGGACAATGTACAAGGCCGGGGTTCCGTCGACGGAGAACCACGGAAGGGAACCCACACATGGCCCGAAATGAACTCTGCGATATTGACCATTGTGCCCGAAGAGCAGGTACAGCCGCTTCTGAAAGCCATTAAGAAAATCGATGACGTGAACCATGAAATCGGCATCCGGGCTTTTGTATGGAACATAGAGACTGTCTATTGATTCGTATACGCAAACAAGAATATTAACCCTTTAATCTTACCATTTATGTTTAATCTCAGAAGAACGCTAACACTGCTGGTAGCGGTAACCGCTGCCGGAATTTCATTGTCGGCTCAGGTCTTTCAGAATTCGCAACTCACCGTTACCCAACTGAAAGACCATGTCTGGGTGGGCGAAACATCCGACAATTGTACGATGTACATCATTGAGGGAAGCAAGAAAGCCCTGCTGATCGACACCGGAACAAGATGCGACTCGTTAGACAAGATCGTCCGGAAAATCACCTCGAAACCGCTGGAGGTGGTACTCACTCACGGGCACAACGACCATGCAGGAAACATCGTCTATTTTAGTTCTGTGTTTATGCACAAAGCCGACTTTTTCATGGTGCAGGGCTACCAAGGCAAGGTCAATTTTGTGGACGAAGGATATGTGTTCGATCTGGGCGACCGGAAGATTGAAGTGTGCCATATGCCGGCTCACACTCCGGGCTCCATTATTCTGCTCGACCGCGCCAACGGCGATTGTTATTCGGGCGATGCTTTCGGATCGAATCAGGTATGGCTGCAGCTGCAACCGCTGTCGCCCATCACCGACTACATCAAAGCATGCAAGCGGATGCTTACCCTCATCGACAACGGCATTCCACGCATCTATTGCGGACACTATGTCTATCTGAAAAAACCGTTCGGAAAAGAGTATATGACCAAGATGCTGACACTGGCCGAAGAGCTGAAAAACGGAACGGCAAAAGATGTTAAGCCCTTCCGTTCGGAAGCGCCTCTTGCCGGATACCACGGCCCGCTGATTGGCAGCAAAGAGGATATTGCTATCGTGTACGATCCGTCGATTCTGAAGTAACAATAACCGAACGATCGTTCAAAAAAACAAAGGCACCGGAATTACAACCGGTGCCTTTGCTATTTATTCTGTTTCTTTCTTTCGGAACCTCAGCTCCGTCGATGCGAAACAAACTATTCTCTGCTTATTCGATCGAAATCTGTCTGACGGGTTTCGGTTTCGCCTCCTCTTTTTTAGGGATAGAAATCGTCAGAATTCCCTTTTCATATTTTGCTCCGATCTTTTCGGTATCGACACTGCCGGGCAGCGTAAACGAACGGCTGAACGACTCGTAGCAAAACTCCTGTTTGGTGTAGCGACCCTTTTTATCCTCTTTTTTCGATTCGCACTGTTTCTCCGACGAGATGGTCAGATACCCGTTGTTGACCTCCACCTTGAAATCCTCTTTCTCCATTCCGGGGGCTGCCATTTCGACTTCGAAATTATCGACAGTCTCTTTAATGTTCACGGAAGGCAAAGTCGTATTCGTGTCCGAATAGTGACGATTGCTCCAATCATACCAGTTAGGGTTCAAAAAATCATCGAAAAGGTTCGACCATGCAGGAACCAAATCATTTCTTTTAATGAGTGACATAATTACCTCCATTTTTATTAGTTGAACAATCAAGTTAAGCACATTGTTTTCACTCCTGAATATTCAAACTCCGTGCCAGAATCTTCCGGCCGCATTATGTCGCATTTATCTCGTTAATAATCAACTAACATCATTTCCATCGCGAAAAACAGATGACAGAATGACAGCGGATTTCTGTCGTAAAAAAGACAATTTTACACACTTCGGGTGACTCGTCCTGAAAAATGTTTACAGATAATTGTTATTAATCCTGATGTAAGTTTACAAGTTGAATTCACTTGTAAACTTACAAATTTTCTTCATTTGTTTTCTTTTGTCATTTTGTTGTTCTATAATAATTCTTCCATCTCTGTTTTAATACCCCCGATTGCAGATGAGCCTGCTCTGGTGTAAATAAATTAAGGCTTGCATGTGGACGACAACAATTATAGATCATAATGATTCTTTTCAGTTCAGCCTTAGTTTGTTCTATTGTTCTCAGTTGCATGTGATTCAACCATTCTTCTTTCAGGATACCATTCACACGCTCGGCTATCGCATTTTCTCGTGGATCTCCATTCTCGGTCATGCTAATAAGAATCTTACGCTTCTCCAGTTTCTTGACGTAACCCCGACTGCAATATTGCACGCCACGGTCTGAGTGATGAATCAATCCTGTATGCCCTCTTGGTAATTGAGCTAATGCTTTCTCCAAGGCTTGCTCTGTATAGATTGCAGCTAAGGTCTCTCCTATAGACCAACCTATAATCTTGCGAGAATAAGCATCGGTTATCAAGTTTAGAAAGATGAAGCCTTCTGACGTTTCAACATAAGTAATATCACTTACCCACAATTCATTTGCTCGCATGGGTACAACATCTTTAATCAGATTAGGATACTTATGCAACCAATGATTGCTGTAAGTGGTACGTACCCGTCTTCTTCGTTTGTTGATTAGCAGATGATGTTCTCGCATAAAATCAAACAAACGATCTCTGCCCGGAAGATATGCTTTGGGTAAATGGTCCTCCAGCAACTTTAATAGTTTTCTTCCGCCTATACGGGGCATCAGTCTGCGTTCTTTCTCTATCTGGTGAAGCAACAAATCTTCTTTGATCACTTCCTTGTAATTATACTTGCTGTGCTGATAGTAGGCTTGCCTACTTTTGCCAAACAGCCCACACAAAAGAGCTATCTCTATCGATGAATCTTTTGTGTGCAGCTCACTTACCGTTTGGCTCCAGATTTTTTTCTGATGTCAATTTTTAACTCCCTCTCGGCAATATCTATCATCGTACTGAGGGCTGTACTTCGTAACTGTTCTTTCTTTAAGTCTGACTCTAATTGCCTGACCTTCTGTTCTAACTGTTGTTCCTTTGTACTCTTCTTTAATGGCTCTTTCATGGAAGAAATAGTGGACGTTTGATATACCCCAAATTTACGCATCCAATTGGTTATACAAGCCTTCCCTCGGATGTTATATTTTAACATCAATTCTTCTTGTGTTTTGCCTCCTTGCAAATACTCCTGAATTACGGCTAATCTTGTTTCGTCCGTAAATACATTTACTTGTCTCATAAGTGTCCTGGTTTTTGTTTACTAATGCTGTAAACCTATTTCAGGACTAGACAGGGGCTTAGTCCAACAGCAACCCCCATCCCCCTGAAGGGGGCTATCTGCATCGGCAAAAAGCAGTAAGTAATTGTTTACTCTTCACGGGATCGCAGATTCCTATACTCCTTGCGGCGACGGATAATCTACATCCGGATTTCCCGATTGCCGTCTGCTTTAGCTGACGGAATAAAGAGACTGCTCGCTTCGCGGGGCTTTAGCCCAACTACATTTCGGCTAAAGCCGGGCCTGACATTGATGTCCTGCTATCCGTCGGTTGAAACCGACGGCAATGAAAGAATTCAGTGTTTGTGGCAACATTTCCTCAAAAGCAGAATAAAAGCCCGTGAAACGATCATCCTAAAATGATTGTTTCACGGGCTCTCTTTTACATGAAACCTCTACGAGGTTTGGTAGTTTCAACAACAGAATGCAACATTTAGGTATTCAAATTTAGGGAAAACAATTCTTTAGGGGAATAAAAATTGAGTTTAGCTCTTGGTCTGTTATTTAATTTATGTTGTATTTGTTTGATTTGTTGTTGATTTAGCTGTTCAAGATTTGTTTTTTTAGGGATGTATTGTCTGATAAGTTTGTTGGTATTTTCAATTAGACCTTTTTCCCAAGCAGCATATGGGTGAGTAAAGAAGAAGCTTGTTTTGAGTTTTTTAGCGATAGTCTGATGATCCGCAAATTCAGTTCCGTTATCTCCGGTTATTGTATGGACGCTGTTTATGTATGCGGTCAACAATTGCACTACAGTTTTGGTCAATTCTTTGGCACTTTTCCCATGTTCAAGTTTTTCCATCATCATAAAGGCGGTTTGTCTTTCCACCATTGTGACAATTGCCCCCTTGTTTTTTTCCCCTACGATAGTGTCAATTTCCCAATCCCCGAACCGTTTCTTAAGATTGACCACCTCGGGTCTTTGGTCTATTGATACACGGTTTTTTATCGCTATTTTTTTGCCAACAGGACGCTTTCGATGTTTAAGCCGATGTCTGGTATGTTCGTAAAGGGTTCCGCCCTGAAGTTTATCTTGACGGATGATTTTGTAAATGGTCTCATGGCTGACAAAATCTTCATTTTTAATTGCTAACCGACCTTTAATTTGTTGTGGAGAATAATCATCGTGGATCATGGCAATAATTTTCCGCTTCAACTCAGGCAGGAGTTTACGTGGTTTCTTCATGCGCTCTTTCCGTAGCTCCGCCATGTCTTGTGCATATTCAAACGAATATTTGCCTTTCAAATTTGCATTGCGCTTCAATTCCCGGCTTACTACCGATTTGTCTTTGCCGATTGTCCGGGCGATCATTATTTGGCTACAACCCTGCTTGTGCATGACAGAGATTGTATACCTTTGTTCTGGGGTTAAATGTACTTTTTTCATTACAACTTAAAAGTAGAAATTTATTCCTAAAACTCTTTCAGGGGCATGCCCCTGAAAGAGTTTTTTTCTACCTAAGAGTTGCATTTCTTATTTGAAATTACGTTTTATATTGTTTCTATTGCGTTATGCTTTTGCCACCAATCGGTTGACCAACGGATTGGCATACATCTCCAGCAGTTTGAAGCGGAGAAATGCTTCGTCTTTGTCGGGCAAATCGATCTTTGCAATCCGTTCGTCGATGTATTTCAGAAAAGCGGTTTCGGCCTCGGGTGTATATCCTCCGACCTGTTTTTCGGGATAGAGCCGGTCGTAGGCGATGCGGTTGGTATCGAATATCTCGTAGTTGCTGTGAATCATCCGGTCGATGAGTGCGGCAATAGCGGCAAACTGTTCCCCACGGGGCAGCACCGGCATCGCTTTGATACGGTCGGCAATGTTTCCTGCAAGGCGGTACATGATCTTTCCCTTGTAGCCCATCATGCCGGTTTGCATGTTGATCAAGTCGTCCGCAGGGCTTTTCTTATACTCCGGATTATCTCTTTTCTGCTGAAACTCTTTTGCCTTCAGGAAATCGCACGAATCGTATTCGTATGAGATGGTGAGCGGACAGATGTTAAGGCTGCTGAGGTTATCTGTGATGGAGCCTTCTCCGGACATATTAAGCATCTTCAAAAGGCTCTCCTGCGTGCGGTCGTTGCCATCTTTGGCACGCCCTTCGCGCTGGGCCAGCCAGATAGACTGATGTTTTTCGCCAAGCACGTAACGCATGTATTCCGACAGGTGTTGCGAGGCCAGCAACTGGCTCCGCCCGCTGACGCCCCGGCGAACGATAAAACTCTTGTTTAACCGAACCAATGTTTCGATCCAGGGATAGATCAGCAGGTTATCGCCGATAGCTATTTCCACGGTATCGAAGCCTGCATCGATTAGTTCGACACAGAGAAACGCCGAGTCGAGAACGATATCCCGATGATTCGAAATAAAGAGATGCGTCATCGATTTGTCGAGTTTTTCGGCACCTTCCAGCTCGATTCCTTTGCTTGTCTTTGCTTCGAGTTTGCGCAAAAAGGGATAGTCGATCTTCTTCTGAAAATCATCTACCGTCCGGATACTTTGAAAAAGAGCCTTCACCTCTTCGATCGGCAAATTGGGGAAGAGATAGGCCAGTACACCCACAAAACGGGGTTCTGACAACAGGCTGTTGACGGCATCGGGTACCTGCTTGCTGTGGAGCGGACAAATATCGTTGAATTGTTCCGGATTCGTTTCCATTATCGGGGATAAATTTTTGAGACGTGCAAAGATACGAATTATATGACCATTCCTGAACATGGAAATGCACTCATTGACCCCCAATCCCCTAAATGGGGGCTATAACATTGCAAAATGAGATCGATTCATACCTCTATCCCCCTGCGGGTACTTTAGCTGACGCTGACCGTTGGTTCCCCAGAGGGGAAAGAAATAAGAACCTCTTTTGTTCGCGAGGAGGAACACAGCAGTAACACAATGAGATAAAACCCATTAATGCAGATGTAAAGCCCCTCTCTTCGGGAGAGGGGTTGGGGAGAGGTCTGATTGCTTACTGAATATGCCCCATGAATTCCGGCTATTCGTTCAAAAAATAGTAACTTTGCACCTATTCCCGCGCAAGCTTCGATGAGGAGCTCTGCACGACACGAATTTTTTGCTTTCACTGTTAAATAGTATGGATATCACAATTTTAGGCATAGAATCTTCCTGCGACGATACATCGGCCGCAGTGATCCGGAACGGCATTATGCTTTCCAACGTAACGGCCAATCAGGACGTACACAAGGCTTACGGGGGCGTTGTGCCCGAACTGGCATCGCGCGCTCACCAACAAAATATTATTCCGGTAGTACATGCGGCCCTGACCAGAGCCGGTATCAACCGGGAGGATCTGAACGCGGTGGCCTTTACCCGTGGCCCCGGATTGATGGGTTCGTTATTGGTAGGTACCTCGTTTGCCAAAGGTTTTGCGCAGTCGCTGGGCATTCCGTTGGTGGATGTAAACCACCTGCAGGGACACGTATTGGCTCATTTTATTCAGGAAAAGGATGTGCCGTTCAATCCGCCGAAATTTCCGTTTCTTTGCCTGCTGGTGTCGGGCGGTAACTCGCAAATCGTACTGGTAAAGTCTCACTTCGAAATGGAGGTGGTAGGACAAACCATCGACGATGCAGCCGGCGAGGCCTTCGATAAATGTGCCAAGGTGATGGGACTTCCCTACCCCGGCGGGCCGGTAATCGATCGGCTGGCAAAAGAGGGCGACCCGAAAGCATTTACACTCAACAAACCATCAATAGAGGGTTACAACTACAGTTTCAGCGGGTTGAAAACATCGTTTTTGTACATGATTCGCGACGAACTGAAGAAGAATCCGAATTTCCTCGAAGAGCGGAAAAACGACCTGTGTGCCGTGTTGCAAAGCACCGTGGTGGATATTTTGATGCAAAAACTGCGGAAGGCTGCAAAAGAGTTGAGAATTAATGAAGTGGCTGTTGCCGGAGGTGTTTCGGCCAACTCGGCACTGCGCAACGCTTTTGTGGAACACGGAGAGAAATACGGATGGAACGTCTATGTGCCCAAGTTCTCTTTCACCACCGACAACGCCGCGATGATTGCCATCACAGGATATTACAAATTCCAGAAGGGAGAGTTCTGCGACATTTCATTACCTCCTTTTGCCAAGGCGGTAATTAGTTAGAGGTGCGCAACTACAGAGAAGCAAGCAACCGATAAAGAACAATTGATTACGCCCAACGCAATGATGAGACTTATACTTTTTATAGCAATAATCGGATTGGCGTCCGGAGGACAAGCTTCGAATCATACGCGTAGTAATACTTCGCAAGTCTCAAGCGCAAAGAAGATCAGCAAGATTGATAATGCATTGGCATTCATCAATGAATATACCAAAAATGCCAACAAGATGAAACATGCTGTTGGCATTACAGACTGGGTTAATGCGATTCATTTATCAACAGCAAAATTCAAAAAGGAATTAAAAAGAATCATTGACGAGGCTTATAAAAATGATCCGGAAGCAGGGATTGATGCTGACCCAATATTTGATGCACAAGACTATCCGGACAAGGGATTTGTAACAGAATCTTTTGACACCGAATCAAATTATCTGATTGTGAGAGGAATAGATTTGCCCGATTTCAGAATAACGATGAAAGTTAAGGCTGAGAATGGCGTTTGGCTCGTTGATGGATGTGGCAGGGTTAATATTCCGAATGACAAACGAATCAAACGATAAGAGTAGCAAACAACTGTCAATCGTTTTTTTATAGCTATATTTGCAATATACCCTAAAAGAACGAACATGGATTACGAAATTATTCACAATGAATCAAAGAGCCGTTTCGAACTTTCGGTAGAAGGTCATCTGGCTCATCTCGACTACCTGCGCGGTGATGGATTTCTGGATATGAATCACACGCTGGTTCCGAAGGAACTGGAAGGACGCGGCATTGGGGCGCAATTGGCTCGTTTTGCACTCGATTACGCGGCAACAAACGAACTGAAGGTGATTCCAACCTGCCCATTCGTCAAAGTCTATATCGATCGCCATCCCGCCTATCAGCCACTAACCGATTTATCGAACGAAGATTAATCCACACGCATGGTGTTATTGAATGCGACAGCCCCGCTCTTCTCGAGTATCACGCTCGATAACATCGTGTTAATCGGGTCGATCCTGCTATTTGTCAGCCTGCTGGTAAGTAAGACAACCCGATTTGGCATTCCTACGCTTTTACTGTTTCTCCTTGTAGGAATGCTGGCCGGACAGGATGGTCCGGGAGGAATCGTATTCAACGATCCGAAAATCACCAAATTCGTCGGAGCCATCGCCCTTAGTTTTATCCTTTTTTCGGGCGGTCTCGAAACCCGCAAAGCCGATATCAAACCGATTGTGTGGCAAGGGCTCACGCTCTCCACGCTGGGAGTTATCCTTACGGCGGTGGTCGTCGGGTGGTTTGTCTCGTGGATCACCGGTTGGTCGCTGGGAGAGGGATTGCTGATCGGCGCCATCGTTTCGTCGACCGACGCGGCAGCCGTATTCTCGATACTCCGTTCGCGCAGCATCGGATTGAAAGGCAACCTGAAGCCGTTACTGGAGCTGGAGAGCGGCAGCAACGACCCGATGGCCTATATTCTTACCATCTCGTTTACCTACCTGCTGACAGCCCAGGATGCCAACTGGATATCCCTGATTGTCATCTTTTTCAAACAAATGATTCTCGGGGGAGTGGTTGGCTACGGAGCCGGATTGGGAATGCAGCGTATCCTTAACTGGGTAAAGCTCGAATTTGAGGGTCTCTATTCGGTGCTGCTGCTGACAATGGTACTGCTCATCTTCTCGTTTACCGACTTTATCGGAGGCAACGCTTTTCTGGCAGTCTATCTGTCGGCCTACGTGCTGGGCAATACCGATTTTATTCACAAAAAGAGTCTGATCAAACATTTCGACGGGCAGGCGTGGCTGATGCAGATCATCATGTTTATTACGCTGGGTTTGCTGGTGGTTCCCAGTCAGATCAAACCGCTAATTGGAATCGGGCTACTGGTTTCCGCCTTTCTGATCTTTATCGCCCGTCCGTTGAGCGTTTTCGTCACCCTCCATTTCTTCAAGATCAACATACGAGAAAAGCTGTTTGTGTCATGGGTGGGTTTGCGCGGCGCCGTACCCATCGTTCTTGCCACCTATCCGATGATTGCGGCGGTAGATAAATCGAACGGTATCTTTCACCTGGTATTTTTTATCTCCACCACGTCGGTACTCATTCAGGGCACCACGTTGCCATTAGTAGCCCGATGGTTGAAATTGACCGTGCCTGTAAGTAGCAAAAAGCGCTCTGTAATCGAACTGGAACAGGCATGGGAGACCAAATCGGTTTACAAGGCGATCCCTATCGCGCCTCATTTCAACTGCATCGGTCACTCCATTGTGGAACTGAAGCTCCCTCCGACCATTATTGTTGCCTTAGTGGAACGAAGAAACAAATTCTTTATCTCCGACGGTGCCACCCGCCTCCATGCCGGCGACGTAATCTACGTGATGGCCGACGATGCGGAATCGATCGATGAATTGACCGCATGTTTCAAAACCTCCTCACAAATAAAATAAAACGGGGCGCGACCTGCGCCGCACCCCGGGAAAAGGATTTGATTAGTTGTTGATCCAGTTCTGCATATCGTTTTCGACGGTAGAGATACCTCTGATCCCGAAATTACTTACCAAAACGTTGGCGACATTGGGAGAGAGGAATGCCGGTAAGGTAGGGCCGAGGCCGATGTTTTTCACTCCGAGATAGAGCAGAGCCAGCAGCACGATCACCGCTTTCTGTTCGTACCAGGCAATGTTGTAAACAATCGGCAATTCGTTGATATCTTTCAGTCCGAATACCTCTTTCAGCTTCAGAGCGATAACAACCAGCGAGTAACTGTCGTTACACTGTCCGGCATCGAGTACGCGGGGAATGCCACCGATATCGCCCAGTTGCAGTTTGTTGTAGCGGTATTTGGCACAACCGGCAGTCAGAATCACGGTGTCGTTCGGCAGTTGCTGCGCGAAGTCGCTGTAATATCCGCGAGCCGACATACGTCCGTCACAACCGGCCATCACCACAAACTTTTTGATTGCGCCTCTCTTTACGGCATCCACCACTTTATCGGCCAACGCAATCACCTGGTTGTGTGCAAATCCACCCACGATTTCACCTTTTTCTATCTCCTGCGGAGGAGCGCACTTTTTGGCATGTTCGATGATGACCGAAAAATCTTTTTGTCCACCCTCTTTGCGGTCGGCAATATGCGTTGCCCCCGGCAATCCGGCCGAACCGGTGGTGTAGATGCGATCGCTGTAAGTCGATTTCGACGAAGGAGGAACAATACAATTGGTGGTAAAGAGCACCGGACCGTTGAAGGTTTCGAACTCGTCTTTCTGTTTCCACCAGGCATTACCGTAGTTGCCCACAAAATGTTTGTATTTCTTGAAAGCAGGGTAATAGTGAGCCGGAAGCATCTCGCTGTGGGTGTACACATCCACGCCGGTGCCGTCGGTCTGAGCCAGTAACTCTTCGATATCTTTCAGGTCATGGCCGCTGATGAGGATTCCCGGATTGGCACCTACGCCGATGTTTACTTTGGTAATTTCAGGATTGCCGTAATGCGAGGTGTTGGCCGCATCGAGCAGCGCCATTCCTTTTACGCCATATTCACCGGTCTGCAGGGTAAGCGAAACCAACGCGTCGACACTATTGTCGGTTCTTGAAATCTGAGCCAACGCGTTCGACATAAAAGTATAGATCGATTCGTCTTCGCTACCAAGGTTCAGCGCATGATGAGCGTAAGCCGCAAGTCCTTTTAGCCCATACATCACCAACTCTTTCAACGAACGGATATCTTCGTTCTCCTCTTTGAGAACTCCTACCGAAGGGGCAAAAGATTCGTATTGATCGGGAGTAAGCTGAACGCTTACCTGCGGATATTCGTCGAAATCAACCGGACAGCTCTCGGTCTCTTTCAAAAGCTCGTCTCTCAGTTTCAGCCCTTTAGTGATACGTTCTTTAATCGCCTCTTTGTCGAAATTGGCGTTGGTGATAGTCGAAAAGAGCGCGTCAAGGATAAAACGATCGGCTTTGGCGGTATCGGCCGAACAGTTTTTCATTTCGCTGTTGATAACGGCGATTCCTTTGGTGACGTAAATCAGCACGTCCATCAAACCGGCGAGTTGATCGTCTTTTCCACAGACACCTTTCAGCGTACATCCCTTGCCGCCTGCGGCCTCCTGACATTGATAACAAAACATTGACATAATTGAATGATTTATAATTGAATGATTTATAATTGGACTATTTACAATTGACTATTGAATACTGTTGTTTATTTTGTACGACAAAGGTATGTTGGGGCTGAAAGCAAAAATTGTAACCTATGTTACAACTCCGAATTTTAAACGGCTAAATAGTTTACATGAGCATAAAAAAGCGTATTTTTGTCCCTCATCCAACACCGAAACAATGAAGGATATAGCCGCAATCGTTCAGGAGAGTCCACTGTTTAATGGCTTAAGCAAAGAAGATCTGACAGAGATTCTGGACGGCCATTACAAAGAGCTGCATTATGCCAAAGGCGATTTGGTGGCTCTGCAGGGTGATCCGTGCCGTTCGCTGATGATGATTCTGGAGGGAACCGTCCGCAGCGATATGACCGATCCGGCAGGTAAGTTAGTAACCATTGCCACACTCACTGCTCCCGATATTCTGGCTCCGGCCTTTATCTATGCCGCCCGCAACGAGTTTCCGGTCGATATTACGGCCACTGCCGATCTCACGCTGTTGGTGATTGGGAGGGAGAGTTTCAGTAAATTGCTGCAACAACACATTGTGGTGCTGAACAATTTTTTGCGGATGATTTCCGACCAAACCCAATTCCTCACCCAAAAGATACGCTTCCTGCAATTCGGGACGATGAAAAAGAAACTGGCCTCCTATTTTGTTGAGAAACTGGCCTCGGTTCCCAGTATCGAATTTCTGATGGAAGAGAGCCAGCAAGCGCTGGCCGATCGTTTCGGAGTGACGCGCCCGGCTCTGGCCCGTGCCATCGGCGAGATGGTGAGCAACGGCATTATTCATGTTGAAAAGAAAAAAATTACGGTTGTCAATGCCGTTGCCCTGAAACACATGGCAGCTCAGGAGGGTTAAACCGAAAATAAATTACCACAATAAAAAGATGAGACTTGTTATTCAGAGAGTGAAACGCGCATCGGTCACCGTTGAAGGAAAAATTACAGGAGAGATTGGAGAAGGATTGTTGGTTTTGGTGGGCATCGAAGATAGCGACACAGAAGACGACAGTCAGTGGCTGGCCGGAAAGTTAGTCAACCTGCGTATTTTCGACGACGAAAACGGTGTGATGAATCGCTCGGTGGCGGATGTAAATGGAAACATTCTGATTGTAAGTCAGTTCACCCTAATGGCCTCTACCAAAAAAGGCAATCGCCCCTCCTATATCCGGGCCTCGAAACACAATTTTGCCATTCCGATGTACGAGCAACTTTGCGGACATGTAAGTTCGCTTTTGGGAAAACCGGTACAAACCGGCATCTTTGGCGCCGACATGCAGGTAGAACTGCTCAACAACGGGCCGGTAACCATTTTCATCGATTCTCATTTGCGGGAGTAGAGCGGAATCCGTTCTTTTTGAGAAATGTTAAGAGAGCGTTTGGTGAAAATTGCTTGTAACATCCTCTTTCTTTTGTACTTTTGTAACTTGTTCCGATTTACAGTCGTCGAACAATCAAAAACAAAAATAATACCTTTGGCATGGAACAACCACTTAAACAATGGATTAAATTCGGTGTTGCAGCTCTTATCTGCATTTTGTTCACTATCTGGATCGGTTGGTGGCCGATTTTACTACTGCTTCCTTTCATTTTCGACGTTTACATTACCAGGAAAATTCCCTGGACATGGTGGCGCGAGAGTAAGAATCCGACGGTCAGGGCCGTGATGAGCTGGGTCGATGCCATCGTGTTTGCTCTGGTGGCCGTTTATATCATCAACCTCTTCTTTTTTCAGAACTACCAGATTCCAAGTTCTTCGCTCGAAAAATCGTTGATGGTGGGCGATTTTCTGTTTGTGTCGAAAGTAGCTTACGGCCCACGTGTTCCCAACACACCGTTTTCGTTTCCGTTGGTACAAAACACCCTGCCGATCTTAAACTGCAAATCGTATCTGGAACATCCGCAACTGGATTACAAACGATTGCTCGGTACGGGGCATGTAAAACGGGGCGACATCGTTGTTTTCAACTTTCCTGCCGGTGATACCATTACCCTTTTGCAGCAAAATCCTGATTATTACACCAATTGCTATCAGGAAGGGCTTGCATTTCTGAAACAACAGGCTCCCGGTACGAAACCGGCACCCGACAGGTGCTATCGTTTCGGTCGCGATATTGTGAAAGCCAAGGAATCGTTTTACGGCAAAATGATGTATCGCCCTGTCGATAAACGCGAAAACTATGTGAAACGCTGTGTCGGTCTTCCAGGCGAAACGCTGAAAATTGTCAACAATCAGGTCTATATCGATGGTAAAATTGTATACGACCATCCGGGAGTACAGTACAACTACTGGATACAGACCGATGGAAGTTCCCTCTCCGACGATCAGTTTGAAGAGTTGGGCATTAGCAAAGACGACCGGATGCTTCTGAATCAGGCTTACGGAGACGACGCATTGCATCAGTTAGGATACCGGTATAACACGGTGGGCAAGGTAAATCCGGTTTACCGCCTGCCGCTGACACACGATAAATATCTGCTGCTGAAGAAATACCGCAACGTTTTGTCAATTTTAACCGAGCCTTCGATTGTGGGTGGCGATGTTTTCCCTCTCGGCAATACGTGGGGCTGGACACGCGACAACTACGGGCCGCTCTGGATACCGAAGAAGGGGGCAACTATCCAGTTGACAGCCGACAATTTGTTGACTTACAGTCGTATTATCGAAGCCTACGAACACAACAAGCTACAGGTAATTAACGGAGTGGCCTATATCAACGGGAAGGCAGCTAAAACTTATACCTTTAAGATGGATTACTACTGGATGATGGGAGATAACCGTCACAACTCCGAAGATTCCCGTTACTGGGGTTTTGTTCCCGAAGATCATGTCGTAGGCCAGCCGTTGTTTGTATGGCTCTCGCTCGACAAGGATAAAACCTTCCTGGGAAAAATCCGTTGGAACCGATTCTTTAAGTTAGCCACACACTAAAAATATGATCAGAGAAGCCACAGAAGAGGATATTCCGCAATTAAAACAACTTTTCAGGGTCTGTTTCGGTGACACGAATGCTTTTCTGAATCTTTTCTTTTCCGAATATTTTCCAACTACTACCTGCATGGTGGCACTCCGCGACAAGCGGATTGTCTCCATGCTTTTTTTGTGCCCTGCAAAGATAAAGGCCGAAGAATCTCTCAGACTGATTTACTACGTTTATGCTTGCGGCACACTACCCGAATACCGCCGGCTTGGCATTATGGATCAGTTGCTGCAGGTAAGCCATGCTTTTGCCAGGCAGCAGGATGCCTGGGGACTGTTGTTGGTTCCGGCAAGCGAACACCTGGCAACATACTACAGTAGTCTTGGGTTCCGCCATTTCTCCTGCTTTGTAAAGGAAAAAATGACCCCGCTTGCTTACGATGAAGAGATAGTGGCATTGAAACCCTGTGAACTTTCGTTGAAACAGGTTGTATACATCCGTAACAGGCAGTTTAAAGGAGAGTATCAGGTGCGTTGGAGCCAGAAGCACATCGCCTTCACCATTGCCCTGTTGCAACAACAGAAGGGTGGTTGTTTTGGCCTGCAATGGAACAACGGCCGCAAAGATTACCTGCTCTATGAAAAGAAAAAAGGGGAACTGATCATTCAGGAGACCAGCGTAGAGGAGAAGATGTTACTGTGGCTCTCGCCATTTTTATGCCGGCACTTCAACGTTACTTCGATAACCTATTTTTTACCTGCAACGGAAGGCGATCTCTTTGCCATGGTGAAGCCCATCGATCCGTATCAGTTACCGGAAGGGGCGATGCCCTACTTCAACCTGGAGATGGCTTAAGACAACGGGAGATAAAAAAAGAGTTGAGATTCAATAACCTCAACTCTTTTTTACATCATTATTTTTTTGCAGGAGCTTTATCTCCTTTTTTGCAACAGCTTTTGTCGCTGTCGCCTTTTTTACAGCAGGATTTATCATCCTTTTTGCATGTTTTGGAACACTCTTTCTTTACCTCTTTTTTAGCTGGAGCAGGAGTTGCGGCCATTGCCGATACAGAAAACAGGAAGGCCATAGCCATCATAATACTTGCAATTCTTTTCATACCGATATATTTTGTATGTGTTAATTTATATCCTACAAATATATGACATGCAGTTGCCCATATTTTCTAAACATCTGTTATTTCGAACAGACGGCTTACCTAATTTAGCTTAACAAAATTACTGTCATGATCAGAGTTGTAGCCCCGAAAGCAGCTCGATATAGAGAGAGATGGCTTCGACGATCTCCTTTTTTTGAATATACTCGTCGGCTTTGTGTGAGCGTGTGGTGTTTCCCGGGCCCATTTTGATGGCCGGGAAGGGGATTACCGCCATATCCGACAAAGTAGGTGACCCGAAACTCTTTCTCCCCATTTGAATAGCCTTTTCAACAGCCGGATGGGTCAACGGAATATGCGACGAACTCAGTCGCGTGGAGCGTGGAGTGACCTCACAGGCAACCGAAGCCTTAATTTCATCAAGCAGTTCGGGGTTGGAGTAGCAATCGTTACTGCGAATGTCTACCACAAAAGAGCAGCGGTCGGGAATGACATTGTGTTGCGTGCCTGCATTGATCATCGTAACCGACATTTTTACGCTGCCAAGCCATCCCGATATCTTTTCAAATTGATGGGTGCGAAACCATTCGATATCGGGCAATGCCTGATAGATGGCATTGACGCCAGTGTTGTGGGCAGCATGGCCCGATTGTCCGTAAGCTACACAGTCGAGCACCATCAGCCCCTTTTCGGCCACGGCAACATCCATACCGGTAGGTTCCCCCACTACGGCAAAATCGACCGGAGGCAGCAATGGGAGCAGGGAGGCAATGCCATTCATACCGGATACCTCCTCTTCGGCAGTAGCCGCAAAAATCAAATTGCAGGGCTGTTCTTTGCTTGTCAGGGCAAAATAGGCGTGCAGCAGACTCACCACACTGGCTCCCGCGTCGTTGCTTCCCAGACCGTAAAGTCGTTCCTCCTCAACCGTTGCCCTGAACGGGTCGCGTTGCCATCCGGCATTGGGTTTTACGGTGTCGATGTGGGAGTTGAGCAAAATAGTGGGTTTGTCGGGAGTATATCCCGGCGAAAGCAT
Organism: uncultured Microbacter sp.; assembly: GCA_963678265.1. Classification (GTDB taxonomy): domain Bacteria; phylum Bacteroidota; class Bacteroidia; order Bacteroidales; family Paludibacteraceae; genus Microbacter. The sequence goes on from OY782761.1 coordinate 1,052,971, forward strand.
CCACACATTATTCCCGGTTCGGTTCACGGCATATCCGCAACTTTCGATCCAGCGTTCGAGGTAATCGGCTACAGCATTCTCTTCCCGGCTAAAGGAGGGAATCTCTATCATGGCTTTTAGCAGCTCTATCGCCGATTCGCCATCAACCGAAGGAAAGTGAAAAGAGGGATTTTCGTTCATTACCGGTTCTGTTTATTGTTGGGTATGATAGTCAGAATCTGAATTTCGTCATATTTCTCGGTCGTTAATACGCTGCCATCGAGTTGAGGCGCTTTGACTCCGTCACCCAGCCAGAGAGGAGCCGTTTCGATACGCGCTTCGTCCCAAACTCCGGCTTTGATAAACGCGTCCAGCAAGAGCTGCCCTCCTTCGACAATGATCGAAAGAATATTCCGTTTGTACAGATCGTCCATAATCTGCCCAATCGGGTTTTCGGCAAAGTTAATATGAATGTAGTACAGATTGCTCTTGTGCGACGAATTTTGTTCGGTATATACGATGGTGGGGATGGTACGGTCGAGCAGGTGGCAGTGTGCCGGAATCCGTAACTGGCGGTCGACGACCACGCGCACCGGATTATTTCCTACCCAGCGACGGGCCGTTAGCCTGGGATTGTCCTTGATGGCGGTGTTGGTGCCCACCATGATGGCCGACTCTTCGGTACGTACCTTGTGAACGAGCAATTTGGTAAATTCGCTCGAAATCTGAACCGGGGGTATATCATCATTATTTTCACGGGGACGATCCAGAAATCTGTCGGCACTTTGCGCCCATTTCAACAGCACATACGGACGATGTTGCGTCTGAAAGGTAAAAAACCGACGATTCAGCCAGGTGCCTTCCTCTTCCAGCACACCCGTAATAACCTCAATTCCGACCTTTCGCATCTTTTGGATGCCCCTTCCGGCCACTTTCGGATTCGGATCGACGTTGCCAATGACTACGCGTGGAATATTTTTGCTGATGATAAGGTCACAGCAGGGAGGCGTTTTGCCATAGTGAGAGCAGGGTTCGAGGTTGACATACATGGTCGAACGGCATAGCTTAGTTTCGTCGGTAACACTTGCTATGGCATTTACTTCGGCGTGAGCCTCCCCGTATTTGCGGTGATACCCTTCGCCGATAATCTCGCCGTCACATACAATTACAGCCCCTACCATCGGGTTGGGAGCTACGGTTCCCAGTCCGTTTGTGGCAAGCTGAAAACAGCGGCGCATATAGTCTGTATCTTCCATTTGCACCCGACTCATCTGCTATTTGTTGTTGTATTGGTTCATTGTATTCTGAACGCCTGCCAGGCAAAAACTTTTAATAATGTCGCAGGCTATTTCGATACGGGGTTGTAAGGCAACCATCTCTTCATCCGACCATTGGCCCAGCACAAAGTCGATTTGCCTGCCTTTGGGAAAGTCGTTGCCGATGCCGAAACGCAAACGCGAATAGGCGTTGGTACCCACCATCTCCTGAATGTTTTTCAACCCGTTGTGGCCGGCATCGCTTCCCTTCTGTTTCAGGCGAAGAATGCCAAAGGGAAGTGCCAGATCGTCGACTACCACCAGCACATTCTCGAGAGGTATGTTCTCTTTGGTCATCCAGTAGCGGACGGCATTGCCACTCAGATTCATGTAGGTGGATGGTTTCAGCAGTATCAGCTTTTGCCCTTTGAGAGAAAGTTCTCCCACGGCACCGTAACGCATCTCTTCAAAAACAACATTGGACGCCCCTGCTAAGGCGTCCAATACGTTGAATCCTATGTTGTGGCGGGTATTTCGATACTCCGCCCCAATATTTCCAAGTCCTGCAATGAGGTACTTCATGTTCAAAAAAAGTGATTATCCGAACAGTCCGATTATTTACCTTTAACAGCACGGGTTGCTTTAACTGTAGCAACGATAGCTGATTTTGTAGTCAGAAGTTCGAGGTTCGGGAATGAAAGTTCGCCAACCTGAATGGTTTTACCCGTACCCAGTTTTTCAACATTTACTTTCAACTGTTCGGGTACATTCTCGATCAAAGCTTTTACTTTGATAGTACGGATATTCTGTTGCAGTTTACCACCGGCTTTTACACCTTCAGCCAAACCTTCGAGACGAACAGGAACGTTGATCTGAACGGGTTTATTATCAAATACTTCAAGGAAGTCGATATGCAACACTTTGTCGCTTACAGGATGAACCTGCAGGTCTTTGAGAATTGCTTTTGTCTGTTTACCGTCAATAGTCAGGTCAACGGCAAAGATGTCGGGCGTGTAGATCAGTTTGCGAACATCGCCGGCTACTACCTGAAAGCTGATGTTTTGTTCTCCACCGTACAATACACAAGGAATGTTACCGGCGTTTCTTACTGCGTTGGTGGCTTTCTTGCCCACATCGGTGCGGACAACTCCGCTCAATTTAAATGTTTTCATTGTTAATTGTTTTGTGTTACTCAAAATTAAAGCAGTTGAGATACAAGCTTTTAATTGCTAAATTTCCCATCACACTTATGCTTTTTACAAAGCGCTGCAAAGATACAATTCTTTTTTCGATCTACAAAACAACGCCCACCTCCCCCATTGCAAAGAGAAGAGATCGGGCGTTATGGCTACCAACTGCCTACTCCTGCATCAGTTCACCTTCGTGCAAAACCTGATAACCCGATTCGGAGAGTATTTTCACCAGCTTTTCGGTATCATCGGCTTTAATCACGACGGCAGCTTTGGAATTATAGGCAAAGGCGTACATGTATTCTATTTCGATGCCGGCTTTATCCACATGTTCGAGCGCCTGATGCATCCCTCCTGGTTGGTGAGGAACAACCAAAGCCACTACCTGCGTGGTACGCACCGAGAAGCCATGGGCTTTGAGTGCCTCCAACGCAACGTCAATTTTGTCGACAATCATTCGCAAAATGCCGAAATCGGAGGTGTCGGCGATGCTGAATGCGGAAATGTTTACTCCGATCTCGTCCAAAACTTTGGTGACCTGAGTAATACGGCCGGGCCTGTTTTCCAGAAAAACAGAAAGTTGTTTCAGTAACATGCTAATGTTTGTTTTGTTGGTGTTGTAAGGCAAAGATACAAATCAATCGACGAGTTTACGCTTGTCGATCACACGTTTTGCTTTTCCTTCCGAGCGTTCGATGGTTTTGGGTTCTACCAGTTTTATTTTTGCGCTGATTCCGAGAACACTCTCGATGTTGGCTTTGATTTTCTTCGCAAGACCCTCCATCTGGCGAATTTCGTCGGAGAAGAAGGCTTCGTTGACCTCCACCCAGATTTCGAGAATATCCAGGTTGTTTATCCTGTCGACAATCAGCTGGTAGTGAGGTTCCGTTTCGCTCATTTCGAGCAATACCGCCTCTATTTGAGACGGAAAGACGTTCACTCCGCGAATAATCAACATATCATCCGAACGTCCGAGGAATTTGGTCAGACGTGACAATGTACGACCACAGGTACATTTTTCAATCGTCATGGTGGTCAGGTCGCGGGTACGGTAACGAAGCAGGGGCATCCCTTCTTTGGTAACGGCACTGAAAACCAATTCTCCCACTTGTCCGTAGGGAACCGGTTGCAGTGTTACCGGATCTACTATTTCGGGTATAAAATGATCTTCGAATATGTGCAACCCCTGCTGGTGCTCGCACTCCATGGCAACACCCGGACCCATCACTTCCGTCAGTCCGTAAATATCCATCGCTTTAAGATGAAGTTTGGCTTCGATCTCTTTTCGCATCTCTTCGGTCCAGGGTTCGGCGCCAAAGATGCCCCGACGCAGTTTCAATTCGGAGGGATCCATGCCCATCTCTTTCATGGTATCGGCCAGATAGAGCGCGTACGAAGGGGTACAGGCTAAAACGGTAGAACCGAAGTCGTGCATGATCTGGATCTGTTTTTTTGTATTTCCGCCCGAAGCAGGAATAACGGTGGCTCCGATTTTCTGGGCTCCCTGATGGATACCAAGACCTCCGGTAAAGAGTCCGTAGCCGTACGAAACATGAACAATATCGTTTTTATCGACACCGGCAGCATAAAGGCTACGAGCCACCACTTCCGACCAGGTGCGTAAATCGGCACGGGTATATCCGCCCACGGTGGGCTTCCCGGTGGTTCCGCTGGAGGCATGGAGCCGTACAATTTCACTTTGGGGTACGGCAAACAATCCGAAGGGATAGTTATCGCGAAGGTCTTGCTTTTTGGTTGTCGGAAGGTCTTTCAGTTGATCTATGCCGGTGATGTCGCCGGGGTTGATACCTGCTTCCTGAAATTTTTTACGATAGAAGGGGACGTTGTAGTAGAGGCGGCTTACCATATTACGTAAGCGCTCGTTTTGCAGCCGGATCAGTTGCTCGCGATCCATGCATTCTGCATGTTCATTCCAAATCATTGCCGATATGTGTTTGTAGTTTAAGAATTAACAAAACAAGAAAAGATAATCACAAAAAGGGGTTTTGAACTTATCTTTTGAAACAAAAAGAGGCTACAAACTTACAATTATTTGTCGAAAATAGCAATCGGCACTAACGTCCTTTCCGTTTTTTTATAAGAGAGGGCGGCAAAGGAAAATCTTCTATTTTAGTTTCTTAGAATATGCACGGCGTGTTTTGACATGAACGGTTTCAAAATTATCCCAAAGGGTAGATACTTTGTGGTTATCTTCCAGTTCGGGATTCGTTTCGGCATATTTGAAACCCATTTTTGCATACTGGGGCATCAGTTCGGTGAAAAGAAGAGCACTGGCTCCTTTTACCTGATAATCGGGACGGACAGCCATCAAATAGAGGTCTATGACGTCTGATTTTCCCTTCAGGGCTTTCAGCAGGTGAATCCATCCGAACGGGAATATCTTACCCTTAATCTTCTGAAGCGCTTTGGTCATGCTCGGCATCGATATTCCCACCGCAACTACTTCGTCCAGTTCGTTGAGGATAACACTGATCAGATCGAGCCGGGCAAAGGTGAGGTAAAATTTGATATAGAAATTCATTTGGGCTTTCGAGAGGGTAGAAAAGCCATACAAATCTTTATAGCAAGTATTCAGCAGGTCAAACATTTTAACCCCGTATTTGCTTGCCATCTCTTTGGTTGACGTAAAGTGGGCTACAGTTAATTTATGCTTTGCTTTTACAATCTCGCCTATCCGAAAATATTTTTCGGGGAAGACCGAGGGTATGGTTACATTATACTCTTTCCAATCTACATCTTTGGCAAATCCAAGGGCTTCCATGTGTTCCGGGTAGTAGGGAAAATTGTAGTTGGTGGCCATCGTTCCCATCTTGTCGAACCCCCAAACAAGCATTCCTTCCCGATCGAAATCGGTAAAACCGGCAGGCCCCTGAATAACATCCATACCCCGATCTAATGCCCATTTTTCGGCAGTCGCGAGCAGGGCTCTTGTTACTTCAATGTCGTCGATCATGTCGAGCCAACCGAAGCGGGCATGTTTATACTGCCATTTTTCGTTGGCATTGTGGTTGATGATGGCCGCCACGCGACCGACCATCTCTCCGTCACGGAAAGCCATGAAACAGGCCGCATCACATACGTCAAACGACGGGTTCTTCTCTTTCGATAGTACCGTCATGTCGTCCATCAGCAAGGGAGGAGCTGCATACGGATGATCCGAATACATCTTGATTCCAAACATCACGAATTTTTTCAGCTCTCTTTTGCTGGTTACCTCTTTTATAATGATTGACATAAGCGATCTTAGTTAGAAAACGGAAGCAAAGATACAAAAAATATAAAATCCCGTAATGCTACGTAAAAAAACAAACCGGCCCTGTCGTAACGATCAGAGTCGGTTTGAATTATCCGATAATATGCTATTAATTATTTTCCGGACGGAGCTTGCGAACAACTGCACCGGCACGCCACATTTCGCTTTCGCGAAGTGCTTTCAGCTCTTCGTTGAGTTTTTCGCGGTAGTCAACCTTCGAGTTGGTATCGATAGAGCGCTGTGCTTCGTTACCACATGCAACTTCGGAGTATAATTTCTGGAATACAGGTTTTGTTGCATCGTGGAAGGGGCCCATCCAGTCCAAAGCACCACGTTGAGCGGTGGTAGAACAGTTGGCATACATCCAGTCCATACCATTTTCGGCAAAGAGAGGCATCAACGATTGTGTAAGTTCTTCTACTGTTTCGTTGAAAGCTTCGGAAGGAGTGTGTCCGTTTTCGCGAAGTGTTTCGTATTGAGCCAACAGAAGACCCTGAATAGCTCCCATCAAAGTTCCGCGTTCACCGGTAAGGTCGGAATATACTTCACGTTTGAATGTTGTTTCAAACAGGTAACCCGAACCGACACCGATACCCAGTGCGATGACACGGTCTTTTGCTTTGCCGGTAGCATCCTGGAAAACAGCGTAAGAAGAGTTCAAACCGCGTCCCTGAAGGAACATGCGACGAAGAGAGGTCCCCGAGCCTTTCGGTGCAACCAAAATAACGTCTACATCAGCCGGAGGAATAATTCCTGTGCGTTCTTTGTAGGTGATGCCGAAACCATGCGAAAAATAGAGTGCTTTACCGGCAGTAAGATACGGTTTAATACGCGGCCAAACAGCGATCTGAGCTGCATCCGATAATAAATATTGAATTATAGTTGCACGTTTGCAAGCTTCTTCTATTTCGAAAAGTGTTTTGCCCGGCACCCAACCATCGGCAATGGCTTTATCCCATGTCTTTGATTCTTTACGTTGGCCAACAATGACATTAAAACCATTGTCGCGCAAGTTCAGTCCTTGTCCGGGGCCTTGTACTCCATAACCGATGATGGCGATTACTTCGTCTTTCAATACCTCTTTCGCCTTTTTCAAAGGAAATTCATCGCGGGTCATAACGTTTTCGTCAACCCCGCCAAAATTCATTACTGCCATTTTATTTGTATTTAATTGAAATTATGGTTTTTATATCAACAAGACAGCTATTGCCACACCAGTTTCATCCGGCATATCCCATCGCCATCGGTTTTTTTTATCTCAAAAGACGAGAGCTCTTCCTGCTGCTTACAAAAAACAGCTATTTTATCCCCGTAAAAAACCTCATGAATAAAATTCAGTTCGCATCGCTTAATAGCATGTTGCTGATGCCAGTCGAGTGAAAAACAGTCAAGCATCCATTCCATGTACTTCATGCTGTTTGCGTGCCGGTTGAAATCGATATCACTGTAGGCAACTCCATGCCGTTTCACCATCTCCTCTTCCACCGAGGGCAAATGTTTAGGCTTTTCCACAATGGATGGGATTCCCGAAGCCACCTCGTTCAGACCATCAACCAGTTGAAGATCAACTGCCCTGCGGGTTGAAACATCGATCATTGCCCAGAGGGTGGATGCGCCTCCGATCACCGTATCGTTATTGTCCGTGATACGAAAATTTCGGGTCGTAGCAGCTCTGCCGACCGCTTCCACCCAGGTTTCTATGTTAATCCACTCTCTCCATTTGGGAAAACGGTACATTTCGATAGCCATGCGGGAGACCACCCAGGTACGGTTCTCCGTATTCAATTTTTGCATTCCAAAGCCATTTTCGTCGGCCGATTTCCCGGCAGCCTGCAAAATCAGATCCCCCAGTGCGGGTAAAGATACTTGTTCTCTGAAATCGCAATCCTGCGGACTAAGTTGAAAAGTATATTTACCTGTTACCGTCATACCTGTTAATTTCGTCTTTCCTTACAATATGAAGAATTGAAAATGGGCTTTGTTGTAAATTGAAAGCAAAATTTCGTGCAAAGATATACTTTTTTAAGCAAAATGCATTCATGGCTAATGAAAAACTTTAGGCAAGATAGGCCTTATTAACGTTTTCGTTTGGCGCGTGGTTTTTCGACAGATCTACCGGGCTGTTTGTCGAAGGCAGCATTTCTGTTTCCCAACAATCTATCTATCAGATCGGGTCGGTTTAGCGCCCTTAACTCTTTCAGTATAGTTTGCCGAAATTCAGGCTTATACCAGAAAAAGAACTGCTGTTGCGCCTTTTTCTCGTTTGCCGATTTGGGAGTAAACACCGGCTCACCGGTGTACGGATTGATTCCGGTATAGTAAATTTCGGTTGCCAACGTCATGGGTGTCGGGGTAAAATCCTGCACCTGCTCCAATTTAAAATTCAACGATTTCGTTTCGATGGCCAGTTCCGCCATGCTTTCGGTAGAGCAACCGGGATGGCTCGAAATGAAATAGGGAATTAATTGTTGGTTCAACCCCTCCTCACGGTTTATCTTTTCAAACTGCCGGTAAAACTCCCTGAACAGGTTGAAAGAGGGTTTACGCATAAACTTCAATACCGCGTCCGAAGTGTGTTCGGGTGCCACTTTCAACCGGCCCGAAACGTGATGGGCAATCAGTTCGCGGGTATAGGCGACAAGTGATTTGTCTGTGTCGCCATTGCCTGTCCGGTGCAGCAACAGATCGTAACGGACTCCGCTTCCGATAAAACTCTTTTTGATGAAAGGCAGCGAATCAACCTTTTTGTACAGTTTCAACATGCGCGAATGGTCGACGTTCAGGTTGCGGCAAACGGCAGGATAGATACAGGAGGGCCGCTTGCACTTCAGGCACTGCTCTTCATCAACCCCCTTCAGTCCGTACATGTTGGCGGACGGCCCGCCCAAATCGGACAGGTAGCCTTTGAAATCGGGCATTTTACCTATCAGCTTCACCTCGTTGAGAATAGACTCTTCCGAACGTGAGATCACCTGTTTCCCCTGATGCATGGAGATGGTACAAAACGCACATCCACCAAAACATCCGCGGTGAGTGTTGACAGAGAAACAGATCATCTCGAATGCCGGGATGGGCTTCTCTTTGTATTTCGGGTGAGGTAGCCGGGTGTAGGGCAGCTCAAAAGCAGAATCGACCTCATTTTGGGTCCAGGAGGCGTACGGCGGGTTGACCACCACCGTGCGGTTCCCCTCTTTTTGAGTCAGCCGCGAGGTGACAATTTTGTTCGACTCCTCCTCGATTATTTTGAAATTCTTTGCCGAGTTGCGTTTGTCTTTCAGACAGGCCTCATGCGGCAAAAGAGCGATGGTTGGCATCTCGGGAAGTTCGTCGAGAGCCTCTTTCCCTTTGGCGACGAATGCCGTTTGCGGAATATCGCGGATCGTTGAAATATCGGCATTATTTTCGAGGCGTTGCGCTATCTCCCGTATCGATTTTTCTCCCATTCCATAGACGAGCATGTCGGCCTTGCTGTCGAGTAAAATACTGCGTTTGTAGCTGTCCGACCAGTAGTCGTAGTGCGAAAAGCGCCGCATGGAGGCTTCGATTCCCCCTATCACTACCGGTGTTTCCGGGAAAAGCTGTTTGAGAATTGTAGAGTAAGTAATGGTGGCGTAGTCGGGACGGAAGCCGGCGACACCCCCGGGGGTATATGCATCGTTGGATCGAAGCCGCTTGTTTGCCGTGTAATGATTCACCATGGAGTCCATACACCCGGCCGATATGCCGAAGAACAGGCGGGGTTTGCCCAGCTTTTTGAAATCGCGCAGGTCATCACGCCAGTTCGGTTGCGGCACGATGGCAACCTTCAGCCCTTCGGCCTCCAGCACCCTGCCAATTACAGCAGCGCCAAAAGCCGGATGATCTACGTAGGCATCGCCCGAGAAGAGTATCACATCCAACTCGCTCCAGCCTCGCATTTCCACCTCTTTTTTCGTGGTTGGCAACCATGCAGTATAATCGATCATAAAGAAAAATTGTTTTTAGCAGAAATAGAAAAGAGCAAAGAACAAAGACTTGAGCAGATTGAGGTCTTTATTCTTTGCTCTTTTTTTCTTTTATCTGAAGCGGATTAGATAATCAGCATAGCATCACCGTAAATACCAAAGCGATAACCTTCCTGAACTGCTTTCTGGTAGGTATCCATCACCAGATCATACCCTCCGAATGCACAGGTAAGCATCAGCAGCGGAGAATAGGGCAAATGGAAATTGGCGATCAAACTGTCGGCCACTCCGAAATCGTACGGTGGAAAGATGAATTTACTTGTCCATCCTTCATACGGTTTTATCGTACCATTTGTACAGGCACACGTTTCGAGCGCCCTCATTACGGTAGTTCCTACGGCACAAATTTTACGACCGGTTTCCTTTGCATGGTTTATACTGTTTACCGCTTCGTTCGTTACAAGCATCTGTTCCGAATCCACTTTGTGTTTGGTCAGATCTTCCACATCGATTTCGCGGTAGTTACACAATCCGGCATGTAGCGTGATATATGAAAAATCGACACCCAAAATTTCCAGACGTTTCAGCAACTCGCGGCTAAAGTGCAGCCCGGCTGTCGGAGCCACAACGGCACCTTCGTTTTTGGCGAAGATGGTTTGATAACGGGTTTCATCTTCGGGTTCCACGTCACGTTTGATAAACCGGGGAAGTGGTGTTTCTCCCAGTTCGTACAATGTTTTACGGAACTCTTCATAGCTTCCGTCGTACAGAAACCGAACGGTACGTCCGCGCGACGTTGTGTTGTCGATTACCTCGGCAACAAGTAAATTGTTTTCTCCGAAGTAGAGTTTGTTACCCACACGAATTTTACGGGCAGGATCAACCAACACATCCCACATACGAAGGTCGTGGTTCAGCTCTCGCAATAAAAATACCTCGATTTTTGCTTCCGAATTATCTTTTGTACCATACAAACGGGCAGGAAATACCCTCGTGTCGTTAAACACGAACACATCCTGATCATTGTAATATTCAAGAATATCGTTAAAAGTGCGATGCTCAATCTCTCCTGTTTTGCGATGCAGTACTAAAAGACGGGACTCATCTCGGTGTTTGGTTGGATAAAGGGCAATTAATTCATCGGGAAGTTTGTACTTGAATTGCGAAAGTTTCATATAAAGAGTTGGTTAGATGGAAAAAAATCTCACGATTATCATCACAAATATACATCAGGGCTTCCACCTTTTTGAAAAGGAAAATAGCTATTTAGTAAAGTGTTTGCAAAAATACAACCTGCAACAGGGCAAAGTCAAGACTATAATGGTTAATTATATGTAATCAAAAAGAAAGGGCGATGATATTATGATAAAATGAATGTTTGTTTTAATTTCTTGGCTCGGAAGATAGCCCATTGAGCTGTTCCTGAAACTCCTCAACGGAGATACACTGGTCAAGGGTACATTCCCCGATACGGGTTCGTATCAACCCCGTCAAATGGGCCCCGCTTCCGAGAGCGAGGCCGATATCACGGGCTAAGGCTCTGATGTAAGTTCCTTTGCTGCAGACCACCCGAATTTTAAGCAGAGGTGGGGCAAATTCGAGAACTTCCAGTTCATCGATAACTAATGTTTTGGCTTTCAGCTCGACAGCTTCTCCTTCGCGGGCATAATTATATGCCCGCTTTCCTTCTACTTTGACGGCAGAAAAAACGGGAGGTACTTGTTGAATGGTTCCGACAAACTGTTTCAATCGTTCATCGACCATTTCACGGGTAATGTGTTCAATAGGGTATCGGGCATCCACCTCTTTTTCAAGGTCGAACGACGGAGTGGTGGCACCCAGTTCAAGAGTGGCAATATACTCTTTGGTCTGATACTGGAACGAGTCGATTCGTTTGGTGGCTTTGCCAGTACAAACAATCATAACACCCGAAGCAAGCGGATCGAGTGTTCCGGCATGACCCACCTTGATCTTTTTTACCTTCAGATGCCGGCTAATCAGCCATCTGACTTTGTTTACCAGACTGAAAGAGGTCCAGTGAAGAGGTTTGTTAAAATAAAGAACTTCGCCTTCTAAAAAATCCATATTAGTGATAAATGAATTAACCCACCGTCTGTTCGCGTACCGAACCGACGTACCGGATCATTCTTTTGCGCGCTGTTACTGTCAATTGATTATTTCTCCCAATCGCTGGGCGGAAAAACCGGAGGGTTAGAATTTACCCCACAACAAACAGGCTATGATTATAAAACCGACAATAATACGGTAATATCCGAACAGACGGAAACCGTGTTTGGTCAGAAATGAAATAAATGCTTTGATAGCAATAATGGCCACAATAAAGCCAATAAAATTTCCCAATGCCAATATGCTTATATTGTGCGATGTGAGAATTTCGGGTGTCTCTTTGTATGCGTCCCAGAGACTTTTTGCAAAGGCGCCGGCTAAAGTCGGTACTGCCAGAAAGAATGAGAACTCGGCAGCTGCCTTACGCGTCAGCTTTTGTTGCATACCCCCGATAATGGTTGCTGCACTGCGGCTTAAACCCGGAAGAACGACGGCCAACACCTGAAACAGTCCGATGGAAAAGGCTTTTTTATAGGTTACCTTCTCTTCCGATTCAATCTGAGGGTTACGAAACCAGTTGTCGACAAACAATAAAACAATACCCCCCAGAAACATGACGATGGCAATAAACAACGGAGTACCGATCAGCGCATCAATATGTTTCTTTAGCAAAACACCAAAAATTGCAGCAGGAATAAAAGCCACAATCAATTTGGCATAAAATTGCAGTCTTTTGAAATCGAGAAACTTACGCCAGTAGAGAACAATCACCGAAAGAATAGTGCCAAACTGGATGTTCTCGATAAATAATTTGGTAAAATCACTCTTTTCAATGCCGAAAAAGGCAGAGACCAAAGCCATGTGTCCGGTCGACGATACGGGAAGAAATTCGGTCAACCCTTCAACAATGGCAAGTACGATAGCATGTAATAAATTCATCCGTTACTCTCCCTTTTTGTTTGGCCACATAATGGCTACAATCATAAACAAAAAGCCGAAAAGAGCGATCATCGGTCCCACATGCAGGCGGCGGACACTGAAGATATCCGGATTGAACTGTTCGCCCGAAGCGCTTCCTGTCATCAGTAAAAAACCAACCACGATGCACACTAACGAAGCGATGATTAACAACCAATTGGTTTTGCCAAGTGCAAAACTCTTTTGTTCCTGCGAATTGGCATTTACTTCCGAAGTTGCTTTCTTTTTCATTGAAGTCATACTTTATAAGTTCGGTTATACAAAATAATACGAGTCGGTTTGCATTCTGATATAGCGGTTTACCGCAAACAATGAGGCGAAAAAAGTTATAATCAGCGCAAATACGATCACTAATCCCCCGACTATCACTAAAATTTCCGGTCGGTAAAGATTGAACGCCGTCCCAATTTCATATTGTAAATAGTACACGGCTCCGGCCAGCATCACCAACGCAAGCACAGCGGCGGTCAGCCCGTTGAGCAGGCTTTTCCAGATAAACGGACGGCGGATGAACCACGCTTTGGCTCCCACCAACCTCATGGTGTTTATCAGGAATCGTTTTGAATAGATGCTGATTCGTATGGTATTGTTTAATAACACAATAGACACAAAAAGCAAAATAATGGCGGCTCCCAGCAGGATAAAACTGGTTTTCTGGATGTTGTTATTTACCAGATGAACAATGTCTTTCTGATACATCACCTGTTTTACTCCCAGAAATTGTTTTAAGCGAGCCTCTATTTTGGAGGCCGAATCGGGATTCGCGTAGTCGGATTTCAGCTTGATTTCGTACGATGCCAACAGCGGATTGTAACCGAGAAACTCCTGCGGATCTTCACCCAAATCGCGGATGTGGTCTTTCAGAGCCTGCTCTTTGCTGATATATTCGTATGATTTGGTACCGGGCATTGCTTTCACAACCTTTTCCAACGCAAAATGGTCGACCGGCGAAATGGTATCTTCCAACACAACCGACATGTTGACGTTCTCTTTCACATAATTCGATACATCCCTTCCTACCATCAGCAAAAGTGTGATAAACCCGATAAGGAACAACACAAGGGCAATGCTGACGGTGACGGTGAAGTGAAGATTGAAAAATTTCTTCTTCCCTGTTTTTACTGTATGCGACATCTGATCTCTATATTTTTAACTTCACAATCGATTCCATTAAACGGAACCGGATGCAAAGATAACTCTTTCTGTGCTTACAGGCGAACAAAAAAACAAACATTTGCTATCGGCACGGCTTGAATTCGACAGGCAAGCTGTTTTTTTGCTTTTGTTTACGCCTCTGTTTTCGATCTCCTCTTCCAGGCAACAAATCCTCCTCCAAGAATAATCAGGATCAGGAGAATGGACGAACCATACGAAATAGTGTTCCCGGCCGAGTAAGAGGTTGGTTCAAATTTGAACTCAATATCGTATTGCCCGGGCTTCAAAGCGATACCCCTTAGCAGATAATCGGCCTTGAAATAAGGCACTTTGGCGCCATTCACATAGGCATTCCACCCCTTGTCGTAATAGATTTCCGAGAAAACGGCAACCTGATCGCTGACCGATTTGTAGGTATAAACCAGATGGTTTGGTTCATATTTCTTCAACGAGATGGTTGCTGTCGTATCTTTTCCAAAAGATGCCGGAAGCGATGCCACTGCTGAATTTTCCACAATAAATTCGTGTTTGGTATCAATCTGACCGACTTTGTGCAGTGCCTCACTGCTATTGGCTACCGGAACGGCCTTGCGTACAAACCATTGGGTTCCGTTTGCATACGGATTGATAATCGGCATAGTCTCCGGATTGTAGATCAGGTACTTCATATTCAGCATGTTCAGTACTCCCAGTTTGGCAAGCGGAGCTTGTACGTCGGTCAGCGTTTTGGCATGTTGAAAAACAGCGCCGATAGTTTGTATTTCCGGCATGAGCTGAATATCGATCAGATCCTGATAAGCGCGCAATTTGGCACCATGATATCCACCGATACTTTTGTGGAAATAGGAGGTGGAAGCATCATTGAACGGGCTGACCGCCAAATTAAGTACCCGATAATCCGATTTGTCCTGAAGGATAAACTTATCGGCCTGAGTCGGTTTTGTAGCAGCCGTAGTTTGTTTCGATACGAAGTTATCGTCGTTCAGATAACGTTTGGCCACCGGATACATATCGGCAATAAAAAGAACAGCAAAAATCAGGTACAGATGTGCCGCTTTGAGTTTGTTCTTCGTATAAATCCAGATCACTCCTGCCGATAACAGGATAAAAATCAACGAACGAAGTGCATCGGCTTTTAATATCGACTGGCGATCAAGAGGTAACGTCGTTTTCAAAAACGCATAATCGCCCGCAAACTGAGCATCTTCGGGTGACACGAAATTACCTGCCAGCGAAGGAATTAACCACAACAACAGACAAAGACCTCCGGTGACGCCGGCCGACCAATATAAACCTTTGGCCAGTTTTTTCTTATCGATGTTATTCCTGACCAATGCCTGCAATGCGAGTATCGCCATAATCGGCATTGTATATCCTGCAACAATCAGTATCATGGATACCGTTCGGAACTTGTTGTAGTACGGAAAATAATCGATAAAACTGTTTGTGAGCAGTCCGAAATTTTTACCCCAGGCAAGCATGATAGAGAGCAGGGTTGCTGCCAGTAACCACCATTTGTATTTGCCATCGACCAAAAATAGTCCCAATATAAACAGGAAGCAGATAATGGCTCCGACATAAACCGGGCCCGACGTACTGGGCTGGCTACCCCAGTAAAGCGGCCATTTTTGGGTACTCATTATTTGCGATACATTGGCTCCCAGAGAGGACAACCGTTGTCCGGTAGCGGAGTTTTCATCCAGCGACTCCATGCTCGATCCGCCGTAAAGGTCGGGGATTAACAGCGTAAGGGTCTCTCCTACTCCGTAACTCCATTGGGTAATGTAATCTTTTTCGAGCCCTCCTTTCGATTTCTGATCGCTGCTGGCTGTGCTTGAACTTTGTCCACGCATGGAGTATTTACCATATTCATAAGTTGTTATGAGTGTAGTGGCATTCATTCCCATGGCAATAATAGTGGCGCCGAGTAGTCCGGCCGAGGTTATCAGAAAAGATTTGATCTGCTTTTCAAGAATGGCATAAATTAACTCGGAAACGATAAAGATGCCGAGCATAATCATTACGTAATAGACGATCTGGATATGCCCAGATTGGATGCCAAGCGCCAGGAAAACAGCTGTCAATATTACGCCCAGCCATCGATTGCTCCGGTACGACATCACAACGCTCCCGATAACGGGCGCCATGTAGGCCAGTGTGATCGCTTTGCTACTGTGCCCAGCAACGATAATAATAAAATTGTAGGAAGCAAAGGCAAACCCTATGGCACCTACCGCGCTCAGCCACGGATTTACCCGCAACGATAGCAGCAGAATATAAAATCCTATCAGATAAAGAATCAGGTAGAATACCGGCCGGGGAAAGTTTGTGAAGAAAGAATAGATAAAACTGACGGCCGTAGCAGGCTGTGACATTGCAATTTGATATGTCGGCATTCCGCCAAACATACTGTTGGTCCATAAAGTGGGAGAGTCGTGCGAACTGTTGAAATCACTCGTCTCTTTCGACATGCCCGACCATGTTTGATTGTCGTGCCCGACCACCACTTTATCGTCGAGAACCGGACTGAAATAGACATAAGAGATTACAATAAAAAACAAGATAGCAGTTGCATGTGGCCAGATTTTAGACCAAAGTTGTTTGTTCATAACGTCTTAAAGTTATATTTTGAAACTAATGTGTTTTGTCGTTCTGCTAAATGAGCTCACCCTGCAATGTTGCCGATGAGGCATCGGTTATTTTTACGTTCACGAATTCACCGATTTTATGTCCTCCTTTGGGGAATATCACCACTTTGTTTTGTGAGGTACGTCCGAAAAAATGCTCTTTCGATCGTTTGGAATAACCTTCAATCAATACGTCAAAGGTTTTACCAATGCTTTTTCTGTTTGCTTCGGCAGAGAGTGCATTTTGTAAATCGATAATTTGTTGCAACCGTTTTATTTTTGTCTCCTCCGCGATGTCGTCGGGGAGATGTTTGGCTGCATAAGTGCCCGGTCGTTCCGAATATTTGAACATAAACGCCGCGTCAAAGCCTACCTCTTTCATCAGCGAAAGCGTTTGCGCGTGATCCTCTTCCGTCTCCGACGGGAAGCCACAGAAAACATCGGTAGTAATGCTCGCTTCCGGTAGTATTCGTTTGATGGCCGCAATCCGGTCGAGATACCATTCGCGGGTATATTTGCGGTTCATACGACCCAAAACGTTGTTGCTTCCCGATTGTACCGGCAGGTGAATGTATTTACAAATATTCGCATGGGCAGCAATCACTTCCAGCGTTTTATCGCTCATGTCTTTCGGGTGCGAAGTCGTAAAACGGATCCGCATCCGGGGAGCCTCTTTCGCAACCAGTTCGAGTAACGCCGGGAAATCGATTACCGCTCCCTCTTTCTCGAAACGGAACGAGTTTACGTTTTGTCCGAGCAGCGTAACCTCTTTGTATCCTTTCTTTTGCAAATCGTTCAGTTCGTTCAGGATGCTTTCCGGATCGCGGCTGCGCTCACGTCCCCGTGTGTAAGGGACGATACAGTACGAGCAGAAATTATTGCAGCCCCGCATGATAGAGATGAAGCCGGAGATCGGATTGCCGATACGGGCCGGCAGTACATCCCGGTAGGTTTCGGTTGTCGACAACTCGACGTTGATCGCTTTTTCTCCCTTTTCCACCGCACCCATCAAATTCGGGATGTCGAGGTAGGCATCGGGACCCACCACGATATCGACATTGTACGAATTAATCAGATCCTCTTTGACGCGTTCGGCCATGCAGCCGATAATGCCCACAATGAGGTTTGGTTTCTTCTTTCGCAGCGATTTGAAATAGTCGAGGCGCGAAAAAATCTTTTGCTCGGCATTATCGCGTACAGAGCAGGTATTCACCATGATAGCGTCAGCCTCCGTGATGTTGTCAGTAAGCGAGTAGCCATCCATTTCCAGGATGGATACAACCACTTCACTGTCAGCGACGTTCATTTGACAGCCGTAGGTTTCTATAAAAAGCTTTTTATCGTGCGTAACCGGGTCGATATGAGTAGAGTTATCCTTGCTATTAGGATGTTGCATATTTCAATTTCTAAAAATTCAGACGGCAAAGGTAAGCATTTTTTTGTGCAAATTCAGTACGTATATCACACTTGCAGTAGGCTCATAATTGGCTTTTTGGCAGTCAGGATGGTTTGTGTATTGAAGTGGTGCCTCCGGGCACAAATCCCGGGCAATGTCGTTATTCGCGATTGGCGGTATCTTCTTTACATTTTATTTGGCTCGAAAATTGAGTATCTTTGTATCTTTAGGTAATTATTCTATATGGGGAAAAACAAATTGCAGAAATTTAGCGAGTTAGAACAATTCGCTCATGTATTTCAAATGCCCGGCGCACAGCTTCGGGACGGAGTTCAATGCGAAATGAAAGGTCGCTGGCATGAATTCTTCGGTAACGACAATCCGATTGTGCTTGAGCTGGGATGTGGACGGGGCGAATATACCGTAGCTCTGGGACAACGTTTTCCCGATAAAAATTACATCGGCATCGACATCAAAGGCGCTCGTTTATGGGCGGGAGCCAAAGAGTCGCTCAACAGCGGAATGAAGAATGTGGCATTTGTCCGCACTAACATAGAACTATTGTCCTGCTTTTTTGCCGAACATGAAGTGAGTGAAATCTGGCTCACTTTTCCCGATCCTCAAATGAAAAAGAAGAACAAACGTCTTACTTCTACCGGGTTCCTGGCTCGTTATGCAAGTATTTTGAAGACCGGAGGCCTTATTCATCTCAAGTCGGATAGTAATTTTATGTTTACCTACACCAGCGCCGTAGTTTCCGAAAACAACCTGCCGGTGGTCGACTCGTGCGACGATATTTACGCGCAGCGCCCCGATGACGATGTGCTTTCTATCAAGACCTATTACGAACAACAATGGCTGGCGCGCGGCATTACCATAAAATATATTCAGTTCAGGTTGGAGCCTAAAAGCGAATGGAAAGAGCCCGATATCGAGATCGAACTGGATCCGTATCGCAGCTACGGAAGAAATAAACGCAGCGAATTGAACCTTACCGATTAATATAAATGAAATTCAGTCTGCATGGACAGATTTGAAATCGTAAATTGTAAATAACCAAATTGTAAATTGACATGACATTATATCCTAAATTAATTCTTGAAGCGCTTGCCCACGTGCGTTATCCGGGAACCGGAATCGACGTGGTGAGCAGTAATATGGTCGAAGATAACATCCGGATAGAGGGAGATAAAGTCTCCTTTTCGCTTGTTTTCGACAAACAAAATGACCCTTTTGCAAAATCATTGGTAAAGGCTTGCGAGCAGGCAATTCACACCTACATCGGAGAAGATGTGGAAATCGCGGGTAATATCTCTGTGAAATTTAAGGAGGCGCCGAAACCCGTCGAAGAGAAGCCGTTGAAAGGAGTCAAACATGTTGTGGCGGTATATTCCGGCAAAGGCGGGGTAGGCAAATCGACTATCGCAGCCAATCTTGCCGTGGCTATGTCTAACCTCGGTTTTAGCGTAGGGCTCCTCGATGCCGATATTTACGGCCCCTCTATTCCTAAAATGTTTGGTGTGGAAGACGATCGTCCGACAGCAGAAACGGTTGATGGCAAAGAGATGATTCAACCGGTGGTTCAGTATGGCATCAAGGTGCTCTCTATCGGCTTCTTCGTCGATCAGTCGAATGCGTTGGTTTGGCGGGGCCCGATGGCGGGAAATGCCCTAAAGCAATTGATTAACGATACCGCGTGGGGCGAACTCGATTACCTCTTCATCGATATGCCACCGGGAACAGGCGATATTCACCTGACATTGGTACAAACGGTGGATTTGTCGGGGGTAATTATCGTGGGGACTCCCCAGGAGGTCGCTCTGGCCGATGTACGTAAAGGCATCAACATGTTCACCAACGATAAGATCAACGTGCGTGTATTGGGGTTGGTTGAGAATATGGCCTGGTTTACTCCGGCCGAACTACCCCAAAACAAATATTATATTTTTGGTAAAGAGGGATGCAAATGTTTGGCGGAAGAGATGAATGTGCCGTTGCTGGGTCAGATTCCGTTGGTACAGAGCATTTGCGAAAGCGGCGATTCGGGATCTCCTATTGCGCTAAATGAAGAGTCTCCCTTGTATGCAGCGTTTGCCCGCCTGGCAGAGCGAATAAACACCGTTATTGAATAGTTTTCTCGAAAACAAAATTATCCCGGGACCATTTTGGGTCGGGATAAAAATAAAACAGACGAGGGTGTCTCAAAATTGAGACACCCTCGTTTTTTATTATTATTCCTTATCCGGAATTACGTTCTTATTCGGCAGTAGCAGCAGATGCAAGACGTTTGTAGCCTTTGTAACGCCATTTAGCGTTATCTTCGGCAGCCTGGAACAACTCGGCAGCTTCGGCAGGGTACTGCTTCAGCAACGAGGTGTAACGTACTTCACCCTTGAGGAAATCCTGGAATTTTTCCCATTGCGGCTCTTTCGAGTCGAGCAGGAACGGATTCTTACCCTCTTCTTCCAACTGAGGGTTGTAACGCCACAGATGCCAGTAACCGCACTCTACAGCTCTCTCTTCTTCGGCCTGAGCTTTACCCATACCGGCCTTCAAACCGTGGTTGATACAGGGAGAATAAGCGATAATAAGCGATGGTCCGGGATAGGCTTCTGCTTCGCGGATGGCCTTCATGGTTTGAGCCTGATCGGCACCCATTGCAATTTGAGCTACATAAACATATCCGTAAGTGGTAGCCATCAGACCGAGGTCTTTTTTGCGTACACGTTTACCCGATGCAGCAAATTTAGCGATAGCGCCCACAGGAGTAGCTTTTGAAGACTGACCACCGGTATTTGAATAAACTTCAGTATCCAAAACGAGGATGTTTACATCTTTACCGGTAGAGATTACATGGTCGAGACCGCCGTAACCGATATCGTAAGAAGCCCCGTCGCCACCAATGATCCACTGGCTGCGTTTTACGAGGAAGTTCTTCAATTCAAAAATTTGCTCGCAGGTATCGCATTTGTCTTTTGCAGCTTCAACAACCGGAACGATCTGTGCGGCAAGAACTTTGGTCTTTTCAGCATCCAGCTTATTGTCGATCCATTCCTGGAACAGCGCTTTAGTTTCAGCAGGAGTAGCTTCCGAGGCGATTGCTTCGGTCATCAACTGAGTGAGGCGTTCGCGCATCTTCATGTTGGCCAGTTCCATACCCAAACCGAATTCGCAGAAGTCTTCGAACAGCGAATTTGCCCAAGCCGGACCCTGACCTTTTGCGTTGGTTGTGTAAGGAGTTGAAGGAACAGAACCGGAGTAGATTGAAGAACAACCGGTAGCGTTAGCAACCATTTCGCGGTCGCCATACAGCTGAGTAATCAGCTTCACGTACGGAGTTTCACCGCAACCCGAGCAAGCGCCGGAGAATTCGAACAACGGAGTAGCAAACTGCGAGTTCTTCACGTTAGCCTTGATATCGACGAGGTCTTGTTTGCTCTTTACATTGTTAGTCAGATAATCCCAGTTGGCAACTTCGCCCATCTGGCTTTCGAGGTGTTTCATTGTCAACGCTTTGCCTTTCTTCGGATTACCCGGACAAACATCGACACAGTTACCGCAATCCATACAGTCGAGAACGTCGACCTGAATGCGGAAAGTCATTCCATCGAATGCTTTACCGTTGGCCTTCAGGGAATCAAATTTTGCACCTTTCTGCTCTTCGGCATCCAGCACGAACGGACGGATAGCAGCGTGAGGACAAACGTAAGCACATTTGTTACACTGAATACAGTTTTCGGGGTTCCATTCGGGAACGAAAGCGGCAACACCGCGTTTTTCGTATTTGGATGTTCCCTGATGCCATGTACCGTCTTCGATACCTTTGAAAGCAGAAACCGGCAGCAAGTCGCCATCCTGAGCGTTGATAGGACGAACCACTTCGTTGATAAAGGCAGGATCGTTATTTCCGACAGCCGCATCATCCGTAAGGTTAGCCCAGGCCGGATCGATAGCCAGTTGTTTGTATTCACCACCACGATCAACCGCAGCATAGTTTTTGTTTACAACGTCTTCACCCTTCTTGCCATACGATTTTACGATAAATTTCTTCATCTGTTCTACCGCCAGATCAGCAGGAATAACGCCAGTGATACGGAAGAATGCCGATTGCAGAATGGTGTTGGTACGGTTACCCAAGCCGATCTGTTGAGCGATTTCGGTAGCGTTGATGTAGTAAACGGAAATATTGTTTTTAGCAAAGTATTTCTTCACTTTGGCAGGCAGGTTCTTAGCCAGCTCTTCACCGTTCCAGATGGTGTTCAACAGGAATGTCCCGTTTTTACGCAAACCGCGTGTTACATCGTACAAATGCAGGTAAGCCTGTACGTGGCAAGCAACGAAGTTAGGCGTATTTACCAGATAGGTAGAACGGATAGGATCGTTGCCGAAACGAAGGTGAGAACAGGTGAAACCACCCGATTTTTTAGAGTCGTAGGCAAAATAGGCCTGGCAATATTTATTGGTGTTGTCACCGATAATTTTGATCGAGTTTTTGTTTGCACCTACAGTACCGTCGGCACCCAAACCGTAAAATTTGGCTTCGAACAAACTTTCGCCACCCATTGCGATTTCCTCTTCCTGAGGCAGTGAAGTGAAGGTAACGTCGTCGACAATACCGATGGTGAATTGATTTCTGGGTTCCGGCAACGCCAGGTTGTCGTAAACAGCCAAAATCTGAGCAGGAGTAGTATCTTTAGAGCCCAAGCCGTAGCGACCGCCAACAACAAGCGGAGCATCAGCAGTGCCATAGAAGCAATCTTTCACGTCGAGGTACAAAGGTTCGCCGGTAGCACCCGGTTCTTTGGTACGATCCAATACAGCGATACGTTTTGCTGTTTTCGGAACGGCAGCAAGGAAATGTTTTGCAGAGAACGGACGGTAGAGATGAACGGCAACCAAACCCACTTTTTCGCCTTTCGCATTCAGGTGATCGATGGTTTCACGGATAGCTTCTGTTACGGAACCCATCGCGATAATTACGCGATCGGCATCGGGAGCACCGTAATAATCGAACAAACCGTATTTGCGGCCTGTGATTTTGTAAATTTCGTTCATGTACTCTTCCACAATAGCAGGAACTGCATCGTAGAAGCTATTGGCCGATTCGCGGTGTTGGAAGAAATGGTCGGGGTTTTCGGCCATACCACGGGCAACCGGAGTGTTTGGATTAAGAGCACGGGCACGGAATTCGGCCAACGCCTTCTGGTCAATTAACGGAGCAAGATCTTCGTTAGCCAGCGCTTCGATCTTTTGTATTTCGTGAGAAGTACGGAAACCGTCGAAGAAGTTCACAAAAGGAACGCGCGATTTGAGTGTGGCGAGGTGAGATACGCCGGACAAATCCATCACTTCCTGCACCGAGCCTTCGCAGAGCATAGCAAAACCGGTCTGACGGCAAGCCATCACATCCTGGTGGTCGCCAAAGATACAAAGTGCATGAGAAGCGAGTGTACGAGCAGAAACGTGGAATACAGAGGGTAAAAATTCACCGGCAATCTTGTACATATTCGGAATCATCAACAGAAGACCCTGAGATGCGGTAAAGGTGGTTGTAAGCGCACCGGCTTGCAACGAACCGTGAACAGCACCGGCAGCTCCTGCTTCCGATTGCATTTCTTCTACTAATACGGTTTCACCGAAAATGTTTTTTCTGCCGGCGGCAGCCCATTCGTCAACATATTCGGCCATGGTTGACGATGGCGTAATCGGGTAGATAGCGGCCACTTCGCTGAACATGTATGCGATGTGGGCAGCGGCCTGATTACCGTCACAAGTCAAAAATTTCTTGTCTTTTGCCATAATTGTGAATTAATTAGATATGAATGTGATTGAGTTTAATATAAAAATAGGATCCGGTATCGTTCTAAGGTCAAAAAAAGGTTCGTCTTCACTAACAAACGAACGAATCACTCCATCCGCAAAAGGACAAAGCGATCAGTACAAAAATCCGAACAGCCACAAAGGAATCACCTTCTTCGATCCCACTTCAATCTTATCGACTGCATAATAGTAATCGGGCTTAATCTTCATTTTATTATCGCTGTCGGCAATAACAAACTGAAATGAGTGATCGACCAGAAACTGGGCATCGCGATTACCTTTGTTTAGTTTATGATCTTTGTACAACACATTATAAAAGAACGTTTCGCGCTGTGCCTGCAGATCGACATTTCCCGGTGTTATGGCGTGCATCAGATTGGTATTCTGCATGTAAACCATTGCCGGTTTTTTAGGAAATTCATCTCCCTCGGCATACAACAGGTTGAACAAACGGGCTTCGCTCAGGTATTTAATATAGTTCATTACCGTAGCGCGCGATATATTAATTTCAGTACTGAGCTGGCTCACATTGGGCACACAGGGCGCCGTACTGGCTATCAGATAAAGCAATTTACGAATCTTGGGGAGATATTTGAGTTCTATCTGTTTGATAAACAAAACATCCACCTCAAGCATCATATTCATCGTCTTCAACAGATTCTCCGAAAAGTTTCGCTTTTCAAGAAAAAACGGGGCAAAACCGTGATGCAGATAGTTCTGAAAATAGGCTAAAGGTTTCACTTTATCCACAATTTCTGCCGCTATTTCGACATGATTTTTCAAAATATCATCAAGCGTATACGACTGAAAGTGGGTATCTGCCATCAGATTGAGATATTCACGAAAAGAAAGGCCTCTCAGATTATACGACTTTACACAGTCGCGCAACAACGGATTCTCCTCCTTCAGTCGCATTACCGACGAACCAGAGAATACGATATTGAGATCTGGTATTTTATCGTAACACTCCCGCAGATCCTCCGACCAGTTGGGCAACTTGAATACCTGATCGATTAACAGCGTACGCCCTCCGACTTTACAAAATTCATCGGCAAAATCGTATAATGAACAGGTAGTAAAGTAGAAGTTGTTGAGATTGATATAGAGACAGGAACGATCGTCGGCTCCAAAACGCTGCTTGGCATATTCGAGCAAAAAAGTGGTTTTCCCCACTCCCCGGCTCCCTTTGATACCTATCAGGCGATGATTCCAATCAATCTCGTCCATCAACTGACGTTGTACGGGCGATTCTACATGTTCCACCAAGTACTTATGGGTTCTGAAAAGAGCTTCCACATCAAAAATTTTGAACGACAAAGATAGCATCTTTTTTCCGAATTTGTCATCTCGACATTGCAAAACATTGTGATTTTTGCTAAATAGGGCTATACAATCAGCCGTTGGTTTTAGATATACGAAATCTATGCAACATCAAATCGGAAAGGAAGCTCTCCTCCATAGCAAGTAGAAGACCTTCCGTTGGAAGCTAATGAAAAAGATCGGATAGTCCTACTTTCGACAGACGAACTCTATTGGCATCGACAGTTTGGACTTTAATGCAGTAGCTGTTGTTCAGGCTGGTATGCAATTGCAAGCTTTCGGTTGTCAGCGAATCCTTTACATTACCGTTGCCATCCAATCGCATCAGAATTGTATGTGAATTTTCGGGTGGAAATCCCCGGGTTCCTTTTACGACATATTCGTTGGAATTGACCGATAGAATCTGGTCGAACCATTCGTTGGAAGCGGCACCGAAGCGACGAGTCCATAAGGTATCGCCATTTTGGTTAGTGCGCAGTATCTGGCAGGCAATATTATAGGGAGGCGTGGCTTTACGCGTACGGCCTGCGATCAAAAATCCCTTGTCAGAAAGCTGTCTGATATCAAAACCGCCTTCATCAATGGAGACCCCATTACGCGTGTAGGTATAGCTTGCGGTTTCATTTCCGGTGGAGTTGTATTTTTTGAGAAAGATCTGATCGGAGTTGTAAGTCCCGGTTGCCGCAAATCCGGCATCGGTAGCAACAATCATACGGGTGAGAGAATAATTTGTCCCCAGAGACTTTGTCCACAACCGACCGAAAGAGGAATCCAACCCCATCAAGGATGGGCCCCACAGCAAATATCCCGGGCCGGAGGCCAGAGAGGAGTAAGAACCGGACACTTCCGTTTTTGCCACTTGTATTCCCTGATTGTCGAGCCGAGCCAGCAAGGTCGAGCCATTCACGACGCAACCACCCTGTAGCACGGAAACGCTGCAAACATAGCCTCCGCCATTCTGAGGATAGAGTCCATTCACCGTTGCCGAATAGAACGAAGAGCCCCAACCGGAACTGGAAAGAAGCGTTCCCCAGTCATAATCAGTTTTTGTCCATACAATTCTGAAATCAACATCGGTCTTTATCAGCGTCACCTTATTATCAAACACTCCCGCAATAAGCAATCCCTGATCGCTGGTTTGCGCAATACAATCCACACGGCTCAACCGTAGCACACCGTTTGTCTCTACTAAATCGACCGAATCGGAACATGCCACAACAAGAATGACAGACAACAACCATACCAGTTTTTTCATTGTGAATAGTTTAAAGTGAACATTTCTTTGCAGAGAGATGCAGACAAGGGTACTCCCGAAAAGTAGCATTTTGAGACGCATCACCAGCAACATCTCACCCACCATAAGGAAGCTATGCCTACAGGAATTCCATTAAAAAATCGGTTGGTTCTGGTTAGAGAAAGACGATTTCCGAGTTACTTTGAAAATCGAGTCAAAGTTATCACTATTTACGGCAAATAGACTCATAATGAAGAGAATATTTCCTGCACAGCCTCTTTTTTAACACAACTTTTTGCTCTTTCTGATAAAAACGAAAAGAGATTGCCCTTGAGAAGGACAACCTCTTCGCGATTCTTATTCCCCGACGCTCTGCCGGAGAAAAGATTTTGTAAACGCTTTTATTATCAGTCGAAATAGGTATAACCTGTTTCTGCATGTTGTGTTTCGTCCAAACCGATAGCCTCTTCTTTCTCAGTTGCACGAACACCGATTGTAACCTGAACGATCTTGAACAGGATAAAGGTACCGATAGCTGTATAAGCCAGGGTAGAACCTACGGCAACCAACTGGATAAGGAACTGATGAGGATTACCATAGAAAGCACCACTATATGCCGACTGAATGAACGGAGTTGCAAACAAACCTGTAAACAGAGCACCGATGATACCACCGATACCGTGAACACCAAATGCATCGAGAGCATCATCATATCCGAGTTTCGGTTTTACGTAAGCAACCATAAAGTAGCAAATAAGAGCAACGGCGATACCGATTGCAAAAGCACCTGTTACGTCAACAAAACCGGCAGCCGGAGTAATGGCAACCAAACCGGCAACGGCACCTGTGCTGATTCCAACCACAGTCGGTTTTTTACCGACGAACCAATCCAGAATAGCCCACACAAAAGCAGCAGTAGCAGTTGCAAGGTTAGTTACCAAAAATGCGCTACCGGCAAGACCGTCGGCAGCCAGTCCGCTACCTGCATTGAACCCAAACCATCCGAACCAAAGCAGAGCAGCTCCGATCGCAACGAAAGGAATATTGTGAGGAGGAAGCGCGTGACCCTGATAGTCGCGACGACGACCCAACATTAAGGCAGTAACCAGGGCTGCAATACCTGCATTGATGTGAACAACAGTTCCACCGGCAAAATCTAAAGCGCCCAATTTGAACAACCAACCATCGGCCGACCAAACCCAGTGAGCAACAGGATTGTAAACGAACAAAGCCCAAAGCAGTGTGAAAACAAGGAAGCCTTTGAATTTGATACGTTCGGCGAAAGCACCGATAATCAACGCCGGAGTAATAACGGCAAACATACACTGGAACATGATGAATACAAAATGAGGAATAGTACCGGTCATTTCAGGCACCGATTTCCCGGTAGCATCCAGAATCATTTTACCTGTAGGCTGTGAATGAGAAATAAAATAGGGGCTAAGGTCGCTGACTTTGATTCCATGAAGGAATGACCAGTCGAAACCTCCGATAAAAGGAGCCAAAGCTCCTTTGGAACTACCGAAGGCCCAACTATATCCAACCACAACCCATTCAATACTGATTACGGCAGTAATAATGAAACACTGCATCAATACACTCAATATGTTTTTACGACGAACCAACCCTCCGTAGAAGAGAGCAAGACCCGGAATAGTCATTAACATTACCAACGCAGTGGCTACAATAAGCCAGGCGGTATCTCCCGAATCCACCTTCGGAGCAGCAACTGCTGCAGCACCTTGTGCTAAGGCAGGAAAACTAAACAACGTCAAAAAAGCTGTCAGCGATAGAATTATCTTTTTCATGCTGTGATATTTTTAATTTTTATATTATGTAAACCCAACGAGAAGATCTCCCCTTCCGGTCGGCTTCTTACTTTATTTAGTGTCCGTTTTCTTTGTTATACAATGCTTCGGGACCGCTTTCTCCTGTCCGGATACGATAAGTCGCTTCGATGTCGGAAACAAAGATTTTACCATCTCCCATTTCGCCGGTACGACCTGAATTTACAATTGCATTGACAGTTTTCTCTACATTTTGGTCACGTACAACAATCGATAACATTCGACGTTGGATGTAGCTCGACTGAAAAACCTGACCTCTCACGATCTGTTCTTCGGTAGATTTTCCCAAACCGGTAATATCCCAGTAAGAGAACCATTCAATCCCGGCATCATACAATGCTTGCTTTACATCGTCAAATCTTGACTTCCGGATAACTGCTTCAATTTTTTTCATACGTTCAAAAATTAAAAATTTGGTTTTGTAGCCGAAACCCGATTGGCATCAGGCTTCGGCAATATTTTTGATTACAAGGTAATACCTGCTACAAAGAAAGCCTTTTCCGACTGAGGATTGGCACCGATAATGCCATAAACCGGAAGGCTGAAAGAGTCGGAGAATTTGATCTCTTTCGATACTTTGAGTCCGAGATTGATTACCGAAAAACCTGCATTGCCATAGATACCCGGGCTGTCAAAAAGAGAAGCCCCCAGAAATGCTTTTACATTGGATGCAATCGGATAGCCCAGTTCTACATAGGTTGAAAAGGCGTTATCGCCGTTGACTTTTTTATCGGCACCGGCAAATATGGTATTCCATGCTACCGATAAAGGAAACGATTTCGATCCTCCATAAGCCAGCGTACCTTCAAAAACATGTCCGGTTCCATCTTTTTTGTAATTAAAATAACGGGGTCCGCTACCGTCGTTACCATTGTTCCAGTTATAGTCTGTAACAGTAAACGAGAATGCGCTTGGCAAAGATAAAGTGGCATACAAGTCGACCTCCTTCACATTTCCTGAAAAAGCATACGAGCCCCATGCTCCGATACTGAAAGCACCATTTGTGTATGAAACGGTAGGCTGGATATTAGGCGATCCTCCACGGGAACCTTCCTGAGCCACACCACGCCAAACATAAGAACTGACCAAATCAGCCCCTACACTAAAACTTCCTCCTTTAGAATCTTGAGCAGAGGCAGATACTGATACGATTGCCAACACTGCACCCAAAAGGCATTTTGCCATTGATTTGTAAGATACTTTCATAATGCAATTTTGTTTTGAAGAATTAATACTTATGAGTCTACATTTCATTTGCCTGACGATTCAAAATACTTTTCAAACTCAAACCGGTGTGGATCCTTACATCCGGTCGCATCAAATTTCATTTGTATCTTCCTCTCCTCTCAATTCATCTCCACTATCAAGCTACACGTTCTGTCAATTTTGCTACACAATCAATTTTGCTTTTCAATCTTTTTACCTGAAAAAATCACTTTTGCCATTTCCGCTTTAACTTATGGCCCGAATACATATTGATCTCCTTTTCGGATTATTTACAATGCAAAAATAAAGATGATTTTTAAATCTGCAAAACATTATGATAGTTTTTTCTGTTTTTTCATGTCATTTTGTAATTATATCTTTTATAACAATGTCTTTTTGCTTTGTTTATAAGGGATTCAGGATTACACTATTCCAATAAATATTTTTTCAGAAGGAGAAAAAATCATACTTTTTGCTCTGTAATACCCCATAAAATGATCATTTTTTTCGCAAAACAGCACAAAAAAACATCATTTTTTTCGCGAAAAATACATTTTCTTCTCTTTTTGTCATACAGCCCAGGTAAAATTTCTATCATAAACAGACAAAATAACCCGATCTGTTTTCTTCTGCCAGACTCATGCTCAGGTCGTAAAAATGGTTATCTTTGCCTGTATAATTTTTTATTTATTTCTACCTATGAAAGAGCCAATAGTGAATGTCGGCATCTTGTTTGAAAAAGTCATCCGCTTTGAATTTCGGGGAGAATATCGCTGCGTATCAACCGGTGTACCTATCACCGGACTGCACTCAGCTTCCTTTTCTGAAGGAAAAATTCTCTTTGAAGGACAACTGGTTGACGAAATGGTTTTCGAACCTACA
Organism: uncultured Microbacter sp.; assembly: GCA_963678265.1. Taxonomy (GTDB): domain Bacteria; phylum Bacteroidota; class Bacteroidia; order Bacteroidales; family Paludibacteraceae; genus Microbacter. The sequence goes on from OY782761.1 coordinate 1,083,146, forward strand.
AACTACGAGACCGACTGTGTGGAGTTGAAAGATGTGGTGATTGGCATCAATTTCCACTGGGAACGAAAAGAAAATCAACAGTTTAAAGGAGGGTTGAAGCTCATCGTGGAAGACGGGAAGCTGACTGCCATCAATCAAATCGGAGTAGAATCGTACCTTACCAGTGTGATTTCGTCGGAAATGAGCGCCACCAGCTCGCCTGAGTTGCTGAAGGCACATGCGGTTATTTCCCGAAGCTGGTTGCTGGCCCAAATCGAAAAAAACAAAGATCTGGGAACGGCAGCGCACTACCAGTCGACCTTTAAAACCGACGATGAGTTGATTCGCTGGTACGACCGCGAAGATCACACCCGCTTCGACGTGTGCGCCGACGACCATTGTCAGCGCTATCAGGGTATTATCCGTCAGAACGACGCGGTAGCCGTTGCCATAGAAGCAACACGGGGCACTGTATTGGAATATGACGGTAAGATTTGCGATGCACGTTTCTCCAAGTCGTGCGGAGGGGTAACCGAAACATTCGAGAATTGCTGGGAACCGGTTGTTCACGATTATTTGACGGTACTTCGCGATACCCCCGAAGAGACCGACTTTGAAGATTTGACGGATGAAGCAACTGCAGAAAAGTGGATACGTACCGATCCGCCTGCTTTTTGCAACACGCACGACAAAGAGATTCTGTCGCAGGTTTTGAACGACTACGATCAGGAGACAATGGATTTTTACCGTTGGCATGTAACTTACACCCAACAGGAGCTGTCGGCACTGATTGCCAAACGATCGGGCATCGACTTCGGTAACATTATCGACCTCATCCCGGTTGAAAGAGGAACATCGGGCCGTTTGATCCGCCTGAAAATAGCAGGTACCAAACGTACCATGACCATCGGGAAAGAGCTCGAAATACGCAAAACCCTTTCGACATCGCACCTCTACAGCTCTGCTTTCGTGGTAGACAAAGGTGCAGAGGTCAATGGTGTTCCGGAAAGCTTTACCCTTACCGGTGCCGGATGGGGACATGGCGTAGGACTTTGTCAGATAGGAGCTGCCGTGATGAGTGCCAAAGGATATGCCTACGACCGGATTCTTTTGCACTACTTCAAAGGAGCCGAACTTGTAAAACGGTACTAAAATATACGGAACGGTATATTTTTGCTAATTTTGTCAATGGGATTTTTCCCATTGACAAATTAACCCTTCATCCTTTTATTTAGGAAATAACGTCTTTATTTTGATACGAATGAAATGTCAGTGGTTATATACAATTATCTTGGCGCTACTGGTAGTCGGTTGCAGCAGCACGAAATATGTCCCCGACGGCCAGTATCTGCTCAACAAATTTAAAATAATATCCGACAACAAAAGCATCAACAAAGAGACTTTAAAACCCTATATCCGCCAAACACCCAATCAAAAAGTATTCGGGGTGTTCAAACTACAGTTAGGCGTTTATAATTTATCCCACAAGAAAGTGGGCGAAAAACCGGTGATTTATGATGAATCGGAAACCGAGTTGTCGCGCACTGAACTGAACAAAGAGCTAATCAACCGTGGATTTGCAAAAGCTACGGTTGAAGCTACGACCGAAACACACAAGAAAAAGATCAATATCACTTACCGTATCACAACGGGGGAACCGTATAAAATCAGCTCTTTCAAAATAGGCATTTCCAACGATACTCTCTTAAGAGCGCTCAATACGCCCAAAGATCCGTATATTCCATCGATAAAGCCAGGCATGAATTTTGACATCAATTCGCTTGACAAAGAGAGAACCGACCTTACAGCACTTCTCAAACAACGCGGTTTTTATAATCTGACAAAAGAGAGTTTTCGCTTTCAGGTCGACACTACAAACGACAACCTGAAGGCCAGTGTGATTCTCAAAGTTCGCCCGGAAATAAGCGGAAACGATTCGATTGCAAACAGAGTTCTTAGTCGGAAAAGAATTAGCAATATTACTTTTTTGATGACAACAACCGAACGTACACAGGCTTATGCCGCAGGAGTTCCGCGCGAAAACAGAGAAAAAATGGATTCTTTATGGTACGACGGCTATCGTTTTTTATTCAATAACAAACTGGCAATATCGTACAAATCATTAATATCCAACACATTTATCTTCCCGAATACGTACTACAACGATAAAGTAGTGGAAGAGACTTATGCCGCGCTCAATGCACTACCTCCGGTAAAATACGTCAATGTGGTTTTTCGCGAACGACCTGACAACCAACTCGATTGCATAATTGTTATTACTCCGGACAAAACCCAGTCCTTTACCACCGACGTAGAAGGGACAAACTCCGGCGGTAACTTCGGAGGTGCTATCGATTTTACATATCAGCACCGCAACATTTTCAGGGGAGCCGAACTATTTAAATTTCATACCCGCTATTCATTTGAATCATTCGGAAATATTTCCAATCTTTTTGCACGCAATGCTACCGAACTGGGCAGCGACGTTTCGATCAAATATCCGACTTTCCTTTTCCCTTTCCTCGGACGCGACTTCAAAAGAGGAATTAACGCGTCGACTACATTTACTATCGGATACAACTACCAGGTTCGTCCCGAATTTACCCGGAACCTTGCCAATATCGGAGTAAAGTATGCCTGGAGCCGGAAAAACCTGTTCTATACTTTCGATTTAATTAATTTCAGCTACGTTCACCTTCCACATAAAGATATTACCTTTGATACTACATATCTGAAACCATCTTCTCCACTGCTTTATAGCTACATGGATCAAATGATTGTTCGCTCCGGTATCAACATCAATTACAACAGTCAGCGGGGCAAAAAAAGCATAAGCGGTGACGTCTTCAATTGGCGCCTCGGTATCTCGGAAGCAGGTAATCTGCTCAACACGGTGTGTAACCTGTTCAATGTCAGAAAAGATCCGGACAGCAACTACCGGATTTTCAATATACGATTTGCCCAATATGTAAAAGGAGATTTCGATATCTCTTACAACCAGGAAATTACCAAAGACAACCACTTGGTTTACCACTTTGCGGCCGGAGTGGCATGTCCGTTGGGAAATGCCGAAATCATCCCTTTCGAGGAGCGCTATTACGGAGGTGGAGCCAACGGCGTAAGGGGATGGTCATCCTACACCCTTGGCCCCGGGTCTTATTATAATAAAGATACCGACGGAAAAATAGATTTCGTAAATAAAACAGGAGACATCAATCTGGTAGCCAATCTGGAATATCGTTTCAAGATGTTCTGGAAGCTTGAGGGAGCGGCGTTTACCGATGCCGGAAATATCTGGACAATTAAGAACTATGATTTCCAGCCACAGGGAAAATTTCAGCTTTCCGAATTCTACAAGCAGATTGCCTGGAGTTATGGCCTCGGCCTGCGCATGAACTTCAACTACTTTATTTTCAGACTCGATTTCGGGCATAAACTCTATAATCCCGCAAATAACGGCACCGACCGATGGATACGTCCGCTGAAAAGTGTTTCCAAAAATATGGAGATGTTCTTCTCCATCGGCTACCCATTCTAACGTTCAGTAAAACGTGAAACCTCTTTTACAACAAATAGCCTCCGTCTACCTGCGCGAACACGAGCAGGAGCTGGGCAATATGCTCTTTGTCTTCCCTAACCGGCGGGCCGGGCTCTTTTTCCTCAACTACCTGTCGAAAATGATCGACCGACCGCTGTTTGCTCCCGAAACGATGACGGTGAACGAACTGTTTGCTCGCCTCTCCAGCCTGCAAACCTCCGACCGGATCAGCCTGTTGTTCCGCCTCTACGCCATCTACCAATCGCTGAGCAAGAAAGAGGAGACCTTCGACAAGTTTGCCTACTGGGGCGAAATGCTGCTCAACGACTTCGACGATGTGGACAAATACTTAGCCGATGCACGCCAGCTTTTTACCAACGTCACCGAACTGAAACAGATCGATTCGCTGTTCGATTACCTCAGTCCGAACCAGATCGAAGCCATCCGCCGCTTCTGGTCGAGCTTTGTGCCCACCTCCGAAAGCGCCAAACAGAAAGATTTCCGTGCTACCTGGGAAATTCTTTTCCCTGTTTACGAAAAACTGCACGCCGAATTGCTTGCCTCGGGTGAAGGGTATGAAGGGATGATTTTCCGCGAAGTGGCCGAACGGATGCAACGCCGCGAAGAGCTTCCGGTGGAGTGGAGCCGTATCGTTTTTGTGGGTTTCAACGCGCTCACGCCAGCCGAAGAGAAGCTCTTTACCTACTTCCGCAACAACGGACTGGCGGATTTTTACTGGGACTACGATATCGAAGAGCTGGAAGACTCCGCCAACCGCGGCAGCGACTTCCGGCAAACCAACCTCGAACAATTCAAACCGCGTTACGAACTGACCGGAGAAGGAACCCGTGAACGTACCATCGAACTGACCGGCATCCCATCGGCTGTTGGTCAGGCGAAGTATGTGCACCAGCTGTTGCGCGAACTCTACCCCGGCAACAAGAAAGATTACACTTCGGAAGAGCTGATGAAAACGGTAGTGATTCTCTCCGACGAAAACCTGCTGCTGCCGATGCTGCACTCCGTTCCACAGGAGTTGGACAAAGTGAACGTGACGATGGGTTACCCACTCTCCATCACGCCGGCCGCCACGCTTATCGACAACCTCTTTGCCCTGCAGCGAAGCATCCGGCAAAAGGGAGCACAAACGCTGTTTTACTACCGCAACGTGCAAATTATTCTGCAGCACCCCTACCTGCTACAACTGGCCGGCAAAGAGGCCAAAGCCATCTCCGACAGCATCACGCAGTATAACAAAATATACATTCCGGCCGAAGAATTTGCCGACAATGAGCTTTTAGCGGCGCTCTTCGTCAGCAACGAGTCGCCACGGCAGATGGCAGCCTACCTGACGAAGCTGTTCCGCCTGCTGCTGCAACGGCTTCAGGAAACGGAAGAGAACACGCCCCCGGTTCATCTGGAACAGGAGTTTTTATATCATTGCTACACGGCCGTCAACCGGATTGAAGGATTATTGCAAAACACCGAAATTGAGCTTACCAACGAGACTTTCGCCCGGCTGATGAAACAGCTTATTTCGGCCGTCTCGATTCCGTTCGAAGGCGAACCGCTGGCTGGATTGCAAATCATGGGTCTGCTCGAAACGCGCGGCCTCGATTTTGAGAATGTGATTATCACCTCGCTCAACGAGGGTGTTTTCCCGCAAAAGCAGTCGGCTCCGTCATTTATTCCCTATCATCTGCGGAAAGGCTTCGGCCTGCCTACCGGCGAACATCAGGATGCCACCTTCGCGTACCATTTCTACCGCCTCATCCACCGGGCCAAAAAAGTGATCTGCACTTACGACACCCGTTCGGAAGGATTGCAGTCGGGAGAAGTAAGCCGCTATATCCATCAGTTGAAGTACCACTACCGTCAGCCGATCACCGAAAAGATCGCATCGTTCGACATCAGTTTCAGCAAGCCCGAAACGGTGGAAATTGCCAAAACCGAAGCCATCCAGCAAAAACTGATTCCTTTCCTGACCGAAGGAAGCCACCGTGCGCTCTCGGCAAGCGCCATCAATACCTACCTCGACTGCCCGCTGAAGTTTTACCTCAGCACGGTAGAGGGTTTGCAGGAGAGCGACGACGTGGAAGAGACCATTGCCGCCAGCACCTTCGGCTCCATTTTTCACGGAGCGATGGAAGAGTTGTACAACACCATGAAGGGGCGCATGGTGACGGCCGAAGCCATCGACAGCCTGCTGAAGAGTCCGACGGCCATTAACGATGCCGTGGCGCTGGCCTTCACCCGCAGCTTTCTGAAGAGGGAAGAGGGCATTGTCTATCCCGAAGGACAACACCTGCTTACCACGGGCATTATTCAGAAATACATCGAACAGCTGTTGCGCAATGACAAGAAGCTGACCCCTTTCGAATACGTGGCATCGGAGTACCGTTTCGACGAACGGTTTGTGCTACCCTCGGGGAAAAGCGTCAACATGAAAGGTTTTATCGATCGCATCGACCGCAAAGAGGGGATTACTCGCATTCTCGACTACAAAACCGGCAGCCACGACCTGACCGTTTTCTCGGGCATCGGGCAACTATTCGACAAGGGGGAGAAGAAGCGTCCCAAAGCGGTGATGCAAACCTTTATGTATGCCCTGCTCTACCAGCAACAACAAGGCGATTGTACCATCGAACCGGGTATTGTCATTATCCGTTCGCTGTTTAAAGATGCCGATACCAAACTCTACTGCAAACCCGAACGACAAGCCTCCCCTGTCGATGATTTCAACGACTACAAGGAAGAGTTCTCGGCTGCCTTTGCTCAGTGCCTCGACGAGATATTCGACCCGGCCCTACCCTTCACGCAGACTCAAGACAGTGACAAGTGCAAATACTGTCCGTTTACAGTGATTTGTAAACGATAGATTAGCGCCACTCTGCATAAACTGTGAAATAACAATGAAAAAAGGTTACCCCAATTTATTTTGAGGCAACCTTTTCCTTTTAATTGTCTGAATCCAGACATTTTATTTTTTATCCTTGTTTTCTTTGAATCGTTTGTCGGGAGTACCATCTTTTTTAAGATGCTGCGCAGGAGCCTGAGCAGCTGCCGGAGCTTTTGCATCTTTCTTTACCTTAACGGGAGGCGGTGGTGGTGGCGGAGTCATATTTTTTCCCATCTTCTCTCCCTTTTTCATCTCCTTATCCGCCTTTTTCATCTCCTTCTTAACCTCCTTCTTGGCAGGAGCCGCCGGAGTCTGAGCGCTCAACGATGTTACAAAAACAAACATTGCAGCCATCAACAATGAAAATGCTTTTTTCATACGTAATTTGATTTTGATACAACTTGCATGTGATTTGCAGTGGTTTATAACAACAGAGACGAACATGCTCGCCAGTAAAATTTGCAGTTTAACCCCGCAAATATAAGCATGAGGAATTCATTTTCAAGCGCCGGAAATATTTTTTTGAAATAAATCACCAAAATATTTGGTTTATATTATAAACTACTTTATATTTGCAGCATATTTATTTTTTTATTCATCGTCGAACTAAACTCAAAAAACAGATTATTATGAACGCAATGAAATCGTTAGGAGTTATCGCTATGATAATGATGGGTGCCTGCACTATGTGCTATGCACAAAAAGGGAGTCTCACGGTAGTCGTCAAAGGGATTAAAGAGAGCAAAGGGAGTGTCATGATCGCTTTCGGCGACCAGTCGAAGCCAAAACAAATGATGTATAACATGGTGCCGGTTACCTCTGCCAACAGTGTAATGTGCCTGTTGAAGGATATTCCGGTGGGATCCGGTGGTTTATATGTTTATCAGGATCTGAACGGTAATCATCAATTAGATAAAGACGAAAGTCAAATTCCAATCGAACCTTGCTACCAAAAAGAGAGAGTAACAATCAAAGAGGGCGAAAACAAAATAGAGATCAGGCTCATCGATGTAAGAGAGATGATGGGCACCAAATAATAGTAAGAATGACTCATTTAATTAAAATCGGATTGGCATTACTCCTGTTTGCCATATGCCACTTACTATCATCGCAAAATAGAGTCGGATATGTGACCGGCCAAAAAGGAGAGCCAGTCGAGTTTGCTACCGTAGCATTTTTCAATGGAGACAAACAGGTAGCAAGTGCAGTCAGCGATTCTATCGGCCGGTTTACGCTGTCAGTAGTCGATGGCAAATACCACATGAAAATAAGAAATATATCGTACAAACCTATCGACGAAGATATTACCGTTTCAAACCAGACGTTAGGAAATTTCGGGTTAATCGAGACCGCTATAGGATTAAACGAAGTAGTGGTAAAAGCCTCAGCCATAACCCGCGAAGCCGACAGATTTGTCATGCGCATCGACAAAACACCGGCCTCACTCAATAAGGACGCTTCGGAAGTACTTCGGTTGGCGCCCGGAGTTTGGATTGACGAGAATGGAGTCTCCATTAACGGGGCCTCCGGAAGTAAAGTTTTTATCAACGAACGTGAGATAAAGCTTTCAGGTAAGGATTTGTACAACTACCTCCGCAACATTCAATCGTCGAATATTGCCCGCGTAGAAGTAATTCCGCAGGCTGGTGCCGAATACAGCGCCGACACCAATGGCGGAGTGGTAAAGATCATCCTCCGGAAGCAAATGGAGAAAGGCATGAATGGCAATGTGGTTTTCAATACTTTACAAGGCAAATGTCTTGGTGAATACGATCCAGCCGGGACATTGAATGTCAGCCTGAACAAATGGACATTTGATGCCAGTGCCTCAGGAAATATCACAACGAAAGGAAAAAGCGAGATGGTCGCTACTCGCGCATATCACAACGATGACAATACCGATTTCAAATCGCAGTCGGTTATGAACCAGAAAACCCGCTCGGGCATTGGGAGAATAAGTGCCATTTACGATGCCGACAAACGAAACAGCTTTGGCGCGGAAATTGAATACTCAAAACAAAGCACGCCCAATCCGACATCGGCAAACACATTTATCCGGCAAAACGGGATAATAAGTAACGGATCAAGTGAGTACAAGCAAAACGAGACCGCGGAAAATTTCAATGCGCTATTGAACTATATTCTGAAAATGGATTCGCTCGGGTCAACCCTGAAATTCATCACCAACTACACCAAAAAGAAAGTGACCGGGAAAAACGATTACAACTCTTATTTTACAACCGGGAGTTTTGTTAACGACAGCATCTACAGAAGCAATTCGATATCAAATTACAAAATATTCACAGCCGATGCCGTGATCAACAAGGTATTGCCGGGCGGAATGAAATACTCTGCCGGAATGAAATACACCAGAAACAGCATTGCGGATACCGTTCGGTACGAAAACTACTCGACAGCAAAATGGATGACATTACCCGACTATAGCTTTTTACTCAATTATACAGAAAACATCGGCGCGCTGTATGGCACCATTGCAGCCAACATCCGTCAATTCAGCCTATCGGGAGGATTGAGAGGAGAATACACAAACATTGAAGGCCAAAACGGGTATATCAGCCGTCACTATTTCGATCTTTTCCCAAGCGTAAATGTCACTTATTCGTTCGATGCCATGCGCACTTTCATGCTCATCGGCCAATATTCAAGAAACATCGAACGACCCAATTTCTGGTACCTGAACCCGAATCGTGTTCAATATTCCGACTACTCGTACATGGTAGGAAATCCGGAATTGCGCCCTACATATATCAATAACATCGGAATGACAGCCGTTTACCGGTACCGTTACATCTTGTCGTTCGGCGCACATCTGAATCACGATTTGATACGCGAAGTATGCAAAATTGATCCGACCAATCCGAAAACAACCTATATCACACCCGAAAATCACTACAGCGAAAATCATTACTACATTGCCCTGATTTTTCCGGCGAAACCGATCGAATGGTGTAACATGAACTTCAATCTGGTAGGTGTGAAGCAAGATATACGTGCTACGGCCAATGATCCTGTCATGTCGCATTATCTCTATTTTGCAAACGTAACCGCCGGATTCAAGCTACCGGCAAAATACTATTTTGAGCTGACATACAGCGGCACAAGTCGTTTATATTCTGCTAATTCAGGGATCAATCAACGCCAGTTGTTTCACGCAGTTGTAAAAAAACAACTATTCAACGACCGACTATCGGCTGCAATAGGCATCAACAATATTTTCGACAGTAAAACCTCTTATTTCTCCAACACGCCCTACTTCACCATCAACAGCAAAGGCACCGAGGCGCAAAGTTCACGCTATGTCAAGCTCAGTGTTCAATACAATTTCAAAAGCAGTAAGTCGTTCAAAAAACGGACCATAGAGAACAGTTCAGAAGAGGAGAAAAGCAGGCTCGAGAAATCAACAGGAATAAAATGAACAAAAATTTTGTAGCAAAAATAATTTACAATTACCTTTACACTTAAATTTTACAAAGATGGAAGATTCCAAAATGCAGGACAGACCTTTGAACGAAAAAGAGAGTCTGGCCCTAATTGCCAAAATGATACAAAACACGCAGCAACGATTGGAACGTGGCGCCGGCGCTCCCATGTTAGTATGGGGTTATACAACGGTAATGACGACAATAGCTATATGGATAGCTTTTTGTATATCGGGAAATTATAACTGGAATTATTTTTGGTTTCTTATACCTATCGTAGGTGTTCCCTATTCGTTATTAAAGACGAGGTACCCGAAAGAGGTCAAAACTTATGTAGACAAAGTTCTCAGTTATATCTGGATCGTTTTGGGCTCCACCGGTTTTCTTCTTTCTTCGCTTTCGATATTCAGTGTCATGTGGTCACTTCCTATCCTATTTATAATAATATTGATAATGGCCATGGGTTCCATCTTAACCGGCTTGGTAACAGAGTTTCGGCCTTCGGTTGTAGGTGGAATTATAGCGATGCTAATCGGTTCGGCTCACTATCTGATAGATAATTACGACATAAAAATGTGGACTTTTGCCTGCGCATTTGTTGCAATGGATGTTGTACCCGGCCATATTTTGAACTATAGAGCGAAAAACCAATGTTCAAAGAACTAGATCCACTTCTACATAGCGAGTTGAGACTTGGTGTAATGTCGATACTAATCAGTGTCGAAAGCGCCGACTTTACCTATATCCGCAAACAAACCGGCACCACGGCCGGAAATTTAAGCGTACAGATAGAAAAGCTGAAAGAGGCCGGATATATTGACGTAGCCAAGTCTTTCAAAGGAAAAATGCCTTGTACGACGTGTAAAATCACGCAGCAGGGCATCGAAGCATTCCAACAGTACATTGACGCTTTACAAAGCTATCTGCACCCGGAACAACACAAAAAAGAGGAATAGACGTTTGTCTACTCCTCTTTTGGAAAATGAATTATGTTAGTAATTATTTCTTTTCCTGATCGTGAGGACGCGGAACCAACACTTTGTGTGAAAGTTTGAATTTGCCGCTCTTCGGATCTACATCGAGCAATTTCACTTCGATTGTATCACCCTCTTTCAAACCTGCAGCCTCAACTGTTTCAAGGCGGGTCCAGGAAATTTCGGAAATGTGAAGCAAACCTTCTTTACCCGGAAGGAATTCCACAAAACAACCGTAAGGCATGATCGATTTCACTTTAGATGTGTAAACCTCTCCTACCTCAGGAATAGCTGTGATGCCTTTTACGCGGGCAATAGCCGCATCGAGAGAAGCCTTGTTGGTAGCCGCAATTTCTACACGACCAATATTTCCAACTTCTTCGATAGCAACGTTAGCTCCTGTTTCGGCCTGAATACCCTGAATGATTTTACCGCCCGGGCCAATTACAGCACCGATCAAATCTTTCGGAATAGTCATCACCACAATACGCGGAGCATTCGGTTTGAGGTCCTCACGGGGCTCTTCGATCGTTTCGGCAATTTTGCCCAAAATATGCATACGCCCTTCATGAGCCTGCATCAACGCTTTTTCAAGAATTTCGAAAGAGAGGCCATCAACCTTGATATCCATCTGAGTGGCAGTAATACCATCTTTTGTTCCGGTTACCTTAAAGTCCATATCGCCCAGGTGGTCTTCGTCACCCAAAATATCGGAAAGAACGGCAAAGTTTTTACCTTTATTTTCCGAGATCAGACCCATTGCAATACCCGAAACCGGTTTTTTGATAGCTACACCGGCATCCATCAACGCCAGCGTACCGGCACAAACAGTTGCCATGGAAGAGGAACCATTCGATTCGAGGATATCGGATACCACGCGAACTACGTATGGATAATCTTCCGGAATCATGCGTTTCAACGCACGCAATGCAAGGTTTCCGTGACCAATTTCACGACGGCCTATGCCACGTGATGCACGGGCTTCGCCGGTAGAGAAAGGAGGAAAGTTATAGTGTAACAAGAATCTGTCTTTTCCCTGAACCAACGCTTCGTCAATCAGTTTTTCGTCCATTTTGGTACCCAGCGTAACGGTAGTCAACGACTGAGTCTCGCCACGGGTAAATACGGCAGAACCGTGTGCTCCCGGTAAATAGTCCACTTCCGACCAGATAGGACGGATTTCGGTAGTCTTACGACCATCGAGACGCATACCTTCGTCGAGAATAGCACGACGCATAGCCTCTTTTTCCACATCGTGGTAATAGCGTGAAATCAAAGCACCTTTTTCAGCAGCAACTTCAGGATCAAGAGCTGCGATATACTCTTCTTTTACAGCTTCAAAAGCAGCAACACGGGCATGTTTGTCGGTGTTACCCGATTTTGCCAATGCGTAAGCTTTTGCAAAAGTTTTATCGTGAACATCTTTGCGCAGATCTTCGTCGTTTACTTCGTGGCAGTAGGTACGTTTTACAGTTTTGCCTACGGCTTCCATCAGTTCGATTTGTGCCTGGCAATGAACCTTGATCGCTTCGTGAGCCACTTTCATAGCTTCGAGCAGGTCGAGTTCCGATACTTCGTCCATTTCACCTTCTACCATCATAATGTTGTCGATAGTAGCAGCAACCATTACGTCGATGTCGGCATTTTCCAACTGATCGAAAGTAGGATTTACGAGGAATTGTCCGTTAACGCGTGCTACGCGTACTTCAGAAATCGGACCGTTGAATGGCACATCGGAAACAGCCAGAGCAGCAGAGGCAGCCAAACCGGCAAGAGCGTCGGGCATGTCAATACCGTCGGCAGAGATAAGCATTACATTGACGAAAGTTTCAGCATGAAAATCGTCAGGGAAAAGAGGGCGCAAAGCGCGGTCGACCAAACGTGAAACGAGGATTTCAGAATCGGAAGAACGGCCTTCGCGACGGGTAAAGCCACCGGGGAAACGACCTGCGGCAGCATATTTTTCTTTGTAATCAACCGATAATGGCATAAAATCGGTTCCGGGAACAGCATCTGCGGCAGCGCATACCGTTGCCAGCAACATCGTGTTGCCCATTCTAACTACTACAGAACCATCGGCTTGTTTTGCCAACTTCCCTGTTTCGATAGTAATGGTGCGCCCATCGCCCAGTTCGATGGTTTTTGTTACTACATTCATCTGTGAATAATTTATATTTTTAAAACTCATTTAAGTCGGCGCAAAGTTACAATTTTTATTCTGAAAAACACACACCTCACATCTTATTCATTTTCAAAGCTATAAAAACAAAAACACCCTCTTTTTACAGTGAAATATTCTGTAAAAAGAGGGTGTCATATTTTGCTGAAAGGCTTGCTGTCAACCCTTTGCCTCCTCTTCACGATCGGAGAGGAACTTGCTGAGCAATTCGGAGGTCGATTTGGTGATGGCAATACGACCCGAACGAGCGTACTGTTTCACCCCGAACTTGTCGAGAGCATAGTACAATTCCTTGATCTCGTCGGTGTGGCCGGTCATTTCGATTACCGAGAAGGTGCGGGTAATTTCCAGAAAACGGGCATTGTATTTACGCACTAATTGTTCTATTTCGTCACTCTCAAGGATAGAATCCGTATCTACCTTATAAAGAGCCACCTCCTGATAAATTACCTCATCATCGGTATAGTAATACGCCTTGAGCACATCGATGCGCTTTTCGATTTGCTTCACCACTTTGTCAATCTCTTCTTCATCGGTATTGACCGTAATGGTAAACTTATGCACCCCTTCGATAGAAGAGGCCGATACGGTAAGACTTTCGATATTCAGTTGCCGGCGCGAAAAGATAATGGATACCTGATTCAGCAATCCGGGGCGGTTTTCTGAGAAAACGATAACGGTATATAATGTTTTTTCCATAATTCAGTAGCCCCTCCCTGCCTCCCTGACCTCATCCGCCCTTCGGGCACCTTCTCCCGGGGAGAAGGAAAAAGGGATAAAATCTATGAGAGGAGGAAAATCCGAGCAGATTTTATGTTGTTAATTTCTTTGAATAAATCACAGATTCAGATTCAAGTCCCCTTGTGGGGGATTTAGGGGGCCGTCATTTCAGCCGCACATCGGTTATATCGGCACCGGCAGGCACCATGGGCAATACCATTCCTTTGGGTTCGATCTGCACTTCGAGCAGGTAAGCATCGTCGTTGCTAACCATTTCGGCGATAGCCTGATCGAGCTCTTCGTGCGTCGAGACGCTCTTCCCATGAATGCCATACGCTTTGGCAAGAGCCACAAAATCAGGATTTTTCATATTGGTAAACGAATAACGTTCGTCGAAAAACATCTCCTGCCACTGGCGAACCATACCGAGAAAGTGATTGTTCAGAACGATAATCTTTACCCCGATATTTTCCTGCAAAATGGTACCCAGCTCCTGAATGGTCATCTGAATGCCGCCGTCGCCACAAAAGAGGCAGACAGTGCGATGCGGAGCTCCTATCTTTGCTCCGATGGCAGCCGGCAAACCAAATCCCATGGTTCCCAATCCGCCCGAAGTAACCATACTGCGGGTTTGAGAGAACTGAAAATAACGGGCGCCCATCATCTGGTTCTGACCCACATCGGTAACACAAATCGCTTTGTGTCCGGTAACTTCCGACACCTTACGAATCACTTCCCCCATTTTAATGTCGGGAGTGGAAGGGGCGATCTCTTCTTTGATCACCTCATCGTGTTCGATTTTGGCATACGAATTGAAGCTGGCAATCCATTCGTCGTGACGGGCAGGTTGCAGCTCTTTGGTAACTGCGGCAATGGTCTCTTTTGAATTTCCCAAAACAGCCACGTCCGCTTTCACATTCTTGTTTATCTCAGCAATATCGATATCGAAATGGATCACTTTTGCCTGTTTGGCGTAAGTTGCCAGTTTGCTGGTCACCCGGTCGTCGAAACGCATCCCGATGGCAATCAGCACATCGCATTCGTTGGTTTTGATATTACAGCCATAATTACCGTGCATTCCCAGCATCCCTTTGTTGAGCGGGTGATCGGTAGGCATAGCCGAAAGTCCCAACAACGTCCAGGCGGCCGGTATCTGCGCCTTTTCGAGCATCGCCAACAGTTCATTTTCGGCATTTCCCAAAATAACCCCCTGCCCTACCAAAGCAAACGGTTTTTTTGCCTGATTGATCAAAGCTGCCGCATCCGAAACAGCCTGTTCGTCGATCGGAGGGGTCGGAATAAAGCTGCGGATAAACGTACACGGTTCGTAATGAAAATTCATCAGCTCGATCTGCGCATTTTTGGTCAGGTCGAGTACCACCGGACCGGGACGGCCTTCGCGGGCAATATAAAAAGCACGGGCCACAGCCCAGGGAATTTCGGCGGCAGAACGAATCTGATAACTCCATTTGGTAATAGGCTGAGTAATACCTACCACATCGGTTTCCTGAAAGGCATCGGTAGCCAAAAGCGAGGCAACCACCTGTCCACACACAACTACCATCGGAGTACTATCGATCATGGCATCGGCCACACCGGTAATCACATTGGTTGCTCCCGGGCCCGAAGTGGCAATGACGACACCCGTTTTTCCGGTTACACGTGAATAACCCTGCGCTGCATGTACAGCTCCCTGTTCGTGACGCACCAAAATGTGGCGCATTTTGTCGTGGAAATCGTACAATGCATCGTAAACCGGCATAATAGCTCCGCCGGGATAGCCGAAAATGGTTTCAACTCCTTCGGCAACAAACGCTTGCATGAGCGCCTGGCTTCCTGAAATTTGTGATTGACTCATATTTAGTAGATTAAAGACAAAAGACAAATTATTTGGCTGTCTTTTTTGAAATAATACATAAATTAAAAAACAATTAATGCCCAATATATTTTTGCGTATACGGACATACTTCTATACATTTTCCACAAAGCGTTATGGCTTTGTTCATCCGTTCTTTTGACAACTGACGCGCTTTGGCCCGACATTTAATCACATCGAAAAACTCATCTCTTTGCATTATCACATTCCAGCGCTTGCCGGAAATGGCCATCCCGGGACAGGCGCTTTCACAACGGGTACAATTTCCACATGCCGACTCTTTTACAGGAGTCCCATATTCGAGAGGCATGTCCGTAAGAATTGTGGTAAGACGAATCGCCGATCCATACCTTGGAGTTACCAATAAAGCCGATTTGCCAATCCAACCCAGACCGGCCAGCGTTGCGACCGTCTTGTGTGGAAGTTCCGTCATATAATTACCATACTCTTTTACCTTATCCGTTGTCATTGGCAAGGCGTTAAATCCTATTTCCTGAATATATCGGGCCCCTAAGTTTGCCAGTTTATCTAACTGAGCATTAAGGATATGATATTGATCGAAATAGGCCATATTGGGTCCGTCGTCTATCGAACGTACAACGTCAGCCGGTATACGCAATAAAATGGATATCCCGGACACGTACTGCGAACCGGAAAGACGAGCAAAACCGACTTCGGAAGCTCCATTCTCAAGGAGACAGTTTTTTAATGTTCGTCCATATGCCACAATATCTTCATTCATACTCATCACTCTTAGCAGCACCCTTCCTCAAACTCACAGATTTCATTCTCTGTTTCAAGTTCGATGGTGGCATGATAAATACCGAATTCCTTGCAGAGGTTCCTGATTGCCGTTTTCATTTCTGACAGTTCATTGACCGTGATAGCGCAACAGGTTACCACATGCAACGTAATGATATGTTTTTCACCATCGAGAGTCCAGAGATGAACATCGTGTAAATTCCTCACCTTATCAAGCTGCCTGATTTTTTCGAGCAGTTTCGGTTCGTTTACCTCTGCCGGCACTTTCTGCATCAAAATTTTGAACGAGGCTTTCAGGTTTTTGTAGACATTGGTCAACACCCAGATACTGATACCCAGCGAAAGAATCGGGTCGAGCACCGGAACATTGACAAACATCATCACCACGCTGACAATCAGCACGGCAATCCAGCCCAACACGTCTTCCATAAAGTGCAGCATCACCGCTTTTTCGTTCAGCGAATTTCCCTTTTTCAACCGAAAGATGGCCGCGCCGTTGACTACAATACCTAAAATGGCAAGAAAGAACATTCCCCGGGCATTGGAAACTTCGGGGTGAATCAGACGACCGACAGCAGCCTGAATCACAAAAATGGAACCTACCAGCAACACCACAGAGATAAAGATCGCACCCAAAAGGGAGAAACGTTTGTACCCGTAGGTATAATTCAGGTCACCCTTTTTATTGGAAAGGCGTTGCAGATACCACGCCACGCCCAGCGAAATACTGTCGCCGAAGTCATGCAAGGCATCCGAAAGAATAGCCACACTATTGGTCAGCAAGCCGCCCACCAGTTCGATGACGGCAAAGCCCAGGTTCAGGAAAAATGCGATGACGATATTCCCGCTTGTATGATCGTGATGATGTGAATGGTCGTGTGCCATATAAAAACCCCCTCCATCTCCCCCACAAGGGGAGAGTTAAATCTGCATTAGTTAGTTATCTCGTTTATTTAAGCCACGTCATAAGTCCTCCTATGGGGGATTTAGGGGGCTTTTCAAATTATCCTTACCGCTCCCTTGTCGGCCGAACTTACCATGCTGGCATAGGCGCGAAGCGCTTTCGAAACCTTGCGATCGCGGTCGGATGGAGTGAAGGCGGCAGCGCCACGGGCCTCTTCGGCTTTGCGGCGGTTCTGCAACTCTTCGTCGCTCACTTTTACGTTGATCGAACGGTTCGGTATATCTATTTCAATGATGTCGCCGTCTTTTACCAACCCGATGTTGCCACCCGAAGCTGCCTCCGGAGAGATATGACCGATCGACAAACCGGAAGTGCCCCCCGAGAAACGACCGTCGGTAATCAGAGCGCACTCTTTACCCAGGTGTTTCGATTTGATGTACGAGGTCGGATAGAGCATCTCCTGCATACCGGGGCCACCTTTCGGCCCTTCGTAAGTGATTACCACCACGTCGCCCGAAACAACTTTCCCGCCCAGAATGCCTGCACAAGCTGCATCCTGAGAAGTAAACACTTTGGCCGGACCGGAGAATTTCCAGATGCTTTCGTCCACACCGGCGGTCTTGATAACGCAACCGTCCAGCGCGATATTGCCTTTCAGAATTCCCAGACCACCATCTTTGGTGTAGGCATGTTCCACGTCGCGGATACATCCGTTCTCACGATCTGTATCCAGTTCGGCAAACTGTTCGTTTTGCGATCCCAGCACCAGATTAAAGCGGTTGGCGGGAGCGCTTTTGTATTTATTGATGGCTTTGTCCGAAACAGCCGGACTTTTGATATCGTATTGAACAATGGCTTC
Source organism: uncultured Microbacter sp. (assembly GCA_963678265.1). GTDB lineage: Bacteria > Bacteroidota > Bacteroidia > Bacteroidales > Paludibacteraceae > Microbacter. Next base: position 1,101,276 of record OY782761.1, read on the forward strand.
GGCCAGCGTAAGCCCATCGGCACGGTTTACGGATGTATCGAGCAGACCACCACGGTTCAGTTCGGCCAGAATGGCCAGAATACCACCGGCACGGTTTACGTCCTGGATATGATACTTTTGCGTATTCGGCGCCACTTTGCACAAACAGGGCGTTTTGCGCGAAAGAGCATCGATATCGTCCATGGTAAAATCCACACCGGCTTCATGAGCCACAGCCAACAGGTGCAGCACCGTGTTGGTAGAACCTCCCATGGCAATATCCAGAGTCATGGCATTGAGCACCGACTTGCGGGTTACAATCGACAGAGGCAACACACTTTCATCACCATCCAGATAATATTTATAGCAGTTCTTTACTATCAACTCTGCCGCGTCCATAAACAGCTGTTTGCGGTTGGCATGGGTAGCCACAATGGTACCGTTGCCCGGAAGCGCCAGACCGATAGCTTCGTTCAGGCAGTTCATGGAGTTGGCAGTAAACATCCCGGAGCAGGAGCCACAGGTGGGACAAGCAGCACGTTCTACTTTTTCGAGAACACTTTCGGGAACATTGCTGTCACCGCCCTGCACCATGGCATCGATCAGATCGAGCTTTTTATCTTCCAACCGCCCTGCTTCCATCGGCCCGCCGGAAACAAATACCGTCGGAATATTGAGGCGCATGGCAGCCATCAGCATACCCGGAGTGATTTTGTCGCAATTGCTGATGCAGATCATGCCGTCGACCTTGTGCGCATTCACCATATATTCCACGCTGTCCGCAATAATGTCGCGCGAAGGTAGCGAATAGAGCATACCGTCGTGACCCATGGCGATACCGTCGTCGATGGCGATGGTATTGAATTCGGCAGCAAAGCAACCCAATTTTTCGATTTCGGCCTTGATCTCCTGACCGATTTCGTGCAAATGAACGTGACCCGGCACAAATTGAGTAAATGAATTAACGATGGCAATAACCGGTTTGCCCATCTGTTCGTCCTTCATTCCGTTGGCACGCCACAAAGAGCGGGCTCCTGCCATCAAACGACCTTGCGTTGTTGTATTGCTTCTTAAGTTCATTTTGTAAATAATTTAGACCATCCCCGACCCCTCCCAAGGAGGGATGATTAGCCTGATTTTATTATGATTTAGTTGATATTCAGTTATTATTGATCTTATTTTCTACATGCACCCTCACAACCACTCGAGCTAAAAAGAAAATCCGCAACCGGCAGATTATGTTACTCTCCCTGACAGAGGGTCTTTAATAAAAAAAGCCCTTCTCATGGATGAGAAAGGCTTCGTTAATTCGTTTATATATCGTTCATTCTACTACATGCCTGACTCACCCTTTAGGATTTGACTAAAAGGACGACCACGTTCACGAGTAGTAGAGAATTATTCATTGTCGAATCGTTTGTGACTGCAAAGATAGACGTTTTTTGTTTCTCCGCAATAATCTTTCAAAAAAAAGTTGCCAAAAACTTCGATTTTATTGTTTCACAGCACTATTTAATGATAGATTGGAAGCGAAAATCGATTTATTTTACCTTCATTGTTTCAAATCCACGACCATATACCCCGATTACAGAGCCCTGCGAAACGAACGCGTCGGGATCGATAGCCTTTACCAAACGGAATATCGCAACCGACTGGTTTTTACGGGCAATAACCATCACCACCTTCATCGGTTCTTTCGAATACCAGCCTTCACCATTCAGAATAGTTACACCACGATGCACTTCGTTGTTGATGCGGTCGGCTATCTTTTCATGCTCGCGCGAAATAATAAAGAATTGCACGGATTGACGTACTCCATTGACCACCATATCGACCGAAACCGACATAATCGCAAGAGTTACAAGCCCAAAGACAACTTTTTCAAGACTACCAAGGATTAGGTATGACGAGCTGATAATGATAACGTCACAATAAAGTAGAGCACGCCCCAGAGTTATATTACGGCTTTGATTCAGAATTTTCGCAATAATATCGGTTCCTCCCGAACTACCGTTGGAGATAAAAACAATACCGACCCCCACCCCGGCCATGATGCTCCCGAGAATACATGCCATAAAAGAATCGTTTGGCGCAACAAAAGTACCGCGTGGAATAATGGGGATAACAGAAAAAAGAAAAGTCAGCACGCCAACCCCGAAAATAGTTTTCAGACTGAACGACAGTCCGATGCTACGAATAGCAATCACCAAGAGAATGACATTGATAGCAAAATAGGGGATGGAAACCGGAATTCCGGTAGCGAAAAAGATAAGGGCGCCTATGCCAGTCACACCGCCACCCGGGATCTGATGCGGAAGCAGAAATGCCTTCCATGCAAAGGCATAGAGCAGCAAACCGAATACAATTTGCACGTGATCCCTGATATCCGAAGACTTCGGACGTAATTTACCTATATTATTCGGAATGCGAATTCCTTTTATCTTCAGTGAACGATTCATCTATTATAACCGATTTAGGATCAATCTGCAAAATAATGGCTATTTTTGCAAAGCTTTATATGCAAAATCATTGCACCCTTATTTACAGCAATATTCAGTATAAGGAGCCACAAAGATACAACAATTTGAGAAGGAATACATGTCATTATCGATTCAACAGGTAACAAAATATTATGGCAAGCAGGCAGCCCTGAACAATGTTTCGCTCGAACTTCATGAAGGTGAAATTGCGGGATTTCTGGGCCCCAACGGAGCCGGAAAATCCACGCTGATGAAAATTGTCACCGGATATATCTCGTCCGACGCGGGTACCGTTTCCGTTTGCGGCGAAAAGGTGATGGAAACCGGACTCGAAACACGCCGGATGATCGGTTATCTGCCGGAACACAATCCGCTTTACCCCGATTTATATGTAAAAGAATATCTGCAGTTTGTAGCCGGCATGTATCATTTGGGAAAACAAACTAAAAGCCGGGTAGACGAAATGATCGAACGAACCGGGCTAACCGATGAATACAAGAAACGAATCGGACAACTCTCAAAAGGGTACCGGCAACGCGTAGGATTAGCACAGGCATTGATCCACGATCCCAAAGTACTGATTCTTGACGAGCCCACCACGGGGCTCGATCCCAATCAGCTCGAAGAGATTCGCAACCTGATCATTGAAGTAGGCAAAGAGAAAACCGTTCTCTTCTCAACCCACATCATGCAGGAAGTAAAGGCCATTTGCAAACGGGTGATTATTATCAACAACGGCCAACTGGCTGCCGACAGTACGGAAAATGATCTTGTACTTGAGGTCGACAAAGATCGTTTTAGTACCTTAGTGGAGTTTGCCGGTGAGATTACGCCTGAGAAACTCCGCTCGCTGCAGTTTGTACTGCAGGTAGAGCCGATCGGCAACAACACCTTTCATGTCATGAGTTCGGCAGATATTCGAAAAGAGCTGTTTCGCGTTGCAGTAGAAACCAACACTCCGTTACTGACCCTCAAACGCGAAGAGCACAGTATGGAAGATGTCTTCAAAAAACTGACCAACAATTAAAGGAACCATTTAATTCGGTTGTTATGTTTACCAAAGCTACCCTGAACAAATATCTCCGAAAGCTTCACCCTTTGAAAGGAGTGCTGATTTTCTTTGTTGTGATGATGGTTGCCAACTGTTTCTGGAAAAATTTTGTGCACGACGGCGATTATGACCCGAACGTGACTTTCTTAGGCCTTGACATTTCGGCGCCATTCATTCTCGAACAAAGAGAGATTGTACGGGTTGTCAGTCTGTTTTTTGAGTTGGTAGGAGTTCCCTTTGGTATCGATCACGGAACGATATTCGAATTTGCCAACGGACAACATTCGGAAATTGCATGGGGATGTACGGGACTCAAACAGGCATTCATATTTCTCTGCATCATGGCATTCAGCCGCGGCCCGTGGAAACATAAATGGTGGTATATGCTGGGCGGATTAGCGGTTGTGCACGTGGTCAACATTGCACGTATCAGTGTGGTAGGCATTGTCATGAGCGATCATCCCGCCTCATTCGAACTGATTCATACCTATTTTTTCAAATACATTTTTTACCTCATTATTTTCTTAATGTGGGTAGTGTGGGAAGAGTATTTCATCAAAAAAGAGCTTCGCGCAAAAAAAGAAACCGGAGCCACTGACAATCAGTAAAACTCCGGTTCCGGCATTATTTTTTCTTTTCGAGTAGCTGTTTTATCGCCGGCAGAAGGCGGTCGATATCGCCGGCTCCGAAGGTTGCCAGCACATCAAAATCCCGTTTCTTTTCAAGAATCCCGAGCAGCTCCTGTTTCGTACAGAGAGTCTTCTTTGGAGCCGTAATTTTGTCGAATATAATTTGCGACGAAACTCCCGGTATCGGTTGTTCGCGAGCAGGATAAATATCGAGCAGAATCACTTCGTCCAACTGCGAAAGAGCCGCCGCAAAACCTGCCGCGAAATCGCGGGTACGCGTATAGAGATGCGGCTGGAAAATACCACACACTTTACGCCCGGCATATACCTTTTTAATGGAATCGATACTGGTTTGTAACTCGGTGGGATGGTGAGCATAGTCGTCGATAAAGACAACTTTATTGTCTTTATACTGCATATCGAACCGGCGATGAATGCCTTTGAACGATGCCATTCCCCGTTTCAGTTCTTCAGCCGTTGCACCGGCCAACCACGCCATGGCCATTGCAGCCGTACCGTTTTCCACATTTACCGGCACCGGTACTCCCAGCCGAACGTTATGAATCTCCTCGGTAGGCGTATGAAAATCGAATGTAATTTCCCCGTTGGCAATACGAACGTTGGTTGCTTTGAAATCGGCATCCTCATCGACCGCATAGGTATAATATTTTACATCTTTCTGTAAACGTGGATGCAACTCTGCCCCTTTCTTCACAAGCAGGTACCCGCCTTCACGTACCAATGAAGTAAAATGTTCAAAGCTCTCGCGAAAGGCTTCGGGAGTGCCATAAATATCCAGATGATCGGGATCGACAGCGGTGATCACCGCCATGTAGGGAGTCAGTTGATGAAAAGAACGGTCATACTCATCAGCCTCTATCACTACATAATCGCTATGAGAGGATAGCAGCAGATTCGTGGTATAATTTTTGGAGATTCCGCCCAGAAAAGCATTACAATCAACATGCGACTCTTTCAGCAAATGAGCCGTCATGGTCGATGTGGTTGTCTTTCCGTGTGTACCGGCAATGCAGATGCCGCGCTGTTGATGGGTAATCTCGCCCAACACCTGAGATCGCTTCATCAGTTTGAAGCCGTGACGTTCAAAAAAAAGCCGTTCCGAATGATCGGCAGGAACGGCGGGGGTGTAGACCACAAGAGTATTGTCGGGTTGTTTGAACAGAGTGGGAATTTTAGCTATATCATCTTCATAATGAATCGCAATATCCTCTTTTTCGAGCTGTTGTGTAAGATCGGATCGTGTACGGTCATAACCCGCAACATCATATCCTTTGGCTTTAAAAAAGCGCGCCAGAGCGCTCATCCCGATACCACCAATACCGAGAAAATAATAATTTTGATAAGACATTTCTTCTATATATCAGTTAACACATGTTATGTCAATTACAGCTCGGGCAAGAGCACTTCGCCCGAAAAATCAATCGGTTGTCTGTTGTTGCTGGTCACACTCACAGTGACACTCCCATTCAGCCATACGGTAATAAAGAAAAGGTACGTATCTTCCTTTGTCTGCACCTTAAAACTCAGGGTATAGTTACCCTTTTTAGCATTAAACGAAATCTTTTTATCATGCATAAGTTCGGTAAACTTAATGCCACCTTCACTGTTCAGCGGAGCCGAATAAGCTCGTCCGAAATAGGGAAGATAGGAAATAGCCGAATCTTTAGCAAGAGTCAGTGTGTATTCGGGCGTAAGAGAAATCATGCGTCCTCCCATGGGGTGCGCCTGATTCATTACAACCTGAAATTGTCCCGAATCCACCGTTTTTTTTACCTTGGCTTCTTTAGCAGCCACTTTACTTTGCCGGTCTTCATTCTGGTCCCAAACAACCCCCGCGAAAACCAACAATCCGATTAACAGAAAGAATTTAGTCTTCATAAGCATGTTAGATTACGTTCAAAAAGCTCAAACTAATATCTATAATTATTTATCTATCAAATAAATATGACTTAAAAATCAACCCATCAAAGATACCGGCACTCCGGTGATACTACCGGAACAGCTATCTTCGAGAGCACCGGTAACCGATGCAAGCGTGTTCACCTCATTATTGATTCTCAAAAATCCCAAAAAAGCAAATATCAGAGCTTCTTTATAATTTACCAGCAGTTTATCCGGGACATACAGTTCGTGATGCGCCAACTGCTGCATCCTCTCTATCAAAAATTTGTTCAGCGCGCCACCACCGGTAACCAATACCTTTCCATTAGGCATTGCTTCTATATCGCGGGTTATCTGAAAGGCAATATGCTCTACCATGGTGCGCATTTTATCTCTTAACGATAAAGGAGCCTGCACCAACATGGGTTGAAAAACATCTACAAACCACTCTTTACCAAGCGATTTCGGCCATTTTTCCGTAAAATAACTGTTATGGTTCATGGCGTCGAGAAGCTTATGGTCTACTTTTCCCGAACGGGCAAACTCTCCATCCTTGTCGTACGCTTCACCCATTTGAGAAGCCAAATAGTTGAGAGGCATATTACACAGCGAAATATCATAAGCAATGCGTTTGCCATTACAATTGTATGAAATATTGGAAATTCCTCCCAGGTTCAGACAAAAATCGTAATCCGAGAACAACAACTGATCTCCGATAGGAACCAGAGGAGCTCCCTGTCCACCCAAAGCTACATCCAACGAACGAAAATCGTACACCACCGGTACGCCAGTTTCAGCCTGAATAGCATTTCCATCGCCTATTTGAGAAGAGAAACCAAGTTGCGGCTGATGAAAAATAGTATGTCCATGCGAAGCAATCAGGCATGGATGCAAATCGTGTTTGCCTATAAAAGAACGTACCTGAATGCCGATATACTTTCCCAAATCGGCATGGGTTTTTACATAATCATAAGCCGAACCGTTTTCGAGGGTACTCAATCGTTGCTTCCATTCGTCAGAATAGGGCACGGTATCGGCAACAATAATTTTATAATCGTATTTTCCGTCGGCCTTTCTGAAGAATTCACAATCCGCGATGTCAAGTCCGTCGAGCGAAGTACCTGACATCAATCCAATAACTGCATGTGTAAATGATTGTAACATAGATTGTGTCAATAAAATTCAAAAAACGATTCATTGGGTTAGTTGTAGATGACAAATTTACAGGATTTTTTTTATTATATGCCCCTGTTGAAAAAGCAGAAAGTTATAATCCGATTAAAAATTCAGTCAGATTTTGTTCATGTGAAAAGTTAAGTTTCTTGCGCAACCTGTAACGGGCCATCTCAACACTTTTGACTGAAATATTCAACAACCCGGCAATCTCTTTCGATGAAATATTCATCCGAATATACGCCGCCAATTTCAGGTCGGATGTGGTAAGACCCGGAAATTGAGTACTAAGCTTAACGAGATAGTTGTCATGCGTTTTATTGAAACTCATTTCAAAAACCTTCCAGTCTTCATCCGGATTTTTATTTTTTTCAACGATATGCCTCAACCCCCTTAGTTCTGACGTCGGAACTGTTTTACTAAGTACAAGCTTGGCAATTTCAGTATCCAGTTTATTCATCAGCTTATTTTTGTACAACATCGATTTTGTCACACGAGACAATTCGTCTGTTTGAGATTTTACCTGCTCCTGAAGAAGTCGATTTTCCATTTTGGCCAGCTCCTTCTCATGCTCGTATTCAATCCGCTTTTGCTCTTTCCTCCATCTGTGTTGTAAATATTTATAATAAGCCATTGCTGCTCCCGCAAGCAACAAAAGAACCAGACACAATCCGATCCAACCCATATACCATGGAGGCAAAATGGTAATTCTAAGCTCCTGCGAATAATAAACCTCGTTGGTACCGACAATGGTTGCTTTTACCTGAAAAACATAATCGCCCGCCGGCAGGTTTATAAACGTCGCAATATTATTCGACGACGGGATGGAGTAGTTCTCCGAGCTTCCTTTCAAACGGTAACTATACCGGATATTCCCCTCATTTTCGTAATCAGGCAAAGTAAAACGAACAAAAATAGTATTGTGCTTATAAGGAAATTCTATGGCGTGATTCTTATAGTATTCCAGCGGATTGGGCAAAAGTACCGGTTTCATTACGTTGGTAAAGGTTCCAATATCTCTAAGATATACCTCGTTGGATTTAGCCTTGGGAGAGTATTTGGTATTCATCACGGCAAAACTATTCGATGTGCAAACCATATACGATCCATCGGTAATTTTTTCTATATCCTCGTATCCCCTAATCAACTGCTTATTGAGCGATTCCATATTTCTGTTTTCAAGCGAAGGTCGTTGAGTCAGATAATTTTTAACACAGAAGAAACTGGCTGGCGTATAACACCACATATGGTCGGCATCAAGTTGTAACCGGTAAATATTCGCATGTTTTGGTAAAACCCTATTTATTGCAAGATCCGGAACAAATTTGTTCTGTGCATAATCAAGTTTGAGAATACCTTTTACAGCGTCTACAACATAGACATTACCATTATATGAATATACGCCTCGCGCACTTGAATGAGCGATACCAAGATCTGATAGTTGATTACTACTGTAGATTGCATTGTCAAACGTCGGGTCGAATTTAACCTTATAAAAGCCAGCCGACATACTCCCTATATATATATTATTATCCTTATCTCTTGCCAAGGAAGATCCATCATAAGGAAATACTGCTTGTTCTTTAATCGTATACTTGTTCCCGTTTATATGCATCACACAAAGCCCATCATAGGTAAGGAACAAAACTGTTTTATCGTCAATTTTCAGCCATCGGGAGGTTCCGCTTTTTGTGTAAATAAAATTTCCTTCCGAGCCTTCAACAACATACACTCCTTTATTATGTGCACACAATAATTTATTTCCGACTACCAACATCGCCCACACCTGCCCTTGCGATTTGGGCATAAGAGTAAATGACAATTCTCTCTCGGGAAATGCAAGATCGGCAACAGCGCAACTGAATAATCCCTGATTGGTGGCAAAGAACAGCCTTCCATTAAATTCCTGTACCTGATACACGGATCCTAAAACTCCTTTCGGATCCGGAAACGTACGAATCGGACTATTCATTTGAATATGGCAAATGCCACGATCCAATCCTAACCACAAATTATTGGTTTGATCAGAAAAAACACTTAGCACCGTGTTATTAGGCATTCCCTTGGGTTTGTTTATCGTTGACAAAATGTTCCCATTATGATCGGTAATAAGTAACCCATTCAGAATAGTGCCAAACGCATACTTTCCACCGGGCAAAGAGGTCATGCTGAATATTTGGTTTTTGATCAGAAAATCATTGCAGGGGAATGTGCATTGGCTAATCCGCCCATTTTCCATCATATAAAGTCCTCTATCGATGGTTGCAATCAAAACAGAATTGGAAGAGTATGGTGCAATGCCGTACACGCAGTCTCCGGTAAAAAGTTCACCTCCGGGGACACCAATAAGTTTATCCTCTTTAATTTCCATCAGACCGAGCACTTTCTCTTGTGCAAAAAGGCGATCGTTTGCGCGGAAAAGAAATTGAAACCGGTTGGGTGCCGGGATAATCGAGATAGATTTCGTTTGCGTATTGTACTTATAAATATTTCTGAAGCTATGGAAATAGACGGAATTCCGAAACGGTACGATTTTCCATATCTCTTCGTCGGCAAAATGCAGGTTGGATGCTTTTGTGAGTGAAGTATACTTTAATTTTCGGGTAGCAATATTTTCCGACCAATAGCCGAATTCATTGCGCACTCCCGTATAAATCCGCTGATCTTCGGTAATGGCAATACTTCGTACGTTGGATGAATTTTTAGACAAAGGATAGAGTGTCCATTGGCTTCCATCATATTCCAGCAAGCCCGCAGAATTGGCAAAATACATGTACCCCTTTTTGTTCTGTGCAATAGCCCATGTCTGGTTGGCTGCATTATAGATGTTTTTGTCAAAATAGGTGATTTTTGGGACACACACATTTTCTATTTTGTTGATACTGGCAAGTATTTTTGTTTCGGAAATTAAAGAAATGCAAAATACTGTAACATAAACACATAGTTTCATGAGGTATTTGAATAATAAGGTTAATCTGCTATTCTAAATCAAAAAATACAAAACAAAGATATGATATAACTTTGACATAACTCAATATATATATAATTTATTTTTTTTACATCTGATTATTAATCATTTAAAATCATCACTGTAGAGTTAAAATATAGGCAATATTAGGTCTCTATAGAGGTTTTGTAGAGGTAATAAAATTACCATAGATGTATTTATGCATATACTTTTGCAGTAAAAATTATTTAACCGGATATAGACTTAACCGTTTAGATGCATTAAGAGCATATTGTTTAATCTTCTTGCATTATCGATTATAAATTTACAGAGATACTTATTGTACTTTATTCTACCGATATTTGTTTCATATTAATATTTTTTCCGGAGTGCTTTATTCCGGAGTGCAAGCAAACAGCAGTAAAACAATCGATTAAATAATTATAAGTAAGGAGCTTCATCATTTTTCAAACAACAAGTAATAATTAATTTTAAGTTCAACCTGCTTAGTCTGTGTTCATGGACGAAGCATAATTCTAAACCTATGAAGAAACGAGTGATTTTTGTTTTGCTTATTTTGTTCTGTATGGGCAAAGTAATGGCACAAAACATTTCGGGTGTGGTTTTCGACTCAAACAATGAACCACTTCTCGGTGTAGCGGTTGTAGTTAAAGGCTCAACCAAAGGTACGACTACCGACCTGAACGGTAAGTTCAGCCTCCCCAACGTTCAGGATGCTGCAAGTAAAACAATTGTATTAAGCTATATGGGCTTTGAGACAGTTGAGCATATCATTGGCAGCAATACAAGCAATATTAAAATTGTTATGAAAGAGACTTCTAAATCTATGAATGAAGTCGTGGTAGTTGGTTATGGCGTAAAGAAAAAGAGTTTGGTAACAGGCGCTATCTCCAGTGTATCAGCAGATGAAATTAGCAAAACCAACATTTCCAGAGCGGAAGAAGGATTGCAAGGAAGAACCTCCGGTGTTCAGGTAGTTCCGGTTTCGGGAGCTCCGGGAGCCGGCATGAACATTCGTGTTCGTGGTTATGGTTCTAATGGAGGAAGTAACCCTCTCTACATTGTAGATGGAATCAAAACGGGAGATATTAACTATCTCGATCCGGCAGATATTGCAAATATGGAAGTATTGAAAGATGCTGCATCTTGCGCTATCTACGGTGCAGAAGGTGGAAACGGAGTTGTTATTATTACTACCAAAAGAGGTAAAGCCGGAAAGATGAACATCACATATGATTTCCAGCAGTCATTTAAAACCGCCGCAAAACTTCCTAAACTGATGGATACCAAGCAATATTCTCAGTTTATGACGGAGAAAAATGCAGATGGCAACTCAATTTTGAATGGACCTATTGATCAAAATTACAACACTGATTGGCTGGATGCTATTTTCTCTTCAGGTCAGACATCAAAACACCACCTTTCCTTCTCGGGAGGTAACGAAAAATCCACATATAATCTGAGTCTCGGATACTTCAAGAACAATGGTATCATTGTAGGCGATAAAGATCTGTTTGAACGCTATTCTGCATCGTTCAACTCCGACCATCAAATGACGAAATGGTTGAAAGTTGGTAATACATTCGACTATTCGCATGTAGCTTCGAAAGGTATTAATGAAAATGGTGGGGAATTCGGTGGTATGATTGGTAGTGCTTTGCAGATAGATCCTACCACTCCGATAGAGTACACCGATCCTGCAAAAATCCCGACGTTTATTCAGGGCGAAATCGCTGCAAACAAAAATCTGATTACAAAGGCTCCCAGCGGAAACTATTATGGCATATCACAATATGTTGCCGGTGAAATTATCAATCCATTCGTATCGCAAGCCAACAATACCGGAAAATTTACCGGAGATAAGATGATGGCCAGCATGTATGCCGATATGAACCTTTTCAAAGGCTTCACCTTTACTTCTCGTTTTGGATACGAACTTGCCTTTAATAACAACCATTATTGGACTCCTACATTCTACTATGATGCAACTAATAAAAATCTTGCTGCCATCACTCATGACAATAACGATTATTACAGAAAATGGACATGGGAAAATTTTGCCACCTACAATTATAAAGTTGGCGGACACAATTTCACATTGTTAGCCGGATTCTCATCAGAAGATTATTTGCACAAAAATATCAATGGTCAGGGTAGTCCGATGGATTTTCCTTCAGACAATAATGCCGAACTGGATTACACCTCTCACTCTCAGGACAATGTATCCGGATCTCCCAAAGAGTTGAAAAAAGAGTCTTATTTTGGTCGTATTTCTTATGATTTCCAAAACAAATACTTACTCGAAGCATCTATTCGTCGGGATGGTGCAGGTCTTTCTCAGGTACCTAAAGAAGGCCGCTGGGGAGTATTTCCTTCTGTTTCGGCAGGTTGGGTTATTTCAAATGAAAGTTTCTTCAAAAGCGATCTTTTCTCATATGCAAAACTAAGAGGTAGTTGGGGTCAGAACGGTAACCTTGCATCTTTGGACGAAGGCCAGTTATTCAGATACAATGCTGTAATCACCGGTTACAGCGGAACCCAACCAATTACTTATACATTGTCGAACGGATCTACCATGCAAGCTTACGAGCCTAATGTATTATCGAATAATAAACTGACATGGGAAACCAGCGAACAACTTGACTTAGGGCTTGATCTGGGTTTGCTCAATAACAACTTACGTTTTACCGTCGACTATTTTGTAAAAACCACAAAAGGTCTTATTTTCACCGGAATACCTTCCTACTCGAGTGGCAACTTTGCACCGCAAGCTAATGGTGGTAAAATCGAAAATAAAGGTTTTGAATTCGATTTGACGTACAAAAACAAAATTGGAGATTTGAATTACTCTGTAAATCTGAACTGTTCTCCGCTCTCCAATAAAGTTACCGAATTGGATCCTGTATTTGGTAAAAGAGTTGGTGGTGCAAGCATCGGTACCGGCTGGTCAAACGTGACAATGTTTGAACCCGGCTACTCTGTATGGCATTTCTTCGGATACAAAACACATGGTATTGATCCGGCAACCGGTAATCCGATTTTTGTAACAGCAGATGGAAAGGACACCAATGCTGCTGGAGTTACTGATGCTGACAAGCAGGATTTGGGTAGTGCAGTACCTAAAGTAACCTATGGCGGTAACATTAATCTTGAATATAAAAACTTCGACTTTGCGTTGAACTTTGCCGGTGCTTCCGGGAATAAAGTGGTAATGGGCTGGATCAGAACCGACAAACTGGCTTCTAATCGTGTAACCTACTTCTATGATGGACGTTGGACTAAACCGGGAGACAAAGTATCGAAACCGGGAGCCAACCCTGACGCAAAAACATATCAGAGCGACCAGTATGTGTTTAACGGCTCATTCCTGAGAATTCAAACGATTCAATTGGGTTACAATATTCCTAAACCAATTCTCAATCGATTGAACATAAACAATTTGAGATTATATGTTTCGCTGGATAACTTCTTTACAATTAGATCTTATCCGGGATTGGATCCTCAACCTACTATCCAGAACAATAGTGCAAACAATGTTGGTATAGACCGTGGTACCTACCCGATGGCTAAGGACATTATGCTTGGAGCATCCATAACTTTTTAACCAAAACATCAAATTAAGCTATGAAACGATCATGTTTTCAAGAACATCATAGAAGATGATAGTGTTGTAACATGGAGTTCCATATGACCTTAAACAATAATATTATTATCATATGAAAACAATAATAAAAAAGATTCTTCCTCTTGCTTTAGTTGCCATTCTGTTTACCGGATGTGCTAAAGATTTCCTCGATGTGGATCAAAAAGGTGTAAGAACCATTGCTACCTTTTATAAAACAGATGCAGATGCCACCAGTGCGATTGCATCATGTTACAACATGCTACGTGCTATGAATGCCAGCGTTTGGACCAGTTTCTGGATGACCAAAGAGTCGTTGGCCGACGATATCTATTGCGGTGGTGAAAACTCAGGTGACCGTCCCGAATATCAGGAGTTAAATACATTCACTTTCGGCCCGACAAACAGTCCGATTACCAATATTTATCGTTATTCGTACATGGTTATTTACCGTGCCAATCTGATTATTGACAACATCAAGAATCCGTCACCCTATCAGAAACTTGTGATTGCGGAAGCAAAAGCAATGCGCGCATATGTCTATTTTGAATTAGGCACATTATATGGTCCCGTTCCATTGGTATTACATGAACTTCAACCCACGGAATATGCTCAGGGTAACTCAACCATGGAAACACTTTACGCTCAAATTGAAAAAGACCTTACCGAAGCCATTGCAGATCTGCCATTAAAAAGCCAGCTTACTGCTGCCGGATCCGATCCTGCCCGTTTCAGTAAGGGAACCGCTTTGGCATTCCTTGGGAAAACACAGCTTTTTGAGAAAAAATATGCAGAAGCAGCCACTACGTTCCAAACATTGATAGATTCACACGAGTATGGACTTTATCAACTGTCTGAAATCAATAATGACTATTCGCAAATATTCAGAAAGAGTACGGAATTCGGTAAAGAATCAATTTTTGAAATAAGCTACTCCAGCGATCGTAAAAACGATTGGAGTAATGCGTTTGGTGACCTTTGGAATGATCCGTCAAGAACCAACCCAGGAAACCTTGTTTGGCAGCTTTGCGGTCCGCGTGGCGACCAGGGCTTCAACGGTGGTTCGTTAGGTGTCAATGGCGGTTGGGGATTCGGTTATCCTACACTGAATTTATGGAATGCGTTTAAAGCAGCCGGCGATTCTGTTCGCTTACAAGCAACTATTTTGACAGCTTCACGTGTAGTAGCTGCCGGAGGTGCAATGGGTAAGGATGGGAACTATATGTATGGATGTCCGGGTCTTGTACGCCTGAAATATACAACATGGGCTGATGAAACGTCATCGGCGTCAGGTGCAGTTCCGGATCTTTGCTATGGCACAAACCTGAGAATCATGCGTTATGCCGATGTTTTGCTGATGGCTGCCGAAGCCTATTTGCAATCGAATAAAGCCGGTCTTGCCCTTCCTTTAATTAATCAGGTTCGTACCCGTGTAAATTTGCCGGCACTTAGCTCGGTTACACTTGACAATATCAAACTCGAAAGAAGATTGGAACTCGCATTTGAAGGACCTCGTTATCAGGATTTGGTGCGTTGGGGTGATGCTGCAACTGTGTTGAAAGACCAAGGCAAATCAGTTCCAACTGGGAAAATAGTCAATGGACAACTGCAATTTGCAACAAAATCCAATGCCGGTTTTGTGGCTCCAAAAAACAATATGTTCCCTATTCCATTCAACGAATTATCGTCTAACCCGAATGTAAAACAGAATCCTGGTTATTAACCCGGAAAGAAATGGGTTGGTCTATATCAATATAGGCTAAACTACTCTCAACAGGACTAACATCCGGCTTTTTGGCCGGATGTTAGTTTCTAAATACAGATGCAATTTCGCCATATCGGCTTCCATTTAACTAACAAACCACTGGTAATGCATAGCTTGCATACGACATATAAAGGGCTTATCATGCTTTTATCACTCCTGTTATCTGTAACCGGATGCAAAGGCAATACTACAGAAGAAAGCATTACCGGAAACCAATCGAAAGAGCAAAATTTCGCAAAGACAGATATTATGCTCTGGCTTACAAGCCCTTCGCAATCTACTTTATTTCAAAGACAGAACCTCGCAATCAATTTTACCGGATCAACCAACAACTACCCTACAATCACGGTCGATTCTACTGAAATACATCAGACAATTGATGGATTCGGTTTTGCACTCACCGGAAGCAGTGCTCTACTCATCAATAACTTATACAGCGAAAAAAAAGAGGCTCTACTTAAAAATCTTTTTTTGACAGATTCCACGGGGATTGGTATCAGTTATCTGCGCATAAGCATAGGAGCTTCCGACTTAAGTCCGGAAGTATTTACCTACGATGAAACAACAGACGGAAAAAGAGATGACAACCTTCACTATTTCTCGCTGGTAAAAGAAAATGCCAACCTCATACCGGTTTTGAAAAATATCATCAAGCTTTATCCATCGATCAAAATAGTTGCAACCCCCTGGACCGCACCTACCTGGATGAAAACAAACAATAGCTATTCCGGTGGCAGTTTACGTCCTGATTGCTACGATGTATATGCGCGTTATTTTGTGAAATATATTCAATCGATGCAGGAAGCCGGCATCACAATCGATGCCATCACCCCTCAAAACGAACCATTGAATGCATATAACAATCCGGCAATGTTAATGTCGGCTACCGAACAAGCAAATTTTATTAAGAACTATCTGGGCCCGCAACTACAGACTAACCATCTGAAAACCAAAATAATCATATACGATCATAATCTGGATCACCCTGAATACGCCACTGACGTATTGAATGATCCGGAAGCAGCCAAATATATCGACGGCTCGGCATTTCATTTGTACGCCGGCACCATAGAGACAATGTCTAAAGTAAAATCGGCACACCCCGAAAAAAATCTCTACTTCACCGAACAATACACTGCCGGAGGAGGCTCTTTCGCGGATGACTTTGTATGGCACATTAAAAATCTGATTATTGGGGCCACCCGGAATGAAAGTCGTAATGTGATAGAGTGGAACCTTGCCTCCGATCCGGCCTTAGCGATGCATACTCCGGGAGGGTGCAATTCGTGCCTGGGAGCCCTCACTATCAGTGCCGATGCCTATCGAAATGTGAGTTATTACATCATAGCGCATGCCTCAAAATTTGTTCGACCGGGTTCGGTACGCATAGGCAGCAACGTTATCGGTGACTTACAAAACGTAGCATTCAAGAATCCCGATGGACAAAAAATACTGATTGTCCTCAATACCGGCAAAAATCCAGCGACATTCAATATACGTTTTAACAACAAAACAGCCACTGCAACACTCGCTGCCGGTTCGGCCGGTACTTTTGTCTGGAAGTAGACCATAAAACATCATAACCACCTAAACCAAAACATCGCAATGAAAGCTAACTTATTCGGTATTTGTTCCATCGCTGTCATATTTTTGTGTTCCCCTGGCTTTTTCGCCTTTGGGGCTAACAAAATGTTGAAATCAACGGTGTACACTACCGCTGAAAACACGGCCTTAAAAATCAGCCAGACCGGCACACTACAATTTCATACAGCCCAACAGCCTATCGAAAAAGACATTTGGGTATTTGTCGACCCATCTCAAAAATATCAATCGATAGTGGGCATTGGAGGTGCTATAACCGATGCTGCCGCCGAAACATTTGCAAAGCTGCCGGAATCGGCTCAAAAAGAGTTGCTAACTGCCTTTTATGATTCTAAGAATGGACTTGGATATTCTATAATTCGCACAAACATAGGAAGTTGTGATTTTTCAAGTGATAGTTATTCTTATGTCTCCCGCAACGACGAACAGCTCAAGACATTCAATGTATCTCACGACGAGACTTATAAAATTCCTCTCATCAAAAAAGCGATTGCTACTGCAGGGGGAACGTTGCCTTTATTTGTAAGTCCGTGGTCTCCTCCGGCCTGGATAAAAGATAATGACAATCTGGTTCAGGGCGGAAAACTATTGCCAAAATACCGCCAGTTATGGGCAAACTACCTTGTAAAATTCATTAAAACATACGAACAAAAGGGAATGCCTGTTTGGGGGTTATCCGTACAAAACGAACCGATGGCAATACAACGCTGGGAGTCGTGCATTTTCACTGCCGAAGAAGAGCGCGATTTTATAAAAGGCTTTATTGGTCCGACTCTGGAAAGATCGGGCTTGAAAAACGTAAGATTATTAGCCTGGGATCATAACCGTGATCTGCTTTACCACCGTGCAAGCACTATCACGGCCGATCCGCAAGCCGCCAAATACATTTGGGGATTCGGCTATCACTGGTACGAAACCTGGAGTGGTAGCGGTATGCAGTTCGAGAACCTGAAACGAGTCAAAGAAGCATTCCCAACCAAAAATTTACTATTCACGGAAGGCTGCATTGAAAAATATGATGCCTCCAAAACAAAAGAGTGGTGGTTAGGCGAACGGTACGGAACAGCCATGATAAACGATTTCAACAACGGGAATAGCGGATGGGTAGACTGGAACATTTTACTCGATCAAAACGGAGGACCTAACCATGCCAGCAACTTCTGCTATGCTCCTGTTCATGCCGATACAAACACCGGCAAATTGACATACACCAATATTTTTTATTATCAGGGACATTTTTCAAAATTTGTAAAGCCCGGAGCAAAACGAATTGCCTGTTCGACAACGCGCGATCAACTGCTTGCCACCGCATTTATAAACAAAGACGGAAAAATTGCTGTAATAACGATGAATCCAACGGATAAAACAATGGATTACAACCTCTTAATTGAAGGCGTTACAGCACCGGTAAAATTGCTACCTCACTCAATTTCCACGTTAATAATAGAAAGGTGCAAATAGGTTTTAGGTAATTAATGATTGTGTTGCATCAACTCTAAGTTGGCATAGCCGGTGCTTATTTTACCGGCTTGCCAGCTTTTATAAATCGATTTAACGTGAATTATATATATTTGCTTCTGAAAAACAGAACATTTCATCTCTTTTATGCTCAACCCGTATACCATATGAAATCTCTCGTATTAACTGCCTTAGCGATGTTTCTATTCTCATCATGTAGCAAATCCGAACCGACGGAGCAGAGTTCGACTTACGTTTTGAGTACCAACATTACATATACAACGGTAAACAAAACCGATAGCGTGAACTATCTTATTTTAAAGGCAAAAACGCAAGGAACCAGTACATCAATAACCTGGGATTTTGGAGACGGAGAATCGCAACAGGGAGATTCGGTAGTAACGCATTATTTTCCTAAGAAAGGTACCTATTCCATCAAACTGACAGTAGTCGATTTTCTCAGTAATACAGCTTCTGCCTCTAAAGATATTGCAATAATGGCAGACGATCCGGCCTATGTGCCCCACAAACTGATTTGGAGTGACGAATTTGACGGCACCACTCTCAACACATTGAACTGGGTCAATGAAACCAATATCGATGTGAACAACGAATGGCAAAAATATACTAACGGAGATAATCTGACGATAAAAGACGGTATCCTTACCATAACCGCAAAAAAGGTGGGAAGCGGGCAGAAAAAAGGGGATTATACCTCGGGGCGAATAAACTCCAACGGACTGAAAACATTTCTGTACGGACGGATGGAGATCAGGGCAAAGCTCCCCGCCGGAAGAGGGACCTGGCCTGCCACATGGATGCTGGGTACCAATATTGCCAAGGCAGGATGGCCTGGCTGCGGCGAACTCGACATTATGGAGCATGTGGGTTATAATCCACTTTGGGTGAAAGGATCCATTCACACTCCATCCAGTTATGGCAATACGGTGAATAATGCCGATTACAAACTGACCGATTGCGAATCGGCGTTTCACACCTACGGAATGACCTGGACTCCTGCCAAAATCGAATATTACGTAGACGACCCCGATCATCCCTATTACACATACAGTCCGGCAGTAAAAAATGCATCCAACTGGCCGTTCAATAAACCATGCTTCTTCATTCTGAACCTTGCCATCGGAGGAGATTGGGGTGGAGTACAAGGCGTAGACGACAGTATATTTCCCTGTTCGATGCAAGTCGACTATGTGAGGGTTTATAGCTACAAATAAAGAAAAAAGCGACACACCAAACAATTACTAACCTATATGAAAACCTTAAAATGCTCCTTTATCGCCGCTGCAATTGCCTCCATTACCCTCGGCATTGCACCTTGTGCGAAAGCACAAAAGATCTTTGATGTCAAAAAAACAGTAGCTTCAATGACTCTCGAAGAAAAAGCATCTCTTGTTGTAGGGAAAGGAATGCAAATGGATCCTTCAGCGAAACAGACCACACCCGTTGTCGGCTATACCGATCAATTGGTACCCGGAGCTGCCGGCATTTCGGCTGCGTTTCCCAAGTATGGCATCACCCCGATGGTGCTTGCCGACGGACCTGCCGGTTTACGCATCGAACCTAAACGTAAAAACGACAAAGCATCCTACTATTGCACGGCCTTCCCGGTAGCAACCGTACTGGCTTCGTCATGGGATGTTGATCTCGTAAAACGTGTTGGAATGGCAATGGGAAACGAAGTGCACGAATATGGCGCGGATGTTTTGCTGGCACCGGCACTCAACATCCAACGCAATCCTCTTTGCGGACGAAATTTCGAATATTACTCCGAAGATCCGGTGGTTGCGGGCTCTATCGCTGCGGCAATGGTAAACGGAGTCGAATCGCAAGGCGTGGGAACCTCCATCAAACACTTTGCGGCAAACAATCAGGAGACGAACCGTAACACCGTGAATAACCTGATGAGCGAGCGTGCGCTACGCGAAATTTATCTCGAAGGATTCCGCATTGCCGTACAAAAAGCGCAACCGTGGACGGTAATGTCGTCGTATAACCTGATTAACGGAACCTATACTTCGGAAAGCTACGACCTGCTTACCACCATTCTGCGCGATGAATGGGGATTTAAAGGATTTGTAATGACCGACTGGTTCGGAGGCAAAGATGCGGCAGCCCAGATGAAAGCCGGTAATGATATGATAATGCCCGGAATGCCGAAACAGTCAGAGGAGATTATTAATGCCATAAAATCAGGGAAGCTATCGGAAAAAGATCTCGATCGCAACTGCGAACGCATCCTCAACATCATGTTGCTTTCGCCCCATTTCAAACAATATCAGTTTTCAAATAAACCTGATATGAAACTGCATTCGCAAATTACACGTCAGGCAGCGACCGATGGTATGGTGTTACTCAAAAACGATGGTAAGACCCTTCCGATTAACAAATCGATCAAAAAAATAGCTCTTTTCGGAAACACCTCCTACGACATCATCAAGGGTGGAACCGGAAGTGGCAACGTTAATTCTGCTCATAATGTCGATTTGGTTGAAGGATTGAACAATGCCGGATATCAGATTAACGCCACATTGAAAAACGATTACGCCAACTATCTGAAAGAGACCAAAGCCAATCAGCCCAAACCGAGTGCCAATGATCTGATGTTCGGCTATATCTCTCATATCGATGAAATGCAAATTACCGATACACAAGCGGCCTCATTAGTAACCGAAAGCGACATTGCCCTGATTACCATCGGTCGTAACGCCGGCGAGGGTCAGGATAGAAAGGTAAAAGACGATTTCAATCTTACAGATAAAGAAAAAGCGCTCTTGCAAACAGTAACTTCGGCATTCCATGCAAAAGGTAAAAAGGTGGCGGTCGTTCTCAACATCGGGGGAGTGATTGAAACTGCAACCTGGAGAAGCATCCCGGATGCGATTCTGTTGGCATGGCAACCGGGAGAAGAGGCAGGAAATTCTATTGCCGATGTACTGAAAGGGATCGTAAATCCATCGGGAAAATTGACGGCAACATTCCCAATGTCGTACAACGATGTACCCTCTGCCAAAAGTTTTCCGGGAATTGAACTACCAAACCCGAAGCCGCAAGAGGCAGTAAGTGATTTTCTATCGAATAAACCGGCAGAGACCACGTACGATGATGGGATTTACGTCGGCTACCGCTATTACAACACATTCAAGATTCCTGTAGCCTATGAATTCGGATATGGCCTTTCATACACCAACTTTGCCTATTCGGGCTTAAAACTCAGCAGTAATCTGTTCAACAAGCAAATTACGGCAACTGTTACCATTAAAAACAGAGGATCCGTAGCCGGTCGCGAAGTGGTGGAACTCTATCTGAGCGCTCCCGCATCTTCGCTCGACAAACCGACAGAAGAACTCAAAGGCTTTGCTAAAACCCGCCTGCTAAAACCCGGAGAATCGCAACAAATAACGTTCGTAATCACCAGTCGTAATCTGGCATCTTTCAACACTGAAACCTCATCATGGATAGCCGATGCAGGAACATATAACGTTAAAGTCGGAGCCTCATCGAAAGATTTCAGGCAAACAGCCACTTTCAAATTAGCCAAATCCATGGTAGTGGAAAAAGCCCATAAAGCGCTGGCTCCATCACGTACATTCAATGAACTAAAATCCGAAAAATAGAGAGTTTGTTCTTGTTCAAAATCTTTTGCTACAATGTTCGGGTTCATTTTGTCTCCGGACATTGGGCAAAAGATTTATTGTGAACACATGTTTACCTGCTTTCGTTATTTCCGGATAATTTTATAGGTTGTTTTTTAACTTCTATTTTCAGGCATCATGTCAAGATTCCATCTATCCCGCATTTCATCACTCATCTTATCATTATCATTCAGTATTTTAGTAATGGCAATGGCTCCAAAACCGGAGGGAACCAAATTTTTCAGCGTCGATGGACAACATCTGAAAGATCCCAATGGCAAACCGTTTCTCATTCAGGGCATCAATCTTGGTAACTGGTTGAATCCCGAAGGATATATGTTCCTCTTCAGCAATGTCAACTCTTTTCGGTTGATAGATGAAGCTCTGAAAGAGTTGGTGGGTGCCGACGAAACGAACCGCTTTTGGCAGCAGTTTCAGGAGAGCTATATCACAAAAGCCGATATTCATTATATCCGCCAAACAGGAATGAACTCCATTCGGTTACCGTTTCACTACAAACTCTTTACCAGAGAGGATTACATGGGGGCCAACAATGAAAACCGGGGATTTGAACTGATCGACCGTGTAATCGGATGGTGCAAAGCCGAAGGGTTGTCGGTGATTCTGGATATGCACGACGCTCCCGGCGGACAAACCGGCGATAATATCGATGACAGTTACGGCTATCCCTATTTGTTTGAAAACAAGAACGATCAGGCGCTTTTTTGCTCAATTTGGAAACGCATAGCAAAACATTATGCCAACGAACCTGCCATCATCGGCTACGATCTTCTCAATGAACCGATTGCTCCCTATTTCCCTAATACAGACGAAATCAACAAACAACTGGAGCCGGTATATAAAATGGTAACTGCGGCCATTCGTCAGGTCGACAAAAACCACATTGTCATTTTGGGCGGCGCTCAGTGGGATGGGAATTTTACCGTGTTTCACGACTGGAAATTTGACGATAAAATGATGTACACCTGCCACCGTTACTGGTGCGATACGTTGCAGGCCAACGTACAGGATTTCGTTGATTTCCGGAATAAAACGAACCGCCCCATCTACCTGGGAGAAACCGGCGAAAACACTGACATCTGGGTAGATGCTTACAGACGTTTGCTTGAAAAAAATGGCATCGGATGGCATTTCTGGCCATACAAAAAAATGGAGAAAACGAGCTGCATGGTATCCGTAAAGGTGCCGGAAAACTGGTCTGAAATTGTTACCTTTACGCAGCAAGACAGAAGCAGTTTTGAGAAAATACGCAAAGCAAAGCCTTCGCCTGAAAAAGTAAGAAATGCCTTGAAACAACTGCTGGAAAATATACAAGCAGAAAACTGCTCTAAAAATGCCGGATATATCAAAGCATTGGGAATGCATCCTTAAAACCAAACAGAACCGATTCGGCATCGGAGCTTATACAAAAACACAAAATAATAATGATTTAATCGGAAAGTATATGAGAAAATTATGCTGCACAGTAATATTGTCGGTGACTATCGCCGTTGCCTTCGGACAAAAAGCAGACCGATTTGTAAACGACTTGTTGTCGAAAATGACGCTTGATGAAAAGATAGGGCAACTAAACCAGTACAACGGAGACTGGGGCGCTACCGGAAAAATTACGCCTGACGGGGAGAAAGAGAAACAGATTAGAGAGGGCAAGGTCGGTTCGATGTTGAACGTTATTGGCGTGGATAAAACACGTAAATTGCAGGAGCTGGCCATGCAATCACGACTGCACATTCCGCTTATTTTCGGACAGGATGTTATTCACGGATTCCGGACTACATTTCCGGTTCCACTTGGAGAAACGGCTTCGTGGGATTTGGCTCTGATCGCAAAATCGGCTCGTATTGCGGCCACCGAAGCGGCTGCTTACGGTATTCACTGGACTTTTGCACCAATGGTGGACATTGCACGCGATCCGCGTTGGGGCCGTGTAATGGAAGGTGCGGGCGAAGACACCTACCTTGGATCGAAAGTGGCTGTAGCACGTGTTAAAGGGTTTCAGGGCAACGGACTGGGCAACACAGACGCCATCATGGCCTGTGCCAAACATTTCGCAGCCTATGGCGCTGCGGTCGGCGGTCGCGATTACAACTCGGTCGATATGAGTCTGCGCCAGCTAAACGAGACTTACCTGCCGCCTTTCAAAGCAGCCGTAGATGCTGGTGTAGCTACGCTGATGAACTCTTTTAACGATCTGAATGGAGTGCCGGCCACAGGCAATGCATACCTGTTGCGCGAAAAGCTGAAAAAGGAGTGGAATTTTAAAGGTTTTGTGGTAAGCGACTGGGGAAGCATCGGAGAAATGATTCCGCACGGTTTTGCAAAAGACGGATATGATGCTGCTCTGAAGGCAATCACGGCCGGAAGCGATATGGATATGGAAAGCCGGTGTTATCGCAATAATCTGAAACAGCTTGTGCAGGAGGGCAAAGTACCGGTTGCACTTATCGACGATGCGGTCAGACGTATCTTAATCAAAAAATATGAACTCGGACTATTTTCAGATCCCTACCGTTTTTGCAACGAGGAGAGAGAAAAAGCAGAAACAAACAACGCAGACAACCGAAGCTTTGCCAGAGAGATAGGAGCCAAAAGCATCGTCCTGCTCGAGAACAGACCTGTTAACGGCAAGCCTTTACTGCCTCTTTCGAAAAGCAACGCTAAAATTGCCCTTATAGGCCCTTTTGGGAAAGCAACTACCGCCCACCATGGATTCTGGGCCGTTCCATTCCCTGATGACAGCCAACGCATTGAAACACTTCACGATGCTATCGCGGCCCAACTCGACAAAAACGCATCTCTGATTTATTCGAAAGGATGCAACATACAGGATAATGACACCTCTCTTTTTGCCGAAGCCAGAAAAACAGCGTTATCTGCTGATATGGTAATTATGACACTGGGCGAGGCTCCCGATATGAGTGGAGAAGCAAAAAGCAGAAGTTCGTTGCGGTTACCGGGCGTGCAGGAAGAGTTATTAAAGACCATCTTTGCCACCAACAAACCGGTTATCTTGTTGATAAGTGCCGGAAGACCGCTGATTTTCAACTGGGCTGCCGATAATGTGCCGGCCATATTGTACACCTGGTGGTTAGGCACGGAAGCCGGCAATTCCATTGCAGATGTGCTATTCGGGAATTATAATCCGTCAGGAAAACTACCAATAACCTTCCCACGCACAGAAGGGCAGATTCCTATCTACTACAACCACTACAGCACCGGGAGGCCAGCCAAAGACGATAATGACAAGACGTATGTTTCTGCCTATATCGATCTTCCCAATAGTCCGAAATACTCTTTCGGGTACGGATTGAGTTATACCCGCTTTGAGATAGGCAATCTACAGCTTTCATCCGATAAAATGAAGATAAATAAAGGCAAAATAGAAGCCCGTGTCGATGTAAAAAATAGCGGCGATTATGACGGAGAAGAGGTTGTCCAACTTTATATTCACCAGCTGATAGGAAGCGTAGTTCGTCCGGTACGGGAATTGAAGGGATTTCAAAAAATATTTTTGAAAAAGGGAGAGTCGAAGACCATCACATTTACCCTGACTCCCGAAGAGTTGAAATTTTACAACGACAAAACGGAGTTTGTTAATGAAGCCGGAGAGTACGAACTGTTTATCGGCGACTCATCATTGGCATCACTCAAAAGCCGTTTTGAATTGCAAGAGTGACATCTGATAAATTACAACAAAGGGCTGAACAAACGGGCAACGGACTCTTTAATGCGGGTTAGAATAGGCCGGTTACTCCACTCTTCAAGAGTAATTTCGGAGCATTGTGCCTGATCTTGCAGAAAAACATCTCTCAATGCCACCGCAGTTTTTTCATCGTAAATGAAAGCATTGAGCTCGAAATTCTGTTCATAGCTTCTGAAATCCATGTTGGCCGATCCTATGGTCGATATCTGATCGTCGACGACAATGGCTTTACTGTGCATAAAAGCATTGCGGTAAAGATATATCTTCACCCCGGCTTCGAGCGATTGGGTAATATACGAATAGCTGCACGACTGAGTCATAAAGGTGTCGGTGCGCTCCGGTATCATCACACGCACATCCACACCACCAAGAGCGGCCGTCTGCAAAGCCGACATAATGATATCCGTCGGCATAAAATAG
Source organism: uncultured Microbacter sp. (assembly GCA_963678265.1). Taxonomy (GTDB): domain Bacteria; phylum Bacteroidota; class Bacteroidia; order Bacteroidales; family Paludibacteraceae; genus Microbacter. The sequence continues at coordinate 1,127,702 of OY782761.1, forward strand.
GGTGTTTGAACATAGACATACTTTATGGCTGAGGTAACGGCAACAAAAATGCCCTGCTGAATATTCTCCCAATCGGAATCGGGACCGCTGGTCACGATCTGAATCACATTGTCAAACGCTGGAATAGGCGGAATGTATGGAAAAAAATGATCGCCGGAGAGTAGCTGACGACTGACGAAGAACCAATCGGTAAGAAATGCGTTTTGCAATCCGTGAATTGCCGGGCCTTCGATGCGCATAAAGGTATCACGCCACATGCCCAGCTTATTGCCGGTGAGGTAGCGATCCGCAATATTCACTCCTCCGGTAAACCCTACCCTGCCATCGATAATAACGATTTTACGGTGGTTGCGGTAGTTAATTCTGTTCTTGCGGATTGTTATTTTGAAATGCGCCGGCAAAAATGAATAGAGTTCAACGCCTGCTTCCCGTAGTTCGTCTTGCTGCGGACGTTTGAAGTGAAAACTACCCACAAAATCGAAAATCAGACGAATACGAACACCCTGCGATGCTTTGCGTATAAGCAACTCCCGAAAACGCCGTCCCATCTCATCGTTCTCGATAATATAAAATTCAATATGAATCTCTTTCGTGGCCCGTTCAATTTCGCCGAACAACGCATCGAACGTATCGACACCGTTGGTATAAAGGCGAATATCGTTGCCGTGAAAAGCCAGCGCTTCGCTGTTGTTTTGCAGTAAACGAATCAAATGTTTGTTACTTGCCGAAAGCAAACTGTTGTCCACATCCAACTCTTCGAGATTGACCTTGGGGCGGTTGTGAAGCCGGCGGATGCTCTTTTTGGCTACAATTTTCTGCTTGCGGTAGTCCTGCCCAAGATAAAGATAGAGGATAATGCCAAGAACAGGAAGAAAAATCAGCACAAGAATCCACGCCAGCGACTTTACCGGATTGCGATTCTCCAGCAAAATCACGACAATGGTTGGTGCTACCGTGAAAAGATAAATGCACAGCAACACCCATTCCGGAATTGCAGACAGTTGAAACATTTGTTCGTTCTTTTGTGTCCCAAATAGTAGATCCCCACAAATGTAAATACTTTTAACAACAAAAACAAAAAGAAACAGAAAGGAACCGTTTTATCCTACGTTAAGCTCTTCCAACCACGCTTTTTTATTTCATCGAGTATTAGCCACAACGCTATCGTTGAAAGAATTATCCAAAACCAAATTGCCCATTGAAAACCGGAAATAAGCCAATGAATCACTCCGACGGTACCCGGAAAAATAAGAAGTAACATGATTCTGATAAATGCGTTTCCTTGTTGCGTAGCACTGAGCGCTATTGAAAAAGGCAACTTTCGAATCATTAGATAAGACAGCAATGATCCGATTGTCAATGCATTAAGAAAAGCCAACAATAAATTTGGCAGCGAAGCCAGTCCCAACAATACCGTTCCCAATAAGAAAAGCACGGTTACTAACGGAACAACAAAGAACAGCAGCATGAATTTTGCCGTACCGCTGATCAAAAGCCCCGGCTTGTCGAGTGGAGTCACAAAAAAGACCCACGAGGCTTTGAATTTATCGGAATAGGCGACCTGAAAAAGAGCCGACCCCAATGGCATACAGCACAGATAAATTACAAGAAGAAAGACCCACACCATCTTGGGATTTGCAAAATTGACGTGAGAGAAGACATTATTTTGAATCAAAGGAATAAGAGTAATGATAATAATACTCCCAAAAGCAGGATAAACTCTCAGTTTGAAATCCCGACTGCGAGTAGACATTTGCGCGGCAAACAGGAAACCGGCACGTTCCAAACCCGGCTTGGTCAACCAACCGGCCAGACGTTGCCAAATCGATTTTCCGCCCCGATTTGTTCGGACATCTGCATCCGGTTTCGTAGTGACAGTACTCTGTTCGGTAGTTCCGCCGGTAATCATTCCCAGTTTTTGATTGAACGACGGAGCAAAAAACCGGACAACGACCCAAATGGAAAGCAGAGGGACAACAATGGACAGGGCAAGGCTTACCATCGATCCGAGGGTAAATCCGCCACCCGAAAGAGCCATGCAGCCATCGGCAAACCAAAAGGAGGGAACAAACTGAACAAAAGGAATTTCGTTGATATTTATATGCTGCATCAAACTGGAACTGACCATTCGGGGCAACACCTGATAGGCCAGCATCATAATCATTACAAATCCGATTTGGATAGATCCGATGATATTCTGGAATTTTGCCGGTGTGGTAATTTTCAGAATCAACAGGTAAACCGCATTAATAAAAAAGATGCTGAGCAGCGTCATCAGCAAAATCATCAGGACAAACGGCAGAATAACGAGGGGGCCTTGCATGATCGTTGCCACAACCAGAGCCGGTACCGACAAAGGCAACACGATGATAGAGGTACGGATACCGATATGCAGCAACCGCGCGGTCATAAATGTGGCATCCGAAACAGGCTTTGGCAGTATAATCAGATTATCGCGAATATCGATCAACACCGAGGTGAAGTCGGTAATCAACGTAAGGCAGACCATAAAAATAAACATGGTCATAAACAGAGAGAGTTTGGTCAGCATCCCGTTGCCGACGGCAAAGGCGAACAACATAAGAAGCCCCATGATCAGGCTACTGAATATTGTCTTCAACGTAGCTCCGTTGACCTCTTTCTTCTCCTTTTTTCTGCGGCTACCGCCAAAAGATGCCGGTCTGCGGTTGTCCATCGTGAGTTTGGTCGACAATATGGCTCGCAGTTGTACTATGTCTACTCCCAGGCTACGGTAGAGCGATGCCGGCAACATAACCAGCCAAAGGAAAAATTTATCGATGAAGTTCATAGACGAATCAATCAAATGCGTTCAACAACTTCTCGCTGGCCTCGTGCATCGACTCGGTAGCCGTCAGCCCGGCAAAGATATCTTCGAGACTCTCTTTGTTCTGGAGCTGGCGCAATTCGTCGATAGAACCGTCGGCCACCACCTCCCCTTTATCGATCAGGATAATGCGGTTGCTCACCTTCTCCACCACATCCATCATGTGACTGCTGTAAAAGATGGTTTTCCCGCCTTTGGCCAGCTTGTCGATAAGCTCCTTGACAATAATCACGCTGTTGGCATCCAATCCGCTGAGCGGTTCGTCCAGAATGATAATCTCGGGATTGTGCAATAAACCCGAAGTAATAAGCACCTTCTGTTTCATCCCTTTCGAGAAGGTATCCATGCGTTGATTCATGTTACCGGACAATCCGAAAGCATCCAGCATTTTACCGGCACGTTCCGTTACCACCTCTTCGGGCAGGTTATACAGCGAACCCATCAACGAAAGAAACTCGTTGGGAGTCAACACATCGTAAAGTTCGGCCAGTTCGGGAACAAACCCGATAAGCGATTTTACCGCCACCGGATCTTTTCGGATATCGATGCCTTTCACAAAGACATCGCCGGTAAAATCGGCCAACAAACCGGCCAATATTTTCACAGTTGTACTCTTTCCGGCACCATTCGGTCCGATATAGCCGATCACCTGACCGGGCTCGATATCGATGGAAATATCTTTCAACACGTGTTTCGTGCCGTAGAACTTGTTGAGGTTCTGAATGCGGATAATGGATTCCATGGAAACTAAGATTAAAACATGGGATGTAGACATTCAAAATATCTACATCCCTTTTTTTTGCAAGCTACTTATATCAATTTTCTGTATCGTATCCGTTTCGGGGCTTCGTCGCCCAGACGCATCTTCTTATTCTCTTCATATTCCGAGTAAGATCCTTCGAAAAAGAATACTTCGGAATTACCTTCAAATGCGAGAATGTGGGTACAGATGCGGTCGAGGAACCAGCGGTCGTGCGAAATAACTACGGCACACCCGGCAAAATCGTCCAGACCCTCCTCAAGAGCACGCAGCGTATTCACGTCGATGTCGTTGGTAGGTTCGTCGAGCAACAGTACGTTAGCGCCCGATTTCAGGGTCATAGCAAGGTGCAAACGGTTGCGTTCCCCACCCGAAAGTACACCGCAAAACTTTTCCTGATCGCCACCGGTGAAGTTGAAACGCGACAGATAAGCGCGTGCATTCACCTCCTTGTTGCCTACGCGAATCAAATCCTGACCGCCCGAGATTACCTGATAAACGGTCTTCTCCGGATCGATATCCTTGTGTGTCTGGTCGGCATAGCCCAACTGTACGGTTTCACCCACATCGAAGGTGCCTTTATCTGCTTTTTCGAGTCCCATAACGAGACGGAAGAGGGTGGTTTTACCGGCACCATTCGGCCCGATAATTCCCACAATACCATTCGGCGGCAACGAGAAATTGAGGTTGTCGAACAACAGGCGATCGCCGTACGCCTTGGCCACACCCTGTGCCTCGATCACCTTGTTACCCAACCGTGGACCGTTGGGAATAAAGATTTCGAGATTCTCTTCGCGATCCTTCTGGTCTTCGTTCAGCAATTTATCGTAGGCGCCCAAACGGGCTTTGCTCTTGGCATGACGGGCTTTCGGTGCCATACGTACCCATTCCAGCTCGCGTTCGAGCGTTTTGCGGCGCTTGCTGGCCTGTTTCTCTTCCTGCGCCATACGGGAAGTCTTCTGGTCGAGCCACGAGGAGTAGTTGCCCTTCCAGGGAATTCCTTCGCCGCGGTCGAGTTCGAGAATCCAGCCGGCCACGTTGTCGAGAAAGTAGCGGTCGTGGGTGATGGCAATCACCGTGCCTTCGTATTGCTGTAAATGTTGTTCCAACCAGTCGATCGACTCTGCGTCCAAGTGGTTGGTCGGCTCATCGAGCAACAAAATATCAGGCTGTTGCAACAGCAAACGGCACAGTGCTACACGACGACGTTCACCTCCGGAAAGGTTTTTCACCGGAGCATCTTCAGGAGGGCACCGGAGTGCATCCATGGCACGTTCCAGCTTGTTGTCGATATTCCAGGCATCCAGATGGTCGAGTTTATCCTGCAACTCACCCTGACGGGCAATCAACGCATCGAAATCGGCATCGGGATCGGCAAACTTTTCGTTGATCTCTTCAAACTCTTTGAGCAAGTCCATCACCTCCTGAACCCCTTCCTGAACTACTTCCTTCACGGTTTTGTTGTCGTCAAGATGCGGTTCCTGTTCGAGGTAGCCCACCGAGTATCCGGGAGAGAATACCACCTCACCATTGTAGGCAGTTTCCACTCCGGCGATAATTTTAAGAAGGGTCGATTTACCGGAACCGTTCAAACCGATGATACCGATTTTGGCTCCGTAAAAGAAGGAGAGATAGATGTCTTTCAACACCTGTTTTTGCGGGGTAAACGATTTGCTCACGCCTACCATCGAGAAAATGATTTTTTTGTCGTCGCTCATAGAATTTTTATAGGGTTATTGATTGATATTTTGATATTTATCATTTTGGAATGACAAAGATAAGGAAAATTCTCTTTGCTCCTCAATTTCTACACTATCTGTGGCAAAACCACACCGACAGTTCCGTCCACTTCATTGCCGGATTATAAATTAAGTGTTATCTTTGCTTCTCATAAAACACTATTCGTGCGATCCCCGGCAGGTGAACGACCGAAATGGAAAATGACATTATTGCATTATGCTGATAGAACGTCCTTTATGGATTTTGCGCAGACTCTTTCCTAATGCGCTGTGGCGGATGGACAAAACGCAAAAAACGGTTTATCTTACGTTTGATGACGGCCCGGTACCGGAAACGACGCCGCAAGTACTGGAAATACTGGAAAAGAACAGCATAAAGGCAACTTTTTTTTGCGTAGGCGACAATGTAAGAAAGTATCCGGAGATCTTCAAAATGGTGACGGACGCGGGACACCGTACCGGGAATCACACCTTTAACCATGTGCGGGGATTTGCCATGCAGGAAGAAGAGTATCTGGCAAATGTGGAAAAGGCTTCGGCGCTGATCCATTCCGATTTGCTGCGGCCACCACACGGACAGTTGACGCGGAGTCTTTATAAAAGATTGAAAGCAACGCACCGGATTGTGATGTGGGACCTGATTACCCGCGACTATAACCGTTCGCTGTCGCCCGAAAAGATCGTTTCCATCGTAAAAAAATATAGCCGGAACGGCTCTATCATCGTTTTTCACGATTCGGAGAAATCGAACAAAAACGTGCTGGCGGCACTGCCCGAATCTATTACATTTTTAAAACAACAAGGATATCAGTTCAAAACGCTTTAATAAATACATACCATGCGACTGGCTGCAAAAATCATATCGGTACTGTTTCACCCGCTGTTTATTCCAACCTACGGAATCCTGTTGCTTTTCACAACGGCACGTTTTGCCGCAGTGCCATTGTTGCCCAAATTAATTGTTGCCACTACCGTTTTAGCCTGTACGGCTATTATTCCGGCATTAGTGATTTTTCTGTTCTTAAAGTTGGGAAAAGTCTCTTCGTTGGAGATTGATAAACGACAGGAGCGAACCCGTCCGTACATCTACGCACTCGTTTCGTATCTGCTTTGCGCTTACTATTTGTGGAATGTGAATATGCCGCGTTGGTTTGTGTTGATGATGGTAGGATGCGCCGTTGCATTACTTATTCTTTTATTAGTCAATCTGCGGTGGAAAATGAGCGCGCACCTTTCGGCAATGGGAGGTCTGCTGGCGGGTATTTTTGTGGTGGCGCTACATTATATCATCAATCCTTACATGCTGGTTATAGGCGTTTTATTCGCTTCGGCCGCAGTAGGTTCTTCACGGGTTATTCTGGAGGCGCATACTCCGGAACAGACTCTGGCCGGATTTTTCAACGGCTTTGTCTGTGTACTGATCGCCGGACTGATCTTCTAAAGCGTCATCAGCAGGTTTAACGTGTGGCAGGCTACCACACCGGCCGTTTCGGTGCGGAGACGGCTCTCCCCAAGCGAAACCGGTTGAAATCCATTTTGCAGGGCCACTTCCACCTCTTCGGGACTGAAATCTCCTTCGGGACCAATCATCACCAATGCCGATTCGTTTTTGTTGTAAAGCTGCTGCAACAACCGTTTTTCGCCTTCGTAACAGTGAGCGATGAACTTCTGCGATTCGGTGGCCTGTTTTAACAGTTGCTGCACCGGACATGCCGGATTCAGCTTCGGAAGATAGGCCTTTTGCGACTGTTTCATGGCCGAAACCAATATTTTCTCAACCCTTTCCGGATTGATGTTCTTCCGCTCCGAAAAACGGCAGAAAACAGGCGTAATCTCATCAATTCCGATTTCAGTTACCTTTTCGGCAAACCACTCCAGACGATCCATGTTTTTGGTAGGCGCAATGGCAATGTGGATGCGCGAAGCTCTTCCGGTCTCTGTTGCTTGGCGATTGGTAATTTCCACTGCCGTGTGTTTGGGATGCGGCGCTATGATTTTTGCCCCGAACATTCCTCCTTTACCGTCGACAATCAGCACCTCTTCACCTGCCTTCATGCGCAACACTTTGGCACAATGGAGAGATTCTTCTTCGGAAAGAACTAAGGTTTCAAGAATATTGGGAGAGTAAAAAATAGTCATGTGTGGTATGATTGCAAACTATAGTCCGTATTTTTCTGCGATGCCAGACCGAAGGTTCCGGTTTCCCTTCATTGCTTTGGGAGAATATGGGCAGTGGAGGCAGCCGTTTGAACAGCAATAACCCCGTTTGGCAAGATAATATTCTGTCATAATACGATACCCTTCGGGCGCCATATAAAAATCTACCCCTTCTTGAAGGTTACTACAAAATCCGGAGCTTGACGAGTCATCGAGTAAGGACATCTGTGAAAAATTAATGGTTTTTTGTAAGGCGAAGAATAATTATATTCTTACTGACACCCCTTTATTTTTCAGATAACCTTTCAGGTCGGGCAACTCAATTTCTCCGTAGTGGAACAGACTGGCAGCCAGAGCAGCATCAGCTTTTCCCTGTTCAAAGATATCCACAAAGTGCTCCATGTTTCCGGCACCGCCACTGGCAATCACCGGCACCGATACGCTCTCCGAAACCATGCGGGTAAGTTCCACGGCAAAACCGGCTTTGGTTCCGTCATGATCCATCGAGGTAAGCAATATTTCGCCCGCGCCCAGATCAACCGCACGTTTCACCCATTCGTATGTTTTGACTTCGGTCGGAATGCGGCCACCGTTGAGGAAAACCATCCATTCTCCATCCACAAACTTGGTATCGACCGCCAGCACCACGCACTGCGATCCGAATTGATTGGCCAGATCGTTGATAAGTTGCGGATTGCGCACCGCCGCCGAGTTGACCGAAATCTTATCGGCTCCGGCATTAAGCAGTACCGACACATCATCAACGCTACTGATGCCACCCCCTACGGTAAACGGAATATTGATATGACGCGCAATACGGGTAACCAGATCGGCAAAAGTCTTCCGCTTTTCGTGCGTAGCCGTAATGTCGAGAAATACCAGTTCATCGGCACCCATCCGGGCATAGCGGCTCCCCAATTCAACAGGGTCGCCAACCGCCTGTATATTAACAAAATTAATTCCTTTTACAGTCTGCCCGTCTTTGATGTCGAGACAGGGAATAATACGTTTAGTAAGTGGCATATTATTGATTTAAAAGATAGAGATCTTTATTATTTATCGACATGTTACTATCTACGTGTCGACGTTTTCTGTTTTTGTCGACATGTTATTATCTACGTGTCGAGATTTTCTGTTTTTGTCGACATGTTATTATCTACATGTCGAAGGATTGGCTTTCGGTTATAATATTATCAAGCGTTCCCGCTTTTGACACCCCCGATAAAAAAAGCTTATAAAGTGGCTCGTTAATATAAAAATTGGACTTCCCAATCTTAATTTTACTTATGATCCCTTTGTCTGCCAACTGATTCAAATATTTTGCAGCTGTTTGCCTGTTGACATTCAAGTCGTTTTCCAAAAATTCAATTTTGGTGTACGGATGATTAAAAAGATTGTTCAGCAAGTCTTGCGAATAAATGGTTTTGCAATCTCTTCTGATGAGCTGTTTGTAATCGGTCATCAGTTGTTTAATGCCATCAATCAGAAACAAAGTTTGCTTACTGGTTTCTTCTATACCTTTCAACATAAAAAGTATCCACGGTTCCCAATTACCATCCATACGAACTTGCTGAAGCAACTTATAGTATTCAGCCTTGTACTGTATGATGTATCGACTCAAATAAAGGATGGGAAGTGTGAGTAAATCTTCTTTGACAAGATAAAGGATATTGATAATGCGCCCTGTCCTCCCGTTACCATCATAAAACGGGTGAATGGTTTCAAAACGGTGATGGATAATGGCCATTTTTATAAGTGGATCCAAATCGCTTATGGTATCGTCATTCATGAATGCGATAAGATTATCCATCAGTTTTTCTATGGTATCAATGTCCTGAGGCGGCATATAGACAACTTCATTTGTCCGCTCGTTTTTGAGCACTGTTCCCGCGTTAGTTCTATAACCGGCATTATTACCCTCCAACTCCTGCTGAATATATTTTATTTCCTTATTGGTTATCAATTTGTTTGTTCGTACCAATCCAAAACTCTCTTTCAGCGCATTGGCATACCGGCTCACCTCTTTTGCAGCAGCATCGTTAAAGAAACTATCGGCCAATTGAGCCTTGTATAGTTCATCATGCGTAGTAATAATATTCTCAATGGCACTACTCTCTTTTGCTTCCTGCAATGAGAGAGTATTGATGAGAATGTTTTCATTAGGAATAGTCGCACACTTACCGTTGAGTAATGCCAAATGACGGTGTGTTTGTGCCAATTGTTTCAAAACCGGCTTGGTTTCTATCTCTTGGTCTACAGGCAGTAATGGAATTTGAAATTGCATATCCTATGATTTGAGATTTTCGGTAACGACTTTATCCTCTCCATCAACTCTTCTTCTATTTTTTTGAATGGTAGCTACGTTCAAGTAGGCTGTAATGAAAAAACGGCAACCGGTACATTTTTCCCGATTGCCGTCGCAAAATGTACGGTTGTAAATTACTTACCTCCTTTGGCCTCGATGCTCAACGTGGCATGAGGAACGGCGCGAAGGCGTTCTTTCGGAATGAGCTTGCCGGTTTCACGGCAAATTCCGTAAGTTTTATTTTCGATGCGAACCAAAGCGGCTTGCAAGTGTTGTATAAACTTCATCTGGCGCTGAGCAAGGCGTCCGGCTTCTTCTTTCGACAAAGTTGAAGCTCCTTCTTCCAACACCTTGAATGTGGGAGAAGTATCAGTGGTATCATTTCCATCCATATTGGTCAGGCTCAACTTCAGCAGTTCATAATCGTGTTCTGCTTTTCCGAGTTTGTCCATAATAATGGCGCGGAATTCCTCCAGCTCTGCATCTGAATAGCGTGTTTTTTCTGCCATTGCAAATAAATTTTAAGTCGTATTTTAAGAAAGCGCTAAATTATAGATTCTATAAGAGATTACAATGCGTTTTTTGTTTTTTTTAGATTAAGCCTTGTTTACCCCTATTTTTACCACAAATTCTTCAAAATCCAGTTCTACAGCATCTTCCACTTTGTCGTGCAATGTAATCGAGTTGGCAAGTGTTTGAGTTGCAATGTAAGCAGAAAAATCAGCAATTGCATCATTAATTTCGGCTTGTTTCTCAATTTTCACCACAATGCGGTCGGTTATTTCATAACCATTTGATTTACGGATATTTTGAATACGATTTACCAGTTCACGGGCAATACCCTCTTTACGCAAATCGGCGGTGAGGGTGATATCGAGCGCCACGGTGAGGCTGCCATCGTTGGCGACCAACCAGCCCGGAATGTCTTCCGAAATAACTTCTACATCAGCCAATTCGACTGTTGCATCCTGTCCTTCGATAGAGAAGGTAAACTTGCCTTCCTGTTCCAGAGCAGCAATATCTTCCTGCGACATTGATGTTGTTGCGGCGGCCAGCAGTTTCATGATCTTACCGAATTTCGGACCGAGCTTTTTGAAATCGGGTTTGATGCGCTTCACCAGAATGCCGGAAGTGTTGTCGACAAAATTGATCTCTTTCACGTTGACTTCGTTCAGAATCAATGCTTTTACCGCTTCAATGTTTTCACGTACCGTCTGGTCTTTCACCGGCAACATGATTTTCGACAGCGGCTGACGCACTTTGATATTTTCCTTTTTCCGCAACGAAAGCACCATCGACGAAATTTCCTGAGCCAGCTGCATCCGTTCTTCCAACGTCTTATCTACCAGTTCGGCACGATAGGTCGGGAAGTCGGCTAAGTGAACCGAAACGTTGTTGCCTTTAGCAGTTACTTTGATCAGGTCATTGTACAATTTATCCGCATAGAACGGGGAGATCGGAGCCATCAGACGGGCAACCGTTTCGAGACAGGTATAAAGTGTTTGATATGCCGAAATTTTGTCGGTATCGTATTCGCCGCCCCAGAAACGTTTACGGTTGAGGCGCACATACCAGTTGCTCAGGTGATCGTTCACAAAATCGGAGATGGCACGACCGGCACGGGTCGGTTCGTATGTGTTGTAATATTCATCCACCTCTTTCACCAAGGTGTTGAGCAGCGAAAGAATCCAGCGGTCGATTTCGGGACGCTGATCAAGCGCAACCTCCTCTTCGGCATACGAGAATCCGTCGACGTTGGCATACAAAGCGAAGAACGAATAGGTGTTATAAAGCGTTCCGAAGAATTTCCGGCGTACCTCTTCGATGCCATCCACGTCAAATTTCAGGTTGTCCCAGGGAGAAGCGTTGGTCATCATGTACCAGCGCAACGGATCGGAACCATATTTCTCGATCGTCGAGAACGGATCGACAGCATTGCCAAGCCGTTTCGACATTTTATTGCCATTCTTATCGAGCACCAAACCGGTAGAAACCACGTTTTTGAAGGCCACCGAACCTTTCACCATCGTACTGATAGCGTGGAGGGTAAAGAACCATCCGCGAGTCTGGTCAACACCTTCAGAGATAAAGTTGGCCGGGTAATTTGAGCCCGATTCAACCATCTCTCTATTCTCAAACGGATAGTGCAGCTGAGCAAAAGGCATTGCTCCCGAATCGAACCAAACGTCGATCAGATCGCTTTCGCGCTTCATCGGTTTGCCGCTTTCGGAAACTAAGATAATGCCATCCACATAGGGACGGTGCAGATCGATATTTTCCACCGCATAATTTTCGGCCGTGTAAACGCCCGGTTTGAAATTCTTGTACGGATTTTCGGTCATGAAACCGGCAGCGATCGATTTTTCAATCTCTTCGATCAATTCGGCTACCGAACCGATACATTTCTCTTCCGAACCATCTTCGGTACGCCAGATAGGCAGTGGAGTTCCCCAGTAACGCGAACGCGAAAGGTTCCAGTCGTTGAGGTTTTCAAGCCATTTGCCGAAACGCCCCGAACCGGTAGAGGCCGGTTTCCAGTTGATCGTGTTGTTGAGCTCGATCATCTTGTCGCGGGCTGCCGTCGAGCGGATAAACCAGCTATCGAGCGGATAGTAAAGCACCGGTTTGTCGGTACGCCAGCAGTGCGGATAGTTGTGCACATGCTTTTCTATTTTGAAGACAAGCCCTTGTTGCTTCAGCATCATGCAGATAGCAATGTCGAGCGTTTCATCTTTATCGGTAAGCGTATCGTCGTACGCGTTTTTCACATAACGTCCGGCATATTCTCCATACGCTTCGACATCGATATTTGCGGCGACATAAGCCGGATCGAGATCTTCAAGCTTGAAGAATTTTCCGGTCAGATCCACCATCGGGCGTTGATTGCCATCTTTGTCGAGCAGCAACATCGGAGGAATGCCGTTGGTTTTGGCCACGCGGTCGTCATCCGCACCGAAAGTAGGCGCGATATGCACGATACCGGTACCATCTTCGGTAGTTACAAAATCGCCGGTGATGACACGGAAAGCTCCTTCTCCCGGATCTACCCAGGGAATCAGCTGTTCGTACTCCATGCCAGCTAGATCATTTCCTTTCATTTTTGCCAACACTTCGTATTCGTTTTTGCCCATTACCGCGCCAAGCAAGCTTTCAGCCAAAATATATTCACACTCCTGTTTGGAATAGGGATTGGCAGCTTTCACTCTCACGTAATCGATATTCGGCCCAACGCAAAGAGCAGTATTCGACGGCAAAGTCCACGGAGTGGTCGTCCATGCAAGGAAAAAGGCATTAGATTCGCCTTTAATCTTGAATTGTGCCACACAGGTGGTATCCTTCACGTCGCGGTAGCAACCCGGTTGGTTCAACTCGTGGGTGCTCAGTCCGGTACCAGCGGCAGGAGAATATGGCTGAATGGTGTAGCCTTTATAGAGGTAATTGTTGTTATACAATTCTTTCAGCAGCCACCACAAGGTTTCGATATAACGGTTGTCGTAGGTGATGTAAGGGTTGTTCATATCCACCCAGTAACCCATTTTGCGGGTCAAATCTTCCCACTCTTTGGTGAATTTCATCACATCCTTGCGGCAAGCTGCGTTGTATTCGTCGACGCTGATCTTTTTGCCAATATCTTCTTTGGTAATTCCCAGACGTTTCTCCACACCCAGTTCCACGGGAAGTCCGTGCGTATCCCATCCGGCCTTGCGGTTCACGAGGAACCCTTTCATCGTTTTGTAACGACAAAAAATATCCTTGATGGTACGCGCCATCACGTGGTGGATGCCCGGCATTCCGTTGGCAGAAGGAGGTCCTTCGTAGAAAATAAAGCTCGGATGACCTTTGCGGGTTTCGAGACTTTTATGGAAAATATCCTGTTCATCCCACTTCTTCAACACCTCTTTGTTGATTTCTGAAAGATTAAAAGACGAATATTCGGCAAATTTCTTGCTCATAAATAGCTAATTATATTGCGATTAACAATTGTGATACATCACCTGAAAAAACGCCACAAAGTTAGTGATTTTTTGCGAGAATTATGTACGCACATTCAAGATGAATAGATTGATACTGATCGGTTTTACGGTGCATGAATAAAAAATCTATGGATTAATAATTTAAAAAGAGGTTTCCACCCCTGTAACCCCGACTTTCTTTTTGCCTTGAAGCAAAAAGAAAGCAAAAAATTCAAGGCTATGCCCGCTTCGCTCAAAAAACAGGCGTTCAGAAGCGGGAACCGTCCAAACTTGTTTCCTCCTTACGTCGGAAACTTCAAACAAGGACGATTCTTTCCGCTTCTTCTCTGGTTTTTTGGCTCACCGGACAAGGCCGCTCCAAATCTGACAAAGCACCATTTGCAACCTAAGATGGAGATTTTACAATTTTACACACAGCCGTCAACAACTCATCTCACCGGCGTTCTTCGCGGCCGAAAGCAGCGTATATGCCCCTTTCACCACAACACGGGCCGATTTCATATCAAATCCCGCCGGAAGAACAATTTCGGTAAAACCTTTATCGGCAACGCCAATGCCGACTTGCACCATGCGGTATTCCGATACGGGTTTGCCATTCTCCGTTTTGCTCTTTTCAAAGACAAAGATGTAGTGCTTATCGTCAAAGCCCACAACAGCTTCCGACGGCACCGCGGTAACTGCAGCCATACCAGCTTTCACATCGGCACGGACGTACATGCCCGGCATCAGGTTTTTGCATTTCCCGGTTACACGGGCATACACCTTATAGGTTCTGTCGGCGCCGATTGTTTTCCCTGTCTGGAGCATCTGTGCCCGGTGCGGCTCGGCCTCATCGTTGATAAAAAACCGTATCTCCTGCCCGTCGGATACTTTGGAGGCATCTTTCTCAAAAAGGGTCAACTCCAGCATCAGCTGACTACAATCGACAATCTCGAACATCGGATCGGCCGAAGCGGCATATTTTCCAATAGCTACATTGACAGCCTTCACATAGCCAGAAATCGGAGCGCGCACCGCGATGGCCCGGCTGATATTGTTCTCGTTAAGGCGTGCCGGATTGATGCCCACCAATGCCAGCTTTTGTCCCAGCGCGCGCACCTGCGCCCTGAGATTGTTGTAATCGGAGGTAGTTTGCTGCACGCTCTTCTGCGAATAGACATCGTTTTTGTACAGCTCGTTATGTCGTTTGTATTCGGCCTGCGCAAACTCCAGTTTATTCCGGGCCTCCACATAATTTTGCTGAATATCGATAAACTCCTGATTCTCGACAACCGAGAGCACCTGCCCCTTTTGAACCAATTTGCCCGGCATCACGGCGATGCTTTTCACATATCCGCCCAGCGGGGTACAAACCGATGCCGAGCGATCGGGAGCCACCGTCACCATGCCACTTACTTTGAGAATACCACTCAACGGCCGCATCTCCACGGAGCCTAACGCAACACCGGCCACCTTGGCCTGTTCGGCGGTCAACGCTACCCTGTCGGGTCCCATCTCTTCGTGTTTTTCGCCTTCGTGTGCCTTCTGTTTTTTGCCTCCACAGGCCGTCATGGCGACAATCAAGATAATTGAAACGAACGACGCGATATTTTTATTCACAATCATACTCTATTTATTTATTGAATTTTACCTGTTATTTGTTCTATCTCCACCACCGTTTGGTTGTAATTGTTCAACGCGTCCAGATAGTTTTGCTTGATGGCAAGAGCACGGCTAAGACTTTGAATATAATCCATGTACTCCATAGCTCCTCCCTTGTAAGCCGCCGTTGCCTGATCGATAATCAGATCGCCCTCTTTCACCGCCTGATTTTCGTAAAAATCGATGCTGCCCGCGTATTTGTCGTATTCTAGCAACAAATTCCGATAAGATGACTCCAACGAAAGCCGCGTAGCATCGGCATTCGCCCGACTAGCCTTTTCGGCTACCCGTGCCGCTTTAATTTTGGCCGACGAAGCGCCGAACCACAACGGAATGGAAATTCCGGCTTTGATGCCGCTAAAACGATCAGCCGATCCGTATATTTTTCCCGACGGGCCCTCCGTTCCGAGCATCGTCTGATTAGTATACCCGAACGAAAGCTCCGGCAATAGTTTGCTCAACTCCAGATTCCGGTTGACAGCCGAGACCGCCGTCTGCTGCTCGGCATATCCCAAAGCCGGATTGGCCTCCAGCCGGACTTTATCTACCACCGGCAGATAGTCGATCTTCCGGAGCAGCGTATCGGCAATGCGTATCGCCGCCATCGGTTGTGCAACACCAAGCAGCAGTTGCAACTTATTTACGGCGATATTTCTATCGGCCTGATTTTGCCTGAGCTGGTTTTTGGTCTCCAACGCCTGCGATCGGGCGGTAATCATTTCAAGACGATTGGTCTCTCCCACCGTAGCGCGCAGCCCGGCCGCCTTCATAAAGCCGGAATACAGACTATCCTGCCTGAGGAGTAACCCATTCCGGGCATTGAGGTAGACCAATTGCCAATAGAGATGTTTCACCTGCGTGGCAATATCGAGCTGCATGTTTTTCAGTTGCCACTCCCCGCTTTTCACCTCTTCACCGGCCAGACGGCTCTGGTTGACATAGACCGTTGGAAACGCCATCGACTGGGAAACGGTAAAGCTGTTGTCCTTCCGGTAGGAGTTCATCTGTCCATACTCCCCTTCCAACGTCGTTTTCGGAATATCCCAGGCCGCTCCCTTCTTCGCTTTCAACGCCCCCACTTCGTACTCCGAAGCCCGGATAGAACGGTTATTTTCCAACGCCAGTTGCAGTGCCTGCTTCAGATCGACCGTCAACGGTTTCTCTCCGGCTGCCATTGCCGACGACACAACGATCAGCGTCATTATCGCCGTTACCACCGAACGTTTTTTCAATCTCCCCCAACGAAACCTGCGCGGAGAGGCAAACCATGCATACAATACCGGCAACACAAACAAGGTAAGCAACGTGGCCGTTATCAGACCGCCAATCACCACCGTGGCAAGAGGTCGCTGCACCTCCGCGCCGGCCGAACCCGAGACGGCCATCGGTATAAACCCGAGCGACGCCACTGCAGCGGTCATCAGCACCGGTCGCAGACGGGCATGGAGCCCTTTGAAGATGCGTTCGTGAATATCGGTTATCCCCTCTTTTTCAAGACGGTTAAATTCGGCAATCAACACAATACCGTTGAGCACCGCCACACCAAACAGGGCGATAAAGCCCACCCCGGCCGAGATGGAAAAATTCATCCCGCGCAGCCACAGCGCCAACACGCCGCCAATAGCCGCCATCGGCACGGCCGAATAGATAAGCAGAGCCTGTTTCACCGACCGGAAGGTAAAATAGAGCAACAGGAAGATAAGTAGCAACGCTATCGGAACGGCGATGGCCAACCGCTTCTTTGCCGCTTCGAGGTTTTGGAACTGCCCGCCATAGTCGAAGTAGTAGCCGGTCGGCAGGGAGATCTCCTCCCCGATTCTTTGTTGCACCTCATCGATCACACTCTTCACATCGCGATCGCGCACGTTGAACCCGATGGTGATGCGACGGCGCGTATCTTCGCGCGACACCTGTGCCGGACCCGATTGAATGGTGACGTTGGCAATCTGGTCGAGGGTAATTTGTCCGCCACCGGGCAGTTGCAACGAGAGGTTCTTCACATCGTCGAGGTTTTGCCGGTAATCTTTGTCGAGGCGCACCACCAGCGGGAAACGCTGTTCTCGATCGAAAACCACGCCGGCGCTCGTTCCGGCAAAGGCGGTTCGCAACACCCGGTTGGCCTCACCCACCGACAGGCCGTACTGCGCCAGCCGGTCGCGGTCGAACGATACCTGCACCTGCGCCAGTCCCGTCACCTTCTCCACATTTATATCGCTCACGCCATCGACACGACTGATGATATGCTCCACCTGTTCGGCCTTTTTGGCCAACGTAGGCAGATCGTCGCCAAATATTTTAATGGCAATATCCTGTTTCGATCCGGAGAGAAGTTCGTTAAACCGCATCTGGATGGGCTGCTGAAACTCGAACTTCACGCCCGCCAACACCGAGAGTTTCTCTTCCATCTTCTCCACCAGCTCCTCGCGCGTATCGGCCGAACTCCATTCGCTTTTATCTTTCAACGTAATAATATAGTCTCCCGTCTCCATCGGAGTCGGGTCGGTAGGAATCTCTCCGGCACCGATCTTACACACCGTATGTTTTATCTCCGGGAAATTATCGAGCAACAACTTATTGGCCTTCTTCACCACATCGACCGTATTGCTCAACGAACCGCCCTGCAAGGTAATGACGCCGGCTGCCAAATCGCCCTCCTCCAACTGCGGAATAAATTCGCCGCCCAGTCGGTTGAATAAAACCAGACTGGCAACGAACAACAGTACCGAAGCGAGTATTACCGTTCGCTTGCGGGCCAGCGCCATGCCGATCAACGGCTGATAGAGGTGATGCAGTTTATCGAGCAACCTGTCCGAAACGGAGGGTTTGTGTATGGTGCTCTTGCTGAGAAAAAGCGACGAAGCCACCGGCACATAGGTCAGCGACAGGATGGCCGCCCCGATCAGCGCGAAAGTTACCACTTCGGCCATGGGTCGGAACATTTTTCCCTCCACGCCCACCAGCGCCATCACGGGAAGATAGACGATCAGAATGATAACCTGTCCGAAAGTAGCCGAACTCATCATCCGTTTGGCAGACATCAGCACGCTTTCGTTCATCTGCCGCTGCGATAGCTGCGCCACGCCGGGATTCTCCTTATGAAAACGGGAGATGCGATGCACCACACTCTCCACTATAATCACAGCACCGTCGACTATCAGTCCGAAGTCGATAGCGCCCAGACTCATCAGGTTGCCCGATACTCCGAAAATGCGCATCATGGAGATGGCAAACAGCATCGACAACGGAATAACTGAGGCCACAATCAGCCCCGCCCTCCAGTTACCAAGCAACAGTACCAGCACGAAAACCACGATTAAAGCGCCCTCGATCAGATTGCGGGAGACCGTATTCACCGCGCGATCCACCAAATCGGAACGGTTCAGAAAGGGTTCGATATGCACCCCCTCGGGCAGCGATTGCTGTATCGATGCCACGCGTTCTTCCACCTTTTTTACCACATCGCGGGCATTGCCCCCCTTCAGCATCATTACCACGCCACCCACGGCTTCGGCGGTATCGATTACAAAGGCTCCGTAGCGGGTGGCCGAGCCGTATTGTACCGTTGCCACATCGCGCACCAGCACCGGCATACCTCCCGCTCCGTTTTTCACCACAATTTTGCCGATCTCATCTAAGTTTTTCACCAGCCCAATGCCCCGTATAAAATAGGAGGATTGCCCCTTTTCGATATAGGCGCTCCCCGTGTTTTCGTTGTTACGCTCCAGCGCCTGGAAGATGTCGGTGAGGGTAAGGTTGAGAGCCCGCATCCGTTCGGGTTGCACCGCCACTTCGTACTGTTTTACAAATCCGCCATAGCTGTTTACATCGGCCACCCCGGGCGTGCCCAACATGCGTCGCCGCACCACCCAATCCTGAAGCGTGCGCAGCTCCATCGCGTCGTATTTCTTTTCGAAAGCCTTGTCGACCCGAAGCCGGTACTGATAAATTTCGCCCAACCCCGTCGAGACCGGAGCCAGTTCAATTTTGGCCACGCTGGGCGGAATCGCCTCTTCCGCCTCTTTCAGCCGTTCGCTCATCTGCTGACGCGCCCAATAGACATCCACGTCGTCGTCGAAAACTACTGTTACCACCGACAATCCCAGTCGCGAAATGGAACGCAACTCCTCGATGCCGGGAATATTGGCCAGCGCCACCTCCACCGGAGCCGTCACCGTGCTCTCCACCTCCTCCACCGCCAGCGAAGGAGCAAGCGCGATGACCTGCACCTGGTTGTTGGTGATGTCGGGAATGGCATCGACCGGCAACTGCGTAAGCGAATAGACGCCCCAGCCGGTGAGTACCGCGATAAACAAACCGACAATCAGTTTGTTCTTTATTGAAAAATGAATAATACGCTCTATCATAATAAAATATGCTAAAGTTAAATGAATACCGAACCGACACGGTTTTTCAGCACGAAAAATCCATGACAGTCATTTTTTTACGAAAAAGAAAAAAGGGTACTCAGGCTAACTCCGGCGGTTGCCAGACAGAGCTGAAAAGAGAGGAATAGTATTGAAAAATGTATGTCGCACAAAGCTCTCCCACCGACTGCATCCAATAATGCGGATGAAAAAATGGCATCACGCCGATGATGGGAGACGAACAACATTGACAATGGCAAAAGGGAGAACAATGATCGGCGCTATCGGTTTGTTGCGGAGATGGCTGAGCGTACTCCGTTTGATGCCGGTGGTTGGCAGACACACCGTCCTGGCACGGATACAACGAAAGCCCGAGCAGATAAATGGAAAATAGGATAGCAAACCATTTCATATCCTGCAAAGTTAACAAAAAAGAGGATTATCCATGCCAGCATGGCTCTTTATTGTTTACCCCAAACCCACTGACGATCTACGATGTCATTACTACAAGCCTCCAGGGGCTATAAATCTGCTATTTTTACCAACGCAAAAGTCCCCTTTAGGCAGGACTGTTAAGTTCTACGTTTGCGTTTTTATTATTCAAAAAATCATAGAGGATCGGCAAAACCACCACGAGACATACCATTAAGAAATTAAGACTATTAAGAGTGATTCCCTTCATTTTCTTCATTCCTTAATGGTTTGAATTTTGCTGTTTTCGTCTCGAGAAATCAGAACTTAACAGCCCTACCTCTTTTCATTAGGGTTGTCTTTCACCCACAGATTCATTACCTTTGCACCAAAAGTACTGCGTAACATGTTCAAAACAATACTTATTGTCGGTTCGGGCGGTTTTATCGGCAGCGTGGCACGTTACTACGTCTCCAAGCTGAACCTGCATATCGATTTTTTCTCCATCCCGGTCGGAACCCTGCTGGTAAATGTCCTGGGTTGCTTCATTATCGGTTTCCTGACGGGTATTGCCGATAAAAGCGCCATCCTCACCGTGGAATGGCGCATGTTTCTGATGGTGGGAATTTGCGGTGGATTCACCACTTTTTCGTCGTTTGCCAACGAAAACCTGATGCTGCTCCACAACGGACTGATGCTCTCCATCCTTCTCTACACCGGGCTCAGTATTTTGCTCGGCTTTACGGCTGTCTATCTCGGTTACGTCACCTCAAATTTGCTTTAACTATGGAAAAGTCACACAGCATTCTGAAGTTTTACCTCAGCACCACCGACAAAATCAACAGCAAACTACTCTACGAGCAGATTGTGCAGGAAGCCCGCAAACAAGGCATCTCGGGGGTTACCGTCTACCGCGGCATTATGGGCTACGGACTGAGCAGCACCATCTACTCCTCCAAGTTCTGGGAGCTAACCGAAAAGCTGCCGGTGATGATAGAAATAATCGATGAAACCGACACTTTGGAGGCCTTTTACCAACACATGGAGCCCGAATTGCTCGAAATGCCCAAAGGGTGCCTCGTCACACTCGACCCCATCACCATCAAACTCCACAAACCGGGCAAACAGTAGACCCGATTGCTGCAAGAAGCAGCTCCCATCATCTTATCCTGCGGCTCACAATTGCCATAATCCGGTCTCTGTCAACTGCAATTTTATCTGTTCCTGCTACTATAGCCTCTATTCCAATTGGAATTGCCCCTGTTCCAATTGAAACAGATCTCACCCCAATTGAAAGCGTCCCCATTACAATTGCAATAAACTACAATACAACTATTTGCAATAAATAAACACGAAAAACAGACGCTATAACAACTGCTAAAAACCAAAAGTCAATAGTCAATATTCGCTATATTTTACAGCCATCTTTTATTACAAAGAGCGGGATGTATACCCCGGCGGATGTCGGATTGAAATTAGCTGCACTGCTTTACAATTCCGACGGGACAGGAAAGCTAACACACTAATTAATCTAAATTTTGTTTTCCAAAAGAAATTTGTAGCTTTGGAACGTAAATAGTAAGTACCAAAAGGCAGCAAATAGGCGGGTTAGGGGCAAGGCTAAAAAAATAACAAACAACAGATATTATGGATGAAAATGTAAAATCATTATTAAAGAGGATTCAAGACTATTTTAATTTTGACCAATCGGATTCAATCTTCAGAAGTATTGCGAAATCACTTATACTTGTTATTTGTGGTAGCTTTTTGGGCTTTATAATCAAGGAAATTCAAACGAATGACATAAATTTCAAACACATTATTATATTTACCTGTTTATTAATAACATACATTTACATTGAGTACAGAAGATTAAACAAGGAAAAAAACTTTCCAATTACAATTTTAGAACATTTGACAGCTACAATCGAATTATCAAATTTGTCAAAGAATAGTGCACGAAAAGAAAAAATATATGAATATATTGCCAGTTCAATTCTTTCATTAAACGAAAATACTTGTCCAATTTCTAATGAAAATGAGAACACATTCTGTCAACAAGACCTTAAAAATGGACTTGAAACAGTTTTGTCAGATATTATCAATCAAACGCATTATGTACTTGATATTAATGTATCAAAATTTACAGTAGGGATATTTCTTTCGGATTTATGGGTAATTGATAGCGAAGGCACTTTCAACAAAAAAGACTCTGCATTTATATTTAGAGATGATTTGTCAATTACCAACTATATTCCAGAACAATTAAGTCAAAACGATGAAAAAGATGAAACTAATTTTCTGATTCAGAAATCCATGCAAGAATCACTTCATTTTTCTCATTTCACAAATCAGAAAATTGACAGTAAAAATTTTAAAGGGAATATTCTTTGTTCTCCAATAGTAAATGTTTGTGAAGATTGTCCACCATATGGAATTATCTTCTGCTTTTATAATGGAAATCACGAAATACCAAATGATGTTGATGGCATATTATTGATTTATGGTAGGATTCTATCAAACTGGATTTCTAAATATATTGATTGCGCGAGAAAAAGAATTATCGAATCAATTGACAAATAAACAACTAAAGCCCAGCCTCCGTCTCGGCGGATCTGCGATCCCGAACAAAAAATAAATTTTACAGAATCAAAACCCTCCCCCGTCCCAGGTACTCCCCTTCATCCGAAGGGGAGACCATATACTTGCAAGATTCCGGCAAACAGGCAGATTCAGTCTTCCTCCCGATAGTTATCGGGATCAAAGGGAAATGTCCGCAGGACGATGGGTTAGATATTTAGTTAACAATCACCGATAGCTAAATCCGACGGGATAAGTAATTTGACTCTATAAAATATACCGATGAATAAGAATGTTCTGTTTTTTTGTATTGGTCTTTTATTCTTGTGTCTGCTAACTCAATGTAAGAAAGATGATGCGCTTACAAATATTACATTGTATAATCAACCAGCATCAGTTATCAAACAATATATTAAAGGCAAATGGATTCTACATTATGCTATTGGAGGATCCGATGGTAAGACCAGGCACAACTATGTAAATTCATATATGGAATTTAGATTCGGTACTATTGACTCAATTATTAGGAGTATCAATGGCACTATTGAAATTAAATCTCCAATTAATTGGTTCAAGGCTCAGGATATATTTACTGGTAACTCAATATACCTTATGGGATGCAGTCTTTATAATACCGGATTACCTTATAGCTATAGAGTAAGTGAAATTAGAAACGATACATTGATAGTTGCTGATCCGGTAGCTGATGGATATGGATATATACTCACAAAATATTAATCCCGATCGCAAGATTCCGGCAAACAAGCAGATTTAGTCTTCCTCCCGATTTTATTCGTGTTGTTTTAATTCTCCTGTATATTCCGGCCATAGACACTGAGCGGTAGCTGGTCCTTCCCATTTTGAATAATTTATTAGATCAAAATGCACCGTTTCACCTATTTTTAAATTGCGATTAAACGTATTAAGGCCAAAATTTATGGTGGCATTAACCGGTAGCCCGTGAGAAATAGACCGGGTGATTTGAATTATATTATAACACCCATTACCATTTGCATTTAAGGAAGTTACTTTTCCTTCATAATACTGAACGTCATCTTTACATCCTGTTCCAATTGCTATTAATGAGATGTAAATCACACACATGAAAAGCATTCTTGGTTTCATAATTAATAGATTTGTAGTTATTGATAGTATGAACGATTGCTTCACGCACAATAATGCTATTGCATTCTTGGTGAATTTCTTTGTGGGTTTTGGTGTGGGAAGGTCGCATTGAAAAGGATATCAATGCGGGGGTAAAAGTATCCTAAATAGTTGGCATAAACAATATTTACAAGAAAAAAATGCGTTTTCTTTCAACAACGAGACTCTACCGAACCAAATCAAACCCCTCCGCTACGCTCGTCCCCTTTAACTACAGGGGACACTATGATTCGCAAGATTTCTGTAAACAGGCAGATTTTGTCTTCCCTTTTGACAAAGGGAAGTGTCCGCAGGACGATGGGTTAGATAAGACCGCGATAGAACCAAAACTGTATATATCAAACCATCCATATCGCCTCTATTTCTCCCTACTTCTGCCCCGTTTCACCCCCTTTCCCGGAGCCTCCTTTCATATCTTTTGGGGGCAATGCGAAGAATTTTCAAAAATTGACGTAACTTTGCACCCGGAAAAAGAGGACGCGGGTGTACAACGCGACCGTCGTTTTCCGAAACATATCCTTTATTGGGGTGCCTTATCATAACGGGCTGAGATTATACCCTTTGAACCTGTCCGGGTAATTCCGGAAAGGGAATGAGCATTTACCTCATCGTTTTTTAAGCCCTCATCACATTTCGTTAAACTCAAAAAAACCGAATGTTATGAGAAAATTTATGCTGGCTGCATGGTTGCAGCTTTTGGTGCTATCCCTTTCGGCACAAAGCGTAGTGAAAGGGCGAGTAACAGACGACACCGGCCTGCCGCTTCCGGGCGCTTCGGTGACGATCGGCGCGCAGGGGCAGAGTACCGATGCCAACGGCGCGTTTCACTTCAAAGCGGTCGCCGGGAAATCGGCTACGCTGAAGGTATCCTTCGTGGGTTTTGCCACGGTGGAGCAAACCGTAAAAATCCCCTTCAACGGCGAGATCAAACTACAGAAAACCGCCCGGCAGATAGATGAAGTGACCGTACTGTCGACCCGGGCTACCGATAAATCGCCGGTGGCCTATACCAATATCGGCAAGGAGACATTGAGCAAGAGCAATCTGGGACAGGACGTGCCCTACCTGCTCTCGATGACTCCGTCGTTCGTTCCGTCGTCGGATGCCGGAACGGGAATAGGCTACACCAATTTCCGCATCCGCGGTACCGATGCCACCCGTATCAACGTAACCATCAACGGCATTCCCTACAACGATGCCGACGAGCAAAGCACCTTCTGGGTGGATGCCCCCGACCTCACCTCGTCGGTAGAAAACCTGCAGGTGCAGCGCGGCGTGGGAACCTCTACCAACGGCGCCGGCGCTTTTGGTGCCAACATCAATATGCAGACCGAAAACTACGCGCCGAAAGCATCGGGCGAGGTGAGCGTGTCGTACGGTTCGTTCAACTCCTCCAAGATGACGGCCAAGGCAAGCTCGGGGCTGATGAATAACCACTGGGCCATCGACACCCGTCTATCGTCGGTAAGCTCCGACGGCTACATCGACCGCGCATCGGTCAACATGAAGTCCTACTTTCTCCAGGCCGGTTATTACGGCGAAAAGACCACTGTGAAGCTCCTTACCTTCGGTGGAAAGGAGAAAACCTACCACGCCTGGAACGGGGTATCGGGCGATTCGCTCAAGACCAACCGCACCTACAACGAGTGCGGGTTTATGGGTTTCGATGCCAACGGGAAGCCGCTCTACTACAAAAATCAGGTCGACGACTACACGCAGACCAACTACCAGTTGCTGGGCGTTCACAGCTTTTCACCGGAACTTTCGCTCAACGCAGGGCTCCACTATACCCGTGGCGACGGCTACTACGAGGAGTACAAGCAAGACCAATCGCTGAAGAAATATGCCTTGTCGCCCTACACGATCAACGGAACGAGCTATAGTTCGAGCGATCTGGTTCGCCGCAAAGAGATGGGCAACGACTTTGCCGGGGGTGTTTTCTCTCTCAACTACACCAAGGAGAAACTGTCGGCACAGTTGGGCGGCGGTATCAACCGCTACTGGGGCAGCCATTGGGGCAATGTTATCTGGGTGAAGAATTATGTCGGGAACATTCTGCCCGACCTCGAATACTACCGCAGCACCGTCAGCAAATGGGATGCGAATGTCTACCTGAAGGCCAACTACGAACTGCTACCGAAGGTGAATGTGTATGGCGACATGCAGTACCGCCGCGTGACTTACGCGCTGAATGGCACCAACGACAAGTGGGAAAGCTCGATGAACGGAATGCAACCGCTCGATCTGGACAAGCAATTCAACTTCTTCAACCCGAAGGCCGGGCTCTTCTACCGTCCCGACAGCCGGAACGAGATTTTCGCCTCGTTTGCCCTGGCGCACCGCGAGCCGACCCGCACCAACTACACCAATGCCGGTAGCAGCGACAAACCGACCTCGGAAGCGCTGTACGATTACGAGATGGGCTATCAGTTCAAGAGCCGGAACCTCAGTCTCGGTGCAAACCTCTATTACATGTACTACAAAGATCAGTTGGTTTTGACCGGTAAACTGAGCGATATCGGCGAAGCACTGACTTCAAACATTCCCGACAGTTACCGCTCGGGTATCGAGTTGACTGCCGGAGTGAAGATCACCGACTGGCTGAAATGGGACGGCAACGTCACCCTGAGCCGCAACAAGATCAAGAACTTTACCGAATACGAGGTGGATGTGTACGATGCCGCAGGTAAATGGGTCAATGCACAGAATAATTATTTGGGCACCACCAACATTGCCTACTCTCCCACTACCCTTGCGAACAGTTTGATTACCGTGTCGTGCAAAAAGATCGAAATGGCGCTGCAATCGTCGTATGTAGGCAAGCAATACATCGACAATACCTCCAGCAACGACCGCTCGCTGGCCTCTTATTTCGTGAATAACCTCCGCATCAACTACGCGCTGCAAAACGTGCTCTCTTTGAAAGAGATCGGGTTCAGTCTGGCACTCAACAATCTTTTCAACGAACAATACTCGTCGAACGGTTATGTATGGTACAGTTCCTACCAAGGCAGCAACCGCGTAAACGACCTGCGCTACTCGCCGCAGGCAGGATTCAATTGTCTGGCGGGTATCACCGTCAAGTTCTGATGAAGAATTGAATTAGTTAGATAAAAAAAGGGTCGGTGCACGAATTAATCTGTGCACCGACCCTTATCTTTTGAAAGACGATATTACTTCTTCCACGGATCTTTTTCGAGAATCTGATAAAAGAGAGAAGAGAATCGCGCTATTTTATAGGTTGCCAAATCAGGTCCGAAATAGAAGCGAAACAGCATGTTTTTTCCCGAACGAATAGCATTCAACATCTCCGGCGTAATGGGAACGACAAAGTTCGTAACTATCCAATTTTGACGGGTGGTCGATATGGTTTTCCGCTGCTTACCGGTCACTGTAGAGTCTTTGGTAATGGTTGTCCGCTCCCTGCTCCGCTCTTCGTCGAGAATATCGGACAACTGAATCTCAAACTGTTTACCATTCGACTTCATAAACCCTTTCGGTTCGGGGCCAAAACTAGTAGCTCCTCTCTCTATTGAAAAATACAAAGAGACAGATTCACCATTGGCGGTTACAAGCCGACTGCATTTAATGTCGGCATCTCCGATGTCGCCTATTCCTTCCGAATTGCGTGCCGACTCTGTCAACGTATATCGGTGCGTATTGGTAAACTCATCGTAAACATGATAATTCGGCACCAAGCCCAGGCAACCGGAGAGCCCGATTGCCAGTAAAAGAAAGGCCGAAACAACAACCGGTTTTCCGTTCAAATTTAATTTCTTCATTTTTCGTATCTATTTATTCCTTTCGCATAACGCAGAAGGCTCTTACGCTTCTCCAAGACAAATTTAGAAGAATTATCCGAGAAATTAAATAATTATGACGAATAACGAATTCGCGAGGTATTTCGGCCATATCTCTCTACATTTGCACCGCATCATTATATTTTAATTGTATGAACAGAAACAGAATAGCAAAAGCATCTCTTGTCGGACTGATCCTCTTTCTATCCGTAGCCGGATTCGCAAAAACCGGTGTAATTGCCCACAGAGGGTATTGGAAAACCGAAGGATCGGCAAAAAACTCCATCTCTTCGCTTTCGAACGCGCAAAAGCTGGGCATCTACGGTTCGGAAACCGACGTGCACCTCTCTTCCGACGGTTCGGTTATCATCAACCACGACGATTCTATCGAGGGATACGACATCAGTTCGACTCCTCTCGCCGTTTTGAAAACGGTAAAACTGTCGAACGGAGAAGCGCTCCCGACCCTCGAAGAGTACCTCAACCAGACGCGGAAAGACAAAAATATGCGCCTGATTATTGAAATTAAGAACAAGAAAGATACGCTCCTCGAACAGCAAACGGTGAAAGCGGTAGTCGATCTGGTGCGGAAGATGAAAATGAACAAAGCGGTGGAATATATCTCGTTCAGCATGAATGCCTGCAAAACGTTGCTACGGGTCAACGCAGGGGCTCCCATTGCTTTTCTGGCCGGAAAAGATGGTGCGCTCACTCCCGCAGAATTGAAAAAGATCGGGCTATCCGGTCTGGATTATCACTATTCGGTCCTGATAGCACATCCCGGGTGGATTAACGACGCCCATTCGCTGGGACTCACGGTGAACGCCTGGACGGTAAACGATCCGGCTGCTATCCGGAAGCTGATCGATTTGGGTGCCGACTTTATTACCACCGACGAACCGGTTATTGCCAAAGAGATGGTAGCAGGTAAATAAAAAAGAGAAAGCTATCTCATTTTTCTACCCCTAAATCCCCTTAAGGGGACTTTTAAACCAATAAAAGCAGCAGATTTATAGCCCCTTCAGGGGTTTGGGGTAAAAAAGACAATAAGCAAGCTCTTCAACCCCGTAGTGGGTTGCTCAATTGTGTAATCACAGTCAACCCGCACAGGGTTGATACCTGCGGTTGCTCTCTCCCCCCGCACTACGTACGGGGTTATTGATAGGGAGTCCCTACAGGACAAATATGTAGGCAAACTATCCGATAGTCATTAAAAACAAAACCGACAAAAACTGATTTTTGTCGGTTTCTTTTTAGAAAAACCCCTTCTTGTGACTCTGTTGGCAATTACTACAATCCGATCCGGTAGACGGTAAACGAATAGGGAGCCAGTTCGACTTTAATCATTTTTCCTTTCGGTGCGAACGGTTGCGTTTTGGGCACCAGCGCGGCAGGGTTTTCAATCGAGTTGACCTGTTTCATATCGCCGCTCTGCATCACGGTTAACGTACCCGCTTTGGCCAGTTTGGATGCTCCCTCCAGTTGAATCTCCTTCACCGCTTTATTGCCCGAAGCATTGACAATTTTCACGATCAATTCGTTGGTTTTGGTGTCGATCACCGCGGAGGCATAGATGCTGTCCTGACCGGCTACTACGTCCTTTCCTAAGGTTATTGGAACCACTTTGTTCCCTTTGTTGTTGGAATAGAGTTTCTGCACGTAGTAGCTCGGCGTGCCGTACGAATGAAGGTTGTCGTACCAAATCAGATCGGGAGCCCATTGCCACCCTTCGAGATGGGCAAACAACGGTGCATACGAAGCCATGCTCACCACATCGGCGTTGCGCTCCAGACCGGTCATAAACGCGGCTTCCGACAGAGCGGCCTTCCAGTTGTTGCGAGCGGCTCCCACAAACGAGTCGTCGCAATGCGAAGCATATTCACCGGCAAAAACCTTGCTCCCGGTACGCGGATAGTTGTCGTAACGACGGGCATTGGAGAGAAACCATTCGGGCGAGCGGTAGTAGTGCTCGTCGATCAGGTCGGCATTCATTTTACGCAATTCGCCGTTCAGGTAGTCGAAACGATCGCCGCTGGGATCGGTACCCGAACTGTTCACCAACTTAAAGCCGGGATATTTGTCTTTGATCGCTTTGGTAAATATCTTGAGTCGTTCGACATATTGCGGACCCCAGTTCTCGTTCCCCACGCCCATCATCTTGAGGTTGAACGGAGCGGAATGTCCCATCTCGGCACGCAGTTTTCCCCATTGGGTATCTGTGGAGCCATTCGCAAATTCAATCAGGTCGAGAGCATCCTGCACATACGGATCGATTTGTCCGACCGGAACCAGCTCTGCTGAGTTGAACTGGCAAGCCATACCACAATTGAGGATCGGTAGCGATTCGGCACCGATATCTTCGGCCAGTTGGAAATATTCGAAGAATCCGAGACCAAAACTCTGGAAATAGTCGGGAGTGGAACGGTTGGAAAACTCCGTGTTCCAGCGATTAATAATCAAATGACGATCTTCGACCGCACCGACGGTTTTCTTCCACTGGTAACGTTGTGCCAAGTCGAAACCCTCAACGATGCACCCTCCCGGGAAACGGATAAAGCCCGGTTTCAGGTCGGCAAGCAGCTGCACCAAATCGGCGCGCAACCCTCCGGGACGGTTCTTCCAGGTATCGGACGGAAAAAGAGAGAGCATATCCAGATCGATCTTTCCGTCACCTTCAAACCAGATGTTCAGCTTGGCTTTCGGATCGGTGGCATTCGACTTGAAGGAGACCGATTGTTTGTGCCATTGGTTATCGGCAACGGCGGGAATGAGCGACGCGCTTCCCAACACCTCATTTTGTGCACCGACCAATTCGACAGTCAACTTGCCCGTTGACGACGGCTGACGGTAAAGCACTGAGAACGTATAGGTGATATCTTTCTTAATTCCCATGCCACGGAAACCTTCGTTGGTCAGACCGAGATCGTGCCCGGTGGCCTGTTGTAGCGTCACCTGCAAATAACGCGGATTGGTATCCTCTTTTTCGGGACGGTTTACTACCTGCACGGCGCCTTCCACCCCCTTTTTCTGCTGCACTTTCCACCCCATCAGCGGTTTGGAAAACTCGAAAGAGCGGTTCTTCACCAGTTCGGCATAAATCCCCCCATCGGCAGCAAGGTTGATGTCTTCAAAAAAAATGCCCCACATGGTGGGCTGAATGTCGGCTTTCGGCTTGTTGACCTGCACGGTCAATCTGTTTTGAGCTGCAGCTCCAAACAAGACACAAAAAGCCGCCGCGCAAAAAATAGAGCGTCTGATCATAAGTTTGGTATTAATAAGATATTGTGTGTAAAAATACCACTTATCGGAGAATCTACAAATAGAGGTAGTAATATTTTGAGACATCCGCCCCAAAAGCTGCGTAAACATAAAAATGCTGTACCGCCCAACAAATAGCAGAAGGGCATCCTTGCGGGATGCCCTTACTATTGAAAGTGTTAAAATACAACTATCTTAATCTATCTTATTGATATCTACTAGCCTCTTTTGTTACAAAACGCTTTCCTATAATTTTTCCACTGGACCCGATGTAAACTATCAAAGGAAAAAATAAAATAATACATAGAGAATCATATAATCCATTCATCCAAATATGTTCGCTCCCTCCTATAATATTCCATTCTTGATTTTGGCATCTGAAAACTCTGTTTCAATCACACGTCAATATTTTTCTCCGGACCATAATCATTTATTGATTTTAAATGGTTTTATCGAACTTGTGAACTGTATGGTTTGAGGAAGGATTTGATATTTATCAAGCACCCCTATTGCCGTGCATCCTACTCCGGTAGTTTTATAATCAAAATTAAATGTTACACCATCCGATTTTACCAACTGATAGGTGTACTTTGCTTTCGATAAATTCTCGGTTGTGTAGTTGTAGCAATTGAAATTAAACAATTTATCTGCCGAAAATTCTATGCCAATGCCATCTTTGTTCGATAGTGTTACCCACTTGTTGTCAGTACGCAATCCACAATCCTGTGGCAATAAATAAGGCATAAACATTTCATCCACCGTAGTTTTGTAGCGACCAATCCGATAGCCGGTTTTACGGTCGGGATAATTCTCCTGCGGCCCACGTCCAAACCATTCAACATTTTGCATTTGGTCATTGAAAACCCATTTTGTTCCGATGCGAGGCAACGACGTGGGCATTTTTCCATTCGGATTAATCGTGTGCTGTAAACTAATTTCACCGTCGGGCGAAATCGTATAAATCATCTCATTTTCGAAGCCGGCATTTCCAGCATTTCCAAAAAGATCAATAGTACGAATACTGACAATTACATTTTCTGTCTTATTTTCAACCCGAAATGATTCAAGTTTTGACTTCATCTTATCCAAACCAATGGCATACCATGAATTAGCAACCATCCTTCCATAGCCCTCGGCTCTGCCTGAACCAGCGGTCCAGTCGTCCTGTTCGTTCGCCAGAGGGGCACGCCATACATTGAGTTGCGCTCCCTGTTTCAGCAATTCTGTACCCATGTATTTCATAGAGTACAGTTGTCCATCGGCTTTATTAAAGGCATAATCAAAATTTACTCCGGATACAATCAACTGTTGCTCATTATTTGTTACTTTCAACGAATTGGTCTGATGCTGTACCAATTTTTTATCGGCAGGAACAATCCATGGCATTTCCAATTGATCCCAATACAGTTCAAAACCCTTCGGCGCCCATTGTGCAGCTTCTTTCGAATGAAAACTAACTGTTACCAAATAGGTTGCACCGGCTTTTAGCTGAGGCTTTGTGATAGGAAGAACGTAGATTTTTTTTGCTTCCGCTTCTACATCCACCTCCAATTTTCCAGAAGCAATCGTGATTCCATTTTCTTCCAAATTCCAACGTGCATCAAAGGCATTCGTATTGGTAAAAAAGTTTCGGTTCTGAACTTCAATTTCCATTTTTTCGGCATTGCTCCACTTTACAGAAATAGGTTGAGCCGACTTTTTCATTTGCCACATTTCCGGCTCTACACGGCGGTCGGGCCAGATGCTACCGTAGGTACGTGCTCCAATTCCATAGCTGAAAAACTCGCCTTCTTTTTGCTCCTGTTCAAAATCGAGCCACAAAGCAGCACTATTTTTCAAGTCCGGTTTTGCTGCAAATAAATCATCGATTTCAATCGCTTTTGGGAAAATACCTACCTGATCGATAATGGCATCGCATAAATAACTGGATAAATGTTGACCTTGTGTCTCGGCATTCTTACCAATATTAAGTGGGAAAGGAAAATTGGTAATTTTCCCGGTAACCGGTTTTTCAGCCACCTTTTTATTGTCGATAAATATTGATATCGATTTCCCGTCATAAATACCTGCCACATGATGCCAGTTTTGTATCCAATCTTTGGGTAATTCAGCACTGACAACTGTTTTTCTCGAAGTGTAGATATAGAAATCGAGCGAGTTTGCACCACTTTGCTGCAAGCCAAATTGATAGTTTCCTTTGGTGAGCAGTGTTCCACCCATTTTCATTAAATCGCGCGGAAAAATCCAAAGCGAAATCGTTAGTTCATTACCCGAGATTTCAATATTTTTATTCTGATAAACTTCCACCCACTGATCGTGACCATTCAGATCAATACCTTTTCCATCGTGTCCGGCAACCAGTTTGGCGCGTCCCATGATGTTAGTTGCTACATTGTTTGGTGAAGAATCTTTCAATTTGCGAACTGGCTCGCGCAAGCCCGGACTCACGAAATCCCAGATTGCTCCACCCATGATGCGTGGATACTGGTAAATCACATCCCAATATTCGTCCAGTCCACCACCGGAATTTCCAGCCATCGATAGGTATTCGTCCATAAACGATGGTCGTGGATCAACACTTTCAGGAACCATCCCCACCTGATTTTTGAGCTCAAAAGGTGAAGGGTAACGCGGCCCGATAATCTCTTCGCAAGGGTGAGAAAAAGCATTTCCGCCATACATCCAGTTACGTGTAGTGTCGTATTTCTTTCCTTCATCAATCACGGCACAAATATTTTTCCCTTCGCCACTTTCATTTCCGGCGCTCCAAAACAAAATGCTGGCATGATTACGATCGCGCAACACCATTTTGCGAACACGTTCACGATACATGGGCTCCCACTCAGGCTTATTGGACAAATATTCAGTTGCATGAGCTTCATCTCCTGCTTCATCAATAATATACAATCCATATTCGTCGGCCAACTCCAGATACCTTGAAACTGGCGGATAATGTGAAGTTCGCACACAATTGATATTGAATTGCTTCAGTATTTCAAAGTCTTTCCGGATGGTAGCTTCGTCCATGGTGTGCCCCAAATCGGGATGTTGCATGTGCGAGTTAATGCCATTTAGTTTGAGGGCTTTTCCATTCATATAAAAAACCTGATGGCGAATTTCAGTCTCTTTAAAACCTATTCGACCGGCAATTACCTCTTCGGTTTTTCCTTCTCCATTAATTAATTCCAGCGTTAACCGGTAAAGATTGGGCGTTTCGGCCGTCCATTTTTGGGGATTTTTTACCAATGAAGAAACATTTATGATTTGCTTATTATCAGCACTAATTTGAATTGCATCAGAAGTAAAATTCTGAACCAATACATTCTGTGCATTAAACAGCGATGTGCGAACTTTGTAGTTCTGTTTGTCGGTTTTCGATTGGTTATTTACCGTAATCTGCAAATTCAGTTTTGCGTCCTTATAGTTTTCGTCTAAGTCGGTAGTGGCATGCCAATCAAACAGATGTACGTCGGGTGTCGCGTACAACCAAACATCGTCGAAAATACCAGCCAACCGCCAGTAATCCTGAGATTCGAGATACACACCGGCGCAATATTTAATTACGTTTACGGCAATGGTATTTTTTCCTGGTTTCAGGAAACGGGTAACATCATATTCGGCAGGCTCCTGCGCACCTTCGTTGAAGCCAACTTCCTGTCCGTTGATCCAGACAAACGATGCCGAAGCGGTTTTCTCCATGCGCAAAAAAATGCGTTTGCTTTTCCAGTTCGCCGGCAAAGTAAACGATTTGCGATACGAGCCAGTCGGATTGTATTCACGGGGAACAAATGGCGGATTGGCGTGAAACGGTTGTGCAACATTTCGGAACAAAGGATCGCCAAAACCCTGCATTTCCCAGTTGGAGGGAACTGTAATTTCAGACCATTTCTGATCATTAAAATTTGGTGCGAAAAAGTTGTTGGGTGTACCTTCGGGAGTATTGGCAAAATGGAATTTCCACCTTCCATTCAACGAAAGCACATTTTCTGACTTCGATTTCTGAAGACTTAATGCTTCACCAACCGATTTCGAAGGAATACAAACCGTGTGACCTTCAGTCTGGTTCATTTCAAATACCGCTGTATTTTCGATGAAAGAATAAACATTCCCAAATTTCGATTGCTGTGCTGAAATTGTAAAACTTGCCAGAGTGATAAATAAAAAAACTAATTTTTTCATGCTCGATTACGTTTTTATCTTGATGGAAGACTATATTAGACATTATATAAATTAAGCAGTTATAGAGCTGGTTTTGATTGACAATTTATAGTTTATGAGGGCACATGCGATTTGCATTACAAGATCATCGATACCGAATTTATGGCAACAAAGGCACTCTTTTACAATTCGGTAGACTTTAACTCGGCAAATTGCATGTTCTACATAAACACGTTTTGAGGAAATTTTTTTATTTGTTTTCTTTTACTCCTCAGTAAGGTCTTTTCCTTTTGGTTTTTTGAATGGCATGTGAACGATAACTCCGTGAGGGTCATGACCTATAAAACCGATATCTTGCCAAAGATTGATGCCATAAGGAAGAGACAGTGGTTGAAGGTCACAAATCTTCTTGTCATGTACGCTACCGTTATAAGTTTGACTTAGGAATAGTATTTTTCCGTTCATGTCTGTCAAGATGTTATTTTTGACCCAGTGTTTTTTTTGCCACTGAATTGTTCTTCTTGCAATTCATAATCACAAGAACGTTGTATAGGACCATTCAGTGCCATCAAGCAAAACATCTGAGAGACCTTTTACGATTTGATTTAATCGCAATGAGTTGCGTTCGGGCATCATTTGCCGTTCTTTCAAAGTCTTGTGCAATAAACTTAAAAGAAGATGAATCATCTTATTGGCCTGGGGCTGTGTAATGTTGAAATAAGCCGCATGTTGCTCCTGCAATGGATTGGTTTTACAAAAGAGTAAGATGAAAAACAGCTTGATTTCTGCGCCAGGCAAAATACTGCTTACCCATGTATAACTTGTTCTTTGACGCAATTTGCCATCTAACGTATAATGAGAATTATAATCTTCCCATTGTGCTGTAAACTAGGGCAGCAGAGCATCAAATTCTTCAATGGTCATTCCTGTTAATGAGAGCCATTGGGTCGGTCGTTTTCTAATTTTATTATAGTCCATACATCCCTAACGGATGTTCTTGCGTTTTAGTATTTTAAAACTAACTATTTAATCAACTAATCTGTATAATCTCTAATTAATACCTATTGAGCTATAATATATGTTGCCGGATCATACCCGGCAACATACAATTAGTGTAATTATCACCTCCAAGTTATTGTTTGCAATAAAGTGCCTTTATTCTTCTTAATTTCATTGGTTTGAATAGGAAGCAAGTAATTCTTTTCTGTAAATGTTCTTTTCAGCAATAATACCGGAGTATACGTTTTTTCTCCTGTATTTACATCTTTAGTGATATCCATACCATAAAGAGGTCTGTTTTCAACATCCATCATAATCTTCCATCTTCTGACATCCCAATAACGATGTTCTTCGAAAGCCAGTTCAATTCTGCGTTCATTGTACAAACGTGTCCGAAGGTTTTCTCCGGTAACTGATGCGGGAAGGTCAGGCATACCGGCTCTGGCTCTAACCAGATTGATATATTTTCTACATTCGTTTTCGTTACCAAGATTGAATTCGGCTTCTGCATAGTTCAAGTATATTTCTCCCAAACGGAATATAATCCAAGGGATAGTACACGTTGTATTCCAGTCAATTTGGATGTCGGATTCCGGCATGAATTTTTTTATAATATAATTACCTCGCGGATTATCCCCACTTTGTTTATAAGAGTCATATCCCCATGATTTAGTATCGGATGCAACCCACATTTCGTGCAGTTGTCCGCGGTACACAGTCGAATCATGGATAATAGAGGCATCAAAACGAGGATCACGATTCCAATACGGATGTTGAGGATCATAGCCCGATGCCGGATTGATAGTTTTCACGCCATTTGTCCAAATGAAAGCCGGTTCGCCGTTGGTCATATCATAATCGTCCACTAAATTCTGAGAAGGACCATTACTTGCCGAAAATCCGCCATAGGCACCAAAGCGACGACCGAGGTTATACATTGGTGCGTTATGTCCATTGTTAACCGTGAAGTTTCTAGAGAAAATGACCTCATTATTAGCCGCTCCCGTGGGCAGAACAAAGCATTTCCGGTAACTGGGATACAAAGTATATGCATTTCTGTCTATCAAAGCTTTGGCAGCATCGGCAGCTTTCTGCCATTTGGTTTTATCCTTGCCATTACCTGCGGTGTCAAAGAGTGGAGATGCGGCATACAAAAATAAGCGCGACCGTAAGGCCATACAAGCATCTTTTGTGGCTCTCCCAAAATTAGAACTGGTCGATTCGTACTTTTGTGGAAAATCATTGTCGCTAGTTGCCAGAGCTTCGGTAAGATCTTTGTTGATAAAATCGACACATTCGTCAAACGAGCTACTGGTAAATGTCACAGTAGTACCGAGATTGTAAGATTGTGTAACGATGGGCACTCCTCCATGTCTCTCAATCAGTATAAAGTACAGATACGCCCTTAAAAATTTAGACTCAGCAATCAATTGTGCTTTATTGGAAACGGGAACTGTAACAGTTTGCATCTTTTCAAGGAAAAGGTTGATTTTCCGAATGTATTGATATGCATAGTCCCAGTAATATAGATTACAACCTCCTGACCAATCGGTTACCGGTGCATTACCTACATTGTCGGGAGAAAGAGTCCCATCTACAAAAATATTTACCCCCCATGTCATGGTATTGATTGCTTCATCGGTTGCTTTCGATTGCATATGCACGCCATTATATCCATGCTTAATTCCATTATACAGCTCTGTTTGATAGGCGTTTATTAGATTTACATCCGTCCAGACCGCAGTTTCGGAAACACGATCTTCAGGCGTAATATCAAGAATATTGTCACTACAAGAAGCCAGTGACAAGATCATTGTTGCAATTAATAATAATTTTTTCATTGGAATTATCGTTTAAAATTTCACATTAACACCCAAATTGATTACACGCTGTTGCGGATAATAGAGGGCATCCCCGTTCATCTCCGGATCTTCCCATTTGATTGATTTTGCCCAAGTAAGCAGATTAAATCCACTTGCATATATTCTCAAATCGCTCAGGCCGATTCCAGCGGCAATCTTTTTAGGAAGAGTGTATCCCAATTCAGCTGTTTTCAACCGAATGAAAGTAGCATCATAAAGGAAGAATGTTGTAGTACCCGGTGCATTCGCTCCGGCACGTGGCATTGTTCCGTTGGGATTATCTACCGTCCAGTGGTTTTTCTCTCTGGTAACAGAAGCATTGGCGTTGTCGTTGTTCCCCAGATCGGCAAACTGACCGTCATAGTGGTATGCTCTTGTTTGTCCCTGGAAGAAAAGCGTCAAGTCGAAATTCTTGTATTGGAAATTGGTGTTGAAGCCAAATACAATCTGAGGAGTATCTGTATAGTTAAAACGGAACTGGTCGTTCGCGTCGATCTTTTTATCGTCATTCAAATCGGCCACTTTAATATCTCCAACCTGTGTGTTTGCCTGATGCGGATAAGCATCGATTTCAGCCTGTGTATGGAAAATACCAATTGCCTTGTAGTATAAGTTTGCCCCCAGCGGATGACCTGTTGCATTGGCATAAGCTTCCGTAAAAGGAGTTTCGTCCATGTAAATTACTTTACTTTGGGCAAACGACATGTTACCTTCCAGTCTGTAGGTTAGATCACCAATCTTATTTCGGTGGGTTATCTTTATTTCGAGGCCATGATTGTTTACTTTGGCAATATTCTCATTGGGTAATCCCGAAAATCCTAATGTATTGGGGTAAGTAACATTCCTGGCATGAAGAATGTTCGATCTCCACTCTTTGAACATAGTGAATTCCATACCGAGTAGGCCTTTCCATAGAGTAGCATCCAACCCAACATCGGCTTTGGTACTTCTTTCCCATGTAATGTAGGCATTGGGCATTGTGTTTGCATAGATTCCTGCTACATCGCTGCCACCAAAAACGGCATTGTTTCCGAAAGAATAAGTTTGCAAGTATTGGTATGAATCTAAATTACCACTTGTATTCAAAACTTTATCATTACCTATTTGTCCGACCGATGCTCTCAATTTGAGTTGGTCTACATAGGGGGCTGCTTTGTGGAAGAATGGTTCTTCCGAGATTCTCCATCCGAAAGAAGCGGCAGGGAAGAATCCGTAACGTTTAGAAGAGGGGAAATTTTGAGAACCGTCATAACGGAATACGAATTCGGCCAAATATTTGGAATTGAAATCGTAATTAAACCGTCCGAAATAGTTGTCACGTGCTGTATTCGAAGCCGAACCATTGTTGTCTTTGTCGGCAGAAGCGTTACTTCCCACTCCGATTTCCTGAATGGCAGAACTGACAAAGTTTTTACGGTATGCCTTGGCATAAGAGTAGGTGTTTTTCTGTTGTTCCTGTCCTACCATTGCGCCTACATGGTGCATTCCGAAGGTTCTGTCGTATACCAACTTGAAGTTATACAACATGGTCGTCCATTTGTCGTAGCGATCGGTCAGCTCGATTGTGTTTTGCCCGGTTCCCTTCTTTTTGTCATATTGCTGGGTAAGGACGTTGTACTCGTAATAGTAGTAGGGCTGACTAAACGATTTTTCAAATGTGTTACTCAAGTCGTAGTTGAAGGAAGCATCAAGTTTCAGCCCCTGAACAAAAGGAATCTTGTATGTAGCTGTGAAAGTTGAGTTGATAGGAGTTTCCCGTGTTCTGTCATAACCTCTCTGATCGAGCAATAACGGGTTTTCTCCCAAACGACCCGGAGCAATCAATCCATTAGGATAAATGGATACGAGTGTTGGAGCTGCATTTACAATATTGGTAAAGTTGGTACGGGTAACTACCGGCGAATAATTTTTATCGGTGACGATAGCATTGATATTCATTCCTACACTCAAATACTTATTTAAGTCTGCATCAATACTACTGTGCATATTAAATTGTTTATTGGATGTCGGGTTGTTTTTATAGTTACCATTTTGGTACATATAAGCACCGGAGAGCATATAGCGAATACCTTGGGAACCGCCTGAAACCTGCAAGCTGGCACGTGTCTGCAATGCAGATTTTTTCAAGATCTCTTTTTCCCAATCTGTATTCGGATAAAGAACAGGATCGGAGCCATCACGGAATTTTTGAAGAGCATAGTCCGAATATGTAGGTGTAAATCCGGTTGTTGGTCTTCCTGCTTTATACCATGCCAATTCGTTATATACTTTGGCATAACTATATGAATCCAGCATGTCTGGAATTCTGGTCGGGCGTTGGAAAGAGGTGTTCATTGAAAAACTGAACACCGGTTTTCCCTCTTTTCCTTTTTTTGTGGTAATCAGGATTACTCCGTTTGCGGCACGAGCTCCATAAATGGCAGCAGAAGCATCTTTCAAAACAGTATAACTCTCAATATCTTCAGGGTTCATTCTACTCATAAAACCACGTTCTACACCATCGATAATAATCAAAGGCGAAGTATCTCCGGTTGTAGCTCCACCACGGACTAAAATCCCCGGATCATCACGTCCCGGTTCTCCGGACCGCTGACTAACAACCAAACCGGGTAGTTGTCCTTCCAATGAACTTGTAACGTTAGGAGCCGGACTCTTTTTAATTTCGTCTCCGGAAACATTAACAACTGATCCTGTTAAAGTTGCCTTTTTTTGTGTGCCATAACCGACAACAACCACTTCGTCCAATTTTTTAACATCCGGGTCAAGAGCAACCTTAAATTGAGATTGTTTCCCTACCGTTATTTTTTTATTTATATATCCTACATAAGAAAAATCAAGAACAGTATTGGGCGATACTGAAATTGAAAAATGACCATCTGCATCTGAAATAACTCCGGTATGGGTTCCAGATACTACGACATTAACACCTAAAAGTGTTTCCCCCGTATTAGAGTCCACAATTACGCCTGTTACTTTGTGCGTATTGGAAGACGAATTATTTTGTGCAAAACTCACGGCCGAAAATGACACAAAAAGTGTACATAATAAATAGCCAAGAATGTATTTTTTCATCTATGATGATTTTAAATTCGATTAATTAAAGAATAAGATTAACAAGTCATTTCAATAAAATGACCCCAAGTCCATTTTTTACACTAAGTAGATCTTAAGCAAAAAGAAGTACATTTACACATTCAAACTGACACACAAACAAGTATTGATTTTTTCAAAATCAATGTACGGAAAGAAAATGTGTGGGCTTGATTACGGCGGAACAATGTTAACGGCATTGTTCCGTTTTTTGACATAAGAAAGAAATCTATGAAGAGATATGTTTCATAGGCAGCTCAGATTTAAGATTGATAATTTCGACGGAAGTAATTCGCTAAAATTATAGATGTGTCATCACCTACTATTTTCAGGAATACTTTACAATTTTACTTTATATTTATATCCGTAACTGACCTGTTTCCCCTACACGCGCCTTATCATTTCACATTATTTAAATAATAAAATACCGTTTGACAAATATATTACCCGGAAGATTTGAAGGACAAAAATGGTTTGTATTATTGTCAATGAACGTAACCTTAAGTGAGAGAGTAGTTATATTATCTTTGGCTACAATCTGAAATGTGACTTTATTAAGTAGAATGAAGTATGCTGACAATGAAGTCA
This sequence comes from uncultured Microbacter sp., assembly GCA_963678265.1. Taxonomy (GTDB): domain Bacteria; phylum Bacteroidota; class Bacteroidia; order Bacteroidales; family Paludibacteraceae; genus Microbacter. The sequence continues at coordinate 1,169,397 of OY782761.1, forward strand.
AGAGGACTGCAATATTATGTCTATTATAAAAAAGCAGAATCTAAAATTTCACATTAACGCCCAAATTGATTACACGTTGTTGCGGATAATAGAGAGCATCCCCGCTCAATTCGGGATCTTCCCATTTGATTGATTTTGCCCAGGTAAGCAGATTGAATCCGCTTGCATATATTCGCAAATCGCTCAGACCGATTCCGGTAGCAATTCTTTTAGGAAGAGTGTATCCCAATTCGGCTGTTTTCAACCGAATAAAAGTGGCATCATAAAGGAAGAATGTTGTAGCACCCGGTGCATTATCTCCGGCACGAGGCATTGTCCCGTCGGGATTATCTACCGTCCAGTGATCTTTTTCTCTGGCAACAAAAGCATTATTATTGTCATTTCCAAGACTAGTAAACTGATTATCGTAGTGATATGCTCTTGTTTGTCCCTGGAAAAAGAGAGTCAGGTCGAAACTCTTATATTGAAAATTGGTGTTGAAACTAAATACAATCTGGGGAGTATCCGTATAGTCAAAGCGAAATTGGTCATTCGCGTCGATCTTCTTATCGCCATTCAAATCGGCTACTTTAATGTCTCCTATCTGCGTATTTACCTGATGCGGACATGCATCGATTTCAGCCTGCGTATGGAAAATACCGATAGCTTTGTAGTACAATGCGGCACCCAACGGATGTCCGGTTGCATTGGCATAAGCCTCTGTAAAAGGAGTTTCGTCCATGTAAACTACCTTACTTTGGGCAAATGACATATTTCCTTCCAATCTGTAGATCAGATCTCCGATCTTGTTTCTAAGGCTTACTTTCACTTCAATTCCATGGTTGTTTACCTTTGCAATATTCTCATCAGGCAATCCCGGGAAGCCTAATGTATTTGGGTAAGTAACACTTCTGGCATGAAGAATATTCGACCGCCACTCTTTGAACATTGTAAATTCAACACCGAGCAGTCCTTTCCAAAAAATAGCATCCAACCCGACATCGGCTTTGGTACTTCTTTCCCATGTAATGTTAACGTTAGGTATTGTGTTTGCATAAATTCCCGCTACATCATTGGTACCAAATACATAGCTATTTCCAAAAGAGTAAGTCTGTAAGTATTGATATGCGCTAACTTTGTCATTTCCGGTTTGTCCAACCGATACCCGAAGTTTGAGCTGATCTACATAGGGAGCAGCCTGATGGAAGAAAGGCTCTTCTGAAATTCTCCATCCGAGAGAACCGGCAGGAAAGAAACCGTACCGTTTGGAGACGGGGAAATTCTGAGATCCGTCATAACGGAATACGAATTCGGCCAAATATTTAGAGCCGAAGTCATAATTAAACCGTCCGAAATAGTTGTTTCGTGCCGTATTGGAAGATGAACCGTTGTTGTTCTTGTCGGTAGCAGCATTACTTCCCGCACCGATTTCCTGAATGGCGGAACTTACAAAATTTTTACGGTATGCCTGAACATAAGAGTACGTGTTTTTCTGTTGTTCCTGTCCAACCATTGCACCTACATGGTGCATCCCGAAGGTCCTGTCGTACACCAATTTGTAGTTGTACAACATAGTTGTGCGCTTTTTGCAGGTATCGGTAAGTTCTATTGTCTGTTGTCCTGTTCCCTGTTTTTTGTCGTATTGCTGCGTATTGACGTTGTACTCGTAATAGTAGTAGGGCTGGCTGAAAGATTTTTCAAAAGTATTATTCTGATCGTAATTGAAAGAAGCCTCAAGTTTCAATCCATGAACAAAGGGAATTTTGTAAGAGGTTGTTAACGTTGCATAGATAGGAGTTTCCCGTATTCTGTCATAACCTCTCTGGTCGAGCAATAACGGATTTTCACCCAAACGACCGGGTCCAATCAATCCATTCGGATAATAAGCCACAAAAACAGGGGCGGCATCTATAATATTGGCAAAGTTGGTGTGAGTAGTTACCGGAGAATAATTCTTATCGGTGATAATGGCATTGATATTCATTCCTACACTTAAATACTTATTCAAGTCTATGTCTATATTACTATGCATGTTGGCTTGTGTATACTTGGTGGGATTATTTTTATAGCCTCCATTTTGGTACATATAAGCACCGGAGAGCATATAACGAATATCATGCGTGCCGCCTGAAACCTGCAAACTGGCTCGGGTTTGCAATGACGCCGCTTTCAATATCTCTTTTTCCCAATTTGTGTTTGGATATAAAATGGGATCGGAACCGTCACGGAATTTTTGAAGAGCATAGTCTGAATATGGGGGTGTAAATCCGGATGTAGGTCTTCCTGTTTTATACCACGCCAATTCATTGTATACTTTGGCGTAAGTATATGAATCCAGAAGGTCCGGAATTTTAGTCGGGTGCTGAAAAGAGGTGTTCATTGAAAAATTGAACACAGGTTTCCCTTCTTTTCCTCTTTTTGTTGTAATCAGGATAACTCCGTTTGCCGCACGGGCTCCATAAATAGCAGCAGAAGCATCTTTTAGAACAGTGTAACTATCAATATCATCCGGATTCATTCTACTCATAAAGCTACGCTCCACGCCATCGATAATGATTAAAGGCGACGTATCGCCGGTTGTAGCTCCACCTCGGACTAAAATGCCCGGATCATCACGTCCCGGCTCTCCAGAACGTTGAGAAACAACCAAGCCGGGGAGTTGTCCGGCCAGCGAGCTTGTAACGTTAGGAGCCGGACTCTTTCTAATCTCATCTCCTGAAACATTTACAACCGATCCTGTTAGGGTTACTTTACGTTGTGTGCCATAACCAACCACAACAATCTCATCAATTTTTTCTATATCCTGATTGAGACCTATTTGTAATTGCGTCTGCCCTTCTACGCAGATTTTTTTACAGGCATATCCTACATATGTAAAACCAAGTTCGGCATCGGGGAGTGTTTCTAAAGAAAAATTACCATCAAGATCGGAGATAACGCCAGTTGCTGTTCCTAATATAACAATATTAACTCCTGGCAGAGGCTCTCCTGTATTAGCATCTTTAACCGTGCCGATTAATTTTCGGACAGGATTGTGAGTAGGTTCTGACAGATTACGATTGACGGAAGGAATGCCGGTAGGAATCAGTACGATTTGTTTGTTACTATCAATTCTATATCCGATGCCGGTATTTTGAAGAATGTGTTTTAATATCGTTTCTACGCTTTGATTTTTGGCATTCAGATTAACTCTTTTGTCTAATCCGGGAAGGCTGTTGTTATAAAAAAAACTATATTCACTATGCTTTTCAATCAAATGTATGAGTTGCCTGATCGTTTGATTTTTTGTAGTAATGGTAATTTGTGCAAAACTAATAGTTGCAAAAGACAGTAGGAGGGCACACATTGATAGCCAAAGAAGATATGGTTTCATCCGATTCATGCATGTATGAAGGTTGGGACAGGCAAAGGCAATCGTTTTAATCCTTGATAAAAAATTCAAATTACATACTACTGCACATTATAAAGACGCAACAGAGAGATTTCGGTTTTGTAAAGGGTGCAGTACTGTATTTCTTGAAAATGATGAAAGTTCGTTTCTTTTACGCGCTAAAATAAACAAGTTGCTCATGAATCAGAAAGAAGATAAATATCAATTATGCATATCGCTTTTTCGCTGATTTGATCCCTGTTTTAGGCTTACAATAGAATCATTAATTGAATAATGTATCGGTGAAGTAAGTGCAATATATTGCAAAACACTTTCCAATCTGTTTTTCTTGATTGTTCCACTGAAGCGGATTTGCTTAATTTGTTCAGAATCGAACATAACATGAACATTATATATCCTTTCAAGAGCTTTCGCTATATCTTCAAGTGGTTCTGCTTGAAATACCAACTGATTTTCTTTCCATAAACCGGCTACTTTCGCATCTGGAACGGTTGTTTTATTGAAAGAGTGATCTGTTTTATTAAACGTGATTCTTTGGTTTGGCAACAGATGAGATACTATTTTGTTATCGAAAACGTTTACTTTACCCTCAATCAAGGTAGTCGTAATTATATTTTCGTCGTTATACGCTTTTACATTGAACGCTGTCCCTACCGCTCGGATGGAAACCGCATTGGTTTTTACAATAAACGGACGCTTTTTGTCTTTTGACACTATAAAATACGCTTCTCCTTCCAAGGCTATAATTCGATTGTCTTTATTGTAGTTTTTATCATATTTTATTCTACTATTTGAATTCAACCAAACTTTTGTTCCATCAGGAAGTTGTAAATTAGCCATTTGTCCTTTGGCTACATTAACTACCATATCTTTGTTGTCGGCTAAGGACATTCTATTGTCAACGAAATAATACCCTATTCCTAACGCAATACATACCGGAAATAGAATAATCGCAGCATATTTCCATACTTTATTAATGTTGATGTAGAAGGAACGAGGTTGTGGCTTAATTTCTTTTCTGAGATTGTCAAGCATATTATTTTGGATGCCGGCATCCATAGAGCACGAAGCATCTTCCCACTTTTCTTTATAAAAATCAGAAAGAGCATCCCTACTCTTCGATTGGAAAAACCAATCTTTTAGTAGCTGCACTTCTTCGACTGTAGTTTCCTTTTTGAAAAACTTCTCGAGAAGAGTTTGATAGTAAATATCTTTTACATCCATATATTTTATATACGCGAAAGGCGCATGTCCCTTACAATTTGAAATAAATAATTTTAATTGCTGTATCTGCCTGCACTTTATTCTATGGCACAAACAGATGAAATAATAACAATCCAACAAGTGCTACATGTGGATTAATATGTTTTCTAAGGTAATGTATAGAGCGGGTAATTTGAGTTTCTACCGTTTTTTCAGATATGGAGAGCCGTTGAGCTATTTCTTTGTTGGAAAGCCCATGTTTGCGACTAAGCATGAAAATTTCTTTACGAGAAGAAGGCAACCGGTCTATTAATTCCCAAATTAATTTTTCTAAAAATTGATAATCAATGTTATCCTCAATCTCGACATCAAGGCTGACGTGTGATTTTTTCACATGCTCTTGGTAGTTGTAAGAAAGCAAAGCTTTCTCCGTTTGACGATAAACCTGATTTTGAGCGATTGTGAAAATATAAGATGAAAAATTTTTGGAAATATCTATTTGTGCGTGATGCTCCCACACGGAAAGGAATACCGATTGGGTAATATCCTGAGCCATACTTTTATCGTAGAGAATAGACATGACAAAATTATGCACCTTAGCATTGTATTGCCAGAAGATAACTTCAAAAGCGTCTGGATCTCCATTTTTCAGACGATAAAGTATGTCATTGTCTGTCTCCAAAGTATTAGATAGATTTTTTACGGTTCGGATCGCAAAGATAGGAAATTGAAATACAATAAGCAAGCAACAATGCAAATTGAATTGCTCGGTAGTTTCAACAACAGAATGCAACATTTAGGTATTCAAATTTAGGAAAAACAATTCTTTAGGGGAATAAAAATTGAGTTTAGCTCTTGGTCTGTTATTTAATTTATGTTGTATTTGTTTGATTTGTTGTTGATTTAGCTGTTCAAGATTTGTTTTTTTAGGGATGTATTGTCTGATAAGTTTGTTGGTATTTTCAATTAGACCTTTTTCCCAAGCAGCATATGGGTGAGTAAAGAAGAAGCTTGTTTTGAGTTTTTTAGCGATAGTCTGATGATCCGCAAATTCAGTTCCGTTATCTCCGGTTATTGTATGGACGCTGTTTATGTATGCGGTCAACAATTGCACTACAGTTTTGGTCAATTCTTTGGCACTTTTCCCATGTTCAAGTTTTTCCATCATCATAAAGGCGGTTTGTCTTTCCACCATTGTAACAATTGCCCCCTTGTTTTTTTCCCCTACGATAGTGTCAATTTCCCAATCCCCGAACCGTTTCTTAAGATTGACCACCTCGGGTCTTTGGTCTATTGATACACGGTTTTTTATCGCTATTTTTTTGCCAACAGGACGCTTTCGATGTTTAAGCCGATGTCTGGTATGTTCGTAAAGGGTTCCGCCCTGAAGTTTATCTTGACGGATGATTTTGTAAATGGTCTCATGGCTGACAAAATCTTCATTTTTAATTGCTAACCGACCTTTAATTTGTTGTGGAGAATAATCATCGTGGATCATGGCAATAATTTTCCGCTTCAACTCAGGCAGGAGTTTACGTGGTTTCTTCATGCGCTCTTTCCGTAGCTCCGCCATGTCTTGTGCATATTCAAACGAATATTTGCCTTTCAAATTTGCATTGCGCTTCAATTCCCGGCTTACTACCGATTTGTCTTTGCCGATTGTCCGGGCGATCATTATTTGGCTACAACCCTGCTTGTGCATGACAGAGATTGTATACCTTTGTTCTGGGGTTAAATGTACTTTTTTCATTACAACTTAAAAGTAGAAATTTATTCCTAAAACTCTTTCAGGGGCATGCCCCTGAAAGAGTTTTTTTCTACCTAAGAGTTGCATTTCTTATTTGAAATTACGCTCTGATAATAAATACCCCTGGTTAATCCTCCGTTAACAGACTTAAAAGAAGTTATTGCTCCTGATTCTCTTTTACAATCGGGGTTATTCCCGGATTGGATAATTTGTATCTTTGCACATCAATCATCAATAGTATGTGTACATCGCTTCACGACCCGGAACTGGGGCAAATTTCGTTTACGGTCAATCCCCGCTCAAGGCGCATTTTTCTGCGCCTGGTAGCCAACGGTGTGCGGGTAACGCTGCCTTCGGAAAAATTTTATGAGGAGGGGGTACGGTTTCTGGAGCGGACGAGAGAGACGTTATTGCAAAAGAAAGAGAAGCATCAGCAATGGATCGATGCCGACTCTCCGCTGAAGACGCTCACATTTACCACACAAGTTGTAGCTGCCACCCGCAATCAGATCTTCTTTCGATTGGCCGATGGCCTGCTCACTATCGAATATCCGATACAAAAAGAGATACATTCGGCAACTATTCAGGCGGCCATCCGCAAAGGGGTGATCTATTTTCTGCGACAGGCGGCAAAGAAGGAGTTACCGCCCATAATTATTCGTCTGGCCGAAGACAACGGATTCAAATTCAATGGGGTAAAAATTCAGTCGAGCCAGACCCGCTGGGGAAGTTGTTCGCGCGTGAACAGTATCAACCTTTCGCTCTACCTGCTGCTGTTACCGAAACATCTGATCGAGTATGTCATTCTGCACGAACTTTGCCACACCGTAGAGCATAACCACAGTGAACGCTTCTGGGCGCTGCTTCGTCGGGTAGCACCCGACTCCGACCAGCTGCGTAAAGAGCTGTCGGGACATCACATCCGCAACCTGTTTTGACTAATGAATGCCGCGCTTGTTCATCATGGCGGCGTAGCGATCGGCATTCCGCTTGTGTTCGGCCCAGGTAGCGGCGAAATAGTGTTCGCCGTTCAGCGTCTCTTTGGCGCACATGTAGAGGTAGTTATTCGGCTTGAAATCGAGTACGGCATCGATGCTTTCGATACTCGGGATACGGATCGGTCCGGGAGGAAGACCCGGATTTTTGTATGTATTGTAAGCAGAATGGACACGCAGGTGCACTCCGGTTATGCGCTGCAACGAAAAGTCATTCAGCGCGAATTTGATGGTAGGGCACGACTGCAACGGCATTCCCAACCGTAAACGGTTCATATACAACCCGGCGACAATCGGTTTATCGGCCTTGTGGTTGGTCTCCTCTTCAATGATAGAGGCGAGGGTCGTTACCTGTACCGGAGTCAGATTGGCCTTCTTCGCTTTTTGTTTCCGCTCTTCCGTCCAAAATTCTTCGTATTCGTGATGCATCCGTTTCATCAGCTGCGCCGGGGTTATATCCCAGAGAATATCGTATGTGTTGGGAATAAACATGGCAACCACTGTTTCGGGAGTGAAACCGAGTTTGACATCAGCCAGCGAATCGTTCAAGACCGAAATCAACGTTAACGAATCGGCCATCAACTGTTTCGACAAACGTCCGGCCAATTGCGCCTTCGTACGAATATTATTGAATTTCAAGCGGACGGGAGCCTGCACATGTTTTTTCAGGTTGGAGAGCAATTTATGATTGGTCATGCCGTTGGAAATGGCATACCGTCCGGCACGGATCTTTGCCGGATACCCTTCCGATTTTGCCAGGCGAATAAACGAATTAATATTGCGCGGCCTGGTTTTTTTCTCGATTTGTTTGACCACATCATCGAGCTTATCATGTTCATGAATGTAAATATAAACAGTTTCGCCCGAGGGTGTAACGAAATTCCCACGGAAATATGTGTAAACCTGATACCCTATAAAAAGTGTGGCAAGGATCCCGAGAGCCCACGCTATTGTTTTGATTGATTTAGATTTACGATATATTTTCTTTCGCATAACTACCTAATTTTTAAGCCTTATCAGTTGAGTTTGCAAATTTAGTCATTCCATTTGAGAATATTTTGAAAGAGAGTTTGAAAAATTGAAATTTATTCCCTACTTTTGCAACGCTTTTGAAGCAACCGTTTAGGCAATGACTCGGACACTGGTGAGGTGGGTGAGTGGCTTAAACCAACAGTTTGCTAAACTGTCGTACGGGTAACCGTACCGGGGGTTCGAATCCCCCCCTCACCGCTTTTTAATTGCATTTTTTATGGCATCTATCGCAAGATAGGTGCCATATTTTTTTTGGTTGTCCGAAATTAATCCTATTTTTGCCAAAAGGTAAACAGAACCAACACTCTTTCCCATCCGGATTCTGAATAAATGCCAGCTAACGTTAGTGATCCACCTTAAAATTACCGCTTATGAAAACTATTTGTTTCTACTTTCAGGTGCACATCCCGATGCAATTAAAACGTTATCGCTTCTTTGAAATCGGATCAGACCATTATTACTATGATGATTTCGCTAACGAAGCAAATGTTCAGCGAATTGCGAACAGCAGCTTTTTGCCGGCCAATCGTCTCTTTTTAGAGTTGATTCGTAGTACGCATGGGAAATTCAAAGTGTCATTTTCAATATCGGGTATCGCGCTGGAACTTTTCGAGCAATATGCCCCCGAGGTAATCGATAGCTTTAAAGAACTTGCCGAAACGGGCAGTGTGGAATTTATTGCCGAAACATATTCCCACTCTCTCGCATCGGTTTTCGACCCGGAAGAATTTACCCAACAGGTTAAAATGCACAGCGAGACCATTTACGACCTGTTCGGCGTGCGACCGACTACATTCCGTAACACGGAGATGATCTATTCCGATGAGATTGCTCAGATGGTGTACGATATGGGGTACTCTACCTTGCTCACCGAAGGCTCGAAGCACGTATTAGGTTGGAAAAGCCCCAATTTCCTATACGGACACAGCTATATTCCGCAAATTAAAGTGCTGACGCGTAACATGAAACTCAGCGACGATATCTCCTACCGTTTTTCGGATTGGAGCTGGAATGAATTTCCATTGACCGCAGAAAAACTGATGGGTGAAATCAAAAACACCGATGATAACGAAAAGATATTCAGTATCTTCATGGGTTATCAAACTATCGGCGAACGTCAACGGTCAGAAAGCGGTATCTTCGAGTTTATCAAAGCACTGCCTCTTCAGGCCCTTTCCAATAAAATAACCTTTTCGACACCTGCCGAGATTGCAAAAAAATTCAATGCCATCTCCCCCATCAGCGTTCCCTATCCGCAATCGTGGTCGGGCGAGGAGAAAGACCTGAGCAACTGGACCGGCAACGATTTACAAACCGAGGCATTGCAAAAACTCTATCAGGTTGGTGAACGGGTACGGTTGTGTTCCGACAGAGCCATTAAGCACGACTGGCTATGCCTGCAATCGTCCGATCATTTTCACTATATGACGACCAAGCCATGGAACGGCTTCAATGTCGATCCGAATTACGACTCGCCTTATAGCGCCTTCACAAATTACATGAACGTGCTTTCCGACTTTATGGAGCGGGTAAAAGGACAATTCCCCTCAACCATTGAAAATGAGGAGTTAAACGCATTGCTTACCACCATAAACAATCAGGAAGCCAAAATAAACGAACTGGAAAAGAAGCTGATCTCCTCTTCCGCAACGGATTAATCACTCTCCGGGTTGAGTTTTACTACCCTAACGCATGAGTATATCGGACATTACCATACAATTGCCACTTGAAAACACCACCCTGATTTTTGCCGTGGTGCTGCTCGTTATACTCTTTTCACCCCTGCTATTGCACCGGTTGAGAATTCCGTATATCGTAGGGTTGATTTTTGCCGGAATTTTGCTTGGACCTAAAGCTTTCAACATTCTTGCCAATGATGAAAGCTTTCACCTGTTTGGCAATGTAGGAATCCTCTATATCCTTTTCCTTGCCGGAATCGATATGGATATGAACGATTTCCAGCGCAACAGGGTGAAGGGAATGACTTTCGGCCTTTTCACCTTCTCGATTCCAATTATCATAGGTACGCTCACCAGTCTCTACATTCTTCATTTCAGCCTGATGACCTCCCTACTGCTGGCAGCCATGTATTCGTCACAAACCTTAGTGGCCTACCCCATTACGGGACGATATGGCGTGTCGCAAAACCGGGCCGTGAACATCACCGTGGGAGGAACAATTCTTACCGACACCCTGATGCTAATGCTTTTGGCTATTATTGCAGGGCTATGCAAAGGAACGCTCACCAACTGGTTTATGGTTATCTGGGCCGTTAAAATACTCTGTTTCGGACTGATTGTTCTTTTCGTTTTTCCAATTATCGCCCGGGCATTTATGAAACGGTTTGAAGATAATATCCTGCAATTTATCTTCGTATTGGCCATGGTTTTTCTGGGTGCTTTTTTGGCACAAATGGCCGACCTGGAAGGTGTACTGGGTTCATTCATGGTCGGAATTTCGCTGAACAGGCTGGTACCCAAAGTCTCGCCATTAAAACATCGCCTCGAATTTGTGGGAAACGCGCTGTTCATTCCGTTTTTCCTCATCGGAGTGGGCATGATGATCGACTACAAAGTACTATTCAGTGGATATGAAGCGCTACTCGTTGCCGCAGTAATGGCAATGGTCGCCATCACCAGCAAATGGCTTGCCGCAACGTTGACCCGCATCACCTGCAAACTGACGAAAGACGAAGGACTGATGATTTTCGGGTTGAGCAACGCACACGCCGTAGCCACATTAGCCGCCGTGATGGTGGGTTACAACATCATTTTGGGACAAAATCCCGATGGCACTCCGGTGAGGTTGCTCAACGACCATGTATTAAACGGGACGATTATCATGATTCTGTTTTCGTGCATCATCAGCTCTTTTGTTACCGAAAAAGCAGCCCGCCGTTTGGCTTTTGCAGGGAAAAGTAACGACGAAAGCGACAAAGAGATACGGGAACGAATTTTGATACCGGTCTCAAATCCCGAAAACATCGACAGGCTGATGGAACTTGCCGTGATGATGAAAACGACCCCTCTCAAGCAACCATTATATGTATTGACGGTAGTAGACGATACGGCAAACAAAAGCAGAGGATCCGGGGAAAAACTATTAGAGCGATCGGCCAAGATAGCTGCCGCGACCGACAATACGATAGAACAACTGGTTCGCTACGATGTGAACGTTGCCAGCGGAATTATCCATACGATCAAAGAACACAACATCTCGGACTTAATTATCGGGTTACATCGTAAAACAAAAATCACCGAATCATTTTTGGGTCAGATGGCCGATTCATTACAAAAAAGTATGAACCGCTCCATCTACATTTACAGGCCGATACAACCTCTCGGAACAACTTCGCAGGTTGTGGTTTTTTTACCCGAGAAAGCCGAACTGGAACTCGGATTTCAACGCGCTTACGAGCACATTCATCACATTGCCAAGCAGGCCGATGCTTCGCTTGTCTTTTATGCCAATGAGGAGACCGAGGAAAAAATAAAGGTTTTATCATCTCTCCAACGACACAAAACCCCCTCTTTCTACCGGAGAATGAAGGGATGGGGTGATATTGAAAATTGCATCAAACAGGTACGTAACAATGATTTGGTCGTGTTTTTTGCCGGTCGGAAGTCGACCATATCATACCATCCTTTATTCGAGGAGTTATTTGCTGCTGTTACCGATACGGTTATTAACAACAGCCAGCTGATCGTCTTCCCCGAACAATTCGGGTTTCAGTCTGAGACTGACGAGCGGTTTAGCGTATTGAATAATCCGTCTCCGGGCTTTGAAGAGCTGAAAAAGCCGCGTAAATGGTTAGACGTTTTCACAAAAAAGTAAGGTTATCGTTCATTTTCAAACTATAGATAATGGATTAATACCTCTTTACTAACAAGTTATAGCCTATTTAAATAAAAAACAAAAATCGGGGAAAAATTTTTCGGCCAAAAATTTTGAAGAAACCTATTAAACTCTTACCTTTGCAGTCGCTTTTAAAGCAAAACATACATGGAGTGTCTCATGGTGTAATGGTAGCACTGCAGTTTTTGGTACTGCCTGTCTAGGTTCGAATCCTGGTGAGACAACTAAACAAGGTCAATGGTTTGATTTACAAACTTTTGGCCTTTTATTTTTTTACCTCTAAAAACAGACGCATTATGGCAAATTTCAAAGAACTTCTCAACCATGTCAAAGCATTTGTCTTCGACGTCGACGGTGTTTTATCTGCCAATTGCATTCCTTTGCATCCCAATGGGGAGCCAATGCGCATGGTAAATATCAAAGACGGATACGCCATTCAGTATGCGATTAAAAAAGGATACCATGTAGCCATCATCACCGGAGCAAATACCAATGCCGTGCGACTTCGTTTCGAACGACTGGGAGTAAAAGATATCTACATGGCATCGAGCACGAAAATCAATGATCTGAACGATTTTTTGAAGAAATATTCGCTGAATGCCGAAAATGTACTTTACATGGGAGATGATATTCCTGATTATCAGGTGATGTCGCAGGTTGGTATTCCTACCTGTCCGCAGGATGCAGCCCCAGAAATCAAGGCGGGATCGGTCTACATATCACCCCTGAAAGGTGGCGACGGATGTGCCCGCGACGTAATGGAGCAGGTGATGAAAGCACAAGACAAATGGATGAACGATAACAGCGCTTTCGGGTGGTAATTTTTTTCACTATTCCGTACCATTTTCAATAAAAGCGATTATCTTTGTTTATAACAAAAACAGCGAAAACCCTGAGAAATGCTACATTTTGAAGGTTTGTTTTATAAATATCCTTAGAATACTAAATTAACAACACTTACCAATGAAAGGTATTATTTTGGCCGGTGGATCGGGAACCAGACTGTACCCAATCACCAAAAGCATTTCCAAACAGATTATTCCTGTTTACAACAAGCCGATGATCTATTATCCCTTGTCAATTTTAATGTTATCCGGGATTCAGGATATTCTGATCATTTCGACGCCTCAGGACATACACCTGTACGAACGGCTTTTTGAGGATGGATCGGCTTACGGACTGAATATTCAATACGCCATACAACCATCGCCCGACGGACTGGCACAGGCTTTTATCATCGGAGAAAAATTCATTGGTAACGATTCGGTTTGCATGGTGCTTGGCGACAATATTTTTCATGGTTACAACCTGTCATCACAACTGCAGGAAGCATCGAAATTGAAAGAGGGCGCAACTGTTTTCGGTTATTACGTTACCGATCCCGAACGCTACGGTGTTGCAGAGTTCGACGCTTCGGGCAAAGTGCTCAGTCTGGAGGAGAAACCGGCGCAACCGAAATCAAACTATGCCGTAACCGGTCTCTATTTCTACGGCAACGATGTGATTCAGAAAGCAAAAAATCTGAAGCCATCGAAACGGGGCGAACTCGAAATTACCGATCTCAACCGCCTTTATCTCGAAGAAGGACGATTGAATGTGAAACTATTAGGACGCGGCATGGCTTGGCTCGACACCGGAACGCATGATAGTCTGCTGGAAGCCGCTAATTTCATTGCAACCATTGAGAACCGACAAGGACTTAAAGTTGCCTGCATCGAAGAGATTGCATACCGCATGAAATACATCAACCGCGATCAGCTGCTGAACCTGGCCGAACCTTTAAGAAAAAACAATTACGGAGAATATCTGATTAAAATAGCAAACGAACCGAGGGAAAATGGAAATAATTAAAACACCGATACGCGATTTGGTTGTGATCAAAAACCGCGTTTTCGAGGATAGCAGAGGATTTTTTTTAGAGAGTTACAATAAAAAACGACTGTCAGAGAATAGTATCAACATCGATTTTTGTCAGGATAACATGTCAAAATCGGGTTATGGTGTGGTAAGAGGGTTGCATTATCAGCTCAGTCCACACAGCCAAAGCAAATTAGTATCGGTTATCGTAGGCAAGGTATACGATGTGGCTGTTGATATCCGGCAAGGATCGCCCACATTCGGACAGTGGTACGGAGTGGAGCTTTCGGAAGAAAACAAGTTGCAATTTCTCATTCCACAGGGCTTTGCCCATGGATTCTCGGTATTGAGCGAGACGGCAATATTTAGTTACAAATGCGATAATTTTTATGACCCTACTTTAGAAAGGGGCATTATGTATAACGATCCGGCATTGAACATTGACTGGAAGATTCCACAAGAAGAGGCCATTATTTCCGATAAAGATCGGGAACATCCGGTTTTGGCGCAAGCAGAGTTGAATTTTGTGTATTAACAACTTAAAGACGAGAAGTATGAAAAAGGTTTTAGTCACAGGTTCGTACGGTCAATTAGGGAGCGAGCTCCGGCAAATTGCACCGCAGATGAAAGATGTCGACTTTGTCTTTACAGATGCCGACACATTGGATATTTGCGACAAAGAGGCAATCGAACAGTTTGTGATAGGCAAGTCGTTCGATTTTATCGTCAACTGTGCGGCTTACACAGCCGTAGACAAAGCAGAAGAGGATGAAGAGAAATGTTTTGCCATTAATAGCGAAGCAGTACGCAACATCGGAGAGGTGGCTGCATCCAACGGCATTAAGGTGATTCATGTATCCACCGACTATGTTTTTGATGGCACCGCGCACACACCATATACGGAAAATGAGAAAATCAATCCGAAAACCGTCTACGGAAAAAGCAAAGCGCTTGGCGAAGCCGATCTGAAAAGGGTCTGCCTCGATGCCGTGATCATCCGTACCTCGTGGTTGTACTCGGTTTATGGAAACAACTTCGTCAAAACGATGCTTAAGCTGGGGCAAGAACGTGACGAATTGAAAGTGGTTTTCGACCAGATAGGAACGCCGACCAACGCAGCCGATTTAGCAGCAGCTATCCTGCAAATTATCGAAAAAACCATTGAAAACGAAAACGCCTTCAAAACAGGAGTTTATCATTTCTCAAACGAAGGGGTATGCAGCTGGTACGACTTTACCATTGCCATCCATCGTTTGGCAGGCATCACCTGCAACGTTGTGCCCATCGAGTCGAAAGAGTATCCGGCTAAAACACCACGTCCGTTTTACAGTGTTTTGAATAAATCGAAAATTAAAAAGACATTCGGACTTACAATTCCCCATTGGGAAAGCAGCCTGAAGAATTGCGTAGCAAAACTGACTAAGCAATAAAATCCAGAAATTCATTAACATACCCATGGATAATCAGATCAAGCAAATTGCAGAACGTTTGCACGGATTGCGTGAAGCATTGGACGTATCGGTAAAAGAGATGGCCGATGCGGCAATGGTCAGCGAAAAGGAGTATCTGCTCTACGAAGGAGCAAAGAAAGATATTCCGGTTAGCCTTTTACACAACGTTGCGTCTCATTTCGACATTGAGATGACAGCCTTGTTGTTTGGCGAAGAGCCCCGCATGAGAACATACTACCTCACCCGCAAAGGGCAAGGTGTGGCCATAGAAAGAACCAAAGCGTACAAATATCAATCGCTGGCAGCGGGATTTGCAGGCCGCAATGCCAACCCGTTCATCGTCACCGTTGAGCCGTCGGATAGTCCGATGTGCCTTA
The DNA here is from genome assembly GCA_963678265.1 of uncultured Microbacter sp. GTDB lineage: Bacteria > Bacteroidota > Bacteroidia > Bacteroidales > Paludibacteraceae > Microbacter. The sequence goes on from OY782761.1 coordinate 1,185,284, forward strand.
ACGCCCATGCCGGACAGGAGTTCAATTACGTGCTGGAAGGGAAAATGCTGCTTGAAGTAAACGGCAAAGAACTCATTCTGGAAGAAGGAGATTCGCTCTATTTCAACGCCGAGTTAAAACACGGAATGAAAGCTCTCGACAATAAAATGGTCCGCTTTCTGGCCGTGATTCTATAAAACTCTATTTTTGATAAAAATGACGACTTCCCGACATTCGCCAGTCGGGAAGTTGTTTTTATGTTGAATCAATTCACAGATGAAAAACAAACCTCTTTTTTGGCAAATTGCAGTAGTCGTGGTTGCAATTGCGGCACTCTCTCTCGCCTCTCATTTTCTCTTTTTTCGTCTCGACCTGACCTCCGACAAACGGTATACGCTTTCGCCAGCCACCAAAAAGCTGATGAAATCGCTGGAGGAGCCGGTTCAAATCAATGTATATCTCGACGGCGATCTGAATGCCGGCTTTTTACGTCTGAAACGTTCGTGCAAAGACTACTTAGATGAATTTAAGGTCTATGCCGGAAAAAATATCCAATATCAGTTTGTAGATCCTACAAAAACTGCTTCGGGAACCGATGCGGAAGCCTATTACGCTTCGTTGGAAAAACGGGGCATGAAAGCCACCATGGTGTATGAAAAGGATGCTGACGGGAAGGCCGTACGTAAAATCATTTTCCCCTGGGCCGAGATTATAAGCCACAAAGACACGCTGCTGGTCAACCTGCTCACAAACGTGCAGGGTCGCTCGGGTGAAGAGAATCTGAACGCGTCGGTAGAAGGGCTGGAATACCAACTGACCGATGCCATCCGGGTGCTGAACGTGAAGGAGACCCGCAAAATTGCCTTTCTGGAAGGCAACGGAGAACTGCCCGAACCGGAGGTTTATGATGCCACCACGGCACTGAGCCGCTATTTCCAGGTCGACCGGGGAGCTCTGGGAAATGACCCCAAGGCGCTCGATCCCTACAAAGTGGTTATCGTTGCCAAGCCGGTAGCGTCATTTTCGGAGAACGAGAAATTCATTCTCGACCAGTATATCATGCGCGGAGGAAGTGTTTTGTGGCTGATCGACGGTTCAAAAATAGACAACAACTACCTTGCCCAAACAGGCCAGGCAACCATCGCCCCTCTTGACGTAAACCTTGCCGACATGCTCTTCGGCTACGGCATACGCATCAATCCCGACATTGTGCAGGATGTGCAGTGTGCCTCCATGCCGGTCAATGTATCGCGTCCGGGCGACGAGCCTCAATTCAAACCGATGCCATGGTTTTACCAGCCCCTTTTACTCACCTCTCCCTATCATGTCGTTACACGCAATTTAGCCTCCGTAAAGGCCAATTTTGCCTCTTCAATCGACTTTGTGGGAGTGGACACACTGATTAAAAAAACAGCGCTTCTGGCTACCTCAAACGCGTCGCACGCGCTTACGCCTCCTTCCATGATCGACCTGAAACAGATGCCCAACCCTCAGGACCACAACTATTTTCATTTTCAGAATATTCCGGTTGGCGGACTTCTCGAAGGCTCTTTCACCTCGGCATTCGCCAACAGAATGGTTCCTCAGGGCATTGCGCAATCGTTTCCTATCGTGCGAAGAAGCAAACCGACCCGTATGATTGTAATTGCCAACGGAGACATTATCCGCAACGAGGTACACGGAAGCGGAAACAACATGCAGCTATTACCGTTGGGATTTGACAGTTATGCCAATCGCCAGTACGGCAACCGCGATTTTATTGTCAACGCCGTACTCTACCTCAGTGGCGACGACAATTGGCTGGAACTCCGGTCGCGTGTGGTTCCACTCCGGTTGCTCAACAACATGGCAACAACGGAGGGTAGAACCATGTGGCAAATTACCAATCTGGCCATTCCTCTCATTCTTTTGGCACTGTTCGCCGCGGTGTTCTTTCTGCTGAGACGACGAAAATATTCCCGATAGACTATCGATAGAAAAAACTGAGGCTGCCATCACATGATAGCAGCCTCAACATAAACACAATAAATAGAACTCCCCGCCGCGGCAAACAAGCAATGCCCGGCACATCTACCGATCCTACAGAACTCTCAGCCCTGCTTATCGAACCGCCTCGACAACCCAGACCTACCTCCACCATTTCAAATCGCGGCAGAACAATATTTTTTGTTTTGCAGAATAAATTCATTTAGTATGTTAATTATTTATTGTATGTTTGCAAAGAAGTTTGTGAACAGCTGAGGATGAGGGGAGTTACCCTATTAAATAGTCGATGTAATCAACAAAAGATCGCATAGCCACACGAGAGGATGAGTGCGGCAGCAGGGGAGACTTATACCTTTATATATAGACGTTGTGTACAATCCTAAAACAATCATGCTGAATGTCTAAGATTTATCATTATACAAAATTAAGTACTGCGATTGAGTTCATTTTGCCTTCAATGACATTAAGAACAAATTTTTTGAATAAAATGAATGGGCCAAAAGAAAACCAAAAATGGGCTTTTGGAGGAATAAATGTTCCCTACGAAACTATGTATAATGACTTAGACTACAAATCAGACAAAGCTCATTTCGATAGTATGTACAGATTTGGAGAAGAAATAAAATCAAAAATACAAGCTATTTGCTTTGTCTATACAGATCAGTATGATGGGTATAAAAATGAAATGATGTGGGCTCAATATGCTGAAAACCACAAAGGAATTTGTCTTGAAATTGATACTGAATTATTTATCAAAGAAAATGACCATGTTGATATTTTTAAATTTCAAAACATAAATTACCGTCCGAAGAAAAACGAACGGATTTATTGGAATAAAGAAATGAGTAAAGAAGAAAATATTGAACAACATATAAAACGTGATTACGAAGCTCTTTTTCTATCAAAATCACATTATTGGGAAAAGGAATACGAAAAGCGGCTATTAATTATCTCAGATAACTATTGTCATTTAAATATAAAAGAGTCGTTAACTGGAATATATTACGGATTATTTACCGACCAAAATTATGATGTTGCAATTCAGCAATTTATTCGACCGGAAAAAACAAAAACATATCGAGTTTATTTTGAAAACAACGGACTTAAAAAAATGGAAAGAAAAGTACTGTATACAACACCGTAGCGTGTAAAACAGATTGGTGTATGGCTCCTGCCTTGCAACATCAAAACAGGAGCTTTTTTTCTAAAGAGGACGTAAGCTGTCGCATATCTCCAGGTCAGGGTCGTTGAAATAACTCCGCCCTGAAGGGCGGAGACAGTAACAAAGTGAAACGTACATGGGCTTTAGCCCTGAGTATAATACTCTTCATCACGGCTAAAGCCAATTGGCAAAGCATAGTTGGCAACCCCGCCCTGAAGGACGGGGTTATGATAGCTCGTACTAAAATGAGGGCTTCGCTTGGAGTGAAACCCTCATTTTAGTCTTTCTGCTATGGCGGATGTGTCCGTCCCGCAACGAAATATAGAGATCTGTGAATTAAAGATAAGCTGCATTTTAAAAAGCCGAGGCCACCATCAAACGATAGCAGCCTCAGCCTAAACACAATAAATAGCACTTCTCTAAAACAAAGAATTATTAATATTCAGGGGGTAAAGCCTGCAATTCGGCTCCGGTAAATACAGGCCCGTCTTTGCAGACATACAGTTTGCCCACGTTGCAACGGCCGCACTTCCCTACCCCGCATTTCATCCGGTTCTCGAGCGTAGTGTAGATATTTTCGGGTTTGAAGCCCAGTTTCTCCAGCACCGGGAAGGTAAACTTAATCATCACCGGAGGACCGCAAACAATTGCCACGGTATTTTCGCTCGACGGATTCATTTTTTCCAATACAGAGGGCACAAAACCTACCTCGCCTTTCCAGTCGGGTGTTTCGCCACCGGGATCTACCGTTGTTACTAATTTCACATCGGGACGTTCTTCCCACTCCTTCAGTTCGTGCTTGTACACCAGATCGTCCACCGATTTGGCACCATAAAGAATACTCACGTCCTTAAAATTTTCGCGGGTATCGAGGGCATTCCAGATCACGCAACGCATGGGAGGAAGCGCGATGCCACCGGCAATAAAGAGCAGGTTTTTGCCCTTCCACTGATCGATAGGGAATGTATTGCCAAACGGGCCGCGGAATCCCATCGTATCACCCTCTTCGAGCCTTGCCAGCGATGAGGTAACCTTACCTGCTTCGCGAAAGGTACATTCGATATAGCCTTTGCGGGTGGGCGACGAAGCGATACAAAAGGTGCTTTCACCATCGCCGAAAGCGGAGTATTCACCGAATTGTCCGGCCCGGAACGAGAACTGTTCTGCTGCCTCCTCATCCTGAAACTTCAAACGGAAAGTCTTCACGCCGGGAGCCTCCTGCGTCACCTTCTCGACGGTCATTAAATACGGTAAATACAGATTTGAGGATATGGGGATTTGAAGATTTGAGGATTTAGAAATACCGTTCTCCTCAATATGTTGTAAATTATCCATAAGCGTACGTTTTAATCAGTTCTTTTTTAATGTGATGATGATTTTTGAAATCACATTGTGTATAGAGTTCAATTTTTCTTTCAGAGCCGAAGGATCCGGATAATTCTTTGACCTTTCACAAAGGATCAACCAATATTCCGTTTCGTCGGCCTCTTTTGCTGCTATTTTCAGTTTGTGAATGAAATCTACCTTGCTTTCTGCGTTTTGCGCTTCCCGAACATTTGCTCCAATGGAAGTGCCAGATTTAAGCAATTGATGAGCAATGACAAATTTCCGATTCTCCTCCAGCAATTCGCAATATTCGATAATGGCCAACGCAAATTCTACCGAAAGGTTGACGATCAAATTATCCTTGTCATTTTTCATACTATAATATTTTTTGGTTCAAGGAAGTATGTAACTCCATGTTGCTGAAATTATTTTCCGATAGCTATCGGAACCTCTTGGGTGTTGTGGAGCAACATGTTCGTTTCATAATCAATAAAATCGAAGGCTGTTCCCATCTTCAAATTTCCACATCCCCAAATCCTCAAATCGAGGAAAGATGTTCTGCAATGTTCATATCCACCGGACAGGCTCTCGAACAGCGGCCGCAACCGGTACAGCCACGCACTGAAAGGCGGTCGGGCATGTAGGAAAATTTGTGCAAAAGGCGCTGACGCCACCGTTGTGCCTGCGTTTGGCGGGGATTATGTCCCGAGGTGTGCAGAGTGAACAGGGCAAATCCGCACGAATCCCAGCAACGGAGACGTTTCCCTTTGGTGCCGTGCGCATCTTCCTGAATGTCGAAGCAGGCGCAGGTGGGGCAAACGTAAGCACACGCTCCGCAGCCGATGCAGCGTTGCGATTGCGCTTTCCAGATCGGACTCTCGAAGGCGGTTTGCAGTTTTTCCTGAACAGCTTTAATATCGAATTTCTCCGGTAACTTCACCAGATATTCTTCCTTTACATCGCCACGATCGGCTTCAAAAGCGGCCTCATCGGCTTTCACCAGGGCTGCTCCCTTTTCGGTCAGGATTTCGGCCAGAAAACCACCGTTGACCGGTGTAAGCTGTATATCGCTCCCGGTGGTATTGCCCGGGTCTCCGTTGACCGAAGTACAGAAGCAGTACTCATCGGCTTTGGTACAAGCCAGCGTCACCACCACGGTGCGTTGCAGGCGGGCATTGTAAAGTTCGTCTTTGTAATCCCAGTTAAAGATCGCTCCGAGCGGATTGAATCCGGCAGCATCGCAGGAATGCAATCCGAAAACCACCGTGTCGGGATAAGCAGTCAGGTCGGCATTTTCGAGCTGTACCTTGCCTTTCTCTTTTTCGTACGAAAAGAGCACATCGGTACGTGGAAACGCGACCGACTTCGCCGATTGCGTGGTCTGGATATGATCGAATACGATTTCGTCGGCCGAAGCCACACGGCCGAAGTCAACCTTGGCACCCTTGTTCACCGGAGCGTAGAGATGCTTTCCGTCACTGACAATTTTCGTAAGCCAACGGTTAAGCGATGCCTGAGTAATGAAACGTTTTTCCATATTATCAACAACCCCCTAAATCCCCCTCAAGGGGGACTTAAAGAATCTGTATTTTAAATTGATTCTTGTTTTTTATTTCCGTTCGAGTTCTTTTCTACAAAATCTTCTGTTCAGTAACTCCCTCCAATGCTTCATTTCGCTCGTTAGCCCAGATTCTTTAAGTCCCCCTTGAGGGGGATTTAGGGGGCTGTTACCGTATAAAATTCTCCTTATCCTCTGGTTTGAAGGTCGAGAGCGCATTGTCGCCCGACACGGCCTGATTGACATCCAGCGCGAAGTTATCGGTTACCTCCTGCACAATCTGGTGACTGAGCAGATGGATTGGCAATCCGAGAGGACAGGCGGCTCCGCAAGCTCCACAGTCGGCACAACGGCCGGTCATGTGCATGGCGCGGTTGATGTGCCATTCGATATTGGCCAGCGTACTTGCCCACGGCTGTATCCATTGCGGACGGTTCTCTTCCACAATACATTTGGTGCAGTAGCACATCGGACAAGCTGCCCGGCAAGCGTAACACTTGAAACATTTCGAAAGTTCGGCCGACCAGAATTCCCAGCGCTCTTCGCGGCTCATGGCATTGAGCTTTTCGATCAACGCTTTGTCGTCTTCGTGGGCAGGAACGGGCGCGGTTTGCAGATATGCCGTTATATCGTCGGTGGTCGCAAACCGAATCACTTCCTTTTCTGCCGAAACAGTGAGGACAACCAGCTTATCGAGTTGAATCTGATGTTCGGTCAACAACCGCAGGATGCTGCGCAGGGCAAAATAGGATGCCGTGATGGCGATTTTTTGTCCGCCGATCAGCTCTTTGTGCGTCAGGTAAACGGCCAGATTGCCGGTGCAACGGTCGTCGTATATCAGTTTGGCGGCATCGTCGGCCGAAGAGATAAAGCAGGGGCGCGGATGACGGGTGCCTTCTTCGTACCCGATCACCATTTGTACTTCGCCCGATTGCAGCAACTCAGCAGCCTTTTTTCTCAGTTCTTCCATTGAAAATTTCTTTTTTTCAGATTAACTTGTTCACGCGTCAACTTGTCAAATCGTTCACTTAATTATCATCGCCTCCTGACCGTCTATAATACTCTGATCTTGTTGTGCCAAGTAGTCGGCTGCCTTGCGGTATTGCGTGTAAGGTCCCAGTTCGCGGACGGCAGTCACGGTACTGTTCACCACGTCGGCCCATTTGGCACCCTCGGCTGCCGACACCCACGAGAACTGAATGCGGTTCACGTCGATGCCCATAAAGTTGAGCAATCCGCGGAAAATCACCCAGCGGCGACGTGCGTGGAAATTACCCGAGGTGTAGTGGCAATCGTTGGGGTGGCAACCCGACACGATAATACCGTCGGCACCTTCGGCAAAGGCTTTGAGCAGCAGCATGAAGTCGATGCGGCCGGTACACGGGAAACGGACAATCTTTACGTTGGAAGCGTATTTGATACGGCTCGTTCCCGTCAGGTCGGCACCCGCGTAGGTACACCAGTTGCAGACAAACGCAACGATCTTCGGTTCAAATTCTGACATGATTCTATTTACTATTTATTCATTTACTATTTACAATTTGAATCTGCCATTAACCGCAGAGAACGCTAAACTTTGCGCTAACAATTCCAGATTTACAGATTCTCATTGGCACATTGGCACATTTTAGCTTCGCTGATTTACTCATTCATCAGCGCCATCACCTCGGCAAACATCTGTTCATTCGAGAAGCCCTGCATATCGATAGCTTTTGAGCGGCAGAAGGCCACACAGGTACCACAACCCTGGCACAATCCCGGATTCACTTTCGCTACGGTTTTAATTACGCTGCCGTCGCGACCTTTGATCTCTTCGCGTTCGATGGCGTTGTACGGACAAGCCGTCTGGCACATAAAGCATCCCACGCAAGTAGAGAATACCGGAGGAGCCGAACGGTTCACCACGGCAATCAGCGGTTCGCGTGTCAGTTCGTTGTTCGAGAAGAGACCGATCACCTTGGCAGCGGCACCCGAGGCCATTCCCACCGTTTCGGGAATATCTTTCGGAGCCTGACAAGCGCCACACAGGAAAATACCTGCCGTGTTGGTTTCTACCGGTTTCAGTTTCGGATGCGCTTCGGCAAAGAACTTGTAAGCGTCGTACGACACATGCATTTTTTGCGCCAGCTCTTCCGCCCCGGGGTTCGAAACACCTGCAGTGGCAAGCACCACCATGTCGGCTTCAATCTCTACCGGTTTGCTCCCGAGCAGTGTGTCGGCACCTTTCACGATGTATTTACCGTCTTTTTCGTAGATGCGGGCTACCCGTCCGCGGATATAGTTCACACCGTCGTCTTCGATGGCACGGCGCACAAACTCTTCATAATTTTTGCCCCCTGCACGAATGTCCATGTAGAAGACATACGATTCGCCGTCGTGTACCTTATGCTGGTAAAGCATGGCATGTTTGGCGGTGTACATACAGCATATTTTCGAGCAATAGGGAATGCCTTTGGCCGGATCGCGCGAACCGGAGCAAGCGATGAAAACGATCTTCCTGGGCACTTTACCATCCGACGGACGGCGAATTTCTCCCAAGGTTGGTCCCGATGCCGAAGCCAGACGTTCAAACTGCAATCCGGTAAGCACATCGGCATATTTGCCGTAACCATATTCGGGGAAGAAGTCAGTTTTCAAGACGTTGAAACCGGTGGCAATCACCACCGCTCCGATATCCTCGGTAATAAACTGGTCGGGAAGGTCGTATTGGATGGCGCCTGTGGGGCATACTTTTTCGCACACCTTGCATTTGCCTTTTTGGTAGTAGGTACAATTAGCCCGGTCGATCACCGGTTTGTTGGGCACTGCCTGCGGAAACGGGGTGTAAATCGCCGTACGCATCCCCAATCCTTCGTTGAATTCGCTGGGAATTTTCTTGTTCGGACATTTGGTGGTGCAGGCCCCGCAACCCGTACAGAGCTTATAATCCACGCTTTTCGCTTTCAGGCGGATAGTAGCTTTGAAGTTCCCGATAAAGCCGTCGAGGTGTTCCAGTTCGGCGTAGGTGTACAGGGTAATATTCGGATGTTGTGCCACCTCCACCATGCGGGGAGTAAGGATACATTGCGAACAGTCGAGCGTAGGGAATGTTTCGGAGAGCTGCGACATGTGGCCGCCGATGGAGGGTTCTTTCTCCACCATGATGACCTGCTGGCCCGCATTGGCAATGTCGAGCGCCGCCTGAATACCGGCAATACCGCCACCGATTACCAGCGCCTTTTTGGTAATGGGCACCTTGATGGCATTCAGCGGTTTGTTTTTCTTCACCTTCTCAACCAGCATTTTTACCAGGTCGATCGCCTTTTCGGTGGTCTGTTCGTTTTTCTCGTGCACCCACGAGCAGTGCTCACGCAGGTTCGACATTTCGCAGAGATAGGGATTCAGTCCCGCTTCGGAACACGCTTTGCGGAAGGTCGGTTCGTGCATACGCGGCGAGCAAGCTCCCACCACAACACCCGTCAGCCCTTTTTCCCTGATGGCGTTTTTGATGAGTGTTTGCCCCGGATCGGAACACATGTATTTGTAGTCGGTGGCAAATTCCACCCCATCCATTTTTCCGGCTTCGGCAGCTACTTTTTCACAATCGACGGTAGCGCTGATGTTCTCTCCGCAATGGCAAATAAAAACTCCTATTTTCGACATGGTGCTAATTTGGGAATTTGGGAATTTGGGAATTTGAGGATAAAACAACAGGTAATCATTCCCTCAAATCACTAAATTCTCCAAATTATTATTTCTTTTTTCAACACGAAGACGCTAAGGCACAAAGATAATTGTCAATGCAAAATAGTTTGTGTCTCCGTGTCTTTGTGTTTTATCCGATTTCTACCGGGACAAAATGTTTCTGTAAACCGACCTCTTTCGGGCTCAATCCCACGGCAAGCCCAATGGCCTGTGTAATGTAAATGACCGGGATATTGATTTGCTGTTTCAGGTATTCGTTGATTTGCGGACGGCGCATATCGAGGTTCGACTGGCACATGGGGCATGCCACGATGATGGCTTCGGCTCCGCGGTCAGCTGCATCTTTCACAATATTGCCCGACAGCTTGGCCACCACGTCTGTTTTTGATACGGAAAATCCAGCTCCGCAGCATTCGGTCTTAAAACCCCATTCGATGGGTTCAGCACCCGAGCGTTTCATCAGGATATCCATCGATTGCGGATCTTCCAGGCGGTCGAATTGCAGAATGTTGTGAGGGCGAACCAGCAGACAACCGTAGTAACAGGCTACTTTGTGTCCGAACGGAGTCGTTACCTTTTCTTCCAGACGGTCGGCCACGTATTTGTCGATCAGCTGCATCACGTTCAGTATTTGCAGATTGCCTTTTATCGGCATTTCTATTATGTCGCTGACACGCTGTTTGAGCGCTTCGTCTTTATTCAGTTCGTGTTGGGTAACCGTCAGGCGGTTGTAGCAGGCGGCACAGGGCACCACAACTTCAGTCATACCCTGTTTTTCGGCCAATGCCAAAATGCGGGCCGAGAGGGAGAGCGCCAGCTCCCTGTTCATATTATGAGCCGCCGTAGCACCGCAACAGTTCCAGTCATTGATCTCCTCCAGTTCGATGTCGAAAGCTTTTGCCACCGCCAGCACCGATTGCGCATATTCCGATGAAGAGCCCTTCAACGAACAGCCGGGATAAAATCCTAATTTCTTCATAGTTAATCTATTTAACTTCTTAACCGCAAAGAACGCAAAGTTCTTCGCAGAGGACGCAGAGATTTATAAACGGTTTACCACTCTTTTAATGCCATCTTTCAATTGCAAGACATTAAAATTAATCAACAATCCCAGTTTATATCCTCCTAATTTCATATAGGTTAGTGTCTGAGCCAAATGAACTTCATTAAGGGCATCTACACTTTTCAATTCTAATAAAACTTTCTTTTCAACTAAAATATCAATCCGGTAGCCACAATCCAATTTAACTCCTTCAAAAATTAATGGCATTGGCTTCTCTTTTTCTATAAAAAATCCAGCTTCTTTCAATTTATAGCACAAACACTCCTGATACGCACTTTCCAACAAACCGGGACCCAACGCCCTATGGACATCGATAGCCAGGCCAATTATTCGGGAAGAAAGTTCATTTTCAGTCATACCCATATATGTTTTGCGAACTCTGCGCAAGTCTTAGCGACCTTTGCGGTTAAATCTTTGTTTTTGAGAAGATTCCTTTGATATTGCGGGTTCCTTTAATCATCTCGGGCACCAACGGCAATTTGCCTTTGGCATACATTTTCGGAGCCAGCTTCACATCCTGAGTCAGATGGAAGGTGCGCGTCTTGTAACCGGCAATGAGGCCGATTTCGTAAAGACGTCCGGTATATTTAATGGAATCGAGGAAAGCGCGGTGGAAAGCGACGATGTCGCGCGATTGGTGATTGATTTTGTGTTCCCCGGCCGATTTTTCGCGGAGATAATCCATGATCTGAGGAATATCGATGGACATCGGACAACGTTCGATACAGTTCTGGCACGACACGCAAAGCCATATCGTTTTCGAATGTAACAGTTGCTGAAACAGCTCCTCGCCTTTGGTTTGCAACATGTGCATTACCATACTGGGAGGAAAATCCATTTCGTCGGCTAACTGGCAACCGGCACTACATTTACCGCACTGATAACAGCGGTTTACATTTACCCCGGTGTGTTGTTGTAATTCCTGTATAGATTCTCGGTTAGTTATCATATTGGTTTTCGCATCATTATGCCATTTACAGGTGCACAATTGTACGAATTGTGTGCAATACGTGTGATTTTTTCATTAAAATGGCAACTCTACCTTTCACAAAATGCTTCAATTTGCAATCTGTAGTTTGCAAACAGCGACAAAATTAATTCTTTATCCCGATAGTTGTACCGGCTTTGGTTGACCAATTATATGTTGTAAAACATGCTTTTATGGTATCGACTTAGATTGCAGAATATTAACAATAAGTGACTCCCCAAAAAGCTGCTCACAAACATATAAACTGTGTGCTTTTTAACATGACAAAGGCCGGAATCATCTGTTATTGACAATTCCGGCCTTAAAAAAAGAGTGACTATACCTTAAAAGTGAAGCATCAGCCCCAGAGAAACGGCCCTGACATCAGGACCTTTCCCATCCTGAAAAATTTTACACAATCCATATTTTGCAAAAATGCTCATATCTCCGTATCCGGCCTGCACCATTAGGCTAACAGACAATGGATTGGTGTTCAATCCGTGATCTTCCACCCGTTTGATGGTATTACCCTCGGCATCGTTGTACTTCACTTTATACGAAGAAAACGTTTTAATTCCGGCTTCCACACCCGCCGAGAGGAACGATTTATGATCGCGACCGAGCGCAGGTTGCCATTCGAGAAGAATAGGCAAGGTAAGATGTACCACTTTCAGGCGGCTGTATTGATACTTTATGCCGGCAGGAGCGCCATAAACACCTGTCACTCCGTTCACATCCACCAGATGGGTATTGTTATCGAGGCGGAATGTTTGCCAGCTCATTCCAAGTCCGGTAGTGATTCCAAGATTGTTACGATAAATGGGCAATATGTGTTCTATCAAATTGATAAACCACTCCGTCGATTCGTCGGGTTTGATAGCAAGTCCATTGACGCTCGACAATTCATTGTGCGCGCTGTTCGTTATATTGCCATATCCCAATCCGAAACCGGCATAGTGAGGCTCCATGTGGTAATAACGGGAATCTTTTTTCGTATGCCTTTTGTTAAAGAATGGCAGTTGCAACCCCACATCCTCCATCACCGTCCATTTTTCATAACTCTTTCCATCACTGAATATTCCTTCGTACAACTGCTTGTATGGCACAGAGTCGTTGTCCTGGTCGTAGACCTTTACTTTCAATTGTTCGCTACCCTCTTCAATTTTAACCATTTTGCGGTTGAAATGTACCGTAGTATCGGCAGCCAGATTTGTCGCATTCAAAGCAAGTCCAACAAAAGGGAATGCCATTAAAAGTGCAATTAGTTTTTTCATAGGATAATTCTTTTATGTGTTACTTTTTTTTCAACAATAGATTCAAAATATCGTCAACTTCATCACGACTCTCCAGATAGACCAGCGTGATTTTATAACCCGACGAAGTGGCATTGTAAAGTATCAGACGGTTGAGCCGACCTTTACGGGGAAGTTGCAAAATGATTGTAGAGAGATTTCCGCTGGAGATTACCTGCTTCACCTTTTTGGCTCCTTCCTGGTCTTTAGCAATACACTTACGAATAAAATCTCCGGCGGCAGGATCATCATTAATGACAATGCTTTTGAAGAGAGACAGGTTATAGTCACCCAGCATTTCGCCCGAAAGCTCTACCATGGTCACACCCCGCTTCTTTCCGTAAATATCGAACACTTTGCTGATCTGCAAATCTTTCTGCGCCGACAGATGCTGTGGCAAAGCTAATGCCATCATCGCGAGCAGAAGAAAACAAAGTTTAGTTGAGCGTCTCATTTTATTTTGGTTTTATTAGTTTCCTGAAAATACAGATAGTTGGTCTTTCACAATTTGTTGCGTTTGAAATTGCTTTGTCGTTTGAGCTACCTCATCGGGTCCGGCAGCAATTGCGTCGATGGATTGCATGGCCTCTGCCTTCACAGCCGTCATATCGGTTACTCTCACCCCGTCTACATAAGCATAGCATTGAGGCTTTTCGATCATCATCGACCTTACCAGAAAAATTCCTCCGATCAAAGCCGCCGCCACGCTTGCCCAGCGAATCATCGGGATGATTACCGGCCTTTTCACCGGTTTGACCGTTTGTTTCTCGCTGGCAAAATAGCCCATCATGGCACGATCGGCGGCATACCGTTCGGGCAAACCCGGTTGCGACAAAAACAGATGCAACAGCCGCTCTTCCTCAGCCGAAGTAAATCCTTCGTAGTATTTCTCCAGAAGCGCATCGGCCTCTGCAGCGCTAATTGTTGTCTGTTTGCTGAAAAATTGCATTATCTTGTCCATTTTACGTACTCCTCTCTCACTTTTTTTCGCGCTCTCGACAGGTTCATCCGTACGGCTTCAACCTGTGTGCCGGTTATTTCGGCTATTTGTTCAATTTCGTATTCTTCAATATCCTTCATTCGTATAATTGCCTGTTGTAACGGCGGTAGCCTCTCAATTATAAACCGGATGATCTCATCGCTGTTTTTCCGCTCCAGCTGCAGATAGGGATTGTCCGGCCCGGCCTGCCGGTATATCTCATCGTCAAGCGATGTCTCCCTCCCCCGAATCCGGATCTTGTCAATACAGATATTTTTGGTCACCGTGGTAGCAAAAGCCGGAATACTGTCATATTGATCGAGCGAATCGCGAACGTGCCACAGCTTGAGAAATACCTCTTGTACGGCATCCTCAGCATCTTGTTCTTCTTCCAGCATTTTCCATGCTATGTAGAACAACTTTTCACGCAGCGGCACAACTTCCGCTTTAAATCGTTCGGGATTCATTTTATAATATGACGAAGCTTTCTCTCATTTATAACATCACAGCAAAAACTTTTTTTCAATCATTAGGGGTAGCTGCAATTTGCAACTATTTAAAAATGAAATTAAAACTACAAAAATACTAATTTTCTGATAGCAAAGATACGTAATCGTACGCACAGCACACGAACTCAATTCTATCATTATTAAGCACATATGCGCTAAAAATGCGACATATAGACCATGACACCATCAAACCTGTTCGTGCATTCGTTCTA